>CAJTPT010000001.1:0-417480 GCA_910578545.1 uncultured Christensenella sp.
ATTACATTGATGTTGGTTAAGAACCGAAATTACCGCAACCCCTTTGTCACTCGCAGGCTCGTGACGTTTCCCCCGAGGGGGACAACAAAGAGGAGTGCACAACCGAACGCGCCGCGCACTACTCGAGTTCCCACTTGGCGGACAACAAAGAGGACTGCACAACCGAACGCGCCGCGCACTACTCGAGTTCCCACTTGGCGGACAACAAAGAGGATTACACAACCGAACGCACCGCGCACTACTCGGGTTCCCTCATGGGGGACAAAAAAGCGGACTGCGCAGCAATACTAAAGATTAATTCTCTTCGCTTTCGTCGGTTTGGTCGGCAGTCGGTTTTTCGGGCACGACTATGCCGAGCATGACGAGAAACGAGCAAACGGCATTAACTACCGTATTTGCGGCGTCGTCGCCTATTTCCACCCCGAACGCGCCGAGGATGAGAAATATCGCGCCGATCAGCCCGACCCAAAAGCTCGCGTGCTTTATTTTTTCTTTCATTTATCCCCCTATTAAACCCTGCCGTACTTGTCAAGCAAACGGTTATAGTAGTAGTTGGACAGGTGCTGACGATACAGCGAGTGGTTGAGTAGTTCCACCATAGCGTCGTCCTTGTCCATCGAGCCCAAAAACTTGTCCATTGCGTTGTAAATCGCCTTGTACGTTTCGTTAACGCGCTCGGACGGCAGACCGCTCATGCTGTTTTGCTGTTGCTCTATATCGAGCGCCGCTTTGTATAGCGCGTACTCGTCCTTTGCTCTGTCGCTGTCCAGCTTGGCTTGGCTCTTTTTTACCTCGTTGTTATACTTGAGCACTTCCTGTTCCTTTTTGTCGCGCTCGGTCTTTAGCTCGGTTATGCGCTGATTCAGCTTTGCCGCATACGCGAGGTTAAAGTCGTCAAGCGCCTTTTTCAGTTTGCCGTCGTACGCCGCGATCTCGCCGTCGAGCTCGGCAAGCTTTTTTCCGTAGCTCGACGCGATATCGGCGTTGCGGCTTAGGTACTCGCGCTCGAGCTCGGCGCGTTCGACCACCGCGATAGACGAGCGCGCAAGCCCGCGGCGCACCACGTCGTTATCCACGGCGCGCACGGCGGAACGGTACTGCTCGTCGAGTGCGGACACTTCCCCGTCGCGGCTTGTCGCGTACGCGTCGCGTTTATCCGCAAGCGCTTTGTTTTGCGCCTCGACGGAATCCCTGACCGACTTTTCGCCTTCCGTCTTGTACGACGACAGCTCGGACTCGGCTGTCTTGCCGAGCGCTTCGTCCGTCGGGCGGTCGTATTCGATTTCGTCGAGCGTGGTTTTGGGCAGGTCGGTTTTGGTCGCCGACCAACCGGGGGTTTCCAGCTTTTCTATTTCCTTTAACAGCTCGTCGCGCGCGTCGACGGTATCCCTTTTATTTGACATTTTTTTCGTACTTCTCCTTAAATAGATTGTAGCGGTATATGTAGTAGTCTTGCATTATCTCGCGGCAGGTGCGCGTATCGCGTCTGCCGTTTTTGGCTACGCCGTCGCCGTTGCACATTCTCCGCCTCCGCATTTGGCGCCGCCCTTTGCGGGCGCACGCTTAACTGCGCTCGAGCACAGCGTTTTGGTATCGGTCTTTATTTCGTCCACTGCCGTTTTTATTTCGTCCGTGTCCGTCTTGACCGCCGACAGAATTCCCAGCCTGTCGCTTAGCGAGCGTATCGTTTTGACGTAGCCCGCTTCGCGCGCGCGGCTGTCCTTAAGTTCGTAAATGAGCAGTCCGCAAAACAGCACGGCAAATATACCGTTGGCTACTACGAGTGAAATTATCTCGTCCATTAATGTATTTTGACCTCCTTATTTATTCGCCTAAAATTATTGCATACACCCCGGCGACCGGCGGCTGAACGGTAAGCTCGCCCGTGCCCGCAGGTAGGATCGTGAACAACGGCGTTTTGTCCTTGCGTAGCAGTTCGCCGTTGAAGTAAATCAACGACGCCCCGCCTGCCGGTACCACGGCAATAACTACGACTTTTCCGTCCGACGTGACCTCGCCCAATTTGCTGAACGTGCCCTCGACTACCCCGTTGACCGCGCGGCAACCGATTTTACCGACCGTTTTTTGCAGTTTTGCTATCGCCGCGGCGTTATCCTCGGTCGCGGCAAGCGCTACCGTTGCTTTATCCATAACTTTTGCCTCCACTAAAATATCGAATACGTTACTGTAAACGGCGACACATTGCAGTCCGCGGCGTCCGCGTCTACCGCCACAGTCATGCGGTAACAGCTTACAAACAGCTTTATTACGTCTGTGCCGTTATCCACGGCGTACGTCGTTTTTTGCCCGTCGCCGTCGACCGTTACGGAAGCCTGTCCGTCCGACTTTATCATAATGCCGAGAATGCGTTTTTGCTTGTCGGGCGTACCAAAGTCAAACGCGGGGCTCTTCCAATGCTTTGGTAGCGGCTCGCCGTAACGCGCTCCGCACTCTGTCATTATCCCTGCGCGGTCTACGTCGCTGCCCATTAGGTAATCCCTGCCGTTAAACGAGCACGAGTTCATAAACCTTATATCCATGCCGCGGCATATCGTGTACTCGCCCGAGTTCGGGTCGAACGATATAAGCCCGTTAACCTTGTACTCGGCGGTTTCGCACCCCACCGTTTTGCCGTCGCGGAAGTTCATTTTGCAGGCGAGGAAATACCGCCCGTCATGGTAGGCGCACGCGCAGTCGTCGTTTGGCACGATCAGACTCTTTAGGTTTTCGAGCACGCGCCGACAGTCGTAGCCGTCAAACACGTACAGTCCGTCCGACGCCAAAAACATAATTACGTTTCCGCACGTGATAATGCTTGACGGGAATATCCGCCCCGCGGTAACAAACAGATTGACTACGGCAAACTCGCTTTGGTCGCCGTACGCCGTTATCCTGCTGATACCGCGCTCGCGAAAGACGTACAGGTAGCTTCCGAACGACACCACCTTATTGCAATAGCCGCGCTCGTCCAACAGCTCGATAAATCCGCCGCCGTCCGCGCTTATATCCCAGTTGGTCGGGTCGAGGTTTTTGGAAAAGAACACCTTGAATTTTTCGTCGCGACTTGTCACGAACAACCGCTCGTAATGAAGCGCCATGGACGAAACCATCGGGCTGTTTTCGTGCTCGACAAGGTTTCTGCCGTTCCAGGTAAACAGGCGGTGCCCGTCGCACGACAGGAGTATTACGTCCTTGGAATCGAGTTTGTAGTTGATTACGTCAAACGGCGGATATACCTTTCCGGAAATAAAGACGTGACGGTCGCGCGCGTCGCTCCAATAACAAATCTGACCCGACGGTATTTGGTACACGCGCTGTTTTACGTATGTGTTTTCCTCTTCCGAAAAGTAGTTGTATATCCAATACCGTACGGCGTAATTAGGCACCAGCGACTCGTCCTCTTCTATGCCGTAGCCCGGGCGCAACGCGCCGCTCGACCCGTCAAAGTTGTAGCATTCCGCCGCGACCGAAAGGTCGACGACGCTTCCGTCGTGCTTGTAATCGACGGCGCCCAGCTTGTTAGTCCGCCGTCTGTATTTGTTACCGCGCGGTAATCTTTTGGTATACATGTTCCCCCCTCCCCATTACGTAAGCCTGCGCGGCGGCGGTACGGAAGCACGCCGCTTTAGTCTGTGCCGCTCGGCTACGTCGTCGTACAGCCCGGCAAAGCAGCTCGCCTCGTCGGTGTGTCCTTTAAACAGACAGTAGTTGCGCGCGGCAAGGTACGCCGCTGCGTACACGTCCGCCGAGGTGCAATCCACCTGCGCGTCGAGCGTTTCCGACGACTGCACTCCGTTTGTTTTCGGCTCGGGAAAGTCGGCGGCAACCGTTTTCAGCGCGGATAGCACGGAAGTAAGCATAAGCTTTACCGATGTGTTTTCCTCATGTTCCTCGCTGTTAAGCGCCGCAAGCGCAACGCTGTCGCCCACAATTTCCGCCGCGGTAAGCGCTATATCTTTTATAAGCATTTTTTATCCCCCCAAACTATGCTAAAATCCGCACTGAGCGACAATACTGCCGACGGCGGCGTAACGGTTGTTCCGCTCGAGCCGCGCGTTTTGCTCGTCCATTCTCCGCACGATGTCGGCGACGCGCTCGGCACGCGTATACAGCACGTGCCGAACGGTGCGCTCGTCCAGCCTGTCGTAAGGCAAAACAAGACACAGCGACGGGGTATCCTTTTTGTTGTGTACCTCGAACTTGCCGGTCTTGTAGTTGAGAAACACAAAATATCCGTCGTCAATGCTCTTTAGCCTGCGGCTTATGCCGAACAAATCGTCCTCGACGACTCTGCCGGTCAACTGCGCGTTATGTCCTTTATCACAGCCTGACCGTTGGGCTTTTGACAAATGAGGTCGCAGTATTTTACGAGTGTGGCGGTAAAAGTCGGCTTGCCCTGGTTTTGGCGCAGGATCTTGCCGTTTTCTGTTTCGAGGAAGCGCCAGTCGCACAGCTGATGAAGCTTGAACGCCTTGGTGTTGAGCAGGTACATACAGCCCTCGGGAACAAACCTGTCGTACACAAGCGGCAAGCCGTTGTACGCGAGCGTCTTAAATCCGCCGTCAAGCTCCATCACGTCGATATTGCGCTTAAATGACGACATGTAGTCTATGTACGAATACTTGGCTTCCTGCGAGCATGCTATAAAGTCGACGGTAGAGCCCGCGTCGTTTTCCAGCGCGTCGATCGCTTCCTGAATGGCGATTTCGTCTATGCCCGTGCCGAGCGATTTTTGGTACGGGTTAAGAAATGGGTGCGCGCTCTTTTGTACGCCGTAAATGGTGTCGCCGTTAAACAGCGCGCCTATGCCCGTTATCTCTTTGTCCTTAGAGCCCTGCACGTACATCTTGTCGCCGACCGAGGGCGTAACGCCGTCGATTGTTACCTGCTTGGTCTTGCGGTTGACATATGTAATTCTGCCAGTGCCGATCTTACTGCCGCTGCCGCCGTACACGTCGACGACAAGCCCCTCGATTACGTTGCGCACGGTGTCGCAGGCTAAGCCGCCTTCCAAAGTCGAGAATGTTGCAAGAAGTCCAGACCCGTCGCCGTAAAGCATTCTGCCGAGGTTGAACTTGGACGCGTTGAGTAATCCCTCCAGCTCGGCGTTGAGCAGATCGGTAAACGCGCCGCGCCCGTCGGAAGACGCCCGTATCGCCTTGTCCGATATTTCGATTTGCCCGTAAAGGTTTTTGAGCGTGGCGACAAACTGAAGATAGTTATTGCCGTACGCCGCGGGAAGGTCGCCGCTCTCGTCGCCCGCGCCTATACCGCCGTTTATGCCGAATCGCGCCGCCGTGCGTATTTCCTTGCCCCACACATCGGACGAGGTCTGTTCTATCTTGGACAGCAATGGATTGACTCTCGTGTTGAGTAGGTCGGTCACCGTGCCGAGATATACGGTCTTAAGTGCGTTTTCCGCGTTTTGTAATGTTACCATGTGTTTTCTCCTTTTTTCTTCGTTTTTGTTTGCTTTTGTGTTTTTTTGTAGTTTTTTCTTCCTTTTTATTCCATTTTGTTCGTTCCTGTAGTTTTTTCTTCCTTTTTATTCCATTTTGTTCGTTTTCCTTGCTTTCTCTCACCTTTTATTCTTTTTTGTTTGTTTTTGTAGTTTTTTCTTCGTTTCTATTCCATTTTGTTCGTTCCTGTAGTTTTTTCTTCCTTTTTATTCTTTTTTGTTCTTTTTTGTAGGTATTTATTCCCTTTTGTCGTTTTTACCTAACGTTGCCGTTAAGCATACTGTCTGCCAACCGCTTTGCCTCGGATAGCGTTTTGGGGCGCTTTGCAGGCACTATAACAGCCATGCCGCTTGGCGAGCCCACGCTCGGCGATTCGATAAGCCGCGCTTTGTAGCGCGCAATGCACGCGTCCATTACCTCGGGCACTACCGCAAGCAGTTCGGCGTACACTGCGGCGTTGCGCGCCACTTCGTCCAACACACCGCTATATTCGTCGCGTTTTTGCGAGTTTTCGGGCGGAATATCGCTCTCGATATCGTTAGGGATATTAGCGTTTTCGCTCGCCGCGTTATCCCCCGTTTGTCCGTCCTCCGACTCGGCTCGTCCGTCCGCTTCCGCCTGCGCGCGCAAGGATTCCAGCTCCGTTTGTAGCTCTTTTACAAGCTGACAGCGCTTTGTAAACTCGCTCTCGAGCGCGTTGTAGGCGTGAAGTAAATCGTCCGCCGTGTTGAACTTGCCTATTTTAGAGACCGATTGCTCGGTTTGTTCTACTTCGTCGTTTTGCATTGTTTAAACTCCTTTTTCTTAATTCCTAATCCCGAATTTCAGATCCCGAATTAATCATTGCCATGTGCTCTCGGATATGCGCTCTGAGAGAGTCCGCCTTTTTGCCGTCGCACTCGCCGAGCAAATACTTAACGTGCACGTCGACGTGCGTCTTGTGGTCGTCAAACTCGTCCGGCTTGTACTCGCCGTCCATGTTTTCCTTTTCGGCGCGGCGCATATGCACCTCGGTCATGTCGATATCGCTATCCCAACCGCCGTAGCCGACGGCGTCCAAAAACCTGTGCTTTGCGGCGTCGCTCATCTTGCCGTCCTCGTCGGACAGTAAGCCCATTTTAAACAGCTCGAACATCATATTCTGCCGCATGGCGGGCGTGGAAAGCAGTTCGTTGTCGGTGGCAAAAACCACGTCGTCGCTCGATATATCGGAAGCCGACCAACGCACCAGTTCGACCTCGCCGCTGCTGCCTGCAATGCGCGACAGGCGCGATTCCCTACCGAACTGCTTGTACAGCCTGAGTATGTGCCGCGCAAGCTCGCGCGCCGCTAGCCGCACGTACTCGGCGGACAGCGAGAGCCGCGTATCGTCCTGCTCGATAAGCAACTGTAACGCCACGCCGCTCATGCTTGCCGAAACGGCTTCCGACGAGCGCATGATTTCGCTTACGCCGCTTATTTGCGTGAACTCTGCAAGCAACCGCATTTCCTCGGCGTCAAAGCTGTTTGGTACTGCGCCGGGATCGACCATGCGCGGCGGCGTCGAGCCCTGACGGTACACCAAAATCTTGCCCGGCGAAATACCCTCGTCCTCGAGGTTGTCTATGTCCACCGACCCGTCCTCTACCGCCATAACGCCCATGGCGAGTCTGTTCATAAACTCATGCTTACGGTTTTTAACGGCATTGTACGCGCGCTGTACGGGAATGGAACGCTCGACGATCGACGAGCCGAAAAAGCACCCCGCGTTTACGAGCGACACCTGTTTGACAAACGGGTACGTGCGCTTGCCGTCCGCGCCGTTTACATACGGAAGCTCGCCGTAAAACAAAAGCTCGCCGTTTGCGACAACCGCATACTCGCCGTTAGACTTATCCGACGACGGCAGAGTAAACCGCTCGATAAGCACAGCGCTGTTGCGCGCGCTCGACACCGACAGCTTGTTAACCGTGCCGCATGCAGTCAGTCCGCCGCTTAGCTGTGCGGTGCAAAGCCCTATGACGTCGCTGTTTTCGGGCGGTACCGATTTGCCGTACACACGCTTAATCTCGTCCACGTCCACGCTACGCGCACGAATAATCGAGCGGCAGTCGCACAGGTTTTGCGCAAAGATGTTGTCGGGATAAATCTCGAACGGCGACACGACCGAAGCGCACACGTCGCCCTCGTACACGCCGTCGCCTATCTCCAGCCCGCCGCGCTTATCCCAGCCGACGTAGTAAAAGCTCGTGCCGCAAATCTCCGACCACATAGTACCCTCTGTCAGCAGTGCGTCCATATTCAGCTTGTCGCACGCCGATGACAAAATCTTTGTCGAGTTTTTGGCGGTCTTTACGTCGCCGTCGTCCGACGAGAACGGTCGAACGGTAAGCGTCGGTCTTACGGTGTTCAGCTTGGCCTGCCGCGTTTCCACAAGCGACGAGATGTGGTTGAACACCTCGCGTTCCTGCCAATAGTAGTCGCGCTCGACGTCGGCAATCTCGCCCGACGGTAACGCCGTGCAGTACTGATTGCCCATGTAAAAATTCATGTTGAGCCGCCACTGCGTTTCAAACGGACGGCGTGCTTCGGCGCGCTCCAAGTAGTCGTTTTTAACGCTTTCGATAATATCCTCTTTATATTCGCGCTTCATTTATCTGTCACCCTTTTTGCTCTTTTTTGCGGTTTCAATCGACCTGGGCACAACCGTTTCGCCGATAGCCGAATACAGCTCGTTAAGACATTTGTCGCAAGCGTAAATGCGGCTTTTAATGCCCGCTTTGTCAAACTTGATTGCGCGCGTCGCGTGGTTCTTGCACCCGCCAAGCTCACAGCGCATATTCGTTTTGCACTCGATAACCTTCATAAACACACTCCTTGATTGATTATTTACACGTTTACTCGTTGCCGCCGCCCGCCGCCGACAGCTCTTTAAGCAGCCTTGCCTTTTCCATTTCGAGCTGTTCGTCGGACAGCTCGCTAAAGTCGCCGCCGTCCATTACAAGCTTTGCCGCCGAGATGTCGGGCGGAACGTCCTTGACCGTAATTTTGCGCTTTACAAGCTCGAGCGAACCGTCGACCACGGCGTACTCTTCCACCACTTCCTTCGCCTCGTACCCGCAAGCGCGTTTTACCACGGCGTCCATTATTTCATCGCGCGTTCTCATCTTGCTCGCATACCTCGCCTGATCAAACGTTCTTTGTCCAGTTCGATTTCGCTCTTCACGCTCGGCGGCTTGGGCGGCACGGGTCGCTTCATAAGATAGTATCTCAGCTCGTCCAAGCAGTGGTCGTCGGTCTTGACGGGGCGATCGCCGTCACCCCAACGGTAACTTTTAAGCTCGCGTATGAGATTTGTGCAGCAGTCAAAGATGAACAGCCGCGGCTTGCCGTCCGTCATTAGATACTGCTTGACCCTGTTTATCCCGCTGAACAAATCCTTGTTTACTCGCGTGTCGACGAGTATGCCGTTGTCGCAAAACAGCTCGGCAACCGACTTGTCGGCGTTTAGCGTGTGCTGTGACGCCGCGCTGTCTATAAGCGCGCTGACCCTGCCCTTGCCGTCGGTACGCCAGCCGAGTTTTTTACACGTTTGCTTAATCGCTCGTGCGTGATATTCCACGGACCGCCCCGCCTCGAAGTGCTCCGCCACCACGTACACGTTGCCGTCATAATCCACCGCATACCAGTGACAGGACAGCGGATTGTTAAGCCCGGGGTCGATTGACAGTCTGTCCTGCCACTCGGGCGGAATGACGGTGGTCGACGGGATTACGTGCACGCGCTCGTCAAACTCGGTGTACACCGCGCCCTTTGCGTCCACAAACCGCCCGAACCGCCTGACGTCGCGCTCGGCGTCCGTCATTGCCGCCGACACCCGCGCCACCTCGTCGGGGTCGAGATACGGGTTGTCCGCCCATTCCATAAAGACGTGCCACACCTCCGGGTCGTCGTTGCAGTTTAGGTAGATGCGCTTGTACACAAACGTCAATCCGAGCAGCGGCGTCATCGTGCCGAATAACAATCCCTTTTTGTCGACCACGCGCATTGCGCACTCGTCGTAAATATCCTCGGGCGGCTCCTCGTCGAACCACACGTAATCGAGCGACGCACCGGCAAACTTATCCCGCCCCGCCTCGCACGTTTTAAACCCAATCGTGCTGATTGTGCCGAAAACGTTTTTAACCGCTATGTAGTCGATTATGCCTCCCGACGGGTTTTGGCTCTTGCCGCTTTCCATAACGACGTCGGCTATCCAGTCGGGATTGAGATAGTGCAAAATCTTTTTTTGCGCCACCTCGCGCTGAACGCGCCGCGACAGCGACACAACCCAACCGTCGGTGCGCTTGTTCTCTTTGTACGGATGAATGCCGCGGGCTAACCACACCGTTTCCGCCGCGCCGCACTCGGTCTTGCCGGTGCGGTTGCCGCCAAACACCCAACGATTGCGCTTGGCGCATTTGTGAAACTGCATCTGCTTTACGTGCACCTTGTCCACGTTGTACCGCATGAGCGCGTTGTTGTCGTATCTGCGCTTTTGCTCGCGCTCGATTTTAAGGATATTTTCTATAACGTCACGCAAAACTTTTTCCCCTCTGATTCACTTCGCCCCAAAAACCAAAATTCAACCCAAACCGACATAACAACCGAAACCTCGCGCGTGCAAATCATTTACAATATACGAACATGGTATTATGTTCGGTAATGACGGCATTGACCTTCTTTTTCATGCCGGCGCAAACAACTCTGTACAGCGGCGAGATGACGGAAATCGTCGACCTTCCCGCAGGATACTTCGTACTGCAAAGCGGCTTGGACTCGCCGAGCGGTTATATATCCGTAGTGTACGACGATATTACGGGATACGTAAAGTCCGACGACGTCGAGGCCGTCGATTACACACCCGTCACCAAATACGAAAAAACGGTAACCTTTTCATGCGACAACGACGGTCAGCCCGTCAACCTGCGCGCCGCGCCCAAAAAGTCCGCCGAGATTATAACAACGCTTCAAAACGGTATGAGCGGACACTCGTACGGCTCTACGACGGGCGACGCATTAATCGGCGGCGCCGGCACGACATGGTATTACGTGGACGTCAACGGGCAAAAGGGGTATGTCTATTACGCGCACGTTGCCGTTCAGCCCACACCGCCAAATATTATCGAAAAGGAAAAGGACCCCGAACCCGAAGTCCCCACGGACGCCCCCGCCACGGTCACGACCGAGCAAAACATGTCCGCCACCGCCGCCATAATCTTTATAGTCGCACTGTGCATTCCCGTTCCGTTTATTATGTACTTCCTATTTAAAAAGCCGAAAGAGTAACTCTCGGCTTTTTTGGTTTATCCCGTCAGCAACAGCTTGAGGCAAGATCGTTTGTCGCCGCCGTTACGACGGCCTTGACGCGCCTGCGCCGCTTGAGAAGCTTAAATAAATAGTCGAACTCGCTATCCACGCGCTCTACGGTGTACCCCGCAAGCTCTATCTGTTTTACTGCAAGCTTGTACAGACCGCAGTTGCTGCCGCTTAACGCGCAGGCGCGAAGCAACTCGAATTTGTCGCCGAGTCCCCGCTCGATAAACCCGTAAAGCACCTTGAGGTTGCAAAGGTCTATCCGTTTATTGTCAAGCTCTATAAGCCGTTTTACCACCTTTTCGGCGGGCGACTCTATATCGGATATTAACTCGTTTTGTTCTTGTTCGATTTTCTCTTGCAGTACGTACAGCATTGGATTTATAAGCAATATTTTTTCGATCACTCTGCGCTCGTTACGCATATACATTATTCTCCTTCATACTCATTCTAAACATGTTAACAACACCTGCAAATTAGTATAATACACCGCCGCACGGCAACTCGGGGCATTGCCTGCGGAATCAATTCCTAATTTGCTCTCATGTTAACAAGTGCATTCTATCACCTATTTACTGACATATGTATGTCAACATTTCGGTCTTGGATTTTACCGTAAAAAATTATTTTTCGGCGTCAAAAAACCGCCCGAAAATAATACGAGCGGTCTTTAAACACGTGTGTTATAAAAATGATTATTCGGCGGTTTTTTCTTGTTCGGCGGGCTTTTCTGAAGGCGCGGCAATCGGCGGAATATGCCTGTCGATAAACTCGGTAAAAGCTTGTTTATAACCGTCCCTGTCTACCGCGTACGCGGCGGCATGGCCGGCGTCCTTGACGTGAATAAACAGCTTATCGCTCGCCCCGTAGCTTTCGTATAGCTTTTTGCCGAGCGCAAAGGGCACAAAGTCGTCGCTTTCGCCATGGAAGAACAGCGCGGGAAGAGTCGCGTTTTTGGCAAGCGCACCGATATCCGCGTCGTAAATGGAATAGCCGTGAACAAGCTTTACGCCGACGGACAGCGGCAAGAGCAAAAGCCTGACGCCGCGCGACGGTTCGCCGCTTCCGTTACCGCGGTACTTTTTGCTAACGCATGCGGCGTACTCGTGATACTGCGAGTTAAAACCGCAATCGTCAACAACGCACTTGACCTGCGACGGCGGATTCATACCCGACGCGGCAATCACGGTTGCGCCGCCCATGGACACGCCGAAAAGCGCAATCGACACGGAATTGCCGTAGTCGTAAATAACCTTATCTATCCAGCGCAAAAGATCGAAGCGGTCTACCCACGCCATGCCGACCTTGCCCTCGGATAACCCGTGTCCGCGCATATCGACGGCGTAAACGTCAAAGCCGCGCTCATAAAACATTTGAATTTGCGGCTGAACGGACCGCCCCGTGGCAGTGTAGCCGTGACAGCAGATTGCCACACGATCGGACTTTTGCTCGTGCGCATACACGGTAGCGTTAAGCTTAACACCGTCGTAGGCGGTTATTTTAGCCGAGCCAAGCTTACCGTCAAAGTTATCGAGCCAAACAAAATCAACGCCGTAGGCGTCCGTTATTTTTTTGTGGTAAGCCTCGAGTTCCTCGTCCGTGCCCTTAAACGGCTTTACGGGTTTGCGCCGCCCGAGTATCGAGTGAACAAAATACAACGCGCTTATCAAAAACGCCGCCGCCAAAAACGCGATTACACCGGCAACGACTATTAACGCAATCATCCAACCTTGCATAAACTTTCCTCCGACTTCTCACAAAGTCTTTCAGTAACGATTATATCAAAATACTTATTACATGTCAAGCGCAGCGCTTATTCAAATAAAACGCCGCACGTAAAGCGCGACGACTGCGAAGTTTATATGCGGTTTACTGTTCACCGTATTTGATCGACAGCATCGCTTCGGTATCGACCGCCCATTCATACTGCGGTAAATATCTTGCTACAAACACCCCGCCTTTTTTAAGAAGATTCCAATAATCGCACTCCACGCAATCAACGTCTATTATAGCGCGACCGCGTTCAAACCTAACAAGCCGCTCTATACCGTTTTGCTGCAAAGTGAGCCGTAGTCTGCACACCGCGTCGCGGTAAAGGTTTTTGCCGTGCTCGGCGTCCTTGTTTTGCCAAAGATAGCAGGCAGCCGTTTCCATTTGCACGTACGATCCGTTTGCGTCGGTCAACAGTGCCAACAGTTCTTTTGCTTTTGCGGAAGAAAACCGCACCACATTACCGTTTACAAATACGTCAAAGCCGTTAAACGTTTTTATAAATATTTTCGGCTTCGGCGTTAGCGACGAAAGAATTTCATTAAACTGCGCAATATCGTATGGTTTGTATAAAAGCCCCGCAAAGTTATTGCCGATACGCCCCTCGATTTCGGCCTTGTTCTGATTGTAGCCCGAAATAAAAATGATTTTGATACCGCCGTCGATCTCTATCATTTTTTCGGCTAACGCAATGCCGTCGATCTTAGGCATTTTTACGTCTATAACAGCCACGTCCACCTTTTCGTTTGCTACGCAATCGAGCGCGGCGTACGGATCGTCCTTAAACATAACGCATTCAAACCCGGTATCCAAGATCATTGGCAAAAAGTTGTTAAGCGCCGCCACTTCGTCGTCAAGTACGATCAGCTTCAATTTTCTTCCTCCTTAACGGGGATAGTCACCATGACCAGCGTCCCCTTATCCGTTTGACTTTCTATTATAACTTCCGCGTCCAAAAGCCGCTTCAGACGTTCGCGAGAATTACTTATCCCCACGCCGTCATGCGGCAAATCCACGTCAAAGCCCTTGCCGTTATCGGCGATTGTTACGATTATCGCGTCGCCTGTGCGCGTGCTCGAAAGCTTTATATATCCGTCCTT
This sequence comes from uncultured Christensenella sp., assembly GCA_910578545.1. Taxonomy (GTDB): domain Bacteria; phylum Bacillota; class Clostridia; order Christensenellales; family Pumilibacteraceae; genus Anaerocaecibacter. The sequence continues at coordinate 13,664 of CAJTPT010000001.1, forward strand.
TACCGACTGGATATCGGCGTACTTTACGGCGTTTTCGACAAACGGCTGAAGCGAAAGCTCGGGAACGAAAAAGCCGTGCTCATTAATGTCGAGAAGAAGCGATAGCGCGCCGTCCGCACGCAGATTTTCAAGATCGAAGTAGTTTAGTACATTCTGCACTTCGGCGTCAAACGGTATCAAATTCCCGCCGCCTACCGCGCCGATAGTAGAGCGCAAATGCGCCGCAAAATTCTGCAACGCACTGTCGCCGTCGTCCAAATTCTTATGATATTGCGCGCGGATAGCGTTAAGCGAATTGAACACAAAATGAGGTTTTATCTGTGCCGTAAGCGCACGGAGCTTTGCCTGCTCGACTTCGCGCTCAAGCTCGTTAATGCGAATAAGCTTGCGCGAAAAGCCGTACAGCCGAAAGAACGACGCTACGCTTTGCGCAAGAATAACGGTTATAAGCGCCAGCGCAAAAAAGTATTCCGTGCCAAACGCACACGCGCCGGTGCCGTCGATAACCTCCATAGACAAAGCGCAGATTGTCAAAAGATAAATCAGCGAATAAACTATCTTGAATCTGATATTTATTTTGGGGCTTGCTATCAAATAATAGAGCGGATAAAGCGCCGCAAGCAAGTAGATAAGCGCGGGTATAACGGTATACGCCGTACCGTAAAGCACGCCGTACGCGACCGCCGACAAACACAAAACCGCCGCAAGCGGCAATATTTTCCACTTGGTAAGCGCACCGCCGAGCCTTAATATATGTATGGCAAACACAGCCACGGTAAGTATAGCGGTAATAAGCGCGGGTATCCATACCGCCCCGTATCCGTACATTCCTATACCCATAGTCACGTCCTTACTGAAAAAGAAATGCAAGCACAGCATACCGATCAGTACCGGCAAAGTAATATCCTTGTCGTAACGCCTAAACGCAAGCGCCATTATAAGCGTCATCAAAAAAGCGCCGACCGCCAGACCGAACACGGACACCGATGCAAATCTTTCGAGAAAACACCAGTATGCGGGAGACGTCATGGTATAATCGAGGCGAGGCGCACATTGAAGCCCGCCGACGGACGTGTACCCCGTTTCGATTACTATAATAACGTCGCCGCCGTCTGAAATGATATAATCGAGCTTTTGCGACCGCCCCGATACAGTCCGATGCGGATCCTTGGAAACAACGCCCGACACCGCGCACAGCTTGCCGTTTAAAAAAATACGCACCGCTACGACAGAATTATCTATAAAGCACGCTATCAATTGCTCCGCAACTATATTTTTGACCGTCAGTCGATACGAGGCGTACCCAAACCGGGACAGCTTTTTTCCGTCGACGTTTTTGCCAGTCCACCGCCCGGGAACGGATAAAAACCCGTCGTTATCGCCACCGTCGTTGTCTGTAATTATCCAACGGTTGTAAAAGAACTCCCACTCGCCCGCAAGCGAATGCGAGGTCAGTCGGTTACCCCAATCTGTATTCGTATAATCCGCAGTGCCGCGGCCGACTCGCGGAGTATCGTATATTTCATTATAAAAAGCGTTACACGCAAAAATCACGCCTATATATATACAGTAGACCGCAACCACCGCGATAAACAGATATAAGCTTTTAAAAGATATTCGGGTTTTCGGTCTGTTAGCCGCCATATTGTTACTTGAATATTTTATCACCTTCGATCTGTTTTATCAAGTAAATAAATTTGCCGATACTCGTTTTTATTTTTTAAAAAACACTCATTTTCACGCTTTTTCGACGGACGGTATGCTAGAATACGGTAAATCGATTTTTGTAACATAGGATTATAAAGCATGTTTGGATTTTTTTTGTCGTTTCTATTTATAAAAGGAGTTATCCTTGGTTTAATCGCTTGGACTTGCAATGTTGGCGCGGCATTGTTGACGTGCCTCATAATAGGTACTATTCTCGAAGGTATAGCGTCTATACTTTTGGGTGAGAATGACGATGACTCTATCCTTATCTTAAAAGAAATCATGTATTACGTCGGGTTGTTGTTACAGCTTGTTGCTATTTTTGTTGTAACAGTGCCGATGTTTTCGTTACCGAAAAAAGAAATCAACTTTATGATGGCAATTGCTGTAGGATGGATAGGCATAATTGCCGCCGTCGGCTGGTTTGCAGGCGCGATGGAGGGCGTTACATTATTTGCATACTACTACGGCGTATCAATCGGTTTTTTGGCGGTGGAAGGAATTCTTTACGCTATAATGGGGACATATCCACTACTAATTGTCAATACCGTGCTTGCCTGTATTGCCATAATCGTAATAATTGTTGCCAGAATAAAACTCGGTAGCAACTTAGAATAAAATTATTTTACAAGGAGTATCATTATGTTAGCCAGTCGTAGACGTGAGAAAGAGTCCGCCAGTCGTTCGGAATCAAACAGCAGAGCAGGTGACGGCACCTTTACCTATAAGGGTGTTGATGGTAATTTTACACTATACAGTGTAAATGACTTCAGAAACAACAACGTTAAAATATATATCAGCTATTGGACTAGTGACGTGCCTTGGCTTGACAGAAGCGAATGGGAAAGCGGCGTGTTGAATTATCTCAAAAAACAACTTACACAATACTGTATTGTCGATTATCGTTTCGTCAGAAGAGACTATTAAAAAAGAAAGAACAATTTGCAATCCAAACGAATTCTAATCGCTTTGTTGACTGAATTTCAACACAGCGGTTTATGTGTTGTCGCATTTGCCATTTTTTCTATAAAGCTCATACAATATTATGAACATATATACGCTGAAGATTGTCGCTTATCAACAAAAAAACGCCGAAGATTGCATATCTTGACGTTTTTTGATAAGTGAATTTAGATTTAAATAAAAAATAAGAGATAAGATTGAATAGATAATAGTACAAAACGGTGTGAGATGCTTTTTTATCTATTATTTCTTACCTCTTATCTATTAATTTAGGCGACGAAAGTCGCCGCTTTGGCGTTCCCGGCGCGACTTGAACGCGCGACCTTCCGCTTAGGAGGCGGACGCTCTATCCAACTGAGCTACGAGAACACTCGGCGCATTTTAGCGCCAAGCACAATATTACTATATCATTTTTATTATTCGCGGTCAAGCGAATATGCGGCATGTCGCAACAACGAAATAAGTGATGAAAAATATATTGATAATAAAGCTTTTTATGCAGTCGGATTTGTTTGTCATTCCGAGCCGTCCGAGGAATCTCACCGATTATGGCGCGGTTCATTCGATTGTGCACTCTTTTTATTCGTGAGATGCTTCACATACGTTCAGCATAACAAACATAGGACTATTATTCAATCACCGCTTGCGGTCATTCAATTCCGAATTCATAATTCCGCACTCCGAATTAAACAAGAATATTGATCAATCTTTCGGGAATGACTATGACCTTTTTGGGCGTCGCTCCGCCGAGCTGAGCCATAACCTCGCCGTCGGCGAGCGCAAGCTCGGCCACGCTGTCTCGGTCGAGCCCCTGCGGCAAAACTATCTTGCAGCGGATTTTGGAATTGACCTGCACTGCGTACTCGGTGGTAGCTTTAACAAGCTTGCTCTCGTCGCAGACGGGATAGCGTTCGGTAAACACCGACTTGGTGCCGCCGAGCATTTGGTTGAGTTCCTCGCAAAAGTGCGGCGCGAGCGGCGCCATAAGCTTAACCGTCACCTGCAATACGTGCTTGAGGTACGCGGGCTTATACGCCTTGTCCGCACGGTATTTGTACATTGCGTTTACAAGTTCCATAAGCCGCGCTACGGCGGTGTTAAACCCGAACTCGGGGATATCTTTAGTAACTTCCTTGACGCAGTAGTTAAGTTCGTAATCGAGGTCGCCGGCACTGCCGTCGGCTTGTTCGCCTTTCACCTCGCCGGCAAGCCGCTCTATCCTGTCCATAAACTTGGCGCACGATGTAATACCGCCGTCAGACCACGGTCCGCCCACAGTGTAATCGAAGCCGAACATAAGATATAATCTGAGCGCGTCCGAGCCGTACTTTTCGATAAGCGGGTCGGCGGAAATAACATTGCCGCGCGTCTTGCTCATGCGGTAGCCGTCGGGCCCCAGTATAACGCCCTGATGTACAAGCCGCTTAAACGGCTCGTCAAAGTCGAGATATTTAAGGTCGTGAAGTACTTTAGTGATAAACCGCGAATACAGCAGGTGCGTGCACGCGTGCTCCGCGCCGCCGACGTAACAGTCGACGGGAAGCATCTTGTTGACCGTCTTTTTATCGAACGGCTGTTTATCGTTGTGCGCGTCGGGATAACGAAGATAATACCAGGACGAGCAAACGAAGGTATCGAGCGTATCAGACTCACGCCGCGCGGGCTTGCCGCAGATCGGGCAGACGGTATTCATAAACTCGTCGCACTTAGTCAAAGGCGATTTGCCGTCGGGAGTAAAGTTAACTCCGTACGGTAACGTTACGGGCAAATCCTTTTCGGGCACGGGCACCGCGCCGCAATGCTCACAGTAGATCATGGGGATAGGCGCGCCCCAATACCGCTGACGGGAAACCGACCAATCGCGCATGCGGTAGTTGGTCTTTCTTCTGCCCTTACCCATTTTTTCGAGTTTTTCAAGAATCGCGGTTTTGGCTTCGACGTTAGACTTTCCGTCAAACTCGCCGCTGTTAATCAAAGCGCCCTGTCCCGTATACGGAAGCTCGCAACCGCTTCCCATGCGTATAACCTGCTTAATCGGCATATCGTGCTTAAGCGCAAAAGCATAGTCGCGCGCGTCGTGTGCGGCAACGCCCATAACCGCGCCCGTGCCGTAGGTTGACAGGCAATAATCTGCAATGTACACAGGCACCTTTTCACCGTTGATCGGGTTGATACAATAAACGCCCAAAAACACGCCCGTCTTCTCTTTGGAAGTGGAAGTGCGCTCTATATCGCTCTGTTTGGCAGTAGCGGCGACGTAAGCGTCCGCCTCGGCACGTTGCCCGTCGGTAACAAGCGCGTTTACGTAGGGGTGCTCGGGCGCCAAAACGACGTACGTTACGCCAAAAAGCGTGTCCGCGCGCGTCGTGAAAACGGTGATATTTTTAATATCGCCCTTGGGCTCGACAAGCTCGAAATCCACCTCGCCGCCCTCGGATTTTCCTATCCAGTTGCGCTGCATGGTCTTGGTCTTTTCCGGCCAATCGAGCGCGTCGATTCCCGCCAAAAGCTTTTCGGCGTAGTCGGTTATCTTAAAGAACCACTGGGTCATTTCCTTGCGAACGACCTCGGTCTTGCAACGCTCGCACTTGCCGTCCACTACCTGCTCGTTAGCTATAACGGTACGGCATGACGGGCAGTAATTGACGGGCGCCTTCTTTTGATAAGCAAGCCCGTTTTTGTACAGCTGCAAAAACAGCCACTGCGTCCACTTGTAGTAGTCCGGCGCGCAGGTGCGAAATTCGTGCGACCAGTCGACCATGGTGCCCATGTCCTTGAGCTGGCGTTCCATGGTTTCGATATTTACGTCGGTCGAGTCCTTGGGATGAACGCCCGTCTTGATAGCATAGTTTTCGGCAGGCAGCCCGAACGCGTCAAACCCCATCGGCTGAAAAACGTTTTTGCCGTTCATGCGCATAAACCGCGCGTACGAGTCGGCAATGCCGTAGTTGTACCAATGCCCCATGTGAAGCTTAGCGCCAGACGGGTACGGAAGCATTTCCAAAACGTAATGCTTATCGCCACCCGCTTTGGGATTGAAGGTGTTAATATCGGCGCTCGACCAAATACCCTGCCATTTCTTTTCTATCTCGTTATGATCCATAATAATTTCCTAATTCTTCATTCATCTTTTTCAATTCCGAATTGCCAATTCCGAATTATTTATTGTACTGCCACGCGGGGCGCGTAAAGAAGTCGGTCTTAGGCTCGAGGAATTTCAGCTTATGCCCGCCGCCGACTATATCGCCGACAGACATAAAGATATTATCCCAGGAATACAACTGCTCTGCGGTAAGCCCCAAATACTCGCGCACGTTTTCCGTCGACGTCGGCGCAATCGGGTGCGACAGCACAGTCGCCGTCTTTATAAGGTGAAGTCCGTCGATTACGGTCTGTTTAAACTTCGACTCGTCGAATTCGTTTTGAATAGCGCTCATTCGCTCGGACAGCGTTTTGTTGATATACTTAAAGAATTCCTCGAGCTCGGTCATTACGTCCGCAAACTCGAATCTGTACATGCGGTTTTCGTACCGAACAATCTGCTCTTCGCAATACCGCTTGATTTCGTCGGACACAGCAACGTTGGGCAAAGTGTTGTCGCCGTTATTGTACTTTTGGAATGAATAGAACAGCGTGCGCACCGCGCGGTTTAGGAAGTTAGTAAACATCGACCACTCTTTGTAGACGGGGTCGCCCTGATTTGTCGGAGTGGGATTGTACGGCTTGGGCTGGAACGGAACGCTCGCCGACCCAAGACCCAGTCCGAAGAAGTGCGCGCGCAACTGTTCGGCCGAATAGTGCGTTAAAAGCTCTTGAGCCATAGGCGGCTTAATCTTGCCGCTACTGCTCGCCTTTGCGTTAAAGAACAATATATGCTTGTTGGGCACAATCGTCGGCATTTTGATATTCCAATCGCCGTCGTGGTTAAGCGCCTCGAAGAGCGCGCCCTCTGCCAAAGCATAGAAGTAAATGTTATCCTCGCCGATAAACTGATAAACGCCCGCGTCGTCGTTGCACCACCAATTTCGCCATTCGTCCTTGGGCTTGCCAACTTTTTTAAGATAGGCCTTGGTAAACGATATGGGCGCCCACAGCGATTCGGGCCACACCCAATACGTGAGGTCCTTCATATCGCCGCTGTCGGGGATTTTCACACCCCACTCGATATTGCCCGAAATGCGGAACGGCACTAGCGTTTTGCCCGTGCGGAAACGAATGCCGCCTTTGGAAAGCAGGTCGCAAGCCGCCTCGCGGTCGCTTAGCTTATCGAATTCGACTTTGCAGTTATTCTTTTGCTCGTCGACCTCGCAAACGTATTTAAGTCCGGACCGAGCAAGAATATCATCCGCTGCGGGCTTGTTTTCCGTTTTGGTGTACAGCGTCGGTTTGGTAAGCGACTCTTTGCACACGTTGGTCAAAAACGCACGCACCTGCGGATTCTTTTCCCACTTGCCCACAAGCTCTTTAAGGTACGGCGCAAATTTTTCTATATCCAAATACCAGTTTTTAACTTCCTTGAGCACGGGCGGCTTGCCCGACAGCGTGCTCACGGGCGCAATCAGCTCTTCGGGGAAATACTGATGCCCGAGCGAACACTCGTCGGCGTACGCCTGTTCGGACTTACAGCCGTTTATAGGGCACCTGCCGACCACCTGTCTGCCGTTAAGAAAGGTGCCGCGTTCCTCGTCGTAAAACTGCTTAGTTGAAAGCACCGAAAGCGCGCCGCTACCGAGTAGCTTTTGAAACACCTCGCGCGAAAGCTCGGCGTGCGCTTCGCCGCCTATCCCGAACGCCGACGCGCCGAAAAGCGACAACCCTATAAGATAATTATCGAGCGTTTCGCACTGACTGTCGTGGTTCTTTTTTACAAAATCGACGATCGTTCCGTCAAACTCGCCCGCAGAAGTCAACGTGCGGTACTTTTCCACTATCGGCGAGCCGTAGCAATCCGTACCCGACACGAAAATCACGTTGTCCTCGCCTATTCTGTCCTTCATAAAACGCGCAAAAACGTCGGCGTGAACAAACACACCGCCGATATGTCCGAAGTGCAGTTCCTTACTGCCGTAAGGCATGCCGCCCGTTATAACAACGCGTTTGGGAAACTTAGGTCTTTCCATAATTATGACCATGACCTCCTTGTCATAAAATGCTTTTGAAAGTACAGTTGCGCGTCAGACAACCATAGGTTGATTTGCCTATATTTTTCACTCGATTTGCATACATTCCGTACATGACCGAGCCGCCGAGCCAAACGCAGCCCGTATACCCTCGGTGAGCCACAGCGCAAAATTGCCATTGCAAGAGAGCTTTTTGCTTGCGGCTTAACACGCGGAACGTACTTTCAAACGAATTATTCAAGCACCGCTTTAATACGCCTTACGCCCGCGCTACTGCTCTGCTCTTTGACAATTCTGAAGTGTCCGAGCTCGCCCGTGTGCGAAGCGTGCGGTCCGCCGCAAATCTCTTTGCTGTACTTGCCCATGGTATATACCTTGACCTTTTCGCCGTACTTGGACGCGAACAAGCCGACTGCGCCCTGCGCTTTTGCCTCGTCCACAGTCATCTCTTCGCAAACAACGGGAACGTCCGCTTGGATAGCGGCGTTTACCTTGTCCTCGACGGCTTTAAGCTCTTCGGGCGTTAAAGGTCTACCAAACGAAAAGTCGAATCTAAGCCGTTCGGGCGTAATATTGGATCCGCGCTGATTTACCGTAGGGTCGTTAAGCACTTCCTTTAATGCTTGGTGCATTAGGTGCGTTGCGGTGTGAAGCCGCGCGGTAAGCTCGCCCGTATCGGCAAGTCCGCCCTTAAACCGCTGTTCTGCGCCCGCGTGGGATTTTTCGCGGTGCTCTTTAAACTTGACTTCAAACCCGTCGATGTCCACCTTAAAGCCGCGCTCTTTGGCAAGCTCTATCGTCATCTCGAGCGGGAATCCGTAGGTGTCGTACAAACGGAACGCCGACTTACCGGGAATGATATCGGTCTGCAAATAGGTGCACAGCTTTTCAAATTCCTTAATGCCGTTTTCGAGCGTGCGCTCAAACCTCGCCTGTTCCTCGTTGATCTCGTGCACGATTTTATCGCGCGCGGCTACAAGCTCGGGATACACTTCGGCGTACTTATCCACAACGACCTGAGCGACCGAAGAATAGTCGCCGTCTTTAAGCCCCAAGCCCTTGCCGAACCGAATGGCACGGCGAAGCAGTCGGCGCAAAATATAGCCTTGGTCGACGTTGGACGGCGTGACGCCGCGCTCGTCGCCTATGATAAACACCGACGTTCTTATATGGTCGGCGATTACGCGAATGGACTTTTGCCACTCGGTGTCGCTTACCGACTTGCCCGAAAGCTCTTCTATCTTTTTGACGATGGGCACAAAAACGTCTGTATCGAATACGGACGGCAAGCCCTGAACGTTCATAAGCGCGCGTTCCAAGCCCATGCCAGTATCGACGTTTTTCTGCTTTAGCGGACTAAAGCTTCCGTCGGCGTTTTTGTTAAACTGCATAAAGACGTCGTTCCATACTTCCACGTACTTGCCGCAGTCGCACGCGGGCGAGCACGTATCACAGCACTTGGGCTTGCCCGTGTCGTAAAACATCTCGGTGTCGGGGCCGCACGGACCGGTCTGACCTGCGGGTCCCCACCAGTTGTGCTTTTTGCCGAGGAAGTAAATATTCTCTTTTTTAATGCCGCACTTTTGCCAAAGCTCGGCGGTTTCGGTATCGCGCGGGCAATCACCGTCGCCCTCGAACGCGGTTACCGAAAGCCTATCGGGGTCGAGTCCGAGTTCCTTTGTCAAAAACTCGAAGCTCCACGGAATCATTTCCGCTTTAAAGTAATCGCCCAAGCTCCAGTTGCCGAGCATTTCAAAAAAGGTGCAGTGCGAATTGTCGCCCACTTCCTCTATATCGCCCGTGCGTACGCACTTTTGCATATCGCACAGCCGCTTGCCGCCGGGGTGCGGCTGACCCAAAAGATACGGAACGAGCGGGTGCATGCCCGCAGTGGTAAATAGAACGGTCGGGTCGTTTTCGGGAATGAGCGACGCCGACGAGATGGGCGTGTGTCCGCGCTTGGTAAAAAAGTCCATCCATTTTTTTCGCAGTTGTTCGCTTGTAAGTTTCATATATTATCTCCGATTACGTAAACGTATTTTTTTATCTTTTCATTCCGTCGTACAGCTTTTTAATGCCGCTCTGTATGGGCGTGAGCTTGACCGGCATGATCGACAAAAGCTTCTCGTTACTCGCGCTGTATTCAAGCTCGGGCGTTTGGCTTTTAACCACAATATCTATGTCGCCGCCGTCGCGCCTGACAAACCGCTTAACCGCTTTGGCGATTTCGACGTAGCTCATCTTGTCGCCGGAAACGAGGTTGTAATCGCCCTTGGGATAGTCGCGCATAAGGAATGACGCTATCACCTTTACCGCGTCCTCGACGGAAATCGCGCTGACGGTGCGGTCGCGGTCAATGACTATTTGCTTTCTTCCGCGCGCGCCGGCGGTAACAATCTTGTTAATGGGGCACGTGCCGCCCTGACCGTACACCTGGAACAAGCGCAGGACAGTCGTAATCTTGTCCTTGCTCGCAAGTAGGGTCGTAAGGTATCTACTCATGCCGTAGCCGTCGACGGGAATGTTCTTGCCGAACTTGTCCTCGGTGTAATCGACTATCGGCCGCGACATATCAAACTCAACGCCCTCGCCGACCGCGACAAGCTTTTTAACGCCGTGCGCGATAGAAAGGTATTGAATGTTTTTAAACATAATAAGATTGTCGGCCTCGATGGGCACGTTCTTTACGGTATTGGCCGACGCGCCCGCAAGATGCAAAACCGCGTCGAACTTATTGCCCGTAAACATGCGCTCTATAGACCGCGCGTCGGTAAGATCCATTTGTTCGTGGGTGGGCGCGACGATATCGAAAATCTTTTTGTAGCTTTTGATAAACGCCTTACCTATGAACCCGCTTCCGCCGGTAACAAGAATTTTCATAATGTAAATTACCTCACTTGATTATTTCGTTGCGCACACGGTGACGAATGCGCTTTTATCTTTAACGGCAGCGCCGTACTTAAAACAATCCTTCGATTTTACCCGAAACGTCCACCTTCATATTGACGGCGTTTGGCTCTTTGGGCAGCCCGGGCATTAACATGATGTCGCCGGCGATTATTACCGCAAACCCTGCGCCCGCACGGTACTGAACGTCGCGCACGGTTATGGTAAAGCCCTCCGGTCTGCCGAGCTTTTTGGGGTCGTCGGACAGCGAATACTGCGTTTTGGCAATGCACACGGGCAGTTTATCCGCGGCGGCGCCTATCTTTTCCAGACTCTTTTTGGCTTTTGCAGTCCACGTGACAGAGCTCGCTCCGTACACCCTTTGCGCCACCTTTCGCACCTTCTCCGTAATCGTGTCGTCATCGTCGTAGCTAAACGTCAGTTTGGGCGCACGTGCCGCATCGACTACCGCTTTGGCAAGCTCTTCGGCGCCCGCGCCGCCCTTAGCCCAACACTCGCACAGCACCGCTTTGGCGCCGGCGGCGTCGGCGGCTTTAACAACAGCCTTAATATCCTCTTCGGTATCGTCCGTGAACTTATTGATAGCTACAACCACGTTCTGCCCGAATACGTTTTTTAGGTTTTCCACGTGCTTAACGAGATTACCCATACCTACGGACAAATCACTGCCGCCGCCGTACTTGAGCGCACGAACAGTCGCGACAAGCACGGTCGCGCTCGGTCTTATGCCCGACGTGCGGCACTTGATATCAAAAAACTTTTCCGCGCCGAGGTCCGCGCCGAAACCCGCCTCGGTAACTACGTAATCGGCGTAGCTCGCCGCCGTCTCGGTCGCAATGACCGAGTTACAGCCGTGCGCGATATTTGCAAACGGTCCGCCGTGAACAAACGCGGGCGTGCCCTCGATCGTTTGCACGAGATTGGGTTTATACGCGTCCTTAAGCAGTACGCTCATCGCCTCGTTTGCGCATAGGTCTGCGGCAGTCACAGGCTTACCCTCGTAATTGTACGCAACTATTATCCTGCCCAAACGAAGCTTGAGATCATCAAAGTCACAAGCGAGACAAAGCGTCGCCATAATCTCGCTTGCGGCGGTAATGTTAAACGCGTCGTCGCGCGCGCCGGAGCCGGCGTTTACAATAACGGAACGAAGCGCTCTGTCGTTGCAGTCCATACAGCGGTTAAAGGTGACCTTTGCAATACCGAGAGGATTGCCGAAATAAATGCTGTTGTCTATCATTGCGCACAAAAGATTGTTTGCCGCGGTGATAGCGTGAAGGTCGCCCGTAAAGTGCAGGTTGATATCATCCATAGGCAGTATTTGCGCCATACCGCCGCCCGTCGCGCCGCCCTTCATGCCGAATACGGGGCCGAGCGACGGCTCGCGCAGAGCAAGCGCCGTCTTTTTGCCTATACGGTTAAGCCCGTCGGCAAGCCCTATGGAAACGGTGGACTTACCCTCGCCCGCAGGAGTCGGGTTTATGGCGGTAACAAGAATTATTTTCGCTTTGGGCTTAAAGGCAGGATTGACCTTGGCAATATAGTCGCCGTAGCGATAAACGTTGTCGATGCCGAGTTTTGCGGCGATCTTTTCAATAGGCTGAGGCTTAGCCTCGTAAGCGATTTCGATATCGGTCTTCATTCAATCTCCTGAAAGCGTGGTGCGCAAATAATGGTTTTACTGTACGTTGCCGTCATCCGTCGTTTGAAGCTCGCCGTACTCGTACGAATACGCAGGCGGCACGGGCGGTCTTTGCGGAAGCTTACCCGCGACGCAAAACGCCGCTATACTCAGCGCCGCCGCAAAAGCAAACCCGTATACAAACGCCGTGTTGTCCGACGTAAAAAGCTGTACCGTCGTAACTACTGCGGCGGATAAAAACGCAACTGCAACGGCGGCAAACATAGTAAGCTCTAAAAGCAGATACACCGTTCCGCCGGTAATTAAAGGCTTAACGGTCAAAAACCGTATTTTCGTCTGTCTTACCGCCACGGCGCCGCCGAATCCGACGGGAACGGCTGCGGCGATCATGCCGAATATAAGAAGTCCGCCCGTAGGCTTAACGAATACAAGCACGATAAGCACGGCGGTGGAAAGTATAACGCAAATAAGATTGATAACGGAAAGCACGATCGACCTATGCGTTATCAGCTTGGTACCCAATAACGTTGATACCGCAAACACAGCGACAGGCACGCCGACAACAGATATCAGCCCGACAACGCTCATTTCCGTATCGATGCACATGCAGGAGATAAGCGCCGCGACTGTCACGAACGCCGCTTCAAACAACAGCGACGAGGAATACATCCTTTTATCCAGCCCCGAATAGAACGCGCGGAACACGTCCTTGACCGACTGAACGCGCTTACCGCCCAAACGCGGAACGCCGTGATGAGTCGCAAGGTACTGAATAAGCGCAAGCAGTACGCATGCCCCGGCAACGGTATATGCGGTGTTTACGTAAACGGTTTCGGGGTCGTACTTCATAAACCCGATAAACGCGCATATTGCCGCCAAAGCGCCCGCCCCGCCAAACACAATAAACAGCGGCGACGAGTTGACAATACCCGAGCCCGACAGTCGCGCCCGTACCGAAAACGCACAGTATCTGTACGTCATAATAAATTCTACAAAAACAGTAGAGCAAAAAAACACCAAACACGCCGCGCCCGCGCCGCCGCCCGTCGCACTCCAGGTCAAAACAAAAAACAGCGCCGCCAAAAACGCGGACAGCGGCATGGCAATATGGTAACGCCCGAACAAAAGAGTATCGAATCTGTGGATAAGCTTATACACGATAGGCATAATCGCAAACGGAAGCACGCAGGAAATCGGCAAAAACCACAGCACGATATATCCGCCGTGCTTCACCGCGTAAGGCACAAAAAAAAGCAAGCACATAACAAGATAGGCAGTCGTGAAAGCGTCGCACGACAGCGCTATTGCCTGAAACCTGCTTTCGTATTTACTCCGTGTATCCAAACCGCGCTCCGTATACGGCGATAAAAAGAAAATGCCGCAATAAAATTATATAGCAAACGCCGTCATTTGTCAATTATAATTTGCCCGTTAACGACTTCCTCTTCGCCGTCTTTGCAGACTTCTTTTTCGGTATCGGCGTTATCGACCGGCGCTTTCATTTCCGCAGTGGGCGGAATAAAAACATTAAGCGACCAATCGCCGTCCGCCGTAATAAGTCTTAGCCGTTTGCTTTCGGCGAGCTTGCGCTCGTACTCATAATAATCGTCGATATCGGAAAACTGCTTGTCGGTAGGGATTACGTCCGCACTGCCCTGCTTAACCAAAGCGTTAAGAAGCCTAAGCGCGCCCTCGTCGCCCATAAGACAAAGCGCCTGATACGCGCCGCCCGACACCTTTACGTTTATAAGCGACGATAACGCGGTAATTACACGCTCGTCGCCAAAACACTGCGCGCTCATAAGATAGCCGACGTCCGCCCTGCTCTTTTGCTTTTTGTCGGACGATTTAAGCCACGCCGTAAACGCGTAACAGCAAACCACCGCGCACACGATATACAAGAGGATGTCGGTTATAAGCCGCACCGCCCATATATCCAAATACCTGCGTATCATAACGTCAAATCCGACTACGAACGCCCCCGCCGCCAAAAAACCCAAAACGGTTGCAAATACGCCGCGCATACCGAGACTGTTGCCGACGGACAAAACCCCTTGCTTAACGGACATGCCGAGTCTGTAAAACGCCTTTGCGGACAGCGCCAGAAAAAGCGCGCACAGCGCCGAGCAAACGACGGCGATTACTATTTGAAACTCCGCGCGCACAACGTCGGGATAATAGGAAAAGTACTGCCAAATAGCAAGGTATCCTACCGCCGCGCCTACCGCAAGCAGTACTGCTCTGAGCACGGTTAACGTTTTTTTATCGTAATTTATCATACATGCAAGTTCTCTCTTTTTTCAGTTTGTTCCGAACAGTTTAAGCATATCCTTTTGGCAATCGGAAATAAAGAATGTGAGTGCGGAAAACCTTTCCGCAACATAGTTGTTTTCTACCATACGCCTAATGTTGTACTCGTCGCCCACAAGCACCGCCATTTTTTTTGCGCGCGTGATTGCGGTATACAAAAGATTGCGCGTCATCATAACGGGCGCGCCCGCGACAATCGGCATAACAACGGCGTCAAACTCACAGCCTTGACTCTTGTGCACGGTTACGGCGTACGACAGAATCAGTTGTTTTTTTGTTTCGCCCCCGTACGTCACCTGCCGCATGTCCTCGAACCGAACTTCTATTTCGCCCGTATCGAATACGTGCGTCACCGTGCCTATATCACCGTTAAACACGCCCGCGCCGCCGACCGACCCGCGCGTCCACTCAAGCTCGTAGTTGTTTACGGTGTGCATTACCCTGTCGCCCTCGGCAAAGGTAATATCGCCCACAACAGTCTTTCTCGGACTGTTGCCGTTTAGCGCCGCCTGCAACCTCGCGTTAAGATTTTTAACGCCGCACACTCCGTTTTTGAGCGCGGCAATAACCTGTATTTTGGCAGGCTCTATTCCGCAAAAATCGGTTATGCGCGTAGTCGCCAGCTCGACCGTCATGTTGGCGGCGGCGTCCGCGGTACGCTGTTTAAAAAAGAAGAAGTCGCCCGTCTTTGCAGAAAGGTCGGGCATGTTGCCCTTGTTGATTTCGTGCGCGTTGACGGCGATAAGACTCGTTTGCGACTGACGGTAAATAAAGCTCAGCCGAGTTACGGGCACGAGTCCGCTGTCAATCAAATCGCGCAAAACGTTGCCGGGTCCGACCGACGGAAGCTGATCGGCGTCGCCCACGATAATAAGCTTGGTTTCGTCCGACACCCTGCCGAGCAGCATTCCGAACAGAAAAATATCCACCATGGAAAACTCGTCCACAATAACCGCCGAGGTTGTAAACTTTTCGCCCTCTTCGAGCGACAATATCGCGCGGTGAATGGTGGACGCGTCGCGGTTACACCCCTCGGTAATGCGCTTTGCCGCCCTGCCCGTCGGCGCAAGAAGAGTAGCCGTCTGCGCAAGCGCGTCAAGAACGAACAGTATGCAGTTGATAATTGTCGTCTTGCCGGTGCCGGGTCCGCCCGTAATAACGGAAAGCCCGCTCGTCGCGGCGTTAACAACGCCCTCGCGCTGTGTGGGGTGAAGCGTAATGCCGTTGACCGCCTCGAACCTATCTATAATCGCGTCGATATCGCTCGGGACAGCGCCGTCGCCGTCCACCCGTTTTACAAGCTTGGCGGCAACGCCCTTTTCGGCCCGCGAGTACTTTTCAAGCATGACCGCGTCGTCAAACGGCGCCACGATTTTACGTTCTATCAGTAATCCGTCAAACGCTTTTAAAAGCACGTCATTGTCGTAAACGCCCAACACCGACTTCGCCCCGTCAAACAGCCGCCCGCGCGGAAGATAGGTGTTGCCCTCTTTCTCACACGCCGTTTTAAGCGCGTACAAAAGTCCGGCGCGCATGCGAAACTCGCTCTTTTCGTCAATGCCCATTGACTGCGCAATTTTATCCGCAGTCAAAAAGCCCACGCCGTCCACGTCCTCTATAAGAATGTACGGATTTGTCTTTACTACGTTTACGGTAGCCGCGCCGTACACGTCGTACAGCTTGAGCGCGAGATTGACGGTCACACCGTAGCTTGCCAAAAACATAATGGCTTCGCGCTTTATAAACACAGCCTCAAACGACTGCGATATCTTGTCCGCCTTTTGTCGGCTTATGCCCTTTATCTCGGCGAGCCGCTCGGGCGTTTTTTCTATAACGGTCATCGTGTCGGCGCCAAAGCGCTCGACTATGCGCGCCGCAGTCTTTTCGCCCACGCCCTCTATAAGCCCCGAGCCCAAAAACTTGATCATGCCGTAAACGGTACGCGGCTGACGTACGGACGCACGCTCGGCTTTAAACTGCGTGCCGAATTTTGGGTGAATAACAAACTCGCCCTCGAGTTCCAAATAGTCACCGGGGGTAACGGGCGGCAGACTACCCGCCACGGTAACGGGGTCGCCGTCCGCGTCGAGCGTCAAAACCGTCCACCCGTTTTCGTCGTTGCGAAAACGAATTTCTTCTACTGCGCCGGTGATGATTTCCAAATCAATACTCCGACTTTACAAGCTCTACGCTATCGAGCTGTTCCCAAGGAAGATCGGGCTTGCCGAAATGACCGTAATTGGTCGTGCGGCGGTAAATAGGATTTTTAAGCCCGAGCTTGTCGGTGAGCGCGGCGGGACGGAAGTCGAACACCTTGTTGATAACGGCGAGTATGCGCTCGTCGTCGCCCGTGCCGTACGAATCGACAAACAGGGAAACGGGCCGCGCCTTGCCTATGGCGTAGCCGACCTGAAGTAGAAGCTTGTCGCAAAGCCCCGCGGCAACTACGTTCTTGCAAACATAACGCGCGTAGTACGACGCCGAACGGTCGACCTTGGACGGATCCTTGCCCGAAAACGCGCCGCCGCCGTGCGCGATTGCGCCGCCGTAGGTATCCACTATTATCTTGCGCCCCGTAACTCCGGTATCGCCCGCGGGTCCGCCTATTACAAACCGCCCCGTCGGGTTGATAAGTATTTCCGCCCCCTTCAAAAAATCTTTGGATATAGAACGCTTTATAACGCACTCGGTAATGCCGTCACGAAGCTTTTTATCCGAAACGCTCTCGCTGTGCTGTGCCGAAACGACAACGGTCTTAACGCCGACGGGCGCGCCGTTTTCGTACTTTAAAGCAACCATGGCTTTTCCGTCGGGGCGCAAAAAGTCAAGCTCGTCGGATTTGCGTGCGGCGGTAAGCGCACGGGTAAGCTTGTGCGCAAGCACTATCGGCATGGGCATAAGCTCGTCCGTTTCGCGAGTCGCGTAACCGAACATCATGCCTTGATCGCCCGCACCCGCCCTGTCGTAGGGGTGCACGGAATCGGAAGAGCGCGCCTCTACAGAGTTTTCCACGCCGATGGCAATGTCGGGCGACTGCTCGTTAATGCAGTTGAGCACCGCGCACGTGCGGTAATCGAAGCCGAGCGTGGGGTCGGTGTATCCGATTTCCTTTATAGTGTCGCGCGCGATTTTTTGCACGTCTATAAAATCGGTTTTTGTATTAAACTCACCGAGCACGACGCACAGCCCGGTCGCGCATGTAACCTCGCACGCGATGCGGCTGTCCTTGTCCTTTTCGAGCGCCGCGTCAAGTATGCTGTCCGCAATGTAATCGCATACTTTATCGGGATGCCCTTCCGTCACGCTCTCCGACGAAAACAATCTATCCATAATATCCTCCGTAAAAATAGATAATAGTTAACAGTGAATAGGTTAAACGCTAAGTGAATAAGTTAAATATAAGAAGCGACCGATCCTCGTCTTACCTACGAAGCGCCGAAGGTATTCCGAGACGTAGCCGAGTAAACTCACAAACACAGAGCGAGCAAAAACAGTTTAATTCCGAATCCCTATTGATTGTCGCCGTTGCGGAAACGTCGGAGCCGCCGACAAAGGGGTTGCAGATAATCCCGAATTCCTAATTATAATGATATCTCAACCCCGCCCTTTTGTCAAGCAATGGGTAATAAGGCATGTAAAAACTTATCCAAAAAAAGAAATCTTTGCGAAAAATACCTATTGACAAGGTATAATATCGGTGATATAATATATACACAAAAAAATTATTTTTCACATAAGGAGAAATGAAGAACGATGCAAGCATTTTTCGACTGGCTTATTGACCTTTTTGGTTGGGGCAATCTGTATGATGAGGAGCTATACTCGAAAATCGGTACGTATTTCACACTGTATGCCATTCTATTGATAGTGTTCGCCATCATCATGGTCGCGCTTATTATCACCGTGGTGATTTTGGCTGTCCAAAACAGCAAGAACAAAAAGAAAGCCAAAGACTTGGAAAACCGCAGCGGCGAACAAGACAGCGGCGAACTGCGCAACAGGATTCGCACCGAAATCGAGCCTATTATCAGACGCGAGATCGAAAAGGAATACGAGGACAAAATTCCCAAGAGCGGCGTGACCGACGAGCAGTTCACAAGACTCAAGGCCAAGCTTGACGAAAAAGACAACCAAATAAAGGAACTCGGCAGGGCGCTCGAACAAGCCAATGCGGCTACTCACGCTATTTCCGCCAATTCCAACAGCAACGAGCTTCACAAAACCATAAGCGATCTTACTCTCCAAAACTCGCTTCTCACCGACCAGAACAAACAGCTTCACGACGAAATATCCGACCTTCAGGCGGAAATCTTAAAGCTTAAGGATCAGCAAGGCAAGCAAAAGGTCGCAGCGGAAAAAGCCAAACAAAAGGCCGTAGAAAAAGCGACTAAGGAAGAGCAGGAAAAGGCCGCCAAGGAACAGGCGGAAAAAGAGGCTCGGGAAAAGGCAGCCAAAGAAAAAGCCGAGCAAGAAGAGCAGCCCAAGCCCAAGAGCGTCAAGAAAAAGGCACAGCCCAAATCCGCCGAACCCGTCGAAGATGATGACGACGAGGGCATGATCGACAACGAGTACGGCGGCGAAGACTCTGAAATCAAGGTAACGCTTTCCTACGACAAAATGAAGATGGATTGGGTTATCCACAGATCGGACAGCGAGCGTACGATTAGGCGCCTTCCCACCAAGCACGAAGCCCTGCCTATCGCAAAAGAGCTCGCCAAAAAGCTCGGTGCACAGCTCATCGTTCTCAAAATGGACGGTAACTTCCAATACAACTGAATTAATTCGGAATTAGGAATTAAAGGGCGCGGCTTGCCGCGCCCTTTCCTTTTTAGTTATCCCACCCTCTTGCGGGAAGGCGGCGCAAACGCCGAAATGGGTTATGTAGCCGCTCGATCGACTAATAAAACCTTTTTATTCTTTTGTCCTGCGTAGCAACTCACCATTTATTGCACGCTCAAAAAAAGTCGGGCATGACGCCCGACTCTAATTGCTTATTCCTCTTTCTTACCTCTTTGCTATTCACTCTTATCTATTACCTGCTTTAGTACGCTCTCGCAAAGTAAATGCGCTTAGTCGCCTTTTTGCCACAGCATACGCAGGTATGGTCGTGCGCGTCCGACTGGTCGTGGTGGTGTACGCGAGTAGTGGCGGCGTACTGCTGTTTGATTTTGTCCTCGCATTCCCTATCGCCGCACCAGTACGCGTCGCAAAAGTTGCCGCCGTCGAGCGCCGCCGACATTTCGTCAAGGCTGTTTACGCGCACGATATGCGACTTGGTAAAGTCGTCGGCCTTGGCGTACATATTGCGCGTGACTTCCGCCAAAAGCTCGGGCGTCTTTTGCGCAACGGCGTCGAGCGGAAGCGTGAATTTTTCGGAAGTGTCGCGGCGGCATACGGTTACGATATTCGCCGCAAGGTCGCGCGCGCCGAGCTCGATTCTGAGCGGCACGCCGCGCAATTCCCAATGATTGAATTTATAGCCGGGCGACTGATCGCGGTCGTCGGTCTTTACGCGCACGCCTGCTTTTTCGAGCTCTGCGTGAAGCGCGTTTGCCGCAGTCAAAACGCCGGGGTTTTTAGCCGCGCCGATAGGAATGATAACAGCCTGAATAGGCGCTACCGGCGGAGGCAGGCACAGTCCGCGCTCGTCGCCGTGCGCCATAATGATAGCGCCGATAAGCCGCGTTGAAATACCCCAGGACGCCTGGAACACGTACTTGTGCGTTCCGTCCTTGTCCAAGAATTTAATATCAAACGCCTTGGCAAAGTTGTCGCCCAGGTAGTGCGTCGTGCCCGATTGCAGGCTCTTGCCGTCCTTCATCATGGCTTCCATGCCGTAGGTCGCAACCGCGCCGGCAAACTTTTCCTTTTCGGACTTGACGCCGGTAAGCACGGGCAATGCCAAAACGTCGTTGGCAAGCTCTTTGTACACCTCGAGCATCTTAAGCGCGTCGGCGTTAGCTTCCTCGGGCGTGGCAAAAACGGTGTGCCCTTCCTGCCACAAAAACTCGCTTGTACGCAGGAACGGGCGCGTGGTCTTTTCCCAGCGCACGACGTTAGCCCACTGATTGAGCTTGAGCGGAAGATCGCGATACGAGCTTATCCACTTGGAATACAGATTGCCTATAATGGTTTCGGACGTCGGGCGAAGCACAAGCTTTTCGGCAAGCTCGGTATTGCCAACGTGCGTGACCGTCGCCACCTCGGGCGCAAAGCCTTCCACATGCTCGGCCTCGCGCATAAGGAACGACTGCGGAATTAGCATGGGAAAATACGCGTTGGACACGCCCTGCGCCTTAAACCGTTTGTCCGCTTCGGCTTGAATGTTTTCCCAAATCGCGTAGCCGTAAGGCCGAAACACCATTGTGCCCTTGACCGGTCCGTAATCGCAAAGCTCGGACTTAATGCACACGTCGGTGTACCATTTGGTATAGTCGGTATTGATATCGGCTATCTGATTGACAAATCTGTCGTTACCGTTTGCCATGATAAACTCCGTAAGTTTTTTTCTTTGATAAGTTTATCATAACATCCGCCCGTTAGTCAAGCATAATTTAAATGCACGACAAGCAATCCCCCTTTTGCCGTTCCGCATGTTCTTTACCGAACGCAGTGTTTCACAAACACATTTATCAATACTTTAAATTATTGTTGCGATATTAAACGCATTTCAAAATCCCGCAACTTATTAAGGAACGCTCCAAGCCTTTCGTCGATTAAGCCATATAATTCTTGATCGTTATCAAACACTTTTTCGCGTTCTTCTTCGGATAAAATCGTACAGGAATACAACGTACAATATTTCTCACCCATTCTTTTATTCGGTTGCAAAACGTCGCGTATGTGAGTGTCGGCGATATTCCATTCATCGTCCGCTGTTTTAGATAGCCACATTCCGATCGTTACAGGTCCGTCTTTCGAGCCGACGGATATTTGAAATCTAAACAACCCGTCGTCGGTATTCATTTTAAGCCCACACTTATTATAATAATTCTGTACGACTTTTGTATAAAATACAAGCTTACGCCCATTTGCTATAACGTTACAGCTATCGGGAACGTTGCGCGGAAGCCATTCCGTTGCAATGTATTTGTAAACCATATCCACGTTATCGATATAGTTTAACAGTATATCGAGAGCTTCGGAATGTTCGCGGCGAATTTTTTTGCACAGCGCACGTATTGTGGGATTGTTATGTAAAATTTTGTTATCAACCATGGCAATGTAATCCTCTATTAAATATTTTAATTTTGAGTTTTTGATTGTTCCGACACGCTGTTTTAAATTTTCTATTACGGTTCCGTAATCAATAATGCACCAGCCGTGTTGGTAATTTCCGTTTATGTCTGTCGGGATTTGACCCAACGGCGTCAAGTATACGAATATCTTTTTAAGCGCCTTGTCTGTGTTAAATTTTTCGACCTCGGCTTCGTAACGGTTTAGTTGGTCATCATGTGTCGAAGTAAACACTTTATTCTCGATAACGACCGCGGTATTTCTTTCTTTTGAATAAATAAATACGTCTATCCTGCTTTCGGGCGTATCGATCACCTTTTCTGTTTCAACACGCAAATCCGACGCATTTGCAAAATCCTCAGCTTCGTCTAATGTAAAATTATCCGACAATATCTGCGCGTTCGACGGTATTGCGTTACTGTCGTTTTGTGTGTATAGATATAACGCTTTTAAAAAATCCGACAAAAACAATCCTGCCTTGTTATGCGAAGATTTATTGTCGAAAAGCCATGCCAAAAAAGCCGAATGCTTTACCTCTTGCTTTGCCATTCCTATAGCGTCAAAGATGTTAATTTCTTTAGGTTGTTCTAAATCATACAACTTATCACTCAACCCTTCCAACGCGGCTATGGCTTCTTGTTCTGTTTTTACCATTGTTCCTCCGTAAAATAAAAAATGCGTCAGCCAAAGCCAACGCATGAAAAACGCAAACTCCGACTGTCGCGAAACAAACTTTACGTATAGTACGGTTACTGTACTCACATAAAAGGAATTTGCATTTTTACCAAATTCGATAAATGAGCACAGCAAAAAAGAATATAATTTGCCTGTAAAAATAAAAAAGCCCGTACTCCCATTTAGGACAATAAAGTTTATTTCGCAAACACATTATAGCATATTAAAAATATGATTGCAAGCCGTTTCGGAAAAAATAAAAAAAATATTAAAAGTCGAGCATTACACTCGACCTTCGGTCATCCCCAATTCTTAATTACGCATTCCGAATTACAAAAGCATCGCCACCGCAACGACAACGCCGGCGCCGGGAAGCCCGAGCATGCCGACAAGTGCGGCGTTAAAAACGTTAAACGGCAACGCCAGAACATTAAACGCCGACAGCCCCGCAATAAGCGCGCCGCCCGCTATGGAATTTATAAGCACGCGCAAAACGCCGCGCGTTTTAAGGTGCATAACCCACGCCACTACGGCGGTAAGCGCCGCCGCCGCAACAAATATCAATATAGTTTCCCAACCGAATTTCATACTGTAATATATGAAAACCGACGGGCGGTAATAACGACTTATCGAGTCGGGCTTTGTCGAAAACCGCACTAAAAAATTCGGCGCTATCCTCGCGAATAACGCCTAACTACTCCGCCGTCCTGTCACGGAAAAATATGATAAACTTACTGCCATTGCCCTTTTCGCTCTCGACGGAAATCTTGCCGCCCATCATTTCGACTATCTGTTTACAAATGGTAAGCCCAAGCCCGCACGAGCCCGACTCTCTGCCGCGCACCTTGTCGCAGCGGTAAAAGCGCTCGAATATATGCGCCTGCTCGTCGGCGGAAATACCTATGCCGTTGTCCTTGACGGACAGCTCTATACCGTCATCCGTCTTATCGACGCGCACCTTGATTACGCCGTTCTCGGGCGGAGTGTATTTTATCGCGTTGTCGGTTAGCGTGCGAACCGCCTCGGTCAAAAGGTTTTTGTCCGCGGTAATCGACGTCGACGGGTCGCCCGCAAGGCTGATGTCGTGCTTGGTGTTAACCAGCTTGTACCCGTCCACAACGTCGGACACTGCCTCGTAAAGATTGAACTCGGTATTGTTTAGCGTAAAGTCGCCGAGCTTGGCAAGCCATAGCAATTGGTCGACTATGCGCTTCATGTTTTCGCTCTCGCGATTGATAGCTTCCACCGCCTCGTCGAGTACCTTTGGATCGTCCTTGCCCCACCGCCGCAAAAGATTTGCGTAGCCTGCGATGACCGCAAGCGGCGTTTTAAGCTCGTGCGACGCGTCGGACACAAAGTTTTCCTGCCTCTCGAACGCTTCCTGCAACGAATCCAGCATGGAATTTATCTGTTCAGTCAGTTCCATCAACTCGTCCTGCGAATCAACGGGGTCGAGCCGCGCCGATATATTCTCGTCCGAAATCTCTTTTACCCTGCGCGTAATCCTGCGCACGGGCTGAATCATGTACTGACTGGAAAACCCGCCAAGCACCGCGCCGAGCACTATAAACACAAAAACGAGCACGGCGGAAGTAATCACCATACGGTCCATGTAGTCCTGCGAAATCGCCTGCCCGCTACCCACAAGATTGCCGACGCTAGCCAAAACGAACGCGGCGTAACCGATAAGCATAACACCAAACACAACGGTAAAAACGACGGTTGTCTTAAAAGTTATTCCCACCTTGAGTTTTCTGAACAGCGCACGAACGCCCAAAACAACAAGCGTTATGGGAAAAAAACCGATACACAGCGCGAGGAAAGCGTTGTCCTTAGCCGAACGCTCCTTTTTGACTGCGGCGGCGTTTTCGGACTTGATTTCCTCAATGGTCTGCCTGACCTCTTCTTTATTCTCGACGGTTTCGGGCGCGTCACTCATCTTATGACGTACCCCGAGCCGCGCACGGTCTGTATGATTTCCACGCCGAATTTATTATCTATCTTGGAACGCAAATATCTGATATATACATCCACAACGTTGGTGTTGCCGTAAAAGTCGAACCCCCACACCTCGTCCAGCAGAGTTTCGCGGCTGATAACCGTGTTGCGGTTCTGAACGAGATACAGCAACAAATCGAATTCCTTTTTGGTAAGGTCGACGGGGTGCCCGTCGTACAAAGCCGTGCGCGCGTCGGGATTGACCGATAGCTTACCGCAATACAGACTGCTCGCCTGCGTATGCGCCGAGTTTTTTGTATGCAGTCTGATACGCGCCAAAAGCTCTTCGATGGCGAACGGCTTAGTCATGTAATCGTTAGCGCCGATGTCCAAACCCGTGACTTTGTCTACAACCTGGTCGCGTGCGGTAAGTATAATAACCGGCGTCTGCTTTTCCAATCGCAAACGGCGCAAAACCTCTATGCCGTTGAGCGACGGAAGCATTACGTCCAAAATAATCAAGTCAAAATCGCGATCGAGCGCAAGATTTAACGCCTCGCGCCCGTCCGCACAAATGGTACAGGTATAATGCTCGTGTTCGAGCTCGAGCTGTAAAAACCGCGATATCTGCGCCTCGTCCTCGACTATCAGTATGCTTTTGCTGTCTTCCATACTTCCCCTTTAGCCAATGCAGCATTTGGGCTATTTCGCCAAAAAACTATTTTATCGTTTCGATACGCATGGTATTTGTGTTGCCCGAAACGCCGACCGGCACGCCCGCCGCAATAACAACGAGGTCGCCCTCTGATACAAGCCCGGTATTGACCGCGCACTTCACGACGTGACGGAACAGTTCGTCGGAAGAATCCTGCTTCTTGCTGAGCGTAGGCAAAACGCCCCAGTTCATGGCGAGCTGATTGTACGCCTTTTCGGACGTCGTGGGCGCAATGATAGGCGCCGACGGACGGAAACGCGAAATCTTGCGCGCAGTATAGCCCGACTGCGATACCGCAAGAATGGCTTTTGCGTCAAGGTCGAACGCCGCGGCGCACGCCGAATGTGAAACCGCGTCGGTCACCGATTTGATTTCCGGCTCGAGCGCGTTAAACCGCTTTTTAAAATTGATACCGCTCTCGGCACGCTCGGCGATTGTCGCCATGGTGTGCACCGCTTCGACGGGGAACCTGCCCGCAGCTGTTTCACCCGAAAGCATGATTGCAGACGAGCCGTCGTAAACGGCGTTTGCAACGTCGGAAATTTCGGCACGCGTCGGGCGCGGGTTGGTTATCATGGACTCGAGCATTTGCGTTGCGGTAATAACCTTTTTGCCGCTACGGTAGCACTTGGATATCATATCCTTTTGAATACCGGGCAGTTCCTCAAACGGGATTTCCACACCCATATCGCCGCGCGCTACCATAACGCCGTCGCACTCGGCAAGTATGGACATCATGTTGTCCACGCCCAAGCGGTTTTCTATCTTTGCTATAAGCTGAATGTTGTCCGCGTCGTTTTGGGTAAGCAACCGCTTAACGACCCGCACGTCGTCGACAGACCGCACAAACGACATTGCTATATAGTCGACGTCCTGCGAAATACCGAATTCGATATCCGCCCTATCGACTTCCGACAGATACGGCATGTCTATAAACGTGTCGGGCATGTTAATGCTCTTGCGGTTACTAAGCTCGCCGTCGTTTTGAACGACCGTCACAATATCGGTAGAGTTGACCGACGAAACTATAAGCTCGATAAGCCCGTCGTTTACAAGTATTCGCGCGCCCTTTTTGACGTACTTCGGAAGATCCTCGTACGACACCGAAACGCCGTTCTCGTCGCCCTCTATATCACGGGTCGTAAGCAAAAACTTATTGCCTTTTTTAAGCGTGACCTTGCCGTCGCGGAACGTGCGAATGCGGATTTCGGGCCCCTTGGTGTCCAAAAGAATGGCAATAGGCACGCCCAGCTCGCGCCGCGCCTTTTTAACCATGTCCATACGCATTTTGTGCTCTTCGTACGTACTGTGCGAAAAATTGAGCCGCGCAACGTTCATACCTGCGCGAATCATGTTCTTCAAAACGGCGTAATCGTCGGTAGCGGGTCCGAGCGTGCAAACAATTTTGGTCTTACGCATGATTAGTAAACCTCAGAATAGTGTGTAGATTGTTATGTAAGGTATCGAGTATGCAGTCGCGCCGCAGTACATTTGCGGGGATGAATGCGCGCTCGATTATAAAATCTCTTTAATGCGCTGTACAAGCATAGCCTTCTCGTCGCCCTTCACCTTTTGAGCATAGCCCATAAGAAGCGCGGACTGCTTGCGATTAAGCTCGACCTTGCGCGAAGCGTTCTTTTTCATGACCTCGATAAAGAACTTATCCAAGAACCGAAGCATGTACTTGCCGAACGAGCAAGACATATATTCGTTTTTGATAACGTTTTTAAATATGGCGTCAACGGTGTCGACCTTGTTTGCGAGAAGCAGATTGATAGGTATGTTAAACAGCTCGCCATTGTCGGCAGTCGGCGAAAACCCGAACGCCGCGCGCATTATAACGGGACGGTCGATTACCGTCTTTTGAAGCTTGGCGGCATTGACCTTTAAGAACAAGCCGAAAATATGATCGACGTACAGCGTGGAAAACGCGTTGTTCTTGAGGTCTGCGTCATTGCGTATAAGCATAAATTCCCACAAATCCTCCGAAAACCCGTAATCGAGCTTGAGCATTGCGCCGAAGTATTTGTCCACCGCCGCAGCCTTGAGCATGTCGGAATTAAAAAATTCGCTTAAAATCTCGTATTGCTTTATCTGTTTTGCGTTCATAAAACCCTCGCTTGTTCCTATACAAAAAGTATACACTTAAACGCCGTTAAAATCAAGTGTTTATCAAGAAATTCAGCACACGGTTTTTAAAATAAATCCGTCATAACGCTTGACAAACGCCGACACGTGGTTTATAATTAATAAGGTATTTTGCCAAACGAAAGCTTTGCAATCGAATACAAAACTAAATAACCTAATAACCTATGCACTCACAGCGCAATTGTCAGCGTCGGCGTAGGATGCGGCTTCAGCGCACACAGTACCTTTTATTTCAACTAAATAACTTATGCACTCATAGCGCAATTGGATAGAGCGTCTGGCTACGGACCAGAAGGTTGGGAGTTCGAGTCTCTTTGGGTGCACCAAAAGAGTATAATCCGAATTGTTTACTTGTTACAAGTGAGTGGTTCGGATTTACTTTTTATTTCGGTAATAAATAGTTAAACTTCTAATCAACGACAAAAGCTCTCGGACAAATTGTCCGAGAGCTTTTGTCTAAACATAATTAAGTAAGATAAATTGAAATTTATTTATTCATTTTCACATAGTATGTGCCAAACATCGTTGCCTGTAAAGCCGCATTTTCTATACAGCTTTTCGGGATTAGTCGCGTTATTTACTTTGCCCGATACAGTTGCGAATTTCGCTTGCCCCTGCGCTTTTGCAAGCAAATAATTCACGATACTTTGTCCGTACCCGCAACCGCGACAAGACGGAATAACTTGTATCCACTCTAAAATCATTTCGTTTGCTTCTTTGTCGTAATCGGCTATGCCGCACCCGACATGATTACCCGATTTGTCTTTGAGCAATATCCACAAATCGGGACAAAATACGGACGTTTTGCGATAACTTTCCATTTGTTCTTTTGTTACCGACAAATCGCTATAACTTTTATTGATAATATCAATGACCGTATCAATCATATCGTTAGTAACGACAACAATTTCTATGTCATTTCTCTCTATCTGCTGTACCGATTGTAAATCGTGATATAATCGAAAATACGGCTCGTCAATATAACCGTTGAAATCAGCAACATTATACTCATCATTATGCACAATTTTTATATTGTCGGGTACTTTAATATTTCGTTGCTTCCAATAAGGAATACTCAACGAACGGCAAGGATTTTTAATATATTCTTTCAGTAGTACCATTGTTCTTATTGCACCGCTAAATTACTGTTTATCGTACAATCATTATATCATATCCAAAGCGAAATAACAAGCACTTGCTTATGCTTGCTAATGCCACATAAACAAAAAAGCCGATAGAGCATAACACTCTATCGGCTTTTGCCGTTCTACACATATTCTATTCGGCAATCCCCACTTGGGGTAAAATCTAAATTTATATACCGCACGCTCTGGCGGTTTTCCTGTTCCGTCTTTTTCAACGGCTATCCCTATACGATTTAACGGGATTCTTTATTATTTAGTTTATTATTCAGTTGTCTTTGTTGCCTTTCGGCTTGCCACGCCGCAAACTCTTTTTTTTCCTTATTCGGTTTCAAAGTATTGCTGTATGGCGGGCAGTAAGCTCTTGCAAGGGAATCGATTTCAAAATCGGGTATTCCCGTAGTGTTCTTTTTCCGTCTTGACATTAACTGTTGGCGTTTTCCTCCTTATAAGCGGTTATTCAGTTTTTACATATAAAAGTCTTTGTTCCGTCCGTGAATACGGGCAAGATTGCGTTGCCGCTCTCTCTCGTATCTGTCGGCTTTCTCATATTGTACTTCCCGTAACAGTTGTTCGTAACCTTCGGGCAGTATTGCCTTGATTTCCGCAACTTCCTGTACGGTCTTTTCGTAACCGTCCGCTCGTCGCTTTTCTCGCATATACTGTCCGAACACATCCGCACGGTCTTTGTCTACCTGCAATAGTTCTTTCACTTCGGTTTGTCTGTCGAGTATCTCGCCTATCCGGCACGACCCGATACCGAGTGATGTCGCTGCGAGCAGCATATTCTCGATACACGCACCTATGGATTGACAGTCCTTGGTGTAATCGAAGGCATTATCCTTGTCCAAGAACACGCATATAAGGCAATCGGCGGTTTTCATAAATGTGCTATGCTTCACAAGACTTGAGATGTTGTTGATAAGTGCTTTGTCTTGTTGTACGACTACAAACCGCCATGGTTGTAGGTTTTTTGCGCTCGGAGCGAGTATAGCAGATTGCAAGATTAAGTCGAGATTGTCTTGCTCGATCGGTTGCATTTTGTATAGTCGAACGGATGTTCGAGATTGGATTGATTTTGACATAAACTTCTCATTTATACGATATAGGCTGTCGCAATAAACGACAGTCCATTCCACTATTTTTTTATATTGCTTATCGCCTGTAAAGTAATTTTTTTATAATCCGCCAAAACGCTTTTTTTGCATAATGTCTCATTATCAACATTGTCAAACTTTATCCAATCAATATTTTCTGGTGATAAAAATTTTTCAATATATTGTATGAGATTATGATCCTTAAATCTACCCAAAGCTTTGATGGCACATTGCGAGACATAAAATTTTTGTTCTTCTAGTACGCTTTTATACCATTCTTGTGGGATAATAGCCACATAATCCAACAAATTTATAAATGATGGAATTGCCTTTTCAACTTTCAACTTTCCCAACATTTCAACAATATATCCTGCTTCCATGGTCACATTATTACTGATAAACTCAATATATGTGTCAATAAAACGCAAATCACATATCCTAGCTAATGTTTGAGATGCCTCATTTAACACTGGCTGATTATAATGGGGTGGTAAATTTTTCTTATATTCTTTTATTAAGTACTCGCTTGCTTCATAAAATCCTTTTACGCCAAGGGCATTCATAAACTGTAATTTGCATCCTTCACGTTCGAATTGATCTAAGTATTTGAGTATTATAGGTACTACTGCTGTATCGTTCGAAGTAAAAGTTTTGCAACAAATTGTAAACTGACGATATTTAAAACCATAACCTAACTTAGCAATTTCCTTATAAAATTGTTTTTTAAGTTTATTATCATGGCTATATATTGGTTCAAAACACATAAATCATCTCCTCACCACGGAAAATATTTAATTATGATCCCCGAATTTTTAAGTGCAGTAGAAACTTTAGTATGCAAGCGAACATAAACAACCGTTTTATTCATACCAATACCTTTATAACTTCTTAACTGATTTGTTAACCCTTGCTTGGAGACGTTTTTAGCGTCTATAAGAATACTACGATCTCTATCTATAAAATCAGGTCTCAATCGCCCGGTGTTTTCAGTATGCGCTTTCATGCCGGTTACTCTCTGCACATACTTTTCTCCCATTACTCCCTTTTGATAAGGAGTCATTCTATTAAGCCGAAAATTTTGGATGCCTCGATATGCAAATCCACCGATTATACTACCCGCAAATCCTCCTATGGCTGCACCCAAAGCAAAACTTCCACCACAAGCCTCACTAATAAAGCCACCCGCAATACTGCCGATACCTTGTCCAATCATTCCAGCACCAATGCTCCCCAACCCTATGCAACACAATGCTATGCCTGAAACAATCGATAGTCCTGAAGTGATTATACTAGTTATTTTATTATCTACACCAGCAGCTTGTAGTGAGCACGAAACCAGCGAAGATACACCATTTACAATCAAACCAGCACCGAACACTTGACCGCCGGGAACAAAGCACAATGCTATTCCGGCAACAAGTGAAACAGCACCAAGTAGCCAATCATACCACGCATTTCCATTCGGGTCAATCGCCATTACGGGATTGTTCCCGCAATAAGCATACAGGTTAAGTCCGTTAATGGTATCGGAATCGAGATAAGACAGGTCGTCTATGGTAATGAACCGACCGACTTCGGAATCGTAGTACCGAGATTTGAGATAGTAAAGCTTTGTTTCTGTATCATAGTAATATCCGCGGTAACGGAAAGGATTTATTTGTGAAAGTTCGGTATACGCTTCTTCGGTCGGCGTTACGATGTGGTTGCCCACGCATCATCTGTATATTCTACCGCAACGTCGCCCGTGCTGTCAAGTATGGCTATTATATTTCCTTGTATGTCTTTTCTGTAGATATATGTCGAACTATTGTACCTTAATCCGACTACGCCGCTGTTATCGTAGATAAAGCTTATGCCGTTGCTTTGCTTTAACAGCTTGCCGTTGCTGTCGTATGTAAACGTTATATCGCCTTTCTTTGTACGTTTGCCTTGTCCGTCGTACCCCGACGATACGGATAATCGGGATTTTTATATATTGACAGTTCAATTTTTGCAAGCTCGTGCGCACCACGAATAGTGTGATAGTTCGGGCTTGTTTCTACCAAAAAAAAGACGCTCTACATTATTGTCTAATTTAGTTATGAAATAAAGTCTTGACAAGGTATGTTATACTATATGCGAGGGAAATATTATACTCTCGAAAACGGGACCTTTTACGGTTTCCGTTTTTTGTTGCCCGAAAAAGGAGGAAAATATGGGAACAGAGCAAGCAATAAACACATCGCCAAAAACGTTGCACGACGCCGGCATAAAGGCCTTTGCTAGCTTCGAGCCGACAATAGATCCGAGCGAGAGTATAAAACTAATCGAGCGCACGCTCAAAGATAACAGCGTAGACTACTACAAAATCGGCAAGATAAATCATTACGGTAATGCGGACAAGCGGCAGGATTGGCGGCAGTATCTTATAGACTGCGTGAATTTGCTACGCCCCCGCAAACAAACATGTTTACTATAAGTTTTGCCTGCGCAAGTTCGCGCCCGATGTAGCGCTTACGCCGCAAGAGAGCAATCCGGACGAGTACATAGTACGAGATTAACAGTTCGACATTCTTATGCTTGGGTGCAGGAGGAATACCGAGCGGCGGAATAGTTATTGTGCATGGACGCAGGGGTGATTTGCCTATAAAAACTTCACATATCAACTCACGATATGATTTATATGTCGACGGGGTAAAAGTCCAAAGTCGTCGGTTTGACTCAAATGGATTAGCTGTACGTAACAGAGATTTTAATCATCAAGACGCACATAACAATCATGAGTTTCCGCATGATCATAAGTGGGAAATCATTAATGGCGAACCTTTTCGTATACCGACAAATTCGGATCCCGACTTTGTTAATTATCCCGTCTATGAGGAGTGAGTAATATGGAAAAGAAATATAATTCAAACGAATATAATAACGCAGTATTCAACAGGAATACCATAATATCGACAATTTCGTCACAAACGCCAACATTGACGGTCGCTTGCTTAAAGATATACGGTATGAAGCGGTTCACCCGTGCTTTATGTATTGCGGCGATGAACACGATTACGATTATCCGCCCGAAGATTAGAATAATGAGTTAACAATATGAAAGAATTAACAGAATACGAAATTCAAAAAGCCAAACACAAAAGATTGTTAGTGCGCAATGAATTCCGATGCACCGCCAAATAACTACGATTTCAAAAAAAAGCAACCCCCATTCGGTATTCTAATAAGGTTGCATATTGTAAATATATTCTCGAGCAAGCTCCATATACGTTCGGCAACGCCGAAGTTCGTCAGCGCTGTCCGCGCCTCTCTTTTCAATGCCGAAATCTTGAGAAAAAAACAATATTCCATAATATAATATTCCATAATATAATATTCCATAATATAATATTCCATAATATAATATTCCATAATATATAAAATATACAAATCAAAATTTTCACTTAAATCCCCTATTATCCCATATAGGTAATGTATGACAGACTTTCGCCGCCTTTTTATGCTTGATTTTTTCGCGAGCCGTATGGTATAATACGGCGTAGGCAGTCGCGGTAGTATTTACTCCGCCCGATGGTCCCGCTACGTCGTTCAACTCGCTTGACGTAGCGATTTGGGTACAAACGGCTTAAAAAGCAATGCGTCGGCTATAACGCGCTAAAACCAAAGCAAATATCGCCACGACCGCCCAAAAGGAGATATTTATGGCAGATAAAAAAGAAACGCCGAAATCTGCGGCAACAAAGTCGCCGACTTCTTCGTCGGCAAAAACCCCGACGGCGGCAAAACCGTCGCCTGCTGCTACAAGTCGTACAGGCGCCGACGGCAAAACAAAGCCTGCGGCAAAAACCGCTTCTACGCCGACGGCAAAGCCGACGACAGCAAGGACGGGCACTCCTGCGGCTAAGTCTACGAGCTCAGCAAAGGCTACTCCGACCAAATCGCCGTTAGCAAGGACAGCCGCGCCGACGGCAAAGCCGGCGAGCAAGGCTTCTGCTATCCCGACCAAACCGACGACGGCAAAATCGACCGCGCCGACGGCGCCCGCTGCGCCCGCGGCAAAAGCGACGGCTGCGCCCGCAAAGGCACAGCCGACCGCCGCACATAAGGCGACGAGCGGCAAAGCCGAAACGGCGGCAGCTACAACCCCCGCAGTCAAAGCCGCAAAAACACCGGCTGTCAAAAGCAAGGGTAAAGCCGCGGCAATGACGCGTCAGGAAAATGGCAAAACAAAGTCGACGGCAAAAACGCCTAAGAGCAGTTCAAAGAGCGGCGGCAGTGCGGCGGCAACGGCAAACAACAATAACAAGCTTAGAATTATAATCGCAGGCGCGGTAGGCTTCGTGCTGATACTTGCGCTTATTCTCGGGCTCGTTTTCGGCATCAAGGGCTGCTCCGATAAGTCGAAATTAATAAATCAAAGCGCGAGAGCCATTAATAGCTACCCCGCCATGACGAGGGTGTCATTCCACGGTGAACAATCGACCAACGCCAAAAGGAACAAGCCTGTCGACGGCGTCAAAGACGAAGCCGAAGCGTTCGGCTCTACAAACGGCTATCCCCAATACGGCTATACGTTAAAGGCGGTCATCGGAACCGACGAAGCAAAGGTTGCCGCACGGAATGCGCTTATCGCAGAGTCGACGTATCTTGCGGCATACGGCACTCGCGGCGCCAACAACGACGGCAAAGGTAACGACTCGGATAAATACACCTGGATGGACAAGGACGGCTATCTCTTCCGCGGTTCGGTGTCCAATCCGGTCAAAGCAATGGAAATAGAAAGCTACTCGGGCGGCGTAAAGACGTACACGGACGTTCAGCGCAGGCTGTACAAACATACGGCGTCGGTCGGGTTATATCTCGGCGACGTATCCGATAGCGAGCCTGCCATTGCCAAGACGTTAACGTTGACCAACCGCGGCTATACCAGCTACAGCGTAACGGGCGTGTACGCGCCTGCGGGCGAAGTGCTGACAGTGCGCTTAAGCGGCGAGGCAATGAACGCGACGGGCGGCATAGCAATCAACATCGGTCAAGCGCTTTACAACAGCCAGGCCAACAATATTTGGGCGGGCAAAAACGCCATGCCGCGTATACCGCACGTACTCACTACGCTTGTACTTAACAAAAACACAATGACGTACAGCGAGGAAACCGATACTTGGACGGGATATATCGGCTCGTTCCTCGGCGGACCCGTGTACGTTCAAAACGAATCGGCGACATTCACTCTCGAGATCTCGGGCGGCGTAGCCTATTCGCACTTCATTCTCGGCTACACCACCCCCGAAGAGTTTGAAAAGAACTCCAAGTCGTCCGCGCCCTACTTCGATTTAGAAGTATGGGAATACGGCGTGCTTCATTCGGGCCCCAAAAGATACGCGCAAAGCTTTTCGTATAACGATCTGTACAATGCCGCGGTATATTGGGAAAAGGTTTCGCTCGTTACGACTCAACGCGGCAACGGCTACAAGCAGGGCATCGTGTTTATATACGACCCGTTCGTAGCGGCGGGCGCGGCGGTCGCCTTCCCCGGCAGAAGCTCGGTCAACTGTCCTATGGGCTGGATGACGTCATCGCTTAATTACAACTCAATGGTAACGTCGGGCTCGTGGGGCAACATGCACGAGTACCATCACAACTTCCAAGGCTTCGGCGTGGGCGGCGGCGCCGACGGCGAAGTAACCAACAACTCGTTAAACCTCGTTTCGTACGCACTGTTTACCAACATCTCGGCAAAGCGCGGTATCGGCTCGTACGGCGCCGCAGGTCTCGGCGGTTGGAACAACTACACCACGGGCACGTGGACGCTTAACCAAATAAACCACAAAGCCATATCTTCCACAAACGGTCTTGCGGTGTACGCCACCCTTCTTCACAACTTCGGACCCGACGCGTACATAAAGAATGCCAAGGGCAGTCACCTTGCTTATTGGAACAACTGGAGCAATTTCACGGGCTACGATATGTCATATTATGCCAATCTTGTTTCGACATACGCCGCGGGTCAAAAACCCACGGCCGATGCCGATAAGCCCATGTTTATTCCCGTATCGTGCGTATACCAAACAGGCAGAAGCTACGGCACGGGCGATAACAAAAAGTATATCACTTCCATGCGTCCGTACGTCATCCCCTACGGCGCCGAGTTTGACGTAGATCTTTCGCCGTACACCGCGCCGGGCGGACAGTATGCAAGCGGCAGCATTGTGCTTCCCACCAAGCAGGATGCAAACCAGACCCAACGCTTCACATATACGGTAAAGAACGTCACGCAACCCGAGCACGGCAAGCTCGAAAAGGTCGACGACCTGCACTACAAATACGTTCCCGACAAGAACGACAAGAGCATGCAATCAGGCAAGATTATAGTGACGCTCGAGTTGACCGACCTTACGGGAGAGATCACCGATATCGACGACGTCGACCTCGTGCTCGAGTTCAGTCAAACCCACGAAATAAACAAGATGACGCTTGACAGAACGACATATACCTACGAAGCAGATAATATGTACACCGACGCCGTCGAAGCGTACGATGCCAAGTTCAAAAATTACAAGACGGTAGTGACGGAAGCACAGTACAACCCCGTGCAAAACGTCAATACCGATATCTGGTTCTATCCCGATAACACGGCAAACCGCGATAAATACCCCAACGCACCCGAAAAGTACTTTATACACGAAAACCAAATCGACGTCGTTGACGGCAAGCTGTATTGTACGGAAGACGGCAAGTACAGAATATTCTTGCGCGGCAGAACAAACTGCGCGCTGTACTTCTCGATAGACGGCAAGGACTACAAGCTGGGCGCGGTAATAAAAGAACTACAGCCCGCCGAGGCGCCTAAAGGCTGGGCGTCTTCGCAGTTCCGCCTATTCGACAACAACACCTATTTCGACGTTGAATTCAACGAGGGCGAGTGCACGGTTACGGTGTATGTCGGCGAAACAAAAACTTACGATTACAAGCTTAAGCGCGACGAAACAGGCGAATTCCGCAACTGGGTGTATATTAAAGAAGTGCTTATAGACACGTCACAGGGCGCGGTAAGCTATATCGGCGTAGGCTCGGCGCAGTGGACTCAAACCATGTTCTCGGTTGCCGAAACGTATCACAAACAAAACGGCGAACAAGTGGATAGCCCCGATGACGCAAACTATTCTTACACGCAAAACACGTATACCAACCATGCGGGTGTTGCCGTAGCCGCGTCCAAAACGAACAAGAGCGGCGCTACAACGTACTACAGCATATCCAACGGCAAGTATACGGAAATCACGTCGGCAAAGCTTGCTGAAATCACCGAGTCCAAACTTATAGAGCCCGCTTCTGCGGCATACGCAAACGCATACCGCGCGACATACGAGTTTACCAAAAATCAATTTACCAGCGAATACTTCTACACGCGTAACTATGCGGCAAACTATATCGATAACATCACCCTAACCTCGCCGGATAACCTTACTCTGTTGGACTGCAATTACAAACCGTACGGAGGCTTCTCTATCGATAATTTGACCGACGGAAAAACCAACACGTATTTCCACACAAACAAAACGGTTAACGAGTCGAGTCCGCTGATTTTGACTTTCGATATGGGCGAGCCAAAAACAGCCAACAGACTTACGATAAACTCGCGCAACCATAACGGCATGGGCGAAGGCCCGGGAAGCTTTACCCTTTTGGGAAGCGTCGACGGTGTTGCATACTTCGAGGTAGGCTCGTTTAGCGATCTTCCCCATAACAGTACGACAACAGTCGATTTCCCCGAAACGACCTTAAGATATTTCAGGTTAAACATAACCCATTCGCAACCGACGTCTTCCGGCGGCAAGGGCGATTGGTACATCGTTATCAGCCAAGTTACTCTTATCCATTCGACCGAGATAAGAAACGGCAACCTGTACTCACCGGACAACGCCATGTTCAAATACAGCGGAAACTGGAAACAGAAAACCGTGCATTCCAATTTCGGTCACGTATTCGTAGGACAAAAGGACTCGACGATTGACTTCACGTTTGAGGGAACACAGCTCGGCATACTATCGTCCAACACGCTCGGACAAAAATTCACCGTTTACATCGACGGCAAGCGAGCTTATTCGATGGACTTAAAGGACGATAAAGGCACATACAAATACTCGTACGTCTCACCTGTGCTGAGCAGCGGCAAGCATAAAGTCCAAATCAAATGCACGGGCGAAGCCAACTTCGACTCATTCGCCGTCTTCGATCATCCCAAAGAGGCACAGTAAAATCAATCCACAACAACAAAAACCACAGCTTGCGGCGTATGCGATAGGTATCGCATACGCCGCAGTTATATTTGCCGATAAATCTGCAAGCAAAGTTATTTTCGGCGCAAACTTATGCAAAAAAAAATAGCTTCAGAGCGACCTAATTCACATAAAACAAGGTTGTGACGTTTAAAGCCTTGCTTGTTAGCCGCAATAAAAATTTAAGGAATTCTTAAAGATTTCCGCATTGAAACATGGTATAATTAAACAGAGGTGAACCATGAAATATAATTGCCTTATAATCGACGACGAAAAAGTGCTTGCGGACAGCACGGCGGAATACTTTAATCTTTTCGGAGTGAATACGGTTGCGGTGTACAGTGTGTACGATTGTCGTAAGTTTTTAAAAGACAATACAGCCGAACTGCTCTTACTGGATATTAATTTGGGCGACGGAAGCGGCTTTGACTTATGTAAGGAGCTTAGGGAAAAGACGAATATTCCCATACTGTTTATTTCCGCACGGACAAGCGACGACGACAAGATAGTTGCGCTAAATATCGGCGGCGACGATTATGTTCAAAAGCCCTATTCTCTCGGAGTGTTGCTTGCAAAAGTAAAAGCCGTATTAAAGCGTTACGGACACTCTGCAACTACCGAATATTCGGACGGATATTTGACTGTCAATTTTGCGGCAAAACAAGTCGACGTAAACGGCAATACCGTAAAACTTACCTCGCTTGAATTTAAGTTGCTTGCTTATCTTATAGAAAATAAAGATAGGGTTATATCTAAAAAAGAACTCTTTGAGAATGTTTGGGAAGATAAATTTACGGGCGACGGAACGCTGAACGTGCACATCCGAAGATTGCGTGAAGCCATAGAAAGGACCAACGAGCCTAAATACATTGTTACCGTTTGGGGCGACGGTTACAAATTTACGGGAGGCAACGAATGAAAAGGCAAGCCTTTTTAATCGGCGTTCTTCTTGTACTAATAACCGAGATAATAACGCTTATCGTCTTTGCCGTGCAAACGCCAGACTTCTTGCAAGATACGGTCGCCGTCAACGAAGTAGTGCACTCGGTAACGGAAGATTTTAACGCTTTGGAACAACATAAAAATACCACTGCTCTCGACTACATTGTTTTAGATGAAAGCGGCAATCTTCTTTACAAAACAAAATCGGGACTTTCCGAAAGCGTAAACGCGGCAATTACGCATAGAGATACGATACTCGATATTACGATTAACGATACAACAGTCGGCAAAGTCATTATTTATAACGACGGCATACATACGTTGCAATCGCAAAAGCAAACGGCAATTATCGTACTTTCGGTTGCGATAGCCGTAAATTGCTTAATCTGTATCGGGTACGCAGTCTATATGCACTACACGATGATAAGACCGTTCCGAAAGCTCAAAGGCTTTGCCGAGCGAATTGCAGGCGGTAATTTGGATATTCCGCTTGAAATGGACAGACGGAATCTTTTCGGCGCGTTTACCGAAAGCTTTGACATTATGCGTTCGGAACTGAAAAAAGCGCGCCTTGCCGAAGCACGGGCACAGCAGAGCAAAAAAGAACTCGTCGCAAAACTTTCCCACGATATTAAAACGCCGATTGCAAGTATTAAAGCCGTTTCCGAAATCGGACTTGCCGTAACAAATAACCCAAAAGACGAAGCAAACTACAAGCATATCATAGTCAAGGCCGATCAGATAAATACGCTCGTTACAAATTTATTTTCGGCAACGCTCGAAGAATTGCAACAGCTTACCGTTACCTCTGCGAACATAGACAGCAAACAAGTCAAAGTAATACTCGAAAATGCGGATTATCTGCACCGTGCAACAATTCCCGATATTCCCGAATGTTTGGTGTATGCCGACGGCTTACGGTTGCAGCAGGTGTTCGATAATATCTTTGCCAATTCATATAAGTACGCAAAGACGGATATAACCGTAACGGCGCGTAAATCCGAAAATTCCATTGATATTATCATAGAGGATTGCGGCGGCGGAGTTCTTGCGGAAGAATTGCCCGTACTGAAAGAAAAATTCAAACGCGGCAGTAATGCGGCAAATATCGAAGGCGCAGGCTTGGGACTTTATATTTCCGATTATTTTATGAAAGAGATGCAAGGCGCACTTAACGTCGAAAACGGCGAACGCGGCTTGAAAGTAACCGTTGTTCTCGCTTTAAGCGGTAAGATTTAAGAAAAAATTAAGAAACCGTTAAAGACCTTTAAGAATTGAAAAATGTACAATAGGCGTGTTAAAAGGAGGTTTTTATGCAACAGCAAATATTATTGAAAACCGAAAAATTATGCAAGACTTTCTCTAACGGAGGTCAGCAACAGCACGTCCTTAAAAATATCGACCTGGAACTATACAAGGGCGATTTTACGGTCATAATGGGTGCAAGCGGCGCAGGAAAATCCACCCTTCTTTACGCCCTTTCGGGAATGGATACGCCTTCGCTCGGTACGATTACGTTCGGCGATAAAGTCATTTCCGATTTATCGCAAGACGGGCTTGCGGTATTCCGCCGCGATCATTGCGGATTCGTGTTTCAGCAAATCTATCTTATTGACGGAATGAGCGTAATGGACAACGTGCTTTCCTCAGGACTTTTGGTGAACAAAGACAAAAAAGCCGTTGTCGCAAAAGCAAAAGAATTATTTGCGGCGGTCGATATTTCCGAAGAAACGCAAAAGAAGTTCCCCTCGCAAATTTCGGGCGGCGAAGCG
This sequence comes from uncultured Christensenella sp., assembly GCA_910578545.1. GTDB lineage: Bacteria > Bacillota > Clostridia > Christensenellales > Pumilibacteraceae > Anaerocaecibacter. Next base: position 54,239 of record CAJTPT010000001.1, read on the forward strand.
CAGCGAGTCGGTATCGTCCGCGCACTTATAAACAGTCCCGAAATACTGTTTGCCGACGAGCCTACGGGTGCGCTCAACAGTAAAACGGGACTTGACGTTTTGGATACGCTTACAAAATTCAACGAGCAAGGTCAAAGCGTGGTAATGGTTACTCACGATATGCGTTCGGCGCGTCGCGGCAACCGTATTCTTTATCTCAAAGACGGCGTAATATTAGGCGAATGCGATTTGGGCAAATACACACACGGCGATACGGCAAGGCACGAAAAGCTTTCCGCTTTCTTAAAAGATATGGGGTGGTAAAATGAGAAAACTTTTTCTTATTGCCCGCTCCAATATGCGGAAAGCCAAAGGGCAGACGGCGGCAATCGTCGTACTGATCTTGCTTGCGGCTATACTGCTCAATCTCTGGCTTATGCTGTCTATGGATTACAAAGCCAACTTCGACCGCTATCACGATAAATTAAACGCCGAACACGTTACGCTTTTGGTGGACGATACGAACAAGGTGCAAAAATTCTTATCGCAAACGCTTGAAAGCGATCCCGAAGTAAAAGAATTCCGTCTGGATAACTGTATGTATATGGTCGGCACGTTCTCTTATAACGACGGACAAATGAACGGACAGTTTATCTTTATGGATAAGCAAACGGCTATATCGCGCACAATCGGCAAAGCCGAAATTGTTGAGGAAAGCAATTTAACGAGCGGAGTTTATTTGCCCGTGCTGTATAAGTCGGACGATTACAGCATAGGCAAAACGATTGAATTAACTATCGGAAGCCACCCCGTAACTTACCCTGTATGCGGCTTCTTCAACAGTGTAATGATGGGTTCGCACAATTGCGCTTTAACGCAAATTATACTTACTCGGGATAAATACGCCGAGCTTGAGGAATTGAATTACGCATATCAAACAACGCTGTGCTCAGTGCGTTTGAACAAAAAAACATCTAATCTTACCTATGAGGCTAAGATCAAGGCAATCGTTTCGGAAAGTTTCCCTAATACGCAAATGGCGAGCAACTGTTACGACATTGTTGCACAGTCGCGGTATATTTCGCAAGGAATTTGCTCGGCGATTATGAGCGTCATGGCGTTTTTCGTGCTTTTAATTGCGCTGGTAGTAATAGTATCGAATATCATCAATTATATACAGGTCAACATTAAAAATTTAGGCGCTCTAAAAGCAACGGGATATACTTCCGGACAGCTCGTCTTATCTCTCCTGTTGCAGTTTTTGGGGCTTGCCTTTATTGCGGCTCTTGTAGGCGCGGCGCTGTCGTATACGCTTTTCCCTGCGATAAATACGATGATGATTGCGCAGACGGGAATACCGTATGCAATTCACTTTTTACCGTTGCCCGTCATAATCTCGCTTATAATATTGGGCGGCACGGTTGCGCTCTCCGTTTGGCTTTCCGCCCGAAGGATAAAAAAGATAGAGCCTATCGTTGCATTGCGCTCGGGCGTGCAAACACACAATTTTAAGAAAAACCGCGTTCCGCTTGAAAAAACGAGAGCCCCTTTAAATCTTGCGCTTGCGCTCAAAACTACCCTCTCGGGCGTTAAGCACAATATAACGGTTTGTATAACATTGCTCGCTCTCTCGCTTGTGGTCGTGTTTTCGGGACTTATGACTGAAAACATAATTGTCGATATGACGCCGTTTCTGAATTTAATCGTCGGAGAAACGGCAGATAGCGCAATTAACGTACAAGTGGGAACCGAAGATGATTTTCTTAAAGTACTGAATTCCGACAGCCGCACGGAAAAGGTTTATTTGTATAATTCTTTAAACGTATCGCACGTCGGCGGAGCGGAGCTTATGGCAACGCTTTGCGACGATTTTTCAAAAGTAAATAATCAAAGCGTGGTATTCAAAGGCAGATTCCCCAAATTCGATAACGAAATTGCAATCGCCGCAAAATACGCAAAAGAGAAGGGCTTTGCAATAGGAAATGAAATAGAAATAACGGCGAACGGCAAAACCGAAAAATATCTTATAAGCGGTTTTACACAAATTACAAACAATCTGGGGCGCGACTGTTTATTGACAAGGCAAGGTTATGAGCGGCTTGGCGAGCTTACAAGCGTTACCTATTATATCAATCTCGAGGAAGGTACGGATATAGATGCTTTCAACGAAAAAATGAAAGGACAATTTTCGGGCAGCGTAAACGGCGTAATAAACATTTTGGCTACTATTGAAGGCACAGGAAGCGTTTACGTTTCGCTTATGACTATAATAGTAATTGCAATACTGGCGCTTTCGGCGATCATCATAGCGTTTGTGCTCTATTTGTTGGTGCGCACGTTGCTCAATAATAAAAAGCGCGATTACGGTATACTCAAATCGTTAGGATTTACAACAAGGCAACTCATTTTGCAAACGGCGCTTTCGTTTATGCCCGCTATTATCCTATCAACCGTCGTCGGCATTATTGTAAGCTGTCTTGTTATCAATCCGCTTATGTCGCTGTTTTTAAGCCCTATGGGTATTGTTAAGTGCACGTTCGGCATCCCCGTCGCTTTCTCAACGCTTGCCGGAATCGCGCTTATCATTATATCCTTTGGTATTGCGTGTTTACTGTCGCTTAAAGTCAAACGGATAGCGCCGCGCAGTTTACTTGTCAGAGAATAATGAAATGTTTTTTATCGCGATCGGTATCGAAACGCCGCTCGCTGTCGACGGCGGTATAAACCTAAGTGTACCAACCGTTTAGAATAATACCCTTCGCGCTCTGGCGTATCGGGGCGATTTACGGGATTGCCGCTCAACACCTGTTGACTACCGACCTCACTGCCGCCCCTGCGAATCGAACGTGACCATATACGTAACGGTCTGCGGTTTTTCGCGTTCGTCGGCATTACACACGACAAGCCCGAAACACGCCGTTGCCGCTATCGGCGCGGGCGAAATAATTTTCTTCAGACTCCATTGCCAAAATAACTCGGCGATAGATTTCATTTTTGCTTGTTGCTTTACTCTAACGGACAGCGTGAATGCCGCCCGTACCTCACCCGAGCCCTATCATCTCGCACCCGCGCGGAAGCTTCCTGTATTCAATTACTTTTCAAATTCCTTTACTACGGCTTTTAAGAGCTCGCGGATAGGCAGGTGCTGAGGGCATGCCTTTTCGCACTTGCCGCATGCAATACAGGCGGATGCCTTTCCTCCCTTCTTGGTATGTACCTCGTTGTAATAATAGTTTGCGTTCCAATCGTGATATATGTTTTTTGTGTTCATACACGCAAACAAATCGGGAATGGAAATCTTTTGCGGGCATCCGTCTATGCAGTAACGGCATGCCGTACATGCAATCAGGTTCATGCCTTTAAACACCGCGCACACGTTTAGTACGGCTTGCATTTCCCTCGCGTCGAGCGGCTTAAAATCCTTCATGTACGAAAGATTATCATTCATCTGCGCAAGGTCGCTCATTCCCGACAGCACCATAAACACGCCCTTGCACCCTGCGGTAAAACGGATAGCATAGCTTGCCGCGCTATTGCTTCCGAGCTCGGCAAAATACCTTTCGGCGGCATCGGGAAGGTTTACAAGATTGCCGCCCTTTACAGGTTCCATGACGATAACGGGCTTGTTGTGCTTGTTGCACACCTCGAGGCACGCGCGCGACTGCACGGCGGGATCCTCGTAGTCCACGTAATTGAGCTGTATCTGCACAAACTCGACCTGCGGATATTCTGTTAAGATTTTGTCAAGCACCTCGGCGGTATCGTGGAACGAAAGCCCGACGTGCTTGATTTTTCCCTGTGTCTTAAGCTCAAACGCCTGCTCGTAGGCACGGCAGCGCTTAAACTTGATATAGTTATCCCTGTTCTGCGCGTGCATAAGATAGAAATCAAAATAATCCACCCCGCAGATTTTGAGCTGACTTTCAAAGAACGGCTTAACGTCCGCCTCGCTATTAAAATAAACGTCTGTCAGCTTGTCCGCAAGCAAATACTTATCTCGCGGATAACGCGCAACCAAGCAGTCGCGCAAAGCGATTTCGCTTTTGCCCTGCAAATACCCGTGCGCGGTATCGAAGTAATTGAACCCGTTTTCTATAAACGCGTCAATCATCTTGTTAAACTCGGCGTAGTCGACGTTATCGCCGTTCATGGGCAAGCGCATACAGCCGAACCCGAAATTTTTGCGTACCTCATCAAACATATTCGCAACTCCTATCACGCTATATTGTACACAATAAAAAAAGATTAATCAACCCCTTTTCGGATTTTTCCGCGCCGACTATGTTCGGCTAAGCTCTATCACCCTCGTCGCGATTTTTTGACGGAACACCTTGTCGTGCTCGACAAAAACCATAGTCGGGTTAAACTCGCAAAGAACGGACTCTATCTGCATGCGCGAATAAACGTCTATAAAGTTGAGCGGCTCATCCCAAACGTACAGGTGCGCCGCGTCGCACAGGCTTTTGGCGATAAGCGTCTTTTTCTTCTGCCCATCCGAAAAGTCCGAAATATCCTTGTCGAACTGTTCTCTTTCAAAACCCATTCGGCTGAGCACCGTTTTTAACAAACTCTCGTCAATGCCGTTATCCCCCGCAAAATCTTTAAGCGAGCCGCTAAGCGCGCAAGTGTCCTGCGGAATATACGATACCTTTAAATCGCTCGGCACCGACACTCTGCCCAAGTGCTCTATAGTTCCGCCCGTCAACAGCTTAAGAATACTGCTTTTGCCGCAACCGTTTTTGCCGTCAAGCGCAATGCGCTCGCCCCGCTTTACAGTAAAGCCGACGGGGCGCATTATCTCACGCCCGTCGTAACTCACCGCAACGCCGCTCAGCTCGGCAATCGTTTCGGCACGGTAAACGACGGGAAACATCTTAAGCTTTCCCGCATACTCGGAATTTTTGAGCAGACTCGACTTTTGCTCTATCTCTTTCTCGACCCGCGCCTCTACCGTCTTGGCGCGCTTCATCATTTTGGCGGACATATGCCCGACGTAGCCCTTATCGCCCGCGCCTATCTTGGACGCTTCCACGCGATCCGCCCACGCCTCGGTGCGTCGCGCCGTGTCGGATAGACGGCGAATATCGGTTTTTAGCCGCTCGTTCTCTCTGCGCTCGGATTCCTGCCGCCGCTCGAATTCGGTCATGAACGACGAAAAATTTCCGTTCACTACTTGTATGTCAGTCTTATTAAGCGCCAGTATATGATCGACGCACCCGTCCATAAAAGCCCTGTCGTGCGACACGAGAATAAAGCCTTTTTTTCTGTTGAGATAGTGCGCCACACTCTCGCGCGCACGCCCGTCCAAGTGATTGGTCGGCTCGTCGATCAGCAAAAATCGTCCGCCGTTGACAAACAGTGCGGATAGCAAAACCTTGGTGCGCTCACCGTGCGACAGCGTGTTAAACGGCCTATCCAACACGCCGCAGTCGACATCCAATAGCGACAGCTCGCGCATAAATTCCCAGTCCTCGGCAAGCGGATTTTTTTCGCGCAATACCTCTACCGTCAAAAGACCCTCATCGCTCACGCGGTACGGAAAGTATTCAAACTCGACCGACGATATTATCCGCCCCGAATACTCGTACTCGCCCGTCAACAGCCTAAGAAAAGTCGTTTTGCCCCTGCCGTTGCGCCCGACAAAACCAAGCCTCCAGTCGGTGTCTATTACGAAGCTTACGTTGTCAAACACATTATGATAGCTCGACGGATAGCTAAAGGTAAGATTATCCACTTTTATTATCGACATAAATTTTCCTCCGACAAAAAAAGCTGTGAGAAAGCAATCTCACAGCTCATACCGTTCTTTATAAAAACGATTCGAGATACTAATTTGATTCAACTTTCTTGCTTATGCGCAAGCTAAAACGACCGCCCTGTCAGGCGCGATCGCCGTCGCCGACGCTATTCGATTTAGCAAGAAAGAATAATCACCTCTATACCTCAAAGTTTTTGTTAAACCTATTATATCACAATCTATCGCCTTTTGCAAACGTTTCTGCAAAATTAACCGCGCAATATTCGGCTATTCTTTTGCAAAAAAGGTTACGGCAATCGCACCGGGACCTACGTGCGTTCCTATCGTGCTACCCAGCATGTAAACGGGAATGTCGTCGGTCTTACCCTTCCACAACCGCTCGCTGTCTGCTAAATATTTTTGAAGATAGGTATCGCTAAGCCCCGAATACGCCAGGCAGTACGGCATGTCGAAGTCGATACCGCCGCACCTATCCGCCAACTGCATCAACAGATTGTTGCCCTTTTTCGAACCCATAGCCTTGCCAATAAGCTTGACCTCGCCCTTAACTATGGAAATAACCGGTTTAATGGAAAGCAGTTCGCCCGTGAACGCCGCGACGGACGAAATGCGCCCGCCCTTCTTTAGATACTTCAGCGTGTCGAGAACAGCCAAAAGCTGTATCCTGCTTTTGGCGGCGTTAAGCTTTAGGACGATTTCTTCCGCAGGCAATCCCTCGTTTAACAGCCGAATTGCGTACATGACGAGTACATGCTCGCCCGGACCGGCATTAAGACTGTCCACCGTAAGCACCCTGCCGCCAAACGCCTTGGCAGCCTTTACCGCGCTTGAGTACGTTCCCGACAGCTTTGACGAAATTGTTATCGCAATAACGGTGTCGCCGTCACCCGTCAGCTTGGCAAAAACCTCCGACCACCTGTATTCGTTAATCTGGCTCGTCTGCGGCAAGTCTGCGCTCTCGATAAGCTTATGGTAAAAGGTTTCATGCGACAAATCCACACCGTCCAAATAATCCTCGTCGCCTATCCGTATCTGCATCGGCACAAGCGTAACGCCCAGCTCTTCCGCCATCTTCAAATCCATATCCGAAGCCGAATCCACAGCAATTACAGTCATAATAACCTCGCAAAAAAAGACTTGTTGACTAATCAACAAGCATTATACTACACTAACGAGCTCGGTTTGTCAAACGATTTTCCGTATATCGTCAAATTAATCTGATTCGGTTACGGTATCGACTGCGATCGGCGGCGCGACGCTGTCGTTTGCGGCAGCCGCCGCTTCGGTTTCGGCAATTTCGGGAACGGGCGCAACGGGAACTTCGCCATGCGGGTTTGAAAGCGGGCCGAACTGTTCCCCGTCATTTTGTTTGGAATAAAATCCCGCTTTATAGCAGATTACGTAGTAGCTTATAATCATTGCTACGCCCGTCACGATCCAGGAAATCGGATAGACGATTAAGAGCATCCAATACAGCCCCGTCGCGGCGTACGCTGTGTATATCCAAACTATGCGGAGAATACACGAGCCTATAATAGTGAACAGCGCAGGCAAGAACGAATGCCCCATGCCGCGCATTGCGCCGCCGGGGATTTCGTACAAACAGTTAAGCATGCTGAAGAGCAAAACGCACCACATACGCACGACGGCGTACTCGATCGCCGCCTCGTCGGTGGTGTATATGCGGATAAACAGTCTGCCGCCGAGCGTAAAGCTTACGCTCAAAACGGTGGATACCGCAAACGCCGTCGTCATTGAAATATTGTAAATGCGCCTGCACATGGCGTAATTGCCGGCGGCGTATTCCTGCCCTACAAAGGTGACCGCCGTCTGCGCAAACGCGCTTACAAAAAAGTACACGTAATATTCAAAGTTGACCGCGTCTCCGCTACCTGCCACCGCCTGCGCGCCGAAGCTGTTGATAGCCGATTGGATAAGCACGTTGGAGATAGAGAATACGACGCCCTGAAGCCCGGCAGGCAGACCGATAACGATAATGCGCTTAACGTATTCCTTGCGCACGCGCGAGCTGCTCTTGCGTATTCTAAAGCGTTCGTCGCGCATTAAAAAGAACATGACCATCAGCGCGGAAACGAGGTTGGCAAAAACGGTCGCCGTCGCAACGCCCGCAACGCCCATTTTGCAGGCAGCTACAAACAGTACGTTTAGCCCCACGTTTAAAACACCGGTGACTATAAGAATAATCAGCGCCTTTTTTGTATCGCCCGCGCCGCGAAGCACCGCCGCACCAAAGTTGAACACCATCAAAAACGGCATGCCTATAAAGTAAACGCGAAGGTATGTTATTGCGAGCGGAAGCGCGTCAGACGGCGTTTTCATCAGCTTTAACAGCGGTTCGGACAGCCCGATACCGAGCCCCAGCAAGAACACTCCGCTTACTACCGCCATAACCATGCAGGTAAGCGCCACGCTGTGCAAATCATCGGTTTGCTTCTTGCCTATGTTTTCGGCGATAACCACGGTAACGCCGACCGATAGTCCCGTAAACAGATTGATTAAAAGATTGACAAGCGCGCCGTTGCTGTTTACCGCGCTCTGCGCGACCGTTCCCTCAAAATGGAAAATAACCGCCATATCGGCAGACGTAAACAGCTGTTGCAAAATTCCGCTCAACGCAAGCGGAAGCGCAAACAGCAAAATCTTTTTCAGCATGGGCTTAATGCCCTGCCGCTCGTTACGCGCATTGCCTGTAGGCAAAACAGTTGTATCGGATTTTTTACCCATCGCTTTTCAGCATAACACCGCTAACAAAAAATGTCAAATATAATGCCTGTCAGTCCGATATAAAATATAAAAATTTAATTGACAAATGCACGCAAATATGCTATAAAAAAATTACAAAAAAATCAAACCACTAAGGAGTGAATTATCATGAAAAGATGTGCAGTATGCGGCGAGATCTTAGAGGACGGCGTTGACGTCTGCCCCGTTTGCGGCGCCAAAAAGTTTGTTCCCGTAACCGACGCCAAGTTTGCTTGCGAGCACCACGTAGGCGACGGCAAGGTCGAGGACAAAGAGGTCATGGACGGACTCAGAGCCAACTTCACGGGCGAATGCACCGAGGTCGGTATGTACCTTGCAATGGCGCGCGTAGCCGAGCGCGAGGGCTATCCCGAAATCGCCGAGGCTTACAAACGCTACGCCTACGAAGAAGCCGAGCATGCAAGTAAGTTTGCCGAGCTTTTGGGCGAAGTCGTAACCGCTTCCACCAAAAAGAATCTCGAGCTTCGCGCGGCGGCGGAAACGGGCGCATGCGAAGGCAAGCTCGCTCTTGCTAAGCGCGCAAAGGAACTCGGCTACGACGCCATTCACGACACCGTTCACGAAATGGCAAAGGACGAAGCCCGCCACGGCGCAGGCTTTGCGGGACTTCTCAAACGCTACTTCGGCAAATAATTACATAGTAAAGCAACACAAAAACGACGGTTATTATTTTGTAGCCGTCGTTTTCTTATGGAATAAAAGTGGAATGTTTTTTAAGGTTTTTTAGAAAACACCGTTAAAAGTGGAAATCGAAAAAGTGGAAGTTTGCCGTAAGTCATTACTTGTTGTTTTCTACCCTACTATGGGCTTGCTCTTATGTTGAACATAGCAATAGCTTGGGTGTACCGTTTTAGTGTCATATTGTTTACCTCCTATAAAACAGTAAAGGGCGGCGGTACTTGTTACCGCCGCCCGATAATTTATATCTTTAACAATTGTTCAGTGAACTGTTGTTGTATTTGCTCATATTGCTTATAAAAATCGACTGAAAATTCTGTATGGTATTCATCTTGTAAACATTTTGGAACATCAATTTTTCTTAAAAAATGACTTATGCTATTCTCATTTGCTGTTTGAACATATTCACAAAAATGCTCATGTAAAAATGACTTTTGTTGTGTTATATATTTATCAAGCGGTTGCTTAATTTTTTCTTTTAATTCATTAATTCTTTCGATAACGCTGTATTTTATTTCTCTATCAATATATAATGATACTTCATATATAGACATTATATAATGAATTCCATATTGCCGTAATCTGCTATTCAGTTCTTCATAAAAATCATCATATAATCCCCTTATATATATTGCATATTCGCTCTTATAATTAAAATCATCAAGTATTTTTCTTTTAATACTGTTAATTAACCTTGTTTTCTTTTTATTAGCCACTTTCTCTTCACCGTTACAAGATATAAGACAAGTCTTTCTAATTCTTAATAATTTGGTTTTTTCTAAATTTGCAGATATGCGTTTAATCTCCCCGCCAAAAACTCTTTTACAATTTTCTCTAACTTCATCGAGTATCGCTTTTTCCGTCAAGCCTTGCGTTCTGATGTAAGCAAAAATATTCTTCACAAATCCCAACAACGAAAGCATTTCCGATTTCTTATACCACCGCTTTGGAAATTTTTCAATCTTTGCCTTTTCATCGACATTTTGGTGTACCAAAATGGATTTTTCATATTGCGCCAAAAGTTCATTCAATAAAATTGCATAAGCGGCGATAGCATACGTTGACGGCTTGTTACGCCCCTCTTCTTCTGGCTTTGGTGTGTCGTAAATTTGGATTATCTTAAACCAATGCTTATGGTCTGGGTGTTCATATTTAACATATCGTGCTAAATCTTTAAGTGTGGAGTCTTTTGTGTTATGGGTTTTCACGCTTATGTTTAAGGCGCTACAAAGAGCTGGGTAATTTTTATAAAAATCACCTACAGATAAATTAGATATATCCATAATATATCTCCTATATGGAATTTATTTTTTAGGACATTTATCCGTATATAAATAAATTATGTAATATTATATACAAATAAGTGTCCTTATTTTTTTGTTTGCATATTACTATTGAATGTTACTACTAATGATAATATCTTGTTATTGATTACTAATGAATGAATACTTGTAAATGGTTACTAATATGTTGAATATCTATTGTGTTTGCAAACATTGGTATTATAACACATAATAACGCTTTTGTCAAGCATTTTTAAGTTTACTTATGGTTTTATATAATCCGCGCTGTTCGCCTACGGCTCACCGCTTCACCGCTAACGCTGCGGATTATAATATCTTCAAAATGTATATGAATATACATTTTGGAAGTATATTATTTTTAGTACTTGTGTGGTATATAGGTTGCTTTGATAGTAAAGTCAAATTCGTAGTCTATCAGTCGAAAACTATTCTTTTAGCAAAACACTTGATTTATTTATTATACTATGGTAGAATGGTTATGCTACACAACTAAATACTTTGACAGGAGTACTATATGCCAATTAGTACTCCCCTTACTCCTGTTGAAGTAAGTTGTGTAGCAACAATCGTGGAGTGTACTGTTGGATGCGTTCCATGATTGGAGCGCATTTTTTATTTAGGAGGAATATTCCATGAAAAAGACAAAAAAATCACTTCTCGCTATTGTCGCATTGAGTGCTGTTTGCATTTCGGCACAATTCGTTATAGCATGCGGAGATGATTCACCCACACCCACGAAATCCGATTCCGAAATTTTCACATCGGCTATTTCGCAACTTACAAACTACTCTGCCAATGTATCGTACAAACACCCCTCTTATGCACCTTTCAATACAGATGTTAAAGTTGATAACAATACATTCCACATGTTTGTACATGATGACCCTTTGAGTTTTAACTCACACTATGAGGTATTTGCCAAAGAAGAAAACGGCAAACTACAAGTATACGAAAACAAATACTTAAACAAAAATGATAATCCTTTAATGAGTAGTTCAGGTTGGTACACTGCAAGCAAATATGATAACCCTTTTGACGCTACTAAAAATTATACTTGTTATGTAAATATGTTTGCTAAATTGAAATATGAAGATGTAACAAAAAATAATGAATGGTATGTTGTAAATGCCACAGCCTGCTCAAAATATTATGCCGATTTGAATAGTTGCAAAATACAACTCGACGGCGAAACTGTCGTAAAAGCTATTGCAAATATTGAAGATGAGCATTTAGAAATCACATACACTTTTAGCAATATCGGCACAACACAAATTACTCTACCCGATTAGGAGGATAATATCATGAAAACCATAAGAAAGCTTTTGATTTATATTTTATGTGCAACCATTATGTTCTCATTAACCGCTTGCACCGATGATTCGGATTCACCCGATGAAGATACCTCACGGTTTACGCAAGAGTACACTTACGATACTCAATTCGTCAGTGATGTAAAATACTATTATAATGGAAGTGAAACCCAAAAAAATAATATAAAAGCGAATGAACGTATTGCGGCTTATTTTGATTATAGCGAATTAGGCGGCATACATCAAAAGCTATACGATAAAGGCGTAACAGCAAATCAAATTGTAGATTTGTATAAACTATTTGAAGATGATTTAGGTTCAATATATAGAATAGCCATAAAAGTAGGTACTACACATTATGAGCCTCTACTTGCATTAAGCAACACAATAACAAAGACAGCTGTCGGTGAAGCAATAAAACCCAGATTAAAAAACCCAGAATCACTACAATTACATAGTGTTGTTATGTGTCTTAAAACCTCTAATGTAGAAAAATATGGTAGTTTCTACGGCTCTGATATACATATATACGCAGATTATAGCGCTCAAAACGGTTTTGGCGGAATGAATAGAGGGTATTGTAGTGTTAATTTCAGCTTTTTTACTTGTGAGTTATCATTTGGTCAATCGATAACATCATACAATATGTCAGATTACCTTTCACAAGCTGATTATGTCAAAAATATCTTTTAATATATGAAAACAAGCAACCCCGAAAATCGTTGATTTTCGGGGTTTACTTATCACCTATTTAATTTTTAACTATGCCAAGCAATAAAGAATACTACCAAAGCAATCACTATTCCAACTATCATTTGTTACCTCCCTATATGTGGTTAGAAACCCATACAATTGAGTAAATCATTATACCAAATAAAAATAGCCATAACATATTTATTACCTCCTACAAGTTATCTACTTTGTCTTTAAGTACATCTATACCGCGCTTTGATACGGCAATGTAATACTGCTCCGTAACACGCCCACTGCCATGCCCCATTTGACTGCAAAGCAAGTGCGTAGGCGTATTCAATTCGGCAAGCCTTGTGCCGTATGTATGCCGTAGGTAATGATACTTAAACGTAATACCCAAACGCTCTTTAATCATGCGTGTGTGGTATTTCATTGAATTGACCGTTTGTATCTTACCGTTAGGCAAAGTATTCACAAGCGATAGCGACGAGCATTGTTTGCCGTTCGTTCCTATCACCATTGTTTGATTTTGTTGCCGCTGTTCGGCTAACGTGCGCTCCGATTCCAAATACTGCTCATAGGCTTTTTGCATATACTCTTTTAGCCTACTATTCATGTAAATAGTTCGCCTTGCATTATGCGTTTTGAGCGGCACAAGTTTAATCAATCCGTCTTGATATTGCATTTGTCGCTCTATTCTAATCGTGTTGTTTGCAAGGTCTATATCGTCCCATTTAAGCCCGTAGCATTCATTTATACGCACGCCACAGTATCTACCGAGCATATAAGCTGTCTGCGCGTTTGTGCCGTTAAAATAGCCGTCAAGCCGCTCTAATTCGTCGGGATTGAATATGACTATCTCTGTGTCCTCGTCGCTTTTCATTTTGGGCATAGCTATCTTTGTACCCTTATTCAAGCAAAGCGTACTGTAAATATCTACATCAAGATAGTTGCGCGAATACGCTTGCCCGAAAATCAAGTAAAACATTTTCAAAAAGCTTTCTACATACTTGTAGGCTCTGCCCTCGTCGTAGTAAATGAATGCCAAATAGTCATCTACTTCCGATACGCTTATATCATCTATAAACCGCTTGCCGAATTTGCTTGCTATGTGATTGTTCCAAAGGCTGTCTTGCTTTTTGATAGTGGCGTATGCTTTGCCGCTCCGTCCGTTTTGACAATACTCTTGATACACTTCTTTAACCGTCATGCGCGGCTTGTCAGCCTTTTTGTAACGGTTTTCATATTCGGCGCGTATAGCCGATTCACGCGCCTTTAACGCGCTTTTTTCGGTTTTGAGCGGTTGACCGAATTCGTCTTTGGTACGCTTTACGTCTTTCTTCTTGCCGTTGAGTGTAAGCGTATACCTAAAACCCCAATAGCCGTTGGGCAGTTGATAAACGCCCGATTTGTCTGTTTTTCCCATGTTTTTAGTCCTCCGAGTGGAAAATAAGTGGACTTTTTCGATAACGCAAAATAACGGCGTTTACAAAGTGGAAAATAAACACCGTCTTAAACCCCAATATATAGTGCTATTTGCCCAATATCTTGCCTATTATGTCTATATCTACCTTAACACAAACGACACCGTGCACGAAATGGCAAAGGACGAAGCGCGCCACGGCGCAGGCTTTATGGGTCTTCTCAAGCGCTACTTCGGCAAATAACAAGCCAAAGGCGCTTGCCATTTTGTCATTCCGAACATAGAAGAATGTCATACTTATTCCTCGCCTTCCCCGTGAAAGGCTGCCGTCAGGCAGACGGATGAGGACAATTATTCAAAAACAAAAACGACGGATGATACAACGCATTCGCCGTTTTCTTTTTCCGCCGCCTTACCATACGAAACATACAATATACCGTGAGATCCTACACTTCGTTCATAATGAAAACATACTTTTACTTTATTGCCCGTTTTGTCATCCTGAATAAGCGAGGCGCAGTGAAGAATCTCACAAACCGCAAGCAAACTCATTCGAGAGCGCGACAAAAAAACAATTTACACCGACACAAAAACGGCGATAACGAACAGCGCATGCACTATCATTTTTGTAAGGAATATCTAAGCATTGCCGATCTTTATACCGCCTTTTGCCGTAATGTGAAAGCCGTAAGAATAATGCAAAAGTAAAAGTCGGTTTTATTTATACGGATTGATTCCGAATCAAAACTCTATTTCCGTAACGGGCACTTCGTCCTCGACGTAGCGATCCCAATCGGGTTCCTCGTCGGTACCCTCGAGGATTTTTTCGGCGGGCAAAATAAGATACTTAGCCTCGCCCTCTGCAAGCACTTCGCCGTCCATATTCATTATGCAGCACTTGGCGGAATAGGCGCGCGACAACTTTTGCACGTAAACGCCCCTGCCCTTTAACGGCACGTTGTACGGAACGGGCTTGCGGTACTTTACGTTTATATCCATAGTCACGCCGATTTGGTCGGGGCGGTCGACCCAAAGCACGCGGCCTGCAAGCTCGTCTATCATAGTCGCAAGCATACCGCCGTGCACTCTGCCGGGATAGCTCTGATGCTCGACGCGAAAGGTAAACAGACTGCCGACGGATCCGTCTTCCATATTATAAAACTGCGCTTTAACACCCAATCGGTTGTCCATGCCGCAAATAATACACATACCCGAATTTCTCTGTTTGGAAACGACTTTCATTAGTCCACCGTCCTAAAAAGCTTATATTAAAAAGATTATACACCGAGCATAAAATATTGTCAAACCAAATAAAGCAAGACTATCCGATGCCGCCCCGTGCCGAACACGGCATTGACGTCAAGTACGGCAATTCTTTCTAATCATTTTCTAATCTTATTTATATTGACTTTTAATCATAATTAAGATATAATTTGTTTGTAACAAAAAGGAGGCTTGTATTATGAAAAACAAACTGGATCGCGTACTGTCCGTAATCATACTTCTTGCGTACGCCGTACTCGTTGCCCTGTCTTGGGTGTTGGTGTATCAAAACCTTCCCGCCTGGGTAATGGACATGATGGCAATCATGCGCACCGTGGTGCTTTGCCTGATGTTTTTGGTGGTGCTGTACAACGCATGCGGTTGGACGGAAAACTGGATTCTTCGGATAGTCTTTGTCGTGCTCACCGTGTTCTTGATCGCAAGCGCGATTGCCATAAGAGTACCCGCCGTCAGCGAATTCTTCTACGCGCACAAGATTCCGATCGTAATCTAAAAAAACCTATAAAATCGTCTAAAAAGGGCGTAATCGCTGTGATTACCGCCCTTTTTTGTTGTTTTAAAATTGACAAACCGGATATTCCGTGGTAGAATATACGGTAGAAAAACAAATTTCAAATTAAAATCACTTACAAAAAAAGGAAGCGAATTTTATGTCACTTGAACTGTGCAACGGCATGGAAAAAGCGCCTCGGCGCGCACTTTACAAAGCCTTGGGCTTGACCGACGCGGAACTTGAAAAACCGCTTATCGCCATAGTAACGGCGCAGTCGGATATAGTGCCCGGGCACGCGCACTTATCCGACATAACCGAGGCTGTAAAAGCGGGGATTTACGTGGGCGGATGCACGCCATTCGTCGTACCGGTAATAGGCGTTTGCGACGGCATTGCCGGCAGCCAAGGCTTGCGTTATTCCCTGCCCTCGCGTGAGCTTATAGCCGACAGCGTGGAAACCATGCTTATCGGTCACGGCTTTGACGGCGCGGTGTTCGTACCCAACAGCGACAAGGCTGTACCTGGTATGCTCATGGGCGCGGCGCGCGTCAATATTCCGTCGGTGTTCGTATCCGGCGGAGCAATGCTAAGCGGCAAGACGGGCGGCAAAAAGGTCGGATTCTCGTCGGTATTGGACGGCATAGGCAAGGTCAAAAACGGCACTATGAGTCTGGACGAGCTTACCGCTACGGAAAACGCGGCATGCTCGACTTACGGCAACAGTAACGGAATATACGGCAGCGGTTCGCTCAACTGCTGTCTGGAAGCTTTAGGCATTGCGCTGCCCGGCAACGGCACTGTTCCCGCGGTCAAGAGCGAACGCATCCGCCTTGCAAAGCGCACGGGTCTTACGGTATGCAACCTCGTACGCGACGCGATTACGCCCAAAATGCTTATGACAAAACGCGCGTTTCTCAATGCGCTTACGTTGGATATCGCGCTCGGCGCAACAGCCGACACGGCATTGCACCTGATTGCCGTCGCCGCCGAGCTTAAAATAACGCTCGACCTCGACACAGTGCAAAAGGTATCCGACGCCACGCCCACGCTATGCGCACTCGCGCCATATACCGATACGGACGCGGAAGACTTGGACGAAGCGGGCGGCGTTATGGCAGTGCTTCACGAGCTCGCCAAAAACAATCTTATAGACGGCTCGGCGCACACCGTCGCAGGCGAAGCTCTCGCCTACTTTTACGACCACGCCCACGTCAAGAACGAAACAGTTATTCACAAGATAAACAACCCGATTTCCCCCGTCGGCGGCATAGCCGTTGTAAAGGGCAACCTTGCAGAAAACGGCGCGCTCATCAAGCGCTCCTGCTTCGATAAATCCATGCAAAAGTTTACGGGAAAAGCCAAGTGCTTCGACCGCGAAGAGGAAGCCGTGGAAGCCATCTATTCCGGCCGCGTCAAAAAGGGCGACGTAGTTATCATACGCTACGAGGGACCTATCGGCGGACCGGGCATGCGCGAAATGATGTCCTCGTCTGCCGCGCTCGTCGGAATGGGACTCAGTAACGACGTCGTGCTCGTAACCGACGGACGGCTGTGCGACGCGACTACCGCCGCGGCTATCGGCAACGTCTGTCCCGAAGCGGCGCTTGGCGGTAAGCTCGCGCTCGTCAAGAACGGCGACACCGTTAAAATAGACGTCGGCGAATGCCGACTCACCCTTGACGTTCCCGCAAAGGAGTTGCAAGCACGGCAAAAGAAGCTTCGCCCCAAGGATTCCAACGCGGCGGGCTGGATGCTCAGATACCAAAACCTCGTCACCTCGGCGGCAGAAGGCGCGGTACTCAAAAAGAAGTTCTAATATCGTAATAAACGAGTTACCCGATGCCAATCCGTGTCGAACGCGGATGTCGTCATCTGGTCGCTCGAAAAAATAAAAATCAAGGAGATAATCCCATGTTTGAAAAAATCCAACATCAGCTTGCCGAGTATTTTGAACTCGATCCCGCGACTATCACACGCAACACTTCGTTTGCCGACGACCTCAAAGCCGATTCCCTCGCCCTTATGGAACTCATGTTTAGCCTTGAATCGGAAACGGGCAAAACACTCGACGACGACGTTATGGACAAAATCAAAACCGTCGGCGATCTTTGCGACCTCTTGGAAGCTTAATTCCGCCGAAATTTTTTTTAAAAACCGAAAGCTCTCTGACAAGAGAGCTTTTTTGTTGCGATAATAACGTCATCTTTGTTGTCCCCTTTAGGGGAATGACAAAAAATGTGAAAAGTATAAATTAAGAGTTAATAAGTATAAATTCAACTACGGAAGCGACTCTACGGCAAGCCAAAAATTTCGCATTCCGCATACCTAATTAACCTGCTCACTTATAAATCAAAAACAAGTATACGCCGTTAGGAAATTGGAAGTACGGCTTAATACCGTTGCCGAAAGCAAAGTCGGGGTTCTTCACCTTGCCGTACGCGGTCGCTATCTCGGAAGAATACATATCGGCAAAATTGACCTGCGTTTTGCCGTCGAAGTCGAGTTTAAGCTCTATCTTGCCCACCTCGCCTTTTGCGTCGGAAATCGCCGAAAACAGCGCGTTAAGCCGACTTTGATTTTTAATCACTGTGGAATAAGTCTTGCCGCCTATCTCGATAACGCCGCCGTCGTAGTAATCGAAGTCCGATTGCGCAACAAAATGCGTGGGCGTAAAATCGTGTTTTTGCGCAAAGCCCGAAATGGTTTCGTCGCTCAAAAGCATGTAGCCGTGCGCGACCTGTTTGTACGTTTTGCTTCCGACCGAATAATGCACCGCGTCGGCGGTAACGTCCACGTTGTAGTAACTGCCGCCGATTTTCACCTTGTTCCAAGCATGAGTGGCGGACGAGAACGAGCCCGTCACTCGCATACATTCCACACCTTCCATGGCGCACAAAAAGTTAAACGCGCGAGCAAGCCCGTCGCACACCGTTCTGCCGTTTAAAAACACGCCGTCTATATAAAATGCGGGGTCGGACGCCGCGTCTACGTTGCCGCCGAGCGACGAGTTATACAGGTCGAAGTCGTAATCGGTCTTGACAATCAAAAGGTCGTGGATAGTATGCACTACCGCATACTCGCGTTCCTCGCCCGTCACGCCGTCCGGAATATAATCCTCGAGCCAACCTTTGGCGACGTCGTATATTTTCTTTACGGGGTCGTCATCATCAAACAGCGGTCGCTTCTTGTCGTACACGACCGTTTGGTACAATACTTCCACACGCTCGCGGTAATCCCCGTCGATCTCGGGCATGGTAAACGCGTCGTACCCCTCTATAGGCACGGCGTGCTTTTTAGTGTTAAGCGTCAAATGCGGCTTAATATCCGGCGAAGCGGAAACCCCGCCGCACCCGACGAACGAAAACACAATCGTCGCCGCGAGAATTGCGCAAAAGATTTTTTTAAAGCTAAATCGCATATTTGTAGTCGTCGAGCGTGACGGGATATGCCGCGCCGTCGCGTGTAAATGTCAGCGTAAGCGGCCTGCCGTCGCCGTTACGGTGATAGCGCAGTAACGCGCCTACGGTATCGCAAATATCTGTCGTGACAGTATAAGAACCTATCTTCGTCAAAACGTCGCCCTTCTTTACGGTCTTGGCGTAGTCGCCGCTCGCCGAATCGACGGTGAGCTTACCGTTAAGATAAATGCAGTTAACGCCGAACGGAAGCGACAAATACCCGACGGCGGACGAGCCCGACTTTTGCGCGCTTACGTTAAACAACCCGACAGCCTTGCCGTCGTTAGATTGAAGAATGCGTTTGTAAACAGGATATACAATGGACATAGGCGTTGCAAAACCTGTGTTTTCCACGTCGGTCGAAGCGCTGCCCTCGGTGTCCGCGCCGGCGGAGTTGCTCATTCTGTAAGTGCCGAGCCCAACAAGATTGCCGTGCATATCAAACACGCCGCCGCCGCTCATGCCCGCATTTATAACCGCAGTCGTGCGTAAGACAGGCACGGTCTTTTTTTCGTCGCGAAACAGCTCGTCGCACTCGAGCAGTTCGCTCTTGCGCGAAATAATGCCGTCGTACGCGGCAATCCCCATACCCATGGCGTTGCCGATTGACACAACGTAATCGCCCTCGAGGAACGTAACGTCCGGCGACAAAAACTTACTGCCGTCCAAATCGAAAACGTCGTACAAAGTGTCATGCACCACGCGCAAAACGGCAATATCGTAATGGTCGTCGTAGCCCACAACCTCGCTCTCGTAATAGCTATCCTCACCGAAAAACCGCACTGCGGGAAGTCGATTGTTCTGTACATATTGAGATATGGCGTGCGCGTTAGTCAAGATTATAACGCCGCTTCCCTCGCGCTTCATAACAATACCGCTCGAGCTTAAGCCGCCGCACCGCACCTCTGCAATCGAGCTTTTGCGCGCCGTAACAACCGCGGTAACGTTTTGCTGTAGCTCGCCGTTCGTCGAAATCACGGGAGGGTTTTCGCCCTTGCGCATAAAGTGCGCGGTAAGCACCGACGAGCAAATTCCTACCACAAAGCAAACGCACACCATGACGATAAGCACTATCCAAACGGTATTGCGCCCGTTCTTTTCGAGCTTCCCGTTTACCGACGCGTAGCCGCCGCGCATGCTCTCGTCCACTTCCTCGGCTCCCATCGCGTCAAACTCTACAACGCCGTCGGTAGTTATCGGAATATCCGACTGAATGCCGTCGGTAAGCGGCGCGTCCGAATCGGTAGAAATAATCTCGCCGGCATTATCGGCAGCCACAGGATCGCCGTTGCGCGTCGCGGGAACGTTATCTATTTTGTTTTGAAGTTTTTCATCCATGTTAGGATTATTATACCACAAAGCTTGCCGCTTGTCAACGCGAGCAATGCAGGTGACGGCGTTTGTCGAAACCGATACAATACTCAAGCCGTTCGCGCTACGTCGAAAAAATGAAATACTAACTCTTTTCGACATAATACACCCGATTGTCGAAACAGTATAATACTCGCCTTTTTCGACAGAACGAGCCAAACAAAAAAGGAAAGCCGAACAAACGGCTTCCCTAATTAAAATTCCAAACGTCTAATTCCGAATTAACTTTAAGCTTTGTTTATTTTGTGAGCGTTACGGTAGTAATCGGCGGGCATGAATTTACCGGTATGTTGCCAGTACACGGGCGGCATGCCGTTGGCGGATAAAAACTCGTTCACCCTGGAAAACGGCTTAGAACCGAAAAAGCCTCGGTATGCGGAAAGCGGACTGGGGTGCGCCGACGTGACGATAAAATTGCGCTTATCGATAAAAGCGGTTTTTTCACGCGCGCTCATTCCCCACAGAATATACGCGACCGGCGTTTCGCGGTCGTTAAGCGATCGGATAATCGCGTCGGTAAGGTTGTGCCAGCCGAGCGACGAATGCGATTGCGCTTCGCCCGCACGCACGGTTAGCGACGCGTTAAGCAGTAGCACGCCCTGGTTTGCCCAGCCGATAAGCGTTGTATCGTCGTTGGGTTCTACGCCGAGGTCGGACTTGAGCTCGGTAAAAATATTGACAAGCGAGGGCGGAGCCGCAACGCCCTTGTTGACGGCAAAGGCGAGCCCGTTGGCCTGACCCGCACCGTGGTACGGATCCTGACCGAGTATAACAACGCGCACCTTGTCGTAGTCTACAAGCTTAAGCGCGGCATAAATCTTATCGCGCGGCGGATAAACCTCGCAACGCGAATACTCGCGGTCGACCGCTTCCATTAGCTTTGCGAAGTACGGCTTTTCGTATTCGGCGGCAAGCACATTATCCCATTTTTCGGTAATTATCATAATCCGTCCTTTTTCTTAGGTTAAACGTTTGATTAATCGGCGCTCATCACGGCGCGAACGGCGACGTTCATTACGACGGGCACAGACGACGCCAGCGCGTAAAAAATAACCTTGCCTTGCCGCCGCGCCTCTACGACGTTGGCGTCGCGTAAAATGCGAAGCTGGTGCGAAACGGTCGTCTGGTTGAGCGCGGTAAGGTACGAAAGATCGCTCACACACATGGACGACACCGACAGCGCGGAAACGATTTTCAGCCGCGTCACGTCGGACACCGCGTCGAAAAACCGCGCAATAGCCTCAAGACTGCGCTCGGGCGGCAAACTTTCCTCGACCTTGGCGGCAGTCAAGCTGTCCAACAACAAAGTGTTCATATGAGCAATATACCATATAAACGCACGTTTGTCAATGCCGAAAAAGGTCGATATTGCAAATCGAGCGCCGAAAAACATAATTTTAAAGCGAAAAATTTTTCGCACGATTTCGACAAATTTCGCATATATAAAAGCCATGCGGTGAGGCGTTTGGACTTGCGGTGTCCGAGCGCCACATGGCTAAAATCGGCGGAGGGGCTATAATGCAAAACGATATCTTCAGTCTGTTAATGATGATACTGATGCTCGAAAACGGCGGTGGCGAGGAAAGCATAAACCAGCTTGTTATCATGTTTTTATTAATGAATTCGCGCAACAACGACAACGAGCATTTCGGCCGAAATTCACGACGCTGTCACGACTGCGGGCGCGACGACGGTTTTACCTTTTAGCCGAAAAACAGCGAATTAAAATAATTAGATTTTCATTAAAAATAGCGCCGCCCTATTGCGCGCCGAAAAAAACATGCTACAATATTATCATGATACCCGTAATCGTTCCGGTCGTAATAATGCTGATATTCGTTCCCGTATTTTATGCGGGACAGTATTTCTATTTTGCAAAAAAGCAAAAAAACATGGACGGTGACGGACGGCTGTACTCGTCGGCAAAATACGTTAAGATAACGCAAATCGGCGCCGCGGTTGTATACGGCATAACTGTGATCGTAGGCGTATCGTTATCGTGCGCCGGCCTAAGTGCTTTGGCGGCTTTGGTGCCTACGGCGTTGTGCTTTGCCTTGTCGCTTCTCGGCGCGTTCGACGCATTGCGCGTCAAATTCAACCACGTGCTTATGGACGAGGACGGGATAACGCTGATCAAAATATACCGCAAGGACAAGCATATCAAGTATACGGATATCGCCTATTACGTCGCGTCGGATGTGATGCTGCGACGGAAACGACTTAAATGCTCCGACATAGTATACGAGTGCTACGACAGCGCAGACAACAAGTGTTTCACCGTATACGCCGGCTTCGAGAGTATTAGCGCCTTCACCGACAAAATGACCGAGCTCGATATTACACTATCCGACTATCCGCAAAAATATATTCAAAAACAACGTCGTATCACAAAGTGGACGACTTGCGGTTGTTTTGTTTTTCTCGCCGCGCTTTTTTTTGCCATATTTGCCGTGATATTCGTCACTTCTCAAACGAAAGAATTTCAAAACTACGCCGTGCGCGGCACGGTACAAAGCTGTTATATTGACGGCGGTAAATACCAACAGCTAAACATAACGCTCAAAAACGACGGTAACAAATACGTTGTGCCGTATAGATATTTTAGGCTTACAGATAAAGCGGTCACCGAAGCGGCGACGGACGGCACGCAAATAAGCATGCTTATTGCCTACGAGGACGACGGCGAATACGTAGTGTCGCAAATCGAAATCGGCGGCAACACATACCTATCCGCAAGCAAGGCGCAATCCGAAGCACGGTTGGAAGATAGGACGTCACGCACAATATCGTATATATTTCTCGCCATAGGAATTGTTACCCTTGTCGGCGCCGCCGCTATAGGCGCAAAAGCATTCAAGAACAACAAAAAACGGACGAGCTAACCGTCCGTTTTGATTTGTCGTTTTAAAAATTTACATTCTTTCGGGCGCGTCCAACAGAATAAGCGACAGCCCGTATTTAAGCGTGTCGGCAACCCGTGCCGTCAAATACAGTCGAGCGGTTTGCACTGTGCCGCCGCACATAATTCTGTCGGCGTTGTAAAACCTATTAAACACCTGACAAATCTTTACAAGCCGCCGCGACACGATCGACGGCTCGTACTTGACCGCCGCCGAATACACCGCCTCGTCAAAGTCGGCAAGCAGTTTTACAACCTCGTACGCCTCGTCGCTCGCGAGCGCCGACAGGTCTATATTTTTTGTTGCCTTATACCCTGCCTTGTTTAGCACCGAGCGGCAACGCGCATAGGTGTACTGCACGTACGGACCCGTTTCACCGTCAAAATTAAGCGCGTTGTCAAGCACGAAGTTTTTGTCCTTGAGCCGACCGTCATACAGCGCGTCAAACACGACCGCGCCCACGCCCACGCTTTCCGCAACGCTCTTTTTGTCCTCGAGTAGCGGATTGCGCTCGGCAATGATACCCGCCGCTTTATCGACCGCCGCGTCCAAAACATCGCTTAGATACAAAACGTTGCCGCGACGGGTGGAAAGCGACATGCCCTCGACTGACACCATACCGTAGCTTACGTGCACCATGTCCGCCGCCCACGGCTCGCCCAACAGTTCGAGCACCTTAAATAGCTGTTTAAAGTGCAGCGCCTGGTGGCTCGCAACAACGTACAGGCATTTATCGAATTTATAGTTGTCGCGCCGATAGTATGCCGCCGCAAGATCGCGCGCAATGTACAGCGACGCGCCGTCGCTTCGACGGATAAGTGCGGGCGGCATGTCGTCGGCAAGCTCGACAATCTTAGCGCCCTCGCTCGTTTTGAGCAGGTGTTTCGCGTTAAGCTTGTCCTCTACGGCGGAAACCTTGTCCGCGTAAAAGCTTTCGCCGAGATAGCTGTCAAACTCGATATTGAGCCGCTTGTAAACGCGCTTAGCCTGTTCGAGCGTGATTGCCTTAAACTTTTCAAACAGTCCTACTGCGTAGCTGTCGCCGCTCTCTATCTTTTGCGACCACTCGCGCGCTTCGGCGGCCAATGCCGCGTCCTTTTCCGATTCGTTGTGATAGCGCACATACAGCTCGAGCAGCTCGTCAAGTCCGCGCTCGTCAAGTCGCTTTTCTTCGCCCCAACGCATATATGCGGAAATCAATCCGCCAAACTGCGTGCCGAAATCCCCGAGGTGGTTAATGCCGACTACGTTCGCGCCGAGCGCTTTGTAAATCTTGTGTAGCGAGCCGCCTATAACGGTAGTCATCAAATGCCCGATATGGAAGGGCTTGGCAATATTGACCGACGAATAATCTATGCAGACGGTCTTGCCCTCGAGCGGACGGTATGCCCCGAGCGGCGCAAACGCGTGCGATATAAACGCTTCGCGCTCTATGGTAAAGTTGAGATAGCCGTTTAACGCCTCGGCCTTTATTCCGTCAAGCTTTATCGCCGCAGCCGCGTCCGCCGCAATCACCATGGGGCTTTTGTGCAAAAGCTTTGCAAACTTAAAGCACGGAATGCAGTAGTCGCAAAACGCGTCCGACGGCACTATGTCGGCAAGCTCGGCGCCGTTAAGCACCTCTTTTACCGCTTCGTATATCTGTTTTTTATAATCGTACATATGTACACCTGTGAAGATATGGATAATTCGGAATGCGGAATGATTGACAGCTACCTTTTTTTGTCATGCCGAGCGTAGTGAAGGGTCACAAAACCATTAATTCCGAATTCTCAATTAAATTAAACGTTAAACTTAAACTCTACAACGTCGCCGTCGCGCATAACGTAGTCCTTGCCCTCACTGCGAACCTTGCCTGCGGCTTTGGCGGCTACAAGCGAGCCGCACGAGATTAGGTCGTCGTACGACACGATTTCGGCACGAATAAACCCGCGCTCGAAGTCGGAGTGAATTTTGCCCGCAGCTTTTGGTGCGGTGGTGCCCTTTTCTATCGTCCAGGCACGCACTTCCTTTTCGCCTGCGGTAAGGTAGCTCATAAGCCCCAAAAGGTCGTAGCCCGAAGTGATAACGCGTTCCAGACCCGATTTACTCAAGCCTAATGCGTCGAGGTACTCGGCACGTTCTTCCTTGGGAAGCTGAGCGATTTCGTTTTCCACGCGCGCGCAAATATCGATTACCGCAGCGCCGTCGGCTTTGGCGTATTCGCGCACAGCCTCGACGTACTTGTTGGTTGTTGCGCCTATATCGTCCTCGGAGATGTTCGCGCAGTAAATAATAGGCTTTACAGACAGCAAAAACTGTCCGTCCACCGTCGCGAGAGTTTCCTCGTCCAATTTGAGCGAACGAAGCGACTTACCGTCGTTGATACAGTCGGTCATGCGCTTAAGCAGCTCAAGCGCTTCCGCCGATTTTTTATCGCCGCTCTTGACCGTCTTTTCAAACCGCGCACGGCGCTTTTCTATCGACTCGAGGTCGGCAAGCATAAGCTCGGTGTTTATCGTTTCGGCGTCGCGCACGGGATCGACGGTGTCCGACACGTTGATTATGTTGGGGTCGTCAAAACACCGCACCACCTCGATTATGGCGTCGCATTCGCGAATGTGCGAAAGGAACTTGTTGCCCAAGCCCTCGCCGTGCGACGCGCCTTTTACGAGTCCAGCAATATCCACAAATTCGATAACGGCGGGCACTACCCGACGGGAAGAATACATCTTTTCCAAAACCTCGAGCCGCGGGTCGGGCACGGAAACCACCCCGACGTTGGGCTCGATAGTGCAGAACGGATAATTGGCACATTCCGCCCCCGCCTCGGTTATCGCGTTAAACAGCGTGCTTTTGCCGACGTTCGGCAATCCTACAACTCCGATTTTCATAATCTCTCCAAATCTTTGCTACGTATAGTTTACTATAAACTTATATTTATTGTCAAGCAAAGCAAAACGCACGGCATAGCCGTGCGCTAAATAATTTAAAATGATTTATTTAATTGTCATGCGGCTTCGCGCGGATCTCTCGGCAAGCTCGAAATGATGTGAGTATGAATTATACTTTTCCGAAAAGAAACCCATACACCATCAATCACCCCGACCGTAGCGCGGGCGTTAGCCTCAATTTAAATCAGCGCTTGCGCTCAATAATTCCGAATTCTTAATTTAACAAAAAGTCTATCCTGTCGCCCTCGACATTATCAACGATAATATTCACCCTATCGCCGAGGCGGAACCGAGCACGCCCGCAGTTAATACACATGCGCTTGGGGTCGAATGCCGCGGCGGGCGGAAGCGACGACATGCGCACTAACCCCTCTGCGGTGTTCTCCAGCTCTACAAAGAACCCGAAGTCGGTTACCGAGCTGATCGTGCCCTCGTACCTTTCGCCTATATGGTGCGACATGTACTCGGCTCGTTTAAAGTCGTCCACCTTGCGCTCGCAATCCTGGGCGACGCGCTCGGCCTGCGAGCTCTTTTTAGCCGCGACGTCCGCAAAATCGCGAAACCGCATAGCGGCTTTTATCCCGCCGCGCAGGTACGCCTTGATAATGCGGTGAATGGCAAGGTCGGGATAGCGGCGTATGGGCGAAGTAAAATGACAGTAGTATTCCTCGGCGAGTCCGAAGTGCCCCTTGTTTACGGGCTGATAATCGGCTTTGCTCATGGCGCGAAGAGTCACGCGTGACACGGCGGTTTTTATATCGTCGGGTACTTTTTCAAGCAACGATGATACCTGCGACGGCGCGGGATTAAGCGGACACTTGCACCCCGCACCCACGGCGTCCAAATAATCGTTTAGCGATTCAATCTTTTCGGCGGACGGGCGCTCGTGCACACGGTACACAAACGGCATTTTTTGTATCGAACTGAACTTTTCGGCGACGGCGCAGTTGGCGGCTATCATAAACTCTTCGATTATCTGCATGCTTAGCAATCGCGGCTTGCGCACTATGTCGGCGACGTGCCCAACCGCGTCGAACTTGATTTCCGTTTCCGATAGGTCGAACTCAATCGAGCCGCGCCTTTGCCGAATGGCAATGCGCTTTAGCGCAAGCTCTTTCATGATTTCGAGCGACGGAACGACGTCCGAAAACTTTTGCCGCAACGCCTCGTCGCCGTCGAGCATGGCTTGAACGCCGGTGTACGTCAGACGCGCGTGGGAATTTATCACGCCTTCGGTTATGCGCGAGCGCAACACGTTGCCGCCCAAGTCGAAGTCGATAACCGCCGCAAGCACCAGCCTGTCCTCGCCCTCGTTAAGCGAGCACAGTCCGTTACTGAGCGTTTCGGGCAGCATCGGAATAACGCGATCTGCAAGATACACGCTCGTGCCGCGCGCCAAAGCTTCCCTATCGAGCGGCGACCGCTCGGTCACGTACTGCGCGACGTCGGCAATGTACACGCCCAAGGTATACCCGCCGTCTGTTTTGTCAATGGACACCGCGTCGTCAAAGTCCTTACTGTCGCTTCCGTCTATCGTGAATATTATCTTATCGCGAAAGTCCTCGCGGTACGATTGCCCCGCTTCCGCTTGGTCTATCGTACTTCCGTAGTCCTCGGCCTGACGAATGACGTCGGTCGGGAACTCGGTGCGAAGCCTGTGCGATGCAATAACGCTTTTTACGTCCATACCGATTTCGTCATACCGCCCGAGCACGGCAACCACCTTGGCCTTATCGCCCCGCGAGGTTTGAACGACCTCGACGATTACCTTGTCGTGCATTCTCGCGCCGCCAAGCCCCGCAAGTTCCAAACACTCGCCGTAATGCCTATCGTCGGGCACTGCGCAGTAGGTGTTTTCGCGGTAAACGACGGTCGCTACGACAGACAACGGACTGCGCTCGACAATATCTATAACTCGCCCCTCGCGCCGCTTGCCGCCGTCACGATTACGCTTTTCGCCTATAATAAGCGCACGCACGGTATCGCCGTGCCGAGCGCCGCAAAGGTTGTTACCGCCGATAAACACGTCGCCGCGCTCGCCGCACGATATAAAGCCGAACCTATCGCCCTTGCAGTCGATAGTTCCGGTAACGGTATCGAGCCCGCCGTCAAACACGCCGCGCCCGTAAGAATTTCTGTATTTAAAAGTATGCTTGTTTTTCATTATCACCTTATTATTTCCCGAAAAAAACGCCAAAAAACTCGACGGTACAGCCGCGCGTCAGGCGCACAGCAGTCGGCAAGTCGCCGACCGGAGTGCAGCCCGCTTAAGGCAGACCCACAGACTCACTGTCGCACCTAATCCGTATCACGCGATGAGCGCCGCCGAGCAATAAAAAAGGGGCTTAATAATAAGCCCCACGAATTATTTTACGCACCGCGGTATATCAAAAGCGTTACGAAGAACACAATGGCGAGCACCGCTTCGATTATACTCAGTATGACGGTAATCTTTTTCATCACCGATTCGAGCGACTTGGATTTGTCCTTTGCGTAAAAGGTATCGCGCTGACCGGTGAGCGCGCCCATACCGGACGAGGACGAAGGCTGGAACATGATAACTACTATAAGTCCCAACGCGACGAGCACCATTAAGCAAATGACCACTATTCTTATGATAGGAAACGAGTCTTCAATCCAACCCGCTACCGATAAAAACGAGAACGACATATTTTAACCTCATGTCTGCCGAATTTATGCAACGCAAAAAACGGCGTTTCAGTAATAACTAAAATATTATAACACAATAAAACCCGTGTTGCAAGCGTTTTTACGCAACAAATGCGTTTCTGATAAAATTTTTACCCACCGCGGCGCGTCATAAATATAAGGCAATACAATATACGCATAGTAATACATTACTACACGTAAGCTTGTTTTCGATATCTACTTGAAAAATTTATTGGGGATCAGAATTAGCGCGGTCGAATTCTTCTTTGTACTTATCAATTACAAGTTTCGAGATGTAATCTCGAGTTTCGTTGTTTATGGGGTGCGCGATGTCGCGGAATTCGCCTGTGCCCATACGCTTATTGGGCATGGCAACAAAAAGCCCACCATCTGCATCGACCACACGCAAGTCATGTACCACAAAGCACCCGTCTATTGTAATAGATGCGGCGGCTTTGAGCTTGCCGGGTTCTTTAACGAGGCGGAGTCTTACCTCGGTTATTTCCACAATTCTCCTCCAGAACTAAATTGCGACCATGTAGAGTTTAACATAATTTGCGCAATAAATCAATAGGTTTGTCGATTTTTTTTGTATTTAAGCCCATTTCTTTTTAAAATGCCCGATATCGACCCGATGCGAATATATGACGGCATCCGGTACCGCCATTCCGCAAATACAAAATGAACGTTTATGCACGGGATTTGGCGCTTACGATCTGCTATTCCCCATTTTTCTTTCACTAAACGCCGTTATAAATCATAAAACAATATGTATGAAAATTCATTTTGTCGGCATATCGGGCGTATCTATGCACGCGCTTGCCGTCGTTGCTGCGTCGCGCGGCCATACCGTGACGGGCTCCGACAGAGATTTAAACGGCCACGACCCGAAAAACGTCGATGGTTGCGACCTTGTTGTGTACACCGACGCCGTACCGCAGGACAACTGCGAGTTGGTTCGCGCTCGGGAAACGGGCATTCCTATTATAGAACGCGCCAAATACCTCGGCGAGCTTGGAGCTTCTTACGACAACGTTATTGCCGTAGCCGGCTGTCACGGCAAAAGCACTACGTCGGCAATGCTCGGCGAAGTGTTCTATTCACGCAACCCGACTGTGCACGTGGGTGTTGCGGACGGTTCGAGAATAGGCTCGACCAAGTATTTTATAACCGAGGCGTGCGAGTACAAGGCAAACTTTTTGCACCTCTCGCCCGATATCGGAATCGTGCTTAACATCGGCTTCGATCACCCCGATTTTTATCACGACATGAATGAAATGGTAAGCGCGTATTCGGCGTTTGGTCGCAAGTGCAAAAAAGTAATAGTAAACGGCGACGACCCGTTGGCACGCGAGCTTTGCCAAAACGCCGTCACTTTCGGCCTGGGCGAGCACAACGACTACCGCGCGACAGATATAAAAAACGAGAACGGTTACCGCAGTTTCATGCTCGTCGGCAAAAAGCAGGCGCGAGTCCGTCTGTCCGTTGCCGGCGAGCATAATGTGTACAACGCGCTCGCGTGCATAGCCGCCGCCGACGTTTGCGGACTAAAGCTCTCCGAGATACTGCCGAATCTCGCCAAGTTCGGCGGCGTAAAGCGCAGGTTCGAGCGCAAAGGTATTGCGTTCGGCAAAACGGTATTCACCGACTACGCCCACCATCCGGACGAGATTTCCGCAACTATTAAAACGGCAAAAGAGATATTCCCGTCCGTCGCGGTAGTGTTTCAGCCGCACACGTATTCGCGCACGCAAAGTCTTATGAACGAGTTTGCGCTTGCACTATCGCAGGCGGACACCGTCGTGCTTGCGCCCATATTTTCGGCGCGGGAAAACCCTATAGACGGCGTTACCTCGCACGCGCTGTGCCGCAAGATAGTTTCGGTCAAGGAACGCGCTTACTGCTTTGACACATTTTGCGAGATACTGGAATTCGCACGCACGATTCCCGATAAAGCGATAATCTTTATGGGCGCGGGCAATATCAATACTCTCGCCGACGCGTTTGTTAATGCGGAATGATGAATTAGAAATTTGGAATTATTGACCGCTACACGGCGACTTAAAAATATGCGGTCTATCCTCGGTTGCCGTAATGTCGTTTTGTCATACCGCGCAACGCGAAGCATATTACCGTTTATAGACACGCCCCATATTCGATTGACTCTTCGTCTTGCATAAAACGCTCGGAGTGTCAAAAACGATAAAAACAAAAACCCCCGCCCATAAAAGCAGGGGTTTTTATTTTTTGAACTAAACTTATGCCTTGGGCCCTGCGGCGACGATGTTGTCGTCGAGGTTGTACTTTTTGATGTTTTCGGCAAAGTCGTGCGCAAGCTTTTTGGCAAGGCGGTCGTATTCCTTTTTGTCCTTCCAAACGTTCTTCGGGTTGAGAATGTTACTTTCCACGTTCGGGCAGGTCTTGGGTATGGCAAGACCGAAGAAGGGCTCTACCTCGTACTCGACGTCGGCAAGCGTGCCGTCAAGCGCGGCGGTGACTATTGCGCGGGTCGCGGGAAGGCTCATGCGCTTTCCTACGCCGTAAGCGCCGCCCGTCCAGCCGGTATTGATAAGGTAAACGTCGGAGCCGTGCTTCTCGATTTTCTCGCCCAACAGCTTGGCGTACTCGGACGACGGCAGGGGCATGAACGGTGCGCCGAAGCAGGTCGAGAACGTGCTTACGGGGTCGGTTATGCCGCGCTCGGTGCCCGCGACCTTGCTGGTGTAGCCGGACACAAAGTAGAACATAGCCTGTTCCTTGGTGAGCTTTGCGACGGG
This sequence comes from uncultured Christensenella sp., assembly GCA_910578545.1. Taxonomy (GTDB): domain Bacteria; phylum Bacillota; class Clostridia; order Christensenellales; family Pumilibacteraceae; genus Anaerocaecibacter. The sequence continues at coordinate 86,054 of CAJTPT010000001.1, forward strand.
CGGAAGCACGCCGAACGCGTCGGCTGTAAGGAAGATAACGGTCTTGGGGTGCTTGCCGACAGACGGCACAACCTTGTTGGGAATAAAATCGATTGGGTACGAAACGCGGGTGTTTTCGGTAAGCGAGCGGTCTTTATAGTCGGGCTTGCGGGTTTCGGGGTCGATAACGACGTTTTCCACAAGCGCGCCAAAGCGTATTGCGCCGTAAATTTCGGGCTCGTGCTCTTGGCTGAGGTCGATGCACTTTGCGTAGCAACCGCCCTCGATATTGAATATACCGTCATCCGACCAGCCGTGCTCGTCGTCGCCGATAAGTCCGCGCTTGGGGTCTGCCGAAAGCGTGGTTTTGCCCGTGCCCGAAAGACCGAAGAACAGGGCGGTGTCGCCGCTTCCGTCAAGCGCCATGTTTGCCGAGCAGTGCATGCCCAAAACGCCCTTTTGCGGAAGCAGGTAGTTCATAAGCGAGAACACCGACTTCTTCATTTCACCGGCGTACTTGGAACCGACTACGAGAATAATCTTTTTGTTAAGGCACAAAAGGATAGCCGCCTCGCTGTTGGTGCCGCACTCTTTGGGATCGAGCTTCAGTCCGGGCACTGCGATAAGCGTGTAGTCCTCTTTAAAGCCTTTAAGCTCTTTGTCGGTGGGACGAATGAGCATGTTGTTCATAAATAGATTTTCGGACGCGTACTCGTTGATTACGCGCACCGAAACGCGGTACTTGGGATCGGCGCCCGCAAAGCCGTCGAACAAATAAACGTTTTTGCCCGAAAGGTACTCGCCTACCTTTTTGTAAATAAGCTCGAACTTATCGAGCGGGAACTTTTTATTCTCGGCGCCCCAGCCTATCTTTTCGGACACGCCGGGCTCGTCGACGATAAAGCGGTCCTTAGGCGAACGGCCGGTGTACGCGCCCGTTTCCACAAGCAACGCGCCTGTGTCCATAAGCTTGCACGGCTCGGTTGCCAGGGCTTCCTCGGTCAACACCGCAGGACAAAGATTGCGTTCGACCTTTTTGGGATTTTTTATCCCGTACTTTTCAATTCCGTAGGTTTGCATATTAACTCCTTTGGGCTCTCGCCCGATAAGATTTTTTATTTGTTTACTCTTACCCGATACCGACTCGTTTCGAACATATTGTCCGTGGGTAAGTTATCAACACTTTCCGAGAATATTGCCGAGCTTAAACAGACCCGCCGCGCCCAATTCCTCGGCGCGCGCGTTGGGCGCGAACCCGAGCGATTTAAGACTGCCCTCTATGTCTTGTTTATTTATGCCCGCAGTCGTAAGATTGTTTACTAAAGTCTTGCGTTTTTGCGCAAAGCACAGCTTGATAAACGCATCAAGCTCGTCGGTAAGAACGGCGCCCTCTATGCGGTCGAGCCGAATGAGCGTGCTGTCCACCTCCGGCATAGGCGTAAAATCCCACGACTTTATGTCGCGTATTTTTTGCGGAACCGCAACCGCCTGCACGGACGCCGACAGCGCGCCGAAGTCGCTACCGCTAGTCGCGCAAATGCGATCGGCCACTTCCTTTTGCACGAGACATGTAATAGACCCGCACAAGGTCGACTTGAGAAACATGAATATAAGCGGCGTGGTTATATAATACGGAAGATTGGCGATTACTATGTACGGCTCGCCTATAAGCATATCCACCGTTTCGATACCGAGTTCCAAAACGTTGTTGCTGAAAAGCCGCACGTTCTCGAACTCGCCGAGCGTTTCGTCGAGTATAGGGAACAGCGTTTCGTCAATCTCGAACGCACACAGTCCGCTCGCCCGCTTGGCTATCGCTCGCGAAAGCGTGCCCGCGCCCGCGCCGATTTCCACAACCAGCTTGCCGTCCGCGCCGCCTGCCGTCGCTATCTCGTCAAGCAAATCGTCGTCGAAAATGAAGTTTTGCCCGAACGCCTTTTTATATTTGAATTTGTGCTTTGTAAGCGCACTTTCTATATCCATATTATCCAGATTTTCCACAAATACCTTATACCGCAATCACAGATTGCTTTACGGATTTCTTAACCGCTTATTAAGCACATTCGATCTTGCGATATATTCCATCATTGATTATACCACAAATCTCGCTCAAAAGCAAGCCAAAGAACGGCTCTTTGTAAAAGAAAAAAGTTGGACGGCTTGTTCGGTTTTGCAACTTATTTATCCGCGAGATCCTTCGAGTCGCACCGTTTGCCCGAGATGACAAAGGCATAAAAACCGCCCACTCTGTTTATCATGCCGAGGAGCGAAGCATCCCGCGGACAAAATACAAACGCAAAAAGAAAAGTCAGGCATTACACCCGACAATTCCAAATGCTTAATTACTTCTTTCCGGCGCCGAACGGATTTTTGGAGACCGACTGCGTAATGCGGATAAGTCCGCGTTTTACGAGCGCGTCGTTCGACCTGTACGGCGACGTGTAGTCGACCGGTCGACGATCGGTACGCACTGCGCCGTTTTCCTGCATAACGATATCGATAAGCTGTTTTGCATACGCCGTGCGCCTATCGCTTTTTACGCGAAACAACAGCGGGGTCTTGCGGCGGCTTGCCGTTTCGGACAGGTTTTCCACGTTATACTTGGTGTTGTCAAACCGCGTGGGGTCGGCGGCGAGATACAGGCACAAGGTCTTGCCGCGAACGGTAAACATTGCGACCGTCTTCCTGCCGATAACAAAGGCTTCGCGCTTCCAGCTTACGCGGTTTTTCACGCCCTTGTAGTTGAGCATGTAGTTTTTCAGCTCGGAATAGCGCGCCTTTAACGCGTCGTCTGCCTGAATGATCCTCGCGGTAAAGCTTCGGTCAAAGACCATGCGCCCCTCCGGCGTTTCAAACTCTATGTCATCCTCGTCGTTCTCTTCCCTGTCGCCGTGATCCGTAGGCTCGCCGTCAAACGTTTCCTCGACGGTAAGCTCGGGCTCGGGCTCCGGTTCCGCCTCGGGCGCTTCGCCAAGCACCGTTATGCGAATCATGTCCGCTACAAAAAGCTCGTCGGGCGTCTTTTGCGAAAAATCGTATTCTACGCGTTGCGGCTCGCCAAGCACTATAGTATTGGCGTCGGCAAGCTGAATGAGCAGGTACTTTGCGTATTCCATGCGCCGCGCCGAGGTCAATCGATACAGTAACGGCGTTTTGGCAAACCGCTTTTTGTCCGACTTGTCTATGCCGCGATACTTAGTTTCCTCGTATTCCTTGGGGTCGAGCGCGAACGCGACGCACAGCGTTTTGCCGCGGAACAAGATTATGCCGAGCGTCATGCGCCCTTTGTAAATGCGCTGTTGGCGGAAGCTCGACTTGATCTTGACGCCCTTGTACTGCGCAAGCTCGCCGATAAGCTCGAGGTACCGATTTTTGACCTCGTCGTCCGCGGCGAGAAGCTTTGCCTCAAAGCCCTGCGTGTAGCGCACGTAGTAACGCTTCCTGTCGTACTCGTCGCCGAGATAGCCGAGCTTGCGGCGGGTGTATTCGGACATGTCCGCGACGGCAAGGATTTCCGCCTTGGCGGGATCCTCGTCGACTTCGCCCGTATTTTCGGGCACGCCGTCGTCGCTGTCGTCATCGTCGCCGTCGTCGACCTCGTCCTCTTCATCCTCGGGCGCTTCCTCTTGCTCGGCCGCCTTTTCCGCCCTGTGCATAGGGGGCTGTGCGCCTTCCTCGAGCGCGCCGTCGTCCGTTATGTGTTTGAGCTTTTCCAAAAGCGAATCGCGTTTTTGCTGTAGCTGCGAGGTACAAAGCTTGCGCTCTTTCCTGCGTCTGAATATAACAAACAGCGATATGTTTGCGATAATGAGAAGTCCGATCAATACACCGACCACTATCATTGCCGCGACCTGTCCGGGCGAAAAAATCGACCCGGCTAAAAACGTTGCGTTCATTATTCCGACCCTCCTTCGTTACCTTCGTTGTTTGCTTCGTCCGCCTTTTCGCTCTCGGCTTGCTCGGTTTGAGCCTCGCCGCTTGTCGGCTCGGCTTGCGCCGCCGCCTGATTTTCGCCCATTTCTATATCGCGCATGGCGTCTTCGGTCACGCGCCTTCTGCGTTTGACCATCAGGAACTGAACGGCTATAAGCGCACCTCCGACGACGGCAAGCGCAACAAGCACAGATATGATTGCGGCAAAAACCGAATCCGCGCCGACTATCGACCATTTAATGGTGAACGGTTGATCGCCCCCGTCTGCCCACTCGTAGTTTTTGGTGTCCTTAAGCGTTATCTTGGCAACAAAGTTACCGCCGTAGCTGTAAGCGTTGTTCTCAATCGCCATGATCGACGAATCGAAGCCTATCGGCAAGTAAACTATAGTATTGCCGTTTACAATCTTGGTACTGCTGTCGTGCGTGGGCTTTGCCACCTTTTTACGCGCTACGGTCCACTCGAGAACTAACGTGCCGTCGTCATCCGTATCGCCTGCGCTCCAGCAATAGTTTCGTGCGTTAAACAACGAGACGGATATTCTGTATACGTCGGCGTCGTGAGCGAACACAGTTACGTTTTCGCCGAGCGACTGAATACTTCCGTCATAAACGATTTGCATCAACTGAGGGTTAAACCCGATTATCGCGGAAGCAAGGTCGCTACCCGTGTAAACGTCGTTTTTGCCGTTACCCGCGGTGATTATAGTCAGCGACGGGGATACGACCACACGCCGCGTTATATCGAAAGCAACGGGCGCGCTTACAAACTCTATGTAGTTTTTGGATTCCTCTACGAACACGCGCACGTAGTACGTGCCGGCATTGCCGTTTTCGGGAACTGCCGACGTATAGCTCACGCCGTCCGCCGAGTATTGATAGGTAATGCGCTCGCCCGACTTGACGACGGCCGACGGCGAGTTAACGCCCGCGTCGTAGTCGCCGTACTGCCAACCGCGTATGGATAGCGCGCCTTCGAGAGCGTCGGCAATCTTGTCTATAATAAAGGTAAGCGAGAAGCTTGTCGCGTCGGTCGCGCTCCAACGGTAGTTGTCGGAATCGACGAGCGTAAGCCAAACGTCGTTGCTTCCCGCGTCGGTAAATGTAGCGGCGGCAACGGTGTAAATGCCCGAGCCGTACACATTATCCTTAACGACGGGGGTAAGCGGCTTGCCGGTGTATGGCTGATTTGCAATCGACAGCTTGGTTACGTCGATCGCCTTTTTGGCGATTGTAAACTCGACGAAAGCCGATCCGACAAGCGTATAGTTGTCGTTAACGCCGACGAGCGTCGCAACGTAATTGCCCGCCGCGGTAGGCGCGGTGTTGCCTACGTAGTCCACGCCGCCGAAGCTTCTGCCCGTATAGGTAAACGACAGCTTAAGATCTTTGCGCACCTTGTCGATATCCACTCCATCGACGTCGCATGTAATCACGCCCATCGTCGCGCCGACGATACCGCTGTCGCCGTAAGTGAGCCCCGTCTGCTCGGTAAGCGCTACCGAGATAGTGAGCTGTTTGACGGTGTAAACGCCGCGATTAAACTGAACGACATTGTAATTGCTGTTTTTGTAGCTTGCCGCCGTTATCCAATACTGACCGTTAACGCCGCTGTCGCCCGTCGCGTCGGTGGTAAACACAATGCCGAGCACGGACTTATCGTCGCCGACGCCGAGGTTGGAAACGGTATAGCCAACGCCTGTCACGTCCGGCGTGACGGTATAGTAGCCGGACAGACTCCCTATCGTGACCGTAACGTCGCGCTTGACTATAGTAAGCGGTCCGGCAACGGCTTTGATCACGTAGTTATTGCCCGCGTCGAGACCGAGCACAACGCCGTCGTCGTCGTGGTCGAGGCTGATATAGTACTCGCCGCCCACAACAAGCTTTCCGTAGTCGTCTAACGGCACCGCTTTGAGCTTATTCGGGATTTCGGTTTCCTTGTTGCCGTAAAGCAAGCCGTCTACTACGTACTTGAATTTATCGACTGTCCACTCGTCTCCGTAAACGAGAGTATAGTACGCGGTAGCCGTAACTTCCTTTTTATTTATCACAAGTGAGGAAACGGTCGCCTTGTCTGTGAAGTTGGCGTTACCGTCCGATACGACCGCCTTGAGCCAATACTCGTCCGCATCGGACGGAATGGCTCGCACCCAACTCGAGTCGTTCACCGACGGAGTGTCGCTTGTCGATTTAACCATGTAGTAGTATGTAACGTTACCCTCGTATCCCGCCTTAACGGTAGCGGTCGCTCTCGAAAATTCCTGACCGTACGTGAGAGTAACAACGGTCGGCATAGATATATACGGATTGGCGTAGTCGATTTCCGCAGTATCCTTGCCTATCGTCCAGGTGTGCGTCCACACGCCGTCAGCAACGCCGCCGACGGTATCCGCCCACTTGTAGTTAGCCGGATCGACAAGCCTAAAGCTAATCGTATAATCGTCGGCATAGGTGGCAAAGAAGGTACTGCCGTTTGCGTTTTGCACGGACGAGCCGTCGTACGACGCGCGCACGATGGACAGGTCGTATTCAAACACGAGCTGTTGGCTTTGACCGTTGTAAACGGACGGTTGCTCTCCTACAATCGTCGGCGCAACAGCCGCCTTTTGCTTTACTTGAAACACGAAGTACTTGGATTGCGACGACGCGGGATGGAACGCATAAAGCACGTAATATCCCGCGTCGAATGACGAGAGCGCTTTTAGCGTGTCGTACTTAAGTCCGCTTAGCTCGGCGTAATCGAAGCCGCCAAAGTCGTCGCCCTTGTTTATAAAGTTCGAGATATTGGAAATATCGGTAACCTTGCCGTATGTAAACACAAGCTGATTATTATCTATCTTGTTTTCCCCTACAAAAACGACGGGGTCGGACGGCGTGTCGCGGTAAATGAAGTCGGCCATCTTGACTGTCATTACAACGTTCTCGCCCGAAACTATGAACGAGCTTATAACCGCACTGCCGTTTTTACTTTCAAACTCGTAATTGCTTGTTGCGGAATCTTTAAGCTTGAAGTTAATTACGTACGTGCCATACTCGGCGCCGAAGTAAACGGTAAGCCCGCCGTTCTCGCCGAACGTGTAATATTCGGTAGCCGACGTTGCGTCCTTATCGACGGGTCGTCCGCCGCCGCCGTACTGCGCCGTAAACATAAACGAATTAATTACCATAATATCGTTTACGTAATTTTGAATAGTGTTTTCAAACGAGCTTTCCGTGTCGGCGGCGATTTGAGTACGCGCCCACACAAGATCGGCGTCCGATAGAATGCGCTTGGTTACGCTAAACGGAAGGGTCGCGGACAGCCCGCCGGCAAAGGTATAGTTCCCGTTTGCCGCGAGTGCGACGGTTACCTTGTAATCGCCGACAACCGTCGGAGCCGCGCCCGCCACCTGATAACTGCCCAATCTGTTGGTGTTGTAGGAAAGCGTAAATCCGCTCGGTCTGTAATTGACGTTTATGTTTTGCGAATTTGTCGAGGAACCGCCGACTGCGCCGAACGTGATAACCGCTTCGTGCGATTTGCCGTAAATGCCGTCGTGGTAGCCGTCCGCCGCTTTTTCAAAAACCTGATTGACAGTGGAAGCTTCGATTGCGAGCTTGGAAATATTAAGCGTTGCGGTCTTGTACGCCGTAATTTCGTAGTTTTCAAACTCGACCGCGCCGCTTCCCGACAACGGCGTTACCGCTATGGACACTACGTACGTTTCCTGCGTGGTGCTATCCCACGCCGCATATGCCTTAACGCCGCACATTACAGTGTAAGCGAGCTTGTTGTTACCGAGTATTTCGGCAAACAGCTCGCCGTTTTTCATGCCGTCCACAGCATAGCTAAGCGTGCCGCCGTTTTCATACTCGAGCGCAACGGCGCTTCCGTACACTACAGTATACGCCGCCGCGTTATTGCCGCTTTTGACGTTAGCGTACAACGTGAGCGGCGCCTTTTTAATCATGAATACGGGCGCGTCGGGCGCGGAGTATTCTATGCGGTTTTGCTTGACGCCGTCCGCCGTCTTACTGGTTATAAAGTTGATACGATAGTTAGCGGCGTCGCTGTACACCGTCATACCGTAACCCGACGAGGTAACGCTTACCGCGTTGACTGGCAAGGACAGCTTAACGCCGAGATCGGCAAGTCCGTCGCCCGACGCGCCGAATGTAGCCGCGCCGTCGACCTTGATAAACTTTCCGAGGTTGTTTGCAAGCTGTTCGTTGAGCCGCGTCTGCGTATCCGACTGAACGCCCCGATAGTAACACCATGCCTCGGCGTTGTGCGCGGTATCGTCGCCTGAGTTTGCGGCATCGTAACCGACGATCGTAACAGTCACGTTGCGGCGCACAACGGTAAGCGTTGCGGCAACAGCGTTGATTCTTACGTTGGTTGTTTCGTTGCAAACGGGAATAATCGTCGTTGTGGAAGTACCCGCGGCTGTCTTAGCCGTATAATTTGTCGAAGTAAACGTTACGGGATTGTCTTGAATATACTTGGCAAGCGTTTCGGGCGTAAGCGTTTCGCTTTCGCCGTTTTCGCTTACTACCGAACTCGACGTGTAACTGAATCCGCCGAAGCGATCCGCCGTGTACGTAGCGGGCAGAGTCGTGCCGTACTCTATCGTCGTATTATCCGCGGTAAGCGTAAGAGTCGTGCGGTATATTTCAAAGTTAAACGACATCGCGCCCGCCGTGTAGTTGTGGTTTTCGGTAAACGCGTAGGCGGTGTATCTGCCAATGTTAACTACGCCCTCGCTGCCGAATCTGTTTGCCGAATCGCCTCTGAGCGAGTAAGTAAAGCTTATCTCTATATTGGGGTTATCGGTAAACTGCGCCTTGTAATAGTTGGGCGCGCCGCTGTAGTACCTGCTCTCGACCTCGGTTTCGCCCACCATGTGGAACACGCCAATGTCCTCAATAGAGAACGTCGCTTGCTTGATCGTGTATTTGCCCGCGTTGTTGGCGCCGCTTTGCAGGATAGCGCCGTCGCGCGTGTCATTCATAGCGCATGAAGCAAACTTAATGATATAATTCTTTTTGGCAAAATCGCTTGCGTACTTTGCATAAATCGAATATCCGCCGATAACTCCGTCGTTGTAAATAACGTCGTTGGTCTTTACAAAGCTGTCGCTGTTTGTAAGCGCGTCCGTGAACAGCTTGATAATCGGCTGATTGACGTTGTTGTAAATGCCGAGCGACGGGATTTCCACGTCATAGAACAAGGTAGAGCCGACTATCCTGAAAGTCAAAACTTGCGGCGTTTCGCCGTTTTGCAGGTTGTACGTATTCTCTTTGTCGTCTATTGTAACGGTCACCTCACGCGGCGTAACGGTAAGAGTCGCGTTGACGTAAGCGACGGTATAGTTGACCGACTGTCCGCCCATAACAAAGACAGTATAAGTACCCACCTCTTTACCCGCTACGTAATCGGTTGTAATGTTAAGCGTATCGCCTATCGCGTCGGTAATGGTATCGACGGTCGCACCCGCCGCCGTGCTGTTGAGCACGAGCCCGTCGTACTTGCCGACCAACGCGCCGTCGGCTACCTTGTCGCCGAACATAACGGTCACGTCGGAAGCGGTGACGGTAAGATTGCGCTTGGCAACCTTAAACGCCCAGGTCTTGGAAAGCGCGTCGTAGTTGTTGTCCTGCGGCATGGTTACGCTTAGTCTGTAATACCCCGCCTTAAACGCGCCGCCGTTAAATCCGTCCTCGAATACCAGTCCCGCCGTCGTACGCGTAAGCACGTTGGTATAGGTTCCGTTGATCGTTGCCGAATACGAAAGCCTTACCGTAAGCACGTTGACCGAGCCGTCGGAAAGACGGGTAAACTCGGCTTGCGGCTCGGTGATCGCTTGGTCGCCGTCCTTGTTGTAGCCGTCGGCCGAGTTTGTGCCGAACAGACCGTACACCCACGCGGCGTCGCCGTCGGCGATTGCCGCAACGGTAGTCGCAAACTGCTTACCGTTTGCAAAAGCGAATTCCTTTACAAACGAATTGGATACATAGTTGATACGCAGTCGGTAGCAAGCCGCTTCCGCAGTATGGTTGGCGGCAGTAGCCTTGAGTACTACGTAATATGTCTTAACGTTTATATACTTAGGCATGGCCGAGGAACCGCTACCGAGCTCGGCAAGTGCCTCGTCGCTGAAATCGAACACCTCGGTATTGGACTCGTAATACAAGACCGTGACCTTCGAGCCGTCCACAGCAGTCGCTATAATCTCGGTGGGATTGCCCGATTTGTCCGTGACAGTAAGTCCGTGATACTTCTCGTCGTATCTTATATCGAAGCCCGAAATGTCGGACAGCTCGAGCTCTGCGGAGGTTACTGTATACGTACCCGCTTTATTCTTATTCGCGTCTGTCTTATTCCAATTTCCGACAAACACTACTTCGTAATAGTCGGAAAGCTTGTTGGTTCCGATTATCGGGTACTCGCCCACGCCCGCCGTGTTGGCGTATCTGCCGCCGCCGAGATCGTTCTTATCTGTAATCGCCGCCGACGAAAGCGCGAATATATCGGCGTAAGTATTTCCGTCCGGAAGAGTTATATTTTTTGTCTTGTCGTACGTCGACTCCGGCAACGTTACTTTATACGCGCCGTTCTCGCCCTCTATTGTGAGGTCGGGCTGAGAATCCGACGGTGTGTGGTAAACGACCGTCTGATTCTTTATATCGACGGTAAGCTTGATTTTGTTAACCGTAAGCGTACCGACAGCCGAGATAAACGTGTAGTTATCGCAGGACAGTCCGCCAGCCGTAAAGTTAACTACATACGTTGTTACCGCGCCCGTAAACCCGTCCACGGTATACGCAACGTCGCCTGAAAGATTATAAAACTTTTCGCTTATGTCGCTCGAATAGAACTTCGCGCTGTCGTTGCCGCGCAAACCGGTAACGGTGTAAATGCCGCCCTTCGCCTTGACGGTGCGAAGATCCTTTATCGACATCTTGTAATTTTCGGTAACGGGATTGTTCTCGCCGTACTTGATGGCAAGGTCGACCTTAACGGTAAGCTCGGCTTTATCCACGTGCACGGAAACGAGCTTGACAAGCGGATCGTGATTGCTTGCCGTGACCTTTACGTACAAGTAGTAGTCGCCCGCATTGTATACGGTAGGGCTTGCGGTAAATTCCGTCCAAGTAGTCACCGCGCTTTCCGAAACGCTTGGGGAATCGACAAAAGCATAGTGCCATTTTGCGGCGGTGTTCTTTTTGGTAGTAACCTCAAATCCTTTTTTAAGCACGTTTATATTCGCGGCCTTATATGTCGTGTCGTCGATGCCGTCGATCGTGCCGTTGTCGGTTATAGCGGCGTTGATAACGGAATACTTCCATTCGCCGCTAAACTTGATATCGAAGCCGCCGTCCTTAGCCGTCGCGGTAATCTGATAATCGCCCACCGCCGAGCTGTCGCTTGCCGTGCATGTAAAGTTAAACACGTCGGAAGCGGTAAGTCCGCCGAGCGCGTCCGTTACGATCGGTTGACCTTTGCACGAGGTGACTGTATAAATCGGCTTATTCGCGTCGTAAAGGCTTACGGGATCGCCGTACTCGGATTTAGCGTTATCCGCATTTAGCGTAACGGTCAGCGTGCGCTTAATAACGGTAAACGAACCTTCCTTAAACGTGACGTCGTAGTTGGTTGCGTGAACACCCGCGTCCGCCTTCCAGCTTACGACCACGCGGTAGGTGCCGACAATCGCCGACCTATCCATCTCGTCGCCCGATGCGTTTAGAATTTTTACCTGAACAAAGTCCGCCGCGCCGTCGCCGTTGAATATTTCGCGTGCGTCGGTCGATACGGTAAACCTCTTTTCGCCGTCGGTAATCTCGTCGCGGTAAAAATGGTTTGCAACGTCATCGCCCGTTAGCGTAACCGCCTTTGCGGTTATGTGAAGCGTTTCGGTAAGCGCCGCGTCGGGAAGCGTAAAGTTGTTAACCACGCCTTCCGCGGTAATATCCTTGACCGCAACGGCATAATCGCCGAAGTTTACCGGATCGGCGGAGCCGTCCGACTGCTTTACAACGAGCGTAAGTCCCACCGTGTAGTCGGTCGTATCGGTCGACGATTTTTTAACGACGGTGCTTATCGTGGCGGTCGCCATGTGGCTTTCCGAATCATACTCTGCCGAAAGAGATGAAGAATCCCACTTTACCGATATCGGACGCGGCAATACCTCAAACTCGACCGCTACATTTTTGGATTGATAGGTTTCGCCGTTGCCGAAAGCAAGCGTACCCCTAAGCGTATATTTGCCTGCGACCCACGGCAAGCCGTTTACAAGCTCGGTAACAACCGCGCCGCCCGCGTTCACAAACGTTATTCCCGTTAGCTTGGCGGCGTTTGCGCCCGTCGCGTCGTTCACCCCCGTACCCGTCAAGTATACGGTGGCGGTGGCGGCAAGCGGCAAATCGGCTTGGTCGTCAAAGGAAACCGTGCCGACTACGCCGTCCACAATTCCGTTATCGCCGAAAGTGTAATCCTTAACGGCGACTTCCACGTCGATTTGCGAGCTTGTTATTGCGTAATACAGTCTGATGGCAACCTTGCCCGCGCCGTAATAGTAATTCGCATAAACGTTGTCTACGTAAACGAGCCCGTTGTTTGCCGAACCGGTATCGACGGTGTTTTCCACCCAAACGTAGTTGAGCGCATTGGTAACGCTAAGCGTAAGCTCGGCAAAGTAAATGCCGCGCACGCCGCTTGCGCCCGTACCGCCAAGCCATGTGTCGGACGTAGCGACAGAATCGGTCTGGTTGCCGTACTTTACTGTGTAGTTAACGCCGCCTACGGCACTGCCGAACGGAATGGGCGTTACGTTTTTATCCCACTCCTGCGCGCGGGTCGAATGAATGTCGGGCGCGGTAAGCTGTTTTCTGTTTACGGTAAACGTATCTGCCGCGGTGTAGGTGTATGCCGAAGCGCGATCGAATTTCTCTTTTTCGTCCTCGTCGAAGCAGTAGTTTTGATACGCGTCGAGCGAAACGGTAAAGGTGTACTCGCCCGCACGTGTGTACGAGAAGGTACCCGTCTTAACGTTGAACGCGCCGTCTGTAATGTTCTCTTCGGTCGCGGCGGTCGTCGGCACAAACCAACCGCTCGGAACTTTGCCGCTTGCCGTTACGGACACGATATTTTCGTAATCCGCCCACGCATAGCCGGACGCCGTCACTGCCTTGGTTCCGCTCGTGCCGTTAAATGCGTTGTCCGCGCCCGTCGGAAGCACGGGTTTAATGAGAAGCTTTTTGGTGATCACAAAGTCCGCCTCGTAATCGTCGTTACTCGTCGAAACCTTGTAGTTGCCGCTTTGCGCGCCGTTAACGGATTTGGCGTACGCAACGTACTTGCCCGCATTAAGCGCGGTGACTTTGGTATTGTCTTTTGTAAACCCGATTTCCACCGAAACGGCGTCACTGCCCTTTTTGTTGGTTATATTAACGGTCGGGCTTTGCGCCGTGCCGTTGTATTCGGTTTTAAGAGTCGTATTAACCCAGGCGAGCTCGACCTCTAACTGCGTAACTGTAAAGTCTATTTCGTACGCATTGACGGTCGAGTCGGACGGAAGCGCGGTGGTTGTTACGCCCTCGACCCAATCGTAGTTGTCCTTGGGATAAATATAAACCTTGTACGCCGTAACCGCATCGCCTAAGTACAAAACATTTTTCAGCGTGGCGGTCGCGCCGTTGCCGTACACCGCGATATTTACTTTATCGACGCCGCCGACTTTGAATTCCGTTGCCCAGTCGACGATAAAGTCGCCTATCGCAAACACGTTGCCCGTGTACTCGGTCGAAACGGCGGAGCCGGTAAACGGCGCTACGAGTACGGGTGCGTTTAAGCCCGCCGCCACGATATGGAACGGAAAGTCCGACGGGACGGGAAGCTTGTAGTTGGCTTTATCTATGCTTGCGCCGCCCGCAGTCACCGAATAGTCAGTGACCTTTATGTAATAGTCGCCTACTTCGGTAACGTCCGTCGCCGCGATTTCGGAAGTCAACGCACTGTCCGTGTAAATCTTGACTGTCGCCGTTACTGTGTGACCTGCTATACCGATAAGCGAAAGAACGGGGGTATGCGCACCGCCGTCGTAATTGTACGCCCATTCGTTGCCGTCGCCGTCCTTGTCGCCGTTTACGGTAAGCTCTTTTTTATTGATAGTGTACAGGTCGGACACAGCGTCGCCTACAGTACCGTCCGTCCATTCGTAATCGGGGGTCGTCGACTTAAACGCGATCGTTACCTTATAGCTACCCGCTTCCGTAACCGAAATCACGCCGTCGGTGCGTGTGACGGTGGACGAAATATCCGCGCCGCTTAGCTGATAGCCGTTGTTGTTATCGGTGCGCTTTGCCTCGGTCGTAACGGTAAACATGCCGTCAAACGTATCGCCGTTAACAAGCGACGAAGCAATGTCGCCGTAACCGACTATGGTTATATCGTGCGCCTCGCCGTCATAGTCGCCCGACACACCCGTAAACGCGGGTGCGGTAAGCTTCCTTCTGCCGACGTCAAACGCCGCGCCCGCAGTCGGCAGGTTGTAGTCGCCCGCTTTGTCGCCGTTAGCCGTGTCTACCGAGGTCGTATACTCAACGTAGTACTTGCCCGCCGCCCAAGTGTTCATTGGCGAAGTCGTAAGATCGATGGCGGCGCCCGTCTTGCCGCCCGCGCTTGTCGCGTGATAGTATACGGGCGTGCCGACTACCGCGTAAAAGTTGTTTTTGGCGGAAGTAAACGCGCCGCCCGCCGTGTCCCGATATCCGAACACGGGATTGAGATTTACCGAAGCATCGCCGTAGGTAAAGCCTTTTACGCTAACGGTAAAATCGAGGTCGCGTTTGGATATTGTAAACTTGGCGTTGGTCGTGGTCTTGTCGCCGGCGACGGTAGTGACGCCGCTCGCCCACTTATAGTTGGCGTTGGTCAGCTTGATAGTAATATCGTACGTGCCTGCGTGGGTAAAAGGCGCATTGGTCGCCGTAACCGTCATGACGTCGGCAACCTTGTGCTCGTACGCGAACGAGGTTGTATTTATAATGTCGTTTACACTGTACGACGTGCCGCGCGTGTAAATTGCGTTATTGACGATAGAAAGAGTGAGCGGCTTAGCCGTGATCTCAACTACGTGCGCGTTCCAGCGGAAAGCCGTCGACTGCGCGTACGCGTCGGTTTCCTTGGTGATTACCGCCACGTAATACTCGCCCACGTCTTTGGGCAGGGTCGACGCAAGCGAAGCGATCTCGGCATAGGACTTGCCTATTATATCGTCGTACGTTCTGCCGTCAAAGCCGTAGTAATACAGCACATACGGCACGCCGAGCTCGCCGCTGCCAAGACCGTCCTGACCGTCTTGATTTTTAATGGTGTACCGTCTGCCGCCCAGCGTGCCTATAACGGTAGGCGCGGCGGGTGTGCCGCCGTACACCCATTCGTCGGCGCCGCTTGCGTACTCGAGCGACAAATCGAACTCGCCCTTGTTAATAACAAAGTGATAGGTAACGGTATACTGTCCGCTCTTTTCTATATTGGATTCGCCGATAACGTCCTTAAATCTGTAAACGCCTTTGTCGCCGTCCGTGATAACGGCGTTAACGTAGTACTCGCCGCCCGCATTAAAAGCCAGCTCATAATCGCCGTTTTGATTTTTGGATATATCGACGTGCGCCGCCGTCGCGCTGTCCGCCGCCGACACATTTATATAATCCATATACTTCTTCTCGCCGGAAATTGTGATAACGCAATTTTCGTCGTAGTCCTTTACAAACTCGGACGGGTACGGATAGTCTATAGGCGCCTGCACGGGAATAAAGTCAACGTCCGTATTAAGCTCGGTTCCAAAATAGTTCACTGTGATTTCCGCATAAACTGCGCCCTTGGGTACCGTGTTGTCCGCCGACGGTAAAGGTGTTAAGCCCTCGTCGCAATAAACGATTTTCTTGTAGATAGGTAATTCCTGATCATACGAAATATCGCTCAAATAATAGTTGGCTCTTGTGGTTCCCGTGTAGCGCGCTTCAAAGTAAAATCCAGTATAATCGAAATCATACGTCAACGTTTGCGTAGCGGGTTGCATGGGTTTGTTAATCGGATTTACTTTGGCAGGCTTTTTATAAACGATGTTTTCAATCAAAACATCGCGCGAAATGGTTCTGCCTTGAGCGGTTATATACGATACTGTAATTTCCTTGGAATATTCCCAATCTTCCTCATCCTGTTCCTTATGATTAACGAATTCCCCGGAAGCGGGCGTGAGCGTACCAGAAAATGTTACGTCGCTTAGTACGCCTTCCTCCGAGCCGTCGTTGTAAACGGGAACGACGGTTATGTTCGATTTGATAGCGTCTATCGAGGTATACGAGTAAACAGTTGAAGTCGCCTTATAGATCGGCTTTATATCCGCAACAATCTTGTTTTCAAACGGCAGAGTTATGCTGTCGGTAAACGAGGTACCCGACGCAAGCGTAATCGTAAGCGTTATGTTATTGTTGCCCGCCGCAGTCGAGCCGCTCACGTTTGCCGTTACGTTTTTGAACGAGCTATTGCCGAGCACGACGTTAACGTTGTTGCCTAAAACGGTAAAATTCGCCTTTTCGGACGAGTTGTCGTAAAACACGTACACGTCGAGCGATGAGAATACCGACGGCTTGGCGGAATCGAAGAACGGCATGCCGTTTACGAACGCGCTAAACTCGCCGTTTTTGTAGTAACCGCTTTCGTATGTCAACGACGGCGATACCGTAACGGCAATGCCAGTGATAGAACTCTGCTTTACGCTCGCAAACGTAACGGTGACAGGCGCACCCGAGTACACGCCGTCCGCAAAGTCGAGCGTGGCGCTTCCGTTACTTCCCGCGTTAAGCGTAAGAGCGGATACCGAGTACAGCTCGCGGTTGACTGTAATCTCTTTGCCTTCGACCGTACCCTTCACGTTGATTTCGTTTTTGATACTCGCCGCGGTGTTATCGGCGGAAACGGAAGCCGCGCCCGTTGCCGTAACGTCGGTGAATACGGGAAGATTGTCTTCTATCGTTATTTCCGTTTGTGCGGTAAGCGTTTTGTTGCCGCTCGGCACGTTTACTGTTACGGAAAGCGTTTGGGGGTTGGTCGCAAAATCGAGCTTTTCGATTTCGCCCAAGCCGCCCGCGGTCACGTAAAACTCGTCGGGCGAAAGCACGTAGCTTTTGCCGTTGTAAACGCCCGTCACCTTTAGGTTTTCCTTTATGCCGTAGCCGGTGGAAAACCCGTTGTAAAACACCACGTCCGACGCAAAAAGCTCGACGCTTATATCCGAGTAATTGCGGTACGGTGCGGAAGCCGCCGCGCTGTTGCTTCCCGCAACGGGCGGCGCGACGTATCCGTCGTTATTCGTAGCGCCGCCGAACAGCCCGAGCGCGACAAACGACAGGCAACACAAAACAGTGCAGGCGATAATGCTAAGCACGCGTTTTACCGAGGTTGCTTTGTATATACTCATAGACTCTCCTCTTTCGAGCCCGACCGACAACATAATATCGGCTTTCCGTTCAACAAAACGAATCTACGTCGGGTTCGAATTTTGTTCACAGGTATTAATTTTTTTATAGTTCAAAAAACGCCCAAACCTGTTTGGGTGTTTTATTTAAGCTTTTCCAATTCTTCTTTGAGTTTTCTTAGGTTTTCGCGTTCTACCTCTATAAGCCGAGAGTACGTGCGAAAATATTCCGCATCGGCTTTTGTCGGAACGGTGTTGTTGAGGTAAGCCTCTAATATTGCCGATTGCGAACGGGTCCTCTTTTTTTCAAGAGCGTCGATTTCTTCCTCGCTTGCCGCAATCGCCTTTTTAAGAACACTTTTTTTAGACATTTTTTCTCCCCACGCAAAGCTATATGCTTGCGCCAAAAAAACTCTCATCAATGTTCCCTTACTTTTCTTATTATATATTATGAAATACTATTTAAATTTTTGCAAGCGTTTTAAGGTGCAATTTTTGCAGAATATCTATCAATTTTTACAATTTACACCATATTTCGCCTTACAGTCCCATTGCGCTAAGCGGAAAAAGATTTACTATCAGCCCCAGCGCGACGGACAGCACGTACATTAAGACGATAATAAGAGCCGTATTCTTTATCGGTCTGTTCTGCTTGGCGAGAACGGCGTAGCCTATGCCTGCGCCCACGCACAAGCCGGCTACGGCGCCGCCCAGGTTAAGCCCGCCCACGACGTAAAGCTCGGTTATTACGACGGACGCCGCGCAGTTGGGTATTAGTCCGACCAATCCCGCAAGCATGGGCTGAAGATATCCCGTCGACCCGATAAAATCGGCAAGCGCCTTTTCGCCAACGTAATACACGGTTATCCCGAACAAAACGTTGACTATAAAAATAAACAGAACGACCGTGGCGGTGTGAAGAAGCGGGTGCTTAAAATACAGGTCGAATACCCGTTTCGCCTTTTGCCTTTTAGTTGCGGAACTGCCGTCGTACTCGTTTTCGCCGTCCAATGCGTGCGAGTGGCAGCCGTGAATATGAACGCGCACACCATTATCGTCTTGTTCGTGTTCATGGTCGTGAGCATGCTCGCGCTCGTGTTCGTCGGCGTGAGTATGCTCGTAGGCGCAAGCTTGCTCGGCGGCGTTATCGGCTGTCCCGTGTTTTTCGGCAAGCTTTTGCACGGCAAACGCCGAATACCCGACTATAATTGCGAATACGATTTTGATTATCAAAACGGGCAGTATTTTGGTTACGCCCTCGTAGCTTGACAGCATGATGGGAATAGCCTCGTCGCTCGTTACTATGTACACGGCAAGAAGGGTGCCGAGCGCGATTTTGCGCTTGCTGTACAGCTCTGTCGCAACTACGGAAAAACCGCACTGCGGAACAACGCCCACAGCCGTACCGACAAGCGGCGCCCACCCGCCGTTTAACAACTTGTGCGCTTTAAGCCCGTTTGACTTGTACTCTATAATCTCGATTATAAAGTTCATAAACAAAAGGAAAGGCAGTATCTTGAGGGTATCTATAAGCGCGTCAAGAAAAACGTCACCCATGACTGTACCCCCTACTGTCCGCATACGTACATTCTATAAGGTCGGCTATTCTCTTGGCGGTGCGCGGCGATTTGCTTCCGCTGTTCACCGTTGCAAGCTCGGCGACCGACGCGTATTCCTCGCGCCACTTTATCCCGCGCGAGCGCAGTATCTGTTTGAGTATATCTACAAACATCTCTCTGTCGGGATTGACGTACGTCACCACAAGCCCGAACCTGTCAAACAGCGTAGGCTCTTGTTCCGTTTTTTTACTTCTGCTATACGACGGCTTACTGTCCGACGTGCAGTACAAAAGATAGTTATCGCCCTGCCCGTCGAGCGCGGCTTTAAGCAAGTCCTCGTCGCCGTCCGATAAATCGGCAGACAACCCGTCTATAAAAATAATAAACTTCTGTTTAAGCCCCGAAATCCCGTTTAACAGCGACGGTAGCTTATCCAGTTCGCCGCGCGGAAGCTCGATTAATTTAACCCTGTCGCGGTACTCGTACGCGATAGCGCGGACGGTGGTGGTTTTGCCCGTGCCGACGTCGCCGTACAACAGCGTGTGGAACGCGGGCAGTCTGTTTATAAAATTGTCGACATTGCCTACGACCTCGTTTTTTTCCTCGGCGTAGTCCTTTAAGTCGGACAGCCGTTCGCACGGCAAATCGACTGCCGTCATATCCCCGCCGCGGAATGAAAACGCATTTCCGCTTGCAAACACGCCGCTTCCGCGCTCGCGGTGAAACTTGTACAGCCCGTCGTATGTCGCCGAAAACCCGCCGAATCCGAACATCGGAAAGCAGTCCTTCGCCCGCTCGATAACAAGGTTTGCGGGGTCGATAAGCGACAGCTGTTTAAATATCAAAAGCTCGGTGACAACCCGCTTTTTTATATGCTCGGGTATGCGCTCGCCCGCCGCCGCGCGGCGTGTAAAAGCGTTGTCGTCGCTTAAGATAAGCTTTTTTATCCACTCGCCCGTGCTGTCACAGCCGTCGTCCGCAAGGCAGGCAAAAACGTCGGCGGCTTTTCGGACGCGCGATACCGCGTCGTTTTGCACGATAAGCTCGGCAAGCGGCGCTATTCTTTGCGCTGTACGGGAATACAGCGCAATCGACTTATATCGCAAATAAAGGTCGAGAGGTTCACTCATAATATATTTGTACAGTATTTATACTACTTGTACCATATTGATTGTACTACAATGCGCGTTCTTTGTCAACAAAGGCGAATACCGTAAACGCCCTTCGACAAAGCTTGTGCGCATTTGACAAAATTCGCGTTTAGGTTTAGAATATACGTATGGAAAGGATTTTTACTGTCGAGGATATAATAGCCTGCGTCAACGAGTACGGGATTTTACCGTTCTGGGTCGAGGACGGGTTTTCGGCGTGGCAGATGTGCGGCGTCAGCTTTATGAAGCTGTGGAACATGCGCGAAAAGGCCGTTAACTCGCAAAAGATTATTTACGGCAAGTTCGTCAACAAAAAGGCGACTTTTGTGTCGACTGAGGCATTCCCCTATCTTTGCTCGTTACGCCGCGACGGCTATGACTTCGACTCGCTGTCCGACGAGGGCAAAGCGCCAAAACGCGAAATAGACATTATGTCGGCTGTCGGCGCCGAACCGACAAGGTCGTATCAACTAAAGCAGTCGCTCGACATGAAAGGCTTCGATAGCGTAGTCACCTCGCTTCAAAACAAAACGTACCTGTGCCTCACCTTTAAAAAGAGCTATATGGGCACTGCGCTGTTGAGTCGCCCCGAGGATATTTTCGGCTACGACTACGTGCGCTCGGCATACTCGTTGAGCGTAGAGGAAAACGCAAGCAAGCTTATAGAGCTCTGCCCCGGTCTAAACGAATTCGACGAAAAAACGCGGGCAAAGATCCTCTCGCCCGCGGTGTAAAAACGTTTTTAATTATCCCGATATCGGGATTTTCGCCATTCATGCGGAAGTAATAAATATATTCGCTGTAATCGGTCTTGACCCAAAAGGCGGCGCGGCTGTTTCGCTAAGCGCTCCGTTCTTTTCCTTAACGCCGATAAAGTAAAGCTCATTTCGGCAAAAGGCGCTTGCACGGTGCAATCCAAAACGAAATCGTTGCCATCAAAAAACTATCGTGCCGTCGGCGGATATATCTCCTAACATTTCGTAATCCCAATATATATACAAATATAAAAATCAATATATGCCGATATGCGAATACGTAGGATAACGCGCATATTACCGCTTGAATTTACCCACCAAAAACAGCTCTTGACTGTTGATAGGCTCGCCCGTAATTTCTTGCGCGATATATGTGCCGTCGGGCAAAAGCTTGCGCGCCTTGACGTTGTCGGCAAACATGACCTCGAGCATATTAACCACCGTGTTTTCTATCGTCTTATCCAGTACGGGCGTTGCAATCTCGACGCGCTTATCCGTATTGCGGGTCATAAGGTCGGCGCTGCTTATATAGGTAACCCTGTCCTCGCCGTCGCCGAAGCAGTATATACGCGAATGTTCCAACAGCCTGCCGACTATGCTTGTGACTGTAATATTTTCGGTCTTGCCCTTAATGCCGGGCAACAGACAGCAAATGCCGCGCACGAGAAGTCGGATTTTAACGCCCGCCTTGCTTGCGGCTATAAGCTTATCTATAATGAGCTTGTCGGTAAGACTGTTCATTTTCGCACGGATAAACGCGGGCTTGCCGTCCTTGGCTTTGTCCGTTTCGCGTTCGATATAGCGTATAAGCCCGTTTTTGAGCGATGTGGGCGCGATAAGAAGCTTGCCGTATTCGTAATCGATATTACAGATAGCGAGGTTGCGGAAGAACGCTACCGCGTCCGCGCCGATATTGTCGTCCGCCGTGATTATATTTAGATCTGTGTATAGCTTGGACGTTTGCTCGTTGTAGTTGCCCGTGCCGAGGTGTGTGACATACCGCAGGTTTCCGCCGTCGGTAAGGACTACGGAAATGATTTTGGAATGTACCTTATAGTTGCCGCAACCGAATATAACGGTACAACCCGATTCCTTTAACACGTCGGCAAAATACAGATTGTTTTCCTCGTCGAACCGCGCGCACAGCTCAATAACGACTGTGACGTCCTTGCCGTTTTCGCTCGCACGCTTTAACGCTTCCACAATGCGCGAGCGGTGGTCCATGCGGTAAATGGTAATCTTTATCGACGCGACGCGTTTGTCCGCAGCGCACTCGTCGAGCAATCGAACGAGCGTGTCCATACTGTCAAACGGATACGCCAAAAACAGGTCGCGCTTTAACACCGTTTCCAGCACCGAAACGCCTTCGGGCACGGGCGCGGTAAGCGGGTGTGCGTGACGGTACTTCAG
Source organism: uncultured Christensenella sp. (assembly GCA_910578545.1). Lineage (GTDB taxonomy): Bacteria > Bacillota > Clostridia > Christensenellales > Pumilibacteraceae > Anaerocaecibacter. The sequence continues at coordinate 108,306 of CAJTPT010000001.1, forward strand.
CGCCACCGCTGCGTCGGGCGAAAAGCTGTCCGAAAGCGACATCATAAATTTATAATCAAAGTAATGTTTTACCGTAAAACAGTATTGCTTTTTAATGTTTAGTAGCTTTAGCAAAAACGTCTTTAAGTTGTCCGCGCCGTCCGAAATCTGAAGCCGTACTGCGTCCTGCGAACCGCGAAGCTCTACTTTGTGCTTGAGGAACTTGGAAAAATCGAAGTCGCGTTCTATGTCGTTGTCGTCGAGGTTTGCGTCAAAGTCGGCGTTGCGCGTAAGCCTCAGCATTGCCTGGCTCTGAATTTTGTATCCGTCAAACGCGAGATACCCGAACGTGCGGATAAGCTCTTCCATAAGAATGATATTTGACTTTTTGCCGCCGACGAAGCTGAAATATTTGGGTAGCTTCGGACTGATCGCCATAACGCCGTACATAAGTCTGTCCGATTTGATCAGCTCGAACATCATGTATGTCTTCATGTTTTCAAACCGTATCATCGGGTGTTTGGCGTCAAGTACCATGGGCGACAACAGCGGAAGCACGGACGAGGTAAAATAGTCCTTGCACTTTGCGTACTGCTTTTGCGAAAGCTCGGCGCCCGTACGTATGCGAAGCCCCGCCTTGTTAAGCTCTTTTTTGAGCGAAGTAAAAACGCCGTCGGCGGACTTGTAGTAGTCCTTGGCAAGCTTGAGTATGCCTTCCACCTGCTCGCGCGCGGTAAGGTCGGTTTTGTTTTCGCGCGCGCCGCCGCTGAGCTTGTCGTCGTGAAGCAGACTTCCGACGCGCACCATAAAGAACTCATCGAAGTTGGAATGGAATATCGACAAAAATTTGCACCGTTCCAAAAGCGGATTGGTAAGATCGGTTGCCTGTCCGAGCACTCGGTTGTTAAACTGCAACCACGAATATTCGCGGTTTACGTATACGTCTTTTTTAAAGTGTATTGTTTCTGACATTTCTATATTTTCCGATAAATTGATTTAAGGTGTTTGTTATTTTTCGCGGAGCACGTTCATACGCTGATTGCTGTCCCCATTGGGGGAAACGTCACGAGCCTGCGAGTGACAAAGGGGTCATAGCAAGTCTATAGTGCGGCTTATTCTGTCGTACAATCCGCTCTGTTGTCCCCCTTGGGGAAACGTCACGAGCCTGCGAGTGACAAAGGGGTTGCGGTAAACAACATTAAAAGGGCGCAACGCGCAGTTCGATAATTCCTAATTCCCAATTCTTAATTACGAATTAACTTTACTTTTTTTCTTTTTAGTCCGTATCATCGGCTCGACTTGCGAATACGTAGGAACACCTGCGGCGAGGTCGACGGGAACGGCGTTCTCGCCGCCCTTTGCTACGAGCGACAAATACCCTTCCTTAACGCCGCAGTCGCTGATAACCACGTTGTCGGGCTTGAACCGTTTAAGCAGTTCTTTAAGCACTATCGCCGCTACGGGCAAAACGTGGATTTTTTCGGGCGCGACCTTCATTATAAGCCGAGTGCGGTCGGGCGAATAGGACAGCCACTTGCAAAACTTTTTAAACTTTCCGTACCCGAAGTCGACGCTCATTTTTTCCTTTTCGCAAAACTCGCTGTACGCCGCATAAATCGCGTCGTTAATCGACCCGACTAGGATCGCCGTGGTAAACTCGCCGCGGCCGCCGAGGTTCGCCTCGTCCGAGCGTTTGCGCACGTACTTCTTTATATGCTTGGACTGTTCCTCTGTGGGATAAATATCCACAACGTATTTATTGCGAAGCTTGATGGGTCCGAAGTCGAGACACACCATGTCGTCCTTGTTCTCTTTTTTGAGGTCGCACAGCTCAACGCTTCCGCCGCCTATGTCTATAAGCACTACCTTGTCGTACGCCGCATACTTGCGGTTGGACAAAAAGTCGCAGTACGCTTCTGTCACGCCGTCCAGATAGTTAATGACTATGCCCGTGCGCATGCGGATTTTTTCGGCGACTTCCTCTATATTATTAATGTTACGCAACGCCGCGGTGGAAATGCAATAGCACTCTTCCACGCCCATCGCTTTTACCGTAGACCGCGCCGTGATAAGCGCGTCGATAAGCTTTTCGATACCGCGCGCGGAAATGGCGCGTCCGTCAAAGTAGTCGGCAACCGCAATGTTCGTGCGATCCTTGTACACCGCCGAAAATATCCCTGTCGCCTTGTCGCCCTCGGCAACTACCGTCGACACACCGGTCGAGCTCAAATCAATAACCGCATACTTCATAATACCCTCCCTCGATTCTTAATTAATTCCCTATTCTTTGTCCTATCTTCCGAACGACACACCGATGCTTTCCGCAACCGCTATCTCTTGGCAGTCGGTAGGAACAAGCTTAGCCTTGCCCGCGATATCGGCGAGCGCGTTGTACGTCACTCTGCCGCCGACAAGCGCAACCGTAACGCCGAACCTGCCGTCACGCGCGAGCTGACCGGCAAACGCGCCGAACTCGGTGGAAAGCACTCTGTCGTACGCCGACGGACTTCCGCCGCGCTGAATATGCCCGGGCACGACCACGCGCGTTTCCACGCGCGCTTTTTCGGCAACATACTTGGCAACCGCGTTGGTACACGTGGTATCGGTGCCGCGCGCCGCCGCACGCTCTTTCTTTTTCATCTTGCTCTCGGCAACAGTCATAGCGCCCTCGGCGATTGCCACGATACTGAACGCCTTGCCTGCGTCGGCACGCTTTTCCACCGCGCGCGCAACCTTGTCGGGCGAAAACGGGATTTCGGGCAAAAGTATGACGTCCGCACCGCCCGCAAGCCCCGCGTACAGTGTGAGCCAGCCTGCCTTGTTGCCCATTATTTCTACAAACATGGTCCTGCCGTGGCTCGCCGCCGTGGTGTGTATGCGGTCAATGCAATCGGTAGCTATATCGAGCGCGGTATGGAAACCGAACGTTACGTCGGTGCCCCAAATATCGTTGTCTATCGTCTTGGGCAGACCGATAACGTTGCAACCCTCGGCGGAAAGTAACGCCGCCGTCTTGTGCGTGCCCGCGCCGCCGAGCGTCAAAAGACAGTCCAGCCCCATCTTTTTGTAGTTCTTGGTCATCTGCTCGAGCCGCGTCGTGCTGTTTTCGTCCTCGACGGTCATCAGCTTAAACGGTTGACGGCTTGTGCCGAGTATAGTTCCGCCCAGCGTGAGTATGCCCGTAAAGTCTGCGGGAGACATCTTGCGGCACTCGCCGCGAATAAGTCCGCCGTAGCCGTCGGCAATGCCGATGAGCTCGACGTTTTTGATGTTCTCAAACGCGTACTTGCCAAAGCCGCGAATGACCGCGTTAAGTCCCGGGCAATCCCCGCCCGAAGTCAATATTCCTATTCTCATATATCCTCCTCAATCGGGATAAAAATTGCTTTTTTATTCGTAAGAATACACAAGTGTTTCAAACGCTTATAATCACAACTTTAATAATATCACAATCACGGATTGCTTAACCGTTTGCCAAGCGCTTTCGTTCTTGAGATATGACATATAGATAATTATATCACAATCATTTTATAATAGTCAATACTAAGGCACGTTTTACGTAAAACAAAAAGGAGCGCTTATTGCGCTCCTTTTAGGTCGGAAATAATTATTCCTTATCGCTCTCCGTTTTAGGCGGGGTCTTGCCGTCCTGGCAGAAGTACGCTTCCTCGCCACCCTCGCTGGTGGATTTGAGTACGCCGTCGGAAACGATGGTAAGCGTTTGAGTGGTAGAAACACCCATCACGGAAACTGTAATCTTAACAGTCTTGCCGTCAACGGCGTACGTGCCGGAAAGCGAAACCGACTGCCCGCCCATCGACTGATCCATAGTGACCTTGCCGTCTTTAAGCGTCAGGCTGGTGCCCTCTTCCTTTACGCCGTTCACATATGCGTAGTAGGTGCCCTCTACGTCATCGCCGCCGCAGGCCGTAAGAGCGAACGCACACGTAAACGCCATTACGAGGATTGTCAAGATTACAAGAATCTTCTTTTTCATTTTTCTTTCTCCTTTTTTTGTCCAATTTCTTTGGACTTTTTTGCTTTTATATGATAAACCAAAAATATTGGACTGTCAAGCATTTTACCGATATTTTTTGTAAAATGCGTGTATGAAGGAGATTAATTTCGCGATTAACCTAAGGTCGCTCAGGCGTAGCAAGGACATGACGCAAATCGAGCTTGCCAACATGCTTCACGTGGATAAGCGCACGGTAAGCGCTTGGGAAAACCACGTGTGCGAGCCGAGCTATGCCATGCTCGCCAAAATCTGCGAGATTTTCAGCGAAAGCTTCGATTCGATATTAACCTAACACAAAACAGACTTAACAAAAAACACCTTCAAAGTTACATGTTACTTTGGAGGTGTTTTCATAGGGTTATTTAAAATAATCTTAGTCAAAGGCGCCGAGTGCTTCGCCTATTTTTATAATACAGTTATCTAAATCAGAAAGTTGTTTGAACTTAAAGTTTTTAGTTCCTAACAATATTTGACATTTGATATTCCGTGTATTGAAAGAATACGTAGATTTATCGGAAAACTTAATCGTTAAATTCACACTCATTCCGGGCGGAATTACCCCGTCTGTTTTAATAAACTTTCCGGATGTAAGCTTATCGACGACCATGCCGATATTTTCCTCATCTTTAATAGTAAATTTAACCGTGCGTCCGTCGTCCCTGCCGAAAACACTTGCTTGAATCTCGACAACGTCCGTCGCTCTTACGGTTTCGCGACCCGCAAGCTGTTCAAACGAAGCCTCGTTAGCAATCGGAGAAATACCGAATACGCCGCCCAACCACAGCCCGATCAGCGCTATCAATACCGCAAGCACACACATCGCTCCAATCATTCTCTTTTTGTTAACCGTCATACCGTCACTCCTTTACTAATCTTGTATTAAAGAATACCGAAATCTATCCCGCTTATCACCGAATAATACCCGTTGTAGTCTATGAACCGAGATTGATTAGAACTATCCCATCCATCTACTATACGTAAATAAAAATAGTCGATAGTAAGTCTTTTCACAAATCGTTCTTGTTCAAAACCAAATTCATCAATTCTATCTACTATAAAATCGAGCGCTACATAATCCAATACTCCGTCTCTATTAACCGCCATCGATTTAGCTACTATGCAATCGTCAATACCGTATAAATTAAATGAATCTTGCTTATAAATTGTATCGTACTTAATGTTTTTTATATTATATTGCGTTTTTAAAAAATTGAATCCGACTTCTTCATAATCATATTCCGTGTATGCAAAAGCAGGTGCACTGAATATGGGCATGCAAAACACAACGGTAATAAACATTGATATTACCGCAATCCATAGTTTGCAAAACTTCTTCATTTCCCATAACCTCTAAAATGATATATTGATTATATCACGGTTATCACACAAAGTCAACAAAAAAACAATAAAATATTGAATTATAAAAACAAATAATTGCCCGTCTAACATGGCTCAATGTCAGGCGTGCAATTATTTCATCGGAGCGGTTCAACCGCAATAATAATTCCGAATTTTTTGTCATACCTCTTGAAACAGACGGTAAACAATGCTATAATAAGAATAATTTGATTATCGGAGCAAAAAAATGGGGAATTTATCGGATAAGGAACGTCTCAACATTATTTCCAACATGAACGGCGACGGGATTTTCGTCACGCTCGGAATGGAACGCCCCAACGTAATGGTGTCGCATTGGGGCGCGCTCGGCAAAATGTGGGGGCGCGATATATTTTGCCTGCCGATACGAAGCAACAAATACTCGTACAGAATTGTCAACGAAACGCAGTGCTTTGCGCTAAACGTTCCTCACCGCGACATGCGCAACGAGATTGCCGCGTGCGATACCGTTTCGGGCTTTACCGCCAACAAGTTTGAGACGCTCGGGTTTCACCCCAAACGCGCTCGTTCAATCGACGCGTACGTGCTCGGCGAGTGCGGACTGATCGCAGAATGTAAAGTCATCGCCAAAATCCCACCCGAAAGCATAACGCAAACTACGGAAGGACTGTTCTCTGCCGCCCGCGGACATACACTATTTGTCGGCGAAATCTGCGACTGCTACCGCCTGCATTAAAACAAACAACAATATAAAACCCTCTTGAAGTTCGTACCTCGAGAGGGTTGTGTTATATCGTTATTCCCTAATAAAATTCGTTTTGACTGAGCGGTCGTTGTCGGGAACGGGTATGCCCGCAGCCTTGCCCGCTTGTATACATTTAAGCATCCACGCCATATTTTTTCCGAGGTTACGCATTGTCTGCACGCCCTCTTTGTCACTCAGCACTTCCTCGGGCTTGTTGCCGTGCACCATCGTCCAGTATGACGAAGTGACGACAGGCATTTCGCAAATGGACAAATGTTTGGACAATGCGTCGAGCGAAGCCGTTGTTCCCGCACGCCGTGCCGACGTTACCACCGCGCCGGGCTTGTGCCTGAAATTACTTCCGCCGGCATAAAACATTCTATCCATTACGGACAGCATTCTACCCGACGGGTGCGCGTAATAAACGGGCGCGCCGAACACAAACCCGTCCGCCGCAGCCGCCTTTTGTATCCACTCGTTAACTACGTCGCCGTCAAAAACGCACTTGCCCTTGCCTGCGCAACCTCCGCAAGCAATACAGTCGCCTATCGGTTTGTTGCCCGCTTGAAGTATCTCGCACTCTATTCCGTCTTCGGACAGAGCCTGCGCCACGATAGTAAGCGCGGTATTCGTACAACCTTTTATCCTCGGGCTTCCGTTAAATAACAAAACCTTCATTACTCACCTCTAAAGCGTATATTTTTTTATATTATATACCGTATAATCCGCCGTGTCAAATTTATATTCGGCAACCGTAATTTTTATATGCTATTCTTGTACTTATCTATAAACTCGCGCGAATAAACCTTAGGTCAATCGGACTCGCGCAACAGCTTCCAAAACCGATAGTATTTTATTAACTCGTCGTACGATTTTATTTGTTAAAAACTCGGCCTTTCCATATACGCTGTTGTACCATTAAAATGCGCTCAAAAAAAGCAAACGAATTCACTTGAACGGTAGCTCACAAACCTATTTGCATAGGTTATGTGTAGTCTTTTGTTGGTTTTTGTCTTATTTTTTCACCGCGGAAAAAATGAACATATTTTTTTAAATATAAATCAATACACGGGTGTTCAACTGAAATTGCAACACCCGTCAAATATTTTTTTCGGAGGATACTAATGACAAATCAACTGCTTTTAGAGCATGCTGAAAAAATCGTTTCCGACTGTTCCGTGCCGCCTCACCTCAGCGGCTTTGCTTTCCTCACCGAAGCGATTGTTATAAAATATCAAAGCGATTCAATCAGCCTGTCGGATATTTACAGAACCGTCGCTCTAAACCATAACAGAACTCAACGCGCGGTCACACGCAGTATATCATACGCACTTTCGCAGGCAGAACGTATGAGCGACTACCTCGCGGTCGACAAACAAGAAATATTCAACGGCAGAGTAATTGCCTCGCTCGCGCTCAAGCTGAAATCACTTTCCCAATCGGATAAATAACCAACGGTCGAATGCAATAAATTGTCCACGATAATTAAAAAGCGACGGGTCCACCCGCCGCCGTTTTGTATGCCGTAAAAAATGATTTTACCCCACAACCTAAAACGTTTCGGAAAAAAATATAGCTTATTTCCGCTTTTTTACTCGCCCCTCGATTATCGTTAGCGCCTTATAAGCTCTATATGGAAGTATTTTTCTTGGAACTCGGTCTTTCCGAGGATTTCCTCGTCTGTCGGCGATACGCCTTGAGGAGCGACAACCCATTTATCCTCGTCGTCATCCAGCCGATGTATAATAGCCACGACCACGCCGTCAAACTCGGAAAGCGGTTCGTCCGCGCCGAGAATATACGCGTCCTGCGCTTCGCCGTCGCCGCCCATGATGCCCGGAACAAATCCGTAATTGACGGGGTACACTATGTTGGAATGTTTGGGATGCGTAGAGCCAAGCTGTCGGTCAACAACTACGTGAACAAGCCTGCGAAGCGCCGTTCTGTCGGGACGAACGCCACCGGCGGGCTTTACGCGCCGCCGATTGCGACGCTTGTCCGTATTGATCCTGATTAGTACTGTCACCACGTATACAAGCAGCCCCGAAAGCCCGCACAAAAGCATGATAAGCCCGTTTTTCCTGTCCTGTTCGACTTCGACTATGATTAGCAATATCGTACCAAACACGATTAAAAACAGCACGCACGTCATTACTAAGCAAATTAAAGTAAAAATTAATATGCGACACCATTTGGGCATTCTCGATAGTTTTGTCGACTGCTCTAATTCATCGAGCGGCTTTTCAAACAGCAACGTCAATATCGGCTCGGCAATAATTCTAAACAATATTTCCAATAATATTTGCATACAGTCAAATATATCATATATTAAATAATATTGCAAGCGCTTACAAAACAAACAAAAACACGCTCGAGATCCCATTGCCCATTACTATTTGTCACACTATATATTTTTTTATCTAAAAATATTTAACAACATTTTATCAGAATACACATCTGCAATAAAAAATCGTACGCACAGCGATTTACAGCTACTCTGTTTCTGACAAAAAATCTTTTAATCTATCGACTATTTTTGTCCTAAAACGATAAAGCGTTGCGCCGCTTAAACCGACGCAATTTTCTATTTCTTTCACGGACAATCCGATCCCCATCGAATAGAATTTTGTGATTGTGTCGGCAAACTGGGTGTTGTCCATTCTGTCCTTTGCTTTACACAGCTCAATAAACTCGCCGATAAGCTTTTTATCTTTGTCCGCTAAACGACTACGCTGTTTTGAAAAATATATGTACAATAACAGCTCGTAAATCGTTCTATCACCGGCTAATCCCCTCATAAGTAATCCATAAACCTCCATAAACTTAATTTATATAGAAATAATATAAACACACAAATTATTTATCCTATTTATGCTTATCAAAAAATATAGTCTATTACTTCAAAAAAACCAGTCTATACTCTTTATTAAACCCTTTCATCATATCTATTAAAAATTTAGTTGCGGATATCCGTGTTGCCCCATAATCCATATTGAATTTGTTGCACCTTGGTTCAGCATCGGCAATAACTCATCCATATCGTCTATATTATCATAAATTGTTAAATCCACATTCGAACTTGACATAATAGTGACGATATAATCCGTTGCAAATGTGCCGTCATGGTGTAAAACAGCACAATTGTTTATAATAGTATTATTTACAGAACCGATAAACTCACCTACTATAGACCCTTGCCCGCTTACCTTAGATTCGGTATATACATTACCTCGTATGTTCCCCACGCTAAAACAATTGTCTATTTGCGAGTCCCTTGCAAATACAACTAATCCACAGGCAAAAGTGCGCATATCCGCATTTGAATCCGTATTAGTAATAACAATATCACAATCGGAATAACAGTTATTCATATATACGCCGATAATAGTTAAGGCAAACCCCGACGCATGAAACTCAGAGGTTATAGTACCCGATGCAAAGCATTCTTCGATTACTCCTTCGTTCATTTGTTGTATAAACGAAGCAGAGGCGGCTTTTGTCTGCAATTCCATAGAAGAAGAACATCTATATACCCTAATCTGAGCTGCCAACCAACAAAAACCGGCGCCCATATTGGCATTTGTATATCCTTTCGTATTACAATACCTGATTATAAAATTATCGTCAAGTTTATTACCACCCGACGCCCAAAAAATAAAACCGCCGCTTTTCATAGTATTTATAGAGCATTCTGCACAATTGAAAGCAATATCAATATCATAAGCGCCGTATGCTGTAATATAATCAATAAATCCGCCGGCGTCAAATCCGCCTGTAATAACCGCATTGGCCGTACATTCGGTTATAATAAAAGCGCTATCAATCACATGTGCAATCGCAATCATCCCACCGCTTTGAGCACACGAATTGCCCACGTGAGAAATAGAAATATTTGTTTCACATTTTTTAACATCGATACTATCTTGATTGGCAATCAAATATCCTACCAGCCCTCCTAAAAGCACGTTTTTATTAATATCGAGCGAATTTATTTCTCCGTTTGATGCGCAATCATTTATTAAACCGGAATAGATAACACCAATAAGCCCCCCGACGTTATAAGAATACATTTGTATTTTTTCATTATCTTTTTGTGAAATATTAATCAAAACATTCGATCTGCATTGTGAAACAGTACCTCCCGAACGACCAACCAATCCACCGATAGCCGTACCGTTTTTGTCAACGTTATCTATATTTATCTCGCCACAAACCGTTACATTATCAATTGACCCATTATTGTCACCGGCGACTGACCCTATTAATAGAAGTCCTTCCGATTCAACCGGTCCGCAAATCGAAATTTCAAAATTTTCTATTGTCAAATTTTTTATACATCCATTATTTACAATTCCAAACAATGATGGATTTAACGATGCCGAATGAATTGCAAGGTTCTTTATAGAATGCAAATCACCGTCAAACAAACCGTTAAAACCCATGGAATCGTTAAACAGCGGTCTATAATCGAATTCAGATAAATCCAAATCACAATTTAACTTATAATGTAAATCGGGATAGGAACGCATATCTAAAAACTGTTCATAGTTATTTATTAAAACAGGATTATCTTCCGTTCCAAATCCGTCATCACGAACAGTTTCAAATACGGCAACGGCATTCACGTCGGCTTCAACCTTGATTTCGATGCGAACAGGATCGGTACTTCCGGTGTCACTCCATTTTACAAATTTATACCCCATTTTAGGCGTAGCTACAACAGGTAATCCCGAATTTGGATATTTGATCAATTGTTCTTTTTCCCCTTGAATAGTTCCGCCGTCGCCCGCCGAATAATTCAATGAAAACATCCTTTCCGTGAAATATGCTGTAACGTTTAAAACGGAACGAATATCAGTGTCATGTCGAGTCGGTTCGGTTATACCATCTGACCAGCCCACAAATTCATATCCTTTATCTGCTACTGCCGTTACTTCGTGAGCGTCACTCCCAAATTGAACCCGTTGGCTACTATAGCTGTTTATTCGTCCGCCGACTCCTGCGTTATACTTAATGTAAAATTCTATAATTCTAAACGAGGCATATATAACCCTATCAGCCGAAATATTATTATCAATACGAGATTTTTCGGTCAAACCGTCCGACCATCCTAAAAATTCGTAACCGATATCCGGCACTGCTGCAACGGATTTTGTAGATTGCCCGCTTTTAACGACTTGCAATGAATCACCATCAATATATCCATTTCCATTCGATACGTACTCAACCGTGTAGCTCTTCACGTCTTCATTGCTGTTACACGCAATAAGACAAATACATGAAATCAAAATAATTGATAAAAAGAATAAGATAACTAAGTATTTATTTTTCATATAGTAGTTTTTTTTCATATAAGTATTATAGATTTTTTTTTACTATTTGTCAATATGTCCTTAATTAAATAAACAGATAAATACGTTAAGTAATGTGTATCTATTTTTTAACCGAATTTTTATTCTGATTTCCCATATTCTTCGTTCTTGGCATACAGTGTTTGATCAAACCCACCGCCATATTCGGGGGAAAGCCCGGTTGTATCCACCTTTCCTGTCCAAGTATTACCACTAAACAAGCCTTTTTTTGTTTGTGTTCCTGCAATCTGCCCCATAATAGGCTGTATAAAGCCGTCATAACTAAGACAGCCCCCATACTTAATGGTTCCGGAGTTCTTACAATTAGTACACTTACCGGAATTCGTTCCGGTAATTCCACCAAAGGCTCTGTTAGACTGCACCCCGCTTCCGAAATAGTTATATCTATAGGTCAAAGTTCCTTTATTTTGGCAACCATCAATTTGACCGCTATTTCCGGACGATATACCTCCGGTATTCCCGCTTCCTGTAATCGATGCCTCATTTATACATTTTGTTATAGTCCCTGTAGAAGAGTTAATACTGACAATTCCTCCAGCATTCGCGCCGTCAGGAGCTCCCGAACTTACGATTGATCCTTTTGACGTACAGTTATTTATTACACCATAATTGGTTACTGATATACCGCCGATCCTGGGGGTTCCAGCATTGATATCTATATTTAACTGCACATTACAATTTTGAATTATTCCAGCTTCAACATTTTCATATGCAATGCCGCCTATTCTCACCGAACCATTTTGCGCTGTTCCGTTTTCCATTATCGAGCCATAGTTTGCTACTTTAATGGTAGCTTTTACGTTCAAATTCGATATAAAACCCCTATTTTCAGAGAATACGCCGAAGATATACATTGTCTTTGCAGGAACTTTATCTATATTAAAATTATAAGTTATAGTATGATTGTCTCCATAAAAATTACCGTAATTTACACCACACTTTGTATATTTGTTAATTGTGTCCAAGTTTAAATCACAAAGCAAATATGTTTTATAGTCGCCTTGGTATTGATTATTTAAAAAAGTCATATCGGATACTTTTCTGATAAACTTATGAATCGTAATTTTTTTTGTCGATATTTCCGCATGAACGTCATCACCGATTTTTACTTGAATAGTCTGTGTAAATGCACAACCTCCACTAGATGTCGGTTTGACTTTAAATTTATATTCCCAACGATGTGTTGTGTACCCATCCTGACTAGTTTCATTTTCAATAACATTATAATCCAATTCACTCGAAAATACAACTTTATTCCAATACGTATAAGGACGATTGTAATTAAACTCACTCGAAGAATAATAATAATTATTATATTTAAAATCTATGATAAAGCTGTGATAGTCCTCATCTGTTATTTCTTCTGGCTGGGATACTACATTCATCTCACCTGCGTATTCCACTTTAGCATCACATCTATTTTTCCATTCTTTTCCATATATGCGCGTAGCTGCAACTTCGCTCAATAATGCGGTATGTATAGTTTGTGTGTCATCCCACCCTTCAAACACATTATTTCCAATCACATTTATAGAGCGCGGAAGATATAAATCAGTTATACCACTTACATTGTTAAATGCATCATCTTTTATTACGGATATGCTTTCCGGAATTTTTACAACGCCGATATTCTCATAAGCAATTGTACCATTAACAGGTCTAAAATTGATATTGTTTATCTTATTTGCAAAAAACATTCCTATTACTATTGTCTCAGGAGTGGGCAAAGTAATAAAAGGCGTCGATATAGAATTAAATGGCATAATCGATTCGCCTGATAATTCACAATTATAAGTCACATCCCTGTTAATTGTAAAACCTTCTTTAATAGTTAACGAAGAAAAAGCCATTGAACTAATATTAATAGGCTTGTCGCTCGAAAGAATCGTAATCGTCTCAAATGTTGACTCCGAAAAGGCAAACATACCTATGTCATCACATTCACTGCCAATCTCTAAGTGCCCCTGACTTTCATTTTCCATGAATGGCTGAAAAGGTGCTAATTTTTTTACGGTAGAAACAGTCTTTGTGTACGGGTTTATTTGTTGGACTTCCTCATAAATGAAATCATGCAACCAGAGATTTCCGTTTTCATCGATAGTATTATAATCATGATCTTGCACGCCGTTACCGGAATTCCAACTAGACGACCACCCGACGGAAGCTGTATCAAATCTGGCATGAACAGTGGTTTTATTCCCTAAGAAAATATTACTCCCAACAGTCTTTAATGTTGAAGGGAAAATGATGTCACTTAATAAAGGGCACCTAATAAATGCTCCCATACTAATTTCTTCTACTTTCGGCGCGTATGCAAGTTCAAGATTCTTACAATTTTGAAAAGCTGCACTACTTATCCGTCTAATAGATGGCATGATTATTGTCTTCAAACTGCTTGCAGATGCAAAGCCGTTTGTCTGAATCTCTTTAACCGCATACTCCATATCATTAATCATAACTTTTTGCGGTAACCGAATATTTTCGATAGTTTTATCAACTAGTTTAACCGAACACTCAGTTTCAGAAATAGGGGTAAAATCAAAAGCATTTTGATCTGTGTAAATGATAGATTCAATTGATTTCTGCGACTCGGCTTTCACAGGATTTGCTTTCTTATTAAATACAAAAACAAATGCCATAGCAAACATTGATATTAATATAAATGAAATTGTTGTATTTCTAATTATTATTCTTTTACTCATTATAATATCCTCCTTAATGAGTGGCTATTATTAATTTTATTTTTTCGCCATTGACACTGTTTAGAATTTCTTTTTCAATTGATTTTTTCTTGTTACACCTATACTACAACAAATAGAATAGCACCGCAAAAATAATTAAGTCAATGTAAATTAATTTCATTTTACGGGCATATAATTCATTTTTTGAATTGAATGCTCGATTTTTGAAATTATGACTGAAGGGTACATATACCATATATTATATAAAGATTATATTTTTAACTGATTTATATCGTATGATTTTTAGTAATGCAACCTTTTAGTAACTTTTTAAATAGAACATATCAAAAAATTAAACTCCATTTCCGCGTATATTCTTCGAAATTGTTTGTTTTTCTTCGTTTTTTTCACTTTTTAAAACAATGTGATATGATTTATATATAAATTGATATATAACGGAGAAAACAAACATATGACAAAGCAAACTATTTTAACGCACGTGGAAAAACTCGTAGCCGATTCATCTGTCCCGCCGCACCTTATCGGTTTCACGTTCCTGAGCGAAGCCGTAGTTCTAAAAAAAGAAAGGTCGATCATTAAGCTTAAAGAAATATACAACACTATCGCACAAAAATACAACAGCAATCAGTGTGCTGTTACACGAAGCATTTCGTACGCCATTTCCCAAGCGGAATACTTAAGAAAGTATCTTTCATTAAGCAAATACGAAACCACTTTTAACGGCAAAATCATATCTGCGCTTGCGCTCAAGCTTAATTCCGAAGATCGCGACCGAGAGTAATGGCGGGCTTTAATTTAGGTATAATATCCCCACGCCCTGCCCGCCGCCGCGTCACCGGTAATGCCGCTGTCTACGCCGTAGAACATAGCAAGCGGTTGGTAGGAGATGTTCGCGCGAATACTCTCTTGTAAGACAGATACAGGCAAAAGATGCTTTTTGGGGGTCAAACGACCAAATGACAGCGCCCTCGAGATCGACTATCTCGCCGCCGTACCAAAAGCGATAATGCTTTGGGTCCTGCTCGCGCATGCGCACGATTTCCTCTATCGTCTCCGCTTTGAGTAATCGACGAATATCTTCCCAAGTGCTGTGAATGCGTGTCGCGCCGTTACACACCCGGTCGGCAATCTCGCCAAGTCTCGGCGCGACGTGCGTTTCGTATTTATTCGGTCGCGCCATACTTCCTCCTGTTTTACGCATGAAAAAAGCAACGTGTTTGGCGTTGCTTCGTTTTTGTTTATTCATAGTTTTGCAATTTAACTACTTCTCTACAATATCAAACATAAGTATATATCAGTACGGCATCCATAAAAACACAACAGCCACGCCTATTTTGGTATATGGACTCTTTATATTAAAAAGTAAAAAATAGTAAAGCCAAAAAATAAATCCGAACCAATCACGAGTGACAATGATTGAGTTCGGATTATTATGATGTGGTGGAGATGACCGGAGTCGAACCGGTTTCCGGTACGGGTTCACGCGGACTTCTACAGGTTTAGTTTATCGCTTAAAGTCCGACGCAAAACCGCAATAAACAAAGGTTTTGCGCCGCAAGGTCTTGTTACTCGGCGGTGCGCGACCGAAACACAACCGAGTTGCCTATCTTGATTACGCCCGTTTTCCGCCGATAGGATACGGGAACGAACGTGTAGCTTTTACTTAAGCTGCAAATGCCATTGCCGGAGCCGCAACGGGAGCTGCGAACTTCATGACTTTGGCGTTTTCGGTTTTGTTGGCAATTAAAGCCTTTTGCGTTTTTAGATAGCCGACCCTATCACCTGCTTTCCGTCGCTACGCCGCGCCGTCGAAGCCATTACATCCCCATGACGCAATATAGCGTTAATTGGTATAAACCGCAGTAAAACACATTTTTACGGCAAAATCGCATCGCGCATAGCAAGCTATTTTGTCGCTATAAAGGCAACCTGGCGAAGTTGCACGGAACCTACGAGCGAGCTTAACGCATATAGAGTACAAAATATCCGCTTGGGAAGTTGTTCTACTATGGTTGATACCACGTACTACTATACATTATTTTATGAACAAAATCAAGTGTTTGTTTAAACTAAGTTAACGGATATGCCGATTTTATCATTGAATCAAACTCGACTGTTCCCACCGTCTCGCGCTATATGACTATTCCGCCGAGAAGCCGTGCCGTCATTGCCGCCATGGTATCGGCGGGGGTCTGAAAGTCGTTTTTCATCCACTCGCGCATAATGGAAGCGATCCCTGCGGCGGCGAAGTTGAGGTAATAATCGGCGAGCATGGGGTCGTATGTTGTGGCGTTGTGCAGAGTTTCTTCCACCTCGATTTCCACGAACTCACGTATCTTTTCGGTGATGAACGGATACAAATCGGGGTCGAAAAATATCAAGGCGAACTCGCGCGTGCACAATATATACTCGAACCAATACTTATAAATTTTGCGTGCGCCCGACGTTTTAAAATCGTACTTTTGCATGAAATCGCAAAACACCTGGTCGACAAGCATTTCTACGACAGCCGTTTTTGAATCGAAATTGCGGTAAAACGTTTTGCGCGTCACGCCCGCTTGCTTACAAACGTCGCTCACCGAAATCTGCGCAAAAGGCGTTTTTTCGAGTAGCTCGAACAGCGCGGTTGTGATTAGATTCATCGATCGCGCCCTACCGGCGTTTATTTTCTGTTTTTGCGTAAAATCAAAACGCATAATCCCGCCCGCAAAAATTTATTGCTAACAAGCTAATCTATCAGTCCGCCCGAACGAAGCGCGTCAAGCAGCTCGTCGGGCTTTTTGATTATAAAATCGGGATTATACTCTCTAAGCACACGCTCGTCGCGAAATCCCCAAGTGACGGCAACGACGGGCAAGCCGCACGCCGCCGCCGTCAGCATATCCGTTTCGCCGTCGCCGACGTACACCGACCGCGACCTGTCGCTTCCCAACGCCTCGAGCGCGTTATTGACGCCGTCGGGCGAAGGCTTTGGTCTTATTCCGTCGCGAACGCCGACTACCGCGTCCACCGTCTTAAAAAACACCGAGCACAATTCCTTAGCCGCCGCGTCGTACTTGTTGGTAACGATAGCGGTTTTTATCCCGTGCTCTTTTAGACACACAAGCAAATCGCACACGCCCGCGTACGGCGCGGTGCAGTCCGAGCTGTGCTTGTCGTAGTATTCGGTGAACACCGCAAGACAGGCATTGAGCAGCCGCTTGTCCGAAAACCCGCCGTTATCGGCAAGCGTCTTGCCCGCCGTCGCAAAGTACAACGCGCGTTCCATAAGCTTGGGCACGCCGTTGCCGACAAACGCGCGCACGCGTTCTACCGATATGCCGCCAAATCCGAACGCGTTAAGCGCGTGGTTTGTCGCGGCGGTAAGATCGTCGAGCGTGTTGAGTAGCGTGCCGTCCAAATCGAAAATAACCGAGTCAATCATTATCCGACCAATCCGAGAATTTCGTCCGCGTGCGCCGCCGCGCCGCCGCCTGCCCACAGTCCGCGAATACCGAACCTCTCCGCGCCGCGAACGTCGGCGTCTATGTCGTCGCCTATCATGACGGCGTCCGATTTATCGAGGTCGTACTCGTCAAAGAGAATTTCGTAAAACGCAGGATCCGGCTTGCGTACGCCGTAATCCGAGCTGAGGCACACCCCGTCGAACTTATCGGAAAGTCCGACGCGCTCGATTTCCTTGCGCGTAAAAACCGCCTGCGCGTTGCTCAACAAATACACCTTGCAACCGCGCGCGTGAAGCTCGTCCAAAAGCTCGATCGTGCCGTCGAACAGCCTAAACTTTTCGATAGACGCCTCGCGCATAATGCACAAGGCTTTTGCCGCGTCGTCGCGAGAAAGCCTGCCGCCGACCGACCGCGCAATGCTCTCGAACTGCGTAATGCAATCGCACTCGGGATTCAGATATTTACGCTCGGCAACTGCGCGCTCGTTAAACAGCTTCCAGTACCTGTCGAACTCGGCGCACAGCCGTTTCCAATCGGTCTTTACACGCTTGGCGGCAAAAAACTCAACGACGGGCGCCCACGCTCTTTCGCAGTGTTCGTCCGTCTTGACATCTATAAGCGTATTGTACAAATCGAATACAAAAGTTTTCATGCTTAAATTATACTATATTGCTGTTACGATTGCAATAGTTTTTTTTAAAAAACGCGGACGCAAAAAGCCTATAAAAACCTAATTGCGCTTAATCTTGAGCGTGTTCAAATACGCCTTTGTTTCCGCCGAAACGCGGTAACTTTCCCTCGCCTTTTGTATCGCCTTGTTGTGAACGAACTTAGGAAAAACGGCGTCGGTAAACAGTCCTATCGTTTTTTCGTAGTACTTGACGAGGCACTCGGCAAGCAACCACGCCGCCGCCATATCCACGTAATACTGACCGTACGTAACGTTATACCGAAGTGTTTCCAAAATCCTGTCTATATACTCGTCGCACAGACAGCACGAAAACATAATCATTATATAGAACCGTTTTTCGTACTGACCTTCGCTGTCCAACAAATAACGAAAGTCATCCCAAAGCGCTTCCTTATCCGCCCACGCAAGGCAGGGCGTAACGCAGTCGACGTGCGCCCACGAGCCGAACAGCGGAACCAAATGCGAAAGATACTCGCGCGTTTCGCTATAATACTCGCTCTTACGCGCCGCCAAAACGCCTGCAAAAAGCACGCTCTCGTACGTCTTGTTTTCGTCGCCGAAAAATCCGTCGAGCACGTCGCGACGCGCCGAGACGGGCACCGACTTGGCGAGCTTTTTTATTATAGGCGTACGCACGCCTATAGTACTGTACGTGCTGTTTACTATTGGATTATTAAAGTCGTCGTATTTGCCGTCTACGTTGCGCTCGAGTTCGGCTATACATTGTTCGTACGTTTCAAACATATTTTTTCTCCATACATGGTAATTGTAAATTATCGTATACAACCGCTTTGTTGCCCCTTTAGGGAAAAACCGAAATAAAGTCACCGCAAAGCGCAGTCCTCACCTATTCACTTATTCAATCACCGATTGCAGCCGATAATTCCTAATTGCTAATTCCGAATTGACACCAAATACTTCAATAACGACTTTACCGAGTCGAAAACAATAAGCGGGGTCTTGACCGCACTGAACGTGCCGCCGAAATTCTCGAACCCGTCCTTTACGTCCTCTACGCTCTGAAACTCGATTTTCGCGCCCGACCGCAATAGCGTAACGACAGTTGCGTTTACCGTCGAAGCAAGGTTCTTTATTAAACCGACGTTGGCGAGGTTTTTGAGCTCTACGGGCACGGTTTCGTAGGCGTCCTTCAGTCCGCCGAGAAGCTCGTCGCGCTCGCGCTCGGCCTTTAATTGAGAAATGCGTTTGTACAGCTCGACGCGCATCGACCCGTCGCAATAGTCCTTTGGAATGACTGCGGTAAAGTCCACCTTCATAACGGGGTCCTTGTGCTTGTTGACAGCCTGTCCCTTGATTTCGGCGACCGCCTCGTTAAGAAGCTTGCAATACATACTGTACCCGACGCTCACCATGTGACCGTGCTGTTCTGCGCCGAACACGTTGCCCACGCCGCGGATACGCATATCCTGCTCGGCAATCTTTACGCCGCTACCAAGCTCGGTGTAGCGCGACACGGCTGTCAGCCGCTCGAGCGCCGCGCCCGAAAGATTGACCTCACTGCTGAACGTAAAATAAACCTGTGCGACGCGATCGGACCTACCCACGCGCCCCTTTAGCTGATACATTTGGCTTAAGCCCATATTTTCCGCGCCGTATACTATCATGGTGTTGGCGTTGGGGATATCTATGCCGTTCTCGATAATCGTAGTGGCGACGAGCACGTCCGCCTTGCCGTCCGCAAAGCTTTCGACCGACGCCGTCATCAGCCGCCTATCCATCTGCCCGTGCGCGTATGTAAACCTAAGCTCGGGCATGAGCGAAGCAAGCCTTGCCGTGTACTCGGCTATACCGCCGCCGCGCGCGCCGCCGTTGACGTAGTTGTAAACTATAAACACCTGCCCGCCGCGCGCCACCTCGCGTGTCACCGCGTCCACGCACAGAGCGTCCGAATACTCGGTTACGTACACCTGCGCGGGAAGCCTGCCCGTCGGCGGCGTTTCCAGCATTGACACGTCGCGTATGCCCGACATTGCCATGTGCAGCGTGCGCGGAATGGGCGTTGCGGAAAGCGTGAGCACGTTGATATCGGTCTTGAGGTTTTTGATTTTTTCCTTGTCGGACACGCCGAACTTTTGTTCCTCGTCGAGTATCAACAGCTCGAGGTTTTTAAACTTAACCGACTTGCCGAGCAGCTTGTGCGTGCCGCAAACAATGTCGATAGACCCATCCTCGAGCCCGCCGAGCGTTTTGGCGGTATCGCCCTCAGCACGGGACAGCGCGCCGACCTTGACCCCGAAGCGTTCCATTCTCGACTTGGTCGTGTTGTAGTGCTGGTGGCAAAGCACGGTCGTCGGCGACATAAACGCCACCTGCCCGCCCTGCGAAATAACCTTAAACGCAACCCGAAGCGCAACCTCTGTCTTACCGAAGCCGACGTCTCCGCACACTAGCCTGTCCATTATCTTGCCGCTCGTCAGATCGTTAAAGCACGCGTCGATAGCGGCGAGCTGATCGGGTGTTTCGGTATACGGAAAGTCGGCGGCAAACTCATCCTCTATCTCGCTGTCGGTGCCGTACTTTTTGCCGCGCACCGTTTCGCGTTTTGCGTACAGCTCGAGCAGGTCGAACGCCATTGCTTTAAGCCGCGACTTGACCTTTGCCTTGGTGCGTTCAAACTCCGCGCCGCCCAGCTTGCTTAACCGCGGCGGGCTGTCGTTAAAGTCGTACTTGCTAAGCCGACTCATATTCTCGACGGGCACATACAGCGTGTCGCCGCCGGCGTACCTGACCGTTATGTAATCGCGCTCGTAGCTTCCGTAATCGACGGCGCCCACCGCCTCGCAAATACCAATGCCGTGCGTTTCGTGCACTACGTAGTCGCCCGGCTTGGGAAGCTCCGCCATGCCGATGCGCTTGACCGACGAGAACGGGTCTCGTTTTTTGCCGACGTTGCGCATGCCGATCACGACTGTATTGCCGTCAAAGAACATGCCTCCGTCCGCCGTCGGCTCGATATATTCGGCGTCGTAGCACTCGACCGATTCAAGCCCGTCGCGCACGTCCGCGGCGACAAGCACTTTCATGCCGCGCGACCGCCAAGCGGCAATATCGTCCTTTAACTGTACGAAGTTTTTGCCGTACAGCGGAAGATCGATGCTTTTAAGCTTAAACACCCTATCAGGCGAAAAGAATCTGTTGTTGCTGTCTATCGCATGAAAGCACAACACGCACTTGTGCGCAGGCGGAACGGCCACAAGATTATCCGCCGCGCAGAACGGCGCCTCGCCCGCATCTATAAGCCGCTTGGCGCGCGACGAATGCTCGCGGTACGCAAATATACAGTTGTCGTAAACCGCCTTAGCGTCCTCTATGATCATGGGCATATCGCAAAACTTATCGAGCGTTGTGTGCGGAAAAAGCGACAGTAACGTCTGTTCGCCGTCCGAGTCGCCCACGTTTAAACGCTCGGCAAGCCTGTGCTCTATCGGCACGCCGGCAGACTTTCGTTTTTCGCCCGCATGAATAAGCTGTTCAACAGCCGCCGACTTGTCGGCATAAACCGACTCGGTCGCAGGGTACGCGGTAAAACCGTCCATTCTTTCCCCCGCGCTTTGCGACAGAATATCGAGCGTGCGTATGCTGTCGCACTCGAACCCGAAAAACTCGATACGCGCCGCTTCGCCGCCGGGCGCGCACACGTCCATAATATCGCCGCGAACCGAAAACTGCCCGGGCTCTTCCACGTGCCCGACGCGCTCGTACCCCGCCGTAACAAGCTTGCTTATAAGCTCGTCGGTGCGATGCTTGCCGCCCACCTCAAACGCGACGGTCGCGGAAGTCACACTTTCACGCGTGGGTAAAATTTGCATAAGCGTTTCGGCGGTAGTCACCACCACGTCGCACGCGCCGCTCGCTACGTCGTACAAAGCACGGGCACGCGCGGCGGACCTATCCGTTCCGGTCGCCAACAGCACGTTGTTTTTAGGCAAAAACAGCTGTGCGTTTTTATAGTGCATGGACAGTTCGACAAACGCCGCACGCGCCGAAACTACGTCCGAGCACACGTACAAAAATCTGTTAAACGCACAGCAAAAAAGTCGAATATCCGACTTTGTCATGCCGAATACCGACGTGCGTTTTCCGCCGTTCACCGCCTCGATTACCTTACCGAGGTCGCCGCCCAGCCCGTTTATTACCTGTCCTATATTACGCATAAAAACCCGACTTAAACAGCAGCGCCGTTAACCTGCACCGTCAAATCCTGCCAAGCCTTACCGTCGATCCAATCGCTTACAAAGTCGCACGCCTTTTCGCACGCGGCTGTAAGCGTCGGCTTTTCAAAAACCGTAAAATGCGAAAGCACGTAGTCGGCAAGCCCCATATAGTCAGGTCTGAATCCAATGCCTATACGCACCCGCGCAAAGTCCGTCGAGCCGAGCTTATTCACAATATCGCGCATGCCGTTGTGCGTGCCCGCCGTACCGTTAAGCCTGGCGCGCACCGTGCCCTTTCCGATATCTATATCGTCGTACAAAACAAGTATATCCTTGGGCTCGACTTTGTAGTAGCGCGAGAGATACCCCACCGCGTCGCCCGAAAGGTTCATGTACGTTTGCGGCTTGCACAGCATAATCTTTTCACCGCCGACGGCACAATCGGTAAGTAGCGCATTGCTCTTTTTGTCGAGCGAAAAATCTCTAACTGATAAACGCGCGGCAAGAATATCCAGCGCGTTAAATCCGATATTGTGATATGTGTCGCGGTAATCGCTACCCGGATTACCCAAGCCGACTACAAGCTTCATTTCAATCGATTACTTCGTTAAGCTTTTTAACAAGCTCATCAACGTCGTTGCCGTGCGCCGCCGCCGCTTCCGCAACGGTTTCGCCGCGCGAAATGGGGCAACCCAAGCAGTGCATGCCCATATCCATGAATACCTGCACAACCTTCTCGTTTTCGGGCGCCAAGCATAAAACGTCGTAAATCGTCATATCCGCAGTAACCTTGTTTGCCATAGTATTAAACCTCCGTCTAAACTAAAACGTTTTAATAAGTATACACTTAATTATAAGTATTTGTCAATTGAATTTTAATATGTACGGTATTACTGCACTATTCCCCAACGCCGAGCGCCGCCGATTTGAGTTGCGTAAGAATATCGGGCACGCTCTCGGCGGTCAGCTCGTCGGCAAACTCGCCCGCAGCAAGATTATAAAGTTCCGGCGAATACATAAACCGCTTAATAGGCACGAACACATACAGCGGGTACCAACCACCGTTTTTGGGCGGCTCGCCGATCGTGTAGTACCCGTAATCGGTAAAAGTCAAAAAGTCCAAAAGCCGCCCGCCGACGGAAGCAATCATTTCGGCAAGCGCGCCCACTTCCGCCGCAAGGTCGTAGACCAACGGGAACATGTCGCGCTCGTGCCTGACGGCAAACACGTACTTTCCGTCATACTTGCACAGCGAGCAAAGAATATCGCGCGAAAAGCGTTCGCCGTCCAACCGCTCTATCGCGATCACCTTGAATCCTTCGTCGAGATATGCGGCGTACGTTCCGCACTCGCCGCTTCCCGCAAACACCGACCCGAAAAATCCCGCCCCGTCGCGCCGCGTTTTGATTACGATATCGCCGTCCGTAATCGTACAAACGTTGCCGAGTAACGGAAGCAACGCCGCTACGCGCGCAGTCGCCTCGGGGAACAGCATAAGCTCGGCTTTGCTCGCGCACAGCACGTCTGCGGCAGAGCCGAATTTATCAATCAGCTTGTGCGCCAAAACGTTGGTGTCCTTGCGCGGAATAAAAAACGACAAAAGTAATTCTATAAGCTCGACGTCGCGCAAACCGCTCAAATCCAAATCGCGCCGCGCCGACTCGCGCAAGCGCTCGCGGTGTCCCGAATGAACGGATTCGGCTTTTCTTCCGCTTGCTTTTAAATCCCTTTTGTTTGCCGCCATAACATATCTATCAGTAATCGCTAACGCCCAATAAATAGTCGCAACTTACGTCGAATATCTGCGCAAGTAAAATAATTATATCCGCAGGCGGAACACTCTTGGATTTTTCCCAAAGCGAAACCGTGTCCTGCGACACGGAAAGCTTTTTGCCCAGCTCGGCTTGCGAAAGCCCTCTGTCCGTTCTCAATTCCCGCATCCGTTTGCCGATCACTTGTAGCCTATTGTCTATCATATAATTATCATACGAGAATTTTTCGTATAATACTTTTATTACGAGATATTCTCGTATATTTACAATTAACTACATTGCGTGAGATGTTTGGGAGGGCAAAATAACGCTCGACATGACAAAAAGAACAGTGCCCCCTCGTCTGCCGTCGCGTACGGGTGTAGTTTCTATCAACTCTTTACTCGAACGTTACTTATGATAACCGCCCGTATACGAGAAGGGTCGAAAGCGCGAGCCGTCGTATATTGCGCGCGTATCGGCTAGGTGTGCGTAAGCCTTTTCATACAGTCTCAGCGCGGTGCCGTCAAACGGAAGGCGGTACAAATACCTTGCGTCGGCGCTTGCTCGCTCGTAGTCCGTGCCCGCAAAGTTACCCACGCACAGGAAGACGTCAAACCCGTAACGCTTGAATATTTCGTTTTTCGGGTCTTTGGCTTTGTGCTCGCCGGCGGGATAGCACAGCACGCGCGTATCGCCGACTATCGGCCGAATATACTTTTGCCACGCAATGCAATCCTTTTCTATCATAGCCGCCGAACAGCTGTTAAAATACTTGTGGTAATAAGTGTGCGAAGCAAAGGTATAGCCAAGCGCACTAAGCGCGGCAACCGTCTTTTTGCACGCCTGTGTTTCCTCGGCTTGGTAATCTTCGGACACCTTACAGGTCGGCGTGCAACGATAGCCGAGTATCCCGTTGTAGCCGTTTACGCACAGCGTAGCCCTCGCCCCGTTGTGGGAAAAATCGGGGTGCTCGTCGATAAAGCTTTCGAGGATAGTCACGTTTTCTCGCTCGCGCGAAAGCTTCGGCTCGGCGTTTTTTGTGTAGTCGAAAATCTTGCCGTCGACTACTACAAGCTTATCTATACAGCCGCGGTTAACGGTGTCGTATGTCATATCGTCAAACGACATCACAAGCGGCTTTTTTCCGCTCGGAACAACTACGGGCTCGCCGCTTAAAATCGAGTCGAGCCCGACAAGCACGTAACCGTTTTTGTACAGCTCGCCGAGCAACGCTTTAAATTCCTTTGCAGTCAAGTGATCCTTGTCAAAGCAGTCGCGCACCGAATTGCTCGACGAAAACGCTTTTGCCGTATCGAACACAAGCTCGTGCGTAAAAATATGCTCGACCTTGCCGTCGTAACTAACGAGATTGTTTTCGTCAGCCGCCGAGTACGCCGATCCAATTCCCATCGAAGCATACGCCGAAAACAAAACCAAAGCGACAACAACCGCCGCCAAAACAATACGCTTTTTAATATGATATATACCGCACATATTTATAGCTTGCGTTATTACAGATTATAAATACGCGCGGGCAGTCTTATTATACTTTTTCGTTGTGCGAGCACACGCTGTCGGTCGCGTATAGGGTCTGTAATGCGGATTTATGTTTTTTGACGGTTATTCTGTTAACGACTAAACACGCAACGGAAAACACAAACGTGACTAAGCCGAGCCAAAACCCCAAGTAATACTGCGCTTGATAACCGTGAACGATGATCCTAAGCGTGTTTATTATAAACGGGTAAATGCAAACGAGTAATAAGGACAGGCTTGCGGCAAAGGAAAAGTTGATTGCACTGCGCACTCTTCGCACGTATTTTTGCCTTAAGAGTTCAACCCCGCACAAAGCGAATTTGACCGCAAGAACGGTAAAAACAATAATGCCGACCACGCTCACAAACCCGAGCCCTACCCTCGACGCCCAGCCGATAAAATACAGTATCGATCTACTGTCAAGATTGGGCAAATAAAACAGCCGTACAAACTCGATAAAAAGCAAAACAATACAGCCGATACAAATACCCCCAAGCGGAAAGCACAACGCCCCCGACGCGATAAAATATTTTTTTAGTTTTTCGTTTATACCCACGCCATCCATATCAGACAGTGTACCACAGTCGATTCTCTTTTGCAAGTTCATGTGTAAATTGTTTAATTACTTTTTTATCCTGAGCTTTTTTGCCTTCCGAAGGATCTCACCGATTATTGATAAGCTCATATGCGCATATGACAACAAATACCACGCCGCTTGACCGCTTTAAACCCAAAACGCCCCGAAAATATAATATTCTTCCCACAGGCTTATAACGTGCGTACAAAGAAAATTACTTTTTAGTGGTAGAGCCTACCCAACCTAAAACGAATATTATTCTAATAGTTTGTTTGCCATTTCGATTACTTCATATCCCCTTAATCCGATTGTGTTTTTATCTAAATTATTTTCGTTCATATGGATTATTTGCTTTAACCAATATGTATGATATGATTGCGTACGGTTATATGTGGATATGCGATTATTATAAGTAGATACTTTTTTCCAATTTGTATGCGTTTTATCTACTTTATTATACCAACTATAAGAAACGAACCATGCCGCGCCCAAAGTTGTTAATTCTTCGCCGCCGTCAAAAAAGAAAGGATGTCTTGCCATTATTAATATCTCCTAATTGTATTTTTAATCATTAATCGTCCCAAGTGTCTTTATAATGTTGCGATACAGTCTTTGGTGGTTGAGTAGTATTTTGACTTATAAATGATAGCAACCGGATTGCCGACGAAAACCGTCGGCGGGCTTTGCGCTCCGCGCAAGCGCCTAACGAACCGCGCGGCGAAATAACTACATTATAAATCCGCAATATGTTTCTTTTTCGTACTCAACAAATATTGTACCGCGCTACGCCACGCTGTTCTCACCAAGCAGTTGCCGCTACCACGAAAAAAGCACCCGTAAAGGGTGCTTGTTCGTGGTAGCGGCAACTGGATTCGAACCAGTGACCAATCGGGTATGAACCGAGTACTCTAGCCAGCTGAGCTATGCCGCCATAGCAAGATTTATTATATCAAAGATTATTTTATTTGGCAAGGGATTTTAACAAGGTTTTTGCGGAATTTTATTTTGTCGGCTTTTAAATTATAATAAACAAAAAAACTATTTGTACGATTATAAACGCGTACGACAGCAGTTTGGTAAAGATAATTCCGATCTGAAGACTGTCTTCTGCTATCTCCAATACAAACGACCTTACCAACTTATCCCAAAACTCGGATATGGGAATCGTAAACCTCACGCCCAAAATTCCGATTACAGCCGAGAGCTGTAGCAAAACAAAAACGTACGGCTCATACGACTTGAACATAACAAGAATGACAGTAACGACCGCCGACAACAACAACTGCACAAGCATCAATATATTAGGTCCGGTAAATATTTTTTTCACACTCACCTGCCTCGAGCGATTAGCCGAACGCCGTCGCCGCTCATATCGACATACTCGACGTAGCTTTGAGTTGACGGCTCGTCGGCCTTTCTGTCTCTTACGGCCAAGCCTATGCCCACGCCCATGACGATAGCCAATATTACCGTTATGACTATATCAAAGATTAATATCGGATTTTTTACCTTTGTAGGCATGGTGTATTCCGCCTTGTTTTGATAAGATTTTTTATTAAGCAATTTATGCGGCTATTCTAACATGCCGCGGCGCAATGATCGCGGGATTTTTCGGCAGACAGAAAACGCTCAACATCACAAAATAATGCTGCCGCGCAATTTTTTTAATCACCGCAAAACAATCGTCTAATTTCTAATTCCAAACGCCGCTTTAATCTCGTCGAGTGGGGTGAGCCCGATAAACTTTTCCACTACCAAGCCGTCCTCGAACAGAACGAGCGTGGGAATACTGCTCACCTGAAAATCTATAGGCAGTACGTCGTCCAGGTCGACGTCGATTTTAATAAGCTTAATGTCGGTGGTATTGGCTAGTTCTTCCACGATAGGCGCCTGCATTCTGCACGGACCGCACCAGCCTGCCCAAAAGTCGACGACCGTTTTGCCGCTCGCTATAAGCTTGTTGAATTCTTCAACAGTAGGGTTTTTAATTATCATGATAATTTCTCCTTTATAAATATTATTTATCGAACGAGTTATAAATTTGCAAGCTCTTTTGCAGCGGCAAGGTAAATCTCATAGTTTTTAAAGAGTTGGGTTATAGGAAAATTTTCGTCCGCTCTGTGCATATTGATGTCGATATCGACGGGCGTGCAACCGAACGCAACGGCGTTGGGAAGCTCGCGCGCATACGTACCGCCGCCCACGTGCAATGGCTCTGTCATGTCTCCGGTTATTTCTCTGTAAACCTTGAGTAACGCCATGATCAGCGGCGAGTCCGCGGGGATATACAAATTCTCGTGGTAGTCGCGAACGATAGCGTGACAGCCTGTTTTTTGCTCTAACGCGTTTGCAACAAACTCGGACGTCACACCGAGCGGCAGACGAAAGTCTATAAGCAGCTTAAGCGTGCCGTTATTAAGTTCGGCTTGCGACAGACACATTGTTGTGTCGCCACTTTTGTGATCGTCCACGTACACGCCGAGCTTTTCGCTTGCGAGCGGCGTGCAAATATACTCGTAAATTTTATCGAGGTATTTCGACCCGATAACACCGTTTTCCGCCGCCAAAAGCCCGAGAGTTTTCCACAGCGCGTTGTCGCCCTTTTCTGGTGTGGATGCGTGCTCGGCGGTGCCGACGGCTGTCACCGTCACACCGTCCGCACGGTTATAAAGCTCGTAGTCAGAAAAGCCGTTGCCGTCGGACACGATACGGTCGGCTATCGGCATGGTCTTAAACACGTCGGAAGTGAGCGTTCCGCCGCACGCCGCTTTAAGCGCGTTGTGTAGCGGACTGTTCGGTTTAATAACTATCGACGACTTGTCCGGCACGGCGTTGGCGCACTCGGCGCCCGCTATTCCGCTGATATTATCGGCAAGCTTATCGTCGTTGAATTCGAGTATGATATGCGCGATACCCTTTTCGCTGTTGATAACCGGAAACTCGGAATCGGGCACAAACGACATGACGGGCACTTCGCCGCCCGCTTCGAGGTAGTGGCGTATGCACGAGCTGCCGCGTTCCTCGTCCGCGCCGACAATAAGCCTAACGCGGCGATTAAGCTTTTCGTTTTTAAGCGCACGCAGTGCATGCAGGCAAACTACGACTGCGCCTTTGTCGTCGCCCACGCCGCGGCCGTACACTTTGCCGTTTTCCTCTATCATTTTAAACGGGTCTGTAGCCCAACCGTTGCCTGCCGGCACGACGTCGAGGTGTCCGAGAATGCCTATACATTCATTACCCGCGCCGATCTCGGCGTAAGCGCAGTATCCGTCCATCATAACAGCGGTAAGTCCGTACGAGCGCGCCTTGTGCACAAACCACTCGAGCGCCTCAAGACAGCGCTTGCCGTACGGCGCACCATCTTCGGGCGTGGAATACACACTGGGGATGGCGACGATTTGCGCAAGGTCGTCCAAAATTTCACGCGTTGTCTTTTCGTCCATAATATGTCCTTTACTTGCTTTAATCGCTTGCGTTTTACGCGCAAAAGCATTACAATTATAGACAGTATAACACAGCAAGACGAAGATTGTCAAGGAGAGTTTATGGTACGCACGAGATTTGCCCCCAGTCCTACGGGGTATCTTCATATCGGCGGATTGCGCACGGCGCTGTACGCCTATCTTTACGCCAAAAAGAACGGCGGAAAATTTATTCTGCGCATAGAGGACACCGACCGGACCCGCGAGGTCGCGGGCGCGGTGGACATTATAATTTCCGCGCTCGATAAAGCGGGAATCCATTACGACGAGGGTCCGGGCGTCGGCGGCGACTGCGGTCCGTACGTTCAGTCCGAGCGCAAGGAAATCTACTTAAAGTACGCACGGCAGCTTATAGAGAGCGGCGACGCGTACTACTGCTTCTGCTCGAAGGAACGGCTTGCCGAAATGCACGAGAAGGGCGCGACCAAGTACGACAAGCACTGCCTGCACCTCAGTAAACAAGAGATACAGGACCGTATCGCGCGCGGCGAGCAGTACGTAATTCGTCAAAACATTCCCGAAAGCGGCTCGTCCACCTATCACGACGAGGTTTTCGGCGACGTGACCGTCGACTTTAAAGACCTCGAGGATAACATCCTTATCAAGTCGGACGGCATGCCCACGTACAACTTTGCCAACGTAATCGACGACCATCTTATGGGCATAACGCACTGCATACGCGGCGTGGAATACCTTATGTCTACGCCCAAGTATAACCTGCTGTACGACGCGCTCGGTTGGGAACGCCCCGTGTACATGCACCTTCAGCCGATAATGCGCGACAGTCAGCACAAGCTGAGCAAGCGCGACGGCGATGCCGGCTTCGAGGATTTTCTCAAAAAAGGTTTTCTACCCCATGCGATCGTGAACTATATCGCGCTACTCGGCTGGAACCCCAAGGATAATCGCGAAAAGCTGTCCATGGACGAGCTTGTGCAATGCTTTTCCATTGATGGCTTGCAAAAGTCTTCGTCGATATTCGACGAAACCAAAATGCGCTGGCTTAACTCGCTGTACGTCAAGGAACTCGACCCCGAGGAATTTCACAAGCTGGCAATGCCGTACTACGCCGAGTACTGCCCCAACAAGAAGATAGACTACCGCTATCTTTCCGAGTTGTTACAGTCGCGCGTAGAGGTGCTTACGGATATAAAGGAACGCGCCGCGTTTTTGGACGCGTTCGATAATTTCGACCTCGGTTTGTTCGTCAATAAAAAATGGAAGACGACCGTAGACATGGCAAAAGAGCTTATCGACGACTGCGTTGCCGCGACCGACGCGCCCGAGCTTAATACAGCGCTCGAACAGCTTGCCGAAAAGAAAGGACTCAAAAAAGGCCAGGTGCTGTGGATTTACCGCATTGCGCTGACCGGCGCGGCGGCTACCCCCGGCGGCGGCGAGGAAATGGTAAAGCTGTTCGGCAAACCCGAAGCGCTAAGACGGCTTAAAGCGGTTAAAGAAAGGCTTAAATAATTCGGAATTTATCCTTTGCTTGTCGTAATTTCCGATTCTTAATTCCGAATTATATATTCCGCTTGACAAAGCGATAAGGCGGTGGTAAACTGATATTATGGTAAACGAACAAAACAACGCACGAGAAACTAAAAACAACAGCAAAACGATAATCAAAATCGTTACGGCGGCGCTGACCGTTCTGTTTGTCATGCTCGTTATCGCGCTGATAGTCAACCTTGTCAAGCTCGGCGCGGTCAACAGTCGCAAGGCGGCGTTAGAGGCGCAAAACGCACGGCTCGAACAAGTGATTGCCGAAAACGACAAAATGATAGAGGCGTGCCAAAACGATCCGCAGTTTATAGAGGACTATGCGCGGGAAATGCTCGACATGGTCTACCGCGACGAAATCGTTTTCAACGGAAAATAAAAACCGAAGTCGTGGATAAACCCCACGGCTTTTTTTGTGACTGCAAAAACAAGGAGTAACAACATGCGTGCGGCAATAGATATAGGTTCCAACTCGGTGCGGCTTACGTTTTCCGACGGCAGTACGTACTCGCACATTACACAGCTCGCTTTCGGCATAGAGAAAACGGGCAGGCTGTCCGAGCGCGGCATCAACGCGACAATCGACGCGTTAAAGGAATACGCCGAAACGTGCAAAGCGCGCGACTGCACCGAGATTACCCCGTTTGCGACCGAGGCGGTAAGGCGTGCGGCGGACGGTGAAGAATTTTGCAAGCTTGTTAAAGAAAAGACGGGATTGGATATCGTAATCGTTTCGCCCGAAACGGAAGCCAAGCTCGCGCTTATGGGCGCAGATAAACCGAGTGGCGCGGTCACCGTCGTCGACCTCGGCGGCGGTAGCATGGAAGTCATTTGCTCTGAGGACGGTATTACCCCGACGTACGTTAAGAGCCTGCCGCTCGGCGTAGTGGTAACAAAAAACAAGTATAACGCCGATTACCGCAGGGCTATCGACGAAATGCCGAATATTCTTACCGAATACGGAAAGCTTCCCGACTACCCCGTCGTGCTATGCGGCGGCAGCGCGTGCAACATCTCCGCCGCCGAGCTCAACCTAAAGGTATACGACAAGCAAAAGGTAACGCGCAAAATGACGGCAAAAAGCTTGGACGACATTATGCCCATACTGCTAAGCCCCAAGCTGACGACCTTCCGCCCGATTTGCCAAAAACGTGCCGACACTATCCCCTACGGCGCGATAATCATTCAAGCGCTTTTAAACTATATCGGCGCGACCGAGTTTTACGTGTCCGACTCGAGCAACCTCGAGGCCGTACTAAACGGCGCATTGGATTAAACCGTATTTTCCGCAAATCAAAAGCCGCTCTTTTAAGGCGGCTTTCGCTATCTGCGCTATTTGTTCGTGAGATGCGTCGCTTCACTCGGCATGACAAACAATCTTTACAGTTAAACTTTTTTTGTCATCCCGAACGAGCGAAGCGACGTGAATGACCTCACGAATATAGAGCGCCGCAAAAAAAGTCGGGCGCGACCCGACAATTCTTAATTCCGAATTAATAAAACGTTACGTACTTAATGGAATAGACGTCGCCGAAACACAGCTTATCTCCGCATGACAGTCCTATGTACGCGTTGCCCACGAGGTATATGTCGCCGCAAAGGGTGCGGATCGTTCCGTCAAACAGCGAGATTTCGACCTTGACGCGTTTGCCGATATTGGCGGCAAAGAGCTGTCTCCACGACCCTACGTTGTTTTCCGCGTTATAATCGGGCAACGGGTCGGGAATGTTGATGTCGGGCGGTCTGCAATTATCGTGATCCATATATAATCTCCTTTAATAAAAAATCAGGTGTTTACGTAGCTACTCGTCGGCGAATAGAAGCAATGGTTGCCTATACGCGTGCGCAAATAGCCGTTATTGTTGGGGAAATTGCTCCTGCACGTTACCGAGTATGGATTGTAAAACCACAGCGCGTCGGCGGTATCGGACAGCCGACCGCCGTTCATCGCCCACTGCGCGATGTCGTAGTGTATCGGCTCGGGCGTAAGATTGTAAATGCTCTGCGGTTGGTCGGTGGCGCACTCGAACTGAAGCGGCGCAAAAACGACGTCGCGGATAGTATTGTACCTGCCGTACTCGCCTTGTCTTTGCTCGACTCTGTTCATTACGACGGACGCGACGGC
This sequence comes from uncultured Christensenella sp., assembly GCA_910578545.1. Classification (GTDB taxonomy): domain Bacteria; phylum Bacillota; class Clostridia; order Christensenellales; family Pumilibacteraceae; genus Anaerocaecibacter. Next base: position 141,749 of record CAJTPT010000001.1, read on the forward strand.
GCGCATGCCGTATTCGCCTTCGCCGCCCGCCTCGCATTTAATCAGTCGTGCCAGAATCTCTAATTCATCCATAACAATAATTTTTTATGCAGTAAATAAGCAAGCTGTGTATATATAAGTTGATTTTTTTGTCGCTTTGTGATATATTTACCAACGGTTGATAATATTAAATAACTTTACGAGGAGAAGGAAGAAATGTTTAAAAAGCTCAAACAGAAATTCAGCATACTTCTTGCCAAAAAGCCCGCTACCGTTGTGCTTTTGGTTATTCTGCTGCTGAATGTAGTGTTCCTCGCAGTGTCGGCGCTAGTCATAAATTCGCTGTCGCTCAGCGGCACCGAGGACATGAACTTTTGGCAGTCGGTATACTACACGGTCACTATGGTGCTTGACGCCGGCTGTATAGACAACGTGGTTTCCGACATAGGCACGGCCAAAGTCGGACTCGTAATCGTGTGCTTGGTAGTAATCATAATCGGCATGGTGCTGTTTACCGGCGCGGTCATCGGTTACTTGACCAACTACATATCCAAGTTTATCGAAAACGCCAACGTCGGCACGCACAAGGTAAACCTTTCGGGGCACATGGTAATCCTTAACTGGAACTCGCGCGCGTCCGAGATAGTAAACGACCTTCTTTACAACGACGGCAAACAGTACGTAGTTATCCTCGTAAATAACGGCAAGGAAGAAATAGAGCGCGAGCTATCGGAGCGACTTTCCGATACTGTTGCGCAAGAGAACGCGCTGGTCGCCAAGCAAGCTAAAACCAAAAAGGGACTTGCCCGTCTTGCGTACAAAATCAGACACAAGTTTAAAAACAAAATAACGTTTATCGTGCGCGAGGGCGACACCTTTTCCACCAAACAGCTTAACGACATATCGCTCAGTCACGCCAAGTCTATAATCATTCTCGGCAACGATATTAACAATTCGGTATGCCGCTACGACGTAGAAGCGCGGCAAAACAGCCACTACAAGGGCAACCCGCAAACGATAAAAGCGCTCGTTCAGGTCGCGGAAATCACAGGCGCCGCCTACAGCGACGACAACCAAAAGATAGTCGTAGAGGTTGAGGACGACTGGACGTTAGAGCTTGTAAACAAGATTATCGCGCACAAGCAGGTCGAAGGCAAATGCAACATCATACCCGTCAGCGTCAACCACATCCTCGGCAGACTCTTGTCGCAATTCTCGCTAATGCCCGAGCTTAACCTCGCATACAAAGAGCTGTTCTCGAACAAGGGCATGACATTTTACACCAAGCCGTACGACGGCGAAAACAACGAGGACAAATTCACCCGTGAATACCTTGCGACGCACCAGCACGCGCTGCCGCTCTGCATAATGGGCGGCAACGCATACTTCGCCGCCGAATCCAAAAAGGAAGACCAAAAGCTTACAGAGGTCGGCATGAGCGACTACAAGGTCAAGCTTACGCCCAAATACCGCATAGAGCACAAAAACGTAATTATACTCGGTCACAACAGCAAAATCAAGGATATCATGGACGGCTTTGACGCATTCCGCGACGAGTGGAATCCGGGCGACGGCAGAGAGATAATGAATATCATTATTATCGACGACAAAGCGCACCTCGAGCGCATGGACTACTACAAGACCTACCCTTACGTGTCCAAGGTCGTAGAAGCGGATATATACGACCGCGATCTAATTTGCAGTACGATAGAAAGCTTTGTGCTTGCCAACGAAACGGACACATCTGTGCTGGTGCTTTCGGACGATACCGTATTTAACGAACAGATAGACTCCAACGCGATTGCAAACCTCATTTACGTCAGCGACATCATTCGCAAGATTAGCACGGAAGACCCGGACTTCGACCTCGGCAAAATCGACGTAATAGTGGAAATACTCAATCCCAAACACTACGACATAGTAAAGAGCTACAGCATAAACAACGTTGTTATAAGCAATCGCTACATAAGCAAGATGATAACCCAGCTCGGCGAAAAAGACAATCTTTTCGACTTTTACACCGACATACTCGCCTACGACGGCGCGGGCATCGATACATACAAAAGCAAAGAGGTTTACGTCAAAAAGGTCAGCCGCTACTTTGCCGAGCTTCCCGCGCCCACCACTGCGGGCGAACTTATCAGAGCGGTGTACTACGCCTCGGCAGGTCCCGACGTACCGCAAAGCGAACGTAACCACACTATCGCGCTCGGCTACGTTCGGCACGACGGCAAAATGGTTATGTTCTCGGGCAACCTATCCAAAATCAAAGTCGAACTCACCGACAAAGACAAAATCATCATGTACAGCGCACACTAGCCTATTAAACTCAAACGCCAAAAAAATCTCTCGAACGTTTTGTTCGAGAGATTTTGATTTTACCGAATAATTTATTGGATTAGTAATCGGTTAAGCCCAACAGATAATCTGAGGTTACGTTTAATTCCTTGCAAATGGCAATAAGTACGTCCAAAGACGGCTCACGCTTACCCGTGCAATAATTGTTGATTATTGTTTGGGACATAAAAATCTTTTTCGCAAGCGCTTTTTGCGACATATTATTTTCTTTTAACGCTTCCGTTAAGCGGTCTTTGAATTTATTATTCATTATATTTATAATATGGCTTTTAGCCATAATTTTCTTGACATACGGCTATTAGCCATATATAATAAATATGGCTAATAGCCGTATATTTTAACTAAAAACCACAATGATACGAAGAATCAAAACAAATATTATAGATATAGTCTTTATAAAAGAGTATATAAAAAACGAAAAATTAACTCAAAAAGAATTTTGCAAAAAATGCAAAATCAGCACATCTACATTATATAGATTGTTGCATGGTAATGATTTCTCTTTTTACATGCTATATAAAATAGCAAAAGGGATTAATATTCCATTAAATATATTATTGTTATAAAGTAAAATTAGCTTAAAAAATTGTACAAGAAAAAACACGACATTAAGTCGTGTTATTGTTTTAATGCCGCCTATCCACGTCAATTATGATATGGCTTTGTTTGCGACATATTATTTTCTTTTAACACTTCGGTTAATCTGTCTTTGAATTTATTATTCATTATATTTATAATATGGCTTTACTATCCCCGCCACTGGTAAACGGCTAAATCGACCTTGCCGTCTTTTACCTGCACGCCCTCGGCTTCCAATAATTTTTTTTGCGCGTCCACGCCGCCGAAAGCAAAGTCGGGTGCGAGTGCGCCGCTTGCGTTTACCACTCTGTGGCAGGGCACCACACCGGGCGTAGGGTTTACGTGCAGAGCGTTGCCGACTGCACGCGCCGCACCGCGGTGACCAGACATAAGCGCGATTTGAGCGTACGTTGCCACCGTGCCCTCGGGCACGGACTTTACCGCTTCATATACGTCAATGCAAAAACGACTATTTGGATTCAAGACTCACCTCGCGCCGCGCATGAGCGCAGGGTCGATCAATATCTTGCCCTTGGACGTCTTATCGTCGCGGATTATCTCGCCTACCGCAGGCGCTTTTATAACGCCCTTGGCGGGATTTTTTATGCTGTCGATTTCGCCGCGCAATACCGCATAGACCTCTGACTTTTCAAAAGCGAGGTCGGTGCTTTGCATAACGCAGTCGACAAGCTTTAGGTTTTTGCAATAGCAAAGCGGCTGAGTGCCGATTATGGTGCAGTTGATAAAAGTCAGGTTGGCGCTATACCAGCCGAGGTACTCGCCTATTACGACGCTGTTTTCCACAGTAACGTTTTTGCTGTGCCAAAACGCGTCCTTGGTGTCCAGCTTGCTGTCGAGTATCGTTGCATTTTTAACGTACTGGAAGGAATACTTGCCCTTAAAGTCGAGCCGTCGCGCCGCTATGTTTTGCGCGCGCATCATAAAGTATTCGCCCACAGCCTTACTGTCGGTAATTCTTATTCCAACGGTGTTCCAACCGAATTCGGGCGACTTGATATCACAGTCGCGCATGACGGTGTTTTTGCACTCTCTTAACGCTTTAATGCCGTGAAGCTCGGACTTGACAATCTCGACGTTTTGAGTGTACCACAGCGCGGCGCGGCAATTTTCGGTCATAATGCAGTTGTTGAGATAAACGCCGTTATTGTGCCATAGCGGATATCTCAGGTCGAACAGCGTATTGCTCGCTTCGACTATACCGCATTCCTTTAGCGCGCTCTCGCCGTCGGCGGGGCCTTGGAACTTGCAGTTATCCAGCACGACGCGGTCGATGCCGTACAGCGCTCGCTCTTCGTCCATTACTTTATTTTCGACTTTAGTCATTTGTTTTTTTATTCCTGTTTTAAAAAATCAATAAGCGGCTGTGCGTCGAAAAGATGTTTCAGCTTATAGCTTTTTGTTTTGCCGCCCGATTTGACGGTGATTTTAATAGTTCCCGTAGCAAGGCTTTTTTCGTAAAACGCACGGGAATACTTGACCGACGTAATATCAGCTAATGCGACTGTCGTACGTTTATCCACCCCGCGTTTTTTGATTACGATACGATCGGCGTACACGTTGTAGGAATACTCGTCGCCAAGCGCCGCGAGTATGGATATCACGCCAAAAAACAGCGTCATCGCTGCAAAAATCAGTCCGAGCACCCAATTAACAAACGCCAGGCAAGCAAGCCCGCCCGCCACCAAAACACTCGCGCCGACGCGAACCATAATCATTCCGCGTCGGTACGCCTTGTAGTTCATAATATATTGAAATTCTATTTTGTCTTTTGCGTTCTCCGCCATTTTTCCCCCGAATTAAATGATACCGGTAGATATCAACAAGAAGATTATATACAGCACGGGCAGGCACACGTTGATTGTGTAAACGGCGATTGTTGCCGCCACGTTGCGTTTACCTATGCCCTTGAATTTGTTTTGCACAAACATCATTCCGATTGTGATGACCGTTGCGATAACTCCGAGAATGAGCAGCCATTGCGACTCGGTATTTCTCATATAGATTTGCGAGCTGTTGGGCATAAACGAGAACACGTCCGCAACAAACAGTATTGCAAAGTTAAACACGTTTGACCCTATAATATTGCCGGCCGCCGCATTGTAGTTGCCGCGGAAGCAAAGCGTACCCGACGAGATAAGCTCGGGCAAGCTTGTGGCAATGCCGAGGAACAGCGCGCCCGCAAACGTTGCACCCATGCCGAGCATTTCCGCCACCATGTCGGTAAGATATGTCATGGCAATCGACGCGCCGATAAGAACGACGGCGCAAATGGCAAACCGTATAACCGCCTGCTTAAGCGTCATATCGTCATCTTTGCCGTCGTTGTCCGCTTCCGCCGTCTTGGGCATCTTGCTCACAAACAGAATGTACAGCAGTAGAATCGCGGGCGACGCGACCGAAAACCATGTAAACTGCATGTACTCGGTCAAATACAGTCCGAGCGCCACAATCGCATACATTCCGCAGCATGCCGAAAGCGCAACATAGTAAAAGGGGTTAAACTTTTTTGTCTTTAATCCTCGGCCGAATATCAAAATCAAAATGCCGAAAAACGCGAGGTTAATCAGGTCGGAGCCCAATATATTGCCGATTATCATTTCGTTTTCTTTAACGATCCACACCGCGGTAAGCGAGGTGAAAAGCTCGGGCAAGCTCGTAACGGCGGCAAGAAGAACGCCGCCTATAAACGCGCCCGAAATGTTGCTTTTGGCGTCCATGATGTCGACGTACTTTCCAAGCTTCATGGAAAGCACGACGATTATCGCGACCATTGCAATATATCCAATATAAACCAACCAGTCCATTTAAACTCCCTTCCTATTATTATAGTTATCCGCGACGTATTGCCTTACTCTTAACGGAATGCCGAGCTTATCGCACAGCGCCTTGCATTCCGCAACGTCACTGTCGCCTATCACGTCCACTACGGTAAAGACCACGTTAAGCCCCTGCCGCTTACATGATAGCGCAAAAGCAACTACCTCGTCAAATGCTTTCGGTCCGAAAACGGAATTTGTTATGCGCAAATACTTTTCCGCAGTATGATTGTTGAGCGAAACCGATATTACGTCAAAGTCACGCAATTCCGCCGATATATCCCGTCCCGCAGCAGCCGAACCGAGTCCGTTGGTGTTTAGTCTAAGCTTGTACCCGAGTTTTTTCAGCTCGCGAGCGGTAGAAGTAAGCACAGTCAGGTTTTCGGTCGGCTCGCCGTAGCCGCAATACACGACCTCGGAAAACTCGCCGTTTAGCGCCTTTACCGCAGTCAACACCTCGTCAACCGTCGGTTCCCTGTCCAACCACAACGGCACGCCGCACACGCCGTCGCCCGTATTGCGTATACAAAACGAGCACGCGTTTTGGCACCTGTTGGTGATATTAAGATACGCCTTTCCGTCCAAAAGGTATGCGTAATTATTAGCCATTACTTTATTCCGTATATCCGTTTTGCGTTTTCGCCTGTGACCCGCTCTATCTCGTCGACCGAAACGTTTTTCAATTCGGCAAGCTTTTGCGCGACGTACTTGACGTTTGCAGGGCGATTGATTTGACCGCGAAGTGCCGACGGCGTAAGGTACGGGCTGTCCGTTTCTATCATAAGCCTTTCCATAGGTACCGCCTCGACCGCACGCCGCAGATTGACGGCGTTGCGATAAGTGACGGTGCCCGAAAAGGAAACGTAAAACCCTTTTTTTACAAACTGCTCGGCAAGCTCGCGCGAGCCCGAAAAGCAGTGAAGCACCGCGCCCTCGGGGAAGTCGCGCGTCTTTATAAACTCGCAAAACTCGCCGAAGCCGTCGCGTATGTGGTACATAGTGGGAAGCTTAATCTGCCGCGCCAGGTCGTACTGAGCGCACATCGCCTTAAACTGCAACGGCCTGTCCGCACCCTCGAAGTGAAAATCCAACCCGATCTCGCCGATAGCCACAACCTTTTTGTGCTTTGCAAGCTCGGCAAGAACTTCCAAGTTTTCTTTAGTGACGGTATCGGCGTCGTAGGGGTGAACGCCCACCGTAGCGTACACGCGCTCGTGCTTGTCGGCAAGGGCGACGCACGTATGAGAGGTCGGCATGTCGCACCCCGCACAAACAATATATTCGAGATTGTCGCTATCCATGCGCGAAACTATACTTTCCGCTCCGCCCTCGGCGTCGAACTTCTCGTCATAGATATGCGCATGTGAATCGATCAGCATATTTTATCACCGGCATTTCCCGTGGGCTGTACGAGCCGCGGCAAGCCGTCCGCGCCGACCGAGCACAACAGCATGCCCTCGGATATTATTCCGCACAGCTTGGCGGGCTTGAGGTTAGCGACAAGCGCCGCCTTTTTGCCTACGAGCTCGCTCGGCGAGTACGCCATGGCGATACCCGATACGATAGTGCGGTTGCGCTGTCCGTCAAACACGGTCAGCTTTAATAGCTTTTTCGCCTTTTCCACCTTTTCGCACGCGAGTATATCCACCACCTTGAGCGAGGTCTTAAAAAAGTCGTCAATCGTTATTTCGGGGGGCTCTTCTTCCTCGTGCGTATCAGTCTTTTGCGCTTCTTTAGACGCTTGCTTTTTGTCGCCGTCCGCGGCTATTTTTTCCAATTCCGCAAGCTCTTTTTTGATATCGAGCCTATTGAGTATGGGCTCTATCTCGGTCGTATTGTAGCTCTTTACAACGCCGAACTTAGCCGAATCAAAGTCGGTCGGAACGTCAATTCCGAGCCCGTCGAAAATGCGCTTGGGGTATTTGGTGAGGAAGGGCAACAGCAGTTGCGCCACGACGCGTATACCCTCTAACAGCGTATAAATAACGTCGTTGAGCCTCGCCTTTTCGCCGAGTTTGTTAAGCTCCCACGGCTTATTTGCGTCGATGTACTTGTTGGCAATGTCGATAACGCCGAAAATCTTTTCGAGCGCGCGGTTAAGCTCGGGCTTGTCCATACTCTCGCGCACCGCGTCCAAAAGACTGTCGACAGCCGCACAAAAATCCTTGTCGCGGGTATCGAGCGTCTTCGGCTTGGTGACTTTGCCGTCAAAATACTGCTTGCTCATGGCGAGCGTACGGCGAACGAGGTTGCCGAGATCGTTGACGATGTTGTTGTTGATAGCGGAAAGCAAAAGCTCGCTCGTGTAATTACTGTCGTCGCCGAACGGCACGGATGACAGCAGGTAGTAGCGCAGTGCGTCCACGCCGTAGCGATTGCACAGAATAAACGGGTCGACTACGTTGCCCTTGCTCTTGCTCATCTTATCGCCGCCGAACATAATCCAGCCGTGGCCGTAAACGCGTTTCGGAAGGGGCACGTCGAGCGCCATAAGGATTGCCGGCCACACGATCGCGTGGAAGCGAACGATCTCTTTAGCCATAACGTGCATATCGCACGGCCAGTATTTGTCGTACATCGCGGTGTTGCCCGTGCCGTAGCCGAGCGCGGTAAGATAGTTGGGAAGCGCGTCAATCCACACGTAAATAACGTGCTTGGGATCGAACGGCACCTTTATGCCCCAATCAAACGAAGTACGGGTAACGGCAAGGTCGGTAAGACCCTTGTCTATAAAGTTGTTTACCATTTCGCGCACGCGCGAGTCGGGCTGTAAAAAGTCGGTTTCGGTAAGAAGCTTGCGCACACGGTCGGCATACTTGCTAAGACGGAAGAAGTAACATTCCTGCTTCTCGTCGCGCACAGGTCTGCCGCAGTCGGGGCATTTGCCGTCGACAAGCTGAGAGCTTGTCCAGTACGACTCGCACGGCTCGCAGTACTTGCCGGAATACTCGGACTTGTATATATCGCCCTTTTCGTACAGCTTGGTGAAAATATCGGCAATCGCCTTTTCGTGGTCGGCGGCGGTCGTGCGAATAAAGCCGTCGTTGCTTATATCCATAAGCTTCCACAACGCCTGAATTTTGTCGCACAGCCCGTCGACAAACGCCTGCGGGCTCATGCCCTTTTCCTCGGCGGCCTTTTGCACCTTTTGTCCGTGCTCGTCCGTGCCCGTAAGATAGTACACGTCGTAGCCGTCCATACGCTTAAACCGCGCAATCGCGTCGCACGCGACAGTCGTGTAGCAATGCCCTATGTGCAGGCTTCCGCTCGCATAATAAATGGGCGTAGTAATATAAAACGTCTTTTTGTTGTTCTTTTTAGCCATATCACTATCCTCTTATAAAAGAAGTTGATTAAAATTTATTCCGTTAATTCCCGATTCAGCCCTACATTTGGGAAAGGCGTCGCGTAAGCGACGGATGAGGGCATGTTCCCGATAAATTATTCCGTCCGCAATGCGACAACGGGGTCTTTCTTGGCCGCAAGCCGCGCGGGAATAAGTCCCGATATCAACGTCAGCACGATAGACAGCGCAATCATGATTAGCGCAGTGGGTATCGGCAGAGCGGCTATGCCGTAAATGCCTACGGCGTTACCGACGATAAGATTAAGTATGCCCTGAATTATATAGGTGATCGCAATACCGAAAATGCCGGATACGCCGCCGATTATAAACGTTTCGGCATTGAACAGCGCCGACACGTCGCGCTTGCGACCGCCGAGCGAACGAATAACGCCTATCTCTTTAATTCGCTCTATTACGGATACGTACGTAATTATCGCTATCATGACAGTGGAAACCACAAGCGACAACGACGTAAACGCCACTAAGGCGACGGTAATAATGTCTATAAAGTCGCTTATCATGGCTATGATAATGGACAGGTTATCGGTATACGTTATATCCTCTCTGTCGTCCGCCGCTATAACCGTGCCGTCAACCGTCAAATCCTTATTGCCGTTCCATTTGTCGAGGTATGAACAAACGTCGTCCTTAAATTCAAAGTTGGTCGGATAAACGGATATTTGCTGCGGCGTGTCCACACCGCCGACGTCCCGCTTGCTTACGGTGTAAGTCGCCTGCAAATTTAAGCCGGGCATCATGCTCGACAAAAATCCGAGCTGCGACGCACTGCCGAGTATCGCCGTGCGGTCAAACGTTTCGCCGTTGAGTGTAAACGTATAGTCGTACGTAATTCCTCGTTTTATACCGTTAACTTCCGCGCCGGTTATATTTGCGTCGTTGTGTTCGGTAAAATACCGCACGATTTGCGAGGACGCGCTGTCCGCCAAAATCTCTTTGCTCAGCGCGCTCGTGTAAAAGAAACCGCGATTTAAGCAACCGTAAGAAACGTTAGCCTTAGGTTTGAGTATGGCGGTTATTTTAAGCTTTTTGCCCGTAGTCCAGTCTGCTTGCGCTATGGGGTTGTACGTAAACGGATTTATCGCGGCAATAGCGGCGTTTCCCGCAGGGGTAAACACGGTATTATTGGGATACCAAATAAATTCCTTGCCTATAAGCTCGTCGTACGAAAACTTATCCTTCCACAGCGCTTCGTCGTAATTCTCGTCGTCCACAGCCTTATACGCGAGGTTTAAAAATTCTTTTTGCGAGAAGTAACCGAACTGCGCAAGAAGCAGGTCTGTAAGCGACACGTCGTCGTCCACGACTATCATTATCTCGTCCGCCGCCGTTGCTACCTTGCTTGTAGTCGGGTCGGATACATACTCGTACTGAGACAGAATAAAGTCGACGTTTTCGGGAGCTTGCCTAAACTTTTCGGTCACCATGGATATGTACGACGAGTAATCCGCAAACGGCGTTTTGTCGAGCAGCTCGGTATACATATCGAGCGCCGCGGTAAGCGACATCATCGTTTTGCCGCTACCCTCTAAGTCGAAATTTGTATAAAGGTTGTTTGACATATTTATACCGTAATAGACCGCTATATCCGCATAATACGAATTAGGCATAGCCTTGACGTACGAAACGTATTCCTTGGTTATGTTGTTGGTGATTACCGCGCTTTGCATATCCTTGCCGCGTTGCGCCAAAAATTCAATCATCTGATCGACGTTGACGTAACCGTTTTTAATCGAATGTTTAAGCGCCGCCGCAGAATCCACGTTGTTCATGGAAGTCATGATCGAGCTTAAATCAAACGCCTGCGTGCTTATCGTAATGGGGTTGCCCGACAGCATGTCGTTTTGCATGTCGTCTATGTAATCCTGCACGCCGCTAGACACCGCAAGCACGGTTGCAACGCCTATAATGCCGATAGATCCCGCAAAGCACACAAGTATTGTGCGCTTGAGCTTGGACAGCAAATTACGCGCCGACAGCTTAAACGCGCTCCAAAACGACAGCTTGGATTTTTTGCCGCGCTGTTTTTTAGCCGTCTTTTGCTTTGTCTTTTGTTCGGCTTCGGCTTCCTCGCCCGTTTGACTTAAAGAAGAATCCGACAATTCGGTTTCGGTTTTTTCGGGCTCTTCACTCGGCACGTACGGATTGCTGTCCGACTGCACCTCGCCGTCCAAAAGCCGAACTATACGTGTAGAATACTTTTCGGCAAGCTCGGGGTTGTGCGTGACCATTATGACCAAACAATGATTGGAAATCTCTTTGATAAGATCCATTATCTGCACGGACGTTTCGCTGTCAAGCGCGCCCGTCGGCTCGTCGGCAAGCAGGATTTCGGGATCGTTAACAAGCGCGCGCGCTATCGCCACGCGCTGCATTTGACCGCCCGAAAGCTGATTGGGCTTTTTGTTGTACAGCCCGCCGAGCCCGACCATGTCCAGCGCCTCGCGCGCACGGCGTACGCGTTCCGATTTTTCCACACCCGAAATGTTAAGCGCAAGCTCGACGTTTGCCTGTATTGTCTGGTGCGGTATAAGGTTGTACGACTGAAAAACAAACCCGATACGGTGATTGCGGTACGTATCCCAATCCCTATCGGTGTAATTGGTGGTGCTTATCCCGTCGATTACAAGATCGCCCGACGTGTAGTGATCGAGTCCGCCTATAATATTGAGCAACGTGGTTTTGCCGCAGCCCGAGTGTCCGAGAACGGACACCATTCCGCTTCGACCGAACGCAAGCGACACACCTTTTAGCGCGTCTACCTTTACGCCGCTCGCTTCGTAAACCTTTGTGATGTTCTTTAATTCAAGCATTTCAACCTCACAGCTCGCCTATTTGTACGCTATGACAGAGAGCAAATTTTTTCTTCTAATGTAAATCATTCTATTTATTATACTCTTTTTTTTTGCGTTTGTAAACCGAACGGCGTTTAGTGTATAAAATTTATATCGTGTTCGCATACTACCTAAAACCGCTCGCGCCGTTAGCGGGCGCGGCGGATACAAGGAGCAACGTATGAATATCAAGCAAAAATTTAAATCGGTAAAGGAAAAGCTTTTCGGCAGCAAGAATAAATCGACCCAAGCCAAAAGCCGCCGAAAAAAAACGGACAGCGAACTCGGCGCCGACGAGGTAGTCAAAAAGGAAGTGTTCCCGTCAAAGAAGAAAACGGACAAGTGCATCCAAAAACCGCTATCTAAGCGCACCCGCCCGACCAACCCCAACTATCAAATGATCGATCCCGACGATAATTCCGTCGACAGCGGCAAAAGCTAAAAAATAAACGCTCTTGGAAAACCGAGGGCGTTTTACTTTATATATAAGTATGCAAGTCAAAGGATTCCCTTGATTTTTTTGCGGTCTGATATTATAATCATAGTATATCATAACAAAGGAAACAAAAGAAATGGAAATCAAAAATCGAACGATTGCATTGCTTATCGACTCAGACAACATCTCGGCAAAATATCTTGACCTACTTATAAACGAGGTTAGCAAGTTCGGTAATATTACGTATAAGCGCATTTACGGGGATTTTACCGCGCCGGCCGCCGCGTCTTGGCGTAAAATCCTTAACGAGTACGCAATCGAGCCCATACAACAATACTTGCTCGTACAAAAGCCGAAAGATAAAGACAGGGAAATCACGTTTAACGTAACCGATTCCGCCATGATTATCGACGCCATGGATATTCTGTACAAACACAATGCCGATTGCGTATGTTTGGCAACCAGCGACAGCGATTTTACTCGGCTCGCAATACGGTTTCGCAACGAAAACTATGCCGTTATAGGCGTCGGCGAAAAGAAAACACCGCAGTCGTTTATAGCCGCGTGTCACCGATTTATACTTATAGACGCGCTACTTGCCGAAAGCGAAAAGCCTGCGGAAGAGCAAGCGGAAGCAAAGGCTGAAGTTCCGCCTATAGAAGTAACGCCGCCGCAACCGAACGCGATCCAAAATGACGAAAAGCAGGAAGAAAGCGAAGAAGCACAAGAAGAAAGCACACCCATGCCCAAAGATAAAGTGGTGGAGATTTCCAAAGAAATAATCCATGAATATGCAAATGACGACGGGTGGATACTAATGTCTACTTTTATGCACCACTTATACATTCGAGTAAATACTTTTGACCCGCGTTTTTACGGTTACAAAACGCCTACTCAATGCTTTAGAGAATTGAGCTGCGACGGAAACGAGGTTCATGTGTTCGAGTTAAAAAAGAACGATAAAAATGCAGACATCATACGAATTGCCGATTAATAAAACAAACGGGATTGCCGCTTAACGCGACAGTCCCGTTTTTAAATACTCTATAAACGTTCAAACATTTCTATTCATAATCGGCGACCTGCCGCAGATGAATGACAAACGATGTTTTTTGTTCGGTCGAGGGCAACGGCAAACCGAAATGCGCGAGCGCCGCGCCGGAATACGTTTTGCCTGTTTCCCTAACGTTGTAAAGATTGTGCTCGTCAAGCCCGATAAGCTTGACGCGCCCGCTCGACTTGTTTACGACGCACACGGCGTACGCGCGCGATTTGTCCTTTGACACGGACATCATATAGTAACCGCCGCCAAAACGCTTGTGGTAAAGGTCGCCGTCCATTACAGTCGGCGCGTCGTCTTGGTATGATAGGATTTGCGCGCGCACGGCACGCTTTATGCCGTCGTCAAGCTCGGTCGGATTGAATTCGTAGCCGAGCTCGCCCATGGTGGCGCAATCGAATCTAAGCTTCAACCCGCTCTGCGGCAACGGGTTTACCACCGTGCGAACGGCAACGCCGGGATAGCACGCCGCAAAGCCTCGGTGCATATCGCCAACCGACAAGCCCCATTCCGCATTCATCTCGGGGAACGTTTTTTTAAGCTCGTCTTTTATCAAATATATCGCTCGCGCAAGCGACGGGCTCGGTCCTATTTTAGGCAGGTCGAGCATGACGTATTTTAAGTCGTAATTTTCGACGGCGCGACCTATCGCCGCAATCAGCTTATCCGCCGACTTGACCGATAAATCGAGTAAATATCCGCCGTCCGATTCCTTGCAGTACGCATTGTCAAAAAACGCGCCGTCGCCGTTAATCTCGCGGGACAGCCGTACGCCCAAGCTTATCCCCACGCGTTTGCACTCGTCCGATATGCGAGCGAGCGCGGCATGTGAAAGTCCGCCGTCAACGGCTATAACGTCGCAACCGAGCTCGTACGCTTCATGCGCCGCCGCAGCGGCGTTTTTCTCGTCGCAATTAGGCAGGAACAGGACGGTGCGTATGCGCCCGCCTTGCCCGTCGTACATGTTCTCGCGCAATATATCGTGAAAGACGTGCGCACTCCCGCACAAGCCGGTATCCGCATAAACGGCGAGCAGTTCGGGCGAACGGTAAACGCCGTTCGGCTCGATAGCAACGCCGCTGTCCAAGCACGCCGCAATCGACCGCTCGCGGTCGACCGCTACCTCGCCGTCGTAGAACGGGTTTAAAAATCCGTACACCTCGCCCGCCGTTTCGTCGGCGTTATATGCAGTCACCGCCGCGTAGTTTTTCATGGCGCGCTCGTTGCTGTCCGAATCTATACTTCCGCCAACGCCCACGGTAACTACGCGCGCTATTTCAAGCGGAACGGTTTGCTTTACTTCGCCTAAACGGATCGCAGTGTCGCCCTCGTTTTTGATAACGATACGACGAGAGAACCCTCCGCGCGGATATGGCGTGTAAAAGCAATCGAGCGCAATCATATTAGCTTGATCTATGAAGCCGAGCTTTAACGTTTTGCCGCCTGCGAGAGTCGGTCCGCAAATCGGTTTATCGAGCAATTCCTCTGCGCCGACAAACTCGAACTGCGGCGTTATCTTTTTTCCGCCGCGCGACACCGAACCGATTATAAACTCGGCGCTATCTCCGCAGAGCGACGCCAAATCGTCCTCGGGTTCGACGCGTTTGCCGTAGTAAACGTGCGTCAGCGTTTTTCCGTCGGTTTTAATAATATAACACGTCTCACCTGCGGACATGTAAAATACGTCGTTTTCGATTTTAATCATAGCATCCTCAAAACAGCCGTGCGGTTATATCCAAAAACAGCTTTTGCGGCAGAACGTGCCGAAGGAAGTTGAGCGCCTTGTACTTAATACCGACGATATACAGCGGCTTTTTACTCTTTAAGCAATACTTATAAATCTTTTTTGTGGCGCGCTCGGCGTTCATGCGCTTGTACTCGCGCCCGTCTATCTTTTGCGCCGATAGCTTTGGTGCGTCGCCGTAGCGCTTGCCGCCGTCGGCGTACTTTATACGGTTGGCGGTAAAGCTCGTTTTAATATCGCCCGGGCAAATAGAGCTAACCCTTATGCCGTGGCTTTTAAGTTCCATGTACAAGCCGAACGCCGCCATGTTGACGGCCGCCTTGCTCGCGCAATACGTCGCGCGGTAAGGCAGAGCAAAAAGCGCGCACGCCGACGAGATAAACACCGCGTTGCCGCCGCGTTCCATAAACTCGAGCGAGGTCTGCACCACGTTGAGCGCGCCAGTAAAGTTGAGCGCAATCTGCTTTTCAACCTCGGCTATCGGCAGTAGCTCTGTCGCGCCCGACAGCCCGCCGCCCGCGTTGGCGATAACGGTGTCGATTTTGCCGTACTCCTCGGCAATCGACTTAACTGCGTTTCGTACTTCATCGTAATCGGTGACGTCCACCGCGATATCCGGCGCAACGGCAGACCGCGCCATGCCGATAACGGTATGCCCGTCGTTGCGGTACAGTCGGCACAGTATCGCGCCTATGCCGCTCGTACAGCCCGTTATAATAACTATTTTATGTTGCTTACTGCTCATCGGATTGAGGTTTGGCCGACGGCTTTTTTGCAGTCGTACCGGGCTTTGCGGTCGACTTCTTTGCCGCGGGCTTCTTTGCGGCAGTAGCGGATTTTGCCGTCGCGGGCTTTTTGGCAGGCGCGGCGGTCGGGATGGCAAGCTCGACGAGTCTGTTGATTGCGGCAAGGAATTCGGGCTCGGTCTTGTAGCCCTCGGCGAGCAACGCCTCGTTGTACAGCACGGTGACGGTATCGGCAAAAGTTCCGTCGTCGGCATTATCCAAACCCTTGATTATAGGGTGATCAAGGTTGACCTGAAGCACGCGCTCGGCCTTTACGCCGCCGCCCATTGCGTCCATAATGCGCTCCATTTCGAGCGAAACGTCGCCCTTTGCCGCAAGGCACACAGGGTACGATTTGAGCTTGTCGGTAGGCATAACCGCCGCCTTGCCGCTAAGCGCTTTTTCGATACGCTCGAGCAGCTTTTTGTGACCGTCGCCCGTCGGCTTTGCGCTGCCTGCGGACGACGCGAGGTTTTGGAATTTGTGACCGTCGTAGTCCTCGAGCATGCGCGCTATAAACTCGTCGACGGGGTCGACAAAGTACAGCACGTCGTTGCCGTTTTCGCGCGCGCCCTCGATTTGCGGAAGCATGGAAATCTTGTCGGCGGTTTCGCCGCAAGCGTACAGAATGGGCTCGCCATCCTTAAGCTCCTGCACGTATTCCTTGTACGTGACGAGCTTTTTATGCTTGTCCGAGTAGTACAGCAGTAAGTCCTTTATCTTGTCCTTGTCCGCGCCGAAGTTGTTGTATGCGCCAAACTTAATGGCTTTGCCAAACTTATCGAACAGCTTTTCGTATTTTTCTCTGTCGTTTTTAAGAAGCTTGTCAAACTCGGAAAGTATCTTCTTTTCCAGCCCCGAAGCTATCGCGTTGATACGCCTGTCGTGCTGAAGCGTTTCGCGCGAAATGTTAAGCGAAAGGTCGGGCGTATCCACAACGCCGCGCACAAACCCGAGGTATTCGGGAACAAGCTTTTCGCACGTGTCCATAATTAGCACGCCGTTGCAGTATATGCTCAGTCCGCGCTTGTAGTCCTTGGTGTAGTAGTCGAAGGCGGGCTCGCTCGGGATAAACAACAGCGCCGTGTAGTCCACCGCACCCTCGACGCGCGTCATTATGTGCATGAGCGGCGCGCGGTAGTCGCGGTAGGTGTGCATGTAAAACTCGTCAAGTTCGTTTTCGCCGAGGTCGGACTTTTGCTTTTTCCACACGGGCGTCATTGAATTGAGCGTGGTTTCCTCTTCCGTCTTAACGCCGCCCTCTATCGTCTTTTCGGTAAGCATGCGTATGGGGTATCTGATATAGTCCGAGTACTTTTTGACAAGCGCGGACAGCCTGTAGCTTTCGAGATATTCGGAATAGTTCTCGTCGTCGCCGTCGGCTTTGAGCGTGATAATAACGTCGGTGCCTATCTCTGCGCGCTCGGCGGGCGTGATTTCAAACCCTTCAACGCCATCCGATTCCCACTTGAATGCGGCGGCATCCCCCGCCTTTTTGCTTATTACGGCAACGCGCTCCGCCACCATAAACGCCGAGTAAAAGCCCACACCGAACTGACCGATTAGGTCGTCGCCGTCCGTTTTGCCATGTTCCTTTTTAAAACTTTCGGTGCCGCTTGCCGCGATCACGCCGAGGTTGTCCTCGAGCTCGGCTTCCGTCATACCTACGCCGTTATCCGACACGGTGAGCGTGCGCGCCGCCTTGTCCACAGACAGCTTTATGCAAAACTCGGCGTCAAGCGAGCTGTCCGTAAGCGACAAAAATCTACGCTTGTCCAATGCGTCCGACGCGTTGGAAATCAGCTCGCGCAAAAATATCTCGCGGTTGACGTAGATGGAATTAATAACGAGATCCAAAAGTTTTTTTGACTGTGCTTTAAATTCTTTCATGATTTTTTCACCTCTGATTTTTTCAACGATTGGTATTTTTAAAACAATCTAGTCTGACACCGCAATCGCGCAATTCTCGCTTGTAGCTAAGCACGTGATGAGTGCGGCGTCAAGTATAAAAAAGCGCGGAACAATATCCGCGCGAGCCATGGAAAACCACGGCGTGTATTAACTACCGCTGTCGTCGCTGAAACCCTTGCCTATGACCTCGCGTGTGTCCATGACGTAAGCAAACGTGTCGGGGTACTTTTTGAGTATTTTGTTAAACTCGCCGAGCTGGCGCTTTTTTATAATGCAAACGAGCATAGAGCGCTTGCCGTGCGTGTACATGCCGGTTACGTCCGTACAGGTTACGCCCCTGCCGAGCCGTGTAATAATATCGTGGCTGAGCTCTTCGGGGTGGTCGGTGATAATCTCGTACTTGAGCGCCGTTCTTAAACCGGTAAGGATTATATCGCCTATCATGGAACGGCTGAATTCCTCGGTCAGCGACAGCAATACGGGGGTCATAAACGCGAGCTTACCGAAGTCGCCCTTGAATACGAATATCGACGAGAATATGATAATCGCGTCCACGCCGTAAATTAGCCAAGTAATCTTTGCTTCGGGGCGCTTCTTTTGCACGAGCATGGCAATAATATCGCTGCCGCCCGTCGACCCGCCTATGCGGATCATCAGGGCAAAGCCTACGCCGCCGAGCACACCCGCGGTAATTGCGGCAAAAATTGGGTTGGCGTCGGCGCTCGAATACGTGGGAATGTACGAGTCGAATGTATCCATTAGTATCATGCCGATAGCCGATATGACTATAGATATGCCCGAGATTACGGTAAACCGTTTACTTATAAATATGAATGAAAGCACCAACAGCGGCAGGTTGAGTATAAGTATCGTGTAGCCTGCCGAAAAGCTCGTCGCGTGCTCTATCAAGACCGCAATACCCGCAAAGCCGCTTGTGGCAAACTCAAACGGCACTATGAACATATGTACGACTACGGCGCGTATCAAGCCCGAAATGAGCATTGCGAGCGGTACCCACAAAAAGTTGTGCAGTCGCTTTTTGGTCTTGTGCGACATTGTGCGCTTTTTCTTGGTCTTTCCGGTCGCGGCTACCTCGTCGCTAGCCTGCGGGGCGGGCTGTTCCGCCGGTTCCGTATTGTTAACTGTTTGTTCAGCTTCCATAGTTGTTTTCACCGATTGGATTTACCGCACAAGTCGCGGCGAATTTTATTGTAACATTTATATATGACAAATGCAAGTGTTTCCCATACTTCTTTTGAAAAAGAAGTATGCAAGAAACCTACTTCTTTGAAAAGAAGTAGGCAAGAAACTTTTACTTCGATTGCTGAATTGTTTGTTTTGTTTGACACCGTTTCCCATTAGTGCACATAATTATTTCTCAAAGAAGTAGCCAAGAAAGCTTTACTTCAATTACTGAATTGTTTGTTTTGTTTGACACCGTTTCCCATTAGTGCACATAATTATTTCTCAAAGAAGTAGCCAAGAAGCCTTTACTTCGATTACTGAATTGTTTGTTTTGTTTGACACTGTTTCCCATTAGTGCCCATTGCTATTTCTCAAAGAAGTAACCATGAAAGCTTTACTTCGATTGAGCGGCTACACCTATCCTTTCGCCGCACTTGACGATAGTTTCGAGGTCGAACGAGGTATTTTGGAAAAACTCCTCGTCAACTTCGGCTTTGTCTTTTTGTAATAGCAGTATGACTGTTGAGCCGCCGAACTCGAACCTGCCCTTTTCCATGCCGCGCTCGAACCTGCCGGACTTGACGTCGTTGACAATACGCCCCACCATCATTGCGCCTATCTCGACCTGAACGGCTTTGCCGAAGTTGTCGGTGTCAAGCTCTGTGATTTCCCTACAGTTTTCGGTAAACACGCGCCGCTTTTCGAGCGCGGCGGGCTGAACGGTGTGTAGTCTGCCCTTTATAAATTTATTGCCGCTTGCAATGCCGCCGTCGAAAAACATGTATCTGTGGTAGTCGGTCACGCAAAGCCTAAACACGAGACACACGCCGCCCATAAACTCGCTTGCAAGCTCGCTGTTGCCGAGTAGCGTATTAATGTCGTAGTCAAAGCCTTTGGCGTTAAACTTTAAGTCCTCGGTTATGCGATACGCCGACAGCTTGCCGTCGCACGGACTGCAAAGTGCTTCGGGTGCAAAATCGAAGGGGCGGAGCTCGGGTTTTATCCTGCGCGTAAAAAACGCGTTAAAGCTTTTGTAATCCTCGTCGATATAGTCGCTCATGACTATGCCGTGCTTTTTAACGTACTTTTTTATCTTATGCTTGGACAGCCTGCCGTCCATATAGCTTCCGACAAGCTTACTCACCCACCGACTTGTAAGCAATCGAAGCGTGGGCGCGCCCAGTCTGTTGTAATATAAAAAGCGGAGCGATTTGGGAACGCTCGGCTTTTCTAATGTTTCTCTCATATCGTCACACAACTCGCGGCGTGCGGGCGGCAAATTTGGTAAACGGCTCGAACATCGCAACGTCAAACACATAATAACGGATAAGAGCGAGCGATACTACAAGCACGGTTATGGTAACAACAGTGATTATAAGTCCGCGAATACGCGCTTTAAACATCTTAAACTTGATTACAAACAACAGTCCGCATATTATATAACAGCTCATCATTATTATGCTTTGGTAAATTATGATTGTGTCGCTGTTAAGGCCTATCCAATCGGGGTGGTTGTTAAACAGGGTTGCAAACAAATAGAAAACAGGAAGCGCGAGCGACACGTTTGTAATGGGCAATCCCTCGTAAAAATCGCGGCGCTTCGACGTTTTGTCCTTCAGTCTGTTAAACTCGCTGACGTCGTAGTACGCGAGCCTAACGAGTCCGCACAGCGCAAAGAATATGTAAACAATGCAGTAGTACCAATGGGTCATGCCCATTGCCACGCCCACCATTATGGGCGCTATACCGAACGACACCATGTCGCTGAGCGAGTCTATGTTCATGCCGAAAAGCTTGTCGTTGTCCGAACGGTCCTTGCGCGTTTTGGCGACCATGCCGTCAAATGCGTCGCACAGTCCCGCAAGCAATAGGAAAAACGCCGCCATGTCATGACGCCTATCTCCGCCTGCCGCCGCGGCAAAGCAAATGCCGCAAACGGACAGCGCGAGCGAAAGGTATGTAAGTATTACGCCGTAGTGCCAATATCCTACGATATGTTTACACGTAGGATCGCGCCGCGGCTTTTCCTGCGGCTCGCACGCTTGCTCGGGCTGTATATCGCCCTGCACTTCGTCTTTAACTTCTTCGGTAGTGAGATCAGTCATGTTGCTCTTCCTCTTGTTCAGTTTTGGTTTGTTCCGTAATATCCGATTGCTCGGTCGTGCAATCGCTTGCGGGCCCCTCGTTTGGCTCGGTCGGCGGTGTTTCGCTATCGTCGACTTCCGTACCCGCTTGAGTATCGCTGTTGTCGTTATTGTCTTTTTTGCCCTTTCGTTTCTTTTTTTCGGGCTCGAGCTCGACCGACTTGGATATTTCTTCAATCACGTGCGGGCTGTCGAGCGCCGAGTACACGTCCAAGTCCTCGTGGATATCGGGTACGTCCTTTATCTTGCGCAGACCTACCGCGTGGTATATAAGCGTGTACACGCCCGTGACAAGCATACATATATAATATGAGATCGCGCGCGACACCATCATTGCCGACAGAATAAAGGTCATGTCGTATCCGCCCACGCCGAACACGTTGGGATACAGATATTCGTAAACGCCCGTGCCGCCGGGAAGCGGAATGGAATTGTAGCCTATCATGACGTACGCCTGCATGCAGAACAGTTCCAAAAACGACACGTCGTACATAGCCGACTGCGGCGAGCTCATAATGACAAAGCACGGTATAAGCGTTTGTGAAACACGTTGCGCGGTGTTCATAAACAACGCCACAAAAAAGAGCATGGGGTGCTGTTTGATAACGCTACGGCAAGAACGGTATTTTGTAACAACGTTGTCGAGCTTGGCGTTCCACTTTTCTGGCTTTTTAACAATGTGCATTTTTGTTAAAAGCGCTATTCCCCACCCGCCGATTTTGAGTATGGTGCGGGCGCGAAACAGACACAACAGCAACAGCGCAAGCAGTATAAACTGTATTACAAACCCGACGATTACAAGCGTTTTGGCAAGCCAGTGCCCGATTGCGCCGAACATGCCGGGGAATGCCGCAATGCCGAAGATTCCGACAAGGATAGTAGCCGCCGTGTACGATATGATGTTAAAAAGTACTATAAAACCCGCAGTGCCGCCGCTCATGCCGTCGCGCATCATGTAGTACGCCGAAGCGGGCTGACCGCCGCTCGCCGACGGAGTGATTGCCGAATAGTACAAATCGCTCGACGAGTACGCCACGGAAGAAACAAACTTGGTTTTGCGCCCGAGCGTGCGCGCTATTACGTGCAGGCTTATCGCCTCGAACAAAATATAACCCAAAAGTCCGCCAAACGCTCCTGCGACATATCCGGGATGACAGTCCGACAAAAACTTACCTATATCGGTGAGGCTGATATCCTGGCTGGTAAAAAGCACGATAAAAGTAACCGCGATAAGAACTATAAGGAATACCGCGTTGATTATCTGCTTTTTTGTTCGTTTAGATATCGGTTTTGCCATTTTTCTACTATAAATCGGGATTGATAATATCGCAACCGACCCGGTTACAATTTCCGACGGTAAACATTATACCATGCTATAATCGTTTAGTCAAGCACTGTAATGGTAAGTCGCCGTTACGGTAAAAAATAAACCGTCCTTTTGGCAAATTGACACAGGACGGTTATTTTGTAATGTTATATATTTAAGCGGTAGGATACCCTGCGTCCTCGGCGAGCTTTTTGTACTTTGCGGCAAGCTCGGGGTCGGGCTTGGTGCCTATGCCGCGCGCGTAGCAGTCGGCAAGCTCGGCGTACGCGACGGGGAACTGCTGTTCCGCCGAACGTTTAAACAGCGAAAACGCACGCTCGACGTCCGCTTTGATACCGACGCCGTCGCGCAGGCACTTGGCAAGATTGTACTGCCCGGGCGCGCTGTCTGCGTCGGCGGCGATCGTGTAAAGCTGAACGGCTTTTTGCGCGCTCTTTTCCACACCCCTGCCCGTCTCGTAGCAAAAGCCTAGGTTGGCGACGGCAACGGGATTGCCCTGCTTGCCCGCAAGCTCGAACCAATGCACGGCTTGGGCGTAGTCGACCTTCACGCCCCTGCCGTTAAGATAGCACATGCCCACGTTGTTTTGCGCAATGGCGTAGCCGTTTTGCGCGGCGCGGTAGTAGTACAAAAACGCTTTTTCGCCGTCCGCCGTTACGCCCCTGCCGAAGTTGTAGCAATCGCCGACGTTGTTTTGCGCGGCGGCAAAATCGTACTCGGCCGCACGCATAAAGTATTCAAACGCCTTTTCGAGATCCTGCTCGACGCCCAAACCGCGCTGATAGCAGTAGCCGAGATCGTTAAGTCCGCCGGGGTGATTAACCGCCGCCGCTTCGCGGAATATTTCCACAGCCTTGTCGTAATCGCGAGCAACGACCGAGCCCTCGAAGTAGAAATGCCCGAGCGTAAATCGCGCGTCGGTGTTGCCCATATCCGCCGCTTGCTTAATAAGCTCGTAGGCGCGCTGTTCGTCGTGCGCTACGCCCATGCCGCGTATATAGCATACGCCGAGCGAGAATATTGCGGGCGCATAGCCGAGCTTTGCGCTCTGTGCGTAGCCGTCTGCCGCGCGTTTAAAGTCGACGGGCACACCGTCGCCCGTAAAATACTTTTCGGCTTGGTCGAAATACTTTTTCGCCAAGAATTCGGTGGGCGACAACTCGCCCGCTTGGTTGTTGGATTTAGCCATAACTCCCTCGCGTCAGACCGACTTTTCGGTCAAAACATAAATTTTTATTGTCATATACAAAACGACATTTGTTTTTTCGATTATACGATCACAGATTGTTTTTTCGATTTATTTGCCATAAAAATATCGATATTTCTTTCCGTAATCGCGATTCATTTGATTATACCACAATCGCGATAGGTTGCGCAAGTAAATTGACAGCAATAGCAGGCTAAGTATTGCTAAAACTGCATTGCGGCTTTTATCTGCTCGGCTTTGCTCTTGCCTGCGAGAAGCGCCGCAAGCTCGAGCCCGAGCTCTAACGAACAGCCGGGACCGCGCGCCGTAGTTATATTCCCGTCGGTCACGACTCGCGCGCCGCGCATTACTTCCGCGCCATTTAGTCCGTTCTCGAAGCCGGGATAGCATATCGCCTTTTTGCCGCGCAAAAACCCGTTTTCGCCGAGGACGACGGCGGGCGACGCGCATATCGCCGCTACGCGTTTTCCGCTATTCAGCGCATCTGCAATGCCGCGCATGAGCGACGCGCACGAGGCGAGATTGGTCGCGCCCGGCATTCCGCCCGGCAAAAAAATCATATCGCACGACGTAAATTCGGCGTTATTCGCGGTTAGGTCGGCAGTGATTTTTATTCCGTGCGATCCGGTGATTTGATTGCCGCCTACCGAAACAATCGGCGTATCTATCCCGGCGCGGCGCAGTACGTCAACGACCGCAAGGCACTCGACCTCTTCCGTTCCGTCGGCTATCATTGCGTATACTTTAGGCATAAATTTCTCCTTTTAATTCCGAATGCGGAATTATATATTCTCTTTTTGTGTCCTGCAAAGCGCCGCGGGTATCCCGAACAAGCAACGCGCAGTAAAGGATCTCGCCGTCTATTGCGCGGCGTGTTCGATTATGCACGCTTAATATTGCGAGAGCTTCGCATACGCTCGGCATGACAAAAATTGTCGACCGCAAATCCTAACTCATAATTCACATTATACTCTTTTTCATAAAAGAATACAATACGTTTTGCACAATTATATTACTTGTTTTTATCGGCGAATAGTGGTATCATTACGGTATGGAAAAAATGTGCGTAATATTCGGTGCGGGACAGTGTATATCCCCGCGTAAGCATTTTGGCAAAACCGATTTGATAGTCGCGGCGGACGGCGGATATACAACGGCGGTAAACGCGGGATTAAAGCCCGACGTGGTTATAGGCGACTTCGATTCGTCGGACGCGCCCGAGGACGACGGCGCGTTTATTGTCAAGCTGAACCGAGACAAGGACGACACCGACATGCTTGCAGCTGTCAAGCTGGGACTTAGGCGCGAGTATAGACTGTTTGTAATTTACGGCGGCACGGGCGGCAGACCCGACCACACTTTTGCCAATATTTCGACTCTCGCCTATCTAAACGCATACGGCGCAAAAGGATATTTGGTGTTTGACGATTGCGTAGCGACTGTTATAACCGACGGAAAGTTTACTCTGCCAAAAGACGCGCACGGCACGGTTTCCGTATTTGCTTACGGCGGCGTTGCCGATGGCGTAACGCTTAAAAACCTCGGGTACGAGCTGAACAACGCACAGCTGACCCCCGAGTTCCCGCTCGGCGTGTCCAACGCAACGTCCGTAAAATCGGGTGAAATATCGGTCAAGCACGGCTCGCTTTTGATATTCTTCCCAAGGTAAATTTAATTCGGAATGACTGACCGTTTCGCGGCGGTTTAATAATTGTGCGAAACGCCGTCCTCTTATTTGTAATACTGAGACGCCGTGGCGAATCTCACGAATTTTAAGCGTACACAAAAAAGAAAAGCCGAGCCGCGCTCGACAATTCCGAATTATTTCTTGTTCAT
This sequence comes from uncultured Christensenella sp., assembly GCA_910578545.1. Classification (GTDB taxonomy): domain Bacteria; phylum Bacillota; class Clostridia; order Christensenellales; family Pumilibacteraceae; genus Anaerocaecibacter. Next base: position 167,335 of record CAJTPT010000001.1, read on the forward strand.
TTTATCGACGGCGGTTTGCGCGAGCTTAGAGCCCAACTTTGCCGCCTGGCGGATAAAGCCGCTGCCTGTGTTTTCGTTTTTATCCAAGCCCTTGCCCTCGACGTAGCACACGCCGAGATAGTACATTGCGTCGGCATGCTTTTGCTTAGCCGCCTCTTTAAACCAGAACACCGCCTGATCGTAATCGTAGTCGATTTCGTCGCCGGTAAAGTACATCTCGCCGAGCGTGAACTGCGACTGCGCATCGCCCGCCATTGCTGATTCGGTAAGCTCGTCGAACCTCTGCCAAAATTCCTTGTTGGCAAGCTTTTCGCGGTATTCGTCAAGCAACGCCTCGTTTTCGGCAATCAGCCTGCGTTCCTCGGCGATACGCTCGTCGGTGATATCTATGGACGCGTTATACTCGGCGCGCTTTTGCGGATCGGAAAGCACGGCAAACGCTTGCTCGGCTTTTTCCAACTTAGCGATAAGCGCCTTATCGCTTTTACCCGAAAGCTTCTTAACAAGCTTGGCGTGCGCCTCGACAATCTGCTCGTCGGACGCCCAAATAAGCACGCCCAAATCGCCGTATAAAGTCGTTTTGGCGCGGCGCTTATCGGCATTGACCTTTTTGTTCCACGCCTCTATACGCTGTTCGGCGTCCGACAAAAATTCCTCGCTTCCGGCGTACTGCAACCACTGTTCGTTTTCCGTGCGAAGCGCTTCGTTTTCGGCGGTGAGCTCGGCTATCTTGCGGTTGAGCTCTCCTATCTCGTCCTGAAGCTGTCGGCGTTTATCCTGCTGAAGTTTGATTTGCGCCGAGTTTTTAAGCTCGTGCTGCTTGTTATCGGTTTCTAACTGACGGCAACGCTTTTCCAGCTCGGCATATTCGGCAAGAAGGCTGTCGTGCTCTGTCGTAAGCGAATTGTGGTCGCGCTCGAGCGCTTTAAGCGTGGCTTTAACGCTTTCGAGCTCCGATTGAAGATTGCTGTTTTCCGCTCGCGTTCTGCCCGTGCCGACGCGCTTTCTTAACTGATTGATTTCGTTCTCGAGGTATGATATGCGTTCCTTACACTCTGCAAGCTCTTGGTCGCGGTTGAACAGCTCTTTCTCGAGCTCGCGCCTGTCGTTTTCGCTATCCTTGACGCGCTCTTTAAGTCCGCCCTCGGCATCCAGCTTGGCTTTTAGCTTTTTATTCTCGGCAACGGCTTCGTTAAGCGCCGCCATGATTTTGGCAATCTCCGCCTCGGCGGCTTGCTGGGCTTCCGCCACGCCCTGCCTGTACGCCTGATTACAGAGCGCCTGAACCTGCGCTTGGGCGTGCGCCTGCGCCTTGGCTTGAGCGGCCGCCTGTGCCGCCGCCGCTTGCGCGCGTAGCGGCACGCCGTTCATGTTCATGTTCATGTTTCTGTACGCCGCCTGTCGCGCCGCCGCCTGCGCCTGAGCGCGCTGACGGGCTATGATATCCTCTTGACTGGGGCGCGGCGCACTCGCTTCTTTTAGCTTAGCGTCGTACTCCGCGCGTGATTTCGGATCGGAAAGCACGGCGTGCGCCTCGTTGATATCGGCAAACTTGCTCGCGGCGGTCGCGTCGCCCGGATTGACGTCGGGGTGATAGCGCTTGGCAAGTACGCGGTATTTGCTTTTTATTTCGGCTTCGGTCGCCGTGGACTGTACGCCCAAAATTTGGTAGTAGTTTTTCATAGCGAATAATTATTTAATTCAAATAAGATTAAAGCTATGTTAATTGTACAATACCCCGCGAATTTTGTCAAGTTATTGATTGCCGTTCAAAATCTTTATAGCGCGCTCTGCGGTGTTCTCGTCCATGCCTAGCGAGCCGTACGGGTCGGTCCTTACAAACCTCCGCTAAGCTCGCCCCACCCGTATGTGTAATAGCCGATAATGGCAAAGCTTTCCGCTTCCTACGCAGATCGGCGGACGGAATAAGATCGATTATCCTATTGTCAAACGCTTTATAATTCATAAATATAATGTACAACAAAAGCGTGCGGCACGCAACGGTACCGCACGGAATAAAATATGATTTATAAAAAAGATTTTAATCTGTAACCGCTAATTCATAACTCCTAATTATTCTTGTAGTGCACGTTAAACTCGTCCGTTTCGTCGTCATACACGGCAAGGATAATGTTATCGAGGTCTTCTTTGCTTTTGATTTTAAGCCGAGAGAACAGCCACTCTGTATCCTTGTTTATTTCGGACAGTCCCGAATACGACACTGCGCCGTCGACAATCAGTACGTCGGTGAGCGCCGCCTTTTTTATTTTGCTCCCGTCGAGGTCTTCCATGACAAGCGGCTTTTGCGCGCCGACGGGCATTACGGACAAATCACCGCTCGGCTCGAACACCGCATATGCGACGTCGGAAATATCGAAGTAACCCTTTTCGCGAAGCATGGACAGCAAATCGTTTACGTCTATATTGTTCTTTTTGAGCTGTTTGTAATCTATCTTGCCTTCGTAAATGAGTGTTGCGGGCTTGCCCTTGAGCCAACGCTTTAAAAAGGTGCATTTGCGCCCGATGATTGCCACAAACAGCGCCAATACGAAAAATACAGTCATCGCGATAAGGAAAAAGTAGAACGGTATGTCGGTGCTGAACGCCATCTCCGCGGCAATAGAGCCGAGCGATATCCCTATCGTGTAGTCTATAAACTCGAGCTGTGCGATCTGCTTTTTTCCCAATATCTTGGAAATTATAAACAGATAGATAAACGCGACCGCCGAGTCGATAAGCACCCAATATATAGGCTTTATTCCAAACATGATATATCTCCGAGGTTTAGTAGGGATGATACGCCCATTAATGGTATCTTTATTACGCTCTGTTTTTATTCGTCAATTAAAAAAGATTTTAGCCATGCGGAGCTCAAACACATAGCGATACCAATCATTCACCGCTTGCAATATTATAAAAAAAATGCTATATTGATTATAATGGAGGGTTTTATGAAAAAGAAATTTCTGCTAACATTTTTATCGGTCGTCGGCGTGACGGCTTGCGCTTTCGGGCTTACCGCTTGCGGACTGTTCGGCGAAAAAAAGCACGAGCACGAATACGACCGATCCTGGACATGTGACGAAACGTACCATTGGCACCCTTGTATCGCGGGCGGCGATTGCAACGCACCCCAAAAGGACAAGGGCGAACACACCGACCCGCAAAGAACGGGACATTGCGACGTTTGCGGCGAGCCGATGATCATTCCGCAAGACGCGCCGGTGGAAATCAAGTATAGCTATACCGATACGACGATAACCGTCGAGGACGCGTACTACGGCGAGGATAAGACTACCTCGTTCGACACCGAATACCGCTTGGACGACGGCGATTGGCAAAAGCGCGATATAGACAAGCGCGATTACATTTATTATAACGACCTTGCGCCTGCGTCCACGCATACGATTTACGCGCGGCTGTGCGAAAGAGAGGGCTACTCGCTCGGCGAAACCTTTTCCGTTTCGGTCACTTTGAAAAAATCATTCCCCGACTCGGCGCCCGCAAGCGACGAAGTTTCCTACGAGGTCGCGGGCAAGACCGTCGTGTTTACCTTGAGCGACGGCATAGAGCTTAGCGTGGACGGCGGCGAAACTTATTCCGCCGAAAGCAAGATCACACACACCTTCCCCGTTTCGGGTAATAAGGAAATCTTTATCCGCTACAGCGAAACGGATACGCATTTGGCTAGCACGTACTTCCGTTTTGAGATAAAAACGACCGACTTTGCAAGCGGCGACGGAACCGAGGAAAACCCCTATCTTATCGGCACGCTCGAACATTTCAAGGGTTTGAAAAACTTTTACGAAACAAGCGATTGCTACTTTGCGCTTACCGACGATATAGAGTGGGACGACGAGGTATGGGAACAAGGAGATCAGCTGATAAGAAATATGCACTTTGACGGGCGCGGGCATAAGATAACGGGGCTCAAACAAAAAGAGCCGCTCTTCGATACTGCGTACGAAGTCAAAAACCTAACCGTCGAAAACGCCGTTTATTCCGTCAGAATAGACAAGTCGAGTATAGCCAATCCCGCGATAATTGCGGGCGATCTGACCTATGCCGAAAACGTCGACGTAAGCGGAACGATAACTATCATCGAGCCGAATAAAGCTATACAGCTTCCTGTGTCGGGGCGGTTCAGTATGGCGGTAGGCGGAATTTGCGCGCGCCTGGAGCAAAGCAAAGCCGACGCGGTTTACGGCTTGAACCGTTGCAATGCGGATATCACCGTTTCCCTTCCCGACATCAAGGAAAAAGCGGGGGTGCATATGGAATTGGCATTGGGCGGACTTGCGGGAATAATCGTACCCTATAATACAAGTGCGCACAACGACCTTGCTACGATATTTAGGTGCAGCGCCGACCTCGACGTTACGCAAGCATACGTTACCGAATCCAATATAGGCGGACTTGTAGGCGGGTTTGCCAATTCAAATAACTTCGGTCCCACGGCAAATATCTCAAACTGCTACACCACAGGCACGGTTAATATCAACTTCTTCAATCAAGAGTCGGGAATGAACTCGGGCACGTTGCGGGCAGGCGGTATCGCGCCGGAAATTACGGGTACGATCACCACCTGCTACTCGGCGATCGATTTCAATATAAACGCATTTATGACCAAAACGCAAACCACCGGGATATGCGCCGCGAACGTATACGTCGGCGGCATTTGCACCAACGCGCACAACAGACACGGGGCGACGGATTCGGACGATCAACAATTATCACGCTGTCTGTTTGCAGGTTCGATCAACGTAAAACACACCGCTCCCGACGACGCGGGTGCCTATCACTTAAACGCCGTCTGTGCGGATTACGCGGGCTTTAAGTCGACCCAAGAGCTGTACTGTATTTCCACCGCTACCGACACCGCCGACAGCGAAAAACCTGTGAGCGGCGACGGTGCGCTTTCCGTTACCGAAGGCGAAATGTTGACAGCCGAATGGCAAAAGCAATCGCTAAAATTCAGCGACGAAAACTATTGGGTCTTGGAAGACGGAAAACTTCCCACGCTCAAATAATCAAATACGCAGCTTGCACATGATCTAACAAAAAAAGGACGCCGTAAAGTCTTGTATGACCTTCGGCGTCCTTTTTTACCCCTTTTTCACTTTCTATGCAATAAATAATTCCGCTTAGCCTTACCCCACCCCTTTCCCTTTGCAAGCGCTCTTCCTTTTTATTTTTACTTTACAATCTTTTTCCTTGGGGCACAAATATGCCGACCGACGGTTAATCCCGAGTTGTTTTGACTATCCGCCGGACCATATTTACAATAATATTGTAGCAAGACCGATAAACGCTTTCAACCCGAAACGCCGACGGTTATTAAAAGAAAGTTGCAAAATCGAAACGGGAACTTGTAAAAATTGCAAGGTACATTCAAAAAAGCTTTTTTTCTTTTTATTAATCTGTCAATAGCCATAGGTACCGCTAATACGCAGGCGCGCGTGTCTATAAACCGTGAGATCCTTCGCTTTGCTCGGGATGACAAACAGACTTTTACCGTGTAACGTGTTTTGTCATGTTGAGCGAAGCGAAACATCTCACGAACTCAAAGTCAGCCCAAAAAGAAAAGTCGAGCCTAAACTCGACAATTCTTATTTCTTAATTATCAAACACCAAAATCCGTTCGAGCGGAATTCGGCAGATTTCGGCGTAGTACAGCAGGTCGCTTATAGTGGGGCGGGCTCTGCCCTTTTCCCAATTAACTATTCGGCTCTCGCCGTCCAAATAGAACACCCTGGCAAGCTCGCCCTGGCTGATATGGTTATCCATGTCCAAAGAGCAATCGTCGCAATTTCCGCCGCAGTTGTTCTTGCCGTTATTCAAAAACCAACATACGTACTTGCGCAGATTGTGGTTGTTCAGTCTTAAGTTTTGCAGGTTGCGCCCCGTTTTCTTCCAATTAACGGCGCGATATTCGATTTTTTCCATCAATAATTCCCTATTTATTAATCCCCGTTTTTTTGCAAACAAAAACAAAAAAGTGCGCAAACTTAACCGCTCGCGCACTTTGAGCCATAGCGGACTCGGACACCGCAAGCCCTAACGCCGCATTTATCGGATATTTTTCCCCTTACGTCGCTTGACGTACCGCAAAGGATACGACTGCGCTCCGTAAGTATCAAACGATCACAAAGCTTAGGCGTTTGGATGCAAAGCAGTTTTTGGTAGCATAACGCGCCGTCAGAAAAGAAAAAAGCGCACAAAGCAGTACTCTTGCCGTACCGCAAGTGCGCTTTAACTAAGTATCACACGGCGCAGAATGCACCTAAACCCTTACGGGTTCGGGTCCGCTATGGCTATTGCTTAGTTCTCGTCGCCGCCGCAGAATTCTTTTTCGAGGGCGTCGGCAGTACGGCTGACAAGCTCGATGGTGGGGCCGAGCTCGGACAGCGGCACGTAGTTCATGTTAAGCGTGACTCTTACGTAGTAAAGGTCGCCCATCTTTTCCAAGCAGACAAAGTATTTTTTGCCGATAACTTCGAGGGCTTTTGCTACACGGCTGCCCGCGATCTCGCCTACGCGTGAAACTACCTCGACAAGAAGTCTGCTGGTCTGTTGCTCGTGATCGACCAATACGAGCTGAGTTCTGTCCTCGTTGTCGGGATAGATAAATGTGATTTTGACCATATCCCCCGCTCTGTCGGTCTTGTAGGTGCTGTCAAGATGTCTGGTGACGTCTTCCCAAGTGATGTTTGCCATGTTCGTTCTCCTTTTAAGGTTATTATTTGACTTATTCTTTCCTTTGGAACAAGCCTTGATTACGTATAGATTACAGGTCGCCGCGCGGACAACCCACGGTATTTATTATAACACCGACGTATGGTTTTGTCAATAATAAATTTATAAGATAGTTGCTGATTTTTAGCGTTTTGCATGTGCGCACAAAATCTCGTCGATTTCCTCGCCGCGGAGCTTGTTCTTTTGCAGTAACGCTTCCACGAGCAAGTCGAGCGCGTGCTTATTGTCGGATATCGCCTTGACGGTTATATCGAACTGCTCGGCAAGAATCTGATTGGTACGCTCGCGCACGACCGAGTAGTACGGCGTGTACATAAGCTTACTTAAGTCTACGCACCCGAGCCCGAGCTTTTCGTCCATTCCGTACGTGCAAATAAGCTGTTCGACGGTGCGCGTCGCGTGCTGAAGATCGCTGCTCGGTCCGGTAGTTACGCCGTCCTCTTTGCCGTAGTACGCGACCTCCGCCGCCCTGCCGCCCAGCGAGGTGCGAACGAGGTTGAGTAGATCCTGCTTGGTATACACCTGTTTGTTTTCGCCGTCGGCGTGTTGCATGTACCCCCCGTGGTTGTCACGCGCGACGATAGTGAGGTACGACGGGGTTTCGCCGCCCAGCCAGCACATCAGCGCGTGACCGGCCTCGTGCCGCGCGGTGCGAACGAGCGTATCGTCGTTCCACTTTTTGACCTCGCCGCTGTTGTACGTTTCAAATGCTTCCTCTATTATTTCGTCGGTGACGGCAAAGTCGTGATTTTTGAGCGAATCGCGAAGCGCCATTTCCATAATGGACGCAAGGTCGGCAAGGCTCATGCCCGTCGAGCGCATTGCGATGTTGGAAATCTGACTGTCCGAAACCTTGATATTGGCGTTTTTGGCCGCCTGCATGCGAATAAACTGCTCGCGCTCCGCCTTGTTGGGAAGGTCGACCATGATGCGGCGGTCAAACCGTCTGAGCAGCGCGGGGTCGAGCTGTTTTCTGTCCGAGCCGTCCACGCCGATATTGGTTGCCGCAAGCACGAAAATCGGCCTGTCGGGGTGCGACTTGAACCCGTCCATTTCGGTGAGGAATGCGGTAAGTATCTCGGCGGTGCTATCGTTGTCCGCGCTGAGGTCGGCACGACTAATGCCGATTGCGTCTATCTCGTCGATAAACAGCACGGAGGGCGCGTACTTGCGCGCGGTCGCAAAAAGCTCGTGTACCTTGGCGGGGCCTTCGCCCACCCACTTGCTCAAAAAGCCGTTGCCTTCCGCCGCTATGTAAGTCACCTCGGACTCGCCCGCAAGCGCTTTGGCAAGCAACGTTTTACCCGTTCCGGGCGGGCCGTACAAGAGAATACCCTTGGGCGGGCGCACGCCGTTTTTGGCAAAAAGCTTGGGATTCTTTAAAAACTCGGTAAAGTAGCCGAGCTCGCGCTTGGCGTCCTCCGCGCCGATAACGTCGGCGAAAGTGACGTCGGGGCGCGATACGTTGTTAAGTATGCTGTCGCCGTCCTCGGCGTCCACAGCGACGGTAAGCTTGAGATCGAACAGAACTATCTCGGCGGTCTTGCCGCCGTCGGTAAAGCTTTGCGCCGACTGATATGACAGTACCTTGCGCGACCGCGCAAGGTCGAGCATACTGCGCTGTTGCTTGGCGATATTGCACTTTTCGGCGACCTGTTTTGCAAAGTCGTCACCGAGGCTTATAACGCCCATTGCTCCGTTGCGGGAGAAGGACATAAGCTCTTCGCCGGTGATGTCGTAGTTGCCGCCAAGCACGTACAGCGGAATATTGACGTTTTGGCTGACGTAGTTAAAGAAGTCGCGCCCCGCAGAGTCGATGTCCTCGAGGTTGAGCACGTCCCTGCGCCCGCTACGCTGATTGCATTTTACGTCGCAAAGTATGATTGAAATATCGTTTTCGGCGATAATCGTCTTTGCCTTTTCCAAGTCGTCGGCGACGTACACCTTGACGGACGACAAAAGCCCTTGCGCCGTTCTTGCCGTTTCGCCGTCGGTAAATACCAGCACCTCGGGATTGTCGGAGGTCGAGAAAAGTTCGCTTATCTTGGGGTCGTCCGACTTTTCCACCTTTATCCGAATGGTGTCAAACGGGTTGGCGTTCTTTTCGGCGGACGCAAGCCTGTAAAACTCGTACAGCTCGCGGTAGAAGAAGTTTACCGCCTTGCCGCGAATGGCGCGCGCGTCGGCCTTACCTCCCTCCGAATACAGCACGGCGTAGTTGATGTCGTCGCCCATCTCTATCTTGACACCCGTCTTTTCGCGCAACAGGTCGGCGTGTACAGCCATCTCTTTGCCCGCAATCCGCAATAGGTCGTGCGCGTCGAGATGGTTGAACATAACTACGTTGCCCGCAGCAAACCTCGAGCAGACAGCTGCGGGAAAGAACGGCGAACCGTCCGGGCGAGTGTCGTCGGCAATGGCGCGAAGCACCGTTTTGCGCGGCACGCCCGACAGATTTACTATATCGGGATCCTCATACAGGCGTTTGCCTGCATTGGTCGTGAATACAAGAATGGTATTGGAAAAATCTACTTCCTGCTCGGTAAAGCTGTCGCGAATACGCCCCGCGTCAAGAATCTGCAAGAACAGATGAATGATGTTTATGTGCGCCTTTTCGACCTCGTCGAACAGTATGATACAGCGCGGGTTTTGGTCGACAAAGCCGGTCACAAGACCGGGGTGCGAGCCCTTGTACACCTTGTCGGTGCCCGCAAACTCGAGATTGGCCTCGTTGTGCGAATACTCGCTCATGTCAAACCGTTTGTACGGCAAGCCCAAAACCTCAGCCGAGCATTCCGCCAAAAATGTTTTACCTACCCCGGGCGGACCCGCAAACAGGAAGGTCGCGCGCGGCTTTCTGCGCTTTTGCATGAGCATGGAAACAAGCTCGGCTTGGAAGTATCCGGATACGAACATTTCCACTGCGAGATCCTGGCCGAACACCTTGTCGAGTAGCTTGCCCTGGACGTCCTTTACCTTTTTGGCATGTTCCATAAGCGCATCGACGTGCGGCGACTGAGCGGGCTGCTGAGGCTGAGTCGGCCGTTCGGGCGGCATATTATTTCCGTCGGGCGTGTTAAACCCGAAGCGGTTACCGCTACCGCTTATCGGTTGCGGCGTGGGCGTCGGTCTTTTGGGCCGCTCGTCCGCAAACATGCCCTTTTCGTCAGAATCGGCATAGCCGCCGTTTTCGCGCTTGCCGTCGTCCTGCGCAAGCGCGGGCGAAGGGCGTTCCGATTCGCCGCGCGTTCCGGAGGTTATGTATTTGGATACAAACGCCGTCGGCTCTTCGAGCATGGCGGTCAATATCATATCTGTTGTAAGCAAATCATTACCGTTAGATTGAGCGCGCATAAGCGCGTTCATTTGCAAATGCGCAAACTTCATGCCGAGCGAGTAGTCGTCGGCGCTGCCGCGAACCTCCGCTTCCAAGCTGACCGCGGCGTCCATGATGTCTGTATTGTAGCGGGAAAGAATATTGCGCACCGCTTCTATTTCCGCCTTGGCGCTTTGCATGTCGCGAATTTGGATTTCGGGAATGCCGTCAAGCTCCGCACGGCTTTCCGCCAATACGATATTTAGTAGCGCCGCCAAAAAGTAATCGGCGCTGATACTGCTTTTGCCGTCCTTGCGGCACATGTTGGCGGCGTACTGTAGTACGTTTTTGTAAAGCTCGCTCTGATCCATTTTTTTCTCCTTATAATCTATGCCGTCCGTTACGAATTTTTAACGCTGTCGTAAGGATTGGACACGTTGAGTATTTTTTGATAGCCTTGATATTCGCTTACGCCCACGGTAAAGACCTGACCTTCGCCGTCTATAAACGACAGCGTTTTACCGTGCGGCACGCCCATTATCACACAAACCATGTCGTCGCCGTCGGGCTTACCGTCGGTGACGATAAAACCGCCCGGCTGTCTGTTAATATCAAATGAAGCGACGTCGTGCACTATGTCGGAAAATTCCGAACGCATGCAATTATGCACCGTATTGGCGGACGTTCGCAAAGCCAAAATTTCGTAACCGCCGAACTGCGACAGCAACGCAAACAGATTGCGCTTGCGGCAAACCACGTTGTCGTTGTTATCGCATCTGCGGTTGTCCGCTTCGTCAAACTCGGTGGCGAACAGCTCGACCGCCGTCCGCGCGTACGCAAGCGCCGCCGACGCCGCGCCGTCCAAAACGCCGTTTATAGTTTTGCCCAAGTATTCCTGTTGAAGCTGTTTGGTAATGGCTATATCGTATTCCTTGTAGTTGACCGCCTTTATCGCAAGCTTGCCGTCCGCGTCTACGCTCACCGAACTTACCATTGCGCTTGCAATGTCTAGGTCGTCAAGCGCGGTATTAAATGTCATGCGGATATACTCGCAAAAATCGGATAGCGTTACAATCTCGCGTTTTTTGTTTCCCGACTTAAACTTGATCGTTTCGCCGTCGGCAATCGCACCGAGCACGCCGAAAATATGCTCGAAAAAGTCGGGGTGCGCCGCCAAAAAGTCGTGTATTTGCGTCGTCGGCGTAAGCGCGTCCGTCGTTTCCAAAAGGCAGGTGTGAAGCTTTAAATCCTTGTTTTTCGGATTGATATACTTTTTGCCGTTCTTATCGATTTTTACGGCGAGCGTTGCAAACTCGAGCGCCGTGTAGCACTTAAAGCCTGTCGAACGAATGTACGCATTCCACCTGCGGTGTTCGAGCCAATATACATGCCGCGCGTAATCGTCGGATGCAAAGTCCACGCACTCGCGCTTGTAAGGCGTATGTAACGCCGCCGCGATGGAAGAATTGCGCGCATAGTTGTCCAGCAAAAAGCTTTGCTTGCCGCTTCCGCCGCCGTGCGTGCTGTCCGCTATGAGCGCGCGCCGTTCCAAATCGGTAATGCACACGTTGTCAAACGTAAACCGATCCTTTAACGAACCGAACGGATTGAGCACGCAGTTTTGGCTCTGCTCGTCGTGAGCGAGCGCCGAACACAGCGCGTCGTTTTCTATTACGTAGTTGACGGGAACGACCTTGTCGCACGACGCGCCGAACTTGCCGAGCTCGCGCCGTATCCAGTCCGCCGCCTGCATGTTGATGTTGTCCGCGCCGAGCGCAACCAGCACGTAGTCGATATCTATCTTGCCACGTACGGGCTTAAACGCGTTTTTGTCCGCCGCCCATGCACGGCCGGTCGCCATATCGTTAAACTCGCGAACAAACTCGTCGGTGCCGTACTGCACGGGAATAAACTTAAACTCACAGTAGCTGTCGGGGTTGACCGAGTAGTCGCAGTTAGTCGGGTCGAATGCCTCCGGCATCTCGAACCTAAGCAAGCTTTCCGAATTGAGCGCGTCAATCGACATTACCGAAATGCGAAGCTTTGTCGCATTATCGCCGTTAAGCATTTGTCCGCACCAGTACGCCGACTTAATAAACGCCTTTGCTATACGCCCGCCGCCGAGCACCAAAATATTGAGCTTTTCGGTGTTGTACTTGCCGTCCGCATTGCGCTCGAGCCCGCTGTACAGCGGATAGGAAGCATTGGCAAACTCGCCGCCCCCGTAGGCATTGATAAGATTGTACACGAGATTTTGATACTCGTTGATCGTCTTGTAAGTCACGCCCGACGGAAGCACCGAAAAATTGGCGTTGGCGTTTTTGATTATTCCGTCTATTGCGTTGATTGCCGAGTACAGGTCGGCGCAGTCGGAAACCGCCTCCTCGAGCTTGGCGCGTATCGCCCCGAAGCCGGCTGACGGCGCGCTGTTGTACGCGGATATAAGCGCCGCATAGCAATTTTGATTACCGCCGTCGGTCGTAACTATGATACGACTTTTGCGCGCTTCGGACAGTATCTTTTGCGCTTTCAACAAATACTTGTTGTAGCGCGCAATGCGGTAAGCGCGAAGCTTTTGCGTTTGTTCCTTGTCGAGCGGACAATCGGCAAGTTTCTTGCCGCCGCACATACTTTCTAGGAAAATTTCTTCGCCGACTCTGCGCTTTTTGTCCAAGCCGCGCACGTAGTTTTTTACCCACTCGGCGTGCGCCTCGCGAATGATACCGTCGGCGTTGGCGCTCTGCGAAAACACATAAATTTCCACGTTGGTCGTTTTCATGCCGAACTGCCACCAATGGGTTTTGGCCCACATCATCTTGCTCTTATCGGCGGACAACAGCGATACCGCCGTTTGAAGGTTGATTTCCACGCCCTTGTCCGATTGGAAGTCCGCTTTGTCCATGAGGAAATAAACGACCTTCTTTTGCGTGTGAGTAATAGCACGGTACAGCGCGCCGCATATCCAATATATCTTGCGCGTAAGAATGTCGTCCTTTAAACAGATCGCGTTTATGTCGCTCGCACGCTGAAGCAATTCGTAATCGACCTCGGACGATCTGTCGGCGTACACGTCTGTAAAGATTATGACCGAACGCATAATCTCGGCATATCCACGTTTGCCGTATTTAAGCAAGTACGCTTCGCGCGCGGCTTTGTCGGCGGCAAGCTTTTTCTTGAGCTCGGCTATGCTTTCCGCCGTTTCGATTGAATACTCGTTCAGCTCGGAAAAAACATACTTCGTCGGCTTAATCGACCGCCACAGCACTATTTTGGGAAAGAAATGCCCGAGCACGCCGAATATGGCAAAGCCGCCCATAATGGGCGCAATGACAGTCATCGAGCACGCAAGCACGTAAAAAACGTACACGCATCCCGACGGAAGTCCCGATCCGATCTTGATTATCTCGGTAGACCCCGCGTCAAGACTGAAGTATTGGAATGTTCCCGACACCACTCGCGCAATCAGCGCGACGACGGACAGACGGGAAGCGTCGCCGCCGTCAAAATCGTACGGTTGCAACACGTTGACCGCGATTTGTATTAAAAGCACGATCAAAACTACTGCTCCGGTAAGCCACGGCACCTTATGCCTTGCGGGAATAATACCGACAAGGATCGACACGCCCAAAACGGCGAGCGCGCCCGCTATTCCTATAAGCACGCTTCCGCACAGCTCATCGCTCGGTAGATTGTAATATAACCCGATTGAAAGCGACAGAGTCGTAATAGCCGCTACAAACAAAAGTTGAACGACAAACAATAACGCGCTCTTGTGCGCCCTCACCCGCTTTACCGTCAAAAGAAGGACTATCCCCGCGACCGCCGCCGAAAAAAGCAACGCAGTAACCGATATTAACGCTATAATTTCCGATGTCATGTGCGCGGATACTCCCAATCTTTTTCTTTTGCGCTACGCCGCGACAGTGAATTTAATTCGCAAAGCCGCGCGTAAAACGTCGCTTGAATATTCTATCATATAATCGGACAAATTGCAACAGCATATCCCATTATTTGCAAAAAAAACATTGTGCGCTAAGTAATATAAAAGACCCGATTATTTTTACAAAACTTCGCACCGCTTTGATAATGGCTATTTTGGGGCGATATATTAAAAAAACGTTACGGCAAGCCGTAGCCCGCCGAGCGCGGTGTCCGCTATGCCCTCGCCTTCGTCGTTATCGCCACGGAATTCGTAGGTATCGAAGTCTTTGTGCTTACAAAAACAAAACTTTCCGTCGTGCTCGGCTATGATAAAGGCGCGCGTCAAAAGCTCGTCGGCTATCTGTTCGCGCTCGTAAAATTCGTCTCTTATAATATTTTACTTAACACCCCTCGCGTATTATCACGACATATAGATTTTAGCGCTAATGCAAAATAAAAGCAACCGCATTAAAAAAGTACGCAAAACAATTTGACAAAGCGATTAAATCATGATATAATCACTTTTACAGGATGCGGAAATGGCTCAATGGTAGAGCAGTAGCTTCCCAAGCTGAAGGTTGCGGGTTCGATTCCCGTTTTCCGCTCCAACGGAAACGGGCACGATAGCACGTTTCCCCGTCGAGGTGTAGCGCAGTTGGCTAGCGCGCATGGTTAGGGACCATGAGGCCGCGAGTTCGAGTCTCGCCACTTCGACCAACTTAATACCCAAACGACAAGCATAACGCTTGTCGTTTGACTGTGGAGCGGTATCGAAGTGGTCATAACGGGCCTGACTCGAAATCAGGTAGCCCGCAAGGGCTCGTGGGTTCGAATCCCACCCGCTCCGCCAACGAAATTCGGGCAAATCGCAAGGTTGAGCCCGTTTTTGTTTACTTTTTTAACATGGATTGACCCCAAACAGAGTAAAAAAACCAGCTTTTAACCACTTTAAACTTATTTGCCCCCAATCTGCCCCCAAAATTCCAAAATACCGTTTATCCGATACGAACATAACCATAATACCCTATTAAAACGGCGCCCAATCGTCGGGAACTTGCGAATCCTCACGTAGCGACTCGACAATACACTTGAGGTACTTATACGAAAGCTTTTTGGATATTACCGTAAGCTTCTTATTATGCACTTCATCCACGAGCTTGTCCAAAGCCATAGCAATATCACGCTCCGGTTGTTCTTTGCTGTTGAGTAATATCAAGACCTTTTCAAAAAGAATCTCGGCATAAGGGTCTATTTCCTCGGCGGAATCGTCTTTGTTGTTATAAAATTCCCCGTAACACTGCAAAAATTTCATCCGGTAGAATATATCGTCCAATAGCTTAAACTGCTCGTATGTACAAATAGCCGCGCCGTCCTTGGACATCTTGGTAGCGTACTTAAATATCTCATGCCATGCAGTGCCCTCTACATAATCCATAGTACAGCTATAGCCGCGAGATACGGCCTGAATGTTTTCCAAGGTCACTTTTTTACCGTTCATAACGAGATAGAATATCTTTTGTAGCATTACCTCGAACTTAGAAAACGTTCGCTTTAGTACACCATGATCGAAGCTAAACGCATTGACTTCGGTCCGCGGGAACTCTAAACATTTTTTCAGCATGAACAAGCAGTGCATATGCGGGTGGTAATCCGTCGGGTTTATTACTATCTCAAAGCTTCGTATCGCACCGACAAACCCGTACTGTAAGAAATCTATCCCGGCGATTTTGCCGCGGCCTTGAAAATACCGTATAATCTTTTTTAAACCGTCCGACATTTTGTCAATCGTTTCCTTTAGCGCGTCACCCTTTACGTTCCGAACAGTAAAAACAACGTGGTAAAGGTCATAATCCTTTAAAAGCTTCTCGAATAGCATTGTATACTCATACAGCCGCTTAGCCTGTTGTAAATGAGTACAAATCCAACACCAACGGTTATGGCAATGGAAAACGCGCTTAACATTAAAATAACCGCTTTGCTTGTAATGATCGCCAAACCATGACTTGTGACAGTTCCTAACGTTATAAGACAGATTCTCGTACTTTTGCTTATTGGTATCTAAATACCGTTGCATGTAGTAGTCAGCATAAAAATTATTGTATTCGACTTTTTGTTGGACGTCATCCAAGTAATCGGTCGGAAGCTTGACTTCGTTGGGAACGTCGGTTATGGGGTCACGGCGAAATTCATATTCGGCGTATCTTGCTACTGCAAGCTCGTGCTGTGCTTTTGCCTCTAAACGCTCGGCTAATTCTTCCTTGTGTTTGTCGCGTAGTCTATCGTCAAGACGTTTATTGATTCTGCCGGCGTTGATACGCCTTTCACGCGCCGCCAACGTATCTGCTATACGCTCGTTTTCGTCTTGCATGTCTACTCCTCTGCGCCACTGCGTGACAACTTAGTTCTAATATCTCAAGAGGTTGCCCCACGCGGCGCTGACGCGCCGCGCAGGACAACCTTGTACATGTACACGCCCGCCGACGTTGGCAAGCCGGTCGTTCGGCGGGACGTGAGTTTGTTTTCTGCCGCCGTGGGCGGCCTGTTTGTTCAGCCTGTCGCTCTGAACAGCACTTTCGTGCGTTCGGCTCGGCAGTTAACTTAAGGACTTCCGAGTTGCGAACACCCGGGCAAAACTCCGGTCAAAACCGTTCCGGTTTCGAACAGAGTTTCGCACAGGTGGTCACAACCGACGCTGTGGCGTCTCTCGCAAGTCTACCGCGCCGTGGTCGTCGCGGAAAAGGTGCACGCTAAGGCGTGCTGTTTGATGTAAGAGGGTTTCGCAACGCATAGGCGTTGTGGTTGTTTGGTTTCTTTTTTTCGTCTGCCGTTCGGCCACGTCGTTCTAAACGGCTTGTCCGTTTGTTCGGCTTTGCCGGAGGAAGCTTGGTTAAGGCGGTGGTGCGCTGTCGGACGGCGCTCATAGACGACGTTGTTCGGCTACGATGAATAGCCGCGGCAATTCGCTTGACAAACTTATTGCGTTTGATGTATACTTGTAATCAAGGTAGCGCGCTTACCGTATCAAACGGTAATTCGTAAGAGATAGAAACCTATCGCCTTACCAGCGCAGGCGAGAGTAACACAGTTACTCTCTTTTTTTTCGTCGATTTGGCTTTTTTACGCCAGTATGTATTAGAACTTTACTTTTATCTCTATTGCTCAAAACCGCACGTTCTCTATCTTCAGGGAATACGTCTTTATCCTCGAGCTTAATAGGCTTTCCGGACATGAGATTTTTATTATACGTTTGAAAATCTACACCTGTCCGATTTGGTAAATCATAACGCTCATGGTTAATCTCAACAAGGGCTCTATCCGCATTTTTGCCGTGCTCGTCAAACTGTTTAATAGTTTTAAGCTTAGCAACCGACACGCCGCGCGGAGTATCTCGCACTACAACATAGTTGCGTTGCTTCTTTGGTTCCTTATCTATGTACTTTGTTTCACCGCGGTAAATCTTGCCTACAGCGCTCTTTTTTACCGGAGTTAAATTAACCGATTGTCCGGGGGCAGATACCGCTAAAGCTTCGAGCTTAGCATTCCTCGCTCTAATAGCGTAATTGCGGCGTATAGCTATCTTTTGCGCTTCCGACGTGCATTTGCGCCGAGGTTTATTCCGATTGTTATCTTCCATATTAACCACCTCTTGCCGCCCTACCGCTCAGATCGTTGGCCCCGGTCATCGGGCATATTCTCGGCGTTCGGCATTTCTTGAGCTCGTAGTTCTTGCACCTGTTCTTCAAATTGCTTTTTCTGCCGTTCTTCCAAGAGTTGAGGAAAGTTTTCTTTAAACCATTTTTGGAAAAGCTTATTCGATTTCTTAAGCTTTTTAAACCGCTTCTTAAAAGTTTTGTAAATCCGCATGCACACCTCATCTAAAAAGCTTACAGGAACAAAGTCCTCTTTATCAAATGTCAGAGCGAACGAATCAAAAGCACGTCTGTTAAGCTCGTCCAAAAGGTCGAATTCGTTATAATTTATTTTCTCGTTCGGATTGATGTCCGACGCGTCGTTTTTTTTATGCTTTCTTCCGAATATCATGAGGCTTTCGTTTTCTCACTCCTTTTCACCCAGAAATTTTCCGGAAGCTCGTCGTCGAACTCCCGTAGGAACTTCATATATCCGTCAAAGCTCTCTTCCGTCACTTCGGCGGGTCGGTAGTCTATATCGTCATACTCATGCCCGGCATAAAACTTAGGCTTACAGCACCGACTGTCGTAGCTTCGGAATACGTTGTAATCGGCAGTTACGACTTCATCTTCGTAGCAGTCCTTATCCCGCATGCCGCTCGACATGTATCTATCGAAAAGTCCGCTATTCGGGATCTTCCGAATAGTCCACCTCAAGCGGCACGGTTGACCGAAACGACCGTAGTCTATCTCGAGATTGTAGATATGAATAAAGTGCGACAGCTCCCTAACGTTAACGTCTATAAGCATGGGCCGCTGTGTATCTAACCAAATATCCAAATTGTTATGTCCGTGCTGTTCGTACCAACGGCTCTGCCAATCGGGGAAGTACGTAGCCATACGGCTGTTTAAATACTTTTGCGCTTCGGTTATGAATATTGCTTCGTACGGGATATTAAAGTGCGTTTCGACAAAATTATTGACAAAACCGAGCTTATACGGGTTGATCCGTCTGGACAGTCGAGGACTGCATCTGAACCTGCGCAGGATTATATCGTAGTTAGCCGACACGCAATGTTGCGGAATCGTTTGTATACCCGTGAAGCCGCTGTTTATCTTTTGCTGTAGCTCCGTTTGCATTGCTTTATTCCGGCGGTAGTCGAACGCTATCTGATTGGCGGTATGGGTCATAAAGCACGTCTTTCCGGCGCGCGGCTCGGCGAAGATTATGGTTATCATGAAACACCGTCCTTTTTGCTCTTAATAAGCCCGACGAGTGCGGCAATGCCCCTAAACGGTAGCGTTATAAGCCACCACAGACCTTTTAACAGTAACAAAAGAAAGTTTCCGATAGCAATCGCAATCGAAGGCAGGAACGGCGCAAGCACGATTAAAGCCAATATTCCTACCGCGCCTATTACAAGCCAATACCAATTGTCCTTTATCCAATTGAGTATGTCCTTAAGCCATTGCAGTGGATCGTTATCCTGCACATTCCCGGGCTTATCGTCGCCGGATTGCTTATTATCCACTACGCCGAGATTGTACACAATGCCGTTGCTCTTAAAGTGAAGCTCTAATATTGTCACGGCAGTAACCTTTGTATAACTCTGAACTACATCCGAAGCCGCTCCACCCCAATAATTAACTTCGGTTTCAGCGAAACGCAAAATCCACTGCTTACCGTTTAACCCCTTTTTTGCTTCGGTAGTCAGGTCGTTTTCATTTTCTTTTTTAAAGGCGGCAATACTCTCGATCCTTTTCCACGTATGCTTTTCCGCAAACCAACCGTCGGCTTTATTACTTGCCGTTTCAACATCTGTAAGGTTGACAGTGTGTTTATGCTCACCGCCTTGAGAGGACTCTTCGGCAGAAACAGGCTTACCAGCCACATACAATTGAGTAAAATAGCTAACGGTCGCGTCATAGAGATACTCAATATCCATATTCGTCGAAAAAGCTACGTAATGGCTATCGCAAGAGGTTTTAAACGGCGCAAGATTCCAACCGTTTGAGTATCTCAAAAAATCATTGTATTTTTCTGTAATAGTTACCGTTTCGGTTTTAGTGCAGTAATATGAAATTTCGCTGTCAAGGCCAACGACGGTCCATAATTGCGACACGTCAAATACAACTTCGTCAATGGTATTATCATTACCTGTTTCCTCATCGATACCGTTTTGCCAAGGGCGATATATGCTCGTAATGTTATAATAACGTACGGGCTTGTCCGATACAGTGTAATCATTGACTTTGTACTTACAGAACACGCCGTCTGTATTTAAAAGCGTTAAACCGTAAAGATCGGTACCGTCTATAATCTCAGACAACGACATGTTAATATCGGTTGCCGTGAAAGGCGTTGTCTTTTGACTCGGCTGATATGTATAAATAAACAATTCATTATTCGAACTCTCGGCGAGCTGAATTACTTGTATCGAGTAATCGTCCGCTTTGTCCGGATACTCGTCAATATTAAACTTGCTGTCCTTTTGTAAATCCTCTAACGCGCTTGTATATTCCGCTTCCTCGGCATACGCATTCAGCAACAGACCCAAGCCAAAAGACAGGGGCGAGAGCACGAAGCACAGCACGTAAAGGATTAAGATAAGCCTTTTATATTTTTTATACTTTATATGTTTTTCCATAGAAACCTCATATAGCGTTATAGGTCAAGAGCTTTTGCCCTCGACATACCGCCGTCTTAGAATATAAACGAGCCCTGTCCGACCGTTACGTCATCAACCGGGATAATGTAGCCGCTTAGGTCAAGCCCTATATAAAACCGTTGGTGATAAATACTCGAGCCGTCGGAGCCGCACAAGTCCAAATCTACAAACATGAGATTGAACGTCGGGTTTTGTGTTTTAATATCCGCGATAAACTTCTTGGTAAGTTCCACACCCTCGTCTGTCGGAACGTAGTCGGACTTGTCTACGTAATACTCGTCGAGCATACACATTCGGCGGGCTATAAAAGCCAAGTCAATGGTAAACTCGTCGCCGAGCTGATACGTCATACCGGGTAGATACGCCGACGGATTGTATAGGTCGCGTAATGAGGGCTCGAAATAAATAAGCGACTCTATATCCGAAACGAAGCCTATATCGAGCGTAGAGCGCATGATAGAAATATCCCGCTTAATTGTGCCCTCGGTAAGCGAATAATCGAGCTTAAAGCTATATCCCTGTCCGTATTCCAAAGATTGGATAATGGTATCCGAGTCCGTTTCCTCAAGAGTTACACTTGACGATAATTTCTTAAACAGCCCGAGATTAAAAGCAGACAAGAGATCATCGAAATTTTTATTATCGAGCTCAACCGAATAAGAAGGTTTCCCGGTATTTTCTACGGTTTCGGGTATATGCTTAAGAATGGTGATTGTAAAATCCTCATAATTATCTAAATCGGCAAACCGAATAGAATAATTGGGCGAAGATAAGTAAAAAAACCAAAAACCGGTCAGTTTGCCCGAACTATCCCAAATACATTGGAGCCCTTTAAACTCAATACCGGGTATTGTCGATACCGTAAAAAGAAAATTATCATAATCGGAATACCCGCCATAAATAGTATTGCCTGATGAAGACGTACCAACCGGAAGCGTACTGGCGGCATAACCGAATTCATACGACGTCGGGTCGCACAATTGCCAAGATCCGACAAGCGTTGTGTTATCTACCTTGCCGCCGGACAAAGACAACTGCACGTCCGTGACCTTTTGCTTATAGTCCAACGTACAGTTTGCTTTGAGCTCGGGATTTTCGCGGCATACAATCGACACTATTATTTGCTCGCCGAAAGCCTGTACACACTCGGCAGTGGCTACAAGAGCCCCGTCACTTTCGGGTGTTAATACTATGTAGTCGGTAACGGTTTTGCCCGTCGCCCAATCGCTATCCGGATTAGCCCACGACATAGCCCAATCGACCGATTTATTAGTAGCGTTGGACGGGGTAACAGTCGCCGTTATAGTATAAACGGGCGCTTCGTCGAAGCGATCGTCGTCGAGCACGGAAAACAACGCTATTTGCTCGGCTTCTACGGGTTCGTCCGGGTCGGCGGGTTTAACTGCCGTCGGACCTTTACCCCAATAGTTAAACCATGACTTGAAGTTCCAATTCCTATACCAATCGGAAACAAAGCCGAGCCCGAGCGCAAGCGCAAGCAGAAACAATAATCTGGCTATTGCCGACGTCTTTGCTTTATTCGTCATTCTTTTTATCCTTACCCCTTTACGGCATAGGGCACGCCGTATTTTTTGATAGGGATTTTGTTAGTCCGGTATCCCCAAACCGGTTCCTTTGAGCTTATTGCATACTCAACGCACATTTCCAAAGCCTAATGGGTACAGCATTTAACTGCACCCATATAGTGGACTGATTAATCGGGCAAAAGTCCGTTATCGTCATCGTCATCCTTAGGCTTAACCGTAATACCCAAAGCCTTGCCGGCAAGCAACGCAAAGTCCATTGCCGCTTGGGCGCCCTTGACAACCATTTCGACGGGTCTTTCATCCTCGAGTTCCGTAAAAGTCGGTTCTGCAAAAATAGCGGCGTATTTGACCATGTCACCTGACTTTTTGCTCTTGTATGTAACAGGCTCAATAGTCACTCTGACGGGAATCTCGGGAGCTGTACGCAAAGCCTTACGCGCATAATACGACATATTGGAAAATACTCGGTCGGGACGGACAAGGCGACCGGTTTTCTCGTCGTACCTATCCCATTTTGCCTTAAGCGCAACGTCCTTAAGCAATTCCTCAGGACCGAACGGCTCTACAAGCTCAAACGACAAATAGTCCTTTGTCGTCTTATTGCCGTTGTCGTCCTTTTGCTCATAGTTGCGCATAATGAAACGCGCTTTTACCTCGAGTTTCCTGACTACTTCTTGTGTTGTCGAAGTCTTTTGATTTGCCATGATTTACCTCACTTTCGCCGATCCCTCGGTCGCGGGTTAAAAAATATTTTTTTGCCTTTCGGCTCGTGGAATGTGCAGGCCTCGAACCTACCTCTTGCAGACTGTCCCGACAGTCCGCACGTTTTACCAAGCCCCGTAAACTAACATCCCATAACCCCCGCTTTTACGCGGGGAAACAAAGGAGTAACACGCCCGTATTTACGCCGATAGCACAGCGGTGGAAGAGTTACTTTTTCTTTTTCTCAGCTTTTTGCTTAAGATACTCGTATTTCTCTCTTGCTTTCTTAAGACGGTGCGACTCTCTTTCCTCGGGAGTGGAATTTTTTACTGCATATATTGCCGCACTCTCATTGCGCGCGTCGCGCTGTCCTCGAGCATAAGCCTGTTGTTCCGCCGGACTAAACTTACTGTTTGCTTTGACGGGTACTGTACCGTTTGCAACATCGGTATAGTGTTTGCGCTTCTCTTTCTGAGAAAATCTTGCCATATTCTTTCCTTTGCCCTTATCCCCATTGGGCGCGAGGTATTTTGATTTAGTTAATTATCTTGAGCCAAAGCTATGTCGTACGCCCCAATCACCGAGCTCGGACATAGGCACTTCACGCAATACCTTACCGCGTTTTGTTCGGAGCTGATCCTTGGCGTTTGGTATAACCACGTCGCGCATGTCCACCTCTATTTCGAGGATCGCGGGGTTCGCCCAGCTATCGCCGTAGGTCTTGGCGAATTCGAGCGAAGCAATATGTATGCCGGACACCGCCGTTAAATCGGGATTGCTTTCCATGTGCGCTTCTATAATCTCACCGATACGGTATTCCGTCTTATTATCCCAATGACTCACGTACCGACCGTCGGAATCCTTGCAAACCGCTTTGTAATACTTACAGCGCGAACTGCATTCCACGTCGCTTTTACGACTGTTAAACCATGCTTCGTACTTTGAAAGAAACTCGTCTACAGCCGGAATCTTGTTGCCGTTCATATAACCTCGGCACTGGACAATATCCAGCTTTTTCATAATCGGGCGAATCTCGATAGTGTAGAACGGCTTGTCCCGATCGCTTAGCTTCCGAAGAAAAAGGATTATATCCTCGCCCTTAGCCATGCGCTCGCAGTAATTCCCGACGCAATGGGATTGAGCTTTGCCCTCATACATAATCTCTTCACAGCTCGATGGCATGACTATACAGTACTCCCCGTCGGAAAACTCACACAATGCGCTAAAACGATTGTAAACGTCGCGTATACGCTCGTCCATATCCCGATTGGCTTCTATTTTAAGAAGCGCGGTCGTTCGCGTATGAGCCTTTGACAAGTCTGTCGGATAACGGATATCTGCACGTTCGACGTCTAAGCCGAGATTACGACAATCTGAAAGGTAATCGTAATAGTCGTTAGCGACGTGCACGGTATTACCCCGTGACATCTGATTGCGCAAATACTTAAATGTCTTTCTTATATTGTCGCTATTGTAGACCTGCGGATTCTTTCCGGATAGTCTACACATGAGCTCAACGTTCTTTTGCGACAACGACAGTCCATAAACGTCTAACTCGCGCATTGCCAAGAGCTCTTCCAAATCTATGTCCTGCGGTTCCATGCACGCTTTTACGCGGTTATAATCGAGCTTGAGAACTTTGGATATCTTCTTACTATCGCCGAACACATTCGGGCAATACACCGAAGCGGAAGCAAGGGAATGGAAGTTATAGCTTGACAAAGCGTTATATGCTTTGGACGAAGCACGCCCGGCGAGGGTTTGCACGTAGGATTTTCCGTCCTCTACAATGTCTGCCAAAAAGCATGATTCATTAGAATCAAGCGCGGGATTGTAGTTAACTATGTAGTACATATAATCTTGTATCGTCGGAACGGACACCCATTCGCGAAGCTTGGTGTTCCACTTGTAATGCTCGATACGACCGTCGTACCAATATTCGCGTGCGACCTCGTCAACGACAATATCCGGAACGCAAGACAACGTTGTATAATCGTCGCAGGCGCGTCCGGAGTAATCCAATGTTACGTCGTATAATCTCAAGCAAACGCCTTTGTCCATGAATTCCAAAAATCCGTAATAGCAAGTAAAGTGATTATTGACTTTGGAATTGAGGTCGCGGAAGTCGTACAACTGTCCGTCGGTATAACAATGTGGGCAAGAGAAATATTCACCGTCGCGCGGCTTTTTCTTTTGCACCATTAACTGATTGCAAACAGGACAGCATGCGTAGTACTTATTTTCGTCTATAACCTCATCAACGAAAACACTGTCGTTAATGAGCTTACCGAAGAAAAAAACACCAATATATTCTGAATTAGAGCAAAACTCGTCAGACGCGACGTCGAAGACCTCGAGATCTGCCTCGCTGTCAAAATCAATATCCAATAAATCCATGTCATTCATCAGATAAAGTCCTCCAGCTTGACAGTCTTTTTCGGGGTAATATAACGCTTGCTTGCACGCTCGTACTTCGCACCGAGATACTCGGCGATTATTTCCGCCGCTTCAAACGGGCCCACGCACGCAACACCCTGTTTTTGACGTTCCTGACCGCGCCTTTCTATGAGCTCGAACGCGCCCCTAACGGTTTTATCATGCGGAACGTCAAAGTCCGCAGAGCATTGAGAAAGCGCAATGTCCATGCAGTCTATGACATCCATATACAGTGATTTTTTAGACTCGGGTTCCGTTTGGATATCCTCGATCATCATTTTTAAAAACTCGTCTTTTCTCATAGCTGTTCACCCATAACGGCATTGACCGCCGCGCGCATTTTTTCCTGTGTTGCTTCGTCAAGCTTTGCAAGTTGCTCAAACATTGTATTAGTAGCCATCTGCCAACTCTCGAACAGATATTTAAACTTTGTAAGCTCGGGGTCGGACGAAAGTCTGATCTGCTTTTCCATTTCGGCTTTTTGGACTTCCATGTCCTTGATTTTGCCCTCGAGTTCAATTGCTTGGGCGACCGCTTCTTCGGCTTGTTTAGCGCGATCTTGTGCTTCTTTTATAACTTTTGAATTTGAGTTCAAATCCGCTTTAGCTTGCTTAAGCTCGGCTTTAAGGTTAGTTACAACGTCGCGCTGTTCGGCTAATGCCTTTAGCTTTTCTTGATTGGCGCTTGCTTGGGCTTCCTTTAACCGTGCTTCGTACTCGCTTCGGACTTGCTGTTCTATTTCTTCGCGAAGCTGTGAATCGTCGGGTTTTGAACTTGAGTTCAAATTTTCCTCATTCTCGAAAAAGCTTAACTGCTCTTCGAGCCGACGGACTTCTGCGGTAAGACGTTTTACCTCGGCGGTACTCATGTCCTCGAGCTCGTCGATAGGGTGAGCGGTCAACAGTTCTTGACGTTCTTCGCTGTCCAATGACGCGAGCTCTAAAAGTTTAGTGACCCCGATTTTTGAACTCGAGTTCAAAATCTCTATGCCGAGCTGTTCGTAAATGCGTATGTACTTGTACGCTTGCCGCGCTCCGATTCCGTGCATTTGCTCTGTGTACTCGCCGAAATCCTCGAAACCTAACGTCTGATAATGCTTACCGTCGCGAATGTCTTTGAGGTCACGGCACATACTTACAATCCCGACTTCGACCATTTGCTTGTCATAGACAAGCCGTTCATGTAACTGTAAGGCTTCACGTTCCACCGGACTTCTGTTCGACTCGGCAACAGCCATGAGCTGTGCTATTTTGTTTTCCATGTGTTTACTCCTTTAACGTTGATTTACTTACAAAAGTAATAAGATACCCCACCAACCAAAAAACTTGTAGCTTAGACATGCCAATAAACAAAAGATAAGTCCACACAATATGTAAGCAAAAAGTTTTTTCATAATTGAGACATCTATTTCCCTTTAATAATGGTTGTTTTATTTAAACATCTGTGTTATAATTATAAAAAATTTTGAGGTAAGCCATGAAAGCTGGTGAACGAATTAAACTTCAACGCAAAATCCGAAATACCAATAAAGTAATGATAAAAATATTGGAAACAGAAAATGGTTTAGAAGATTTTAAAAAGTGGTTTTCAAATAAAGATAATCCATTACGAGTTACATTACTTTTACTTGGCATGGCCGAGGATGAGTTTATTGCCGAAGCTCTCAAAACAAATATCAATTATCCGTTTTACGAGGCGGTAAACCCAATTACAACTTTTATGATGTTAAAAGCAAATGTATATGAGGCTTATCTCGATACTTTAGAAAAAACACCCTTTGCATGGCATTTTAAAGATTAACTTTAAATACCGCCCTTGCACACCCACGGCAACATTGGTAACTTAATCCAAACTTTGGAAGTCGCACGACAATTGCCGTCTTAGATAGTTCACCATCACAAAGCTCGCACTTCGGTTTTTCACCAATAGCGGGCCTTTTTAATTTACAGAGATTATCTTGTGCCATAATACCTACTCCTTTATCACACAACAATGTGTTAATAGAAATATACTATCACACAACAATGTGTTTGTCAATACCTTTTTACACATTTTTGTGTATAATTTTTAAAAGGAGTTAAAAAGTTATGAATAAATATGGACAAGCACTAAGAACACAAAGAGAAATATCAGGACATAATCAATCAGAATTAGCACGCGCAATAGGAACATCACAACAAAACATAAACAGATGGGAAAAGGACGAAGCTGTTCCGGGAATAGATTTTTTTATAAAATTAGCTCAATTTTATAATATAACAATAGAAGAATTACTCGGGTTATCAGATTTTCAAACCACCCTACCCATTCATACAAAACCCGATAAATCACCTAAAGCATTATCGGACTTCGATAATGAATACGTCGACATTCTTTCAGATAACAACTTTATTCAGACCGCAAAACTGTATAAAGCAATAAAACCAGAACTCCGAGCACTTGCTTTTGGATACTTAGTAGGAATGCTACAAAGTCAAGGAGTTAACACTCAACAAATTTTAAAATAGACGAGGAAAATAATATGGAAAAAGCAATATACCAAGGGAAAATAATAACAGCGTCAGAAGTAATTGAAGACATTAATTTAGAATTAGAAATAAAAACAGCAAGCAAAAATAAACGCTTATACTGCCCAGATGAAAACTGTCCAGACCCACAACTTAAATTTTGTCATGGCGAAATACGCTCAGAATACTTTGCTCACGTTAACAATTGTGAATGCGACTATGCGAAGTATGACAGAGGAAATACAGAACAAATACGTCGCATCCAACGGAATTTATATTCTCATTTTAAAAAAATGGGATTAAATATCCAAACAGATAAAAAAATAATCAGTAACCATTACACCCATTTATATTACAACAAAAACGAAAATCAAATCGCAATAGAAATAATAACACAACAAAAATCAGCCTCTGAAATAGATAGACTACAAACGATATACGATGCCAATAACATAATTGTTTGTTGGATATTCATAGGGCAATTGAATAATAATCAAACAGAAAATAGTATGATGTTCGGAAAGAGGTATCCGGTAAATTTTGCAAAAAACAATAGCTGCATAGTAATAGATTCAGAAACAAATAAAATCGAACAATATAGACTTGATACATATCAATATGACGAAACATACACCCACGGATTTACCGAATTATATAAAGAAGAAGCTTCGCTCGACGATTTAATTATCGACAATAATTCCATAACATTAAAAGATTTTGACGCACATTACCACAATTGGCTCGAGAAAAAGCAATCCACATACAACAAACGCATTACACAAAGTAACCAAAAAAATCAAACTTCTCATTTACAACAAAATAATCCAAATACGACACAACAAAAAAAATCTAATTCAAAGTTATCATATATGCAATTACTATTCGAAGAACTAACCGACGAACAAAAAAGAGAATATACTATCTATACAACAACACACTATAACTACCCAGCACTTTTACTGTTATATTTAGAAGGATGCGTTCCTCGCGAACGAAGAGAATATCTTGAGGCGATTGCTAAACCGTCAAAAAGATTTACTGATTTGTAAACAATAACCAATGTATTGACATATTCATTCCATGCGTTACCCTACTCCCAAAAACGGGAGTGTCCACATGGAAAACCAATTTATCCTATCTCAACTCACAAGTATTGCCGCGGCGACGTCCGAAATCGAGCGACAAAACAGCTCAGTTAAAAACGCGCTTTGCGTTTTACTCGGCTATATAAAGGCCGACAATCAATTCTCACCTCAAGGAGGGTCGCTATCTCAAGATAACTTAATCGTATCTGACACAACGGATATTTTGGAGTTCACCGAAAAGGAATTATCCAAAATGCCAAAAGAATTTAGAAAAATCTTTAAAACAAACGACGTCCGCGCGCACGTTCGCAAACGGATCCGCGGCAACTCGGTAAACTTTGAGATACGGTACCGCCGCAAAGGTTTAAACATCTCAGCAAACGCACCTACACTTGAAGCCGCCAAAACTAAGTTTATTCAGAAGCTTCAAGAATCACAAAACAGGCCCGCGCTACCAGTAGCACCGAACGTTCCAACGACTTTTGACAAATTCGCAATGTACTACTTTGAAACGTTCCGAATCCGAAAGGTACAACCGAACACATACAAAAAAGACCTTATCCGGCTTCGTGTTCAGCTTATCCCCTACTTTGGAAACCTACCGCTTAAAGAAATAACGCCACAGTATTGCCAAATGCTTATAGACAGTATCGTTGCGGAAGGCAAACACAAGACAGCCTCGGAAGTATTCTCGCTACTTAACCAAACTTTTAAAATGGCTATCCGGCACAACTTGATTCAACACAACCCGTTGGATATTGTCTATCACGAAAAGCACGAGAGCAAACACGGCAAAGCATTGACGGTAGACGAAGAAAAGTATTTACTTGATACTGCCGAAGAGCCCTTCCGAACACTATTCGCTATTGGACTGTATACAGGAATACGACCCAACGAATATGCTACCGTGCAAATAGTCGGCGAAATGATTTACGCTCGCAACAGCAAACGCAAAGGCGGCAAGGAAGAAACAAAACGCATTCCGATAACGCCCATGCTCCGACCGTACATAACCGAAGAAACCGTAATTGTTAAAAAAAGCCCGGACCAACTGCGCGACGCATTCAACGCCATATTCAATGGCAACCACAAGCTTTACGACCTACGCACAACTTTTTACACTCGGTGCAAGATGTGTGACATAGCGGAAGCCGCCCGTGATGAATACATGGGCCACAGCTCAGGCATTCTCGGTAACTCATACACCGATTTACCGGACGACTACTTAATAAAAGAGGGGCAAAAACTCAATTATTGAGCCTCTGCCCCCAATTTGCCCCCAAAACGCGGCATTTATACAGTGCCAAAATGCTTAAAAAGACCCATAAAAGCCCTATTTTAGGCTATATTTACCCGTATTTAACGTATGGCTCTGCTTCGAACCCCACCCGCTCCACCAAAAAATGACCGATAAGAACTCCCCACCCTCTTATCGGTCATTTTTCATATTCTTTGAAAGCAATCATTAAGTGCCTTACCGTTTGCTTGATTAAATATTCTGTTTTTGTTATAATGTCAGTACGATAAACAGTAATTTAGTGTTCTGACATAAAAAATGCAACGGGGAGGTTGTACGAACGTGAATATAGTAGAGTACAGCGACGAATATGCCGAAGCCGTTAAAGACTTATTCGTGGAATTGCAAAGCTATTTAGCGGGCTTGGATAAGCGCGGCGTTATTGTATTAAAGGATAATTACCGAGAGGACTATTTCCGTAATGTCTTGGAAGAGATTAAAAAGCATAGCGGCAGAATCTTTTTGGCAAAAGAAAATAACGCGGCGGTCGGTTGTATTGTATGCAAAATATTTCAAGGCGGCGGCGAGGATGACATCACCACGTCTTGCCCGAAAATCGGTTTTATAAGCGATTTGGTGGTAACGCAAGCAAAGCGCGGGCAAGGAATCGGCAGTGCCCTATTGCAACGCGCCGAAAAATATTTTGCGAAAAACGATTGTGCTTATACGCAGCTTGAAGTGTTTGCACCAAACACCGACGCATTCGAACTATATAAGAAATCGGGATATAATATTAATTGTTTATATTTATCCAAAAAGTGTAATTAAAAAAATTAGACAAACGGCATCATGGTTTGGGAATTAGCGTAACAACAATTGGGCGGTTTGTTGATTGAATAAACGTAAGATAAATTTCAATTTAACGTCGAATGGCTGATAAGACCAACTATCTTGTCAGCCATTTTTCTTTGTATCGAGCGACTGCTTATGCAGTTTTTGAGTCTACGTGGTTTTGTCTTTTAAACGGTTCTTACGGCACACGTTGTCGTCCGCCAGTAAGAACCTAAAACGAACCCCAAATAAAGGAACGTTTTAGGTTTTTTTATAAGATTTGTAAGGAGTGATAATTATAATGACGAACGAAGAAAGAGAATATCAAGAGTTTTTTGTAAAGACACTCAAAGCAAGCAATGATTTTGTAAATGATTATAAAAAATTAAGTCCGCAAAATCAATTTAGGTTTGTGCAAGATTTGAAAAATCAAGCAACTTACAATGCTTTGTGCGAGCTACTTTCATTATTTAGAAATTAAATAACGAGCTGACGGCGGTTTATGCAGCAAAAGGCTATTGACTGGAATTGCGGTGTGTTAGGCTATTAACGCCAAAGGCAAACCAAAACCCGACTAATATCAATTAGTCGGGTTGCAGCGTTTCGCCCTTATTTGCCTATAAACACACCGCAAGTAAGGTTCCAGTCAATAGCACTGTGGAATAAATAGCCGTTGTATGTATCTCATACATACATAATAAGTCTTATCGGTTTGTAGTTTACGGTATATTCCGAATAGACCAACATATCTACGAATTTATCGCAAAAAGAAAAGCCCGACTTATCGTCGGGACAATTCGTTATAGGGCTGTTGTAGTGTATTTCTATCTTATCATCGAATAGGACTATATCTTTTACGAGATAGTTTACGAGCATTTTCGGCTCTAACCGTAACGCTTTGGCGTAAAACTCGCGTATATCGGCTTCGGTAAGCATTACGGCGACTTTACTGCGCTCAATGACTATTTGCTTGTCTAATGTTTCAATGCGGTTTTCAAGCTCGCGTAGGCGTTTCATAGCAGTATTACTTGTGCCGCCGTTTTCTATCGCGGACATAATATTGTCAATGGAATTTTCGGCACTGCGCTTTTCTTTGAGCAATAAGTTCAATGCGGTATTACACTGCATTTGGCGTTGCTGTTCTTGCATTAAACCTTTAACGATTGTATTCATAACTTGCGGTTTGTTCAGTTCGGAAATAACGTTATCGAGCACTATGTTTTCGAGAACGTCTTTTCTAATCGCTTGCTTATTGCAACCGTTATTATGCTTGCGACCCAAGCACTTGTAATAGCGCTTGGTTTCGCCGTTTTTGGCAGTGCCGCACTCGGCTGTTATCGTACTGCCGCAATAGCCGCATTTCAGTTTACTAATATGCGCAAATGGACAATGTAGTTATTTTGGTTAGGTATCTTTGCCCAAAAGTTTGTAGTAGATGTGGATTTCTCTTGCGCCCGTTTTGTCGTCGGGGCTTGCGCCTATGGTTATATACTCTATAAGTTCAAGGCACAATTCCCGTGTAAGTTCGGGTACGTCAGTATAGCGTTTAAGCCTACGGATAAACTCGTCCACGTCGGCTTCGTTCTTGCTTACGACGGACAGCGCGTTTTCAAGCTCGGTTATTTCCGCTTTCAGTTCGGTTTGTTCTTCGGTGTATTTGGCAAGAAGTTTCAAACAAATATCTTCGGGTATCTTGCCTAACACTTTATCCTCGTAAACCGATTGCGTCAGCCGTTCAAGTTCGTTAAACCGTTTCGTCTTTTGCGTTAATGCTTTGCTGTCGGATTTATGCTTTGCCGCAGAGATTTGTTCTTTATACTTCAAGAAGTCCGCTCGCGCCTTTTGCTCATCGTCCAAGATTAGCTTTGCCTTTGCGCGTATATCGTCAAGCACAATTTGCTCTATATCCTCGCGCCGTATGTAGTGGTTATAGCAATAGAATTTTCCAAACCGCGAGTGATTGCCGCAAATGTAGTGGTAACGAATACGTCTTTCGGGATGCTCTTTGGACGGTTTCAAATCTTGCTGTCCGAGCTTCATTTTACCGCCGCAGTCGGCGCAAAACATCAGTCCCGATAAAACGTGCATTGTGCCTCTCGAAGTGTGCTTGCCGTGGCTTGCAACGGACTCCTCGATTTCTCGGCATTTATCCCAAAGCTCTTGCGTAACGATTGGCTCGAACGCATTGGGGAATACGATAGGCTCGCGGTTTGTGCGCCGCCTGTTCTTGTAAGATACGGTAGTATAGCGCAAACGTACCAAATGACCGAGATACATAGGATTTTTGAGAATACTCCGAAGAATACTGTCCGCCCATAAGTTCTTGTTCGGCTTTTTATTTGTAATACCGAATTTCTCATAAAGGTAAACGGCGGGGATAGGCACTTTCTCGTTGTTGAGAACGGTATAGATTTCGTTTAACGTCTTTCCCGTCGCTCTCATCTCGAAAATGCGTCTGACGATAGTTGCCGCAGGCTCGTCGATTACGGGTAAGCATTTATCACCCGTACCTTTTACATAACCGTAAGGCGCGTGAGTAGAACGATATTTGCCCGCCTTTGCGTTCGCTTCGGTTACCGCGCGGATTTTCTTTGACGTATTTGCCGAGTGCCATTCGTTAAAGATGTTCATTATAGGCATCATATCCATACCCGCGCTGTTCACGTTCGCCGTGTCTACGTTGTCCGATATGGCTATAAAGCGGATATTGTATATCGGGAAGATATAGTCGACGTACTGTCCCACAAAGATGTAGTTCCTACCGAAACGGGATAAATCTTTAACGATTATCGTGTCGATTTTGCCCGTCTTGGCGTCCTCTAACAGTCTTTGTACTTGCGGTCTGTCGAAGTTTGTTCCGCTGTACCCGTCGTCAACGTATTCGTCTATAACCGTCCAACCGCGCTCTTGCGCATGCTTGGTTAAGATATTGCGCTGGTTTTCGATAGACAACGACTCGCCTTGACGCTCGTCGTCCTTGCTGAGTCGCATATATAGTCCAACTTTGT
This sequence comes from uncultured Christensenella sp., assembly GCA_910578545.1. GTDB lineage: Bacteria > Bacillota > Clostridia > Christensenellales > Pumilibacteraceae > Anaerocaecibacter. Next base: position 200,979 of record CAJTPT010000001.1, read on the forward strand.
TATTCAGTTGTATTTGCTTTGATTTCATTTATTTTACTCCTCTGAATCAAAGCAGCCAAATTCAATGTACGGGTATTATACCACAATACACCGAATTTGGCAAGCCCGATCCGATATGTGAAGGGCGGCTATGCTTAATAAATTTCAAAGCTGCCCGATAGTAAAGTTAGTTTTTTAAGCCTGCGTCGCGGTATGCACGATTAACGGCTATCTTTCGTAAAACTTCGTCCACGTTCTTATCTCCGCAAAAGTGGCTTGTTACAATGTATCTTTTTCCCTCAATCATATACTCTCTTTGCGAAGTGGGTGCGCCTGCAAACTCCTCGCGTAATTGTTCCAACGTCTTGTTCGTAGTTGTTCCTCCAAAAATTTAATAATCATTCATATTCAGTTTTCATATTCGATTTCCTCCGTGTTCTATGCACGTATCTTAACGCGCTCTATGTCGCGTATCCGCTCAAAGGCGGTATTTTTCGTATAAAAAAGCCGTGAACGCTCTTTCAGTCCTTTTAACTTCTCATATTCCTGTGGACGTATTCTTCACGGTCTTTGTTTGTCTATTTAGTTGTTTTTACTTGCCGCCTTTGCCGCTTGTGTTGCGGTTTCCGTTAAAGGAAGTAGGCGGGCTTTTCTTTGCCCTTGACTTTTTCAAAAGCGCGTCGAACTCGTCGGGATATGCGCTCATCATATCCGTTACCATTTTGAAAGCGGTGTCGTTTGCTTTGCCTTGCCGTTCCGCTTTTTGCAACTGCTCGAACAAATAGTCCGTATCTCTGTTCTTGATAGCGATATGCTCTTTGTACGCCGCGTTTTCTACGCGCAAACTTTCTATTTCCGCTTCAACCGCTTTCTTGCGTTTGGGAATAGGCTTGCCGCGCTCGGCTTCGATAGAACTTTCAATACCGCTCAAATATTCTTCGGCTTTGGTCTTGGCTTGCTTTTCCGTTTCTTCGGCTCTCTTTTCAGCGCGGTCTATAATCGCCTTGGCTTTGAACTCTGCCGTGTCGATATGCTTTGCTTGACTGCCTTCCTTGCCGCGTTCCAAACCCCAACACTTTCCGACCTTCTCGTGAAAGTCTGTTTGCAATTCACGTAAGCTCGCTCGCGTGAATAACTGCTTTGCGCTTAACTTGTTTGCGACGATAGGAATAAGATTTAAGTGCAAATGCGGTGTTGTTTCGTCCGCGTGGACTACCGCCGAAATGATATTCTCTCTGCCGAATCTTTCGGCAAAATACTCCGTAGCGTCTTCAAAAAACCGTTGCCGTTCCCACGGCGTTAAGCCGATAAAGAAGTTACCGTCCGAGCCGATAATAAACGAACACATCAATACCGCGTCGCTTCGTACTTTTCGCTTTAAGGGTAGAGTGGAAATTCTTTCGTTGATATACTCCATATAACTGCCTTGCGGATAGACGGTGTGGTAGTTGTTATGCGTTCTCGACAGGTCAATTTGTGGGTTGTCGGGGTTATAGTTTTCGTCGCGCTCGTTTTCCTTTTCGATAGGCGTTACATTGTCGCGCTTTTTGTTGTTATACTTTTTCAGTGTGCAAATCAGATAAGATATAGTTGGTTCCTCCAAAATAAATTTCTAATGTTTTATCGCCGCAAATAAGCCCCGCAGGGCACACGAACTTATGTAGCGAAGCGGAATAAGTATAGTGTGCTATACCTATGGTATAGATGCCCGTCCGCGACGATATTTTGCTTCCCGTAACAGTACGGTTGCGTGCGTGTTCGCTTTCTGTTTGCTTTCCGATTAAGGCGGTCTTATTGTCATTGTTTTTACCTCCGATTGATGATTATTTATATCTTCGTCCACGCAAGAAAGAGTGGGAAAGATACCGTAAAAAAGACACAAAAAAGCCGCTGATAACTTCTTGTATCTGCGACTTCTAACCGTGTTTAGCAACGTATAATTGCTCTATGGTGGTTAGCCATTCTATTGAATTGTTTGCATAGTTTTAGCTCAAAAGATACCTCGATTATATAAAAATTTGTAACACAAAATAGACCATCAACGCTATCCGACTTTCGCACTCTCAAAGAGATCTCGGATAACTCCGGCTACACACTTTATTGCCGTAAAACTGTACGACAATAAAAGCCTATCACGGCGCGTCAAAACAAACTTCGCTTTCAACAGTTTGTGCAAGCGCAAACTGTAATTTCGCTACGTTGTTTTTCCTTTTCCCAAAAAGTTCTTCGATACTTTTTGGGAGCCCTTAAAGGCGTACAACTAAAAAACCTACGCTCTATCCGTAAGCTAAGGCAAGGCGGTTAACCCGCCCAAAACCTTCCGCATTCTATGAGCTTTTGCTCATTGCGGAACTCCTACCCTAAAAGGGTACACTACCACAACTCACATTGTGGTAGTGTGCATTATATCATAAACTTTTGTTCGGCGCAAAACTTTCACCGCCCATAAACGGGCAGTGAAAAAACTTTTTATGGGAAATAACTAATTTTAATTGCTTAACGGCAAACGAATACTTATCATAAGTCTGCCTGCTGAATATTCCGATTCTATTGTACCATCGGCTTGTTCAACCAATACTTTAACTATCGATAAACCGAGTCCCATAGATTTTTTTGCGCTTTCAACTGTATAAAAACGGTCGAACAACTTATTCGCTTCTATTGCCGTCAATTTAGACGCCATATTCGACACAGTGATTTCGCCTTTTTCGGTCAGTTCGATATATAAATCCCCGTCGCTGTATTTGATTGCATTTTCGATGAGATTGGAAAAAATACGATTGAGTGCAACGCGGTTCATTGTGCAATATACTACACTTTCGGGCATATGAATTTCCGGTATGATTTTCGCTTGCCGCAAAGCATGATATTGAGACGCGACACATTCTTCCAAAACGGAATTTACCGAAAGCCGTTCTTTTGGCGAATCGTAGTCGGGCGAAGTAATCACGGAATAACGGAACAAATCATCGGCGAGCTGTTTGAGCGTCTCGGCGCGATTTTTTATAATACCGATATAGCGTTCAGCCTCCGCGCTCTTCGACTCCTTTTCGAGCAAATCCAGATATCCGGATATGGCGGTCAGCGGCGTGCGCAGATCGTGAGAAATATTCGCGACGGTGTTTTTCAGCTCCGAATCGCCCCGCTCGTATTTAAGGCGCTGTTTCCGCAAGACCTTTAACTGCTCGTTTATATCCGCCGCCAATCGGCGAACGGTTTTGTCTTTACCGTCAACGGTAATCAAAGTATTCGTGTCAGCTCTCAGTACTTCATTGAATTGACGGTTTATTTCGGCGATATCTTTTTTCATCAAATATATCTTTATAATGAGAACCGCCGTTAAAATCAACAATATCGAACAAATAACCGAAAGCCAAATCACGATTTTTCACCTGTTTTATTTTATATCTTTTTTGAAAAACACGAACGCTCCCACGCCCGCGCATGCGGCTGAAACGCCCGCGGAATACAGCGGCATCGCCCACAAGGGACTCTCCATTCCCGTCAGTAGCTGTATTGCCTGTCCGGCGGGCAACAAATCAAGCAACGCCTGTAAAACCGTCCTTTTTGCGCCGCTTATATAGCTTGGATCGCGCACGTATTCCGCCTCTCCGGGCTCCAAGCCGTACACGGGATAAAATTCGGACACCGCCAAACAGGAGAAAATTATGAAAGCCGCAAAAAGCATCAAAAACGCAACCACGAGATTGACGACGGTCGCGCCCGCCTTATTGGAATATATCATACTCACCATAACGTATATAGAGCAGAACGCAAACAGCGTTAAAATGCCGACTGCGATCATTCGGCCTGCCTGAACCGTAGGCAGAGCAACGAGCGGGAAGCCAAAAATCACCACGGGCAGCATATACGCCGCAGCGAACGCGAGCAAACATATCGCCGCCGTAATTAAATTCGCAAAGTAAATCTGCCGCCGGTCGTGACCTATAATAAGCTTATTGCGTATCGTGCCGTCGCAGTATTCCGTGCCGAAAAATATACTTATGAATATCGCCGCGGCGATTTCGACGGGGATAGCGAACGCACACATCGCGCCGTCTATTTGCGTATTGCGATTGGAAACGGCGTTTACGACCATAACGATAGCCGTAAGCGCCATAACGCCACATAAAACCCAAAACAGCTTGTTCTTTTTTATCCGCGCGAAATTTGCAATCAAAAGCCTGTTCATCTTTCACCTCCGACGAGGTTGATGTAAAAGCTTTCGAGGGTCTCGTTGTGTTCCGTAATCTTTTGAATGCGGCAACGCCGCGCGTTGAGCTTTAAAGCGAGCTCCGTAATTTCGATTTCGCCGTAAATCTCCGCCTGTGTATCGGACAGCACCGAATACTCCGCGCCCGCCTCGTCGAGGACGCCGCTCAGAATCTTCGTGTCGGTTACGGTAATCTTAATGCATTTGCGGCAAGCCGCCTCCAACGCGGAGGCGTTCATCTCTTTTATGATTTTGCCTTTGTCGATAAATCCGAAATGCGTTGCCAACTTTGACAACTCATCAAGGATATGGCTAGAAACGAGAACGGTTATTCCTTTCTCGCGATTGAGCTTTAATATAAGCTCCCTTATTTCCACAATACCCTGCGGGTCAAGACCGTTTACAGGCTCGTCCAAGATCAAAAAATCGGGATTCCCCGCAAGAGCAACGGCAATGCCGAGCCTTTGCCTCATACCCAACGAAAAATTTTTTGCTTTCTTTTTGCCCGTATCTTCCAATCCGACAAGCTTCAATAGCTCGTCTATTCCCGAAAAAGACGGCATTCCGAGAATACGGTATTGTTCTTTCAGATTTTCCTGCGCAGTCATATCGAGATAAACGGACGGGTTTTCCACAACCGCGCCCATTCTTCGCCTCGCCTTAAAAATTCCCCTATCCTTATGCCCGATACCGTAAATTTCCATTTCTCCGTCCGTCGGCTGTTGCAAGCCGCAAACAAGACGGATAAGCGTTGTTTTGCCCGCACCGTTTTTTCCGATAAAGCCGTAAATGCTTCCTTTGGGAACGTGCATTGTAAGCCCGTTCAGAGCTTTGTAGTTACCGTAATCTTTTTTTACGGCGTTTGTTTGTAAAACATATTCCATAAAATTTGCCTCCTGTGCTTTTGATTCTATCAAACAACAGTAAAGAAAACGGTAAAGAAAATAGAAAAGAAACAGTAAAGATTTATTCTGTTTTGAGTTTGAATCCGATTCCCCACACGGAATCTATGTATTCTCTATCGGTAACGGCTTTCAGTTTTTTTCGTAAGTTTGCAACGTGTATTTTAAGCGAGCTGTCCGTACAATCCGGCGTATCGTCGCAAATGCCGTCCATAAGTTCGGATTTGGTAACTACTTGCGCGCTTTTTTGCATAAGCATTTTCAATATCGCGTATTCCGTCCGCGTTAAATGTATCTCTCGATCGGCAACCGTAACTCGGCGCGATACCGTATCTATTACTATATCGTCGAATACAACCGTTAGGGCGGCAGTACGGTCGGACTTTTTATCACGCAGTTGTACGGCTATCCGCGCAAGCAATTCTTTCGTATCAAACGGCTTCGTCACGTAGTCTGCTGCGCCGCCGAGCAATAAATTCACTTTGTCGTTTACGTCAATTTTCGCGCTCACTACGATAACGGGTACTTCCTTAATTTTTTCCATTACTTTTTCGCCGCTCAATCCTGGCAGCATTAGGTCAAGAAGAACGAGATCGGGTTTATTCCCGGAAAGCAACAGCAGAGCTTCCGTTCCCGAATACGCGCGTGAAACCGAATAACCTTCTTTGGTAAGGATTTCTTCCAACATATCGCCGATATAAACATCGTCGTCTATAACAAAAATTTTTTTCAAATCAATATTTCAACCTCTCGATAGTCATCCTATTTGTATTTATAAATTATAGCACAAAATCAACCGTTTTTCAAGTAATGCGTGGTCGCTATTCAAGTTTAGCTAACGCAAAAAGTCGAGATTCCGCAAAGGGACCCCGACTTTTACTTTACATTGAATTTAGGCTGTTTTAATTCTGATTTTAATTTATTGTGTCCATTTGTATGCTCAAACCCTTCGAGCAAACTTTCGAGTATAATGCCTTCGGGAGTATCGGGTATGTTTTCCATAGCCGACAATACTTTTACTCCGTTATCTCGTAACGTCTTTTTATGGATTACCGTTTCATACTTGTTTCGTGAAAAACGGTCGAGTTTGTAGACAAGTACATAATCCCAATTTTTCTTTGCACTGTCTTTAATCATTCTTTGAAAGTCTGGGCGGTTGTCATTCGAACCCGTCATAGCGCGGTCTATGTAGGTATCGAGTATGAGTATGTCGTTGTTCTTTGCATACTCCGTACATACGCGAAGTTGTCCGTCAATACTTTGCTCGGTTTGGCTGTCACTCGAATATCGAGCATAGATTACTGCTGTTTTCATTTGAGAAATCTCCTTTTAGATTGTTTTTAATTTGTCTTTCGACGGGAGCGAAATAAACGGAAGCGCAAAAGTTATAACGCTTAAAATCTCACACACTCGTTTTTGCAAGGGCTGCGTAGCAGTGCATTTTACCCTTGCAAAAAAGTGCGCTTTCGTTTACGCTCCCACCGCGAAAGACAAAGAAGAGTTGCTTTCCGCAATAACTAATATAAATTTTCACCCTACGACAGAGAAAGTATCTCGAAAATATTTTTCGCTCTATATAACAAGCACATGAGCGGTTAAAATTAAGCTCTTAAAACGAAAAATGCCGACACGACAAATAACCGCATAACGCCGCCGAGCGACCAAAGGCGATCGCCAAGCGGTTTAGCGGCGACGCCTTTGCGCTTTGTAGGTCGTTTATTTTCGTTTTATCAAGCACTCGCCACAGTGCCATTATACTTTAAGCGCAGTTATATAGTTGAAAATGCCGTTTATTTGTGATATAATATAAATATCTTAAAAGGCGGTTTAATCGAAATGGAATATATAAAACTCACTCTTGAAAATTTAGATAAAGAACATATCTGTTGCGCTATCTCAAACAATAAAGATATTCAAGTAACGAGCAAAAAAGCGTGGCTATCCGAAAGACTTAAAGACGGCTTGGTGTTTTTGAAATCTACCGAGCGTGGTAAATGCTTCATCGAGTATATACCTGCCGAAAACGCTTGGTGTCCCATCGAAGCGGACGGCTATATGCACATAAACTGTTTTTGGGTTTCGGGTTCGTTCAAGGGACACGGCTATGCTAACGATTTATTAAACGCTTGTATTGCCGATGCAAAAGCGCAAGGCAAGAACGGCATAACCGTTATATCTTCACCGAATAAAATGCCGTTTTTATCAGACCCGAAATATCTCGCCTATAAAGGTTTTTCGGTAGCGGACAAAGCCGAGCCGTTTTTTACATTACTGCATTTGCCTTTTGACGATAATGCACCCGTTCCGAAATTCAAAGACAGCGCAAAAACGCCGCAAATAGATAAGCAAGGTTTCATAGTTTATTATTCGCACGGTTGTCCGTTCACGGCTAAATATATTCCGATAGTCGAGCAAGTTGCGAAAGAAAAAGGCATACCGTTTGAAAGCGTGTTGTTAGACAGTAAAGAAAAGGCGCAAAAAGCACCTATGGCGTGGACAAATTATGCCGTATTTTACAATGGGCAATATGTATCTAATGAAATTCTTAACGAGAAAAAGTTTCTTGACCTTGTAGCACAGTTGGCTTGAATTATAAAATTCGTTTTACGTTACATATTCTCCGCCATTAGTGAATAATACGAACCCACGCCAAAGTGAGTTCGTATTATTCTTTGAAAGAGATTACTTCGGCGTTTGCGTTGGAATGCATATAGCGTCGCCGGAACCGCCTACACCGACAGCGTGGAAAACACAAAAGCGTGATGAGAACGGCAACTTTACAAAATAGCGATAAAGGCACTTTGAGAGAAGTCTCGGAGTGCCTTACGGTTTGCTTGATTAAAAATTTTGTTTTTGCTATAATAATTGTACGATAAACAGTAATTTAACAGGGAGCATTCAAAATGCTAATAGAGAAGCCACTTATTTCCTCAAGAATAACTGTACGGAATTATCAAAAAAAAGACCTGCCATATCTTACTGAAATGTGGTTTGACGAAGTGAATGGCAAATATATGAGCGACCCGACGGTGGAATATGTTGATAGCGATTTCCATAAAGCACTTGATGGTCTTGAAAATAATCCCGACGGATATTATTTAACGGTTGTACTAAACGGTTCTAATGAGATAATAGGTTCTGCTTGCATTTTCCCTGACGAAAAAAAGGAAATATTTGATATAGGATATTGTATTCATAAGAACTATTGGAGAAAAAGATTTGGTTCAGAACTGTTGACTTTAATCGTTACTTGGATACGCAACAATGGTGGCATTGAAATAACTGCGGAAGTTGCACAAGATAATATTGCATCAAATAGATTACTTACAAATAATGGCTTTAAGATAAAAAAGAAATCGCAATTCAAAAAATATAAAATGAATATTAGTTTTGATAGTTACATTTATACTTTCAGTTGTGCATATCCAACCTAATATAAATTTCAATTTAGCGTCGAATGGCTGATAAGACTAACTATCTTGTCGCCCATTTTTTGTGCAGAGCGACTACTTTTTGCGGTTCGGGAGTCCCCGTGATTGCCTTTCGTGGTGGCTGTTGTAGCACAGTTCTCGCAAAGGTAAACGGCAAAAAATAAGCACTTAAAATTTCAATATTGACTTTACAGCCTGACGGAAAATGTCGGGCTTTTTTGTTATGCAAATAACGCACTTATTTTTTGGTAACGGAACACAAATAAAGACCTGTCGTTTACTTTCGCTGCCTCGCCAAATCAAAGCCTTATCACACCCGAACAATGCTACTTTGTCCCTGCCGAAAGGCTAATAAAATCACGGAGGTTTAGAAAATGCAAAAAGCAGTTTACTCTGTTTCAAAGGTAACAAGGACAAGGTCGCTAAATGGGCGGTTCTTATGGCACACATTGTCGCCCACCAGAAGCGAACTATACGAACGCACGCAAAAGTGAGTTCGTACTTTTTCTTTTATATGGAAGTTTTGGGCGAGCATACCCATTATAGAAATGTTGCCTAAACTGCCAACACCGACTGCGCGGAAAACTCAAACGCGTGATAATCAAAGCAGCTTAACAACATAGTAAAAACGCACTATGGGAGAAACCTCGGGGTACCTTACTATATATTTGATTTAATAGTAAACTTATGCTATAATGAATCGACTATGACAGTAATTTAACTGAGGCGAATACATATGGGTTTTATCTCGTTTAACTTGGATTTCTATAAAAAAGAATTACAAAAACTGGAAACGGCTAACGTAAGCGAGGAAAAGATATATCGGGCAAAACAATTGCTTAAAATGCTTGACGACTTATTTGATGAAGGATATATCGAGCTGAATAATAAATTGGAAGAAACTTATTCGGAGGTATCGAGGTTGCGGCAACCTGCTTGCACCCAATCAACCTATAGAATTGTTTTTAAGCAAACGGCTTAAAAATTAGTTTTAGTTTATCCCTACCCCCTCAAAAAACGACGAAATACGGGCGGAAAAAACGCTACGCACGGTTTTTGTTTTGATTTTTATGCGCCGACCGCAAGCATATAAACGGCGGGATTTCCCACCCGAAAAACCCGTGGAAATTTTGCCGCTGTTATATGAAACCGATTCGGAAAAAGTAAAACAAACATTAAAGTCCATGCTTGATAAAAAACCGTTGAAATAATCCGTAACAACCGTTATAATAAAGCCGTTGAAAATATAAAGGTTTGATTTGGAGATATCGACGGCGCTTTAAAAAAAACTCGAAGCGCCTTTCCTTTGCGCTTGCTAAATGCGATCGCTCTGTGATATAATGCTGTTAGCGTACTCGGCACCAACTCGTGTCAAACACATTTCGAGAGATCGGCATCGGGTAACAGGAAAGACGGGATATTATTGCGAACGACGTTAAAGCAATAGCAATTATAGTTATCTAAAAAGATAGACTTACTTTTTACCGCGGAGAAATACTTATGGGCAAAAAAATCTTACTGACGGCGCTTAGCCTGGTTATCTGCTTAACCTTTATCTGCACCCCCGCAGTCGGTCGCGACGAAGTACATAATAACGGCGATACGGGCAACGGAACAGTCGCTCGAAGCGCTGACGCGACCGTCGTGACAATGCGCGACATTGCGGACTTTCTCAGCGAAAAGAACGCGCACTATCCGCTGTCCGATGAGTTTATCGAAAGATACCAACAGGCAAGCGGCGGCTACATAGATTTAGCCAAAAAGACTGCGGGCATGATCGTGGATAAGACCAAGCACGAACCCAACCAAAAATGGCATTTCTTCGATTCATGGTTATACCCGAGTATCGAGGACGGCAGTTTGACTTGGGAGGAAAGCGCAAAAAGCAGAGTGTATTCCAAACTTCTGTGTCCCGAACTGCTGCTTTGGATTTACGAAGCTTCGGGCGTCGCCCCCGCAAAGGTCCGAGCGGCGAAAAACGTTGCCGAGCAAGGCCGAGCGGCCGGAACAGGCGTTGCAACAATCGCCAAAAACATGCGCGCGTGCGTTTCGTGGGAAGACATAGAAAATTCGCTTAAAGATTTTACGCCTAGCGAACGGGTCACGCTTGACGCCACGGCGCTATCGCTCACCGTCGGCGAAAGCGCAACCGTCACGGCGACCGCGGTATCTACCGCCGCCGTCGGTGACGCGGTCTGGACGGTAACCCAAGGCGAAGGTTTAATAAGCATAACGCCCGACGGAAACACGGTTACGGTAAACGCGCTTGCAAAGGGCGAAGCAAAGATAAAAGCGTCGTACAGCGACAGCCTTTATGCCGAGTGCACGGTTACGGTCAAAGAGCCGCGCGACCCCTCGTCGGAAACTTCGGTTAAATACACCCTCTCGGGAACGAGCACCGCGCAAATCAAAACGCTCGAAAACGCGCTTGCCGCATTTAAGCTTGTCGGCGACGGCGACGGCATTATCGAATCGGTAAGCGAAATCACGGCTATTTACGGCGGCGGCTCGGGCGGCAGCGGCGACAATAAGTGGTCGTCCACAGACATGTTAAAATTCGGTACGGGCTCGAATACGGGAAGCATAACCCTATCCCTTAACGTCGAGGTAAGCCGTATTATTATAACGGGGTATGTCCACAACGCCAAATGTGAGATACGAGTCGGCGACAGCGCTTCGACGGATTGGACAGACGCGGAAAACGACAACAAAACCGCTTTTCATGTCTGTTCGGATATGAACGTAGTAAGCAAAGACATAATCGCCGCCGAAGACGTATCCGTCATTACGGTTGATTTTGAAAGCACGTCGACTTTAAAAATCGCCACCGTTAATACGACGTCCGCAAAATACCCGTTGTACATAACTTCTATAGAATTTGTGCTCAGCCCGACTTCGGCGCAATAACTCAAAAGAAAAACAAAGAGGTACCACCGATGAACAGAAAACCTATAACGATATTACTTTCCGCTTTATGCCTTTCTGCGTGCATGACGAGCATGGTGTCTTGCGCCCCCGCCCCCCGTGACGGCGGCAAAGCCAAGGAATATACAGTTACGTGGAAGAACGACGACGGCGAAATCTTGGAAGTCGATACCAACGTCAAGGAAGGGTCTATCCCCTCTTATGACGGCGCAACGCCGATCAAGAACGGAACCGCGCAGTATACGTACGTTTTTGCCGGCTGGTCGCCTGAGGTCGGCAAGGTCACAAAAGATATTACGTACACGGCGACGTTTACTTCCGACGTCAATAAATATACGGTGGTATGGAAAAACCAAGACGGCACGGTTTTGGAAACTGACAATCTCGTTCCGTACGGCACAATGCCCGTTTATAACGGAACGACACCGAAAAAAGACGCCACGGAAGAAATAACCTACGTGTTTTCGGGCTGGACGCCCGCCGTCGATACTGTTACGGGCAATACGACCTATACCGCAAAGTTCACGGCAGAGTGCGCGGTCGAACCGATTGCAGGCGTCGTTCCCGTTTTTTCGGACGACAACAAAACGGTGCAGTACGGCTTTTATCCGCAAACGCACGTAAGCGACCAAACGCTGATTGCCGAGCTCGATAATTCAACTCAGTCCGACGGCAACGGAAAGTATTTATTTGACGGCGATTACTACGTCAAGCAAACGGCGACCGTATGCAACGGCGAAAGCTATACCTTCGCGGACGGCGCCGATATCGAAGACGGCAAAGAGTATTGGTTTAAGTGCGAGCCCATCACCTGGCGGGTGCTTAGCGGAAACGACGGAGAGTACTACCTCCTTTCCGACAAGCTGCTGGACGCTCACGCGTTCTACGACGACTGCACTGACAGAACGATCGACGGACAAACTGTTTACGCCAATAACTACGAGCAAAGTTCTATCCGCAGTTGGCTGAACAACGAATTTTATAATCTTGCCTTTTCGCGAAACGATAACAACGTTGCGGAAACGACGGTAAGTAACGGCGCTTCGTCGGGGGCTGAAAACAACAAATACGCTTGCGACGACACGACCGACAAAGTATATTTGCCGAGCTATCTTGATTATCTTAATGCCGATTACGGCTTTGCGACGGACGGCAACGACAAGTCGGTCACGCGCGAATGCGTAACTACCGACTACGCCAGAGCAAGAGGCGCGTGGTGCAATACGGCGTATAACGGCTCGTATTGGACGCGTACCCCGTCGGGCAATTTTTACTATTGCGCTCTGAACGTCAATTCCGGCGGTTATTTAAGCGAGTACGCCGTCGACGGCAACAGCCACAGCGTGCGTCCGTGCATATCGCTTATCTTGTAATAGATAACGTATTATTTAGGAAGACGGGAATAAAGATATGGTTATTTTTTTGACGAGCCTGTTGCGCACGCATCATTATGACGAAAACGGCAATCGGGTTGCCGTTGCACTTCAAGACGATAACGGGATTTTAACTAATATACGCCGGCGCGTAAAGCATACCGATCGCCTTGTCATCGTTGCAAACAACCAACACGACAGCGAGGATAACGACCAAAAGCTTGCCGTCGTCGGCGAGAGCTTTAAGCTTACCGGCTTTGATTTTAAAGAAACGATCGCGCTCGACGCGCGCAATAAAGCGTCCGCTCGACCGATTATTTCGAGCGCGGATATAGTCATACTGAGCGGCGGCAAGTGCGTTTGTCAAACCGAGTTTTTTGACGAAATACAACTTAAAGATATTCTAACGCAGTTCGACGGGATTGTCATAGGCGTTTCGGCGGGCGCAATGAGTCTTTGCAAAACAGTCGCCAACTTCCCCGAGGAAACCGCCGACATTACCGAGCCGAGATGGCTTAACGGCATGGGAGTTGTAGATGAAGAAATTATCATCCCCCATTATGACGGTGAAACAGACAGCTACCAATTCCCCTGCGAAGACTTTGACATAGCCAAGGATTATATCCTGCCTATGTCGCACGGGCACGAATTTACCGCACTGCCAAACGACTCTTACATACTGATAGAAAGTGACGGACAAAAACAATACTTCGGCGACGCATACCGCCTAAAAGACGGCAAGACTACCAAAATATAATTCTTTTAATCAAATAGATAAAACTCACAAAAATAAACGGGCTGGGCTCGTTTATTTTTGCTGTTGACAATTTAATAATATCGTGTTAAAATAAATACCCCATGCAAATATAATTTTTACGGTTACGGTTTGCATATTGTAAGTACAGACACTAACGGGCTTGCGGTGGAATCATGTTAAATAAATTATATGAATCTCTCGGCGGGGCATCGAGCGTTCCCGTAATCATAATATCGATTGCGCTTATGCTCCTCGTCGGGTTTTTATTTACCCGCGTTACCAAGCTGTTAAAACTGCCTAACGTGACGGCATACATATTGGCGGGAATAGTGATAGGTCCGTTCTGTCTCGATCTTATCCCGACGTCCGTCATAGAAGGAACGGATTTTATTTCGGATATCGCGCTTGCATTTATCGCGTTCGGCGTAGGCGAATTCTTTAAGTTTTCCTCGCTTAAAAAGAACGGCGCAAAGGTTGTTGTAATTACTCTGTTTGAGGCGCTCACCGCGTCCGTCGCGGTTTTTATTTTAACATTTTTTATTTTGCGACTCGGTTTTGCTTTTTCGCTCGTGCTCGCCGCGCTCGCTTCGGCAACCGCGCCCGCGTCTACCATGATGACGATACGTCAGACAAAATCAAACGGCGATTTTGTGGACACACTGCTTTCGGTCGTTGCGCTCGACGACGTGGTCAGCCTAATAGCGTTTTCGGTGGCAATCTCGGTCGCGCTCGCCTCGATGGGCGGCAACCTTTCCGCGGGGGATATTCTTCTGCCTATCGTTTACAATATCGTACTCGTTGGCGTGGGAATCCTGTTCGGCTTTTTGCTCAAGTTTTTAATGAAAAAACGCTCGAATGATAACCGTCTGATTGTTTCCGTCGCGCTCATATTCGCGATATGCGGAATCGGCGCGGCGCTGAACGTTTCCCCTCTTCTCGGCTGTATGGCTATGGGCACGGTGTACATAAACGTGTCGGGCGACGAAAAGCTTTTTAAACAGCTCAACTATTTTTCCCCGCCGATTCTGCTGTTGTTCTTTGTGCGATCGGGATTGAGCTTCCGCTTGGACGTGCTGTTCGATTTCGGCACCGGACTCGGCGGAATACCGCTGCTTGTAATCGGCATACTGTACTTTGTAGTACGTATCGCCGGCAAGTACGCCGGGTCGTTCATCGGATGTCTTACCGTCAAAAAACCGCCGAAGGTGCGCAACTTTTTGGGGTTGGCGCTCATACCGCAGGCAGGCGTTTCGATAGGCCTTGCGGCGCTCGGCGCCAGGCTGTTGGGCGGTGACGCCGGCAGTATGCTGCAAACGATAATCTTGTCGTCGAGTATTTTATACGAACTGATAGGTCCCGCTTGCGCAAAGCTGTCGCTCTATCTTTCGGGGTCCTACGGTCCGAAAGCGGAAGCCGCCACCAAGGGCGAGAGCGCGGAAGAAAAGACGGAAAGCCAAAGCGAGGTTGAAACGTTGGAAGCGCGGCTGTTGCAAATACAGTCCGAAATAGAAAAAAAGAAGTATGCCCGCTCGGAAGAAGAGGAAGCCTTTATGGAAGCCGCGGCGGCGGGCGACGTCTATCAAGACGAATCGGACGAGGACACGATCTCAGGATATATGAAACGTAAGTTTAAAAACAGGAGGTAGTCATGAGCGACTTTTTTGCGGATCTGTTGGGAAAATGGTCCAAGGAAGTTAATATCGGGTCGGTGGCGTTTAAAATAGCGATTGCCATTATCTTTGCAACGATACTCGGGTGCGAGCGTGCGAAAAACCGTCACGCCGCGGGACTCAGAACGTTTATCGTTGTTTCGCTTGCGTCCACCGTTGTGGCGATTGCCGATTTATTTTTAATCGGCGCTTATAATATTTCCTTCCCTTTTTTATCGTCGGCAACCGTTATAGGCATTGCTATAATCAGCTCTAACACCATTTTGTTCAGTTCCAAAAATCAATTAAAAGGATTAACGACATCGGCAGGGCTGTGGGCGGTGTCTATCATCTCGATCGTTCTCGGCTTAGGGCTTTACACGGTCGCGCTGTTTGCGTTTCTCGTACTCATGCTCTGCTTAACCGTATTTACCAAGCTCGAAATGATTACCAAGCGCAAATCGAATCACTTTGAAGTTCATCTCGAATTAAAGGGCAGGAACCTGTTGCAGGAATTTACAGCGACAATTCGCGAGTTCGGGCTGAAAATCGATAATATCGAAATCAACCCCGCCTATGCCAATACCGGCCTCGGCGTTTACACCATTGCGCTTACAATTACAAATAAAGAGCTCAAAAAGAAAAAGCACGAGGAAATAGTAAAGGCGCTCTCCGCTTTGGACTGCGTGTCGTACGTAGAGGAAATATAACTATGCCTATCTAAGCCGGTATTACAATATAAATACCGAGCGATAAAAAACAATATATTTTTATTCTTTGCACACTATCTTGCACTTGACAACCGCTTTGCCGTCTTTTTCCAAGACGATACGGCGCTCGTTATCGGTTGCCCGTTTGCGGATAGATAAAAGGTCGTTTTCGTACGACTGCCCGGTATAGAATAATTCCATTGTGTTTATCGACATCGCTTCCGTTTGCGCGACGGAAAACGTGTTCATTATCATGCGAACATACTCTGTGTTATTGGTGTGGTGCGCCGTATCGATACAGGTAGAGCCCACGCGCACGGCGTCGACAATCGGCATGTCCTCATCCGCAAAGCGCGTAAACTCGATATCCTCTTCCCCGCGGCGTATCGGCATATTAACATCCATGCCGACTGTCGGCAACCGTCTTACCCCCTGCTTATCTATATCCAAAGCGCAAAGCTCGGTGCGCGAGTGCATAACCGTAGTGCCGTCCGCCATGATTATCTTTACGTCTGCGTGAAGCCTTGCAAACGAAGAGAACGAAAAATACGCGTTTACGGTAAACTCGCCCCGACAGCTTATCGGCTTGGTAAACTTGGCTTTGGTTTTGACAAACACCCAAAGCGCGTTGTACTTTTGCAGAAGCGTCGGGGCGCCTAAATCATGCAAGCGCAACAAATCGGCAACGGCGTCCTGGATGATTTGAAACACCCCGATAACGGACAAATTCCCGTCCGTGCCCGTTAAGCTGACTTCCGCTTTTCTTTTTTTCGTTAATTCCACTTTGCAATATCCCCATACGATTATCATATACAGTTTATCACCGCGACGGCGTGATTGTCAAACCGTATACGCGGCGTACAGTCGAAGTAAATCCGACGCTTGACAATTATTCCGTAAAAGCGAACAATCTAACGAATAGAAGTGTTCCGCATAAAAAGAAAAGTCGAGCAAGCCCGACAATCATTAATTCTTATTTTTTAATTCCGAATTCTCGTATAATTGAGCAAGTCCGCCCTCGGCGGTTTCGCGATACAGCTTAGACAAATCCTTGCCTGTGCGGTACATGGTAGCTACCACGGTGTCAAACGATATCTTGCGCGAGTACGTCAAGAAGTTGGCAAGGTTGACGGCGTTGATTGCTCGCATTGCCGCAACGGCGTTTCGCTCGATACAAGGGATTTGCACAAGCCCTCTTATAGGGTCGCACGTAAGCCCCAAGTGGTGTTCGAGCGCGACCTCGGCGGCGTATTCTATCTGGTCGATTTCAAGATGAAAAAGCTCGCCGAGCGCCGCGGCCGCCATAGAACATGCCGTGCCTATCTCTGCCTGACAACCGCACTCGGCGCCGCTCACCGACGCATTGGTCTTTACCACGTTGCCTATAATGCCCGCAGTCAACAGCGCGTCGATTACCTGCTCGTCGCTAAATCCGTTGCGCTTGTATTTGTGCGCATAGTAATACAAAACGGCGGGAAGAACTCCCGAGGATCCGCAAGTGGGCGCGGTGACTATTTCCCCGCCCGACGCGTTTTCCTCGCTGACGGCGAACGCAAAGGAACAGACAAGCCGATTTTCACGAGTCGCGCTGTCCTCGAATACGTCGTTTTGCGTGTACAGCGTTTTTGCTCGGCGCTCGACATTCAGCCCGCCGTCGAGCACGCCTTCCGCTTTGAGTCCGCGCTCTACCGCGGCAGTCATGACGGCATATACCTTGCGCATGTAATCTCTTATATCGGTATTTTCAAACCTCTCGGCGTACTCGCAAAGCCGAATGTTTTCCGCCTTGCAGTACGCGGCAATCTCGCCGAAATTTTTGTGCGGGTACACCTCGGGCGCTTCTTTTTCCTTTTTGCCCTCGATTCTCACCTCGCCGCCGCCTATGCTCATGGCGCGGCGACGTTCCACTTCCCGATTTCCTTTGTACCCGATTATGTCCAAGGTATTGGGGTGCGGCAAATCGTGTTCGTCGGTGTCGAACAAAACCTCGCCCGTTATATCGGCGAACGCCGAAACGACGGCTTTGTCGGTCTGATGCCCCTTGCCCGTTTTGGCGAGCGACCCGTAAAGAATAACTTTATACCCGTCTATATCGGGGCGGTTTAGTAAAAACGCGCGGCACGCGTTCCAAACCCCGATCGAATGCGAGCTGGACGGACCGATTCCGCACCTGTATAACTGCGTGAGTGACTGCATATACCTACCTCGTTATAAGTACAGTATATCCTCAATCCGATTTAAAATCAAGCGTTTGGTTTAAAAATGCCGCCGCCGAATTCGACTGAAAAACGATTGCCGATTCAAACTATTGCTTTAACGGCGCTTACCTACTGCGTTTACGCAAAGCGCACGCCTATAGCTTGCGTTGTAAACTGTCCGGTGTGCGACAGCGTTTACCGCTACACCGAGCGCGACGACCTGCCTCGAACGATGTACAGCGCGCTGTGCAACGAACAAGGCAGTTTAGAGTCCGCGCTTAAATCCATCTCGCCTGTGCACCTTGTAGACAAAATGCCCAAAATAGAATACCATATATTTCATTGCCTAAACGACAATGCAGTCAACCCTTCCAAGCATTCCGCCGTGTTCGTGACAAAAATGCAAAATAAAGGACATGCCGTCACGTACGACACTATCGAGGGGCGCGGGCACTGCGACATTGGTTATCCCGCTAAAAAGCTGTATGCAAAATATATAGTGGAAGCAATCGAAAATCACAAATAATCAATCGCAACGCAAAACAAAAAGGCACGCATAGCATATCAACGTGCCTTTTTTATTTATTACTTTCTGTTGAATTTGCCTGCCAAGAGCTTGAGCTTTTCTTCCATGCTCATGTTCTCGGTAGACGGGGTTTCCTCGCGGTCACGGTCGCGGTCGCGGTAGCCCGACTGCCTGCGGTCGCCGTTGCGGTTATCAAACGGACGGCGTTCGCCGCGGTCGCGGCGCTCGCCCTGCGGCGCACCGCCCTCTTTGGCGCGTTTTTCACGCTCGTCACGGCGCTTGAGCCATTCCTCGTGCTTCTTTTCGCGCTCGGCTTTTCTCTGCTCGTACTCGGCTTTGCGTTTTTCGCGCTCGGCGCGCTGTTCCTGCCGTTCCTGCTTTTGCTGTAGGTGGTCGGCCTTGAGCTTTTCACGCGTGGCGGGGTCGAGCATGGTAAGCGCAATCCTGTGCTTGTCGCGGTCGACCGAAAGTATCCACACGTTGATTTTGTCGCCGACCTTGAGCACGTCGGACGGGTGACGAACGTAGCCGTCGGAAATCTCGGAAATATGAAGCAGTCCGTCCTGGTGCACGGAAATATCTACGAACGCGCCGAAGTCGGTTACGTTGCGCACGACGCCGACGATTTGCATACCCTCCTTAAGATCGTTGATGTCCATGAGGTCGGAACGCAGAATGGGCGGCGGCAGCGTGTCGCGGATATCTCTGCCCGGCTTGATAAGCTCGGCCACGATGTCATTTAAAGTAGGGACGCCCACGCCGATTTCGTCGGCAATCGCCTGCTCGCCTGCTTCCGCTACTTTGCGGGGAAGATCGCCCAGCTTGAAACTTGCGACGTCGGCATTGGTGTAACCGAAGTGAGCAAGCAATTTTTGCGCCGCCTCGTACGACTCGGGGTGAACGGCGGTGTTGTCCAAGACATTTTCCGCGTCGGTTATACGCAGGAAGCCCGCGCACTGCTCAAACGCCTTTGCGCCGAGCTTTGGCACTTCCAAAAGCTGTTTGCGCGTACGGAACGGTTTGTTGGAACGGTACTCGACTATGTTCTTCGCGGTCGCGGCGTTAAGACCGGACACATACGAAAGCAGGGTGTGCGACGCGGTGTTAAGGTCGACGCCTACGCTGTTTACGCAGTCCTCGACCGCCGCCTCGAGCGACGAGGTGAGCCGCTTTTGCGGCATGTCGTGCTGATACTGTCCGACGCCGAGCGAGCGAACGTCCACCTTGATAAGCTCGGCAAGCGGGTCGAGCAATCGACGCGCAATGGATATGGCGCTGCGTATTGTAAGGTCGAGCTCGGGGAATTCCTCGGCGCCGAGCTTGCTTCCGCTGTACACCGACGCGCCCGATTCGGATACGATCGCGTACTGCACGGGGCGGTCGAGTTCCTTAATAAGCTCGGCGACGAATATCTCCGATTCTTTGGAGGCGGTGCCGTTGCCGATAGAAATGCAATCGACTTTGTATTTATTGATAAGCTCTTTAAGAACCTGTTTTGCTTGTTCGGTCTTGTTTTGCGGCGGCGTTGGATAAACGACCGAGCTGGCCAAAAACTTGCCCGTGCCGTCAATGACCGCTATCTTGCAGCCTGTTCTGTACGCGGGGTCGAGCCCGAGTATGACCTTGCCCTTGAGCGGCGGCTGAAGCAGCAACGGCTTGAGGTTGCGCTCGAAGGTCTTGATCGCCTGCTCTGACGCGCGGTCGAACAGCTCGGCACGAGTTTCGCGCTCTATGCTCGGCGCGATAAGCCGCTTATAGCTATCCTCTATCGTTCTGTCAATCAATGCGTCGAATGCAGACGACTTCTTTTTGGCGCTCGCGATAGCGGCGATAGCCATAGCCTCGTCGACTGCGACGGCAACTTTAAGACAGCCTTCCTTTTCGCCGCGAGTGACCGCAAGCACGCGGTGGCTGGGCACCGTGGCAACTGCCTCGTCAAACTTGAAATACGTTTCGTAAATCTTTTTCTTTTCGTCGTCGGTACAGCTCTCGTCCAAAACCGCGATTAACCGACCGGAAGATAGCGCCTGCTCGCGCAGCGTCTTGCGGATAGCGGCGTCGTCCGAAATGCGTTCGGCAATAATGTCGCACGCGCCGTCGATTGCGGCCTTGCTGTCGGGCACTTCCTTTTCGGGATCTATGTACGGCGCGGTAAGCTCGGTCTCGTCGTACGAGGTAAGCTCCTGCGCTTCGATTATATCGGCAAGCGGCTCGAGTCCGCGCGCAATAGCAACCGACGCTCGAGTCTTTTTCTTTTGCTTGTACGGGCGGTAAATATCCTCCGCCTCGGTGAGCGTTTTGGCGCTGTCAAGCGCAACGGCAAGCTCGTCCGTCCATTTGCCCTGCGATTCGATAGAAGCCTGTATCTCTTCCTTGCGCTTGATAAGCCCTTTAAGATACTCGTAGCGCTCTGAAAGTTCGCGTATTACCTGGTCGTCCGTCGCGCCGTGCATTTCCTTGCGGTAGCGCGCGATAAACGGAACGGTGTCGCCCTGATCCAAAAGATCGACGATGTTTGAACAATGTTCTTGTTTAAGACCGAATTCCTCGGCAAGCTGTTTTTTGACGTCCATAAATTCCTCTGAAAATAATAGCGGTCGCTACTTCGACCGCTTTTATTTTACAACAATATCCAATTAAAATCAATCGTTTTTAACATGTTTTTCAGTGCGAAAAAGCTGTGCTTTACGCTAACCTGCAACCGCTTTTTGTCATACTGTTTATTACTCGGCGCGCGCGGTTATAACGCTACCGAACCCTTTTGACTCTACGCGCCGCTTTTCCCAAATGGGAGGCAGACTAAACAAAGAAAGAAAAGCCCGACGACTTCTATAATTCTTAATTCCGAATTATAAAATCTCTTTCACTCGCTGTTTATTCGCGTCGGACAAAGCGGAACTGTCGATTACCTTTAGAATATCCTTGACGGTTTTGGCTTTATTGAGTCCGTCGCGGCAAGCGTCCTTTGTAACCAGTTCTTCCTCGGACTCTGTAAGTATATCCATAACGCGCTCTAAAAGATTATCGAATTCACTGTTGAGGTCGTGCGCTACGATCTCGTAAGTATTGTCTGCAACAAAGTCCACGGTAACTGTCAGATCGTCAAAATACTCGTCGGATGTTTGCACCGCTTTGCCGTTGACGTAAAGCTCGGCTTTGCCGTTGCGAATATTCGCAAACACAACGCGAAGCTTTCTGCCCGACGGGATAACCGCTTTATCGCCCTCGCCGCGTATTTGCAGTCGAACTTCGCCGTCCTTCTTTTTAACGTTAAACTTAGTAAAATACGCGCCGCCGCGACCGCTGTTTTTGTCCTCGTACAGAGTATACTCGCCGTCACCGGAATACACCTTTATTTCCAGCCTATGCGGATTGTCCACGCCGTTGCCCTTGTCGAGCGACAGCGGCAAAATCGTGCCCGCCTTTGCAAGCACGGGCAGGCTGTCCAATCGGCGCAGCAACGTTGAGCGCCTGCCGTCTTTTTCCTTTACGGTATACTCGTCGCCTGTGAATATATCGGTATACTTGCCTTGCGGCAACCATGCGTCGACGCGCGCATAGCCGTCGCTTTCATTCGGGTTTGTAACGGGCGCAACGAGCAGTCCGCCGAAAAGATATTCTCTGTCGCCGTACTCATAGGCGTTTTTATTATCGGGATAGTCGTAGTATATAGGCTCGACGAGCGCTCTGCCGTTTGCGTGCGTATTGTAATCGGCGGTGTACAAAAACGGTATCATGCGGTGACGAAACTTTAAAAACTGCTCTGCGAGCTCGCCCGTGCCGTTGCCGTAAAACCGGGGCTCTTTGGTGACGAAGCGGCTGTTACAGCAGTGCAGTCTGTTTATCGGGCTGAATACGCCGTACTGCACAAACCGCAAATACAGTTCGCCGTTTGTCGAGCCGAACATGTGTCCGCCTATATCGTGCGACCACCAGGTATAGCCGATATTGCTCGCCGTCGCCGTAAAGTACGGCAGATATTTAAGCGTTTGCCAGGTCATGTGCGTATCGCCCGAAAACCCGACGGGATAGCGGTGCGAGCCCACGCCCGAATACCGCGAAAGTATCAACGGGTCGCTGTCGTCCTTGGCTATGTCCAAGTAGTGATAGTGATTGAGCGACCACAGCGGGTCAAGCCCGTCCATGCGCGAGTGCGTGCCCTGTTGCCAATCTATCCACCAAAACCGCACGCCGTCTTTTTCGTACGGCTTATGAACTACCGAAAAATAATTATTGATAAAATCGTCGTCGGTGACGTCAAACGGTATCTTTTGCCCGCTCTCGCGGTCGACGCCCATAGCCGCCGCCATTTGCGGATAGCAGTCCTCAAACCATCTGATTCCGTCGGCGGGGTGAAGATTGAGCGTGATATTAAGATTGCGCTCGCGTATTCTGTTTAGGAACAGCTTATAATCGGGGAACAGTTTTTTATTCCAGCTATACCCCGTCCAACCGCTTGTTCCGCCGTAAAACTCGCCGTCGCGCCCCTTTTCGGTAATACCAAACTCATCGTCGAGATTGTTGGAATAATGCCAATCCATATCGATAGTCGCGACTGTAAGCGGTATCTCGCGCTCGAAAAACTTATCCAACAGCGTAAGATACGATTTGTCGGTGTATACGTAATATCTGCTCCACCAGTTGCCTAGCGCATACCGCGGAAGCAGCGGCGTGTCGCCGGTAATCCCATACAATGCCCGCACCGCGCCGCGATAATCGTGACCGTATGCAAAAACGTAAAGGTCGCACCCCTCGCCGCGCTCGGGCTTAATCTTGCCGTCGTCGCCGAGCGTGAGCGAACTTGCGTCGTCGATTACCGCAACGCCGTCCGTAGAGCACACGCCAAAGCCGAGCCGAACATCCGTCCTGCTAATCGGCGTAATCCCCGAGTAAACAACGTACTCGCCGCCGTCGCAGTTGTCGAGCGTGCGGTACGTTCCCAATAGATTACCGCCGTTTCCGAGCGGTAGCTTTTTGCCGTCGAGCTCGACAAGGCAAGCGCTCAATTCCTTTTTGAGAATAAGCGAAGCTTCGGGCGTTTTAATAACGCATTCCTTTTCCGATTGCGTTACCGTAAAGCTCTGCTTTTCGGCATTACGGTACCAAACGCTTTGCGTTGCGCCGTCGCGCCAAACGCGCTTGCCGTTATTTTCCACACGGAAAAGCCGCTCGCCGAGTACGGTCACACGGTAGTCCGACCAAAGTACGATATTGCAGTCATCGGCCCTGCCGAAAGTCTTTACTACAAGATGTTTGTCAAGCATATGGATTATCCCAAAGAAAACGATGCAGCGATAAAAATCGAGCACCGTTCTTTTAATTAATTGTCAGTTTGTATCGGTTTCGGCCGCGTCGACTTGCGACACGGATTCCGGTCCGTCTGTTACGGGCGCGGTCCGTCCGTCGGTCGCGTGCGCCTTTGCGAGACGTTGCTCCGTAAGCGGCTTGCCCGTGATTTCCTCGAGCGACATTGCGCGGTCGTGTATAGTCGGGCGCCAAGTAAGCTTGGGCGTAAGTATGCCTATGGCGAGCGCGACGGCGACGAGCAGATTGTACCAGGGATACAGAATAATCATCGTCACTGCGCGATACCACTTGTTGTAATTGACGCGCTTGTGCTCGATTATAAGCAGTATGATATTCTGAATAGTGATCAGTCCGATAACATAGACGATTATTTGGTACCCCACGCTCCACAGCACGAAGAACCAACCCGTGTGCCCGTCGACAAGATTCCAAAAGAACATCTCTTGACTGTTGGCTACGTTTGTAAGCACGCCGTTTACTATGCCGGAGGCAGGACCTATACCGTATCCCTGATTAAGCAGTAATAGGTCGGTCGTGCCGAACGCCGCCATACACGTAGCGGGGTTTACCGCCATAAACGCGAGCACGCCCTTGAATATGTAGTAGAACGGGAACCAAAAGCTTGCAAGCAGTGCGACAAGCGGATACAGCAAATACAGAACCATGTCGATATACCCGAGCCAAAACCGCGTAAAGAAGCGGAAAAGCATTTTGGGTCCGTACCTGAACAAAAGCTGAAACACGCCCTTACCCAAACGCGTTTGACGAACGAGCGAATACTTCAGCCCGTGCGGCTGTTCGTCGTAAAACTCGGCTTTGGACACATACTGAACGCGGTGCTTTTTGTCGAGCAGCTGCAAGGTGTATTCAAAGTCCTCGACAAGGTTGAACGCGTTCCAACCGCCCATATCCGCGGCTACCTCGCGACGGATAAAAAAGCCCGTGCCGGCAAGCGGAACTGTGGAGTGAAGGAGCGTCCGTCCGTGACCGTTGGCTCTGCAATCGCGCAGGAATGTCATGCCGTTTGAACCGGCTACGCAGTTGTCGTCATAGTTTTTGGAATTACGAAATCCCGTGCCGACCTTGACGCCGGCATCGAACGCCTTGTTCATTTCCTTGACGAAATCTACCGCCATAAGGTTGTCGGCGTCCATGACCATTATCCCCTCGTACTCGGGGTGGTTGTCCAAAATTTCTTTAAACGCGAGGTTAAGCGCGTAACCCTTTCTGCCACGCTTAGGATCGGGGTCGTTAAGCTCCAGCACTATATCCGCGCCCGATTTACGCGCGACCTCGGCGGTGTTGTCGGTGCAGTTGTGCGCGACCACCAAGATATCCAAAAGCTCGCGCGGATAGTCCTGCGCCAGAATGGAATCTATAAGGTGCTTAATCACACCGCTCTCATTGCGCGCACAGGTGATAACCACGTATTTGTGGTTTACCTTGGCGTCGGGATACTTCTTTTGCGGTATTATCATGAGCACCCAATATATCATGGGAAGCAACATGCACGCGCCCGCTATCGTTACGATGACCCAGTTGATGTTATCGAACACGGTGACGAGCATTTGCGGGATAGCGGCGGCTGATAATTGCATTTTTGTTTTTCCTTGTTGCGTGATTTGTAGCTTTAAACAGTATATATAATCCAATAAAAAAAGTCAAACAATTATATATGTTTGACTTCCCGTTTAACTTTTTTATGCTTGACGCGCTTGTCCTTTTCGCGTTTTTGTTCCGTTTTGTTTGAAGCTTTGCGCGTAAGCACATACGTTATATAGTATCCCGCAAGCAATGCGGCAAACATGTACGGCGCGAGCGTCGTGCCCGTTAATATAACGTACAGCGTGAACGCACCGCCTACAATAAGCGCCGTGAGTAAGTCAAGCGTTACCGTGACGGGCAATAGGTTTGTCTTTTTTGCAAGCGCGGTCGACGCGAGGTACAGTCCGCGTGCGAAAACACCTAAGCCCAAGCTGAAAAGGAATGCGTACAGCTCGGTCATTTGAAAATCCTTTTTAACAGCGGCGGCCGCGTGACGGCGTACTTGATACCGTCGATATTGCCGATCAGCGTGAGGTTGCCGTCGGCGTCGTCGAACTTGGCTATTTTAAGCCCCGAACCCGACACGACAAGCCGCCCGAGCGCGGTTGTAAGATTGATCTCGGTTTCGGTCGCGCCGTCCACCTTGGCAACGCCCGTCATGACAGCTTTTTTTCTGTCGGTCATGTTTACCGAGTGCGAAGTGAACTTAGTCGTATTCGCCTGTACTTTCTGTTCTTTCATGCTATATGAGTATGCGGAGTAATTCGTAATTATGAATTTGTTTTATAATAATAGTTGCGGTTTTGCCCCAAAAAATGTATACTATAAGTGCGGGGCGAAAATCCCGTAAGTCAACAGAATGAGGCGCATATGGACGAGGAGCTTAACGATATTCTTAGCGGGCTGTTACAGCTGTGCGAGAGCGACGTAGCGGACGAAGAACTCGCCCAATCGCTCAGAGATTACCACGAGGCGGATATAGCGGATATCTACCCGCTATTAAGCGACAGAGCGCGCAAGCGTCTTTCTGCCGTTCTCGAGCCGTCCGTAATTTCGGATATATTCAGTTATCTCGATAACGCCGAGGAATATATCGAAAAGATGGAGCCCGAGCACGCCGCCGACATTATCGAGTCGATGGACGCCGACGACGCCGTCGACCTACTCGACGAGCTCAACGAGGACACCCGTTCCGAGATTATCGGATTGATGGACGACGAAGCCGTTGAGGACATCAAGCTGATAAACTCGTATGACGACGATCAAGTCGGTTCGCGTATGACGACCAACTTTATTATCGTTAAAGCCGACATGACTATCAAGCAGGCCATGAAGACCATGATAGACCAAGCGGCGGACAACGACAACGTTTCGACTATCTACGTTGAAAACGAGTGCGGCGAATACTGCGGCGCTATCGTACTGCGCGACCTAATCGTAGCGCGAAAGGACGCCGTGCTTTCCGATATTATTATGACTTCCTACCCGTCCGTCGACGCTACGGAAAGCATAGAGGAATGTATAGAACGACTCAAGGACTACGGTGAGGATTCCATCCCCGTGCTCGGTCCCAAAAAGGAAGTGCTGGGTGTAATTACTTCCGACGACCTCGTGGAAGCGGTAGACGATCGGTTGGGCGACGACTACGCCAAACTCGCAGGTCTGACCGCCGAAGAGGACTTGGAAGAATCGCTTCCCCGCTCGATAAAAAAGCGCATACCTTGGCTAATAGTGCTGTTCTTTTTGGGCTTGGGCGTTTCCACGGTTATCGGCACGTTCAAGAACGTAATAGTCAGCCTGCCGATAATAGTCAGCTTTCAGTCGCTCATTCTCGACATGGCGGGTAACGGCGGCACGCAAAGCCTTGCCGTCACCATTCGCGTTCTGAGCGACGAACAGGTAAAGGGCAAACGCGTGCTAAAGCTAATACTCAAAGAACTGCGCGTCGGCTTGGTAAACGGTCTTATATTGGGCACGCTGTCGTGCATAGTCGCGGGGGTGTTCGTGCTTATCACAACGGCGCAGACCGCGGCTGCGGCATTTATGACTTCGGGCTGTATCGGACTCGCGCTCGCCGTCGCAATGACTATGTCGTCGCTGTTCGGCACGCTGATCCCCGTGTTCTTCAAAAAGATAAAGGTCGACCCTGCCGTCGCTTCCGGTCCGCTTATTACAACCATAAACGACCTTGTAGCCGTCGTCACCTACTACGGACTCGCTTGGTTGCTTCTTATCCGATTCGCACTGTAAAATTAAAGGATGCACACGCGTCCTTTTTTATTTAGATAAGAGACAACCTCGTTTTGTCTTGCCGAACGACGCGAAGGATCCCGCAAACACGGAGCGCGCAACGTAAAACAGCACAACTCGCACACACAAATTCATAATTCCCAATTCCGAAATAAATATTCCGTTTTGCCGCCGTAGTAGCTACGATATACTAAACCTCGAGCATTAACCAATACGAAATTTAGGCATTCGGGCTAATTTGACTAAAGAAAAGTCGCGGTATTTTGCGCAAAAGGCATTGACAGCGTATCGGTTCAATGGTATACTTATACCATATAAAAAGGAGGTCAATAATGGCTAAATCAAAAGGGAACAAAAGCGTGCTCGGCTACGTGTTTGCCGCGCTCATACTCGTAGGACTCATACTCGTTATCGTGGGTATGTTTGTCGGGCAGGTCACAATGAAAGCGGAAAGCTCGCTTGCGGGTGCATCGGAATCGACAACGTTCAAGCTGTTTGACAGCGACGCATGGGGCGTAACCGAAATCGCAGGCAAAAAAGTAGGCGTAAGCAACACTTTTGCGATCATCGCATTTATCGTAACGCTTGTAGGCGCGTTGGTGCTTTGCATAAACGCCCTGCTCAAAATACTCGGCAAGGACGTTAAGTTCCTCGGCTTTATAGGCGCGGCTCTTACCCTTGTCGGTGCGATCCTCGTTCTTGTTGCCGGTCTTATTATGGCTAGCCAATGCACCGACCAGGCAGGCGCCGACTTGGGCAGCATTGCAAAGGTGTCGTACTCGGCAGGCGCGGGCGTATGGCTCGGCTTTGTCGGCGGCCTTATAGCCGCTGTTGCGGGCGGGCTTTCCTCGCTTAAACAGTTCAACTAAAAAATTTACTTCTAAGCAAATCCCCTTTTTGTTTTAGCAAAAGGGGATTTTTTATTTGCTTTTGAAAATAAAGTAATCAAAAAAATTCGGTGATTCCGTTCCCAAAATAAAACCCCCATTCACGGTCAAGCGCGAAAGGGGGTTTTTGTCTGCTTTGATTGTTGCTATGTCGTCGGTTATTCTTCGGCAACGGGCGCGCCCTCGCCTTCGCCGCCGTCCTCGAGTATCTCTTGGTGCGGCGCGGTGGCTACGCAAACGACCGTGCCCTGGTTTTTGACTCGCATCATTCTTACGCCCTGCGAACCGCGACCGATCTTGCTTATCTCTTTGACGAGCATTCTTATAATCGTGCCGTTGTCCGAAATAACCATTACGTCGTCCTCGGGGTCTACAAGCTTGAGGTTGACAAGCCGTCCGGTCTTTTCGTTGAACGTACCTGCCTTTATGCCCTTGCCCGCGCGCGACTGAAGTCTGAATTCATCTATGTCCGTGCGCTTGCCAAAGCCGTTCTCACTGACGGTAAGCACGTCGCAATCCGGTTTGACAACCGTCATGTCGACTACGTTGTCGTCCTCGGCGAGCCGCATAGCGCGTACGCCCTGCGTATCTCTGCCCATTAGCCTTACGTTTTCCTCGGAGAATCTTATGCACTTGCCGCTCTGCGACGCGATAAGTATCTCGTCGATACCGCCCGACTGCTGTACGGAAATAAGCTCGTCGCCTTCCATTAGCTTGATAGCTACTTTGCCGACCTTGCGGATTTGCTTGAACTCGGTGAGCGCGGTCTTTTTAATCATGCCGCGTTTTGTCGCCATAACAAGGTTGCCCTTGTACATGTCGTCGGAAATCGGAATGACTGCGCTTACCTTTTCCCCGTCGCTGAGCTGTAACAGGTTGACTATTGCGCGGCCTCTTGCCGTACGCTCCGCTTCGGGAACGGCGTACGCCTTGTCCGCGTACACTCTGCCGAAGTTGGTAAAGTACAACAGCGTGTCGTGAGTGTTGGTGACAAACATCTTTTCGACAAAGTCCTCTTCCTTGGGGCGGTGCGCGGTAACGCCCTTGCCGCCGCGGTGCTGGGCTTTGTACTCGGTCGTGGGAAGGCGCTTGATGTAGCCGTAGTGCGTCATGGAAATGACTACGTCTTCCTTGTCGATAAGGTCGCCGATGTCAATCTCGTCGTAGTCGATAACAAGCTCACTTCGGCGGGGATTGTCGTACGCTTCCTTAATTCCCTGAAGCTCGTCGCGAATGATGTCCGTAACGCGCTTAGGGCTGCTAAGTATGCTCTTAAAGTCGGCTATCTTTTCCTGCAACGCCGCAAGCTCGGCTTGAAGCGCGTCGATTTCCAGACTGGTGAGCCTACGAAGCTTCATTTCGAGTATGGCGTTTGCCTGCTTGTCCGACAGGTAGAACTCCGCCATAAGTCGTTCCGCCGCTTCAACATTGTCGCGGCTCTGCTTGATTATCTTGATTACACGGTCGATGTTCGCTTGCGCCTTTACAAGACCCTCGACGATATGCTCGCGTTCCTGCGCGGCTTGAAGGTCGTGCTTGGTACGGCGAACGATAATCTCTTCCTGGTGCTTGAGATAGTACTCGAGCATTTCCTTGAGGTTGAGAATTTTGGGCTCGCCGTCGGCAAGCGCAAGGAATGTGATACCCTGCGAAACCTGAAGGTTGGTGTGCTTGAACAGCGTGTTAAGTACGACCTGAGCCTGTGCGTCGCGCTTGACCTCTATGACGATACGCATGCCCTGACGGTCGGATTCTTCCTTGATGTCGGCAATACCCTCGATACGCTTGTCTTTTACGAGATCGGCTATCTGTACGATAAGCTTTTCCTTGTTAACCTGGTACGGAAGCTCGGTAACGACTATGCGCTGACGCATGAGGTCGCTGCCCTCTCTTACGGGATACTCTTCTATCTCGGTCTTGGCGCGCATGACCACGCCGCCCTTACCCGTTTTGTACGCGCGCTTGATATTGGCTCTGCCCATAATCAAGCCGCCTGTCGGGAAGTCGGGCGCCGGCACATACCTGCAAAGCTCGTCAATAGTTATCTCGGGGTTTTCGATAAGCGCGTCTATAGCGGATATGACCTCGCCGAGGTTGTGCGGCGGAATGGACGTTGCCATACCGACGGCTATACCGTCCGAACCGTTTACCAAAAGGTTGGGGAACCGCGACGGCAACACCGACGGCTCTTGAAGCGAGTCGTCAAAGTTGTTAGTCCAGTCGACCGTTTCCTTATCTATATCGCGCAGCATTTCCGCCGCTATTTTTGCAAGGCGCGCCTCGGTATAACGCATAGCCGCGGGCGGATCGCCGTCGACCGAACCGAAGTTGCCGTGACCGTCCACAAGCGGATAGCGCATGGAAAAGTCCTGTGCAAAACGCACCAATGCGTCGTAAACGGATGAGTCGCCGTGCGGGTGGTATTTACCCAAAACGTCACCTACGACGCGTGCGCACTTACGGTATGGCTTGTCCGCCCACAGCGCGAGCTCGCCCATTGCGTATAGTATACGACGGTGAACGGGTTTAAGACCGTCGCGCACGTCGGGTATTGCACGCGAAACGTTAACCGCCATTGCGTACGCTATAAAGCACTGCTTCATCTCGTCTACAACATGCGTATCGATTATTTTTGTGTTATCTACGTAATCCTTATTACTTGTGCCGGAAGAGGGGCCTCTTTTAGGTAATTTTGCCATTGTAATTCACCTCCGCTTAAATATCCAGCTCTGTTACAAGCTTGGCGTTCTGCTCGATAAACTGCCGTCTGAGCTCGGGCATGTCGCCCATAAGCACGCTGAAGATCTCGTCCGCCTCGAACGCGTCTTCCATAGTAATGCGCTTGAGCGAGCGGAACTCGGGGCTCATGGTCGTTTCCCAAAGCTGTTCGGCGTTCATTTCGCCCAAGCCTTTGTAACGCTGAAGCTCGCAGCCCTTGCGACCGAGCGAGTCGAGCGCCTCGTCGCGCTCCTTCTCGTCGTAGCAGTAGATTTCCTTTTTGCCCTTTGCCACCTTGTACAGAGGCGGAAGCGCCGCGTATACGTGTCCGCGCTCGATAAGCGGGCGCATAAAGCGGAAGAAGAATGTCAAAAGAAGTATGCGAATGTGACTGCCGTCAACGTCCGCGTCGGTCATACAAATAATCTTGTCGTAGCGAAGCTTGCTCTCGTCAAACTCGTCGCCTATGCCGCAACCGAATGCCGTAATCATCGCCTTTATTTCGGCGTTTTCCAAAACGTGATTGAGCCGTGCTTTTTCGACGTTAAGGATTTTACCGCGAAGCGGAAGTATTGCTTGGAATCTACGGTCACGACCCTGCTTTGCGGTGCCGCCTGCACTGTCACCCTCGACTATAAATATCTCGCAGTGCGAGGGATCGCGGTTGGTGCAGTCGCTGAGCTTGCCGGGAAGGGACGCCGTTTCAAACACGCCCTTTCTGCGCGTAAGATCGCGTGCGTTACGCGCCGCGTCGCGCGCGCGCTGAGCGGTGATCGTTTTTACAACAAGCTCTTTGGCTTCCTTGGGGTTTTCCTCGAGGTAAGTGCCGAACGCGTCGGTAACCGCCTTTTCCACCTGCAAGCGCATGGACGAGTTACCCAGCTTGGTTTTGGTCTGACCCTCGAACTGCGGGTCGGTAAGCTTGACCGAAATGACTGCCGTTATACCCTCGCGCACGTCCTCGCCCGCAAGCTTTTCGTCATCCTTAATAAGATTGGCCTTGTGAGCGTAGTCGTTTATTACCTTGGTAAGCGCGTTTTTAAAGCCCACAAGGTGGGTGCCGCCTTCCTCGGTATTTATGTTGTTGGCGTATGAATAAATAAGCTCGTTGTAGCCCTCGTTATACTGAATGGCGTACTCGACCTCGCTGTCTTTAAAGCTTTTTTCGCCGTAAATAACTTCGGAAAACATAGTCTGCTTGTTGCGGTTGAGGTACTCGACAAAGTCCTTGATACCGCCGTCGAAACGGAAGGTATCGCGCGCCTCGCGACCCCTGCGGTTATCCACAAGCTCGATTTCCAAGCCCTTGTTAAGATATGCCACCTCGCGCAAGCGCGTGCGAACGGTGTCGTAGTTAAACTCGAGCGTTTCAAATATCTCGTTGTCGGGGAAGAACGTAATTCTGGTGCCCGTTTTGTCCGATTTACCGACCTCGGAAAGCGGCTTCATTGGAACGCCGCGATTGTAACGCTGACGGTAGATCTTGCCGTTTTTGTACACCTCTACATCCAGCCATTCGGAAAGCGCGTTAACGCACGAAAGACCGACGCCGTGAAGTCCGCCCGACACCTTGTATCCGCCGCCGCCGAACTTACCGCCGGCATGAAGCTTGGTAAGAACGACTTCGACGGTAGACACCTTCTCTTTGGGGTGCATCTCTACCGGTATACCGCGACCGTTATCGGTAACGGCCACCGCGCCGTCGCGGGTAATCTCGACCAAAATTTTGTCGCAGTATCCGGCCAGCGCCTCGTCGACCGAGTTGTCCACTATCTCGGTGATAAGGTGGTGAAGTCCGTGCTCGTCGGTCGACCCGATGTACATACCCGGGCGTTTGCGAACAGGCTCCAATCCTTCCAAAACCTGAATGGAACTCGAGCTGTAGCTTCCGTTGTCTGTCTTTCTCGCCATAACGATCTCCTAAAAAGCTTGAGTTGCGCGCCGCCGAAGTCCGCCTTTTTATCCCGCTTGTCAGCGGGTAAAACGCAAGCGAAACGGCGCGTTTTACATTGTCTTTAAATTATACCACAAAAAAAGCGAATAGTCAATGCGTTTAAGCCCGATATTCGCCCATTTTTAAAAACTATTTTTTATTACATGCCGTCAAACGTCGTAAAACGCCCCTATTTGCCACGAACCGTATAATTCGGCGGAGTTAATACTTTTGTGTTTTATAGCGCACAGTCGATTTTTTGTATCGCAACAAGCCATGCGGAACTCGGACCCGTAATGTTTTCGGCGCATTCTACGCCTAAGTTTTGAGACAGTTTGACACTTACGGAGCGGTGTTGTCCCCTCGGCGGTGCAAAGGGCAAAAAATCCGATAAGTGCGGCGTTTGGGCTTGCGGTGCCCGAGCCCTGCATGACTAAAACTACATAACCGAAACAAAACTCGCGTTAAGCATGGCGGCAAGCCGTTTTGCCACGTAAAACTTGGGGCGTTTGCGCTTGATCGGCTTGCCGAATAAAAGCACTTCACGGCGAAATCGTGCGTGCCGCTCGAACCGCGCGTCGGTTACGAACACGTACGCATTGTCGCAAAACGACAGCAGTCTGTCAAGCGCCCTGCCCGCCTTGCGCGTATACTTCGCCCCGTCAAGATTGACTATAACGGTTTTAGCCGTATACCCGCACGTTTTTTCCAGGAAGGTTACGCACCGCATTTGCGCGGGGTTGAGCTTGCCGATACGCTTATTCGGGCTTAAACCGAGCAAGGCTATATCGAGATCTTTCACCTTTTTTTCGCACAGCGCGCGACGGTACAGCAGATACTCGGACACCGTAAAATCGGAAAATGGCACCTTGCCGTACGCAAAGTAGTTGTAGCCGTTTTCGCTTGCGCAGAACAGCACCTCGACGTTGTCCAAAAGCACGGCGTTGCCTATCGACTTGATATATGCGCGTTTTTGTCGCGCCGACCCCAAACAGAAAGTTATCATGCCGATGATTATTGCCGTGTAATAGGATATTTATACAATTGGGAATTAAGAATTCGATCGGAATTGTCGTGGCGGCACTGCCTTTTATTTTAGCGTTTTCTGCATGTCAGCAAGATCCTTCGCTTCGCTCGTAATGACAAAACCCGCATTGACTGTTCAATCGGTTTTGTCATTTTTAGGCTTTGCCGAGAAACCTCACGGACGCAAAAGTCAGCCCCAAAAGAAAAGCCGAGCAAATACACTCGACTTTAATTCCGCATTGCTGATTCCGAATTAATTACTGTATTTTCTTTTTAAGCGCCGAAAGGTTCTTAATAGGCTCGTACGTGTCGCGGTTGCGGTTAAGCAGTTCCTCGGCAAGATTTTTGTACGCGATACCGCCCGCCGACGTCGGGTCAAACTGGCTGATCGGCATACCGAACGATGGCGCTTCGGCAAGCCGCACGCTTCTCGGGATACGGGTGTTAAACGCCTTTTTGCCGAAGTAGTGCGTGATTTCCTCGGCGACCGAGTTGACAAGGTTGGTTCTGCTGTTGAACATGGTAACAACTACGCCCTCGATTTCGAGCGACGGGTTGAGTATCTTTTTGGCAAGCTTTATCGTGTTCATAAGCTGACTCAAGCCCTCGAGCGCAAAGTATTCGCCCTGCATGGGAATGAGTATGCTGTTTGACGCTGTCAGCGCGTTGAGCGTAAGCAGTCCGATAGAGGGCGGGCAGTCTATAAAAATATAGTCGTACTTATCCTTTATAGACGAAATGGCGCGCTTAAGCGAGCTTTCGCGACGGTCAAAGCTTACAAGCTCGGCTTCCGCGCCGGCAAGGTCGATGTTGGACGGAATGATGTCCAAGCCGTCGACGCCTGTCGGTATTACTGCGTCCTCGGCGGCACAGTCGCCTATAATCAGGCTGTACACCGAGTGCTTGACCTTGTGCTTTTCCACACCCAATCCGCTCGAGGCGTTGCCCTGAGGGTCGTTGTCGATTATCAAAACACGCTTGCCGAACGCCGCAAGGTACGCCGCAAGGTTAACGCAGGTCGTGGTTTTGCCCACGCCGCCCTTTTGATTGGAAATTGCGATAGTCTTTGCCATAAGCTTTTCTTTAGTCCTCTTTTATATTGGAAGTAGGTTGATTGTTGTCTTGTGCTTCTTCGGCCTCGACCGGGTCGGGCTCGAGGTATACGAGCGGTTTGCCGTAAAAGCTTTCGTAAATCTTTTTTGCCGAATCGAACGTGCGGTTAGCCAAGTCCGTTTTGCGCGCCCGAGGGCTGAGCGACTTATCTACATACAGCGGCTCGCCTATCTTGATCACCGCTTTGGGTAGGTGCAATAGCTTGCGTAGTCCTCGCGGCTTTTTAAAGCAGTACAGCATGGGCACTACGGGAATATCCAGCGCGTCTGCGTAATAGAACGCACCGTCCTTGTACGGCCGCGGCTTGCGGTAGTCTATCCACATGCTCTTTTCGGCGTAAAAGTGTATTTTTGCCTTTTTGCGTTTTGCCGCAAACTCGAGCATCTCGTTGAACGGACGCATGCCTTTGTGGCTTATCGGAAGGGGGACTTCGCCCGCCCCGCAAAGTATGCTTCCGCCCAAAGTTCTTTTGCAGTTATGGGGCGCGGCCACTATGTAACGGTTTTGCATGCCCGTCGCTCTAAGCGTGAGCACTGCGTCCAAGTACCCGACGTGATTGGAAGTGGTTATACACGCGCCGAGCTTTTTCAGCTTTTTTCTGCCCTTGACGTGCCATACGCCAAACACGATCGCGCCGCCGACAAACCCTATCAGCTTGAATATCGTACTCCACGTCCCGTGCCACAAATGCCAAAACGGATTTTTGGGGCGCCTGTAAACGTACGAGCCGTCGGTCTTTGCACTTTTGTTAGTGTCAAAAGGCGCGCCGTCCACGTCGAACAGTCGACGCTTTTCGAGCTCGTCCAGATACTCGGCATAAATGCGCTTTGTCATTTTGCCGCGCTCGGCGATACGCGCGAGCATCAAGTCGTATATATCGCGGGGAAGCTCGCCTTTTTCGGCAAGCTCCGCAAAGAATACCAAATATTTTTTGGTGTTCATCGCGTCCTGTCCGCCTCATCGCCGTCGACTATAACTCCGTCGTTATCGGCGATAACTATAGATTCGAGCTCGTCCGAAACGACCGTCGCGGTATCGTCGGAAGCTTGCGTCGGCTCTTCGTCGTCCGAAAATACGATATCCCGTGCGGCGAGCGCAATACGCTGCTGTTTGGCCTCCTCTTCTATAATGTCCGCCGCGGCGTAGGTGCCGTTACCGTCGGCAATCAGCTTTTCTATATTGTCGACGTATTTACCGAGCGGCGCGGGGTCGCTCATAAACGAACGGATGCGCTTTATCGCCTTGCCGCGCCTAAACACCGTTTCGCCGCAACCGTGCTCGGTGATAAATACTCGAGCGGTCGCCGCCTCGATTACATGCGGGCAGTAGTTTATCATAACAGGGGTGCGCATGTACAGGCTGTCGAGCACGGCGTTGGGTCCGCCTTTTGTCAAAAAAACGTCCGCCGCGCCATACAGCTCGTAAGCGTTGGGTAAAAACTCGTATACCTTAAATGTCATTCCGCTCGCGACCTTCAGTCTGCTTCTGCCCTCTTCGATTGCCTTAAACTTATCGTAGCACTTTTTGTTGTTGCCGGCAATGACGCACACGGTTATGGGAAGCTTGCTTTTTATAAGTGCTTTGGCAAACTTGGGACCGCGCCCGAGCATGTATCCTCCGTCGGCTATCACCACGGTAAATTTGTCCTGCGGTAAGCCGAATTTATCGCGCAGTTGCTGTCTGTTAAGCGTGTTTGTTTCCACACACTTGCGAACGCACGGCGTGACTTCGCGCAGGTTTTCGCGTTTAAACTTGTACTTTTCCGCTTTATAGCGGGCGTACGGATTGTTTACGATAAATATGCCGTCGCGCTTGTCCCAAAACGAGTGCAACGTCGGGTCGGGATTGTAGTTGATAACAACTACGGACGGGTCTATGCGCCGCTTGTATTCGACCGCCAAAAGATTGGTAAAGTAATGATTGGTTATTATCACGTTGGGCGAACGGCGACGGAAAGCTTCCAAGCCCTGCTTGAACGACTTGACCGCCATTTGCCTGTGGAAGAAACGAATAAGCTTGTGCCCGCCCAAAAACGAGATAAACGGGAAAACAAATCTGCCGAAGTAAGGGATCTTGTTGGTGTTTTGTACTTGCTTTATCAAAAACCCGTTCATTCGCGCGAGGTTGGGAAAACCGTCCTCGGTCAGAATGTAGCTTTTTTGTATATCAAACCGACCGTCGCGGTTTCTGTCCACTAGCGCGTCGTATAAACTGTCCATCGAGGAAATGTGTCCAAAACCCGATTCGACGTAGGTTAACAGTATTTTTTGTTTCATTCTATCTCTTTGGGTCGACGGAAAAGCGAACTAAACCGTAAACTTGTTTTTACCTTTATTGAGCACGATAGTGCGCCGCTCGACGCTACGTCCGATACGCTCGGGCGCAATATCCAGCTCGACCTTTGCAGTCGTTTTGTTTTCGATTATGATATCCGTCTTGACGGGAGAATATTTATAGCGCACATCCAGCGTGCCCGTTGCGAGTTGAAGCTCGGTACGGAAGTCCTTGATTGCGGTAAAGTCGGGCGTAATCATTATTCGAGTCGCGCCTTCTTTGATATCGATACCGCCGAACAACTGAATTGCCTCGAATATAACGGCGGACTGGAAACTTTGGCACTTCGAGCCGTAGCCGGCAAAGTCCTCGCCGAGCGTGCTCTCATCCGACTCGGCGGCAAGCGCGTAGCGCGTGTCAAAGCGCTGACGTGCAAGGTCGCGGCGGTCGAGCACAGTGAGCGCCTGAAGCACCGCCCATTCCGTATAAGGCGACGCGCTTACTATTGCCGAAAGCAATCTTGCCATGTTCTTTTTGCGCTCTTCGGGTACAAGCCCCGTAAGCACGATAAGCGCGTTGGCGCGGTCGTCGTAAACGCCGTCGAGGACGGTGTAGCCCTGTCCGTCCCAGCAACTTTCCAGGTACTCGGCAATGTTTGCCATGCGATCCTCGAATTCCTCATCGTAATCGAGATTGCCGACAAGCGATCCGATACCTTTAAGGAATTTGCATGCCGAATAGTATAAGGCGTTTTCTATAAGCGCCTCGTCGATATTGAACAGATTGTCGTACCAACGCTGTGTGCCATCGCGTAGCTGAACGCCGTGCTCGGTCATATCCCACTTCATCAGATACTCGCACAATGTCGGGAATGCCGTGCGGAAAAACTCGACGTCGCCCGTGAAGCTACGGTATACGCCAAACAGTCCGTACTCACCGAGCGCCGTAAGTCCGTGCGACGGAATGTCGACGGGCACGCTGCCCGGCACGCACGAGTACAGAATATCGTCCTCGGCGTATTCCATTACGTCGGCAAGCACCTTTTTGACAAGCGGCGAAGCGTCGGCATAGCACAGATACAGTGCGCGTGACGCAACGGACGCGTCGCCCAGCCACATAGCGCGTTCACGCTCGGGCGTGTCCATTATTGTAGAGCCCATGCTGTTGTACAGCGTGCACACAGCTTTGGAAAACAGCTTTTCAAGCTTAGCGCTGTCCGTCTGGAACAAGCAAGTCGGCATAGTGTTAAAGCCGAGCTCGCGGTAGCCGAGCTTGACAACCTTGACCGAACGCGGCATGGTAAATATAAGATGACTGCCCGTCATGGGAAGCATGCCATCGTAAATATTGAGCGTGGGCTTGGTAATGTAAACGACCGAATGCGCCGTGTACATGCTTTGCTCGTCGCCGAAGCAACCCATACAATCGGTGCGGTCGGTCGTGATTGTTATCTTTTCCTGACCGTTGCCCGTCACTTCCATGTACGGCGTCAGCCGCATTTCGCGCGGCAAAATAAGCGTGTAAGTGTCGCCGTCGAATTGGTCGGTCGACTTTTTGGGTTTTACTATAACGGGCTGTTCGGAAAACTTATTAAGCGGGAACGGGCGCAAAGTCAAGTGCCCCATCACGTCGTCGGGATACTCGGCAATCTCGGTTGCGTGTGCAAACTGAACGAGATTGTACGCCGGGTCGTGAACGTTTTGAAGCGGGCCTTCGAGCGCGGCTTCGTAGTTTACGCCGTAGCCGGCATAACAGCAGTTAGTCGAATTGGGCGCTTTAAACGCGGGATTCTCGAACACGGTAAACGACGTGTCGCTGTAAATTTCCAAATCATTGCACTCGAATATAAACCCGGCGCGCTTACTGCAAACAAGGTCGCGACCGTCGTTGCCGAAATACTGGCAAAATACTACGATTACATTGTCGCCCTTAACAAGAAATTTGGCTATGTCGAACTCGTCATAATACGCTTTTTCCTTACTGCGGTTGAGCCCGCCCTCCCAAACAACGGCGTTGCCGTTTACAAATAAATAATAATGGGACTCGCATGCGGCACGGCAAAACGCCCGTTGCGGCGGCTTGTTCGTTCCGAACGAGAACGTGCGACGCAAGATAATATTTGAATTTTTCTTAAGCGGGTCAGCCGTCCAAATCCATTTGGAATTTCCAAACAATATGGTAGGTTCTTCGATTTTTTCCATTTCAATCTCCCGATACAATAGTAATCCTATAAATTACTCGTATCTTAGTTTACCACACTAATAACCTTTTTGCAACCCTTTCACCCAAAAAATAAGATAATTGCGCTTAATTAAGAATATAACGATAAAACACTCTTCAAAAAAATAGTCAGGCATAAAACCCGACTACTCATCATTCTTGATTCCGAATTATTAATTAAAGAAGCCCCTCGAGCTGTTTGGAAAGCTTTACAAGCCGCTCGCGCTTGATCTCGATCTCGGCGGTGTACGTTCTGAAAAACTTAACGTCGTCACCGTTCGGGTCCTCGTGACTGATAAGCGCTTCGATAATTGCCGCTTGGGAACGGGAACGTTTGATTTCCAACGATTTGATTTCCTCTTCCAAAAGGTTGATTTCCTTTGCAAGCTCTTTTTTAAGTGACATAATTAATCTCCTTGCGTTCTTGCTATATCTCTTTGTTTATTATAACATCTAACGTACAAACTGTCAACAGAGTTAAAAATATTACGAATAAATTATGTTAATTTTTTTCCGCGCACTATATTCGTGAAATCCATACGGCGGGCAAAAAAACGCTCAAGATGACAAACAAGCTTTTGCCGAATTCCCAATTCCGAATTATTAATTACTCATTGTAAATCTCGGGTTTTAATACACCGACGTACGGAAGGTTGCGGTATTTCTGTGCATAGTCCAAGCCGTAGCCGACAATAAACTTGTCTTCCACGTGAAAGCATGAATAATCGGCTTTTATATCCACTTGACGGCGTACAGGCTTATCAAACAGAACGACGGAGGTAAACGATTTGGCGCCGCGCTCGGTAATAAGCTTGCGCATACGTTGAAGGGTATATCCCGAGTCGACGATATCTTCCACGAGCAAAACGTCGCGATCGCGCACGGAAGTAGAAAGGTCCATAATTATCTTAGGCATGCCCGATCTTTCCGTCGAATTTTCGTACGACGACACCATCATAAAATCGAGCTGAACGTCCGTTTTCATAGCGCGCACGAGATCGCAAAAGAACATGACGCTGCCCCTAAGCACGCTGATCGCAAGCGGTTTTTTGCCCTCGTATAACCTGTCCGCCCAAGCCGCGGCCGCTTGCACGCCCTCCGCAATTTGTTCTTTTGTAAAAAGAATTCTTTGTATATCCTCGTTCATAGAGTACTCCGAAAGTAGATTGCACCGTTCGACATTATTGTCGAATATTACAACATTATAACATACAAAAACAAAATTTGCAAATACTTAAAGACAATAATTTTTGTGCGCGCTACAAAACATCGCGCTATCATGCGCTTGCCTTTTTTGCTCAAATAGTTTATAATAAATAAAAATTATTTCAGCGAGGTATGAATAATGGATTTGACATACAAAAAACAGAACGTTTATGCCGTAGCGGACAAAGCCGAGCTAAAGCGGATTTTCGACTATTCCGAGGGCTACAAAAAGTTCCTCGACGGCGGCAAGACCGAGCGCGAAGCGGTTTCGTACACCGTAAAAATGGTGGAAGCGGAAGGCTACAAGCCGTACACTCTCGGCAATAAAATAAACAAAGGCGACAAGCTGTACTACAACAACCGCGGCAAAGCATTGTTTATTCTGCGCGCGGGCAAAGCCGACCTTGCCCAAAACGGCGTACGCATACTGGTTGCGCACATAGACAGCCCGAGGCTTGATCTCAAGCAGGTCCCGCTGTACGAAAAAGCGGACATGGCGTATCTTAAAACCCACTACTACGGCGGTATCAAAAAATACCAGTGGCTTACCATTCCCCTTGCCCTTCACGGCGCAATCGTGCTTAAAAACGGCAAAAGCCTCTTTGTCAATATCGGCGAGGACGAAGCCGACCCCGTATTTTACATAACCGACCTTCTCCCCCATCTTTCGCAAGAGCTTAACCGCAAGACCATAGGCGAAGGATTCGAGGCGGAAAATCTGAATATATTAGTCGGAGGAATTCCGCTCGACGGCGAAACCAAGGATGCCGTCAAAAAAGGCGTGCTTACCATTCTTCACGAAAAGTACGGCATAGTGGAAGAGGACTTCCTTTCCGCCGAGCTTCAAGCCGTTCCGGCCGTCAAGGCTCGCGACGTAGGACTCGACCGTTCGTTTATAGCGGGCTATGGCCACGACGACAGTGTGTGCGCCTACCCCGAAATCACCGCCACGCTTCAGACCGAAACCGATCAGACCGTGCTAACCATTCTTGCCGACAAGGAAGAAATCGGCTCCGAAGGAAACACCGGTATGCAGTGCGTGATTATCGACGACTTGCTTAACGAGCTTGCAAAAAGCTACGGTGTAAATCCCGCGGTGCTCCGCGCGGCGTCCAAGTGCATTTCGGCGGACGTCACCGCGGCGTACGACCCCGACTTTGCCTCGGCATTTGAAGAGAGCAATGTCGGACTCGTCAACCATGGCGTTACCATGAACAAGTTTACCGGCGCGCGCGGCAAGTCCGGATCTAACGACGCGTCGGCCGAATTTATCGGATACCTGCGCGGCGTATTCGCTAAGGACAACGTTATTTGGCAGACGGGCGAGCTCGGCAGAGTGGACCTAGGCGGCGGCGGCACCGTTGCCAAGTACATCGCCAAAATAAACATCGACACCGTGGATATGGGCGTGCCCGTTCTTTCCATGCACGCGCCGTATGAGCTTATCGGCAAAGCCGATTTGTATTCGGCGCACAAAGCATTCTCGGCGTTCGTCAAATAGAATGAAAATAACGCAAAACAATAATCCGTCCTCTCGGGACGGATTTTTTGTTAAAAGATTTTTGTCACAATCAACACGAAGTTAGACGTTATCTGATTTATGCTTTTCGGGCTTTAACAATATAACCTCGCGGAATTTGGGTGAATACATAACGTCGACTTCTCTATCGCAATAATCTCGCCAACAACTTTCGACGCTACTCGTAAACTTGTATCGGTCGCCGTTGTATTTAAAGCTCAGCCTGATCATATACTTTCTCGGTTCATCAAAGTTGTACCGCTCGCTCTCGCGCACCATTCGCGCAAACGCTTTCAGCTCGACGGCGTCGTCAAGCCACGAAATAATCGCCCGCTTACGGTTTGCTTCCCTTATTACGTATCTTATCGACAAAAAGCCGAACAGGATAAGCGCAAATACCAAGCCGATAATTCCGCCTATACCCTCGTTGACCGATAAAACCCCGTTGGTCATATTGATAGCCACAATCGTTGTCCCCGCGGCTACGCCGCATACAAGCACAACGATAGCTATAGCGGCGGCAAGCGATATACGCTTAGATTCGTCCAAAAGTCCGTATCTAAGCGATCCCGCTATTCTTGTCATATCAAAACCGTCGAGCATTAATCACCATTAACGTTTAATTCAAAATTCCGAATTAATTAAAGTCGATTATATTTTTTGAGCATTTCGCGGATAGCGGGGGCCTTTTCCACCCAGTCGGGATTGCTACGCCACGCCCAGTTTCCGCCGAGCGTCGACGGTGTGTTCATGCGCGCCGACGTAGGCAGGTCGAGTATATCCTGCATGGGGATAATAACGGTATTAGCCGCCGACGAGTACAACCGCTCGGTAATAACCTCGGCAACTTTATCGCCGTCGTAGTAGCCGAGCGTGCGACGAACAAGCGCCTTGTCATTGTCGTTAAGCGCCTCGAACCAGCCGCGAGTGGTGTCATTGTCGTGCGTACCGGGATACGCTACGCAGTTCGGCTGATAGTTGGTGTAATAAAAGTCATTGTACGGATTACCGTCAAACGAGAACTGCATGATCTTCATGCCGGGATAGCCGGTCTCGCGCACAAGCTCGCGCACACAGTCGTGAAGCTCGCCGAGGTCCTCGGCGATGATCTCGGGCGAGCCGAGTTTTCGGTTGATAACGTTAAACAGCGCCATACCGGGTCCGGGCTTCCACTCGCCCACGCGGGCGTCGGTGCGGTCGGCGGGGATCACGTAGTAGTCGGCAAACGCGCGGAAGTGATCGATACGCACGACGTCGTACAGCTTGAGCGCCATTGACATGCGCATGACCCACCACTCGTAATCGGTGTTTTTCATGTATTCCCAGTCATAAATGGGATTGCCCCAAAGCTGACCGTCCGCGGAAAAG
Organism: uncultured Christensenella sp.; assembly: GCA_910578545.1. Lineage (GTDB taxonomy): Bacteria > Bacillota > Clostridia > Christensenellales > Pumilibacteraceae > Anaerocaecibacter. The sequence goes on from CAJTPT010000001.1 coordinate 245,008, forward strand.
TAATCGGGCGGCACACCCGCAACCACCTTTTTTGTCAAGTCCTCGTTCAAAAGGAACTGCTTGGGATTGCTCCACACCTCGACCGAATCGTGCGCGACGTATATGGGCATGTCTCCAACGATTTTAACGCCGTGCGCATTGGCGTATTCCTTGAGCTTAATCCACTGACGGAAAAACTCGTACTGCAGGAATTTATGAAACTCTGCCGCACGCGTAAACTTAGTCATGCTCGCCGTACGGTGCATGTACTTGGGTTCCCATGTATACCACGCTTGCATCTCGTGCGCTTCCTTGAGCGCCATAAACCAAGCGTAATCATCCAGCCAGAACGCATTTTCGGCCTTGAACTTTTCGTAGTCCTCGGACGGCGCTTTGGCAAACCGACGGAACGCCTTTTTGAGCGTATCGTACCGCTCGAAGTACACCGCCGCGTAATCGACGTCGCCGAGCTCGTACTCCGGCGCTTCGGCAGGCTTTAACAGTCCTTCCTCGATAAGAATATCCAAGTCGATAAAATACGGGTTGCCCGCTATCGCACTGGGCGACTGATAGGGCGAATCCCCGTACGACGTGGGACACAACGGCAATACCTGCCACAAGGCAAAACCCGCGTCCGACAAAAAGTCGACAAACTCATATGCCGACTTGCCAAACGAGCCGATACCGCGCTTGTTAGGCAACGACGATACATGCATAAGTACTCCGGCTTTACGTTCCATTTTCACCATCCCTTGTAAATTAATTTACGGATTTTTTATCTTAGATAATTATAGCACAATCAATATTAAATTACAATAATTTTATATATTTTTTCCGCACAAAAAATTTAGGGTAATACGGAATTGTTGACCGCTTAGCAGTGATTTAAGTCGCAAATTAAATAAAACCTTTTCCTTCCGCATTTTGTCATTCCGAACGTTTTTGTTCACCTAAGCATCTCATAAACATAAAGCGACAATATCGTAATAGCCATGCAATAGTACGTGAGACGCTTCACCGCGCTTCGCTTGTTCGGCATAACAAACAATGTTTTACAATTAAAAACGCGGCTTGGCGCGCTTTTTCCGATTACACAATTCACGATTGGTTTATCAAAAAGCTTATCGTTTCGTTTTTTCGCAATAAAAATCCCGACAAGCATGTCGTCGGGATAAAGGTTTGTTAATCGGTTTTGAGCGAGCTTACTACTTCGCCGAGCGCTTTGTACGTTTCGGTCGTATTGGCTCGAACCTTGATGGGCGTCACTCTGTAGGTTTCGTACGGAATGCCGTCGTCCGCTACCTTGTTGGTGGCAAGCTCGTAGACGTACGGGTACAGATAAATCTCGCCTACGCTGTTATCGGTGTCGCCGATAAGCACTTTGAGTCTGTCAAAGTACACGGTTTCGCCGTCGACTTTAAGCGAATGTGCTTTTGCCTTGTCAAGCGCGCCGTTGACGGTGGCGTTCTCGTAAACGTACTCGACCATGTATTCCTTGGCCGACGGAAGCTTGCTTGTAACTTCCTCGGCGGTCAGGGTGATTTTTTTGTCGTCGCTGTTGCGCACGAAGTTGTACGAGTAATCCCAGTTCCACTGAAGTATGGCGTTCATAATGCTGAAGTCCATACCGCCGAGCGCCGTGCGGATTTTGCTCTGTGCGGCGGCAGTGGTGACGAGCGGCGCGGTGCCGTTAACGTCGTACAGCTCATAGTACTCGCTTTTCTTCTCGTCGGGCTTGGCAACGCCGTCGAGCGGATCGACGCGCACCGAGCACATCACTGCGATTGTTATCAATATCAATGCCGTAATGCCGACTATAACCGCGACGATTATATTCGCCTTTTTGTTGGACGCCTTAACGGCCTCGCTTACCGATCTTTCTTTCTTTTTTTTCTTAGACATAACGTTTTCCGTCCGAAAAAATATCGTTTGGTGCTTTTGTGTTTGTGGTTAAACTATTTATCCGAGTTGCCGCCCTGCTCGTCGTCGGACTTCGGTTTTTTGGTCGTACGCTTTTTAACCGGCTTTTCCGGCGTTTCAGGCGTTTCCGTTTTTTCCGTTGCCTCGTCCGCTTTGGGCTGTTCGGGCGCTTGCGTGGAGGGCTGTTCCGAAGACTGCTCAACGCGGGGTTCGGGCGCTGTTACGGGCGTGAAGTCGGAAAGCTTTTTGATGGGTGCACGCTCCATTTCGTCGCGGTGGTTTTCCTTGTGGCTGAGCCGTTCGTTAAGCGCTATCTTGACTTCCTCGGGCGAAGCGCCGTTTATGAGCATTTCCACTTCCTCGGAATAGATGGTTTCGCATTCAATAAGCACTCGCGCCATGTTGTCGAGTATCTTGCGGTTTTCGGATAGAACCTTTACCGCTTGGGCGTGCGCTTCCTCGATAAGCCGCTTGACCTCGGCGTCTATCTGGTTGGCGACGTTATCCGAGTACGAGTGCTGGGTCTGGTAGTCGCGACCGAGGAACACCTCTTGACTGCCGCCGTAGAACACAGGACCGATTTTGTCGGACATACCCCATTCGGTTACCATTTTGCGCGCCATGTTGGTTACCTGCTGAATGTCGCCGACGGCGCCCGCGGTATAGTCCTCTATAACGAGCTCTTCCGCCGCACGTCCGCCCATGGCGCTTGCAAGCCGACCCAAAAGCTGACTGACCGAGATGTGGTTGTTGTCGTTGTCCGGGCGGTACATGGTGTAGCCTGCCGCTTGACCGCGGGGGATAATGGTGACCTCGTGCACGGGATCGCAACCTTTGGTCTTGCACGCCACTATTGCGTGACCTGCCTCGTGGTAAGCGGTTATGCGCTGGTCGACGGGGGTGACAAGCCGTGATTTCTTTTTCGGGCCCATTTCCACTTTGTCGATTGCCTCGAACATATCTTCCATGGAAATGCGAGTGCGGTTGTCGCGTGCGCACAGTATTGCCGCTTCGTTAAGCATGTTTTCGATATCCGCGCCCGAGAAGCCGCTCGTTATGCGCGCGAGGGTTTGGAAGTCGACGTCGGACGCGAGCGGTTTGTTGCGGGAATGTACCTTGAAAATCGCTTCCCTGCCGCGTACGTCCGGGAGATTGACGTAAATCTGTCTGTCAAACCGACCGGGGCGCATGAGCGCGGGGTCGAGAACGTCCGAACGGTTGGTCGCCGCCATGACTATGATATGCTCGTCGGACTCGAAGCCGTCCATTGCGACAAGCAACTGGTTGAGCGTTTGCTCGCGCTCGTCGTTGCCGCCGCCCATGCCCGCGCCGCGCTGACGACCGACTGCGTCTATCTCGTCGATAAACACTATGCATGGCATGTTCTTTTTGGCTTGGTCAAACAAATCTCTTACACGCGACGCGCCTACGCCGACGAACATCTCGACAAAGTCCGAACCGGACTTGCTGAAGAACGGAACGTTGGCTTCGCCCGCGACCGCTTTGGCGAACAGGGTTTTACCCGTTCCCGGAGGGCCGACAAGCAGAACGCCGTGCGGCACTCTTGCGCCGACTGCGGTAAACTTTTGCGGGTTTTTGAGGAATTCGACGATCTCTTTGAGTTCTTCCTTTTCCTCTTCCGCGCCCGCAACGTCGCTGAACCTAACCTTGAGCTGTTTTTGAACGTTGTTTTTGGTCTTGCCAAAGTCCATGGTCGAGCGCGTGGAATTGCTCATCGCGCGGAACATGAACACCATAAGCACGACCAATAGTATAAGCCCGAGCACGGGTATAATATAGTCGGTTATCGAAGTGGCGTAACGGTCGTTAAACGACAGAACTATCTTTTTAGCCTCCGGATTGGCGCTCTCGTATTCCTTGACAGCGTCGATAACGAGCTCGTATCTGGAATAAACCTTATAGGCTACCTTTTTTCCGCTCTTGACGGTCTTGACGTAAGCGGTATCGTTTTCCAAGTAGATTTCTACGATACTGCCCTTGTTGAGATCTTGTGTAAGCTCGGTATAGGTTTTGTCCTCCACGCCTGTGGCGGCGTAAACCACGACCCCGATTATTACTCCTATAAGAATTACGCTGATTACAGCGATCAATACTTTAGTGCTTGTTTTCAAGTGGTCTCCTCCGCATTATTCATTAGTATAACACACTTGTCAAAATAGTACAAGCATTTTTTTGCCATTTCCCCTACTTCTTTGAAAAGAAGTAGGCAAGAAACTTTTAAACCTAATGCTTTTACGGCGGTTTTTGCTTTATTTTTCTATTGTTATTACGTTATTCGGCGTAACCTCTCGCTCGTTCGGCTTTGAAAAGAAGTAGGCAAGAAACTTTTAAACCGAATACTTTTTCGGCGGTTTTCCTTTGTTTTTCTATTGTTATTACGTTATTCAGTGTAGTCACTCGCTCGTTCGGATTTGAAAAGAAGTAGGCAAGAAACTTTTAAACCTAATGCTTTTACGGCGGTTTTTCCTTTGTTTTTATATTATATTATAAATTTTTTATACTGCACAGCGCCGAAGGTATTCCGAACGACTGAAGCGCAGCGAAGGATCTCGCCGTTTATTGCGCGGTTCGTTACTGCCGTACGGACTGACCTTCCGTAATTCCTAATCTTTAATTATTTAACGCACGTCGCGCGTAACGCCGCCGCCCAGCCGCGAAGTAATTGTTCGCGTTTTTGCTCTTGCATTGTCGGGGTAAAAACTGTGTCGTCGCTTCGGCGGTTTTTGACGCCGTCCATATCGTAAAGCCCGACGGCGAGTCCGGCAAGATAGGCCGCGCCGAGCGCCGTCGATTCGAGCACTGCGGGTCGGGATACTGTGTACCCCGAAATATCCGACATAAACCGCATAAGAAAGTTATTCGCGCTTGCGCCGCCGTCGACGGCAAGCTTTTTTGCCGAAGTGAACGGACAGTCCTTTTCCATGGCGGTAAGCACGTCGTTTGTTTGGTAGGCAATGCTTTCGAGCGCCGCGCGCACGAAATGCTCTTTCGTAGTTCCGCGAGTAATGCCCGTTACCGTGCCGCGCGCGTACGAATCCCAGTGCGGCGCGCCAAGCCCGACAAACGCAGGCACAATATAAAGCCCGAGCGAATCGCCGACCGCCGTCGCGTACTTTTCGGTTTCCTCGGCGGAACGAATCATGCGCAGTCCGTCGCGCAGCCACTGCACCACCGCGCCGCCCACAAACACACTGCCCTCGAGCGCATAGTGCGGCCGCTCTCCGCCGGACGCGGCAAGCGTGGTAATCAGACCGCGCCCGCTCTTGACGGCGTTGTCGCCCGTGTTCATAAGCAAAAAGCAACCCGTGCCGAACGTGTTTTTTGCGGCGCCCGGCTCGAAGCATTTCTGCCCGAACAGCGCCGCCTGTTGGTCGCCCGCCACGCCGGCAATCGGTATGCGCGCGCCGAATGCGTCCTCGCTTGTGTACCCGAACAACCCCGATGACTGCCGCACCTCGGGAAGCATGCACCTCGGTATATCAAACAGCGCGAGTAGCTCGTCGTCCCATTGCAGCCTGTGTATGTTAAACAGCATGGTGCGCGACGCGTTGGTGTAGTCTGTCGCAAACACCGCGCCGCCCGAAAGCTTCCACATAAGAAATGTGTCCACCGTGCCGAATAACAGCTCGCCCCGTTTTGCGCGATCGCGTGCTCCGTCCACGTTGTCGAGTATCCACTTTAATTTGGTCGCCGAAAAATACGCGTCGATAGGCAGACCCGTTTTTTCATATATCATATCGGACAGCCCGTCGGACTTCAGCTTGTCGCAAAGCTCGGCGGTACGGCGGCACTGCCACACAATAGCGTTGTACACCGGCAGTCCGCTATTCCTATCCCAAACGAGCGTCGTTTCGCGCTGATTGGTTATACCGATAGCCGCAATATCCTTGCGGTCGACGCCGCACCGCGCGGGCGCCTCGGACGCCACCGCCGCGATAGACGAATATATATCGAACGGGTTATGCTCTACCCAACCGTCACGCGGATAGATTTGCGCATACTCCGCCTGTGCGCTCGACTTTACGCCGCCGTTGCCGTCAAACAGTATCGCGCGCGAGCTTGTTGTGCCCTGGTCGAGCGACAGAACATATTTTTGTTTTGCCATTTTATCCACCGTAAAATGATTTGTATTTATCAGTTGAGTTTGAATTCCATTAAAACGGGATTGTGGTCGCTGTACGCGTAGTCGGTGTCGACCGTGTGCTCGCGCAACACTGTTACGTTATCGGAAACTATAAATCCGTCCACAACCGTCGTGTAGTTTATCCCCTTTGTGTACGGCATTTCCGCGCCGCGGCATGTCGCAACTTTCTCGTCGGCGGCTATAGAAAATCCGCTTGCAAGCTCGGCGTTGTGCAGTACCGAATTTTTAACCCAGTCGGGTGTTTTTTGGTCGCAGGGGAAAGCCGCAAGCGCCTGCTCGTCGCTGTCGAACTTGTCCGCAATAAGGCAGTGGTTAAAGTCGCCGCCCGCTACAACGTAATTGCCTTTTGCGTACTCGTCTGCGAGCACGTCGTTTAGCATTTTAAGCTGTTTGGCGCGTATCGTGCCGCCCTCGTCGTATGCCGACATATGTAGGTTGATTAGCACCAGCTGTTTTTCGCTGTTCATGACGGGTAGATAGTGCACCGCAAAACAGCGGTCGAGGTCGAAAAGCTTGTCGATAAGCGAAGTCGTGACCGGGAACGAGCGGCGCACCGCGCCCTCTATACGGCAGCCCGACAGCGTGATCAGCCCCGCGTTTATCGTGCCTATAGGGTCGTTAAACGGGTACAAAAGATTAGCGGTGTGGAAGTTTTCGGCGTACGTCGAGCACCGCGACGGCAACGCACCTCGCACGGCTTTAACCATGTTTATATCGTAACTGCGGTCGGCGCGCTCGTCGACCTCTTGCAAAAAACAGAAGTCGGCGTTTGTTTCTTTGATTACGCGCACTTGCCCGTCGACGTTCTTTTGAACGTCCTTTTTATTCAAACCCTTGGCATACTTGCCCGTTATTTCCCTGCCGTCGTTCATAACGCCCGTGTCCATAAAAAACGAATACTCGGGCGAGTACGCGCCGAACCCGAGGTTGTACGACAGCACGGTGTACGACTCGCCTTGTTCAACCTGCTCCGTCGCACTTCCCTCAACGGATAATATAGCGTTGTCGTCAATGCGGTAGTACTGCGCTATTACGTAAATCACGTACCCGCCGATAAGCAGTATCATCGCCCCGATAAGTGACAGGATAGTAATAGCCAAAGCCTTCATTAGTTTAAGTTGTTTGTTCATAACACCGATATTGTACAACACTATAAAAAATATTTCAAGACCAAACCGTATTTTTACGGAAAACTTTTTTAGATACGATCGCACGCGTCATACCTGTTGACATCCGCTTTGTCGCGAGATGTTTCGGCGGGCAAAAAACACGCAACATACCTTCGGTGCCTCGTAGGACAAACGGCGGTTAACGGCGTTGTTTGTTTGTCCTCCGGAACAAGCGAAGCGCAGTGAAGGATCACACGATCATGAAGAAAAACCCAAAAGAAAAAGTCGAGCGTCGCTCGACAATTCCTGATTCATAATTCATAATTCCTAATTATTTAAGGTCGTCTTTCGTCCTAGGGAACTCGATTACGTCGCGGATATTGGACATGCCCGTAACATACATGAGCATACGCTCGAGCCCGAGTCCGAAGCCGCTGTGCGGAACGGAACCGAACTTGCGCAGGTCAAGGTAGTTAGCGTAATCGGAAAGCTTCATTCCGCGATCGGTGATTTCCTTAAGAAGCTTGTCATAGTCCGCCTCACGTTCCGAACAGCCTATAATCTCGCCCACGCCGGGTACGAGCAAATCGGTCGCGGCGACCGTCTTGCCGTCGGGATTTTGCTTCATGTAGAACGACTTGATCTTGCGCGGATAGTTGACTACAAACACAGGCTTTTTAAAGAACTCGTCGGTGAGGTACCGCTCGTGCTCGGTCTGCAAGTCCAAGCCCCACTCGACGGGATAAACGAATGTTTTGCCCGACTTTTTGAGTATCTCGATTGCGTCGGCGTAGTCCACGCGCGCAAACTCGCTATCGACCACGTTTTGAAGCTTGGCGATAAGCCCGGGCTCGAAACGCTCGTCAAAGAACTTCATCTCTTGCGCGCAATTTTTAAGCAGGTGCGCGATAATGCTTTTTATCATGTCGGTCGCAATGCCGATTATGTCGTCGATATCGGCAAACGCGACCTCGGGCTCGATCTGCCAAAACTCGGCGGCGTGACGGGGCGTGTTGCTGTTTTCGGCACGGAAGGTCGGACCGAAGGTATATATCTTGCCGAGCGCCGTCGCCATGACCTCGCCCTCGAGCTGACCGGACACTGTAAGCCCCGCGCTCCGCCCGAAGAAGTCCTTTTTGTTGTAATCTTCTTCCGACTTGACCGTTGGGTCGTAACCGACGGTAGTCACTTTAAACACCTCGCCCGCGCCCTCGCAGTCACTGCCCGTGATTATGGGCGAATGTACGTAGTAGTAGCCGTTTTTATGGAAGAATTCGTGAATGGCGTACGACAGCTCACTGCGCACGCGGAACACCGCGTTAAACGTGTTGGTGCGCACGCGCAGGTGCGGGATCGTGCGCAAAAATTCCATGGTGTGGCGTTTTTTCTGCAACGGGTACGCTGTATCGCTACCGCCGAGCAGAGTGACCTTTTCGGCGCGAATCTCGCACGTTTCATCCTTCATGCCCTTTTCGACAGTACCGACGACGGAAAGCGCACTGCCCAACGAAAGCAGGGAGCTAAGCTCTTTGTCCGAAAAAACGGCTTTATCAAAAACGACCTGCGTGTGGTTAAGCTCACTGCCGTCGTTAAGCTCGGCAAACGCTACGTTCTTGCTGTCGCGCGAGGTGCGCACCCAACCGCAAACGGTAACCTTTTTGCCGACGTATCCGCCGCTACGAATTTCCTTTAAATCAACGTGTTGCATACTTTATGACCGTGCCTTTAAAACATTACCTAAATTATAATCCTATACCCGCCTTTTAGTCAAGAAAAACCGCGCATGTTTTTGTGCGGCTTGATTTGACTTTTTAAATTAATTATTATATTTGTAATCGTTTATCGCTTTTAAATGTTGTTGCGGAATTGTTGTACGGTTGTAAACTGTACGTTCTTAACGTTATCCATAGCCGTAAAAGCTTGCATTAGACTCATTGCCGTCACCAAATTCCCAATTCATAATTGCGAATTCCTAATTAATTTTTCATTCTTAATTCCGAACTGAATAAATTTTCCGTTGTGCGATATACTAACGGTACTATGGAAAATTCAGTAAGTGTTAAGAGCCAAAAAAGACTGTCGAGCATGGCATTGTTTTGGATATGCGTGCTCGCAACCGTAGGTATCGGGCTTGCGATATCCTATTGCTCGGGTATTTTCGGAAGGGTGCCGGCATACGCTTCGCGACTGCCGTTTGTCATTCCGAAGGGCTGGGTAATAGCCGCGCCGCCCATCCTGTTTGTGCACCTCGGACTTAGCTTGTTCCTCGTGCTTAACGAACAGGTCACCGACTACAACGAAAGAATGGTCCGCGGTTGGACCTGGGCGTTTTGGGTAACGCTGTTTATAGCCACCGCGATTACGCCGTTCTTTATCTATCACGGAATGCCGATTGCGGCGTATATCATGTCGTCGATAACGACCGCGCTTGCCATCGGTACGACCATTCTCGCCTACCGCCAGTCTGTCGGCGCGGGAGTAGTGATGACGATATTCACGATCGTCGTCGCGCTCATAATGATCTATCTCGCATACTGGGCATTCTGATAAACACGAATAAAACAAAACACCGCCGTCGGTACAAACCGAACGACGGTTTTTTGTTGTGAGATTTTTCCTCAGTCGAAAAACAATATATCGGGCGGATCAGTTTGCCGCGCGGACTAATTGAGCGGCGCAAGCAAAAAGTCTAAGCGGCGCTTTTCGATTTGACACAGCCTCGGCAACGCAGGCGCGACGCAGACGGGCAACAGTTGGCAAAGCGGCGACGGGAGCGTACATAGACGTACGTGACCAAGCCGCTGAACCAAACGTAGCCCGTATCCGTCGATGGATGCGTTGCCGAGAAATGCAAAACGCTCGGATTAACCGAGCGTCCTGCTATAAAATAAGGGGGAAAATGATGAGCGAATTAAGGGTTGTAATCGTTTAGCACAACAGCATCACATTGATTACTTGTTCATTATAGTATTAAGTTTTTTTGTTGTCAAGCAAATTACGGGCGTTTTTAAAAAATTTTTTAAACTTTTTTCGGTCGGCTTATTCAACCGCACATCCACATTATATGCCGCTATCCCACAAAAAAGACCCGATTATCTCAAACTATTTTGCAGTATTTTTCGTCTTTATCTCTTTGGTAACTGCACGCGGCAGAACGGACAAGATATTTTTGGCGTTGGGCATAATCTTGATAGCCGAGCGGATATATTCCGCGCCGTTGTGCCTGTCGCGTTCGTCGGCGCCCCGATCGATATACAGCGTACCTACAAGACAGCGCGCCATGCCTTCCCACTTGTCCTTGTACTTTACGACCGACAAAAAACTTTCGGCGGCGTCGGCGGCGTGGCGTTTTTTGACGTTGATAAGCCCTTCTATCATTTTGGCGAACGCGTCTTTATACACGCGGTCGGTCACCTTGCGGAAGAAGTCGCCATTCTGCGCCGAGTTGATATCGGTAGCGGCAAGCACAAACATCCGCTTTTGCGCGGTGAACAGTCCGTCGTCGATACACGACTCGTAAATATCGAGCGCCTTGTCAATATCGGGGTCCTGCCCGATACCCAACTCACAGCAAACACCGAGATTGTACTTGGCGCAAACGTCGCCGTTTTTAGCGCGCTCGCGGAACACTTTAAAGCCGTCCTCGTACTCGCCGCACTTCATGTGGATGATGCCGAGCCTAAGCGCCGCGTCCTCGTCGCCGCCGCTCGCCGCGCGGGTGTAAAAAATCTTGGCTTTTTTTATGTCCTTTTTGACGTACGCGCCGATTTCCCTGTAGAACCCGAGGTTAAACAACGCGGGCGCAAAGTTATCCGCCGCCGCCTTGGTCATAAGCCTAACGGCCTTTTTGCTGTTTTCGGGCGTGTACGCGACAATAGCCGAAGCGTAGGCGTATCTGCCCTCGGCGGTCTTGGCGTTCTTTTTAAGCTGTTTTAGCTTGCGCTTTATTTCCTTTTTGGTGAGCGGGGCAAAAATCTCCTCGCCCGCCATATCGATAAATTCGGTTTTGTTGTTTCGGCAAAAGTCGCCGAGCGCGGCGTAAGTATAAGCATAGCCGCTGTACACGAGCTCCTGCATGGGCGTGTCGCGCTTCAATACCGACGCGACCTTGACGGCAAAAATCATGCCTACGGGCGGCACGAGCGACAGTATCCCCGTGGCGATGCAAAGCGTCTTGTGCGAGTTGCGCGACAGCATGATAAAGTAAATGCACGACAATATAAACGACGCATACAAAAGCGTCATACAGAACGACACAGCGTACAGCGCGTTTGTGTTATGATATGAATACATCAAGAGCTGTACAAAAAACAGCACGGCGCCAAAACAGAACGATATGATCGTTGCCAAGCCCATGACCGACGCGAGCGCCGTTTTTTTGTACAGCACGATAAGCGCAGTGATCTGTATCAATGCGCACAGTATGAGTCCCAGGTTGATAAAAAACATTATCGACGTGACAGATATTCCGTTAGCGGACGCATTGGCATTGCCGACGTACGCCGAAACTAAAGAAAAGCTCACCCTGTTCTCCTAATCGTGCAAGTACGGATATTCATTCATATTATATTGTACACCTAAAATCGGCGATTGTCAATACGCGCCCGAAATATTTTAAGTAAATACTGTGTAAACTCGTTGTGCCGAATTGATTTTCCGGCGCGCGCCAAAAGCCGCACATATACATTTACTTGTCGGTGATTTTTCCGTTAAAGGTATTGTCGGCATCACCCGTTGACGTCAGTCCGACAAAAAGCCGAGAAAACCGCGACATGTCGTGGGCTGTAATATCGCCGTTAAACGTGCAGCCCGCAGCGTAGGTGCCGAGCCCGTAAATATTCACTTTTGCAATCTTATACGTTTTGGGGTTATCGCGCACGTCGATATTGCCGTTGTACGTACAATTTCGGGCGCGCTGTGAGATACCGAAAAGAGTAAACTGCCCGTAAGCGGGAATCACTACGTCGATATCGCAGTCGACCGTACAGTTTTCCACCGTGGCGGTATCCTTGGAATCGGACGTACTGATTATACCCACAACAAACTGTCCGCAAAACTTCACGCCCGTTTTGGTTATCTTGCCCGTGTATGTGCAGTCGCGTATCGTGCCGTAATTGTAACGGCTGAAGACCGACATGCGGCACGTGGTATTGCCGCTGCTTTTATTTATATTGACGTCGATATTGCCGTACGCATTGCAGTTTGCTATTACCGCATTCTCGTGCACGTTGTAGCAAAGCGCGTACGCGTTGTAATAGCTGTGCATGTTGAACTTAAAGTTGAGGTTTTTGACCGTCGCGCCGCCGCGCAAATCGTAAAACAACCCGTATCTTTGCATGGTAATCGTATGCCCGCCGCCGTCGAACGAGCCGTAAAAGCCCCTACCGTAGTCGCGCGGAATGCGCGTCGACTCGATATCGGCGCACAAAAGGAAGTGCTTATCTTTTGTCAATTCCGAAGCGCGACTGCTGTCCGTCACCTCTTGCAAATTGAGTAGTTGAGTGGAATTGTAAATACGGTACGGGTCGGACTCGGTGCCGCTTCCGTACATAAACGCGCTCATGGTTAGCGAGTCGCGCGAAAAGACAATGCCGATCACCGCGCCGACAGTTATCGCGACGAATATAAGCGCGATAATCAATATTCTAATTCGCAGTGTTTTTCCCATATCTCTTCCTTACGACAAAATACATGACAGTCAGATACACGAGTTTGGCAACGACTATGACCGCCGCAATACCGGCAAACGCGTAAAACACTGTTTGCCCGAGCAACAGCAGACTGTCGTGCCCGATCGACTTGTACCAACCGTACAGCAGATACGCCGCTACCGTATCAACGACTATAATCGCCCCGTCCACGGCGTAGCCGAGCAACGCGCGTTTATATCCGCAAACAAACCGCTTGTAGTTATCGGCAGTCGAACGTGCGGGAAGCTCGTGCATTATAAATTTAACTATCTCGTTGGCGAGCGAAACCAAAACGAGCAGTTCCATTGCAAGCAGGAACATATACGGTAACTCGAACGAAACAAACTTGTGATTAAACGCGGGAAGCAACATGGACTTAAAGTAATTCCAAACAAACGCGTACCCGATTACAACCGCCGCCGCAAGAACCCACAGCACGGTCGTGCGCTTTATCCACACACGTTTTACAACATAGTCGCTCGTCGGCTTGACTATCTGCGTAAGCCCGTACAACCCGAATAGAAAGAACACGTTAAAGAACGCCTCGAACAACGACTGTGCGTAGAAGTTTGTAAAAATAGTATACGGCGACGCCGAAAAGCTTTGCTGAACGAGTCCGCGAAGCAGCGAAAACACGAGCGGCATACCTATCGTGAACACCGCGACCGTGCCGAGCAGAATTGCAATCAGTATCTTGTTGACCGCCTTGTGCTCTGCCGTAGAAAAGCCGCGCGACAATTTTTTGCGCACGCGCTTGGCGTTGTCCGTTGCCTCTGTTTTTTCCGTCGCGACGGATAGGTACTCGTTTGCGGCGTAGTACGACGGTTCGAGAAGAATAATACGATTAAGGTAATCGGCGCGCTCGGCGGTCATCGCCGTACAGTCCTCACCCTTTATTCGCATCGCGATTATCGTAAGAAAGCAAATCTTATCCAACAGCTTGAGCGTATCGACGTCCACGTTGCGTTTAAGCTGTTCCGCCGCTACGTCGTGCGCTTCGTTTAAGCGCGCTATCCCGTCGTCGACGGAAAGATTGAGCAAGTAAGCGCCGAGCGCATACTTTAAGAACGCGTCGTTATCGCTGTCTGTTACGAGCTCGACAAGCTCGTCGCAGCCGCCCATATTAACGCCCGCCGCCGACAGCAAAAGCTTAGCCGCGTACGTGCGTTTTTCGCCCTCGTCACTCACCGCGGCAAGCAACGGCATGCACTTATCCATAAGCGCGACAACCGACTTTTTGCGCACTAAGACGGCGCGCGTTTTTCGCTCGCATTCGGATATATACGCGTCCAACAGCTTAGCCGCAGGCATCTGCCCGCGATTATATTCTTCTTCCAAAGCCTTGACGGCGAGCCTGCCGTAACGCGCGCTGTTAATGCCGTTTCCGAGCGCGAAATAACACTCGGACAGCTTGCTCAAAATATCCGCCCGAGCGCCGCCGGTCTTTGCCGCCGTGCGCTTGGCGAGATGAAGATAATCCTTGGCAAGCCTGTAATATCCCGCCGACATGCCCACGCCGCCGACGGCGCGGTAAATATCGCAAGCGGCGGAAAGCGCGGAATTATCGGCGTTGTACCCCTCGCCCTCATAAATCGCTTCGAGCGCGTAATAGCAGTATTTTTCGGCGAGATCGGGCGAGTACGCGCCCGCGCTTACCGTATCGACAACAAACCGTCGCACCGTTTCGGCGTAATCGGAATCCGAAAAAAGCTTACGCGCTTTTTCGGCGTTGCGCTTGTCCCGAAGCTCGTACGTAAGCGACTGACGGGTTACGTCGCTGTCGATCGCAAGGAAGGGCGCAAACAAATCGAGCCTGTCGGCGGCGGTAAGATAAAAGGCGTACTCGGTGCGCTTAAACAGCGAGTCGTCGGGCTCGGCTTTAAGACTGTCTATAACCGCGTCGATAATCGACCGCGCGGAGCCATCGTCCACGCGGGAAGAATAGTGCGACTTAACAAGCGCGTGCGAAAAATCCCATGCGCCGTTTTCACGCCGTACGAGATTGGTTTTGAACATGCGGCGGAAGTACGAAAAAGTCGCGCCGTCAAAGTCGGCGTTATGCGCCCTGCAAACGCTTTCCATAAGCCGTTCGGTAACGCCGCGGCGGCTTAGCGCGATTGCGTTTACAAACAGCCGACACACGTCGCCCGCCTTTTCGCACGCGACGTCGAGTAGCCTATCAAGCTGATCGCTTAGCTCGCTCGGCGCGGCAACGACGGTATCGACAAGATAGTTTACGATTGCGTCGGCGGCGGACTCGCCCGCGGCTTTCTCGCGGTCCTTGATCTTTGCAAAATCCTCTCTGCCGAGGTTGTTAAGCTGTTGAAGCAGCGACAGCAAATATATAGGCTGACGGCAGGGCGAAGCGCCGCCGTCCTTTTGCGCGATTGCGGAAATAAGCTTGGGGCTCGCCTGCTTGTGGTTGACGGTAAAGTACCGCTCGGACACGGCGCGCACGTCGCTTTCCGAAAAGTAATCGAGGTTTTGTATTTTTGCGCCGAGCGCGCGCAGGAACGGCAGTCCGTAGTAGTCGGAAGTCGCGGACATTATAACCTTGACGCGCGGACTCAATGCGTAAAGATTGAGCCATTTAAGCTTGTTTTCGTACTCGGTCGGCGCAAACTGATTGATAGCGTCCACGATTAAGACAACGGTCTTGTCGAGCGCAAGTCTGTTTAACAGAAAATCGAATTTTTGCGCAAGCTTTTCTCCGCTTAGCTCGACATTTTCATCAAGACATAACAGTCGCGCCGCACGGAACGCGGTAAGCTTCATCATGCTTTCCGCCGTGCCGCAACGCTCGTCCGCACCTACGAAGAACGGCAAAACGACAACGTCCTCGGCTTCGCACTCGGTCGCGGCTTTGGCAAGAAGTGCGCTCTTGCCGCTTCCCGACTGTCCGCTTAAAACGAGCATGCGCCCGTCGCCGCGCACAAAATCGAGCATGCTTTTCCGCTCGGCTTCCCGTCCGGAAAACGACGAGGACAGTGCGGACACCATGCCGTCTATTACGTTAACGCTCTCTTCTTTGGGGTCGAGAGCGCGCACGACCGACGCGTCTTTTACTATTATATTTTTTACGTCGGCTATTACCCGACGTTCGAGATCGTCAAGTCCCTCTATGCGCTTGAGATCGGCGTTCCACACCGCCTTGTACGTGCGCACTCGGTCGGGGTACTTTTTTGCCAAGCGCGCTTTGAGCGCATTAAGCTTTTTCCGCTCGTCGCCGCGCGACACGAACATGTCCGCGTGCTCGCGGTCGGCGCCGTAGTCTACGTCGTCGCGGAAGTAGAACACGGTCTTATCCATTATCGGGTTGAGCAGCGCCGCGCATTCTATCTCGAGCTCTGTGACCGACTTGCCTGCAATATCGCCGTCGGTGGGAATGCCCTCGTTTTCGAGCGCGGCGATTACGTCGTCGTAGTCGGGGATCCACCCGTACCGCTCGCCGAGGAACGCGACAAAAAACGGATCGGCGTTTTTGATTTCCTCAAAGCACGTTCTTAAAATTTTGCGGTTTGCAACGTTCTCGTCCACGCTCGCCGTGTCGATACCCCAGCGCAGGTCGATAAACTCGACGCTCCGCCCGTAAACGGACAGCGTTTCGGCAATCTCGGGCGTCACGCGCTCGCGTATTAGGTCGCGCTCGCTCTGCATATCGTTAAAAGTACTCGACATGAATATCGCTACGTTTTTCATACCGTATCCTTCCCCATAGCGATTATTCGTTCAACCTCGGACAGTTTAAGCGTTGCGCCGTTATTCAGCCCGAAGCCCTCGTAAGTGACGTACAACTGCTCTTTTCCGAACTTATCGTATACTATAGCAAGCGTGCGCTTGTCCACGTACGCCGAATCGAGCGCGCCTTTATATTCCTCGTCGCCGTACTCTACAAAATATATGTCCATGACGGGCGTGAACTTTTGCATTTCCTTGCGCACCGCCGAAATGTCTTCCACCTTGCAGTAAAACACCGCGCTCGGCTTGGGTTCGAGATCTTGCACGCCGCCGATTACGATTACGCCCACCGTAACGGATATCACCATTGCGGAAATAAGCGCGCATATCAAAATAAACCCGATATGTACATTCCAAAACCGATTGCACACTCCGGGCACGGCATAACGCATTCTTTCCCGTGAAAAATTACCGCCCTTTCGCATATGCGCCCCTTTGTTAAGATAAATGTATTATAACATTAAACGCATAAAAAATCAAAGATTTTTTGTCGTGCGCTTGCGCGCTTGTTTTGCTATCGCAAAATGCGTTAATCTTGCGAATACTGCGCGGATTTGCCATTGCAAGCAAGCAAATCCACTTGTATTATAACATATAATGCGTGATTTTTCAAGAGCTTCACATACATTCGGAGTTATGAATTCAACCGTAATTGTCTGCCGCTTCACAGTGATTTAATAACAACCCGAAGCGCCGTCCTCTTTTTTGTCATGCCGAGGCGCCGCCGAAGCACCTCCCCGCCTATTGCGCGGCGCGGTCGATCGTGCACTCTGTATGTTCGTGAGATTTTTCGCATTTGCTTAAGACGACAAACAATCTTTACTTAAAAAGAAAGCCGAGTCTATCACTCGACAATTCCGCATCCCCGATTCTCAATTAAAACTCAGGCGTGTACTTTCCGTCCGCAGAATCGAATTGTTGAAAGTACCCGTTTGTAAACCCGAGCTTTACGGCGTGCTCGGCGACGAGCTTGTACTCGATTTTTTTCAAACGTTCGGTCGGCTCGCCGATGCCGTTGGGCGTGAACTGACTCATGAGCGAAAGCACGGTATCGTTCCCGAATTCCGACTTTATCGCGTCGAGCGCTGCTATCGAGTTATCAACCCGACCCGGCAAAACCAAATGCCTAATAACGACGCCGCGCTTTAACTTTCTGTCGTTGCCGTCGCCCGTCCACACGTCGACGGTCTTTTTCATCTCGCGTATCGCCGCGACGGCTTTTTCAAAGTAGTCGGGCGCATTGGATAACCGCCCCGCAAGATCGCCGTCCGCATACTTAAAATCAGTCAAAAACAGCCCGCAAAACTCGCGTGCACGTTCAATGCTTGCCGTCGTTTCGTAGCCCGACGTGTTGTAAATATATTCGTGACGGTTATCGGTAAGCCCGACGGCACGCTCGATTGCGCTCAAATAGTGCGACGGCGTAACAAGGTCAATCGTCTTGTCCGTGCCGTCAAACAGCCGAGCGAGCATACCGTCGTCGTACGCTTGCCCTACCGCGCCGCGGCTTATCTTATAGTTTTGGCAGTACGTACAGCGCAGGGCGCAACCGCCGAAAAATACCGCCGTAACGCTTTTGCCGAAACATGGCTCTTCATACGAAAAATCGGCTATCGTCTTTGCGACGGACGCGTAATATCCGCCGCCGCAAAACCCGACCTCGCCGCGCTCGCGGTCGACGCCGCACGCTCTCGGGCAGTCGTAACACTTCATTTAAGTATCGCTTTAAGAACGGTGCGCCGAACCGTGCCGTAGCTTAAATCGCCGTCCATCCAAAACGTGACGAGCGGAATACGCGCCGCCGAACAGATTGCGGCGACCTTGGCGTCGCGGCCCTGTCTGTCGGCGCGCAGATGCGAACGGTCGTTT
The DNA here is from genome assembly GCA_910578545.1 of uncultured Christensenella sp. GTDB lineage: Bacteria > Bacillota > Clostridia > Christensenellales > Pumilibacteraceae > Anaerocaecibacter. The sequence continues at coordinate 263,478 of CAJTPT010000001.1, forward strand.
AGCTCTACAAGAAGCAACGGCTCAAACGTGTCGCGGTCGACAAAGCAGTAGTCGCACGTGCGGAACAGCTCGTTGCGGTACGCCGCGTTAGTTACCTTGTCGATAACGCTGAACAGCGCGACCTGCGGCAGTACCTCGTACTTGGACGGGTTGATTTCCCTAAGCGTTTGCAAAAAGTTGTACTCGGGGCGAGTAATGAGTTGACGTTTGCGCTCATACTTTGAATTGAGTTTGATTTTGTCCTTCGGCTTGTAAAATATGGCGAACAGACAAAATATCATCAGCGCAAAGCTGACGAGCGTCATTATCCAAAACGTGTCTTCGTGAAAATTCCGAAAAATAGGCATAAGGCTGAACGCAAACAGCGTCAGCCCGACAAAAAAGAATACTATGTAAACGCCTTTTCTGAATTTCATTTATGCTCCGTTCCCGATAACAAATATATGCGGCCGAATGCAGTAAATGCACCCCTTTCGATTTGATAATCCGATTTTATAAAAACTACTTTTTGGGATATATAACTACGTACCTGTGCGGCTCCTTGCCCTCGGAGGCAGTGGACACCCTGTTGTCGTCGTTAAGCGCGTTGTGAATCGTTCTGCGGTCGACGCGGTCCATCGGCTCGAGCTTTATCTTGCGCTGTTTGTTTACGCACTCGTCGGCGCGGCGCTTTGCCATTGCGGTAAGCGACGAAGCGCGGCGGCCGCGATAGCCGTTGCAGTCGACAGTAAAATTGATATGACTCTTATCCGCACGGCTAAGCGTTTCGGCAAGGAACCCGAGCGCCGAAAGCGTATCGCCGTGTCTGCCTATAATAAGCGAATCGTCGCCCGCAGGCGCGGTAATATCTATATCGCCGTCGGCATTTGCCTCTACTGTTACGCCGTCGGCAAAGCCCATTTTTTCGAGCACGGTCTTAACAAAATCGACCGACTTGTCGAGCGCCGCTTTGTATTCCGCACTCGTCTTTTTGGGACGGTCCTCTTTATGCTCGTCGGACTGTGCGGTCGGCTTTTGCTTTTGTTGCTGTTGCTGCGGCTTTTTTTCGCCCTGTTTTTTGGCGGGCGCAGGCGCTTCCTGCTTTTTAGTCGGCGCCGGCGTTTCGGTTTTTGACGCCGTCGGCGTTTCAGTCGGCTTGCGGCTTTGAGCGCCGTCCTGTTTTTTGGCGGGCGTTTCGGGCGTCTTGGTCTGTTCGGTTTTTTTCTGCGGTTTTTCGGGCTCTTCTTTATCGAGCGTCAAGCGCACTTTCGCCTTGCGAAAAAGACCGCCCGACTCGACGATTTCCACGTCTACCTCGTCGAGCGTTGCGCCGAGCTGTTCCAACCCTTGCTTTATTGCGTCCTCAACCTTTTTTGCTGTTACTTCGATGGTCACTTGTGTACCTTCCTCTTGCCGAATGGCAAATTATTTTTTCTTATTCTTAACCGACATGTCCAAGTCCATTAGCTCGTTGGGGTCCGGTCTGCCGCCGCGAACGGTCGACTTGGACGACGCTGCGGACTTTTTGGACTTTTTAGTTTCGGCTTTGCCGCTTGTAACGCCCAAAGCGGCTTGCGCGACCGGCTCGGGTTCGGGTAATAGCTTTTCGCCCGCATGCGGATTGGCGCCCTTTACGTAGTGAATAATGGGCGACGCCTTGCCCGCGACGTAAGACCGCGTGCTGCCCGAAGCTATGCCGTAGTTGCGGGTGCGCTTGCGCTTGTCCATAAGCTTGATAATCGTCGTAAAAACAACGTTGAGCATCAGAGTCATGGCGCTGTTGCACACCATATATACGGCGAATATCGACGCGTACTGCACGGCGAATACCGCCATCATGATCGGCATAATAACCATCATGACCTTCATGCTCGTAGCCACGCCGCCCTTGGCGTTTACCTGACCTGCGCGCTTTTGTTGCATAGTGGAAATTATCTGCGACGCGACCGAAAGCAATACGACCAGTATAGGCAGTATCAAATATCCGTTGGTGCGGCTTACGGACTTGTCCGCAAGCAGTTTTCCCATTACCTCGTTGTATGTCGCTTTATTAAACGCCTTGCTGTGCTCAGCCGTGGGTATCTTGCTGGTGCTTGCGTCCTTATAGTCGTCCACGCCCTTATAGAACGCGTCCCAGGACAGAATGGCTTGATTGCCCCAAGGTACGTCCGGCGCCCACATGTTTTTAATCCAAAGGAATGACGCCTGAATCTTGCCTATGCTCTTGCCGTCACGCAGTATCTTAAAGTCATTCGGCAAATACTTTTTGTATTCCTCGTTTGCCTTAAGCTTGTCGGCAAAGCTCTCGTCCAGTCCGTAGTAGTACATTTGATAAACGACGTCCTGACCGATGCGCATGGAAACGTCTTTAAGTTCGTCCTTTTGCTCATTGTCGAGATCGGGGCGCTCCTCGTCGGGATCGTACACCTGACAGCGCACGTACCGATACTCGTCGTACATGGTCGTGTATTCTTTAAACGTCATGTATTCGGCGATTGTCTGCATGGAAATCCACAGCGTGATAAACACGACCAAGGTGACTATCATGGGCAGGCACGACGAAAAATAGCTGTAACCCTCTTTGCGGTTAAGCTCCATCTGCTTTTGCGAAAACACCTGCTTGTCGGCGCCGTACTGCTTTTGAAGCTTTTCCATAGTCGGCTTGAGCCGTTCGGTGATCTTTTGGTTTTTGTTCATCTTGTACCGCTGATAAAAATCTAGCGGCGAAAGAAGAAGCTTTAACAGCACGGTAAATACGACTATGCGCCAACCGTAGTCCACAACAAACGAAAACACGTTGAGTATGAGCAGGTGCCACATACTGCCGGGCGCCGCAACCGACGGCGTAACGGCAGTGGGCGCCGCGCCCAAAAACGTAATTACGGAATTTAAAATAGCCATTTCATATCTCCGTGGGGATTGTCGGGAACGGGATCGAACCCGCCCGCCTTCCAAGGCACACACCTCAAAATCCGCTTTGTTCCCAAAAATATCCCGTGAATAACGCCGTACTTTTTTATGGCGTCCACCATGTATGTGGAACAGCTCGGCGTGTAAATACAAACGTCGGGAGTAAGCGGCGAAATGCACTTTTTGTAAAAGTACACAAGCCCCAAAAACAACCACCTAAAGGTGACGATATTTATAATAATGCGCTTACGCTTTTTGGTCATCTCATTACCCGATAAGCTCGGCGCGCCGCAAAAGATTGCGAAGCTCGCCGTCCAAAACGGAATACGGCTTACCCGCCGCCGTCGGGTTTGCAACGACTATCGCCTGACAGCCGCGCATGGTCGGGATTAAATTTTGCACCGACGCGCGAAGTCTGCGCTTAACCTTGTTGCGCACGACCGCTTTGCCCACTTTGTTAGATACCGAAAAACCCACTCGCACGGAACGCGCGGGTGTGTAAATCAAAACAACGTCGGGCTCGGCAAGGCGCGTACCGTTTTTGTACACAAACCTATACGACCCGTGCTTATTAAGTCTGTAAGCTTTATTAAGCAATTATTTGCCGAGCGGCCTGGGCGTAAGATTCTTTCTGCCCTTGTTACGACGGTTTTTAAGAACGCGTCTGCCGCCCTGAGTTTTCATTCTCTGACGGAAGCCGTGCACTTTGCGCTGTTGACGTTTTTTGGGTTGATAGGTTCTTTTCATAATTATCTCCAAATAAGTGCGGATTACACCGCGATATCATTCTACCGAATAATTATACATTAAATCTAACTTTAAGTCAAGGATTTTTATACACGCATTTACGCGGGAAAATATAAGAAATATGTAAAACGGAAAAGGTTTTATTGTAGTGATTATGCGGCTTTGCTTAAATTTATCGACTTCGCTCGAAATGCTACGGGTAAGGACTATACTTTTACGAAAAGACAATTACACACCGCCCATCACCCCGAGCTTTTTTTCCGCCCGCGCGGGCTATGCGTCAGCAGCGCAAGTTATTTAATCCCCGCGCAGCGGTCAATCATTCCGAACTATCTCACTTTGCTTGATAATTTTGTTTGATTGATTTATAATCATATCATGAAATTACAAAAGCTTTTATCCATGGTCAGGCGTTGCGACGCGGACTTCGATCTGATAGAAACAGGCGACCGCGTGGCCGTCGGGCTGTCGGGCGGAAAGGATTCGCTCGCATTACTTCACGCGCTTGCCGCATACAGACGGTTTTGTCCGCACCCTTTCGAGCTATGCGCCGTAGTTATCGACGCGGGCGCGGGCTGTGACTTTTCGCCGCTCTATCCCATGTGCGAAGAGCTGTCAGTACCGCTTTACGTAGTAAAGACGGACATAGCGCCCATAGTCTTTAAAGAACGCAAGGAAAAAAATCCGTGCTCGCTGTGCGCCAAAATGCGGCGAGGCGCGCTTGACGGCAAGCTTAACGAGCTCGGCTACAACGTGCTTGCGCTCGGACACAACGCCGACGACTTGGTGGAAACCTTTTTACTCAGCATGCTGTACGAGGGGCGGCTAAACACTTTTCACCCCAAATCGTACCTTGACCGCGCGGGCATAAAGCTTATACGCCCGCTGTTGTACGTTAGGGAGAAGGAAACGGCGGCGTTCGTACGCGAGAACAATATTCCCGTTGTCGTCAACCCCTGCCCCGCCAACGGGTTTACCGAGCGCGAAACCATGAAGTCGCTGATTGACGAAATGTGCAAGATCACGCCCGACGCGTTCGAGCGCACGCACTCGGCGCTAACCCACCCCGAACGCAACAATCTTTTAAAGAAGTAGTGTGTAACTAAATCACAACAATACGATTTCCGCACTTTTAACTAAAAATAAGCGATATCGGTTGTAAAGCAAACGGTTATATTTGGCTATCGCAAAATTTTATAATAATTGCCGAAATCTCGCCCGTTACCAAACGAACGCGAAGCTTATCACTCGGCAAAGGTCGAATATAGCTTGCGGCCGGGCAAATATAACTGCGGTGCATTTGCTCTCAAACATACCGCGACGGACTGTTTTTTTCTTTAAAATATTAATATCCCATTTCGGCGAGCTCGGATAAAAGCTGAAGGTAAAATCCCATAACGCGTTCCTTCTTTTTACGCTTGACCATAAAACCGACTATTTCCGAATGCGATACCGATTCGTCCACGCAGTCGCCGCGGTAATTCTCAAACTTGGACGACTCGACGGACACAAGCCCGTCCGTCGCCTTTTTTTCCAACCGCTTAGAGAAAAAGTACGGGATACCCATAATAAAGTCGTCGCGGACTCTCTTCATCGTGGTGGAATAGCTTTGGCAATAAACCTTGTCGGAAAAGCTGATAAGCTCGGCTTCGTCGCGCGTTTGAAGCTGTTTACACACTTCCATACAGTCGGGGTGCTTGTCGCCGAAAATCTTGTACCACAAATTAATCCAAAACGCGATAAACTTAAGTATCCACCTCGGGTAACCGAGTATATACGAAGCGATCGGCGAACCGAGGTGCGGAGTACAAAGCGTGGTAAGCGACGCGACTTTATCTTCCATACCCAAACACTGTATCATGTGCTTGCTGTCCAACCCGCCCTTGGAATGTGCTATTAGGTTGACCTTTTCGGCATGCTCCTGTTCGAGTATTTTTTGCACGAACGCCTTTAACTGCTCGGCGTTATTCTCTATAGCGCCAAAGCCGTCAATCGGCGCGGTAAATACCGAGTACCCGCTCTTTTTGAGGTTTTTTTCGATTTTTCCGAACGACTTGAAAAACGGGTTATCCTTTAGGATAATTCCGTGCACCAATATCACGGGATAACGCGTTACGCTCATACTACTCTACTCGGCGGCTTTGACGTTCTTTTTCATTAGCACTGCGAGCTTGAGATATTTTTTGATCACCGCCGAATCGGTGAACTTGGCGTAATCGCGCAAATCGTTTACAAGCTCGTTCAGTTCTTCTACGTCATGCGTTTTTACTACGCGCTCGGTGCGCGACGCGGCGTTCCAGTTCATAAGCTGAACGGACTCGGGATAGCAGCTGAGCAGCGCCGACGAATACTCGCAAACAAAGTCGACGTCGCCGCTTTGCATGCGCTTTTCAAACACGTCGAATATGTGCGTGCGCCGAAGTTCCATAAACGGCTTGTACCACCGAAGTAGCTTTTGCGCGCCGATCAGCTCGGTTTCGTCGCCGATTAGCATGGACCCGCGCACCTCGCACGCACCCTCGTAAATTTTTTTGTCGTGCAATAGCTCAAAAAGCTTTTCGTCGTATTCCTCGTCGACGGGCTCGTTGGTCGCGTCGAGATAAAAGTAATAAGTAAACCACAGCGGACGCAATTCTTTAAAGAGATTGCACGCGCAGTACACCGCAGCATACAGCGACAGTCCGTCGATCGGCTTGCGGTCGTCGGGCGGAATAGTGCCGTTTAGCACGAGCTTTTCGTACAGCGGCGAACCGTAGTCGTACTTGATAAAATGCTTGCCGCCCCGCGTGTACCATCGCCCGCCGCTCGGCAAAACGTCGTTGGACGCCGCGGCGTGGTTAAACTCTGGTTTATCTTTTTCGTAGTCGGGGTGACGTTCGGGCTCGATCAAAAAGCAACAGCCGTACTCGAACAGCTCGTTTTTGGGGTGCGCCGCGTAGTCTGGATAGACCGCGCATGCAAAGCAATACAGATTATAAAGCAGCTCGCGCTTAAGCTCGTACTTAAGCTCGCTGTCGCCCACCGCCTCGAAGGTCGGCTCGAATAATTCGGTTACCGTTTGTTTTATATCCATCATATCGCCCTCTTATCGATTTTTGTCCAAAACGTATAGCCGCTCGCCGCCGTCAGTCCGAGCTTGCGCTGTAGCGCCATGCTTTGCGGATTGTCGATGTACACGTCGCAGTACGGCGTACGCCCGTAAGTCATAACAAAGGTTATCAAAAACCGCTCGAGCGCGCTGCCTATGCCGCGCCGCCTTGCCTGCTCAAAAATCTCGAGCATGCCCATACTTCCGTCGTCATGTCGTCCGATAAACCCGACCAGCTTTCCGTCCGCAATCGCGCCGAACACGCCCTTTTCGCGCATAATGTCCGCAATATCTCGGGCGGTGTACGATCCGGGATTGCCGTACGCGTCATACACAGTCTCCGCAAGCGACGGAGCAAGCCGCTTTATTTCCACGCCGTTCGGGCATTCCACCGCGGGCGGCATGGGGTTTAGGTACGCAAAAGTGACGCACGGACGCGCTTCAAACCCGAGCGTACTCGGCGCGGTCGACGGCGCGCCGAGCAAGCACACCTTGCCGTACAAATCGTACCGCGCGGCGTACTCGGCAAAATCGTTTACATCGGCAAACAGGCATTTTACCCATTCGCCCATTCGCACGGCGTACGCACGCTCGTCATATACGACAACGGCGCCGTTTTCGTTTTTTACCGCGTCGTCGAGTACGGCACGCTCTACCATAAATTTCGGATCGTCCGATAAAACCATGATTGAATTTAGTTTACCAAAAAACGATAGAGGTGTCAACAATTAATTCGGAATTGCTGACACCTACATGGTGATTAAAGTAGCTACGAAGTAATGGTGAATAGTTAATAGGTAAAAAGGATGACGACTTTGCGACTTGCGCGGCTAATGCCTTTTAATAGTGGCGCGAAGCGCAGTCCGACAATTCCGAATTCATAATTCCGCATTCCGCATTGACATCCTCCCCTTTTTATGCTATAACTACTTTATGGATATTTTCATTCTGCAAAAAAAGTCGTTGACCGATTTAAAGACCCCGATACGGCGCAACGAATACACAACTGCCGCCGGCACGCTCGGCGAATTGATAGACGAAATGGTAGAACGCAACGCTCACAAAAAGACCGACGCGCCCGACTACCTTTCCATATTCGACGGACTGACCGAAGCGAACGAAACGCGCTACGCATACAACAGCCGCAAAGCGAAGTATACGCTTTCCGACATGCAAGAGTTTGCGCGTCAGGCGTTCGAGGACAAAATTTATCTCGTAAAAAACGTGACGAGCGGCGTGCAATATTCTTCACTCGACGAGCCGCTTAATCTCAACGGCGGCGACGAGCTCGCCTTTATAAAACTGAAATACGTGCGAGGGTTTATCTGATGGATATAGACAAAAGAGTGCGCTACGCCGTGCAACAAAAAATCGATGAAATAGACGACGAAACGCTGTCCCGCCTTTTTGTGACCGACGAGTATTATGCGCACCAGTATCTTAGGGAACACGATATTTTTACAGACAAGACGGAAGAGCTTAAACGGCTGTTCCCAAAAAACTACAAGTACTTCAGAGCATACTACGAGCAACACGATCGGAACACCATATATACAGTTTGGTACTTGCAAGAAATGCTGTTTATCGAGTACGCCGATATTGACTTTTCCGATTGGACGTTTTTGGACAAGTATTTTACGCCGTTCGCGGACGGCTACCAAACGGAAGGCGTCAGCTCGTTTATGGTGCGTCAAATGCACCGCGACCCCAACGAGATACTGCAAAAGTTTAATGCCTACCCGCGCGCAGGCAAGATATTGGTGCCCGCCGTGCTCGCCGCGGCGACCGACGGCAACGGCAAACTAAAAAGCGAGGCGGCGTGCGACGGACTGATCGAGTTCGTCAAAAACGCGGGCTTGGAGGATTCGCTACGCTATCTTATATTCGACTCATTTTTGAGCACGCACGACCTTGCCACGCTCGCCTATTTTGTTAACGTCGTAGAGCAGTTCAAGCTGACTCGGTTTAAAAGCCTAAAAGAATCAATGGTGCACGCCGATATCGAGTATCAGCTTGAGTTCACCGCCGACGAATACATCAAGGTAATGCGCTCTGTCGTAAACGGCGATTACGACAAGTTCCTAAACGGCAAGAACGGTACGTTCCGTCTGCTCACCGTTCACACTCTACTCAAGTACCGCAAAGCCGAATTCGAGAGCATTGCGGAAAAGTACGTCAAGGAGGGCAACGAGCTGATACGCCGAAGCTTCTTGTACGTTATCGGGATGTTCGACAGATACAGCGAGAACACGGGCTTGTATTACGATATAGTCACCGAGTACGAATTTACTATGCCGGAGTACGCCGCATTTTACCACTGCTTTACCTACGACGGGCGCAACGGCTTGGGTGCAAAGCTGTTCGATCTAACGCTTAGGTTATACGACGGCATGGAACGCGCCAAGTTTTCCGTACCGGCAAACGATGACTTCCCCATCACGACCAACGTTACCAAAGCCGAGCTTGCCGATATACTCATCGGCATAGCGAAAAACACCGGCGACCGCAAACAGATAGCCGAGATAGAAAAGCGCTACGATAAGTTACCGATCGACAATCAAGGTCAATTTCTGCAAAGGTTAGGCGACGTCACTTCGCTCGACCGCCGCGCGCTTACAGTGGGCATGCTCAAATCGGACAGCTACTACTGCAAAACGGCGTACAAGGACTCCAAGATAAAACTAACCTACGATGAGGCGGTGCGCGTATCCGAATTTTTAAAGAGCAAAAAGCAAACGGTCAAAAACAACATTCTTAAAGAGTTTCTCCGCTCAACGCACAAACGCAGGATTTGCGCATACCTGCTGTCATGCAAAGAGCCGTTCAGGCGCGAGATCGGCGAGGAAATGCAAAATACGCTTAACGGCAAGATAGACCGCAAAGCGCTCGACGAGGCACGAAGCATGCACGCCACGCGGCCGAACGATTCGGTCATCGCAATAGAGCGGTCCAAGGCCGACTTTCCCGAATACAAAAAGCGCCCGCTCGAACAGATAAATCCCAAGCGCATACAATATATATTCGACGAGATCTTAAAGTTTATCAAGCAAAACAAGAACTACGAGTACAAGCCGCCATATTCCTCCGCTCTTACAACGATAGGCGCTAAATTTTTACCGTTGCAATACGGCAATTCGTTTGATTGCTACCCGCTGGGCGACAAGCTGGAAGCCGTTTTCAAAACGCTGTCGCCCACCGAAATAGTCGAGCTGTTCTTGCTGTGCCACATGTGCGACAGAAACCCGCACGATTACGAAAACTGTCACGCACACGGAAAGGCTTTGCACGTTTTCGATAAACTGAGCTCAAAATACCCAACCGTAAAAACAATGTACCTGCGCGAGCTACTGCCGATAGCGTTAACGCTGTTTGCGGACGAGGACGTAGCGACCGAGTACGTCAAGCAGTTATGCCTATTCGGCGCATTCTCAAACGAGGATCGCTGCCCGAACCGGATTCTTACGGCAGCCATGTCCGCCGACAGTGACGAGAATATAAAGACGCTGATCTACCTTTCGGACAATGACGAAAACCCCGCATTCAAGGTAGATATAGACAGCACGTTAGGGTCGGTACTGTTTGCCAAGGCGTACGAGCGCGGTCTGTTTAGCGGCGAGTATATCAAATACAGATTGGCAAAGTGCGGCACGATAGCGCATTGTCTTACCGACCGCAACAAAAACGAATACTATATGTACGCCGCGGGCTTTAAGTATCCGAGGTTCCGCGATTTTTACAGATCGGCAATCGACGAGTTTGTCGACTATGAGCTTAACCGCGGCACGCTAAAAACCCCGTTCACTTCGGTAGTCAGGCGTTTGGCGGAAATTTACGGCGCGGAGCCATTTGTAAAAGCGATAGTCAAGGCGCGCAGTATTACCCTTGTGCGCAACAACTGCGACTATTGGTTTGGAGACCAAAAGGACGACATAATATCCAAGATACTAAAGACCGTCCGCCCTGCCGAGGAAGACGACCTCGAGAGCTTTTCCGCGCTTACAGACGAGTACGGTGTGACCGACGACGAGCTTATTCGTGCCGCCGTGTACAATCTTAACTTTTTAAACCTCGTAAGCGAAAAGCTGAATATCCCCGGGTTTAAAAGCGCGGTGCTGTACTTTGCCGCACATCTAAACGAAAGCCTAAACGAGTCGCGCGTCGAGAAAATCAAGGAATATTCCACTATAGATTACCACGACTTTAAGGACGGCGCTTTCGACTTCGATTGGTACGCCGACATGATAAACACCGTGCCCGCACGCGATTTTAAGCGCATATACGACAACGCCAAGTATATAACGGTTGCGGGACTGCACAAGCGCGCACAACGCTTTTTCGACGCGCTAAACGGCAAAATAACCGCGGAGGAAGCCAAGGCGCGCATACTCGAATCGCGCAACAAGGATTTCTGTCTTATATACAGCCTTATCCCGTTAAAGGACGAAGCCGACCTGATCGAGCGATACAAGTTTTTTGCCGACTTCTTAAAGACGAGCAAAAAGTACGGCTCGCAACGCCGGCTTTCCGAGCGCCGCACTGTGGACATTGCTTTTGACAACCTCGCGCGAAACGCAGGCTATGCCGATAGCTCGGTGTTCGTTTACGAAATGGAATCGCTCGACCGCCGCGTGATCGACATGTACGACGGGATAGAAATAGGCGGCTATACGCTCCGGCTCGACTGTTCTACAGACAAGGTCAAGCTTACCGTGACGGACAAAAGCGGCAAAAAACTTTCGTCCGTTCCCGCCTCAATATCCAAGACCGAGCAGGCATTAGAGATAGCCGAGTACAAAAAATCGGAAGGAGCCAAGCGCAAACGGCTAAAACGCTCGCTCGAGGAAGCCATGGAAAACCAAACGCCGTTCACCGCCGCGCAGATACTTAATATAACGGCGCAACCGCTTATCCGTTCGTTCTTCGAGCGGCTTATACTAACCGACGGCACGCACGCGTTTGTGCTTACAGACGGAAAAATTACGGATATATGTTCCGGCGAGCAATCCGCGGTAAAAAGCTTTACCGTCGCCCACCCCGTCACGCTCAAAAATAACGGCACGTTACGCGCCGCTATTAAGTACGTTATTACCAACAATATAAAACAGCCGTTCAAGCAGGTGTTGCGCGAAATGTACATCATGGCGGACGGCGAAAAGGACGCGCTTGAAATACTGCGTTACAAGGGCTTTAACGTCGATTTAAAAAAGGCGGTCGCCGCGCTTAAAAACAGGGGTTGGGGCGTGTCCGAGGACATAGGACTTCGCAAGGTGTATTACAAGCACCGCACTATCGCCGCCATATTCCGCGAGTTCGACTACTATTACATTTACGATTTCGGGAACGAGAATCGCGAGCTCGAGTCTATAGTGTTTATCGACCGAAACGACTACACCGTCAAAAAGCCGAAGGACGTCGACCCCGTCGTGTTTTCGGAAACTTTGCGCGACGTCGATTTGATGATTGCAATCAGCGCCGACTCGACGTACGACTACGAGCTGTCCATGTCCACGTTCGAGATGCGCCGCGCGGTCATTCAGTCGATAACAGATATCCTCGGCATAACCAATGTGTCGTTCCTAAAAGAGAACGTAAAGGTCGAGGGCACGCTCGGCACGTACGTGGTTAACATTCGCACGGGGCTCACGTTTAAGGAAGGCAAAGGCAATCTGCTAATCAAGACCGTGGACAACTACGACAAGCCGATCGCGCTCGACTTTATCGACGAGGATCCCATCACAGCCGATATCGTTACCAAAGTGCTGATTCTTGCCGACGACGGCAAAATAAAAGACCCCGCAATACTTAATGAGATTGCGGGATAAAATAATTAAGCGGCGAACAGCGGCGCATAACGCCAAAAATGGTTCGGTAACGGAACAATCGCAAGTTAATATCGAACATTACCGCAATCCACATTTACCACGACCCGTTTGTCGCCCGCAGGCTCATGACGTTTCCCTACGGGGGGGGCAACAATACGGATAAAAAGAGAGGTCCAAGCAACGACCTCTCTAATTTTATTCCTAAATAGCTCTAAACGTACAGCAACAAGTCCGTGTACGTCGGAAACGGCCAAAGCTGTTTGGGCATGATCGCTTCCAGCTTGTCGCAGTGTTCGCGTAGCTCTTGCATGGCGGCAAACACTTTGTTATAGTACGCGTCGGCGGCGGCTTGCAAGTCGGTATTTTTCTTTACGGCTTCAACGCTTTCGGCAAGCTTTTTCTCGGCGGCGTACGCCTTTGAAATCAAGTCGGAAACGGTTGCGAGCAGTTCGGACTGAACGGGCGCGTCAAGCCCCAAAGCCTTTATGTTGACTATGTTTTCGGAAAGCTCGGCGCTGAATTTTATAGCAGCGGGCAGTATCATACGTCCGGTAATCTCGCACATAGCGTTTGCCTCGATATTGATTACTTTGCAGTAGTTTTCGAGCAGAATATCCTTCCGCGCACGCACCTCTTCGGCAGTGTAAATCTTGAGCCGCTCGAACAGCTCGACGTTTTTGGTTTTGTCGTAGTACGAAAGCGCTTCGGGCGTGCTTTTAAGATTGAGCAAGCCGCGATTTTTGGCTTCCGTCGTCCATTCCTCGGCGTAGTTATCGCCGTTAAACACTATGCGCTTGTGCGCAATGTATTCATTTCTTATCAGCTCGAACGCGGCGGACTTAAAGTCGCGCGCCTTTTCGAGCACGTCGGCAAACCCGTTAAGCGCGTCTGCGACAGCGGTGTTTATCATGATGTTGGGGCACGCGACGTTAAGCGCGCTGCCGAGCGAGCGGAACTCAAACTTATTGCCGGTAAACGCAAACGGCGAAGTGCGGTTGCGGTCGGTCGTGTCCTCGAATATAACGGGCACGGACTCGACGCCCGTCGACAGTTTGGTGCCAACGCGGTTGCTGTATTCCTTGCCCGACGCAAGCGTTTCGAATAAATCGGTAATCTCGTCGCCGAGAAACATGGATATTATGGCGGGCGGCGCTTCGTTGGCGCCAAGGCGGTGGTCGTTGCCGGCCGACGCGACGGACAGTCGCAGTAAATCCTGGTGCTCGTCTACCGCCTTGATTACCGCGGTGAGAAACAGCATGAACTGAAGATTATTTTTTAAGTCCTTGCCCGGTTCCAAAAGGTTCTCGCCGTCGGACGTGGAAATCGACCAGTTATTGTGCTTGCCCGAGCCGTTCACGCCGGCAAACGGTTTTTCGTGCAAAAGGCAAACCAAATCGTGTTTTTGCGCAACATCCTTCATGACCGCCATTGTAAGCTGATTGTGGTCGGTCGCGATATTGACTGTGGCGTAGATGGGCGCAAGCTCGTGCTGAGCGGGAGCAACCTCGTTGTGACGGGTTTTGGCAAAAATGCCGAGCTTCCACAGCTCGCTGTCAAGGTCTTCCATGTAGCGAAGCACCTGTTTTTTCAGTGCGCCGAAGTAATGGTCGTCAAGCTCTTGACCCTTTGGCGGCTTTGCGCCGAACAGCGTTCTGCCCGTAATAATAAGGTCTGGGCGTTTTTTGTACAGCTCTTTGGGAATGAGAAAGTATTCCTGCTCGGGGCCTACGGACGGAGTAACGCGGTCGGGGGTTTTGCCGAACAGCTTGAGTATGCGAAGCGACGCGCGGCTTAACGCGTCCATAGACCTAAGCAGCGGCGTCTTTTTGTCGAGCACCTGCCCTGAGTAACTGATAAACGCGGTGGGAATGTACAGGACGGAATCCTTAACAAACGCGTAGCTCGTCGGGTCCCACGCCGTGTAGCCGCGCGCTTCAAAGGTGGAACGCAAGCCGCCCGACGGAAAACTCGACGCGTCGGGCTCGCCCTTAATAAGCTGTTTGCCCGAAAATTTCATAATGACCGTACCGCCCTCGGCAGGCTGAATAAAGCTGTCGTGCTTTTCCGCCGTTACGCCGGTCATGGGCTGAAACCAGTGCGTGTAATGGGTGGCGCCCTTTTCGATAGCCCAGTCCTTCATTGCGCCCGCCACGACGTCGGCAACGTCGGAAGCAATCGACTTGCCTGTTTTTATGGTTGTTTGCAGCGCCTTAAAAATTTCCTTTGGCAACCGCTCGTGCATGACCTGCTCGTTAAACACCATCGAACCGAACAGCTTGGGCACTTTAGTCATATACACCCTCCGTAATGAACAAAGACGCCGATTATCTCGACGTCTATAATCTATTGTATTATATACAGTGTGAGAAAAAACTGTCAAGCAATTAAAAATAAAAATCAAATGTTTTTGCGGTTCGCGTTTTATTCCGCCGTTTCAACCGATTGCGCACCGCCCGACTGCGACTCTTGGGCGGATTGCTCAACTTCGACGGGTTGCATTGCTTCAACAGGTTGCGCCGTGTCGCCGCCGTTTGACGACTTCGTTTTGGGCCGAAAAACAAACGCCGCAACAGCCGTTACCACGCTCAATACCGCCGCAGCCCAAACGGTGCCCGCAACAGACATATTCACTTCGACAAGCACGCCGCTCACACCGCCGGTGTTTCCAAGCAATTTGTCAAACGACGTTGCAAGCGCATCGAACAAAAAGCCTATAACGATCGCCGCAACGGCAAACACGGCAAGCGCTATTGCGCGTACGCCGAGCGTAACGGTTTTATCATTGTTATCTATGACGTTTTTAAGCGTACCTGCCACGGCAATGTACGCCGTAATTCCGCCGCAAATGCCCAGAAGAACGTACAGTATCGCAATAACCAGTGCACTGCCGGTCAGCTTGGGCATACCCGCTACAATGCCCGCAAGTCCCATATTCGGCTTAACCGAAACGACGTACAGATAGTCTTGCTCGACAATAAGCTTGATACAGTTACAGCAAAGCAGAATAAACGTCGTAAAGGCAAACGCCGCAAAAATCACACGCTTTAATACAGCCAAGCGATTTTGTCCGTCGCACAGCGCGGACAGCATGCCCCACAAAACCATGCACGTCGCGACGAATATAAACAACCCGAACGGCGAACCGGACGACGCTGTCACCGGCGATAATAGCGAGGTAAGCAAAGTCGCACCGGTCATGCCGAGCATGACCTTTAAGTATTTACTCACGTTCATATCGGGTTTATGCCGAGAATACCCGACGATACACTTTATGATATACGCCAGCGAAACAATAGCGGTCGTTAGCAATAACAGCACGACAAGCGCGGTCGTGCAAAGGAAAATCAGCATTTTAAAGCGCACGGCTTCCGACCCGTCCCCCTTCGTCTTTACCATACAGTATGCAAAATAATTGACGTCGGACAAATGCTTACAGTAAATCTCGGTCTGCTTTTTGGCAACCTCGAATTCCGTCGCTTTCGGGTGTGTGACCATCCAAACGCCCAAATCGAACGACGCGGCGGCGGTGGCGTCGGACATTTGCCGTTCGATTTCTCTTTCCTGTTTAGACGACGGGTTCAAATATGTAAACGCGCCGATAATTTGAAAAACGGACTGTTCTATTTCGGCATAGCTCGCTCTTAGCGTTCCGCCGGACACGTCGTCTATAACTATACTGCCGTCGCCCATAACGGTAGCGTAATCGGCGACCTTGACGGGAGCGAACAGCGCGACAAACAGCATTACGACGGACAGCGCCAAAACGATAATGCTCGAAACAAGCCCGCGCCTTTTGCCTGTCATAACCGACTTGACGCTTTGCGCCATGCTCTTTTTGTACTTTGCCGAACTCGCGGCTGTCGGCGCCGCCGATTGCCACGTCTGACTGTTTTCTGCTTCTTCCGATATATCGGGAATATCAGCAACCGCTTCGTCGGTCGCTACGGTCTCCGACAGCGTATCATGCCCGAACGGGTCTATATCGGCAGTGCTTCCGAATCCGCAATTGCCGCAAAACGCGTCGTCGTCTTGCATCTTTTTTCCGCACTTCATGCAGTACTTCATTTTGCAACCTCTCTAACCTTTTGTCTCTTTCACTATATTATATATATCTCGACACAAAAAGTCAATACCAAACCAATTAAGAATTCGGAATTAGGCGTAATAACCGCGTTACATCGAAAAAAGTAAAATTAAATTTATAACGTAAAAAATAGCGTAACGGCATTACGCCGCTACGCCTTTATATTAGGTCTGCACCAAAATTTTTTACGTGGCTGAAACTCATACGGCTTGAAGCATAGCAATCGTAGTTCCAAGTCCATTAATTTGTAAGATATATATACGCACTGAAACATTCAAACTTCCAGTTGTCTGCCCCAAAACCCGAAGCATCAAATAGGAATGTAAACGATTTTGTATCCTTGTATTGTTCTAAATCAAGTACAATAGTAAATGAATACTCCTTGATTGATGTATTCGTTTTATTTCCGCCATGATCAAGCTTTTTTGACCAAATTATTTTATTTTTAGTATCATCTCTAAAATAAATATGCTGATATCCGTCGTTGACTTCCCATAAAGAAAGTGAAAATTCTATCCGTATCTTGTTTAACGTCGTATTTTCGACAAAAGGATAATAAACGCTCATACATGTATCAAAAGAAATTTTTCTATTTTTGTCCTTTCCCGCATCCGTTATAGTATAGGGACCAAATTCGGTAGTAGCCGTTAAATAATAATCATATTTTGCATAAAGTATAATATTGCCTGTCTGCGTCGAGGAAATACTCGTTACCTGAGTTGTAAATTCAATTGTAGTGTACCAACCGTAAAAATTATATATCTCGGGACCTTGCCCATACGATGTACAAAAACGCGGCTTCGGTAAGACCGATATTCCTTTACCGTATTCATAGTAACAATAAGGTTCTAACACTTCCATATCTGACGCTAAATTTTTGTAGGTAATAATATACGTTTTTGCCTTCCATTTGGCGTATAAAGTGATGCTCACACTCGGTGTTTTTGCCAAATTTATAACAGATTGTCCGTCGGTATATACTACAGAGCCGGTTGCCGACTTAGCCCAACCTATAAAGTTGTATTCGGTTTTAGTAAACGTATTTTTGCGCAACGTCGCCGAAATATCGTACGTATGAGTCGTGTAAGCCATCGTTCCGCTACCGCCGTTAGCATTGTAATAAATATAATAAGTTATGGCAATCCAACGAGCAAAAAGCTGTGTTGCACCGTTGTTTTGATCGGTTGGCGTCAAGTCCGGCATCGTCTTCCAGGTTATTTTTGTACCGCCCGTTCTGGCAGTATACCAACCGTTAAATACATATCCCGTGCGCGACGGATTGGGAAGGCTTATGTTTGAATCGTAATCTGCGGCAATTAGATTAACGGTCATATCACACAACGGGTTGAAATATATAGAATGTACTTCGTTTATCCATACGGGAACAATATTAATAACGGAATAGTTTTCGCCCAAGTCGGGTACGCTTGTCCAGTCAACCGTTGAGTTTTCGTATTCAAAATGGTCGAATATCTTCCCTTCTTTAAAGCCTTGTGCCGATCTTTTGAACAAAGCGATCAAATTGATTGAGCTTAGCACCGTGCCGTACTGAATATAACACTTATCGTCGGACAAACCGCTATTGCTCAGCCACGTAATACTGCCGTTATTATTGATTTTTATTTCATAGCTTTTCGGCGACCATTTTGCTTTGAGCGTTGTAATACCGACTTTATCCCAAGCTTTTGTGCTACGCCCGTCCGCCGTAAAATATTTTTCGTTATCGCTATCATACCAACCGTCCAAAACATGTCCTTCTTTTTCGGCGATTACACTTACGGGTAAAGACGATCCGTATTTTACAATTACAAAATTATCGCCGGAAATAATACCGCCGTTTCCGTCAAAGATAACAGTGCAGTCTTGCGGAATCCATTTGGCGTATAGAGTAATCGTATCGTTCGACTCCCATAAACCGCCTTCGGAATAAGGCTTTCCATTATAATCTTTATTATCATACCAGCCGCCAAAATCATAGCCGGGCATTGTCGGAATAGGTAGGCTTTCTATAGTCGAGCCGTTATATACTGTTCGCGATTCTATTACTTGTCCGTTACTTATAAAATCAATAGCGAATTGCGAGGAAGTAATGGCATAGGAATATTGACTGAACGCTTGTTTAAAATCGTCCTGCGCATTGTACGGTACAACGATAGTGGGTACATAGTTTTGAAAAACGTCCGTTCCGACGACGGGCGCGGAATACGTATCGAAATAAACCGTTCCAAGATTTATACAATTCGCAAACGCGCTATCCCCGATTTCCGGATTACCTGTAAATATGACTGTATCGATATTGCGATTTTTCTCGAATGCATACGGTACGATTTTATCAGTAAAGAAAGGTATAGTTACCGTATTGTCGACGGAAAATGCCTGTATAATGGTAGTTTTAGATTTATTATATAATATATTATCGTCTGCGCAAAACCGTGCATTGGATTCATCTACACTTATACGCGCCCTATCACAACCCGCAAAGGCGCCGTAGCCTATTTTGCTGATTCTGCACGGCAACTCAATTCTCATATTCAAATCACAGCCACGGAACGCATATTTCCCAATAGAGTCAATCCAAGAAAAACTCGACACTGTAGTTAATGTTTCACAATTCTCAAAAGCGCTGTCGCCGATTTCCGAAATATAATGTGTCAATTGCAAACTCGTTATATCGTTACCCGCAAATACACCGTTACCAATGTAGTAGGGTGTTTTATCATGGATTTTCGATGGGATTCGCAGTTCCCCTGAAACAGGGTATCTTACGGCTGTGATAGTGTGTCCGCTTTCATCGGTTTCATACAAATCGTCTACCGTAGTATATCCGCATTCAGTGCATTCCAATTTCCTATAGTTTACTGTATTGTATTCAAAAGTCTCTATATTCTCGCCCGTATCTATAAGCTTATGGGTATGTTGCACGTCCATGTATATCTGATATTGAAAATATTTTGACGGTACCCACATACAAGCCTCATCACCTTTATATCCGTAATGAACAATGAATCCATGTTCCCCGTTTAACTCTGCATATCCGTATGCCAACATCATATGATAGTTTTCCGCGCCGTTTAAAAGCATTGACATTCCTAAAATGATCGGTCTGCCTTCAATTATTTCTGATAATGCAAGAATCTCTGAAAACACATCTGTATGGATAGTAACTTCATCAACTATATCAGAGTATTTTTCCACAAAGGCTTTTGCCGCTCGTGTAACAGGACCTACAGCTTGTCCCAACCCGGGGAACCAACCTAATTCTGTTAAATCATATAATTCGTCATACAGACCGTCTTTTGTACCTATACTTTTAAGCCCGTAATCAGGATACGCATCCGTACGGAACATTGGATTCGTCATTAAATCTCCATAATCATCACTTAAAAACTGTCGGTTGTTTTCGCCATACTTGGGTATTAAGCGCCTATCCGAATAGTAGTTGTGATATCCCAACAACATTTGCATGGCAACAGTAGTACATGTGCCGGCAACGTTATAAGAATGGTTTTGTTCAGCATGTGCCGGGTTTGCTTTAAAATATGCTTTATTGCTTATGTACCAAACATCTGATAAATCGTTCTCAATATTGCTCACATATTCGCCAATATCATCGCCTGACGAACTTAAAAGTGTGATTTGATTTAACGGTGAAACATAATTCTCCTGTGCATGCACTGGTTGTTGTTTTATTGAAAACAACAATACAGCAGACGCGATCAAAATTGCAATTATTACCAATATTTTTAATTTTTTTATTTTTAAATAATCCATAATTGTTTCTCCTTTTTTATAAATTAAACATAGATTTTGGTGCGGTGTGACTAGAGAAAATAAATGTCGACCAAAGTCGTTCATCTACCTCTTCTTGGTAATCTATGTATTCCATAGAAACTAAGTTTAAGTATTTACCATCTCTTTTTACGGCAGCAATCGTGCCACGTGTTCCTTTTTGTTTTACATCAAGTAAATACATTTTTTCGTTTAAAACGTTAGCGACTTTATACGGGCTACTGTAATATTTGATTGGCTCATTATTTTCGTCGAGCTCCGTCCACCGCGCATTATCAAGCCACCACAATGTTTTCCCGTTTTCATCTTTTAAACCAATAAACGATCCTTTTTCTACTGCATAACGCGCCCAAAGCATGTGTTTGTCTGAACCACGTAAATACATACTGCTGAAGATATTATTTGGGCGCATGTAAACAAATACGTATCCAACAGGCTCAAGTTCGATCAAAAAATACTGTAGCTTATCGTCTTGATTATAAATAGGATAAACCTGTAAATCCGTATACTTTCCGTCGCCTTTTATATAACGCTTTTTTGCCAATGCGGTTACTCGGGCAACATGCTCTTCCGTTGTAAAATCGTCACTGTGTTCGACTAACACACTGACCGCAATCGAAACAATTAATACGACAAAAAGTACAAACACAAAAAATTTTCTTAAGCCACTCGGCCGATGTGCGGGCGGAAATGTTACAGGCATGTTTTGTGATTTTTCCATAATCTACTCCAAGTTATGTTCTTTATCTTATCAGACGAATTTTTATTGATTATATACTATTATTCCTTAGTAAATATCAATATCCAAATTGTAAAACAACGCACCAATTATCAATCTATATATGACTACTATATAATACTACTGTTCATTAATGATTGTCAATACCTTTTTAAATTTTAAAATGCGTCGATTATATATCCGATTATATCGTTCAACAAAAAATCCGCTCAAAGCGTTTAACTTTAAGCGGATGATTTTGTTTGGTTGCAATTTGAGAGTATCAAAATTATTTGAGCTCGACGGTAGCGCCGACGTCTGCAAACTTCTTTTTGATCTCTTCGGCTTCTGCCTTGCCGACGTTCTCTTTGACGTTGGAAGGCGCGTTGTCGACGAGCGCTTTCGCCTCGGAAAGGCCGAGCGAGGTAAGCTCGCGAACAACCTTGATAACGGGAATCTTGTTGGGGCCGACGTCCTTAAGAACAACGGTGAATTCCGTCTGCTCTTCAGCCGCAGGAGCCGCAGCGCCTGCCGCAGGAGCGGCAACAGCCATAGCCGCAGCCGATACGCCGAACTTCTCCTCGATCTTCTTAACAAGCTCGTTAAGCTCGAGAACGGTCATTTTTTCGATCTCTTCGATCATCTTGTCCAAATCTGCCATGATTGATTTCTCCTTGATTTTTGGGCT
Organism: uncultured Christensenella sp.; assembly: GCA_910578545.1. Taxonomy (GTDB): domain Bacteria; phylum Bacillota; class Clostridia; order Christensenellales; family Pumilibacteraceae; genus Anaerocaecibacter. The sequence continues at coordinate 285,303 of CAJTPT010000001.1, forward strand.
TTGCCCGGTTTTTTATTTTGGCGTTTACGCCGCCGTACGGCAACAGCTACTGTTGCGTTGTTTATTTTGTTTGTTTTTGCCAAAAGCGACAACGCGCTTAACTGCTAAGACGCTCGCAAAACAAGGAAGCGGGAAATTTGCGACGGGAATTGTACTTCGGGTACATGACCCACGGAAATCTTTTTGCTGACGAAGTATTGCGAGCTGTATACGCGGTTAGGCTCTTTGCTTGGCGACTTCGCTGATTGCCACAGCCAACGAACGCATGGGGCTGGTAAGAAGCCCGAGGAGCTGTGCCAAAAGCACGGGTTTTTCGGGAATGCTTGCAAGCGATTTTACGCCGTTCTCGTCGAACTTTTTGCCTTCGACAACGCCGCACTTGATAGTCATGGGCGTTTTGCCGGCATACTCGGCAAGGATACGGCAGGGCGCGATCGGATCGTCCTTGGGGCCGAAAGCGGCGGCTGTGGGTCCGTTAAAGTACTCGTCGTAGCCGGTGTTACCGGTCTGCTCGAACGCGCGGGAAAGCGCGCTGTTTTTGATAACGTGATACACAACGCCCGCTTCGCGCAACGCCTTACGCATAGCCGTGTCCTGCTCGACGTTGATGCCGCGGTAGTCTACAAGAACAATCGACGACGAATTGTCGATTTTTTCCACGACCTCGGCGACATACGCTTTGCGTTGATCGATATTATGTTCCGACATGTTAACCTCCTTAAAGATTACAAAGTTTGTTTTTCATTCAAAAGCGGCGCCTTCATGCCGAAAGCGCCGCAAAAACTCCAACGTAAAAACGCCGAAAAAATTGTGTTCGCCTCGACAAGTCGACAGGATGTGTAAAACTCCGTCGTTTAAGTTTCCGCTTGTGTCTTGGGCTATTTAATTAATCGTTTGAGTAAACGAGCTTATGCTCTTACGTTGACGCGAATGCCGGGGCCCATGGCGGGGGTGATGTAAACCGATTTGAGGTACGTACCCTTTGCCGCGGCGGGCTTGGCTTTGACGATAGCGTCAAGAAGCGTATCGAAGTTTTCCTTGAGTTTTTCCGCACCGAAGCTCTTTTTGCCGACTATGCAGTGAATGATAGCCGTCTTATCGACGCGGTACTCGACCTTACCCGCTTTGGTATCGGCGATAGCCTTGGCGATATCCTGCGTGATCGTACCCGCTTTGGGGCTGGGCATCAAGCCCTTAGGTCCGAGGATACGCGCAACTCTACCGAGCTGACCCATCATGTCGGGCGACGTGATGATAACGTCAAAGTCGAGGTAGTTCTCGTTTTGGATCTTTGCGATGATCTCTTCCGCGCCTACGATATCCGCACCGGACTTTTGAGCGATGTCCGCCTTGTCGCCCTTGGCGATAACAAGCACGCGCACATTTTTACCTGTACCGTTGGGAAGAACGACCGTGCCGCGAACCTGTTGGTCGGCTTGGCGAGGGTCGACGCCCAACTTGACGTGAACTTCTATGGTTTCGTCAAACTTGGCGGTAGCGATTTCTTGGATTTTGGCAAACGCCTCTGCGGCGTCGTAAACTTTTCCGCTCTCGATTGCAGCGGCGGCGGCTGTATATCTCTTTCCGTGTTTCATATCAGTCCTCCACCACTACGCCCATGGAACGCGCCGTGCCCATAACCATGGACATAGCCGTCTCGAGCGAGCCTGCGTTAAGATCTTGCATCTTCATTTTGGCGATTTCCTCTACCTGAGCGCGGGTGATCTTTGCCACCTTGTCGCGGTTGGGCTTTGCGGAAGCCGACTCGATGCCTGCCGCCTTTTTGATAAGAACGGCCGCGGGCGGACTTTTTAGAACGAACGTGAACGAACGGTCGGAATAGATGCTGAGCACCGCGGGGATGATAAGTCCCACCTGATCCTTAGTGCGCTCGTTGAATTCTTTTACGAATCCCGCAATGTTGATGCCGTGCGGACCAAGACTCGATCCGACAGGCGGCCCGGGGGTTGCTTTACCGGCGGGCAGCTGAAGCTTTACTACAGCATTCAGTTTTTTAGCCATGTTTTGTTTCTCCTTGTAAAAATTTTATTTACAATCGCGGTACAAACGAGGTTGTCCTCTCCCGGAAGTAACGATGTTAATTCGGAATTATGAATTCGGAATTGTTGAATGTTCGGATTATATAGAACGTATCTGAGAGTGCTGAGATGCGAGTAAGACAGACAGTCGATGACAAAACGCGACGCGAGCGCCCACACAACCGAGCGCAGGGAAGCACGCAGTTATATTACGACGCATATACGCGCTCGAAATTACATATCTATCTTTTCGAGCTGATAGGTATCCAACTCCGCCGGGGTCATACGCCCGAAAATGTTGATGTCCACCATACACTTGCCTGTTGCGGCATTTATGCTCTTTATCTCGCCCGTCATGTCGGTGAGCGGACCGTTTACGACGCGAATGCTGTCGCCAACCGCAAAATCCGTTCTTACCGTGACTTTTTCGAGCTGCATACGGCGTATCTCGTCCTCGGTGAGCGGCGTGGGCTTACCTTGAGGTCCGACAAAGCCGGTCACTCCGCGCGTGCCCGTAATAAGATGCCACATGTCGCGGGTGTAAATCATTTTAACAAGTACGTACGAGGGGAACATGCGTCTGTGCACGACCTTGCGCTTGCCGTTCTTTTCCTCGACGATATCTTCCATCGGTATGCGAATATCTATGAGCCTGTCCTCGATGTTGTTCTTTTGGAACGCCGTTTCGAGATTGACTTTTACAAGATTTTCGTATCCGGAATAGGTGTGCAAAATATACCACTGCGCTTCGGGAAGTTCTTGCTCTGTCATAGCAACCCTCCTCCTCCGCCAAGAAGTGCCGAAAGCGCGGTAACGCTATCCTCGCCGAGCTTGCCTATAAGCGCGCGGTACCCATAGCCGAGCAACGAGTCGAATGCAAGCATGACCAACAGGAATATGACCGTAACCAAAAGCACGGTGCCCGTCTGCTTGAGCACTTTGGCAAACGTCGGCCAAGTGACCTTTTTAAGCTCGGAAAAGAAATCCTTAAACCAACGGCGAACCTTGCCGGGCTCCTTCTTTTTTCCGTTCTTTCCGTTTTTGCCGTTTTTCGCCTTTTGGTCCTTTTTGCTGTCGACCCTCTGCTCCTTTTTATCGGGCTTCTGTTCGACCTCGGACTCGTCGGGCGCAGGCTGTTTGACTTGATCGTCGGCCATTATTTGGTTTCCTTATGAACGGTGCGTTTTTTGCAAAAACGGCAGTACTTTTTGAGCTCGATTCTGTCCGGATCGTTCTTTTTGTTTTTTGTAGTGTCGTAGTTGCGTTGCTTACACTCCGTGCATTCGAGCGTAATTCTTACGTTTTTAGGTTCCATACCGGTCCTCCGAAAAGTCGCTAAATAAAACACCGTTTTCACGGTGCTTTTTGATAGTTTAACATACCGTTAAGCATATGTCAAGCATTTTAGTGTATTTCTTTTTAAAATTAGATACTCGACGTATCGTCATCGAGCATGATAAACTTTTACAAAATAAAAGCGACTTGGCATTTTACCAAATCGCCTTGTTTGCTATTTCATATTATATATTGTTTATTCCTCGCTGTCGGTCTCGCCTTTTTTGAGATCTTCCAGTTCTTTTTCGGAGGGGATATCGGACGAGGCGCGCTGACCTACAAATTGCGCTTCCAATCCTTCCGCGCCGTCCACTTTGAGGAAGTAAGAATAACCGCTCGCCCAATCGTCGACCTTGCCGAAGTACGAGAAGTAGCCCGCCGCATAGTCGCAACCGAAAGTCGCCGTCGAAACGCCCTCGGCGAGAAGCTGAGGCTCGCCCGCACCGTCCATGTGCGAGAACAGCGGAACGCGGTAATAATCGGAATTGGCTCCCGCGTAGTACAAATAGTTATTGCCGATAAACTTCGGTTCGCCCGTGTTGCCGTTGCTTACGGTATTGCGTATAGGATTGGTTTTGTCGTTTTGGTACAGAGTAATCGCCGAGCCGGTGACCGCCACAAAGAACACCTCGTTAGAGCTCAAGTCGGAGCGGAAAGCATAGGTATGCGTCATGGTCGAGTCGATTTCCGTAGGGAAAGTACCCTCGACGTTGGAATTTGCATTCTCGCCCTTGGCATTCTGCGCCTTTTTGTACGACGGCGAGTAATCCATGAGCGCGTTGTGAAGATTGGTGTACTTAATAAAGGTACTGCTTCCGGTCGTGCCGACGCCCGTCGTGCGGTAGAAAAGTATACCGTCGCGAACTGCCTCTATCGTTTCGGTCGCGCCCGACATGGACACCTTAAAGTTTTCGCTTCCGTCGGGGCGCATGGCCTCGATAACAGTGCCGCTCTTTTGCGTTTCGCCGTCCTTTACGGGGCGCACGAAATATATAAAGTCCTCGGGAGTATCGACGCTTATGCCGTTGTAATAGGTATCGCGCACGGGGAAGTATACGCTTGTCGCGTTCACCTTGAACGTGACGGGCTTTTCGACCTCGGCTTTTGCGGGGTTGATCTTGACCGAGATTATATTACTGCCTTCGTTGACTACTAGATAAACGCTGCCGTTATATTTATAGAAGGCGTACGCCGACGACGAGGTGTCCACCTTTTCCGTGGTGGTGTAAATCTTGGTCGGCTTGCCGCCGCTGAGCGGAAGCATAAAGAAGTCTGTGCTCGTGGTCTGAACGGTACCCGTTTTGTTCTTTTCGTTGTTGGGAGAAGCGAAGAATACGGCGTTATCGTAAATAAATATTCCGCCGTTACCGTAGCCCGCCGTACCTATCGTTTTGGGCGCAATCTTGGTCGTATCCACAACGTTGATCTCGTTGTCGAAGTAGTCCTTATCCTTGGTGTACTTAAACTCCAAGCCCTCGTTATCCATGACGGCGTTAAACTCGTGAACGTTGTCCTCGGAACGCGAGCCGTTGAGCTCGGCGCGGTAGAGCGCGCCCTTTACGACCTCGTTCCAAACGTTGGCTTTGCCATTGGTATCTTCATAGCCGCGCGAGCCGTTTATAAAATAAACGTAGTTGCCGTATGCGACGACCGACCCGCCCTGACTCGTGACGGCGTACTTGGTGTCCTGCGCCGCGAACTTGATTGCCGAATAGTGATCGCCACTGCACGCGGCAAGCGCCGCAGGAGTTATAGCGAGTATGCCCGCCATAGCTATCGTTGTGGCAATTTGACGTTTTTTCATGTTTACTCCCAAAAAGATTATAACCGTTTTTGCAAAAAGTATTAGTTAGTTTTTTATCTTGAACGATATGCGCGTCGACTGCAAGCCGTCGCCGGATATCTTGACAACCGCTTTTGTTTCGCCGGGATCGGGCTTTATCACCGCAAGCGCGCGTCCGCCGTAAGCGAGGCAGTCGTCAAACGCGTTCTTTCTAAGCAACGGGTCGGCGTTTATAAAGGTTACAAGCTCCCCTCCCGTCACAGTCGCGGTCAAGCTTCGCATGGCGTACGGAACGAGTTCGCCGTCGCGATCGCACACCTCGACGTACACAAACCCGAGGTCGTGCCGTCCGACGGACAGATTCTTCTCGAACGACGAAAGCCTTACCGTCTTGGGCGAACCCGCAGACTTTAGCACGCCGCGCGCACATTCGCTACCTTTAAAGTATGCGACGGCCTCGAGCGTGCCCGGATAGTAGTCTATATTAAAGGTCGCGATATGCTTGTTTATCTTGCCCGCGAGCCGACGACCGACTATGCGCCCGTCAAGATAGAGCGCTACGACGTCGCCCGAGGTGTAAACCTCGACCTTTACCTTTTGACCGAGATAGCGCGGCCAGTTCCACATATGCACGGGCTCGTCGTTATCCGGATCGCGCACTACGATATACGCAATGCCGCGCTCGCCGAGCAAAACTCGCTTGTACACGCTTTGCGGCTTGGCACAGCCGATAGCGTCCACGTCGCCGTACGTTGTTATTATCTCGCCGAACTTGCCGCCGCCCGGAAAGTCCATGCCGCAGTCGTTGAAGTCGCCTATTACCCTGTCGTTCTTTTCGGTCGCGTCGATACTGTCAAACGCGCGCTCGGAGCTCGTCCTCGAGCCGACTATAAGTCTGTCGTGCCGAATAAAATCGGTGTCGTAAAGCGGGTACAGATAGTTAAATCCGCAAACGTCCATCGCTCGGAACGCGCCAGAAGTTACCTCGTCGAACAAGCCCTTTTCTCGTCCCGCGTTGATTGCCTCGGCGGGATTGTCAAACGTCGTCTTTTTGCAGCCGACGCTTTCGAGCTCGCTTCGCGTGGGCACAAGCTCGCGCGTGGATACCGTTACGGGACGGGTGTCGTCCACCGACCTGATTTGCTCGGCTATATACCGAAGCACCTCGTGTCCGCCGTAGCGATTGTAGCATTCGGGTACGTCGTCGGCAATGCCGTACATAACGACCGACGGGTGGTTGCGAAGCGCCTGCAAGGCGTAAAAGATGTTTCTGTCGTGGTCGGTAAAAATATTGCCGAGCGGCGACTTGGCTTCCGCCAAATGAGCGAACAAATCGACAAACGCGTACATACCTACGTCGTCGCACGCGTCGAGCGCCGCTTGTGACGGACAGCCGACAAAGTGCACGGCGTTATACCCTGTCTCTTTAAGCGCAAGAAGCCTGCGCTTTTCGTTGCAGTACAACGACACCGCGCCTATAGCCGCGTCCGCGTGAGAAAGATACGCACCGAAAAGCAACGTTTTGTTATTGTTAACGTACAGTCCGCGCGTTTTGTTGAGCGAGCGCGATACTATACCGAACCGAGTGGACGTTGCGCAAGCCTCGCCGTTTTCGGGAACGAGCGTTGCCGTCATGGTGTAGGTGTACGGATCGGACGGCGACCATTCATAAGGATTGCCTATGCGAACGGGCACCGAAATTACTTTGTTTTGATTGGCTTTTAAAACTACCTTACGCTGTTTTTTGCCCGCACGCTTACCGCGCACGTTGGTGGCAACGCATTCGAGCAAAAATTTAAGCGGCCTGTCCGTGTTGTTGTACATCTCGACTTCGGTTTCGGCGTAAGTCTTGTCGCCGACGACCGACGTTTTGACAAACGGGAATGCAATGCCGTACGCCGCGTTCGCCTCGGGAACGTTAAGACGCACGCCGTCCGAAATGCCGAGTCCGAGATACTTGTCCGACATCTCGGGCGAAGTATACAGCTCGATACGCAAAACGTTGCGCGCACCCGAAAGATCGCAAGGCAAAACGTACGGACCGAATCCGCAGTTGAGCTTGCCGACGCTCTTATCGTTTACATACGCCTCGCCGTAGCCGCACACGCCGTGCAAATAAATCTCGCAAAGCGTGCCCTTGACGGTAGGCAGGGCGCGAGTGAACGTCGCTTTCTCGGCAGGGATATAACCGTTGAGCGCGCCGAACGCACACGAGTAATCCCTTGCCGCGTGCGCCGTCACGTCATACGGCAATTCGCAGTCAAACCGCTCGTCGCCGACGGAAACATTCCAATTCGAGTTTAAATCGACACTTTTCATACTCTCATTATACCAACTCACCGCTCAAAACGCAAGTAAAATGACTACCTTTTTAAATATAGAACCGATCAATCTCGCATTTTCTACCCAAAGTAAAAATCCGATACGATTTTGCTCGTATCGGATTTTCGTATACTTTTGCCAATCGGTAAAATTACTTACTTATTCCGCACTTTCGTCGTCGGATATTTGAACCGGTTCGGTTTCTTCCGCATCGCCGCCGTTATTGTCGGAGGCTCCGTCGTTGTTATCCTCGACATTATTGCCGTTGGACTTTTTGCGTTTAAGCTTGATAACTCCCTTTTTTATAAGCAGAACTATCGCACCCGCGACTGCCGCAAGCGCAACGGGAATGCCTATTGCCAAGCCGAGTATGAGCCCGAGATTGGAATTCGTGTCATTGTTGCCCGTAGCGTCGGGGGTTGTGCCGGGAACGGAGCCGCCCGCATCCGAGACGGTAACGGTAAACTCTTCGACGGTCTTATTGCCCCACATATCGGTGCAGGTGCACGTTACGGTGTACTTACCGGCAACGGTGGGCGTAAAGCCGTTTTTGTCAATCTCGACGGTTTCGCCGTTGGGTCCCGTAATCGTCTTTTCGACGGTAAGCGTATCGCCCGCCTCGTTGCTTGCCGTGATAATGGGAAGCGTGACGCGCTTGCCGACCTCGCCCGTTGCGGGCTTGGTGCCCGTCATGCTTATCGTCGGCTTGTCGGTATTTACGATAACGCGCTTATCGCCGAACGTTACGATATCGGCGAACGTTGCCGAAACGTTGTTTATGTATAGTGCCGATTTAGCGCCCGTCATTTGGCGATCGCCCAGCCCGTCAAGCTCGTACGATACGATGGGAAGGAACTGCTTATTGACGTACACCGAAAGCGTATTGCCTTGAATGCTCACTTCCAAGCTGTTTGTATCGAAGAAGTTGTAGCTGAATTCCGTTTCGCGCCATTCGGGCGGAAGCACCGCGCCGTTAAGCTTGGCGGTAACGCCTATCTGCGGCGAGCCGTCCGCCCATCTCGTAAACCACACAAATACGTAGTTGTCGCCGTCGACGTAGTACGGTGCAAAGCCTGCCTTCCACTCGGCGCCCGTGTGTTCGGTAATCTTGACGTTTGCCGACATGAAGTAGTCTTTTTTGCCGTCGACGTTATCCTTTAACGCGAGCGTTCTGAGGAACACGGTATCGCCTACGAGCGAGCCGTTTACGGTGCCGTCCTCTTCGACCGTCCAGGAATTGTAACGGTTGCCCTGCAGCGTCCAACCGTCTTGTATGACCGGTGTAAACGAGGTGTAACCGCTTTCGGTAACGGCGGCGTTAACGGCCGTATGACTGACGGCAATGCCAAGCCGCGCCTTTTTGTCGTGGTCGATTCCGCTAACAGCCACGTCTTTTGCGACTACGTTGCCGTCAAGCGTGACAGTAACCTTATCGTTGACGGTAGCAACCGCGAGCGTATGCTCGCCTGCGTACTCGAATCCCTCGGGAAGAGCGTAGTCCTCAGACTCCGTCGTTTCGCCCAAGGTCGAAATAATAACTACGCCGCGGGGCGTGACCTTGGCAAGCACGTACTTGCTTTGGTCCTGCAACCAACCGTATAATCCGTACTCGGTTGTGTTCGAAACGTCGGTGAACACCGCGGAAATTTCCGCCTTGTCGTAGTAATCTGTCGCCCAATATACAGAGGTGTCATGCTCGTCGGTAACGCCCGCCGCACGGAATACGTACTTGCCATTTTCCTCGTCGTAGGCGACGCCGCCCATAGCCGCCGCCGAAACAAACGTTTCGCGGTTGTTAAGCTCTGTCATGTACCAGGAATACGCCTTGTAGTCTATTCCGTCGTCAATGGTGAGCTCGGCAAAGGTCGCCGCGCCGCTTGCGCACAAGCCGTAGCTTGCCGCCGTTTGAAGCAGTGCGTCCTCGAACTTGACGCCCTCCCCCTCTTCCATGTCGTTGATAAGAAGCTCGAGCACGGATCCGCGCTTATAAACGGTGAGCTTTGTAACCGCTTCGCTTATATCGCCCTGCGCGGGTTGAACTATGGGCGTGCCGAGAAGCTTGCCCTCGAAGCCGTACTTGCCATTATCGTACACGGCAAAGATATAGTTGTTTTCGTCCTCGTACCAAGCGATAAGACCGACTTTGCCGTTTGCCCCGCTCACGTCGGCGGAAAGTTTGTACGACGCGGCGCCGAGCGCGTTTCTCTTTATAAGCATTGTCGACGAAATATCGTTATCGCCGCCGTCTACCGTATAGGAGCCGCCCGTTATCGTCCACGCCGTGCCCGCGCTCTTAGCTACAACGCCGTTTCCCACAAGCGCATACTCGGTCTGATCGTCGCCGCCGATACGCTCGGGATCGAGGTTTTCTATAGTGTAGTTATCGACCTTGGCGATAACGCCGTATCTGAACGGCTTTGCCGCGTAGGCATTGAGCTTGGGCAAAACAAGGTTTCCGCTCTTTTTAGAGTTTCCGGCGCTGTCGAGCAACTCGGCGGTTACCATCATATCGCCGCCCGAGCCGTCGCGCGTAAGCGAAACCTTAAGCTTGTAGCCCGCGCTCGGGTCTATCGTAATTCCGTCGCACCAGAAGTCGTGCCACTCGGCATTGTCCAGATTGCCGCCGTTGATACGACCTGTAATCTGAATTTCACGCACCTGCCCGGGTCTGTCGCTGTCCGAATACTCTACATAAACCACGATATAGTTGTTTTCGTCGAGATACCAGGGCACGATACCCGCGTAGTGCGTCTGCTTGGTGGGCAATGTCATAGCGCCCGTAATATCGGCGCTGAAATTATATGTACCCGCAAGAAGAAGGTTGTTGTTTATGTACATGCCCGTCGAATTGTCGGAGTAAATCGTGCCGCTTTCCTCGTCGACGGAATAGCCGCTACCGCCGCGCCAGCCCGCGTCCTTTACCCAACGCGCAGTAAGCGTAACGTCCGCGGTAAGTACGGAATTAAAGTCGAACGGCGAAGTTTCGCCCTCGGCGTACCACCCGTCGAACAGATAGCCGTCGCGAACGGGATTGGCGGGGCGGGTAAGCTTTTCGTTATACCCGACCGTCGCAGTCTTGTTTGCCGTCTGTCCGTCGGCGTACACGAACGTAGCCGTGTATGACACCTCGTTCCACTTGGCGTAAAGCGTTATATCCGCCGTAACGGTATCGTTGGCAAAGTCAAACGGAAGAGTAAGTTCCTCGTCTGTAAACCAACCGTCAAGCACGTACCCGTCGCGGGTAACCGTCGGCGCGGAAATCTTGCCGCCGTCGACAACGTTTATTGCTTCCACGTCGCCGCCGCCGTTAGTCACAAAAGCAACCTCGTGCCGCACGACCGCACCCTGTTCCCAACGCGCTACAAGCGTGAGATTGCTTGTCACGGGTGTGGAAAAGTTGTATACCGTTTCCGAGCCCTGAATGTACCAACCGACAAACTCGTAGCCGTCGCGAATGGGGGCGGAAGGTTGCGTAACGGTACCGTTGTGCTCTACCTTGTCGGTCGTAGTCGTCGTTTCCCCGTCGTTGTAATCAAAAGTTATATCGTATTGCTTGATCGCCCACTTGGCGGTAAGCGTAACGCTTTTTGTAAGCTCGGCGTCAAAATCGAACTGCTCGTTTCCGACGTACCAACCCGAAAAGTCGTAGCCGTCGCGCGTAGGGTCGGCAGGCTTTGTCATCTTGCCTCCCTTTGCGACGTTTTGAATGACCTCGGTGCCCGCCGCAAACGTGCCGCCGTTGCGGTCGAGCGTAACGTAATACGAGTTTTCGGTAAGCGTGATATCCGAGAACAACGCAAGATCGCCGTTGCCGTATATGCCGTACACCGCGTTAACGTCGTTGGTAAGGCTTACCGTTTTGGTCCCCTCTTTAAGCTTATTGCCGTCCAAGTTCTCGGCATAAAAAGTGAACGTGCCGTCCGTTTTGGTCGCGCACAGCCTTATACCGTCCGCGGGCGCAGCGGTGACGCCGTCCGTCCAAAAGTCGTTCCAGCCGACGTCCACGCCGTTTACCATACCGGTAAACTGCAAGCACTTCATTTGCCCCGCGCGGTCGCCCGCCCACCATTCGGCATATATAACTATATAGTTATCGTTGTTGACGTACCAGGGCACTATTCCGAGCTGGGCGTTTCCGTCGCTCGGCTGTTCTATCGTGCCGAGAATATCAACCGACAGAGTGTAGTCGTTGTACACGTGCCCGTCGCCGTTGATATAAAAGTTCCAGCCGTTGTTGTCCGTATCCTTAACGGTTACGTCCCCGTCGGCGCTAAGCGTATAACCGTCTTTGCCGTCGTTACGGTTATACCACCCCGCGCTTTCGGGCGTATCGGCATTGGCCGCGCGGTCGCCGCTACTCGCCACCGCCGCAATTCCGCAGGACGCGCACACCGCCAAAGCGGATACTGCGGTCAACAGCGAAATCCTTTTTGTTTTCTTCATTTTACCCTCCTATTTGATTGTTATCTTGCCGCCGCCGAAGCCGTATTCCATTAGGGCGTCGCGCTGAGCGGTTAAATCCGTTGTAAGCGATTCGATGTTTTTCACGCCGAAGGTCAGCTCGAAGTTGGTTATTGGCTCGAGATTAGCTACACCGGACCACGGCAACCACGTGCCTACCGTGCCGAACTGGAAGTCCGCTATGTTGGTAGCTTCGGGCATCATTGCCTGATACTTGTAGCCGAGCGTTCCGTTATAGTCGGTGGACAGCTTGGTAGCGTTTTGAAGAAGTAACGCGCTGTTTTTATAAAACTCGTTGCCTGTCAAAACATACAGCTTGTACATCTCGTAATAGGCATACGCGCTGTAGTTGTCGGCGCCGGAGTGTCCGAGCGCGATTATGGAAAAGCCTATCGTGCCGCCGTTCTTAAAGGGATTTATGCCCTCGTCCTTTTCCTGGTTGGGCACCTTGTAATCGTAGGTATACGTCCAGGACATTGTTGAAACCGCGGCGTGCTCGGCGGCTTTAAGATACTTGGGGTCGTTCGTCAGCGCGTACGCGCAATCGAAGCAATACTGAGCGTACACCGCCGCTTCCTTATCTATCGTGTTGGGGTTGTCCGGCGTTCCGCCTACGTACTTGTTCAAGCCGAGATAAAGCCCGTTGTACGAGAAGTCCGCCGCCTTAAGCGCCGCCGTCTTGTACCGCTCTTCGCCGGTAAACTCGTACATCTTGGCAAGGAAGCGCACGGCTATCGGGGTGTTAAGCTTGGAAGCGCCCTGCGTGTTGCCCTTGTCGGTGTTCTCACTGCCGTTTACGTTGTACGCGCGGTTAAACGAGCCGTCGGCATTCTGTTTTGCCACAAGGTTTTGCGCAAACTTGAGTATCGCGTTTTTCCATGTAATATTGTCGTCGCCGTACGCAAGCGCGATTCTGTACGCGTCGAGCATGCCTTCCATGCCGTCCACCATACACCGCAAAAAGCACGGATACTCGCGCCGCTTGCCGCCCGTCGAATCGGCTTGAGGATCCCACCAAACCGTGGGAAAATAGGTCGATTGTATTCTACTGCTCGACCAGAAGTCGACTATCGCCTTGCCTTTTTTTATCTTGGCGGCGTCGTTAGCTACGTAGCCGTAGCGCAAAAGCTGATACGCCGCGGGGATCTGCTGTCCGACAAAGCCCATTTGCAACGAATAGCCCTGTTCCGCCTCGCCGCTCTTAAGATTGATCGACCACGGGAAGCCCGCCGACACCACCTCGCCGTCGTATTTGTATTCGCGGTATGTCGCGTCGAATATCGATATGTTTTGGTTGTATACGGTTTCGATATCCATTTCGACGTCGGCGATGTCCTGCGCGACGTACGCCTTTTGGTATGTGTCCACCATTGCGTCTGTGTAATTTTCTTCGCCCGTCGGGATAATGCCGACTTTGTACGAATGCGAGTTACCTGCCTTGACCTCGTGGTACTTGCGAGTTGCCGAGCCGTACGCGTCGTACGACTGCGGATTTTCGGTGCACGGGTAAATAAACTCAACCGACACGGGCAGCATGTTAAGCCCGACCGCGCCGTACTGCAAGCGGTCGTCCACGTCGCCGTCCACGCCGCCGCCTATAACGCCGCCGACGTCTATTTGCGGCTGAAGGTGCATGAGAGCAAGCCCGTCGCCCGACTCGATGTTGTGTGCCATTACCATGGGAAGCCCGGTGCGTGTTTCCTTTACCGACAGCCTGTCAAGGTCGAGATTGGAAGCGATTGCACCGCTTACCACGTTTTGAGTATCCTTATAAAGAATACCGGGGATAAAGTAAGTAAACTCGTCGTAGCTTTCGATATCCTCGGCGTTTGTAAGCGAAACGGTAGAAGCAAAGCCGAGGTCGCGCTCGTCCGCCGACAAAACGCCCACGGTGCGGCTCATGCCGAACACGCCGTCGGAAGCTATGTAATAGTTGTCTGTCACGCCGAATTCCGAACCGTAGCTCGTCTTGACGGTAGCCGTCGCCTGATAGCCGTAGCTTTTTGCGGTGACCGCCGAGTAGCCTTCTTTAAACGTGCGTTCGGTGTATGTCTGCACGCCTATGCCGCTACCCTTGCCGCGCACCTTGATATTGGCGGGCTTGTCCTGATAGAATATGGGCGCGTTGCCGTCCGTTTTGGCAACGGCAACCGAATACTTGCCGCCGCTCTGCGTAAATATAAGCTCGTACTCGCCGTCGGTCAGCGCGGGACTGCCGTCCACCTCGGTAACTGCGCCGTCGGGCGCGGTCGGAAACTCCGTCGCAGGCGGGTCGACAGTGCCGGGCCCCGGCGTGTTGCCCGATTTGTTCGGTTGCCCGCAAGCAACAAGCGACGATGACGCCATTAGCATTGCGGCAATAGCCGCCGAAATCTTCTTTTTCATTTTTAATTCTCCTTGATTTCGAGAGATACGGAAAGAGCCTTAGCTCTTTATGCCCGTCATGACAATGCCTTCGACAAAAAACTTCTGTCCGCAGATGTACAGAATAAGCGTGGGTATAAGCGCAAGCAGTCCGCCCGCCATAAGCAACGGATAACTCGAATTGCGAGATGTGGACAATCCGTAAACAAACAGCTGTACGGTGTAGTATTCGGTCTTACCCGCCGTGTAAATGAGCGGCACCAAATAGTCGTTGTACGCGCCGTTGAAGCCGAGAAGAAGCTGAGTGATGATAGCGGGCAACGACAGCGGCAGAATGATTTTTATAAACATGCCGAAGCGCGACATGCCGTCCATTTCCGCCGCTTCCTCGAGCTCTTTGGGAAGAGTCAAAAAGTATTGCCGCAAAAAGAACATCGTTCCCACGCCGCCGAATATCCCGGGAATTATAATGGGCATCATGGGGAACCACTCGTCCACCTTGTACACCTGCTTGAACAAAAGGAATGACGGAAAGGTTATGATTATTCCGGGTATGACCATAGTTGCGAGCATGACGAAAAATATAACCGTCCTGCCGCGAAACTTTATTCGAGCCAATGCGTATGCCGCCATTGCAGAACAGAACGTGCCGAGCAGTACGGGCGGAACAATGTACAGCAATGTGTTGCCGAACGCGCGGAATATATTTCCGTACTCGTCGGTAGCAAGAATGGTGTGGTAATATCCTATATCGATTACGCCGGTAAACCACCGAAATCCGTTTTCCAAAAGGTTTAGCTCCGGCGTGAGCGACGTGATGATAGCTATTAGGAACGGCACCAGAATGATAAGCGCAAAAAACACGAGTACGGCATACGCCGCTATCTTGCCTACGTAATACAGCGGGGCGCGCTTCTTTTTGCGTTTAAACGTGGGTGATAATGCTTTTGCTTTTCTCATAAATCACCCCCTCCTCAATCCTTTACCCAAAGCTTGGAAACGGCAAACTGCAATGCGGAAATGGCGATTATTATAACGCCGAGTATTATTCCCATTGCGCTTGCCAACGCGAGGTCGCCCGCGTCCGTCACCTGCCTGTAAATTTCCCACACGGGCATCAGCTTGTACAGCGACGGCGCATTAGATCCCATTACCTGGAACCGCGCAAAATCCTGAAAAGACCCGAGTATACCCGTGAACAAAATGTAAAACATTACGGGCGAGATTTGCGGCAACGTTATATGGTACAGCCTGTTAAAGGCGTTTGCCCCGTCTATCTGCGCGCTTTCGTACAGCGCCGCGTCCACGCCCTTCATGGATGAGTACAACAGCAGTACCGAAGTGCCTATGCCCGACCATACGCCCATGATGATCATGGACAGCATAAAGTGGTTTTTGTCGAGCATGTTTAGCTCGCCCTGCAACCCCAACCACTGCGGAACGAGGTTGAACAGCCACTGCCAAATAAACGTTATAATGACAGAGCCGCAAACGGTGGGCAGATAGTAAATCGTGCGGAACACAAGACTGCCGCGCTTGTTGCTTATAAGTAGGTTTGTCAGTATTACCGAAAGCAGTATTCCGACGGGCACGCCCAAGCAGTTGATAACCGCGTTAAGCATAGAGCGCAGAAAGTTCTCGTTGGAAAACGCTTTTGCGTACTGCGCAAAGCCTACGAACCGAAAGTTGAAGTCAAAAAAGTTACTGCCCGAATACATCGTATAGTCGGTAAACGATACGATAAACGCAAATACGAGCGGGAACAATAAAAACAATATCAGTCCCGTGCAAAGCGGCGCGACAAACGCATAGCCGTACAAACTGTCGCGGCGCGCCTTTTTGTTTGATTTTGCTTTGCGCTGTCTTGTCATGATTATTAACCGAGCTCGCTTACAGCCTTACTCTTTGCCGTTTCGAGGAACTGCTTTACGGTAATGCGGTCGCTCGCGTTTTCGGCAAACAAAAATTCGGACGGAGTATCGTAGATGTTGGTCTTCCAATTAATGCTGTTGCGGTACTGCCACAGTCCGTAGCCCTGTTTTTTTGCGGACTGAACGAATACCTCGTAGTTTTGCGGACCCTTAGCTTTTTCGGCTTCCACAAAGGATTTGTCCATTGCAACGCTCTCGTATACGGGAATCTGAAATCCCGTCGAGGAAAGTATCTCCTGCCCTTCCTTGGACGCTATATATTCCACAAGCTTCCACGCCGCATATTTGGTCTTGTCGCTCTTTCTGGAATTGACCGCGTAGCCTACGCTTCCGCTGTACATATTGGCGTCGGGGTTTTCGGTAAAGGCGGGCACGTACGCTACGTCCCAATCAAAGGACAGCGTTCGGAACGTGGTAACGTCCCAACGCCCGGTCACGACGGTTGCAACCTTTTGTTGAGAGAACAGGTTGGACGCGGAGAACGTGCCGCTAAACGACGCGGGCGGTTGAATGTTGTATTCGACGTAACTCTTTTGCATATAGTCGTAGCCCTTTTCAAGACCGGCAAGCGCGGCCTCGCTCGTCGGGAACGACTTGCGGTCGGGCGTCAAAAAGTCGCCGCCTGCCGACCATACTAATCCTTCTATGCACAAGCCCGCCAAGCCGTAACCGGTAATCTTACCGTTCTTATCGGTCTTGGTCAGCGCCTTCCACATTTCGGTCGCTTCGTCGATAGTCATAATGCGATCGCTCGCAGGATAAGCCACACCCGACTTGTCAAACCAATCCTTGTTGTAAAACATCACGTACGGTCCGACGTCCTTAGGCAATGCAATCTGATTGCCCGAGCCCATCGTGCGGTTTGCCGCGTCGTATTGATAACGCGTCAAGCACGAGGTATATACGTCGTCCAAGTCGTCAAGCAAGGTCGAGCTTTCTATATACGGGTCGAGGTTTTGCAGTACGCCGCTGGACGCCCACTTGCTTATTGCGCCGTCAGGCACCAAAAACACGTCCGCCGCAGTGCCGCCGCCTATAAAATTGCCGTACACTTCCTCGTAGCTCTGGATTATTTCGAGGTTAACCTTTATATCGGGGTAACGCTTATTAAAGCCCTGCAACACTGCGTTTACTACGCCGCGCTCTATATTGGTACCCGACGAATCCCAGTGGTGCATGGACAGCTCGACCGGTCCGCCGTCGTAATCGTAGGTGTAGCCCTGTTTATCGTATTTTTCCATAATAGCGGTAAGCTCGTCCGCGTCTAAGTCGACCTTGGGCGGCGTAGACGAATTGACCAAGTTACATCCCGCAAGCATGGGCGCCACGCAAACCAAAGCGCAACCTAATGCCGATATTTTTGCAGTGAGTTTTCTCATAATTACCTCCTATCGCAAACGGGCACAACACCCTACTTTACTTGTAGGTTTATTGTACAATATCTGCGCCCGTAAAAAAATACGAGGGTGCAACCAATAAATACAAAAAAACACCATACTTAACCGGTTTCCGGTATAATTTGCCCGTTTTTCCACCAAAACATGTGTATTTTTTGTCTTTTTTGTGCCTTTTTGGGTATGTTTTGCCACGCTCGACCACCTTTTAAAAGGCGGAATGTTGTATTCTGCATACAAAAAAACACCGTATGTCCGACAAACGGCGTTTTTACGACTTTTATATAGTGCTTTTTTGTATGAGTACACGATGCTATCGCCGGCTAAACGGCGACCCCTCGGCGTACAAAAGTTCGCGCACGCTTCCCGTCGCTTTTGCCGCGACCTCGGATGGCGTTCCGTACAGCGTTATAACGCCGCCGTCAAGCACGGCAAGCTTGGTGGCTATGCCGAATATACATTCTCCGTCGTGACTGACGTATACGAGCGGGCGGTTGCGCGCCGCGCATATTTCCGCCGCGGCGGACAGCGCACGCCTTTTGCCATTAACGTCCATTGCGCTAACCGGCTCGTCAAACAGATACAGGTCTTTTTCGGAAACCAACGCCTTGGCAAGCTGTACGCGTTGCCGCTCGCCCTCGGACAGGTACTTGGGTTTTAGATTGACGTACCGCGTCAGGCAGAACAGCTCGAGCATCTTCTTTACCCGCTCGTCCTTTTGCTCGAGCTTTAGCTTGTCTGTAATGCCCGTCATTATATTTTGGTAGACCGTCATGTGCGTGTACAGGTTCGGCGACTGAAAAGCGTACCCTATTTTACGCTTGTACGGCATTATCTCGCTCTGGCTTTGCCCGTTTATAAAGACGTCGCCGCCGTCCTCTACCGTCATGCCGGACATGATTTTGAGTAAAGTCGTTTTGCCAGCGCCCGACGCGCCCACTATGCACAGCACGTCGTCGGACGACGCGGAAAAGCTTACGCTATTTAGCACGCGCTCATCGTCGTATTCAAAGGACAGATTTTCCACGCGCAAAAAGTCGGGAATACCCTCACAACCGTACGACGGTTTTCTGGGCGACGGCGTGTAGTCGGAATACCGTTCTTCGTCTTCCGCCGAATACAACCCTTTTCGGAATATTTCGGGAAATTCCTTTTCGTTTACCAGCCTATCAAAACACGACTGGCAGTACAGCGTGCACACGAGCACGGCGTTACCGAAGCCGATTATCGCGTAAAGCAGTACGACAACCGCCGTCGCCGCCGTCGAGCCGAAAAATGACACGATTATAAGCGGCACAAACGTGATTATCAAAACGCCGGTAATGACGGGTAGCTTGTTACATGCAAACAGGAAAGAGTTTTTTACGGTACGGAATACCGAATTGGCGTATATGGGCAACGCGCACGCTGTGAACGCGGCGCAGTCCGCGGCTATAATAAATATCACCCCGCCGACTATAGTCATGGGCACGTACAACGCCGCATTGTAAACGGCGGCAAAATTGCGGGCGAACAGCACGAGATAAAACAAAACGCCGAATATCGTGCCGTGGATTACGTATTCCCGTCCGTTGTCGCGTATGCCGCCGAAAAAGCTTTTGGCGACCGAATACCCGTCCGAACAGACGTATTTTTTCGTCAAGGTAAACGCGCCCGCAAACCCGACAAACAGCATTACGACCGCGGGAACGTATAACAGCTCTATATAAATTCGGTTTGTCAGGTATGCGCGAAAAAGCTCGGCAACGTTTTCCGCGTCGAGCGGAACGGCGCCGCCGAGCATACCTATAAGTATCATGCACAAAAAAAGCGGCAAAGCAAACAGGCTTGTCAAAAGCGACAGCTTAATCAAAAACGATAGCTGTGTGCGGTACGTCAGTTTAAACAGCTCGACGCGAGTTGACGGCAGCATTGCCGACGAAAATCTTTTGGCGCTCTTTTTCATTGCTTACGCATATTATATCCCATTTGCAATAAAAATTCAATATAATACAAGCCCTGTTAAGCCCCGCGTTTTGCCGTAACTATTCTGCGAATTTCTTCGACGGGCGCTTTGGGCGCTCGATCGAAGTCAAACAGTCCGTTTATTTCCTGATAAACGTCAGTGAGCTGAGTTATGCAAAATCCCGCTACGTCGTGGTGCGCGGTTATGGCGTTAACCAAACCCTCGAGCCGCGCGGTAAATTCCCGCTCGCTTCCCGCCTTTGTACCGTATCCCCAGCCGTCGCCGTTCTTCTCGAAGCCGATACCGGCAAACTCGTCTATCAAAACGGGCTGACCCTCGTACCCGTACCCGTTGACGAACGGTACGCGCAGGTTGGAATACGGCACGCGGTTGTTTCCGTAAAGCACGGCGGACAGCTCGCCGTAAAAATCGGCAAACTCTGCGGGATCCTGACAGTAGTTGTGGAATGTCACTATATCGCTTGTCGTATGCTCCCACCCGTCGTTGGATATGACGGGGCGCATGCCGTCGTAAGCTTTGGTAAGGTCGTACAGCGCGCGCGTAAGACTTGCCTCGCACGGGTTGGAAGTAATGCGGTTGACCCCCCAGGACTCGTTGACGGGCGCCCACGCGACGATCGACGGATGATTGTAATTTTGCGCTACCGCTTCCGACCACTCGGCGACGGTGTTAAAGACCGCGGCGTCCTTAAACTCGTACGCCGACGGCATTTCGCAAAATACCGTCATGCCCATTATATCGGCGTAATAGTAAAACCGCTCGTCCTCAATCTTTTGGTGCATTCGCATACAGTTAAAGCCGCACGCCTTGGATAGCTCTATTTCCTTGATAAGCGCGTTCTCGTCGGGCGCGGTAAGTCCGCTATCCCGCCAATACGCCTGTTCCAGAACGGCGCGAACGTAAAACGGATTTAAGTTGAGCATAAGTTTATTTCCCGACGGCTTAAATATGCGAAACGCCGTGTACGATTTTACCTCGTCCAAAACGTTGCCGTCACCATCGTAAAGCCTAAACTCGACGTCGTAGATATTCGGCGCGTCGGGCGTCCACCAATGTATTTTAAAGCTGTCTAAGTCGTTGGATAAATCAACCGACAGCGTGTGCACGGGGCGGACAAGCTTTTCCGTTAGGTCGGCTACAACCTGTCCGTCGTACTTTACCGTAACGCCGAGCGAACAGCCGCGGCAATCCCCGACTGTCTCGTATTCGGTAAACATATGATACGTGCTTTCGACGGGGGTCATCTTTACGCGCTTGATATGCGTCGCACTCACCTGCTCCGCCCAAACGGATTTCCAAATGCCTGTAGTGGGCGGATACCAACATCCGAACGGCGTATTCAGCCAGGACTGCTTGCCGCGCGGCTTGGTACATTCCTTGCCGTCCTCGGCGCGCACGGCTATAAGAGCCTGTCCGTCCGAGTTGACTGCCGAGGTTATATCGAGCGAAAACCTGCAATACCCGCCCGTATGGCTTCCGATATAAACGCCGTTGCACCACACTTTGGCAAAGTGGTCTACGCCCTCGAAGTTCAGCATTATCCGCTTGCCGTCCAAACGCGCAAACTTAATCTTTTTGGCATACCACACGACGGGATGAAAGTCGTCGGAGTTTACGCCGCTCTTTTCCGTTTGGTACGCAAACGGAACCGTTATCTTTACCGCCTCGGGTAGTCCGTCGAACCACCTTTGCCCCTCGCCGACGTTGCCGTCGTCAAACGCAAAATCCCACTTGCCGTCGAGCAACGTAAAGTTGCCGCGTACAAATTGCGGGCGCGGATAATTTTTTGTATAGCAAGCCGCATGCTTCATTGGCTATTCCCTCGCTTTTTTTGATATTTTTACCGATATTATGGAAATTACCGCGTAAATATGGTAAACTATATTCATAGAATTGTAAGTAAACCAAATTTATGACACTGTAAGTATACCAAAAAAACGGGCGTAATCAAATACATAAAAACACAAAGAGTATACAAACAAACACCACGGAGGCTTAGGTGAAACATCTTATTTCCAATTACCGCGACGACTTTTTGGAAGGCTCGCGCACTATATACAACTACACGCCCAAAACGTTGCACGACTGCTTTTTTTACGCGCAAATCGTCGGCGTGCAAAACATAGGTCAGCGGTATTACAACGAGCTTTGCTACGCCAAGGAATATCAATTACAGTACACCATCGACGGCGAGGGCGACGTTCAGATAGAAAACGAGCGCTACGTGGTACGCAAAGGCGACTTAGTCATTATCCCCAATTATTACCATCATATATACAAGCCCATTCCCAACAAGTCGTGGAAGATAGCGTTTATCCACATCTTTGAAAACCCCGCGGTCGCGGAAATCTTTAAACGCATTTTCATGAAAAACAGATTCGTCATTCACGACGTTCCGCCCGACGCGCTGCTTCCGCGAATAAACCAAATAATAGAGCTGTTGGACAATCCAGAGCACGATACCCCCGCCATATCGGAACATATATACGGACTGTTAATGGAAACCATTCGGCTAAGCGAGGCATTCCAAACGGACGTCGTCGACCGCGAGCTTGCAAGCGTAATCCATTTTTTAAAGCAACATTATAATACGCCGATCACAATGCAAGATATACTAAAACACTCGGGCTACAGCAAAAACCACCTCGAGCGCATTTTTAAGCAACGCATGAACATGACTATGCAGGAATATATCTTTAAGCTAAGATTGCAACGCGCGCAAGAGCTTATCGCCGAAAGCGATATGTATTACAAGGAAATCGCAAACGCCGTCGGACTTTCCGACTACCGCGCACTCGTGTACCTTTTTAAAAAAGCGCTCGGTATTACACCGTCCGAGTACCGAAAATTATACAGTAAGGAGCCAAACGGCGAAAATAGTACCCCCAACCCGACAGAGAGTGATAATCCGCAATAAACCCGCACTTTTACGCGTTTTATTAATTTTTATACAACGAGTTATGCACATGCGGCATAACTCGTTTTTTTGTTTTAATAAACTCGATACAATATTTAAACGTATATAAACAAATCGTCGATTTTCTTTTTTCGTAAGTATACCCGCATGGGCATGCGCAAGGCCAAGTGCAAAGCGCATTGAGGGCAATTTTCCACGCACTTTAAACAGCGGATACATCTGCGGTCGGGCTTGCCGTTTTTATAGCGTTGTTATTGCAAACGGAATCGCACGCGCCGCAATTATTACAACGCTTGTCCTTGTAAAGCTTGACGCCCATTCTGCTACGCAACCGCTTGAAAAAATCGGACAGCGGATTTTTGTACGTATTTGGGATTGTTACACGCGACGGGTCGTTCAGTTTTGTTATCATCGGGTCGAGCCTTTCCCACCCGTCCCCGTTTGTCATGGTGACTGATGATTGGATATTGCTTGTAGATTAAAGCTAAACAATAATTCAAACAGTCAGGCGCGAAGAACAGTCCGCAATACCGGTTTCCGAATTCCTAATTGCTTTCTATTATCTCGCCCGTCAGTTGGCTTTGGAAAATCAGCCAATAGCCCTTGCCGGTCGGGATAGCGCAGTTTGCGGGCAACCACTGCGAGTGTTCGCCGAGCGGCGAAAGCTTGCGGTATGTACCCGCGACGGCATAGCACAAAAACTCGTTGCCGCCCCGCCCGACCGATATTACGTTGCCGTCCGTTTCCACGCGCACCCACTCTATATCGGGCAAAAGCTTACAAAGCTCGTCGTCCTTGGGCGCCGTACCGAACAGCTTGTCTATATCGGATTTGGCAAGCTCGGTAAACGACGGCTCGCGGATTTGCTTGACGCGCTCGGCGGTCTGTAACGGCTTTAGCTCGACTTTTCTTTGCTCTATCGGTCTACCCGAGCGGCGCCGCAAATACCGCGCCTGCATCGCCCACGGACGGTCGTCAACCGCTATCGTCGCCGCCGCGTCCGACAGCTCGTCGTCATTCTCGTTTGCAGACAGTTCCGCTTTTTCGACTTTCACGCCGCTGACTCCTTTTTCGCTCGGCCGTTCGATTATTTCGGTCGCCGTCGGCTCGGGCTGTCGTTCTGTTTTTTCCGCGTTTTCGGCGATCTTATGCGGTTGTTCCGTTTGCTCTTCTGTCTCGTGCTGTGTAGATTGTGTTTGCCGCTCAAAAGCTTGCGCCGACAGCTCTTGCACTTCGGGCACATCTGCCGCGCCGTCGCTTTCGACTTCGAGCCCGTCCGCCGCCGCAGTGGTTTCCGCTGCGGCGGCGTGCGGCACTATGCGCGGGGCAAGCTCTTCCAATACGCGCGGCGCGTCCAAAAACCTGTCGACTATCGGCATACGCACCGACAAATCGAGCGGCGTGTAAAAGTCCGTTTCGGCAATCGCCTCGTCGCCGTACAGCTCTAATCTCGACTGCGGAATACCCGTGCCGTCGGGCATGGGCAAAACCTTGGGCGGCTGTGCAATGGGCGGCAGCGGCGCAATGGGCACTCGCCCGTCGTCCTGCGGCATTCGCCTGTCACTTTTGACGAGTAAGTCCATTACGTTGGATTCCCACATGCGCTTGCCGTTTGTGCCGTACAGTCTTAGCTTGGTATCGAACACGGCAAAATGCAAATCGGCCAGACTTTTTACGTCGAGCATAAACACGAGCGACGGGTTATCCTTTTGCGGAAGGTCGCGCACAAACACATCGCGCGGGGTTATAACGCCGACCTTAAGCTCGCCGCAACCGGGCATGTCAAACGTGTTGAGCGAAAACCTCACACCGCGCGCGCTTTTTTCGATAAGCACAACGCCCTTGCCCTCGCCCGACAATATAAGCATCTTTTTTTCGTATAACATAAGCACTTACCTGTGTAATATTTTACTGTAAAGTGTATGCCGTGTTTCGGTACGTTTATGATTATTTAGCCGATTATTGTCGGCGCGAGTACGCAGTTGTATTTACCTATCGGCAAGTGATATACAAAGCGTATTGTTTCGCTAAAGCGAAGTTATATTCGGAATAACAAACTAAAGCAAATAAATAAACTTTACTATATCAAAATATCACGGACGAAGTCTATATAACAGGCAACAAAAAAATCCGCACCATATTAGGTACGGATATTTTTTTGTTTTACCATATAGTTTATTCTGCGGCCGTGCCGAACAATTTGACCGAGGGAAGCTCTGTGTCGGGAAACCCGCCGAAGCATGTTTCCAGTTCGGAATACTTTTCCTTGAGTTCGTTCAGCTTTAACACGATTGCGTCGTAGTCGGACTTGAGCGTGCTGTTTTGTAAAGACAGCTCGGTGTCCTCGTCGAAACTGTTGTAATCGGCTTCGTACTTGCGAAGCAGCGTCCACAGCTCGTTTGTTATACCGTCGATATTGATATTGGTATCGCTCGGCTCAATCATGGTAGTGTAGCGCTTAAAGGTTTCTGATGTTACGTCGTTGAGCTGAGTTTGGTCAAACACCTTATCGGCCATAGCCTTGTTGTAGTCGAGTATCGCCTTCACTACTGCGTCGAACTCGGTGGAAGCAAACTCTTCGGCAGCGCGGGCTTGAGCAAAACCGGCGTCAAACTCGTAATGGTCGTTATCCACAAGTGTGTACGGATAGTTATCATAGCCGAGGTTGCTCGCCGCCAAGTACAGCTTTAGTCTTTCGCCGCCTGCGCTCGGATCGGGCGGCGTGGACTGGGTAGTGAATACCATTTCCACAAGTCTGCCGTAGGCGTCCTTGTCGGGCAGGAACAGCTTGTTGCGCAAGCCGTACGCCCAATCGTTGAAGTAGCCGCAAACTACGGCGTTGTTTTCGTACTCGTTGCCGATATTCTTAATGCCCGTCGCAAAGGTGTAGCCGCCCATTGACGAAAAAACAACGGTAAAGGCAAACGCCCAAAGCGCGCCGCGTAGTGCGCCGACCAAAAATCCGAAAAGTCTGGTCAAAACAGTGTTGCGCTTGCTCATAAACGTTTTGATAATAAACGTTACGATAATAAGGATAAAGCGCACCACAAAGAATATGCCGACGCCGACTATCGCCGAGAATATAAGGAACGCACCGTAAAGGGCAAAGCCCTGAGTTTTATCGATCGTGACGTCCTTGGCGCTTTCGATAATATCAAAAATAGGTTTAGCAAAATTCTTGTACAGCGCGGACGATTCGTCCCACTTGCCGCCGACGCCGCCGTAAATCCACTGCGCAAGCGACCAGTGCGAGCCCTTGTCAAAGCCGTTACCCAAAACGAATTCCTTGATAACGTCTATGCCGAGCAAAGCTTCTGCAACGACGTTTGCCAAGAAGAACGCGAGCAAAAACGAGATAATAAATCCCGCAAGCGTTAGCGCGCTCTTTTTTACGCCCTTCACTACTCCGATAAGTCCGAGAAGAACCACCAAAGCAAGTATAGCTACGTCAATCCAAGACATAATTTTTATCCTCCGAACGATTATTGCCCTGTCGCATTATTTTAGTCATGCTTTCCGTATATTCCGCCCGCCAAACGGGAAGAATCGCTTTTATGAAAACCAACGAGATATTTATGCCCGAAAACGTCGCGCTCGCGGCGCCGATAGATCGCGACTTTGAATTCGAGTGCGCCATGCTATCCTTGGGCAAGCTACCCGTAGTGCTTTGCATAGGCTCCGACCGCGTCACGGGCGACTGTTTGGGTCCGATCGTCGGGCAAATGCTCATCGAGCGCGGCGTAAACGCTTTTGTGTACGGAACGCTCAACCGCCCGATAACGGCGCTTAACCTCGCCGAAGCCGTCGAGCATATCAAACATGCTCACCCCGATAAAAAGGTACTCGCCGTCGACTCGTCGGTAGGTAAGCTGTCCGATGTCGGAAAAATCCGCGTGTCGTTCGGTGCGATTGCGCCCGGCAGCGCCGACGGAAAGAAGCTTCCCAAGGTGGGTGACGTGTCCGTTACCGCTACCGTCACCGACGCCAAAAAGACTCCGCTTTCGGCAGTACGGTTGGGCACGGTGTACGCGCTTGCTCAAACCATTTCGGCGCGCATAATAGCGGGACTTCAACCATAGACCGATATCCACACGCTTACCCGATGCCGACATTGGGTATCTACTACCATTGTACACTATCCGCGTAAAAAAATCATTAATAAAAGATTAGAATTTGATTAGAAATTTTGCGACACAAGGGGCGGTAATCCGCTAACTATCCCTCATATTCGACTGTACGGTTAGGTTATAATGTATACATGAAGCTAAGTGAAACATTGGATAACGCTACCGTACACTCAACGTTGTTTTTTGACAACGCGCTTTCCGCTCTAAAATCCGCGTCGCCCGAGGGCAGTACCGTCTGTCTTGTCGGGTTTGACAGAGCGGATATTTTTTTGCGTGCGGGCTACCGCCTTGTAGAACGCGACGGCGACGTAGCAATTGCGCGCGGCGGCGAACGCGAGTTTAACGCAGCGCGAAAAACAAATTGCGCAAAGCTGATACTTGCCCCAACACACGGCTACCTATCCGCCGCTTCGGCGGTGTATAGAACGGTCGACCACGGCTTTGCCAAAAAATCGGTCGGCGCCATGCCGTACGCCGCGGTGTTTGACTCCGAAGATATCGATCCCAATCTCGCGTCGGTATTCGGCGAAATAATCGCGCTCGACTTGTGCGCGTTCGATTCGGCTTTCGGCTCGCTCATGCGCGGCGAAAAACTCAACATAAGCCTGTGCACAGAGGTCGCGCGGATGGTTACCGACGTTACCGCCGCGCTCCGCCCGATTGAAAAAACCCGTACCGAGCAGTCCAAAACGCTTGTTGCGTTCGCGCAAAAAGCGGCGAGCATAGTTGCCGCTCATCCCGAGCTTGCATACTCGTCGGGCGCGTGTCAGCTATCCGAAGCGTACAGAATGCTGTGCACCGCCGAGGACAGACCGCTCGGCATGCGCGGCGAAACCGAAGCGGTGCTCGGCGATTACGTGCTTGATTTTTACGTGAAAAGCTTTGGGCGCGGGGCAACCTTTCCGCCGGACAACAACAGACGGATAGACAGCCTTTGCACCTACTTTAACGCCGATGTACGTCGCGCGTGCGTGCACACCACGCCGATCGCCCCGCCGCAAAACATGCGGCTTATGGAATACCGACTTAACGAATACAAGCCCGAGCTTGTAAGACTGCTCGTCGAAGCGCAACAGCGCAAGACCGCCGCACGGCAGGTGTTTAGACGCCTGTACCCGGACGACGGATATTGTCTAAAATCGCTCGTCGACAAAACGGATATTCCCCTTCTTTTGGCGCTCGCACCCGACGTGTTCGCGGCAGACAGTATGCTGTCGTACATAAAACAAACGGGCAACCTCGAAAGATACATTGTGTAATTCGGAATTGAGAATTGTTGACCGCTTCGCGGTGATTTTATTATAGTTGTCCACCACCGGAGAACCCGAATTGTGCGCGGCTGTATTCTGTCGCACAATCCGCTTTGTTGTCCCCCTTGGGGGAAACGTCACGAGCCTGCGAGTGACAAAGGGGTTGCGGTAAACAACATTAATAAGGGCGCAACGCGCAATCCGTTAATTCCGAATTCCTAATTCCTAATTCCGAATTCCGAATTAAATCATGCCGCTACATAACCCCTTTCGACGGCTCGTTCCTCGCCGCCACTTTCCCCAAGGGGGACAACAAAAAATGATAAGAGCGCGGCTTGCCGCGCTCTTTAATTTATCATACTCTAATTCTTAATTAATCTTAACCACCCTAAATCCGTCTATCTCGTTATAGCCGTCCTCTTCAAAGATATACGCGTAGCCGTCGACTATAATCGCGCGCATATCGTCCAAGCAGGTCGAATCCATTTTGACCGAAGCAAACTCGGTAAGATTATATCCGTCGTAGAGGAAAATCGCGTACCGCGCGGCGTACTCGTGATAATCGTCGAGTATGCCCAATCCGACAATTCCGTTTTTCGCGTCGATTAGGTGCGCCTTAAAATCGGAAGAAAAGCGTACGTTATTCTCTTCATACTTGGCTACCGAGGCGACGGCGCTGTCCGTTTGCTCGTACAGCTCGATTTTAAGCGTTTGCGTTGTGTCGCCGTAGCCGATACCGAGCAAGCTGTTAAAGGCAAATTTATTTAACGACAGCGAGTAGCCCGGAATGGTGCCGGTGTCCGTGTAAGTGATGTTCCCGTAGTCCGAAAGATCGAAGACGTACACGGGGTCGGTGTTGACAATCCGCACTTCCGCGGTGCACACATACGCGGTATCGCCGTCGAACCTCGCCGACCTGACCGACTCGCCGACGGGCGCAAAGTCCACGACCTTGCCGACTACTTCGAGGGTATCGAGGTCGTAGCAGTACAGCATACACCTATTGCGGAACACGCCGGTGAACGGGTCGGGAGCGTCTTTGTCAAGCACATACCCGTTTTCGATAAAGCTAACCGTAGTGACCGCGCGGAGCACGCCCTCGTACTCGTCCAAGCTGTAGCGGTTGAGCACCGTGCCTGCCGCAGTTACCGCGCGCGTTTTGCCGAACTCACCGTTATTGTACGGCACGATACGAATTTCGCTCTCGCTGTACGAGTAACAAAGCTTATACTCGTTGTCGGTCTTTACGCGCTTTTCGTATTGTCGGGTGGCAAAAAGGTTATTTTCCGAAACGTACACGTCATCCGAGAATGACAACAGCGCAACCGAGTCAATCGGCTCGAGCTTGCCGTCGAGCGAGCTGATAACGGTGTACCGCGCACTGTCGGCGCCGTTCGGACAAACGATGTCCTCGGCAAGCAACGGCTTTAACTCGCCCAACCCGCCGACCTGCGGAACATACGCCGACACATTGCCGAAGTCCACGTTATACCGCACGACAAAGTCGGTTACAACAAGCATGTTGCCGTCAACGAGACGCGAACCGACATAGCTGCCCGAGATATACGTCCTGTCGGTTTCTTGTACGTTAGACAGGTCGGACACGTCCAAACTGATAACCGTGGTATACAGCAAACGGGTTTCATACTCATAGCTAGGCATTATTATAGTAACTGTGCCCAAATCGTCGCTTAAATACATCTCGCGCGAGCCGACGTATCTGAACGACATGCCCTTATCGGGCACAACGGTATACTCTGTCACCTGTTTGGACTTTTCGCCTTCAATCGAATAAACGCGAAGATTTAATACGTCCGAGCCGTTAACAATCGTGACGTTGCCGCCGGCGCTATCCATAACCACGTCGTGACTGCCGTACGTATAGCCGAGGTAAAAAATATGCGTGTCGCTGCGTTTGAACAAATCGCCCTCGATAACGCCGTCCGTCTGATTGAGCGTAGTTTCCCGATAGCTATTGTCGCCGTCGCTATCGTCGGGCGCGCCCATACTGTCGTTGGGTGCGCTTGCGCCCGCCTTGAACATATCGCCGAACCATTCTTTAAAATTGTTGGTCTTGTGCGGCGAGTAAGTCATTCCGTAAAGCTTTTGGATAACGCCGTAATATTGGCTGGATTTGTACTTGGATATGTCCGTATCGCCGACGGTGTACGGCACGAACAGCACGAGGTTGAACGCGAGTAGCGCCGCCGCCGCGCTTGACATGATAGCTATAAACTTTATTTTTTTGCGAGTTTGACGCTTGGCTTCCGCTTTTTTAAGAATGCTCTCTGTTCGCTCTTTAGACGTCTTCATAACCGATACCTTCCTTAATGAGAATTTCTTTGAGGGCGGCTTTGGCGCGTGCCGTAAGATTATATATCTGCTTCTTGTTCTTGCCGAGGCTTTTGCGCACCTCGTCCGCCGTAAAGCCTTGGTAGTACGTAAGATACAGCACGGTGCGGTAGTCCTGCGGAAGAGAAAGCATAGCCTTGTATACCTTTTGGTCGCGAACGGCTTTCACCGCGTCCCCTTCCACGTCGACGCAAGCGGCAAACTCGCGGGCGCCCGACAGGCTCGCTTCGCGCCTGCGCTTGCGCAATAGGTCTAAGCACTTGTTGCGCGCTATCCTAAACAGATACGCCTCGAACGGCGAACGGGCTTCAAACCTTTTGCGCTTGACAATAAGCGTGGCAAACGTGTCTTCCATTACGTCTTCCGCCGCAGAAAAATCGTGCAGAAAACAATAAGCGTAACCAATAAGACTGTCGCCGTACCCGATAACGAGCTGCTCGAGCGCCCCGTTATCCCCACGCAAATATCTATCGTACAATTCGGTTGCGCGTTCCATCGCCCCTCCGAAAGAGTCTACTTTACCCTTTCTGCATAAATAACGTTTAAGTCAAAGGTTTTACTCGTTAAAAATAGAAAAATATAGGTAACCGACAAAGAATCGGCGGTTACGTAAAATCACGCAATCGCGCCCCAAAGTGTTATTTTAAAAGCTTTTCCAATGTTTTTGTCTGCTTATTATTCTCGATCGGTTGGAAAGCATAATCGTTCCTACCGATTGCCAAAGCTTCTCTTCCGCCCTCTTCAAATGCGATGGCTATCATTGCGACATTAAACTTAGTATACTCCGCTTATTATCACAGATTTTGCCCGCAATGTCAATTATTTAAAGGAAGCGCCGACGATAGTTTCTTATTATGCCATAAAAAACGGATAAAAAACAACCCCGTGTTTTCGACGGGGTTGTATGCGTTTTAATATAGATTTTATTAAAGCCGTTATCGTGCTTTACAGCGGCAAATCCTTTTTATCGAAGATGAGCGCGCCGCAAACGTAGCAGACAACGCCGATGACGGCGAGGATCGCCCACTTCCACAGATACGCGAGCGTGCCTTCCAAAATGGACACAACGTCGAACAGCGAAATTATGCTGACGTAGTTAAACGCGTTGAGCGCGCTCATTCTTATAATGGAAGGAAGCACCGGCGAGCCGAACAGACCGAGCATTGTTGCCACAAGGAAGAACATATTAAGTCCGCCGCCCAACGCCATGGAATGCTTACTGCGGTTGAACTTGCACGAAGCGAGGAAGCAAATCCCGCTCATTGCGAACATAACGAGGAATGCGCCGAGATTGATAAGAAGAAGCTTGCCGTAGTCGAGCCCCGTGTTAACGTCGACGATTGCAAAGCATATGACGCTTGCAAGCGTCGTGCAAAGGAACATGGCAAACAGCGAACCGATCAAATACATAGCCTGTGTAAACGTCACTTCCTTGCGCCTGGTGCCCGAGCTTAATACGTACGCCATGGACCCGCTGTCCACCTGCCCCGCGATAAGCGCGTTGGACGACATTATCATGTAGATTATAGGCAACAGCAGTCCCGCCATTTTAAAGAATATCGACCCGACGAGCGTGCCGTACAAATCGGCCTGACCTATTTCCATAAGCGCGTCGGACACGTCGGACGGCAGGCTTGCAAGCAAGCTCGCGGCGCAACGGCCTTTGACATCGGCTTTGATACTCTCTTCGGTTTCGCCGTCCTTTATGTTGTCGAGCCGATATTTAAGATTGGCGCGGTAATCGACAACTACGCTTTGCGCAACGCTCTTAACGTATGAGTAATCGCCGAAGCCGAACTCGTCGAACTGTTCCTTAGTCACGCCGTAGTCGCTTAAAACGTCGAGTATGAGCTGAATATTGTCATCCTTAATGAGATTGCCCGCAAGGAA
The DNA here is from genome assembly GCA_910578545.1 of uncultured Christensenella sp. Classification (GTDB taxonomy): domain Bacteria; phylum Bacillota; class Clostridia; order Christensenellales; family Pumilibacteraceae; genus Anaerocaecibacter. The sequence goes on from CAJTPT010000001.1 coordinate 317,434, forward strand.
CATCGAACTGTAATTCATTACGTACTTTCCGCGTTCCTCGGCGTACCGATCCGAGCCCGAAATCAGGTCGGGCAAAAGCGCGTCGTAGCGCGGCGGATCTTCACCCCAGGACTTGTAATCCTCGTCAAACATATACTTGCCGGGCGCGGTCATGGGGTTGAGCACGTAGAATATTGCGCCCTTTATTTCAAGCGCCTCTCTTGAGTCGGCGGCATAGCCGAGCTCTTGTATTAGCGCGGCGTAATACCCCGATTCGAGGTCGAGCGCCGCCTTTGCGTACGCTACGGTCTGCGCCTGTGCGGCGGCTTGTTCCTGCGTCGCGCCGGACTGCAATGCCTGAGCGTACGCCGCGGCAAATTCGGTTTTGAACTTGTTGTCAAAGTGGTCGAGCGCCGAATCGGCTAAGTCGTAATAATTGATAGCGCGGTTTTCCGTTTGCGATGTAAGCTCGCCCTTTATAACGGCGTTTTCTATCGCCGCCTTGGTTTCGCCCAAACTGCCGTTGCCCGCAATGAGCATTACGCAGCAGAGCATAAAGCACACCGCAACGGTAATGATTATCCACATTATGCCGTTCGCCTTGCACGATTGCTTAAAAAGTGATTTACTGAACATACTTAAATCTCCTTTACCGAATTCAACACGGTTTTAAAATGTTTTTCGAGGTTATAGTCGACCTCGGTTATAAACTTGACGTCGTAGCTTTTCAGGCTTTTAAACAGCCTGCATATTTGCTCGCGCGGCAAAGCTACCGTTATTTGGTTGTACTGCCGTTGGTCGCGCACTATCTTGTACCCCGCCGCTCTAAACGCGGTGTAGTCCTTTTCGTTATTGAACTCGATTTTGAATTCCTTTTCGGGGCGATTGGTTATTTCAGCCATGACGGCTACGTCCGCTATGCGCCCGTTATGTATCAGCGCAACGCGGTCGCACGTGGTTTCGAGCTCGCCGAACATATGACTGCTCATGAATATCGTTTTACCCTTACGGCGCTCTTCGCGAATGATTTCCAAAAACGCGTCGCGCATCAGCGGGTCTAGGCCTGTCGTAGGCTCGTCGAGGATTATTATTTCGGGGTCTGCCATCAGCGCCGCCACGATAGCCGTTTTCTGCTTCATGCCCTTGCTCATTCGCTTAAGCGGCGCGCGCGGGTCGAGCTGAAGCTTTTCGATTATTTTTTCGGCATAGCCCATGTCGGTTACGCCCAAAAATTCCGCTTGGCTCTTTAGGAAGTCAACGCCCGTCGACAGGTCGGGAAAGGCTATTTCGCCCGGCACGTAGCCTATGTGCTTTACTATCTCGCTCGAGTGCGCCCACGATTCCAGACCGTTTACCGTTACGCTTCCGCTCGTCGGTTGCAAAAAGCCCATGATGTTGCGTATTGTGGTCGTTTTGCCACTGCCGTTAGTGCCGGCAAAACCGAGCATTTCTCCGCGGTGAACCGTTAGCGTTATGTCGAATATTCCTCGACCCTCGCCGTAGTCCTTGGTGAGTCCACGCATTACTATTATCGGTTCGTTCATTTAAGCGCACCTCCAAAACTTTTGTCTTCCTTGTAATAGCTCATAAAGTAGTCCTCGAGCGTTTCCTTGACGTGCCCGAAGTTGACTATTTTATAGCTCGACAGCCGCGCTATTACCTCGTTGATGTACTTGTCGTCGGTGGATACCGTTACGGTCAGCCGCGGCACGTCGGTATCTATCACCTTCATTATTTCGGACTTACCCGCCTCGGCGACGAACTTGTTCAATTCCGCGCTGTCGGCAAACCCGACGAGATAATTCTTTTGCGACGCATGTTTGAGGTCGTCGGCGATAAAGTCGGAAACTATCCTGCCGTCCTTGATTATGGCAATACGGTCGCACGTCGCGTCCACTTCCGAAAATATGTGGCTCGAAAGAAGGATCGTCTTGCCGCGTTCCTTTTCCTTGCGCACATACTCGATAAATACTTCCTGCATGACGGGGTCGAGTCCGCTCGTCGGCTCGTCGAGTATCAACACGTCGGGATCGCTCATGAACGCAGTCACTACCGCGAGCTTGCGCTTTACGCCCAAACTCATGCGCTTGGTATCGCCCGACGGATCCAGTTTGAACATATCCATAAGATATTTAAGATACTCGTCGTTTTTACAGTGTTGCAGATCCTGCATCATGCGAATGAATTCCCGTCCCGTAAGCCCTGCAGGCAACGCTATCTCGCCGGGTATGTAGCCCACGTTACGCAGTACCTCGTAGTATCTGTCAAACGTGTCCTTGCCGAATATGCGCGTACTGCCGCTCTGCGGTTTGGAAAAGCCCATTAAGTGCCGAATGGTCGTGGACTTGCCCGCGCCGTTCGGACCGAGAAAGCCGAAAACCTCGCCCTTGTCGACCGAGAACGACACGTCAAACACGCCGCGCCCCGAGCCGTAATCTTTGGTTAGGTTTTGAACTTCGATTATGCCCATTTATTTAAGCCTCCTAAAAGTTAATCACAAATTTCGTATTCCGCGTCTATGGTGTCCGGCTGTTGGTGCTTGATAATTTTGACCGTGGTAAGCACCGTTATCAGATTGGATACGCCCTCGGTAATCATTGCTATGCCCAGCACGATCGCGCCCGCCTGTACGCCGTCCGCCGGGAAGATTATCAGCAGTATGCCGATTGTGCATGTAGCGATTGCCGAAACTAATATAGCCGACCACGGGCGTATGCCGAACTTTTTTGCCTCTATCGCCGTGGACGACCTGAACAGCCCGTCTATCAACAGCACCGTGCCGAATATCACGCATACCGCTATAAGCGCGCGGTCGGGAAAAACCGCAATCAGTATGCCCGTTACAACCGCGGCTATGCCGAGCTGCAAATCGTACCGATATGCCAGTCTGAACAGGTCTTTGGAAAAATACCCCGCAAGCTTGGCACAGCCGAACATCGCGGTCAGCGTGCCGAGCGCTATGCCTATTATTCTTACAGACAAGTCGGGAAGACACAACAGCACAGTGCCGAACGCAACAAAGCAAATCGAAATTATTATGCTTATAAGTTTTGCCGATTTAATAGGCGCTACTGCACGCATTTTAGTTTACCTCGCGTTTATTTTCTACATTGTATCAAATCGCGCGGCAAAAGCGCCCATGCAAAAAAACCGCCGTGCACAGTTTTTGTACACGACGGAAAAATTGTTTGATTTTTGGGCAAACGCCATTAAATGCTCAAATTATGCAGGTCAGCTATGCTTTTCGCAACGCGTAAACAGCTCGTCTATCATACCCTTGCGCAGTTCGGACAACCGCACGGTGACGGCGATAATATCATCCTTCATGCCGCCGTCGAGCCAACCGATAATCTGCCCGAACACCTCGCATTTGTAAAACTGAACGATAACCTTTTTATCGCTTTCGCTCACCTTATGCTTGACGCAAAGCGGGCGCATGTACACTTCCACAAGATACCCGCATATCCGCCACATGTAGTTTTCAAAGATATCGCGGTTGACGGAATTGAACACGTGCAAAACCGCCTTGCGGTGCGTAATACTGAATTCCGCGGCTATCCTGACGCATTCCGCTAAATTATCCACAGTCGGATACTGATTGATTATCCTGTCTATCTCGCCCGAAACGATCTCGCCGAGTAACGCAGGAATGTCCTGAAAATGATAATAAAACGAATTGCGGTTTATACCGCAGTCTTCTACGATATCCTTAATGGTTATCTTGTTGAGCGGACGTTCCTCGAGCAGTTTTAAGAACGATGCGATAATGGCGTTACGGGTGAAATTAGGCACAGGGTCTTACCTCTCGGCTTTTTTGATATTTTAACACGGCGTACCGAAAAACGCAACCGTTACGCAATAATCAATAAATCCATTTCCCGACAGCAAAAGTTTTTTATAGCGACCGCTCGAAATCTGTTATTATTTATTCAATATGTATCGCGCATGCTTATCCACTTGGAATTTAGCCTTTTCTCTCCAATATAGCTTTTCAGTCCATTCGTATTGCGTAGGTAAAAACGATTTTGTGTTTCCTTTCATTGTTTTAAACGACACATCATAACAAATAATCGCGCTCGGTTTTATCCGTTTAATCCTCGGCGTGCGCTATACACTTTTTCTGCTCCCCGCTTGGTATTCCGCCTGCACCCGTTACATCATTCACGCCTTCTTTTTGTCAATTTGTCTTGATTTTTTTCCCATACATTCCGCCTTTTTTGGGCAACAAAAAACGGAAGCCGCAAAGATCCCGTTTCATAAAAGTATAATATACCTTGTCAAGTCCATGAAAACATAACTGATTTTCTTGATAAATTTCCGAACCGCGCGGGATGCTTTGCGCTACGTATTTGCGGGTCAATACGGCGTTAGTATAAATCATGTTTTACGCTATTACCATATCGGTCGGCGCAAGCACCTAGCGAACCGCCGACCTGCTGCTACATAGCACGCGCCGAAGCGAGTATTACGAATCAGCCGATCCAACATAAGCAACTGAAAAGCCCCCGCTTTCGCGAGGGCTTTTGGAGCTACTGGGCGGACTCGAACCGCCGACCTGCTGATTACGAATCAGCTGCTCTACCAACTGAGCCACAGTAGCATGGTAATAATTTTTGTAACAAAATCAGATAATCGGTAACAGTGATGATTATAGCATAACTGCCGGAAATTTGCAAACGTTTACACTATGATTTTTTCAGTTTGCGATTATGTATTTACAGCACAGTTCGTCTGCCAAGTGCTTGCGAAAGCGTTACCGAGTCGGCATACTCGAGTTCCGAGCCCATTGAAATGCCCTGAGCGATACGCGTGACCTTTACGCCCATCGGCTTTATAAGCCTTGCAAGATACACCGCCGTAGCCTCGCCTTCCACGTCGGGATTGGTCGCGATAATAACCTCTTCCACGCCGCCGAGCCTACCTATCAGCGATTTTATATTAAGGTCGTCCGGCGTGCGGTTGTTCATTGGCGAAAGCGTACCGTGCAAAACGTGATACGCGCCGTCGTACGCGCCTGTTTTTTCGACTGCGATAACGTCCTTGGGGTACGACACAACGCAAATCTGTTTGGGCTGTCGGGTTTTGCACAGCTCGCACACCTCGTCCTCGGCGAAGTTGCCGCATACCGAGCACAGCCGCACCTGACTTTTGACGTCCTTCATTGCGGCGCAAAACGCGTCGACCTCTTGCTCGGACATATCTATTACCGCGTAAGCGTACCTAAGCGCGGTCTTTTTGCCGACGCCGGGAAGGGTGGAAAACGCACCCGCGAGCGCGGCTATGCTTTTTATCTCGCGCATTAAATTCCGCCGAGCTGAGCGAGCGGACTGCTATTGAACATCTCGTCCGCTTGAGCGTACGCCTCGTTAGCTGCCGCAGTTATAAGATCCTCGAGCATCTCGACGTCATCGGGGTCGACGACTTCGGGCTTGATTTGGATAGAGATAAACCGCTTGCTTCCCGAAATGGTAACGGAAACAGCGCCGCCGCCGGCAGTGCCGGTAAGCCGCGCTTCTTCCAATTGTTCTTTCGCTTTAGCCATTTGTTCTTGCAGCTGTTGTGCCTGGCGCATCATTTGCTGCATATTCATTCCGCCGCCGCCACCGCCGCGACCGTAACCGCCGAATCTTGCCACTTTAATCTCCTTGCGCCCTATACAGTGCGACTTAGTCTTCCCAAAGGTCGGAGAAGTTTTTAGTATATAGCTTGGAATATTTTTTGTAGTTGTAGGTCAAAATGTTGTTTTGCCAATCGGTGTAAGCCGCTTCCTCGCGCGCCGAACGGATCGGCTCGGCAAAAACGTCGTAGTAAGTTTGACTCTTATCGGGCGTGGTGTAGTCGCTGAGCGATACCGCGCCGAGCTTGGGCACCGAGCTCAAGTACATGATGTGTACGCCGTAATCGGTGATGACCTTTTTGTCGTAAACCCTGCCGACCTCGATATTATCGCGCATTTCACGCGCGGCGTCCGCGAACTCTTGCATATACGTTTCGCTCTCGCCCTCGTCGAGCTTGTACTTGACCATATAGCCGCGGTCGTTGCCGAACGCGCCCGAGTCGGTATTGTAAAGGTAAATCAAATCGTTAAACGCGTCGTTGGCCTTTTTGACGTTGCTCGCAAGCGGGGTCATGACCGAACGGATGTGCGACATAACGTCATCCACCGACATGGGCTTAGTCGTGTCGTCCTCGCCGTCCTTGTGCGGATAGCAAACGATGGACTCGGCAAGCCACTCGCGATACTTGTTGACAAGCGCGTCGCGCTCGTCCGCCTGAAGATTGGAAATCTCGGGACTGTTTTTGTACGCGGTAAGCGCTTCCTTTTGGTCGTCCGAGAAGGGCAACAAAATATGCTTGACGTAGAAGTAGTTATTGTTAGCGTGGTAAAGCACGGTCGTCTTTTCGTCGTTCATAGCCGTATCGTATGCGGAAATATCTTCCTTATACGTCTTTTCCTGCTGAGCAAGCGTGGTGTTAAACCTGTCGGCAACCTCTTCGTACTTAACCTCGACACTGCCTTCGAGAAAGTCCTGCATGGCGGTTATCTTTTGCGAACGCTCGAGCGATTCGCCGGTAAGATAGTACATGATATAACCGAACTCGCTTTCGCTATTCTTCATCGGGAAGGAGTAATTACCTATGACGGGATATACGTACTCGATACCTTTTGTGTCGATAAGCTTGTCTATCGCCTTGATCTCGGCGTTGATTTTCTTTTTGAGCCAAGCGCGTTCGGGCATATCCAAACGGAAATCGTCGTTTACACGCGATTTGATAAGCGCAACAAACCTGCGCATTGCTTCGCGCTCGAGCGATCTCGTATCGTTGTCGCCGTTTATTCCCGGATACATGATTGTTGCGGGCTCCCACGGCTCTACCTCGTGAACTATCTCATCGTCGCCGTCCTCGACGTCGTCGGTGACTTCGGGCTTGACGGGATAGGTAGTTTCCGCGCTCGAGGTGTCCTCGTCGGGCTTGACGATTTGCTCTTGGTCGCGCTCGTCGAGTATAGCGTTCTTTTGCGAGAAAATCGAGTTGTCAATAACGGTGTACAGGTTCTGTTTAATCGTGTTGAACTGCTCGATGCCCCATTCGACCTGGCCCGCGTCAATAAGCGCGTCCACTTCGTTCATGAGAATCTCGACGTTGACGAGCATGTTGGCCGCGTACTTGTAAAGCCCTTCGGGGTCACCCGAGAACGAGGAAGTAAGCGAGCTTGAGTTGTTTTGGACGTATTCCAAAAGGTCAAGCTTATAGATCGTCTTTTTGGCTGTCTTATACTCGTACTTTTGGCTTGCGCCGTCGTCGTCGAGATACTCGTTGACGATGGTGTACGACGAAACGCTGGCGACCTCTTGCTTCATGTCGCGCTCGTAGTCATGGCTGAAGAACGAGCATCCGCACAACGCGAACGCCGCCATAGCGATACTTAATATTCCTGCAAAAATGCGTTTTTTCACTGTAATACGTCCTATTTTGTCGGTAGACTGTAATATCGGGGCGCAGATGTAGACACCGCGCCTTTTATAATTATACTAAATCGGGTAGAGAAAATCAAACGTTTTACTATGTTTTTTGCCAATAATTTGGTTTTTATTCAAGCAGTAAATTAGCTTGCCCTCAAGGGCAAATTTACGCCGCCGACAAATACGACATAACTGCGACAACCGCAAGCGAGCGTACGCGAAGCGTGCGCGCCCGTAGCTTGCTACGGATTATGCCGTATTTATTCGCGACGATGTTTATTTTAAAGTACGGTTATCGTCTTTATAACTATGGGATTAAACGGCACGTCCGAAAAATACTGCCATCTGCCCGTTTTAACCTTGCCGTACGCAATGGCAACCTCCATACTCTCTTTGTCGGCGCACCTGCCGAAAGCGGCGTATTCGCCGTCGAGGAAAGGGGTATCGGTTACGCAAATAAAAAACTGCGACGACGCGCTGTCCTTAACGTTGGTGCGTGCCATGGAAATAGTGCCGACGGTGTGCTTGAGCGTGTTGTTTACGCCGTTGGATTTAAACTCGCCTTTTATCGCGGGCGCTTCCTTTTGGATAAGACCGCGGTTTTCGTCAAATACGAATCCTCCGCCCTGAATCATAAACTTGTCGATTACTCTGTGGAAGCACAGTCCGTCGTAAAAGTGCGCGTTGCACAGCTTGACGAAATTCGCGACCGTAATAGGCGCGACGTCGGGATAGAGCTCGAGGTTGATTACCTTGCCGTCGGTGAACTCGATTTTTGCGTTAACGATGTTTGCCATAATATTTACTCTCCTATTGATTGATTTTTGCAGCGCGCTCGGCATCGTCGAGCGCGGATAGTATTTGACTTATGTTTTGCGCTACGTTGGTTTTGGCGCGCAGCGCCTTGCCGCCCGTCAAGCCCCCGAAGTAGTACGGAAAGAACTTTCGGGTCTGAACGACTGCGTAATGCTCGTCGAAGTATTTGAGCATGAGCTGTATATGCCGCCTGGCCACGTCGAACGGATTTAGCGTTTTACCGGAGAACACCCCCGGATTTTTGATCGCCGCTCGCCCTATCATCACATGTCCGCCGCGTTCCGCAATATCGCCGTTTGGTATGACGGGGATATTGAACTTTCGCCCTAACGCCTTTACCTTTTCCAAATCGGCGCTACCCGAATACAACTGCTCGGCGTACCTGCCGTGGACTGCGACCGCCGCCGCGCCCGCCTTTTGAACGCTTTCGATAAGCTCTTCCGCGCGATCGACGCCGATCCTTCTGCCAAGCCGAGTTTTGACGGTAATCGGTTTGTCGGTTGCGTTCTTTAACGAAGCGACGATTTTGCCCGCAAGCTCGGGGTTGTCGAGAAGCGCCGACCCGTCGCCGTTTTTGACAATCTTGGGCATCGGACAGCCCATGTTTATATCTATTATATCGGACGGCGCCTTGCTTACGGCGCGCGCAAAGTCGTCGGGGTCGTTGCCGAAAAGCTGAATACACGACGGACTTTCGCACTCGGATAACCGCATCAGCGTTTCGGTTGCGCGGCTTTCGTGAACGAGCCCGCGCACCGACACCATTTCGGTTACGGTTAACGCCGCGCCGTTCGCCCGACACAGCTCGCGGAACGCAATATCGGTATACCCCGCCATGGGCGCAAGTATATCGCCGTCGATTTTGTACTTGCCGATATACAGCTCGTCCATATTATAACTTTTCGACAGCGGATTTTATCAGCTTGTTAAGCTCGACCTCGGCAGAAACGCCGCCGTCGACAAGAAGCGCCGCGCATGCCGCGATAGCGCGCACGTAGTCATTGCTTTCTATCGCCTTTTGCAGATCGGCTTTCGGGTCGACGCTGCCGCCCGCCTTTTTGATTTTTCTGTAAGTCTTTTGGCAAAGCAACAGCGACGGAAAATTATCGGGAAGGCGCGCAAGCTGAGTTTTTACGCTGTCGTAATTCTTTTCTATTGCTTTGGCTTTTTCCCAAAGGTTGAGCGCCTCGTCGGCGTTGGCCGCACTGTCGTTGCCGAATATAAATGTATGTCTGCCGATAAGCTTTTTGCAAAGCTCGTCGCAAACGTCGTCGAAGTCGAACTCACCGCTACGCCGCGCTATATCCGATTGAAGAATGGACTGCAAAAACACGTCGCCGAATTCCTCGCGCATGTTTGCGACGTCGCGTTTATCTATGGCGTCCACCGCCTCGTAAGCTTCCTCTATCATGTTGACGCGTATGCTCTCGTGCGTTTGAGCCTTATCCCAAGGACAGCCGCCCTCGTCCTGCGTTAGCCGAGATATAACGCGCATTGCATCCGCAACGTTGTAGCGCGGCTTGTCAAAGTCGACAAGCGGTTTTACCGATACGACAGCCGACGGCGTAAGCTTGTTTAAGTCCGCCGCCTTACCGTCCGCCGTTACGCTTATATCGCCATACAGTTTTTTAAGCTTTTGCTTGACGGGCTCGACCGCTTCCGCCGTAACGTCATGCACCTCGAGAGCAAGCGACGTGTCGATAACCGGCAGGTTCAAAAAAACGCCGGCGTCTACCGTGAGAATATTTTTTTTCATAACTCAGTTTCCTTTCGGAAGCTCTGCCTAAGTGACGCGAGCAGGATTGCCGCACTAACTTAGTCAAAGATTCTCCAGTTTTAAAAGGTGCGCTTTTATTTTTGCGCAAACGTCGGCAAGCGCGCCGTCGTCGAACGGACTTTTTAGCCCCGCCTCGTGCGCGAGCGTGACTATATCCTTGGTGCCGCCGGCTTCGACGAGGTTTAAGTATCTGTTTAGCGCGTCGTTAAAGTCGCCCGCCGCTATCTCCCCGAACTGCAAAGCAAGACAAGCGGACAGACAATAGTCTATATAATAGAAAGGCGATTCGTAAATATGTTTTTGGTACTGCCATCTTCCGCCGATATTGATATACGGCACGTCCGACATGTCGACGAACGGACGGTATTCGCCCTCGAGCTTAAGCCACAATGCCCGGCGTTCTTCCGGCGTCATATCGGGATTTTCGTAAACGAGCTGTTGGAAGTAGTCGACGATAACGCCGTACGGCAAAAAATCGAACGCGTCGAAAATCTGCTGATACGTAGCCTGCGCCGCTTTTTTTCCGTAAAAATATTGATTGTAGCTGTTGCACAGCGCTTCCATGCTCATGGAATGGGTTTCCGCTGTTTCCATGCCGCCGACAAACAAGTCGACGTCCACGTCGTTTGCCGCCGCGCGCTTAAAAGCGTACGCATATCCGAACTCGTGAGTGAGCACGCCCACGTCGTCCATAGTGCCGTTGAAGTTGGCAAAGATAAACGGCTGACAATAATCGAAGAGCATTTCGGCATAACCGCCGCCGGACTTACCGTCGCGCGCCACGTAGTCGATAGCCTCGGCCTCGCACATTTGCTTAAAGAACTCGCCGAGCGCGGGCGACATCTCGTCGTACATGCTTTGCGCCGCGGCAAACAAATCCTCGGCGGTACCTACCGGGTCGACGTTGCCGCCGCTGATATAAATATCGTTGTCATAGATATGAATATCGCCCAAGCCCAAACGCTTGGCAAGATCGGCTTTTAACTGTTTTAGCGCGGGAACAACGTCGTGCAACACCGACCGACGGAAAACCTCGATTTCCTTTCGCCCATAGCCGATATGTCCGATACGCAAGTCGCCCATTTCGACAAAGTTATCAAATCCCATTTTTCGCGCCATGGCGGTGCGCACCTTTACCATGCGGTCGTAAATGCCGTCCAGCTTATCGCCCACCGCAGCGAGCGTCTTGCCGATTACCGAAAACGCCTTTTTGCGCACGGCACGGTCTTGATCCTTGCTCAGTCCAAGCATTTCGGAAAGCGTAAGCTTTTTGCCTTCCCACTCGTACGTGAGCCCAGCAAGAAGATTGTCATACTCGGTGACAAGCTTGTTTTCCTCTATGCAGTCGGGCACAATGCTGTCGTCCATAACGCGCAGGTTGGCTTTTATGTTGCTAACGATTATCGGGTTGATGATTTTTTCAAGCTCCGCCGCATGCTTCGACGCCATAAGCGCTTTGTTAAACTCGGTGCTTTTGGCGTGTATGCGCGGCAGATTTTCGTCGTAATAGTCCTGCTCGGCGGCGTAAAACTCGTCGCGGACGTCAAGCGAGTGGCGTATCATCGCAAGGCTGATTTGAGTGCCGTCCTTTGTTGTTCGAGCGTTAAGTTCGGCGCGGATATCGACAAGCTCTTGCGCGCTTTTCGCCCTTTTTACCCTTTGGATAGCCTCGTCTATGTAAGAAGCCACGCCGTCTATATCGACGCGGCTGTATTTATATTCGGAAATCTTTTTTGTCATTTTATACCTCTTACAATCTCATTAAAAGAACGTTAAAACAAAAAATGTTAAAACCCGGCGGGCGCTCGCGCGTCAGACGGACAGCAGTCGACGGGGACCGACGGGATTGTAGACCCGTCTACACTACCAAGGCGCCGAGCCAAACGCAATACGTATTATGCCGTTAATTGAAAATCGTGAGCGAAAGCGGCGGCACGGCGATACCGTCCTTAAGCTTTTTGGCTTCCTTGCCTACGACGTACACCGCCTTGGCTTTGGCGGGAAGCGTGACGGGCGCGGTCTGCTTGACCTTGAGCGGATTGACGACCACCGTCAAATCGCCGCGCTTGTACACCAACGGCTCACTGCCCTCGGCGTGCAAAAATTCAAGCTCGTCCGACGTAAACTGCTTGTTACGACGGCGGAACGCCAAAAAGTCTTTCAGGAAATTCAACAGCGACTTTTTGTCCTTTTGCTGACTCGCTACGTTTACGATCTTATCTGTTTCGGTTGGCAGAAATGTCCTGTCCGCCGTGGAAAAGCCTGCGTTCACCGCCGTATTCCACTGCATAGGCGTACGCGAGCCGGTGCGGCCGTATCCGCCCTCGACGGACGGAAGTCCCTTTATATACTTCATGCCTATCTCGTCGCCGTAGTAAATAAACGGAACGCCGGGAAGGGTGAAGAGCGTGGCGTAAATCAGCTTGAGCTGTTCCTGCGTGTAATTGGGCGCAAGCCGCGGCGTGTCGTGGTTGCACGAAATAAGCGCGATACTGCCCTTGCCCTTTACCGCTTCGTAAACTTCGGTAAAACCCGTCGCAAACGCTTGCGCGTCGCCGCCGCCGTCCGCCGCAAAGTAGCTGTGCTTGTTCGGCTCTTCCTCGGCGCGCACCAAAAGATTGTACGGGTTTCCGTGGTGGTCGAGCATAAAGTCGGCGTGGAAGCCCGCGCGTATCGCTTGGGGATTGGACCATTCGGATACGAGCACCGCGTCCGGATACTCGCTGTCAAGCATGGCGCGTATATCCTGCCAAATCTCGCTGGTCGCAGGCTTTTCACTCTGGCTCAAATCGTTTTTGACAAGCGAATCCGCCATATCGACGCGGAAGCCGTCGGCGCCGCGATCCAACCAGAACCGCATGACGGACTTTAACCATTCGCGCGTCTTTTTGGCGGCGTCCGATGTGTACGGCATCTGCCAGGACGGGTCGGTTATCTCGTTGAACCCGTAATTGAGCGCAGGCTGAATGGAATAGAAGTTTACAATATAATTGCCCTGTCTGTCGTGCCGACCGGAAATCGCCTTAAACCCCTCGGGAAAATGCCACTCGTGATTCGTCCAAATAAAGCGGTCGTACATCTCGTTAGGCGTGGGTTCCGCACTGCGCAAAAAGTCGGCGTTCTGCTCGGACGTGTGCCCGGGCACAAGATCGAGTATAACCTTAATACCCTTGGCGTGCGCCGTTTTAATAAACTCGTCAAAGTCCTCTTCCGTGCCGAACCTGTCCGACACCTTAAAGTAATCGCGCACGTCGTAACCGCCGTCCATAAACGGCGAATCGTAATGCGGGTTAAGCCAAATCGCGTTACAGCCGAGCTCTTTTATATAATCGAGCTTGGACGTAATGCCCTTGAAATCGCCGTAGCCGTCGCCGTTAGCGTCGACGAACGAGTTGGGATATATCTCATAAAAAACAGCGTCTTTTAACCAAGTACTCATAAATAACCTCTTTAACTGCGTGACTCGGCTTTTTCGCCGTTGTCCGAAATAGCGTCCTCTTGCTTTTTAGCCGCCGCGGAAGCGCGCGTAATTTTGACGATTGTCACAATGCCCGCCGCAATAAGTCCTACGATAACCGCAACGCCGTAAACGAGAAGAAGGCTGAAGTGAATGCTTCTGCGCGTAACGACGGGCGGCGTAACCTGACGAACGGACGACGCGATAAACGTCGTGTCGTAGTAATCGGCTATAGTCGCGTTAACACGTTTTATAAACTCGCCCGTCTGCGTTTCGAGCGCTTTGAGATTGTCGGTCGCGGATTTGATAAGCTCCTCGTCCGTTTGTGTTTCGTCCTGAAGCTTATCCAAACGCGTTTCGATATTTTTAAGCTGAATGTTGTATTCCCTGACAGCGCGGTTGGCTTCGTCGAGCTTGGCGTGAAGCTCCGCGTAAATAGGCGGATACTCGGTCTTTTCGGTATGCACGCCGCCCGCATCGGTCGAAGTGGTGGTCGGCTGAATGGTGGCTATCTGCGCTTTAAGCGACGCGATGTAACCGTCCTCGCCGTTGAGCGGCTCGAGCCTGTTTAGTATCTCGGTGCGCGTGGACACAAGCGCGTTACGCGCCGAAGTCTTGTTGCGCCAAATGTTGTTGGAAAGGATATAGGCGTTGAACAAGCTGTAATTGTTGCGCAAAAGATCGAGGTCGCTCAATAGCTGAGTAAACGTCGTGCTGTTTTCCGTCGATACAAAGGATGAATTTTCCTCAGCCATGCCCTGCAAGAACGACTTGACCGAATCGAGCGACTGCGTGTATATATCGTAGATATCGGCAAATTCCATAAGGTCGTTGTCGGACAAGCCGTATGCGTCGGTCGCAAACATTCTGTTAAGCGAGAAGCGCTTTTGGAAGTCGGCGTAATAGCTGACGACTATCTTGTTGAGCAACAGCTTGGCTTGGTCGTCTGACAAATCGAGCTTGCCCGGGTCAGATATGACGATATTGAACCGCGTCGAAAACATATTGTAGTTTCTAAGCTTTTCCTTTGCCGCGTTATCGCCGTTTGCCGCCGCCTCGGTGAGCTTTACGTACTCGTCGGTAAGCACACCCTCTACGCGCATGCGCTCGCGAAGCTTGGAAATGTCCGTAATCTTCTTTTCGAGATTGGCTTCCTTGACAGCCTGATACAACACCGTTGTGGAAATGATGTTGTCGGTGTTAAGCACACTGCCGTCCGGCGCAAGCCCGCGCTCTATGCCGTCATAGATATATTCGACGGAAGTCTGAGCAAGCGGTTCGGACTTATAGTACACCTTGATAGGCAGTGCGATTGCCGTGACGAGCAGTGCGCAAACGATGACGTAAACCAACATTCTAAGCCAACCTTTGCGGAAAAAGTGCCCCACCTTTTTAAAGGTGAGCCCTTCATCGCCCTGCTCTTCCTCGTATACGTATGACTGATTATTCATAGCTTCTCCTAAGTAAAAATAATTCTACTGATATAGTATACCACCGAAATGCTTTAAAATCAACGTTTTTAATTCGGAATTAAGAATTAAGAATGCGAAATTGTCGACTTCTGCGTGGCGTTTGAATAAATGCGCGGTTATAATGTGATTAAACAAAGAAAGAGTATGCTTGCCATTTCTGATTACCAATTCATAATTCCGAATTCCGAATTAATTTCTGCGCATACTATAAGCAATGAAAAACATCGTAATCGCGGGCGGGTCATCGGGAATAGGGCTTGCGCTCGTCCAAAATCTTTTAAGCACATGCAATAGCATTACCAACATATCTCGGTCGCCGTGCGCCGTCGCGGGAGTGAAAAATATTCGCGCCGACGTCACCGACCCGACGGCGCTTAAAAAGGCGTTTGATACAATCGAACGAATAGACGCGGTTATTTACTGCGCAGGCTTCTCGCTCGCCGCGCCGATAGAATGCGTTAAGCGCAAGGACTACGAGTATCTGTTTGACGTAAATATATTGGGCGCGATAGAGTGCACCAAGCTCGCAATCCCCAAACTGCAAAAAAGCGAGGACCCGCGACTGATTTATCTTTCGTCGTCGGGCGGCGCGGCGCCCATTCCGTACGACGGGTTTTACTCGGCGGCAAAGGCGGGACTCGTGCCGCTCGCGTACACGGTTAGAATGGAAAACCCCAAAATAAAAAGCACCGCCGTTATTATAGGCGGCACGCAAACGCGGTTTTCTTTTGCGCGCACGGTGTACGACGACTGCGAAACGCACAACGCACGGTTAAAACGCGCGGCGGATTCGCTGATAAAAATCGAACAGACGGGCTACTCGGCGGACTTTGTCGCCAAACGCATTGCGCGTATCATATCGGATTCCACCCCGCCGCCCAAAGTGACTATCGGTACCAAAAACAAGCTCGAGCTTTTTGCATATAACCTTTTGCCTTGGCGAATTAAGCTTTACGCTCTGTGTAAAAAATTCGGAATTGGGAATGATTGATTGCAAATACAGCGTTACCGCATTGCGGCGGGTCGCCTATATTTTTTGACTGCGCTCGAAATGATGTGTATAGGCACGAACTTTTCATAAATGGCAACTTCACAATCATATCTCGATAATATTAATATCCACGCCGTCGAAGTCGGTCTTGTCGGTAGTGGTGATAACAGACTGAAACCCGTCAAGCGCGTCAATCAGTTTTTTTCGGCGTTTGGCGTCGAGCTCGCTGAACACGTCGTCGAGTAGAAGTATAGGGCTTGTGCCCATAACGTCGGTAAGCAGCTTCATTTCGGCAAGCTTGAGTGCAAGCGCGGCGGTGCGCTGTTGCCCTTGCGACCCGAACGAGCGCACGTCCACGCCGTCCACCGATATAATAATATCGTCCTTGTGCGGCCCGGTATGCGTATACTTAAGCCGATAATCGCTTTCCCTGTCGCGAGCAAACGCACGGATAAGCTCGGCTTTTATCTCGTCGGTATTTTCGCCGCTCACACCCTCGTACTCGAGCCCGATATCCTCTTTGCCGTCGGACAAAAACGCATGACGGTCGGCGGCAAGCGGCATTAGCTTACGCACAAAACCGCGACGGCTTTTTATAATCTTAGACCCGACGTCCGCCAAAAGCTCGTCCCACGGCGCAAGCGTGTTGTCGGTTGCGCCTCCGCTCTTAAGAAGCTTGTTGCGGCTTGCCAAAATTTTGCCGTACTGCGAGAGCGCGGCAAAATACGCCTTGGAAATCTGGCAAAGCGATATGTCCATAAACCGCCTGCGGTCGGCGGGCGCGTCCTTGACTATCTTAAGCCCGTCGGGGCAAAACAGCACGACGGGGCAAACGCCCATAAGCTCGCTCATGCGCGAGATAGGCAGATCGTTGACCGCAACCCGCTTGTTCTCGTCGCGCGACAAAACTATCTTTACCGTTTCGGTTATGCCGTCTTTTTCCGCCTCGACGGATAAAAACGCACGCTCACAGTCGTTTTTTATAAGCTCGCGGTCGCGCGGCGTTCTAAACGACTTACCCACGCCCGCAAAATACACCGCTTCCAAAAGATTGGTTTTTCCTCGTGCGTTAGCGCCGACAAATGCGTTTCTGCCCGAGCTTAACGTTATATCGCGCGCGGCGGCGTTGCGGTAGTCTTTTACTTTAATGCTCTTTACCGTCACCTTTTGCGCCCGCCGCCTTTTGCTTTAGGTATTGCGTTTCCGCCGACGCTCACCCAAACCATATGCGCCGCAACCAACACGACGAGCACGGCGTAGCTCGCCCAAGATACAACCGCCCAGGTAAGCTTAATACTGCCGAGCTTTCGGTACACAAAAACCCACTCGTCTTTGGGCTCGTCGTCGCCTTTATTGTCGTCGGGATTTTCATCGTCGCCGTTGTTGTCGCCGTTGTTGTCGCCGTCGCCGTTGTTATCGCCGTCGCCGTTGTTGTCGCCGTCGCCGCTGTTGTCGCCGGTGTTTCCGCCGTTTGCGACAGTGTCGGCGCCGACGGTATTGTCGCCGTCGTACGCTATTTGAGTCGAGCATGAGAGCGCATAACCGTCTGCGTCGCTCGCCACGACAAACGTTATCGTGCCGTGGTGGTCGGTGCGCATTATCTTGTCGTTGGTCGCGCCTATTGCGACTATACGGTCAAGCACTTGCTGACGAGGATGATAATAAGTGTTGCCCGCGGCGTTGCACGAAAACACGTAGTACGCGTTTGCCGCGCCGTCCTCGGTCGTCATTATGTCGAGATAGGCTTGCGACGACGAGGTCTCCGAGCCGTGATGTCCTGCCTTGAAAACATCAACGGTAAACTCGTCGGTAAAAATGTCGTACTTATCATCTATCCCATCGGTGCGAGCTGCCGCAACCTTGTCTACAAACTCCTTCTCGTTTTCCTTTTCGGCGTCGCCCGAGAGCGCGAATTTAAAACCGCGGTACTCCAAAACCATTATGGGCGAATAATTGTTGTTATCGGTGTATTTTGCCGACAGAGGCGAGAAAAAAGTAAGCGAGTATGCGTCGTCGCCCGCGCCGCCGACAATGGTTTGCTCATCGACTTTGGGGTCGGTAACGTAGACAGTAGTGTCAGTGCCATCGATATTTTGATACATTGCGGCGATTGCATTCCTGTACGCCGCCGTATTCTTTGCGGCCGCGCCGACGGAAAGGTCGGATTTACCGGGGTCGGTAAAATTCGTGCCGGTCGCCTCCATATTGGGTCTGTAGCAAACGTACGACGGGTAGGCGTTAAGCACGTTGTCGAGCGCGTTGCAATGGTCGGAGTCGGGATGAGTGAGTATAGCGTAGTCGAAGTAATGAAAGTCGTCGCCGAGCGTTGTCGATATATAGCTTATCATCGAATTTGTTACAGAGCTCAGCTCACGCGTGCCACTGCCCGCGTCTATTATCATGTTTTTTCCGTCGGGAAGCTCGATCAAGATACAATCGCCCTGACCGACGTCTACAAAATGCACTTTCAGCTCGGCGCCGCCGTTCGAAGAGACGCGCACGCCGGATTTTAGCGTTACTATCTCGCTCGAGTCTGCCGAATCCGCAGGAACCTCATAAAGCAACCCCAAAGATAGCTCGATAGCGCGGGACCATATCATGGACACGCCGAGCGCTATCGCCACGACGATCAGTATAAGAATATCTATTATAAAAATTCTCTTTGCGTTTTTCCTCATCGGTTATTCCTCGCTTTTGAATAAATCGCGTATCTTGTCGCACTGCTCCAGCGCCGCATTATAGCCGAGCTCGATCATTTCCATATACCCCGCCTTGCTCGACGCGCTGAACGCCGATGTATCCGGCGCGATGATTATATCGGACTGCATAAGCCCGACCACCGACGCGTTGGCGTTCATTATGGAAAACATCGCTTTTAGCACGTCGAATATTCCCGTGCCGTCGGTGCCGCTCCCGCGCGAACCGTGAACGTCGACGGTAACAACCTTATCCGCGCCGAGCATACGGCACACGTCGGCGGGAATGTTGTCGGTAAGCCCGCCGTCGCACAGGTTTTGCTCGCCTATTACGAGCGGCGCGTACACTATGGGGAAGGCCGACGACGCCGACACGGCGTCGAGCGCCGACCCGCTGTCAAGCACTACGCGCTTGCCCGTTTTTAGGTCGGTCGCAACCGCGGCGTACTTTTTGTGTAGGTTCTCTATTTGCGCGTCGCCGATAATGCGGTACAGCACGTCGCCTATCTTGCGCGGGTTGTCGGGCTTTAACAGTATCCTTCCGTGAAAGTCGACCATGTCGAGCGAGTCCGCAACCTCTATAATCTCGTCGGGCTCGATACCCGCGCAGTACAGCGCGCCGACTATGCTTCCGACCGACGTGCCCACGCACAAATCGAAGTCGATATTTTGCTCTTTAAACGCTTTGAGCGCACCGACCTGAACAAATCCGCGCGCTCCTCCGCCGCCGAGAACTAACCCGACCTTTGGCTTATTATTTACTTCTTTCTTTCTCGAAAACACGCGCACACTATTCCTTGGCGTCGATCATGCCGAGGAAGTATTTATGCACGCGGTTGTCGCGCGTCATTTCGGGGTGGAACGCAGTTGCCAAAACATTGCCCTGCCTTACGGCTACGACGTTGCCGTCGTGCTCGGCAAGCACTTCCACGCCCTCGCCCACGCGAGTTATCATGGGCGCGCGTACGAACACCATGTTGATATACATTCCGTTAAAGTCATCCTCGGCAACAAAGCTGTCTATCTGTCTGCCGTAGGCATTACGCTTGACCGTAACGTCGAGCACCGACAGGTACGGCACCTCGGCCTCGACCGAGTTTGCCAAAAGGATAAGCCCCGCGCACGTACCCCAAACGGGCATGCCGGCGACTATCCGCTCGCGAATGGGCGTAAACAGACCGAACGCGTCGATAAGCCGACGCATGGTCGTGCTTTCGCCGCCGGGAATGATAAGTCCGTCTATGCGTGCAAGCTCGTCTATAGTGCGCACTTCCACAACGTCTATCTTTTTGTTGACAGACTTAATAAGCTTTATGTGCTCGGCAACCGAGCCCTGTAATGCCAATACTCCGATAGTCATGATTGCTCCAATTATAATTCGGAATTAACAAAAGTCATTGATTATTATAATCTTAATAGAACGTATTCGAGAGTGCGAAGATGCGAGTTGGGCAAGGCAACCGAGCTGTGACGACGGGAAGTGCAGACCCGCCTACACGTCCCAAGACGCCGCAACGGTTAACGCCGCATAACAAAGCATATACGCGCTCGAAAGCCTACCAGCCGCGTTTGGCTAACCGTTCGGCCTCGTTCATACCCTCTACGTCCAAGCCGCGCATTGCCTCGCCCAAGCCGAAGCTTACGCCCGCGAGTATAGTGGGATCGCCATAGTACGCGACAGCCTTGACTATAGCCTCGGCGCGCGCTTTGGGGTCGGATGACTTGAATATGCCGCTACCTACAAACACGCCGTCCGCGCCGAGCTGCATCATGAGCGCGGCGTCGGCAGGGGTTGCAATGCCGCCCGCGGCAAAGTTGACAACCGGCAAAGCCTTGTTTTTGGCTACGTACTTGACAAGGTCGAGCGGTGCGCCTATATCCTTGGCATACGTTGCAAGCTGTTCGGTACGAAGCGCCGCGACCTCGGCGATTTGCGTGTTCATTTTGCGCATGTGCTTGACCGCTTCCACAACGTTGCCGGTGCCCGCCTCGCCCTTGGTGCGAATCATGGACGCGCCCTCGGCGATACGGCGAAGCGCTTCGCCGAGATCGCGCGCGCCGCACACAAACGGCGTTTCAAACTTGGTCTTGTCGATATGGTACGCGTCGTCGGCGGGGGTTAAAACCTCGCTCTCGTCTATGTAGTCTATCTTGATAGCTTCCAAAATCTGCGCTTCCACAAAGTGCCCGATACGCACCTTTGCCATAACGGGAATGGACACCGCTTTTTGGATTTCGGAAATCATCTTGGGATCGGACATACGCGCCACGCCGCCTTCCTTGCGGATATCCGCGGGAACGCGCTCGAGCGCCATAACGGCAACCGCGCCCGCCTGTTCGGCGATTTTGGCCTGCTCGGCGTTTGTTACGTCCATAATGACGCCGCCCTTAAGCATTTGCGCAAGATTGCGGTTTAAAAGCTTTCTGTTAGCCGACTTGGCTTCTTCTTTACTTGCCATAATTTATCTCCTTGATCGAGTCTTAACTCGAATTGAATAAGTCCGCAAAGCGGTAATTTGCTAATTGAGCGCCACTACGTTTACGTTGAGCTTGCCCTGCACCTCGGCAAACGGCTTGATGATGATAGTGTAATGCCCAAGCGCCTTGATAGGCTCGGGAATGACTATCTTCTTTTTGTCAAGCTCGATGCCCATTTCCTTGAGCGCGTCGGACACCGCCGCCGTGTTGAGCGCGCCAAACAGCTTGCCGTTTGCGCCCGTCTTGATTTTGACGGTAACGGTGAGCCCGGCCAAACGCTTGCACAGCTCGACCGCCTCGTCGTGCTCTATCTTGCGCCGCCGCGCTTCCGCCTCACGCGCTATCTTTATGCTGTTAAGCGCGGAAGAGGTAGCAGGCTCGGCAAGCCCGTTGGGGAATAAGTAATTGCGCGCATAGCCGTCCGAAACGTCTATCACGTCGCCCTTTTTGCCCTGCGCCTTTACGTCTTTTGTCAGTATAACTTTCATAGTGTACTCTCCTACGGGTGTTCAATCCCGATAGATACATTTTTACGGGCATACTCGCAGTCGCAGTGGGCACTACGTCAAAATGCTTTAACGCCGAATTATCCCAAAACGGCCCGCTTTCGGGTGTGTCTAACGGGAATTGAACACCCGTACATATTGTAACAAACCTACCCGACCTTTGTCAAGCCATTCACAAAAGATATAAGTGCATACAATGTCGAAACCGAAGTCGGCGCATAGTATTTTCCGCGCCGATATCGTTTAATCGTATCAGTCCGTTCTTATAAACTCGGTCCAAAATCTAATGTTTAAAATGCAGTCGCACACGCCGAAGATCGACAGTATAAACAGCGCCAACGGGAACACGACAGCCGCGATACCGATAAGCCCCCATACGACAAACGCGGCTATCCTCGCCTTGCCTTTAAACAGCTCGGCAAAATACGCAAGCAAACAAAAACAGGAAAACGCCGACGGCAGAGTCACAAACATGTGCATGAACGTAGCGGTAAGCATGCCGTAATCGCCGACAAAGCTCATGATTATTCCCGCGACCGTCACTGGTAACGCCATTGTCCAAAGAAATGCGCGCGGCATCTTCATTTGCGAAAGCTTGACCTCGCCGCGCACGCCGCCGAGCGCGAGCGTAGAATTGTTAAGTCGCGCACGAATTTCGCGCGTATTATCCGCGTCACCTATCTCTATGATATCGAACACACTCATAGTGCGGCGATTTACTATATCGGCGATAACAATCCCGATAACGGCGAGCAAAAAGCCGCAGTGTATACAGTAGTACCAAAACTCTACGGACAGCGTGTCTTTTACGTATTCGGCAAAGCATTCGAGTGCCGCCGCAAAGTATCCGGGGGCGCCGTGCGCAAGCTTGACGGTGCCGACGGGCAGTTTAACGTCGTCGTAGTAGGCTCTTGCCAAAACGGACACCACGGGGTCGGATTTGTGCGAGTACACAAAACGCGCCGCTATATCGCCTATCGGCACGCCCTCGGCAAGCCGAACTATTCCGACGCCTATAAGCATTCCCGCTACCGCCGCCACGGCGGCAATCGCTACTCGCTTTAGATATGGCGCGGTCTGCTGACTGAGCGCCAGCCCGCATAATGCGAAAAACAGCGTCACAAAGTAAACGACGGTCAGCACGTCGTAATTGACCGATAGCGATAATATTCCGTAAGCGAATATGCACGACAGCGGCAGGTATATTCCGAACCGCCTAAACAGCAAGTACAACAGCGGAAAAACAAACGGAAGAATGACGATAGCAGTCGTAGGCATAATGCCCGCCATTGCAAGCAAAAACGGCAGGACCGCGTACAGCAAAAGCTCGCACACGGTCGGGCGGCGTTGCGGAATTCTGCGTATGGGGGTTTGGTTTACTTTTATCGTCATTGCCTATATTCTACAATCACAGATTGATTTACGGATCTCTTTGCAATCGAACAATGTCTGTATATTCTTACCGTATCTGCGATTTGTTTTATTCTATCACATTTCGCGCCGTAACGCAACGAATATTTTTTTGCCGTTTGGTCATAATAGTAATATTATCGCACGACAAAAAGGAGATATCATGCACGATCTTAAATGCGGACAAAAAAATTGCAAGTTCAACCACGGCTATAGCTGTTGCGCGCGCGACATTGCGGTCGCCAACAACACCTGCTGTACCACCTACGAGCAAGGCGCCAAAAACGCCGACAATACCGAAGCTTCGGCGGAATTTTCTAAGCCCGACTACTCGGTGGACACCGCTGTCGCTTGCAACGCGCCCTGCCTTTTTAACCACTCCGCCAAATGTATCGCCAACGGCATTACCGTTTCCACCGCCGACGACGGCACCGCGGAATGCCTTACGTTTATCAAAAAATAGTAATTTAAAAAAAGAAAAACAGTCGGGGTCAAACTCGGCTGTTTTTTATTTTAAAACAGATTCGGCGCGAAACGCAACCGCTTTGTTGTCCGTTCACCTTGAAAAAACAATAACAAGGAAAAGCACGGCACAAAAAAAGAGAAGTCTTTCGACCTCTCTTCAATTCCGAATTAAAGCTTACTCTTCCGGTTGCGACTCGAGCATGATTTTCACCTCGGACACGCGCTTTTGAGTTGAGCGGGTGACGGTGATGTACATATTGGAATAAACAAAGCTCTCGCCCGCAATCGGGATTTTTTCCATTTGCTCGGTAACCCAACCGCCGACGGACGCCGACTCGAATTCCTCGCGGATATCCACGCCTACGTAGTCGAACACGTCGAGCAGCGGCGCGTTGCCGTTTACGATAAAGGTATTTTCGTCCGTTTTTTTGATAAACTCTTCCACCTCGTCGTGCTCGTCGTAAATCTCGCCGACAAGCTCTTCCAGGATATCTTCCATAGTAACGATACCGCTGGTGCCGCCGTACTCGTCCACAACGACCGCCATGTGGATTTTGCTCTTTTGCATCATGCGCATTGCCGAGGAAATCTTCATGTTTTCGGACAGGCACACGGTGTTTTGAATACAGTCTTTAAAGTTTTCCGCGCCGTCGAGTGTGGCGATTAAAAAGTCCTTTTCGTGCACTATACCGACGATAGTGTCTATGGTGCCGCTGTACACGGGCATGCGCGAATAGCTTTTTTCGCGGAACTTTTTGGCGACCTCTTCCATGCTCTCGTCCTCGGACACCGCAACCACGTTGACGCGGTGGGTCATGATGTCGCCTATATCGAGGTCCTCGAACTCGATAGCCGAACGGATAAGCTCGGACTCGTGCTCGTCGATACCGCCCTCGCTGTGCGCCGTTTCCACGTACGTCAAAAGCTCGTCCTCGGTTATGCCGGGCGCCTTTTTAAACTTGAATATTTTAAGCATTAGCTTTTTCCACTGCGAGAAAATCCAGGTGAGCGGAAAGAACAAAACTTCGAGCGCAAACAGTATTCCGCAAAACGCGCGGACAAACCCCTCGGGGTGTTCTTTTGCAATTGTCTTGGGCGTAATCTCGCCGAAAATAAGAACGGCAAGCGTCATCACCACCGTCGACACGGTAATAGCCGTAGAGCCGTCCGCGATGATACCGACAAACAGCATGGTGGCAAGCGACGACGCCACGATATTTACAATATTGTTTCCGATAAGTATCGTGGTGATAAGCTTATCGTAGGAATCTATCATTTTGCCGACGCGTTTCGCCCACTTCACTCCGTCCGCTTCGAGCGTGTGAATGCGCACGCGGTTAACGCTGGTAAAAGCGGTTTCCGCCGAGGAAAAAAACGCCGATAAGAATACAAGAACTATCAGGGCAACGATCAGCCCTATTTGCTGTGGAACTAATGTACTTAAACTGTATGGGTCCATGTCGGACTGTATTTAACTCCGTTTAGAATCAGATTCGATTAGAGTATAACATATAATATTTCGATTGTCAACATTTTAATGAAATACTGAGCAATAAAAAGCGCTCGCCCAAAACGACCGCTGTTTGGGGCGAGCGTAAATACGTTTGAGCAAATACAGGTGGAGCACAGCCTTACACCGGCCCATAAAAACAAGTATCGGCATTTTATATCCGCTGTTAAGCGTTACGGTAGGCGCATTGCCGTTTTGGCATTTGCCAAATCGAAAGAAGAAACATCGGGCGTAAATTTCAAATCAAGACTATCTATCCATTCTGCAACCGTTTTTTGAGAAGTTCCCGACGCAAAGCGCCCGCCCGAAACCCATTCCGCATTTGAAGCGAGAGAGTATAAGTTCGTATCACTGCTACCGATACCGCTACTGTGCGAAGTGCAGAACGGAATTACTGTCTTGCCCGAAAAATCATAGCTTTCCAAAAACGTATAGATTATTTTCGGCGCTTGCCCGTGCCAAATAGGATAGCCCAAAAATACAAAGTCATACTTTTCCATATCATTGACGCTTCCGCTAATTGCGGGACGGGCGGTACTGTCCGCTTGTTCTTTATCGGCTCTGCCGTTCGTGTAGTATTTCAGATCGTCGGCAGTATAAGGTACTTCGGGTATAATTTCGTGTAATGCGCCTTTTGTTTCCGCTTCAATATGTTTTGCTATTGCTTCGGTAGTGTCGGTACAGGAAAAATAAGCAATTAGAATATCGGAAGCTGTTGTTACGGGTGGATTTGTTGTTCCGTTCTCAACGCTCTCGTTCCAGTTACCACCGACGATGCCGTTTCCGCTCGTTTCGCCGTTATTACCGTTGTTTCCATTTGCGTTGCCGTTAGTGCAAGCAGACAAACCGAATAATGCCATAATGACTATTAAAAGTACCGCTAATAATTTTTTCATTGCCTACTCCGCGAAATTCTTTGTGAAGAAATCGGTAAGTTTATCAAAAGGAATAATATCCTTTCTGTCATACAAATCCGTATGCACTGTATCGGGCAAAATCAAAAGCTCTTTGTTATCGCCTTTGAGTTTCTTGTATGCGCCTTTACTGAAGTAGCACGAGTGCGCTTTTTCGCCGTGCATTATAAGTACCGCGCTGCGAATTTCGCTTGAATAGTTATTGATAGTCATATTGACAAACGAAAGCGCACTTGTAGTGTTCCATCCCTCGTTTGAATTGAGAGAATGCTCGGAATATCCGCGCTCGGTTTTATAATAATCGTAATAGTCTTTTACGAAAAACGGCGCGTCGGCAGGCAAATCGTTTACAACGCCGCCCGCTCTCTTATAAGTTCCGCTTACAAATCGGCAGTACGCTGTGCGTTTAACGCGGCGGCAGAGAGTTTACACGTTACACAACCCACTCTTTCAAAACAGCTTATGGATTTGGAAGCCGAACTCGGTAAAAAACTGTTTGAGCGAGGAAAGAGAAAAATCACGCTTACCGAAGACGGTATGTTTTTGCGTAAACGCGCACAAGAAATTATTGATTTGTCCGATAAAACGGAAGCGGCAATTAAATCTTCGGTACAGTCGGTTTCCGGCGACGTGTTTATCGGTTGCGGCGAAACGCAAGGTATGCGAGAGCTTATTCGTGTGATGAAAAGGGTAAACGTCGATTATCCGGAAATTCGTTATAACCTGTACAGCGGCAATGACGAAGACGTTTCGGAACGGCTTGATAACGGCTTGGTAGATTTCGGTTTGTTCGTAGGCAATACGCATCTCGACAAATACGATTACAAAAAATTTCCCGTTTCGGATATTTGGGGCTTACTGATACGAAAAGACGATCCGCTTGCGCAAAACGAAACGATAAAACCCGCCGACCTTGACGGTGTTCCCATTTTATGCTCTCGGCAGGCTTTAACCCATAACGAGCTTTCGGGGTGGCTCGGTAAAGACTTCGGAAAGCTCAAAATAATTTCCACCCATAATTTGGTTTACAATGCAAGCCTTATGGTAGAAGAAGGCTTTGGGGTAGCTCTTTCCATCAAGGGTCTGGTAAATACGTTCGATACGAATTTGGTATTCCGTCCGTTTGAGCCGCTGATTAAAGCCGACTTAATTATTGTGTGGAAAAAATATCAGGTTTTTTCCAAACAAGCTGAAATCGTTTTAAAGTATATTCAAGAATATCTTTAGACTTTGCAACAAATGTAAATCTTCAAATCATTTCACCGTACAAACATAAACAAAACAGTCGTCATTTTTGACTTGACCGAATTAAAAACCCCGTGTGTAAAAAGTCAAGCATCCGCACACGGTGCAAACGCCTTTCGAATTCAAGCTGTGTTCGCATTAAAGAACTTACCGTCAGATCCGTTTAAGCTCAAACCAGAAGGTACTGCCCTTGCCGATCTCGGAATCTATTCCGTATTTGGCGTCGTGCGCGGTGAGAATGCTTTTGCAAATGGAAAGACCCAACCCCGACCCGACGGCTTGCCGCTTGGCGTGCGCGGTGCGGTAGTACCTATCCCAAACGGCTTCTATCTCGTCGGGCGCAATGCCCTTGCCGTGGTCGGACACCTCGAAGCGCACTACCCCCGCCCTTTTTTTGACGCGCAGTATGACCGCCTTGTCCTCGCCGCAATAGTTGATAGCGTTGTTTAACAGGTTGTACAGCACGCGCTCTATTTTTTGCTTGTCGCAGTTGACGCGCAGTCCGCCGTCTATATCGTAGGTCAGATTTATGCCGTCGTGCTCGCGCACTATGTCGTACTGCCCGACTACGGTTGTTGCAAGCCGCGACACGTCGCAGGGCTCGAACTTAAACTCCGTAACGCCCGACTGCAACCGCGAATAGTCCAACACATCGGTGACGAGCGAGGTAAGCCTGTCCGCCTCGGTTATAATAACCCCCGCCGTTTTTTGCCGCTTTTTTTCGTCGACGGGCATGTCGCGCAGCATTTCGGCGTACGCGCGAATCATAGTGAGCGGCGTGCGGATATCGTGCGAAACGTTGGCGATTATATCGCGCTGAAGGTTTTCCGCCTTTTGCATGTTCTCGGTGGCGGCGTTGAGCGCGCCCGCAAGGTTGTCGTACTCTGTATATCCCCCGCCCGAAAACTTGATCGAAAAATCCCCGTCCGCCAACCGCTTGGCTTGGTCGGACAGCGCGGTAAGGCGCTTGGTCTGATACCGCGACGCGAGTATTGCAAACACCACCGACAGCACCAACACCGTCACCGTACAAATAACAAGAGTGTATACAAGCCAAATGCTCTGATCGTTCCACAGGTCGTACGGTTTGAGCGACAAAAGATAGCACGGCTCTTCCGACCCCTCTTGCATGTGCGTACTTCCGCAACACAGATACGTACCATACGGGGTTTCCACCATGACGAGCGTGCCGTCCGTAAACACCGCTCTAAAGTCAATAGCGGACATTGCGGAATCGAACAGCTCGTTATTTTCGTCTATACCGTTGCCCATATCGTCGACGAGAATAAGCACGTTGTTTTTGTTGTCGCTGCGCACGAATACGGCGATAGCTACGGGCTTGTTGGTGCGCGCGATTTCCACCAGCCGAATTTTGTAAAGCATAATCGAGCTGTTGTCGTCGATACGACTGGGAAACGCCGCCGCAGCGTCACGCCCGATACGGCTGGCATCGCCCTGAAGCATTTTTGCGTAAAACCCGTAAATTCCCACAAAAAAGGCTATCCACAGCATTATTAGAATAATCGTGGAATACAAAAAATAGTTTATTGCCGAGCGCGCGCTTATTGACTTGACAAGCGGCAACCTCTTACGGCGCAACGGCTTGGTTGCGCTTTTACTTTCGTCCGCCTGCTCGGGTGCGGAACGCTCGGTTGTCGGTCTGTCGCTCATAATAAAAAGTATACCAAAAACCGCGACGGTTGTCAACACGCGCGGCTATACGGTAATCTTTTTGTCTTACAAAGCTTAAGCGTCTTGCTCGGTTTATAGTTCCGATTGTTTGTTCCGCTTTAATAATTCTCGGCTTTCATGGCGAAGAACGAACGCGGGTGCGCGCACACAGGGCAAACATCGGGCGCACTGTCGCCCACGACCACATGCCCGCAGTTGAGGCACACCCACACGACCTGCACGCCCTTTGTGAACACCTCGTTCTTTTCCATATTGACGGTAAGTCTGACGTACCGCTCCTCGTGCGTGCGCTCTATTGCCGCCACCTTGCGGAACAGCTCGGCTATGGACGGAAAACCTTCTTTGTCCGCTTCCTCGGCAAAAGTCTTGTACATGTCCGTCCACTCGAAGTGCTCGCCGTCGGCGGCGTCCTTCAGGTTGGCGAGCGTGTCGGGCATACCGCCGTGCAACAGCTTAAACCAAATCTTGGCGTGTTCGCGCTCGTTTGCCGCAGTTTCGGCAAATATGGCGGCTATCTGCTCGTACCCGTCCTTTTTAGCGCGCGACGCGTAATAGTCGTACTTGTTGCGCGCCATGCTCTCGCCGGAAAACGCGGTCATCAGATTTTCCTCGGTCTTGGTCCCTTTAAGGTTCATAATACATCTCCTTTAAGCTTGTAAATTAACACCAACATATTACCACAGCGCACAGACGAAACCCCGTCGACCTTTGGCGAAATATGATAATTCATGCGGAATTCGTAATTAAGGCAGTAAAAAAGCAAGGGTGAAAAATGAGAAGTGAAAAGTCGAGCATTACACTCAACCTCAATTCATAAATCTTAATACATAATTATCTAAGTTCCGACAGTATCAGTCCTGCCGCGCCGATTATGCCGGCGTCGTTGCCGAGCTGAGCAACCAGGATATCGAACCTCGGGGTATTGGCAAAGCCGTAGTTTCTGTCCTTGCAATAATCCTTCAGCTTGTAAATAAGATAGTCGCCCTGCGCGCACACGCCGCCGCCGAGTATTATAGCCTGCGGGCGGAAAATATTGGCGAAGTTGAGCATGCCCTCGCCGAGATATTTTACAAAGTAATCGACGACCGCGTTTGCCGACTTATCGCCGGACTTACTGCACTCGAACGCGACGCGCCCGTCTACCTTTTCTATATCGCCGCCGACAAATCCCCACATGCTCGATTGTTTATCGGCAAGCATCGCATTTTTGGTTTCGCGAATAAGCGCGGTCGCACTGCAGTACGCTTCCATACAGCCATTTCTTCCGCAGGTGCACGGCTCGCCGTCTACAACGAGCACCATGTGTCCGAGCTCGGCGCCCTTGCTCTCGTTGCCCTCGTACAGCTTGCCGTTAAGCACGATACCGCCGCCCACGCCCGTGCCGAGCGTAAGAAATATCGTGTCGGTGTACGTTCTGCCCACGCCGTACATAGCCTCGCCGAGCGCGGCAACGTTGGCGTCGTTGCTAACCTTTATACGCTTATTAATCCTGCGCGAAAGTTCTTCCGCAAGCGCGACCTTGTGCCATTTGAGATTGAACGCACGGTCGACAACGCCAGTAGCCGAATTAATCGCGCCCGGACACCCGATACCGATACCTACAAAATCGCGGTCCTTGGGGTCGATAAGCGACAAAATCAAATCGGCAATATCATTTATAATCTTGTGCGGACCGCCCGCGACGTCGGTCGCGACCTTGCCCTTTTTAACGATGCTGCCGTCGCGGTCGACAACGCCGACCTTGATAGACATTCCGCCTATATCCACGCCTATACTGTACATAACCGCTCCGTTATTCTATTATTATCGTATCGATGGATGACTCGAGTTTTTCCTTTTGCGCCTTGTTGCGCTCTTTTAGGTATTCCCCGAACATATTGACCGCGTTTCGCCTGTCGAGTATGACGTACTTGCGCGTAACGGGCAGTTTCTTTTCGGGCTGTGCCGCCTTCTGCTTTTTGGCGGCAGGCTTTTTGGTTTTTGCCGCAGTCTTGGGCTTGGAAGCCGACGACGTCTTTTTAGCTGTCGTTACGGATTTTTTTGGCGCCGCTTTGGGTGCGGGCTCGATAGTGCGCATTTCGGGAATGTAAATATTGCGGTCGGGCTCTATGTCCTCGACAGTCGGCTCTTCCGCCTTTTCGACCCGTTCGGTTTGCTCGGCGGCGACTTCCTGCTCGGCTTGCCCGACTTCCGTTATTTCCTCGGTTTCTTGTTGCTCGTCCGCTACGTTATTGTCGGACTCGTACGCCCACACCGACATATCGTCATCGATCTCTTGCTCGTCCTCGACGGGCTCTTCTTCGTAAATAGGCTCTTCGTCCAAAGTCGGCTCGGTTTCGGCTTCCGCTTCTTCATCGGTGAACTCGTTTTGGACAATGTCGTCGTCGACGGGAATTTCTTCAAAAGCGTCATCTCGAACGTACTCGGCCTCGGTGATCGCTTCTTGCTCGGTAAACTCGTCTTCGGCAACGAGTTGTTCCTCGGACGTTTGCTCTTCCGCTTGTGCGCCGTCTGCTTCACTTTCGGTCTGCTCGGTTTCCTGTTCGACGTCGTCAAACGAGTCGAAGTCGTCTGGCGCGTCGTCATTTATCCCGACAAACTCGGCATGCTCTTCCTGCGCTTTGGGTCCCTCGCGCCAATCGGGCCGAGGTTCTTCGTCGTCCCTCTTTTCGGTCGTAGCCGTAGCGTCCTGCGACGCCGCGGCGTCCGCCTTGCGAACGGCTGACTCGCCGAGGTTGCGGATACGCCTAAGCTCGGCCTCGCGCTTGCGCTGTTCGAGAGTTTTTTCGTTCTTGTGCGGTCTTTTTTTGACTTCCTTTTTGTTGGCGACAACGCAGTCGACGATCAATGCGGCAAGCGCGCAAATCAAAAGCATAGCCACAAGGTTGGACCCCACGACGGACGAAAGCAGCATGAACAAATCGACGAGCGGAAGCTCGATCTGCTTACCGCTTACTATCAAAAACGCCGCCGTCTTTTCGGGCGTTTCCGATTGCAAAAGAATGCGGAACGACCCTTCGAGCATCGTAAGTATAGCCGCCGCAAACATGACTGCGGCAACGATTAACACAAGCGATGACACTATGCGAAGCACTACGTCAAAGCCGCCGCACTTGCGTTTTCCGCGCGCCGCTACGGCTATCGTCGAAATCAGCAGGAACAGAATCACCGCCACCGCTACCGACGCAAACACGATATCGAAGATTTTGCTAAAATCTATCATATCGGTATTATACAACGCCCGTCATAATTTGTCAATCTTTGTTAAGAATTTTTTTAAATTCGGGATTATCGGAAAAGTTTTATTCGATTGATTCCCGATTATTTAACTTCTATCTGCTTGCCGCTCTCGGCGCAAACGTAAACGTAGTGCACGCCGTCCTCGAGCTCGATCCGATACTCGTAGCAAATGCGCTCCTTGCCGTCCTTTTTGCGCACTACGAGCGTACCCTCGGGCGCGTCCTTTACCGCACCGCGCGCCTGCGCTTCGGTCTTTTTGGCCGTCGGGATATTCTTGTGCTCGCTGTCGCACCCGCCTGCCGTGAACGCTACAACACTGTCGTTTACTACAACGGCGGTCGCGTAGTCGTCGCAAGCGAGCGCACCGTCGTAGCTTTTGCACATCAGAACGCTTGTTGAAGATCCGGTAAACTCGCACCACTTGACAGTAAGGTTATCGTAGCCGCAACGCTCGGCGGTCTTGACGGCAACAACTTGCGCCGTTTGCTTGTCGGTAGCTTGAGAGACGTTGTCGCGCGAGTACGCAAACTCGGTTATCTTATTGCCGCACACGACCGCATAACCGCTTTTCCCGTCGCGCTCGATGTTGAACTCGATATGCCCGTCCCACACGCCGACGTACTGCACTTTTTCCGTGTCCAACGCCTCGGACACAAGCCGTTGCGCCGCATCGATATCGCCGTCGGTGATCTCGACGTCGGGGTGCTTTTGCTCGCCCTCGATTAGCTCGCCGTTGTAAACGAACTCGCTATTTTCCGTGATTGCGCGGTAGAACTCTGCCGAATACTCGTACAGCTTGTCCGACAGCTCTATCGTCTTTTGCGCCGAGTAGGCATGAAGCACCGTAGCGATATCGTTGAGGAACGCCTCTTTATTTCGGCTGTCCGCCCAGTAATCGGTATGGCACTCGAGCGCCGTTTCGGCACGCACCGCGTGAACGAGTCCTGTGCGACTGAGTTCTTCCGCAGGCTCGACCTCGTTGCACAACCTAAGCGCCGACATAGTGTTCCTAAGCTCGTACGCCGATTCTTGAAGCAAGTACCCCGCCATCAGCTTGCCCGAGTCCGAACCCCTCTCGCGGTGATCGCGCACTGCAAGGCTAAGCCCGAACGCCAAGCCGCCGAGCATAATCGCAAGCGCCGTCACCACCGCCGCGATTATAACTGCTTTTGATTTATCAATACGTTGTCTGTTTGTCATAAGATTTTCCTTTTTCGTTTTTGATTTTTTATATTAAAGAACGTATCTTGAGAGTACAGAGATGCGAGTAAGACGAACGACGCAAGCGGCTCGGCGGGAGTGTAGACACACCTACATAACCGAGCGCCAAGGAACACGTAGTCCGTATTACAAAGCATATATGCGATCTCAAAGCGCGAAATTATGCCTGCCGATTTTAATATGCACGGTCAGCGACCAAATCCAGCTGGAAGTGGCGGTTGCGGGATTGTAGTAGTACAAACAGCCGCCAGTAGGATCCCAACCGCCCAAAGCGTCGCGAGCGGCGTTATAGGCCGTCTCGTTGGGCGTGAGGTTGATTTGCCCGTCATCCACCGCGGTGAACGCGCCGCGCTGATAGATAACGCCCGAAATGGTGTTGGGGAACTTGCTCGATTTAACGCGATTGAGTACGACCGCCGCCACCGCGACCTGACCGTTGTACGGTTCGCCGCGCGACTCGCCGTATACGCAACGCGCAAGCAGGTTGAGATCGCTGTCCGAAATATTGCCGACGGGTCCCGACGAATTGCCGCCCGAGCTTGTGCCGCTTCCCAATGTTATCCCAAGCTTTTTTTCGGTGGCGACGCCCACAACGCCGTCCACCGTCAAACCGCAATCGGACTGAAAGTGCATGACTGCGCACATGGTCCTTTTGCCCCAAACGCCGTCGACAGTCGACTTGTAATAGCCCGCGCTCTTGAGCGCGTTTTGCACGGCCTTGACGTTGGCGGCGGTCTTGCCCTTGTTTATGCCCCCGCTCTTGGCGGTTCTGCTAAGCGTGACGCCGAGCTTGCCGGCGGTGCCGCTTCCCACCACGCCGTCCACGGTAAGACCGCGGTCGGACTGATAGCGAAGCACCGCTTTGAGCGTGCCGTTGCCCCAAACGCCGTCCACCGTGGAAGTGTAGTACCCAAACGTTTTGAGCCGAGCCTGCACCGCCGCTACGTTAAAATCGGTTTTGCCGTAGCTGATACCGCCGCTAATGGGCAAGGATATTTTCAGAGCGCGCTCGGTCGAACTACCGACTATGCCGTCGGCTTTTAGCCCATTGTCCGATTGGAACTTTTTGACCGCCGTTGTCGTTGCGCTTCCCCACCTGCCGTCCACCGTCGACCTGTAATAGCCGAGCGTGGCAAGCCGAGTCTGCACCGCCGCTACGTTAGCAAAGCCGTTGCCTTTTACAACGTCGGCGTACGCGACGGGCATGACAGTCAAAAGACAGACCGCAACCGCCATAATAACGGCGGCAACGCCCGACGTAATGATGTTTCTTTTGGTTCTCGTCATAAATGTTTTTCCTATGAATATTAAACGGCAAGATTATTTGAATAATTCCGCAAAGAACGACTTGTACTCGAACTTCTCGCCGTAGCACAGCGGCGGATAAATAACGCACCACCAGTTGTCGCCTTTAGCTTCGCCGAGCTCTATAATGACTGCGTCGTAATAGCCCTCGGGCACGGTCACGTCGCCGTATGTGCGCGTCGGAAAGTACTCGTAGCTGAGCCTTGCACACGCGCCGTAGCTAAACCCTTCCGCGCGTAGCGCTTGCGTAGCTATACGCGACAGGTCGCCCAAAGCTTCGCCGATAGCGGCGTAAGCCTCGTCAAACGTCGTTTTGTCGATATTTGCGGAAATGTACTCGTTTACCTTATCGCGCACCTTCAGCTTGACCGCCTGATCGCAGTCGGAATTGGAATTGGCGCGAACGTGCAACCGTAACAATTCGCCGTCATAGATATTATTATCATTACAACCGCAAAATATAGATGAAACACAAAAAAATATCGCGACGGATAACAATACGCATATTGCCTTTTTAAAATACAACTTTACTGTTTTCATACACACGATTATTACCGCAAACAAAATATTTATACAGTGCACAAAAAATACTCTTTTTCCGCACAACAAAACCGCCCCGAAATCTTACCGACCTCGAGGCGTTTTGTTGATGTTTTTTTTGATTATTCGGTGACTTCGTAATACTCTTTGTCGCCGATAGTGATTTTTTCGATACCGTCCGCGCCGTAGGTTATTTTCAGCTCACACACTACTGTGCCAAACGCATTTTCCGCCGGCATAGTAAACACGCCGCCCGCATAGCTTGCACCTTTATTATACAAATACGAGTCATCGTCTACGTTTATATAATAAGAAGTACCAAAAATCCCTTCGACTTCTTCAAATGCTATTACAGAGCCGTCAGCGGATTTAAACCTTTTATCGAGCAACATGGTTTTAAGTTCGTCAATCGTGGGAACGGCGGGCTTGTATTCGGTAGTCGCCCCGTCCTCGGTTGTGGCTACGGTGATTTTGGTAATCGCGCCGTTGTCGTCAAAGTACACTGCTACGTAGTAATCGGTTGCTGAAAAAGTATCGCCGAAGTGAAGGACATACTTGCCCTTTTCCATAGTCACGGAAGATTCGTCAATATATGTTCTATCGTCGCCGACGATAATTTCAAACTGGCTTCCGAATATACCGTTGCTAAGCTCAAACGAAATCACCGAGCCGTCCGCCGCTTTGTACGATTGACCGTCGAGCATCTCTTTAAGTTCGTCTATCGTAGGCATGCCCGCGACAGTCGCGTCCTTTGCCTCTATCGCTTTGCTCGCGTCGTAGCTGTCGGCTACCATAAGCGAGTCGCCGTTCTTCCATATATACTTATAACCGACGTAAGCGCTACCTACGGGCAATGCCTGATTGCCGTCCGACATAATTACTACCCCGCTCGACCGGCTATAGCTATACGAACGCGTGCCTATTTTGAGTGAGATCGAGGTGCCGAGCCACGATTCCTCTACCTTAAAGGAATATGTAACGCCGTCGTCGTCCAAGTACTCGCCGACGAGCGAATTATAGTCGAGCGGCGCTTGACCTTCCATTATAATATCTTCGCCGCCGTCTATAGATAACACAAGCATACGCGTGCCGTTATCGGTCGACAATTCGACAGTAGCGGTTTTGGGATCGGTCAAGCCTATACCAGTTTGTACAAGCTCAAGCAGTATATCGCCGTCAACGTCGACGTAATCGTCGTACAAATAGTTTTCGTTCGTTTGCGCGTATTCGCCGTCCTTAAGCGTGAGCGTGGTAACGGTAAGCCTGGAAGTTCCGATTTTAACCGACACATTGCCTTCCGCGTAAATCATGTCGGTATACGGCTTGAACGCGTCGTAAACGTCTTCCGACAAATAGCCGTTAACTCCCCAGGTCATACCCATCGAGTTGAATTCGATAAGCGAAACAGAGGTTGCCGTGTCCATGCTTTCAAAGGTGTACAGCACAGTCCAAGTTTTTTTGGTGTTCTTGTTGTAGTTGATAAGCGGGTACCAGCACAAATCTTCCTCTTGCGGCGTGCCGAAGGAGCCGGGGTATTCCCGGTGTATCTTGCTGTTTGCGGCTATAGCGACGGTATCCAAGCCGCTGTCATACTCGCGAATGAACGTGCCGTAAATATCGGTCAACGCGCTTGCGGGTACAAAGTTGTTTATTCTGTCGGAAATCTCGTCGCCGTTGCTGTTTAAGCGCGAGCGGTAAAGGAACACGTTGGGTGCGTCTGCGTCCGCGTAGAAGAAGTACTCTGTTTCGTTCTCGGTGTAGCCGAGCACAAAACCGCGCCCGTCAAGCCCGTACTCTACGCGCTCTTCGCGGTAAAGTGCGGTGAGACTTACATACTCGCTCGGCTGAGCAGTACCGTTGTCGTATCTGACAAAGGTGCCGTTCTCGGTTATCTTAAGCGTTTCGGTGCCATTGGTGTATTCGCAGACGAAACGCGCAAACGAAGCTTTATCCGTAAACGCGAGCGTGGTTTCGCCGTAACCGAGCGTCAAAACGTCGTTGGCGCGCTCGAGCGCGTATTCAGCGCCGCCTATCGTGACGGTCAAGCCATAGCGTCCGCGCCCGTCGCCTATAAACGTTTTGTACGGCTTGCCCGCGCCGCTTTGCGACGCGCCGTTGCCCGGCTCGAACAGTATTCCCAAATCTTCGTCTATGGTAAGCTCGTAGCGCACTCCGCCCGATACCGACACGTACTCGCCGCTGAATTCCTTGACAAGCCGCGCAGCGTTAAACGCGTAAACGCCTATCGCGCCCTGTACGAGCATGGTGACGTCGTCTTCCCTATAATTGACTAAGTAGTATTCCTTGCCGTCCGCCGTAAACGTGATCGCTTGCACGCCGTTGTACACCGTGTCGCTCGCCTCGACCGCGTCGTCGTTAAACAAAATTTCGCCGCCGCCGATAAACAGCTTATCGCCCTTTTCGGTAATCCACTCGCCGTCGAACGCGTCCGATACGTACGACGCCATTACCAGCGCCGCGCCGCTCGGCGAAGTCAGCTTGTACGAGCCGTACGTTGTGGGCGCAAGCACTAACTCTACCTTGCTCGTAGCCGTAAAGCTTATTACGTTGTTATTTACGGTATACGGCACCGTCTTGCCGCCTGTCGTCACACTGCCGTTTTCCACGTCGAACGTATATTTATTTGCGCCGTCAAACCAAGTGCCGCCAAGGTAGTCTTCTGCGGCGGATTTAACCTCGGAACCGGTGGAATTGACCCACTTTCCGTCGAGCACATAAATAAAGTCGACGTAATCCTCGTAGTTGACGGTAAACGAGAGCGCGACCGTCGGGTCGTTATTTTCGCTGTCGCCGAGGAACATTACCGTTTGACCCTTGCCGACAACGTAGCCGCCGTCGTAGTAGTCGCCGCTCATAGAATCGGTATAGCGCGGCATGTATCGCGTGAGGTAATAGCCCTCGCCGTTCTCCACCAAGTACTCGCCGCCGATTATGACAAAGTGCGTCATTACCGTGCCGAGCGAGAACGCCGTATCATACTTGTACGCGCCGACGGGCAGACCGTCGCCGATCGGATTCCAGCTTTTGTCGTGCTTCCAACCCGCGTCGGTTAGCACATACGATTCCATAAACGCGACGTACCCCGA
Organism: uncultured Christensenella sp.; assembly: GCA_910578545.1. Lineage (GTDB taxonomy): Bacteria > Bacillota > Clostridia > Christensenellales > Pumilibacteraceae > Anaerocaecibacter. Next base: position 355,721 of record CAJTPT010000001.1, read on the forward strand.
CAGAATTTCCTGCTTGGTCACCATAAACGCGTAATAGTCGGCACCGTCCGAATAAATGCTGACGGGCGCGCTGTATTCGATTTCCTCGGTCAGCTCGGGAAACGCCGGATCGGGCGTGTGGTCGAACACGTCGGTATGATAAAATGTATTTACGTGGTTGAGCTTAACGGTCTTTCCGTCCTTTGCGGGCGTGTACGATATTTCGTCGCCGAAGTCGATTGTCGCATACCCTGCGCCAAACGCCATGCCGTCGTACTGCTCGTGCACGGTTGTCAGTGAATAAAGCTCGATATCGCCGTCCAATTCCAAAAGCTTGGAAAATCTGTAGCCCTCTTTTGTGAACAAATCCTTGCTTACGTGCGTGCCGTAGGTGTAGGTGGTGGTCGTGCCATCCACGGTAAGCTTGACCGTCGTAGGCAGGTACGATATGCTCGATTTAAGCGCAGGCACTCCGTCGGTGACTGTCCAGATAAGCGCGGGAAGCGTAAGAGCCGAAAGGTCGTCCGTCGTCTTCTCGCCGTAGCAAAGGCATACCCCCCCCCATGCCGAAATTTCGATGCTGCTCGTCACGTAGCTTTCAGCAACGTCGCTGTGGCTGGTATAATCCGTTACGGTTGCGCCCGCGATACCGCCTGCGGCTTTGCCCGTAACACCGCCGTCGCCGTAAACGAACGCACGGTAAATCGCCGAGCCGCCTCTTTTGTCGCCGACAATACCGCCCGCATTGCCGTCCGAGGTAACGCCTTGCGCTTCCGTTGCGTGATAGCCCGCGTTCTGTATTGCGCCGCCCTCGCCGAGCATTCCCGCGATACCGCCGGCGCAGTTCGCACCGTCGATAGCGCCCGACGACTCGACGTTGGTAATCATGCCCGAGCTACTGCCGACTATGCCGCCCGCCGTCTTTGCCGTAACGTCGGCTTTGGACAAAGAAAACTCTATGCGCCCGCCTGTGAGCATGCCGACTAAACCGCCTGCCGTGCCCTCGGCGTTGGAAATACTGCCCTCGACCGTGACGTTGTACAGACTCGCGCCGACTGCCGAATTCGCGGCCGCGCCGATGTATGCGCCGCCGACAGTCGAAGTGCAAACAATATCGAGGTTGGCGATCTTGCCCGTAAGCTCGTTTATAAACGGCTTGGTTAGCGTAAGCGTATAGTCGCCGCCGTCGTACACGCCGTCAAGCGCGACGATAGTTTCGTGCTCGGTCGCGGTTATATTCGCCGTTTGCACGTAGTACGCCGACTTAAACTCTTCCGAGCCGGATTTTACGTACTCGCCCAAAAGCGCGAGCTCGTCGGCATTATCAATAGTAAAGGGATTTTCTGCCGTACCCTCGCCGCCAAGCACCGAATCGTACTTAGCCGTAAGCGTTATGTCGCCTGTCACGCCCTCGGTAAATGTGTATTCGACGCCGTTCAAGTACCAGCCCGCAAAATCCCAGCCGAGCTTATCGGGGTCCTCGGCGGGTCGACTTACAAGTCCGCCTTTAGTGACGTACTGCGAATCGATGCTTCCGCCGCCGAGAGTGTCGAACGTGACGGTGTACGTCTTAGGCGCACCGGGATTGCGGGGCTTGTCGCTAGAACATGCCGCGGCGGCCGAGGCGGTCAACGCCAATGCAATGCACCCGAGCGCAACTTTGTATTTCTTCATAAATCCTCCTACTGGTATACGACCCGAAAAAAACACGCAAGCAAAAAAACAGTATATGGCGCCATTGCTTACGTGTAAAAATTTATTGTGTGTTATTGCCGAAAAACCGACGTTCCGTCGCACCGTTCGGTTTTATACAATATTGTATATTATACAAGACTGTATAATTAGGTTAGCATACTTGTACCGCAAATGTCAACTGTTTTAAGAACAGCTAAAGGACAAACGGCCAAACTCCGTTTGTCAATCAGACCCCTCTGTAAATATTTTTAATCTTATTTCTTCCAAATCCCACACAACTATATTAAGTTCCTCTAACGTAGAATCGGCTTTTATCTCGGAAACAGTATAGTCGGTTTTTCTCCCTTGCCACATTTCGCAACCGCAGTCATTGTGTATTAGTTTTTTGTGCAACGCGCAGTAATCCGATTTATTTCGCAAATATGTTTGTCTAAGCTTTAATAAGATCATTTTGCGATACTTACAGGTTTGGCACCTATTCATATTGCTCACTATCCTTTATCGCCTTGCGGCGTTCTATCTCCATACGCCCCTCGTTATGATTAATAACCATAATTATATATGATTATTAATCATAAGTCAAGCCTTGTATGACTATAAATCATATATTGATTATATAGTTTTTATATAGAGGGATGTGTGTGATAACACCTGAACAAATAAGAGAAAGAATAGCCGAAGCTATACAACAAAGCGGCATGACACAAACAGCAATTGCAAAGTCGCTTAATATTTCGCAATCCACAATAGCGCATTATTTAAAGGGCGACATTTTGCCTGCGCTTGATACGTTTGCAAATTTGTGCAAGTTATTAGACGTTGATACAAATTATATCCTTTGTCAAGAATAAAGCGGCTAAGCTTTAGCGGTTACTTTCCGCACATACGATAACTGTTGCTTTAACAAAGCTTTTCACTTAATTCCGAATTCCGAATTACAAAAGACGCCCCGCAAAAACCTTGCGAGGCGTCGATTTGTTTTTCGATATTAATTAAATTATTTGATGATCTCGGTGATAACGCCCGAGCCGACGGTTCTGCCGCCCTCGCGGATAGCGAAGCGCAAGCCCTTTTCGGCAGCGATCGGGTGGATAAGCGTAACGGTCATCGTTACGTTGTCGCCGGGGGTAACCATCTCTACGCCCTTCGGAAGCTCGACCAAGCCGGTAACGTCGGTCGTGCGGAAGTAGAACTGCGGACGATAGCCGTTGAAGAACGGGGTGTGACGGCCGCCCTCTTCCTTTTTAAGAACGTACACCTCTGCCTTGAACTCGGTGTGAGGGGTGATGGAGCCGGGCTTTGCGATAACCTGTCCGCGCTCGATGTCCTTGCGGTCAACGCCACGGAGCAAGATACCTGCGTTATCGCCGGACTGTGCGAAGTCAAGCGACTTACGGAACATTTCGATACCGGTAACAACCGAGCTCTTCGTGGCTTTGATACCGACGATTTCGACGGGATCGCCGACCTTGATGGTTCCGCGCTCTACACGGCCGGTAGCAACGGTGCCGCGGCCGGTAATCGTGAAGATGTCTTCAACGGGCATAAGGAAGGGCTTATCAACGTCGCGTTCCGGAGTGGGAATATAAGCGTCGACAGCTTCCATAAGCTTCATGATGCACTCGCAAGCGGGATCGTCGGCATTGCCGTTCTGCGCCGCTTCGAGAGCCTTAAGAGCCGAGCCGGGGATAACGGGAGCGCCGTCGCCGTCAAAGCCGTAGTTGCTAAGAAGCTCGCGAACTTCCATTTCGACAAGCTCGAGCATCTCGGGATCGTCGACTTGGTCGGTCTTGTTCATGAAAACAACAATCTTGGGAACGCCGACCTGACGTGCAAGAACGATGTGCTCACGTGTCTGGGGCATAACGCCGTCGGTTGCCGCAACAACGAGGATTGCGCCGTCCATCTGCGCCGCGCCGGTAATCATGTTTTTAACATAGTCCGCGTGCCCGGGGCAGTCAACGTGTGCATAGTGACGGTTAGCCGTCTGATACTCAACGTGCGAGGTGTTGATGGTGATGCCGCGCGCCTTTTCTTCGGGCGCTTTATCAATCTGATCGTAACGCATCTGCTCTGCCAAGCCTTTGGCTGCGAGCACCATGGTGATAGCTGCGGTCAACGTGGTCTTGCCGTGGTCGACGTGGCCAATCGTACCGATGTTTACGTGCGGCTTGCTTCTGTCGAATTTTGCCTTTGCCATTTTTAAATATCCTCCAAGAGAATTCTTTTTATTTTGGTTTTTATTATTCTAACACATTCTTTTAAAAATCACAACCGTTTTAACGGGGATTTTTCCAAAAGTTTTCCCTGCGCCTTTCGAAAAAGAAGCAGGCAAGAAAACTTTATTGTTATTGTTGGCGTGAATTAAAGAACGTATCGAAGAGCGCGAAGACGCGAGTAAGACAAGGAAGTCCGAGCGCCGACCGACGGGAATTCGGAACCGCCTAAATGCCCGAGGGCGACGCGACGACCGACGCCGTATCACGACGCACAAACGCGCTCGAAATTATGCTTGCTGAGCCTTTGCGCGTTCGCCTATTACCTTTTCCGCAATGTTGCGCGGTACTTCGGCATAGTGGTCGAACTGCATGGTGTAGTTGCCGCGCCCCTGCGTGCGCGAACGAAGGTCGGTCGCGTAACCGAACATTTCGGAAAGCGGGATCTCCGCGTGGATTATCTGACTGCCGTTAACAAGGTCGGTGCCGAATATCGTGCCGCGGCGCGAGCTTACGTTGCCCATAACGTCGCCGAGGTATTCGTCGGGAAGAGTTACGTCCACCTTCATGATAGGCTCGAGAAGGTACGCGTCGCCCTTTTTCATGCCGTCCTTAAACGCCATGGATCCTGCGATCTTAAACGCCATTTCGGACGAGTCGACCTCGTGGTAGCTTCCGTCGTAAAGAGTAACCTTAAAGTCAACGCACTCGTAGCCGGCAAGGATACCGCTCATGCGCGCTTCCTGAATGCCGTTGTCGACTGCGGGGATATATTCCTTCGGAACGGATCCGCCGACGGTCTTGTCCTCGAATACGTAGCCCTGGCCTTGTTCGAGCGGTTCCATAATGACCTTACAGTGACCGTACTGACCTTTACCGCCGCTCTGACGAATGTACTTGCCTTCCGCCTCGACTTTCTTGCGAATGGTCTCGCGGTACGCAACCTGCGGCTTACCGACGTTGGCCTCTACCTTGAACTCGCGGAGCAAGCGGTCGACGATGATGTCGAGGTGAAGCTCGCCCATACCCGCGATAATAGTCTGACCTGTTTCCTGGTCGGTGTAGGTCTTGAACGTCGGGTCTTCCTCGGCAAGCTTAATAAGCGCCATCGTCATCTTTTCCTGACCGGCCTTGGTCTTGGGCTCGATAGCGACGCGGATAACCGGCTCGGGGAATTCCATGCTTTCAAGAATAATCGGGTGCGACGCGTCGCAAAGCGTGTCGCCCGTGGTGGTGTCTTTAAGTCCGACGATTGCGCAGATGTCGCCCGAACGCACCTCTTCGATATCGGTACGCGAGTTGGCGTGCATCAAAAGAAGTCTGCCGATACGCTCTTTCTTGTCCTTGGTGGAATTGAGAACGTACGAACCTGCGGGGCAAACACCGCTGTAGCAACGGAAGAACGCAAGCTTGCCTACGAACGGGTCGGCGGCAATCTTGAACGCCAAGCCGGAGAACGGCTCCTTGTCGTCGGTCTTACGCTCGACTTCCGCGCCCGTGCGGTCGGTGCCCTTTACGTGCGCGATATCCAAAGGACTGGGAAGGTAGTAAACTACCGCGTCCAACAGCTTTTGTACGCCCTTGTTCTTGTACGACGAGCCGCAGAAAACGGGATTCATCGTCATGTTGATAGTCGCCTTGCGAACAGCTGTGCGAATCTCGTCGACCGTAAGCTCTTCGCCCGCGAAGAATCTTTCCATAAGCGCGTCGTCCGTTTCGGCAACCGCTTCCAAAAGGATTTGACGGTATTCGTCGGCCTGCGCCTTGTACTCTGCGGGGATTTCGGTTTCGTTAATGACGTTGCCGAGGTCGTCCTCGTAGATTTCCGCCTTCATGGTAACAAGGTCGATCATACCCTTAAAGGTATCTTCCTTGCCGATGGGAATCTGAAGCGCGACGGGATGTGCGCCAAGGCGGGTCTTCATCATGTTGAGCACGTTAAAGAAGTTGGCGCCGTTAATGTCCATCTTGTTGACGTACGCGATACGGGGAACGCCGTACTTGTCCGCCTGACGCCAAACCGTTTCGGACTGAGGCTCAACGCCGCCCTTGGCACAGAAAACCGCTACGGCGCCGTCGAGGACCTTAAGCGAACGCTCGACCTCAACCGTAAAGTCGACGTGCCCGGGGGTGTCTATAAGATTGATACGCGTCATCGGCGCGGTGGGCGAAGTACGCCACTGCGTGGTGGTAGCCGCGGAGGTAATGGTTATACCGCGCTCCTGTTCCTGTACCATCCAGTCCATGGTCGCGCCGCCGTCGTGAACCTCGCCTATTTTGTGAACCTTACCGGTATAAAACAAAATACGCTCGGAAGTTGTGGTTTTGCCGGCATCGATGTGCGCCATAATACCGATATTACGCGTGTTTTCCAATGCAAATTGTCTTGCCATAATTATTTCCTCTAAATAAATTCGGAATGTGGAATTCGGAATTCGGAATTGTAGGGCGGCAAAGCCGCCGATTGATATGTCTTTGACTTATTATAATAGCTGCAGAACGACAAGAATGCGTGAGACTATCGGATTGCGTCGGCTTTTTAAGCGGTTACACGGCGCGGCGACAAAGCCGTAGCAGCGCTACGTCGATGAGCCGCAACAAAGTAAACGCCCCAAAAAAGCTAGCCGCTGCCGTATCGCATTCGCAGTCGTTTTAAAACTACCACCTAAAGTGAGCAAACGCCTTGTTAGCCTCAGCCACTCTGTGCATTTCCTCTTTACGCTTTACAGCCGCGCCGGTGTTGTTGTACGCGTCCAAAAGCTCGCCCGCAAGGCGCTCGTCCATCGTCTTTTCGCCGCGCTTGCGTGCGAACATAACTATCCAACGTATAGCGAGCGTCTGTTGACGGTCGGCGCGTATCTCCAGCGGAACCTGATAGGTCGAGCCGCCGACTCTGCGCGCTTTGACTTCCAGTTGCGGTTTGACGTTAGCCATAGCCTGGTTAAATACGTCAACCGGTTCGAGCGACGTCTTTTCCTTTATAATAGAAAATGCGTCGTACACAATTGCTTGAGCCGTGCCCTTCTTGCCGTCCAGCATGACCTGGTTGACAAGCTTGGTTACGACCTTGCTGTTATAGATAGGATCGGGTAATACGTCCCTTTTGGGAACCCCGCTTCTTCTCGGCATGATTATCTCCTTATTCGAATTTTTTAAGCGCAACCGCGCTTGGTTGATAGGCACAAAAAAGCTAAATCTATAAGTTAATTTACAGACTTACCGAAGACCGACGAGCAAACGCAACGCGACAGGATTGCGTAGGCGTTTTTATCGAGAGCAAGGCGCTCGTCCGCAGGCGTAGCGACGCTACGTCAAGGACGGGCAACACAGCTAACGGCAAAAAACGGCAGCAAGACGTCGCACAAGCATTTGTTAGGCGGTCGATTATTTCGCTTTCTTGGCGCCGTACTTTGAGCGGGACTGCTTGCGCTTTGCCACACCGGCGGTGTCTAACGCACCGCGAATGATGTGATACCGCACACCGGGCAAGTCCTTCACTCTGCCACCACGGACAAGCACAACCGAGTGTTCTTGCAGGTTGTGACCGATGCCGGGAATGTAGACCGTACCTTCCATCTTGTTGACAAGACGCACACGAGCGATCTTGCGCAAAGCGGAGTTGGGCTTTTTAGGGGTTGTCGTAGTCACCGAAAGGCATACGCCGCGCTTTTGGGGATTGTTATCGAGTATCGGGCTCATGGACTTGTACTCGACCTTTTGACGACCTTTCCTAACAAGTTGGTTGATCGTAGGCATTGTTACTCTACCTCCTTATAGTAGTATTGCCGCTCCCACTCGTTCGAATAAGAGCAAGATTGTACCCTATGCCAACCCGTGTTGAACACGGGTTGGCATAGGGTGCGCGCATAATTCTACGCGTACTCTTTATTATACCCTCTTGTCCGCGCCCTTGTCAAGCGTTTTGACATTGCATTTTAACACCCAAAAGCCGCCTAAAACTCACCGTGTCCGCCTGCATATCGCGGCTTCCCGTCAAAGCAAAAAACCCACTGTTCGGCGGGCTTTTGTTTTAATGATATGCGCGCTTATTTAAGCAACGTTCGCATTGGAATTTATAGTAGTGATTATTTTGCGGATTTCGTACCAAACGTTTACGTCACGGAAGATATCCACAATGCTTCCCCTATCGGTAAACGGCGCGCTTTGCAGTACCGATAAATCCTTCATCAGTCCGTTCTTTACGATATACTCGACAATCTGATTGACAAAATATATTTGCCTGCTGTCAAAGCTGTTCTCGTTAAGATAATCGGCGAACGCGGCTTTTGCGGAAGCCATATCCAGCCCGACTATTTCCCGCACGAACTCGCCGAGCGGCTTTGCGCCGAAAGAGTTTTCGTACTCTTCCCTTGTGCCCAAATCGCTCCACAGTATTTCCTCAAGCGCGGCGATATCGTCCGCATTAAGCGGTTCGTTCCTTTTCAGCTTTGCAATCGCTTGTACGTCCTGATGTTCGCGAATATATTGCTCCGCCTTGATTTTGTAGTTTTTCAGCGCGTCGCCGGTAAGCTCGGCTTCCCGCCATTCGACGGACAGTATTTCGTCGGTAAAATCCGTGGTATACGTTATCTTGCTTTTAGGAATAAACTTCATCAAATCACGCAGGTTTTCCCGTATGCGCTCAAACTCGTTTATTCCCGCCGCCTCGAGATACTCGGGCTTTAACAGGCTTTCTATAAGCTCGGTGTGCACCATGATTTGCGGGATATTGGCAATTTGCGAGAGCGCGACCGCCTTTTTAACCAAGTCGTTGCGCGCGCGACTGTACGTTTTGCCCGCCAAATACGCAAGCTCTATCCCGTACATAAGCGAATCGAACCGCACCGCCGCCACGTCGTCGTTCTCGGGCAATACGAGCGGCGATATATGCTCCGCCATGATTAGCGTATCTTCATAGGAAAGAGGTGCGTACGCCTCGTCGCGCGCATATTCTTCCACGTGCTTTAATTGCAATTTGACGGCAAAATTATTTTTATCGAGCTCGGCGATTTTGCCTTTCAGTTCGCCGATTAGCCTATTGCGAAAAGCAATCAACTCGTCGGTCCGATACTCTATATCCTGAAGCTTAAACACGATTTGCGCTTTAAGATTGAATATTGCCGATTGCAACGCGACCTGATTGTTGACCTCTTTGCCCTTGTCGGCTTTAAAGAACTCGCACACGCCGCAGAAATCGAATACGAAAAACTTTTTCTTATGCTCGCCGTCCAACAGCTCGGGGCACAATCTCGTTCCGCGCCCTATCATCTGCCAAAACTTAGCGCTCGACAAAACGGGCTTGAATATGACGAGGTTAAGTATTTCGGGAATATCGATACCCGTATCAAGCATATCGACGGAAATCGCGATCTGCGGCAGTCTTTTGGGATCGGAAAACTCGTCTATCGCGCTTTGCGCGTAGTTTAAGTAGTTATCTATGACCTTCGCATAGCCGTTAAGATGCGGATATTCGCGGTTGAAAATCTCAAAGATAAGCTCGGCGTGTCTGTGGTTTTTGGCAAAAATAATCGTCTTGCCTATCTTACTTCCGTAATCGATTTTCAGGGCGTTTTGCATAACGCACCTAAGCGCTTGCGCGATAGTGTCCTCGTTAAACAGCCATTCGTTTAACGCATTGGACGAAATGCGGTCGGGATAGTCGCCGTTCTCGTCGGCAAACGTGTTTTCGTATTCCGCTTTTTCCCGCTCCGACAGCTCGTCGTAAACCACGCCTTTCTGCATAAACTTAAGCGCGACGTCCGCCGTAACGTAGTCTACAAGATACCCGTCGGCAACAGCCTGCGCCAAATCGTAGCCGTACGTGGGCACGCCTTGTTCAAGTTCGAAAATATCGTAAGTATTTTTGTCGATGTCGTCCTTAGGCGTTGCGGTAAGCCCGATAAGCGGCGCGTCAAAGTAATCGAATATTGCCTGATACTTGTTGTATATGGAACGGTGCGCCTCGTCGCAGATTATCAAATCGAAATGCCCGCACGTAAACAATCGCCCCTCGGCGTCCTTGACGTTGTCGACACAATTCATAATCGTTTGATAGGTGGAAAAGATTCCGCAAGCGAGCGGGTCGTTTTTGCTCTCGCACAAATCAGTCACCGAAAAATCGGGCAAAAGATTGACGAACGCGCGCTTTGCCTGCGTTACGAGCGCCGTTCTGTCGGCAAGGAAAAGCACGTTTTTTATCCACCCGTGCCGCAACAATACGTCGACAAGCCCGATAACCGTGCGCGTCTTGCCCGAGCCCGTCGCCATTACGAGCAACGCTTTTCGGCGGTTGCGACCGAACGCTTCGCATACGCTTTTTATTGCCGCTTCCTGGTAATACCGCCCGGCTATTCCCTTGTTGACGGTAACGTTTTTTAACGACAGCTTTTGCGTTCTAAGGTTGAACAGTCGCTCCAAATCGCGCTTGGAATATATGCCGCTCACCTTGCGCTCGGGATAATATTTGTCATCCCAAATAACCGTGTCGTAGCCGTTGGTAAGGAATATTATAGGGCGACGCCCGAACTGCTTTTCCAGCAGATCGGCGTAAAGCTTGGCCTGTTGCCTGCCTACAGCAGGGTCGGCGCAAGTCCTTTTGGCCTCGACAACCGCAAGCGGTTTGCCGTCGTCGCCTAACAGAACGTAATCGGCAAACCCCGCACCCGACGAATTGGGCATTCCGACTAACGGGTACTCGTTTATCCAATTCTTGTTTTCCGCCCAGCCTGCGTCGGCAAGCGCCACGTCGATATACAACTTGCGCGTTTGAAATTCCGACGGCTCGACTTTGGGCGAGTACGTCTTTCCCTGCTCGGCGCGGCGACGTGTCAATTCCTCTTTTAGCGCGGCATTCTCGGCAAGCAACTCTTGGAAGTTGACATCTACGGAATTATCGACAAGCGTTTCGGTCTGCTTGTCGACAAGCGTTTTGTCGTACTGCCTTTGAGTATAGCCTTTGGAATAACAATACGCGACGAAGTCGAGAAAGTAAAACAGATTTTCCAAGCACAGCCGCGCTTCCGCATCGCTTACCGTCTTGCCGGCGTGCGCCACAACGTTGCCCGTCCTGCGTATATAGTGCATGCGGTTGAGCAGGTTGCCGTCGACGATATTGCGAAATTCCGCCGTGCTCATGAGCGTGTTTAGCGAATCGTCATAAGCGGGCACTTTAAGCTTGGCGTCCACAGAGTACATCCATTTTACGGCAAACTCCATCGCGCGGCGACAGTTAAACACACTCGCCGCAGCGTCGACATGAAGGATTTCTTCCGCCTTAATCGCAACTTCCGCAAATACGGCAAACTCCTTTTCGCTTCTCAAAAAATCAAAGTTGGTCATGATACTATCTCGTTATCAAATACTTTTATGGGATTATCTTCATAATTGATTGTATCATCTTGTATGGAAGTAACCCTAAAAACTTTTATTTTCACATTAGGTCTATATACATTATACAATTTCTCTGCTAAATCTAATATATATTCATTATTAAACTCTTTTTGTACAATATCAAACAACTCTCTCCCCACAGTCGTAAGCATATAAACACTCATATCGACATCCATATCTTTTTTACGAGCGCAATCAAAAATCACAATTCTTTTTTCCGTATAAATTGCGGAAAGATCCTTATCTTTAACATTATTGATAGTAAGATTCGCAAGATCTGTTAATAGACCACACTCTCGCAATAAAACTATATCACGATACTGTGTACCATTTTTTTCAAGGATAGCATCGTTAGAAAAGATATATTTCCCTAGTCCAATTGTAAACACATATGCGGTCATCTTTTGAAACAATAAGGCTTCATCCTTAGATATATTTTTTAATGTTTCCAACGTTCGCAATGAGTATGTTTTAGGCTGTTTCACCTCGCCTGCCAGAATTCTTGCCCATAGCAATTGCATATCATTATCCGAAATATTTTCAACCGAATTAAAAAATCGACTTAGCCAATCATTATCAACCGGAACATCAGTACAGTCGGGTTCACCGTCCAAGAGTCCGTATGCCTTATCTACAACGCTCTCAATATTTTGTTGTTTTTGTAATTCCTGAAACGCCATACGGCTTTGCGTGCGTTTTACTAATTGGTCAAAGTCTTTTGTATCTGCAACTATTTCGCCATTCGAATATGTTATTGGAATATCCGCATTTTCACGCAACGCTCGACCGATTTCCTCGATTTCCCGCGCTCGCGCTTTTGCCATACGCTTTATATGCGTTGGCTCATAAGCTTTACCGATAGCGCTCGAAACCGTTTTGATTAGTTTGGTTACAGGTGATACCACCGCATTGATTACTTCTACCGCTTTACTCATTTTTTAATTTCTCCTTTATCCAAAGTATTTTTGCATTAAAGCATTTTTTAATATTGTTAGTTTATCAAGACTGTGCCTGATAGTGGATTTTGTTTTTTCGGTCTGTTCGACGAATGCCGCAAATTGAGTTTGTAGTTCTATAGGCGGACACATACACGGCAAGTTGCGAATAAACCCTTGATTAGCCATTTTAAACTTACCATTTCCTATTTCCATAAATTTACCATACTGCATTTGCAGTTGATAAAAAATGAATTCCGATAAAAAGTTCTGATTGCCATTAACATCAATACCAACAATGTTTTGATTGGTAGTTGTATCAAACCGAAGCAGTGCTGTTTTTCCTATCGTCGCTCCAACTAATGCAACCAAAACAGTCCCATTATAAAACCACTTTGCTGATGAATGTGCATATCCCTCTTCTGTTATAAATTTTCCATCATTCTCATATAAAACCGTGTCTTGACACATATTAGAGCCTATCCATGGGATTGTACCATTTTCCCAATATTCGCCTACTCCTGTGGTAGGCGTTCCTCCACTCGACACTCTAAACAGCTCGCCAATAGTGGACATTTGCCACTTATGACAATTCACCTTTGGATCTCCGAACATCTCAATAAATTGCGATTTAACAAGCAAGTCCAATTTTTCAAGTTGTTGTTTGCGCTTTTTAATCAGTAAATCTACTTTATTAATTTCATTCACAATGCGATTTTGTTCATCTTCGCTTGGTAAACAAATTTCCGCTTCAGTCAAATTGGCGAGTTTTATGTATTTAATTACTCCGCCAACGGATTCCTCTCGCAAGGTTTCCACATGTTTATCCAAAAAACTATACAAGTACGGTACCGATAAAATCCGCTTATCTTTACTTTCTATGATATACGTTCGCTGATAAGCATTAAATTTCCCGTTATAATATTTAACATTCAAATCACCGTTACCAGCAACCAAAACACATTCGCAGTCATATGCGTATTGATTAATCTTCAGCGGCTCTACAGAACAAGTAAAAAAAGGATAAGTGCCGTCATCATCTGCGGCATTGGCATCAAGTTTGCCTGTCTTTATTTTTACATAATCCCCTAACCTTACTCTCACAGCAGTTCCTCCAACTCGGCAAGACCCGCCGTGATCTCGTTTTCGAGCTCGCGTATGTCTGCAAGGATCTCTTTCGGTTCGGGATACTGTTCCGCAACGTACTCGGTCTTTTTGTATTTGTTGATAGACAGGTCGTAGTCGTTTTCGACAATTTCGCGCTTGTCGACCAAAAAGCTCTGCTCGGTGCGGGCGCGGTCTTGTTCGCCCTGCAAATTATGGAAGCGCGCCACTATATCGGGAATATCGTTTTCCTTGACTTCCGTACGCTTGTCGTCCAACGAAAAGCCGTCCGCCTTCATATCGTAAAACCAGACCTTATCCGTTCCGCCGTGGTCCGTTTTGGTAAACACAAGCACGGCTGTCGAAACGCCCGCATACGGCTTGAATACCCCGCTCGGCATGGACACGACCGCTTGCAAACGGTGCTTTTCTATCAGTTCTTTTCGTATAGCCTTATGCGCCGTTGACGAGCCGAACAGCACGCCGTCGGGAACGATACACGCACATCTGCCGCCGCCGCGAAGCATGCGCAAAAAAAGCGCGAGGAACAAAAGCTCGGTCTTTTTGGTTTTGCAAACCTTAAGCAAATCTGCGGAAACGGTGTCGTTGTCCAGACTGCCTTTAAAGGGCGGGTTGGCTAAGATAAGCGAATACTTTTCACTATCGGGGTTTTGGTCAGAAAGGCTGTCGCGGTACTCGATAAACGGATTGTCCACGCCGTGGGTCATCATGTTCATCGCGCCTATACGCAACATCGTTCTGTCCATGTCGTAGCCGTGGAATGTGCCGCTCATGTAATGCTCGCGCTTACTACGGTCGAAAAAGATATCTTCCTTATGGTGCTCTTTAAGATACTCGCCCGCCGCGACCAAAAATCCCGACGTTCCGCAAGCGGGGTCGCAAATCACGTCGTCGGGCGCAGGGCGCATCATGTCCACCATCATTTTTATGATGTGGCGGGGCGTGCGGAATTGCCCGTTAAGTCCCGACTGCGCGATCTTGGACAGCAGGTATTCATAAACGTCGCCCTTGGCGTCCACCGAATCGGATTTTTTGATAAGCTCGAAAATCTCGTCCAGGCTCGCCACGATTTTGGAAAGCGCGTTGGGCGTGGGGATCTTAAAAATCGCGTCGCTCATATACTTGCTGTACGCGCTGTCTTTGTCCGCATGCAGGTTTTTGATAAACGGAAATACGGAATCCTGTAAAATACCGTACATCTGCACGGCGGGCTTGTCGCGGAAAACCGACCACTTCAAAAGCTCGCCGTAAACCGTGCGGTCGCCGATTGCCACTTCCGGTTTAAAAATGCTTTTATACGATAGCCCGAGCATGACCGCCTCCTTGCTCTTTCGGTCGTCCGCTTCCGACAAGTCGTGAATAAACATTAAGTACGTTATCTGTTCGATAACGTCGAGCGGATTGACAAGCCCGCTCGAGGCAAAGGTAAGCCAAAGTCCGTCTATTTTGTTTTTAAGTTCGCCTGTAATCATTTGTTATCTCCTATCGCTATTCCAAACGTATTTTGTATATCTGCCGCCGCCGAGCTTTGTTACATCACCGCTTTCGACCAATTCGGCAAGCATGCGCTGTATTGTGATTTCCGAAATGTCGGGGCAATGCTCTTTTATTTCGGATTTAGTGATTGTGCCGAACGTGTTTTTTATAAGCTCTTTTATGCGTTGCGGTTTTGTCGGCGGCTTCTTCCCCCAAATTTGCGCGCGGTCGTTAAATTCGCGATACGCCGCAAGCAAGACGCCGAGCATATAATTAACAAACGGAAGATAGTCGTTTTTATTCTCATGCCAGCCCTGCGAGCTTTTGTAAAGCGCGGCGTAATAATCTTGCTTTGTCCGTTCGATTATACGCTCTATGCTTATATGTTTACCGACGTTGTAGCCGAAACGGTAAAGCAACAACAAAGTTAAAAGTCTACTCATTCTGCCGTTGCCGTCGTCAAACGGGCGAACACACAAAAAGTCCGATATAAACGTCGGTATCAGCAATAGCGGATGAGTCGATTGTTGCTCGATCGCTCGGTTAAACGACGCGCACGCCTGTTCCATTGCTCCCGACACAGCACATGCCCGTAACGGTTGAAAGCGTATAAATTCTTCCCCGTCGCCGCTTTGCTGCGTAATTACGCTATCGCCCGTTTTATACCTGCCGCCGTACTCGTTTCCGCTATACGAATACAGATCCTTATGCAACTGCAAAATATACGGGGTTGTAAGAGGAATAAACATATAATTCTCGTTTATAGTATTTAACACGTTACGGTACCCCGCGATCTCACGCTCGTCGCGATTTTGCGGATTTGTTTTGTCGAGCGCAAGCTGTTTGAGTCTATCGTCGCTCGTATAAATGCCCCCTATTTTGTTTGACGATTCCACACTCTGTATTTTAGCAATTTCCGCCAACGCGGCAACGGTGTCGGCTCTCGTATTTAAATATAGATTCTGTTCGCCTTTGTGTTCCTGGATATCCGATATCGTTTTAAGCAACTCGTTAGTTATATTAAATTTAATTTCTCGATAATCAAACGTATGCACCCCTTTACCCTCAATTATATCTTTTTGACAGATTTGATATAATTATAATGTTTATTAGTCAAAAAGTCAAGTGTTTTCCGTATTAATTTTATAGCTTACAAATACGCAAAGCCGCGCTCTCGCCCGTATGCCGATTCAACCAAAACAAAAAACCCACCGTACAAGCGTGGTATCATCATGGCGAGACTGCCGCGGATTCGCGGCGGCCTTTGCGCTAAAGCGCAAGCGGCTAGCGAACTGCGCACCGAACATCTTTGACGGTTGCATAATAACCTTTTCTTTTCCTTTTTGTCCGCTTATCGATGCTTTCTTCGGTGCGCTCTCGCCTGTGTGCCACTTCGACCAAAACAAAAAACCCACCGTTGGTGGGTTTACGTTTTGGTCGAAGTGGCGAGACTCGAACTCGCGGCCTCATGGTCCCGAACCATGCGCGCTACCAACTGCGCTACACCTCGACGGCTTATATATTCTACTACATAACGAGCCGTTTGTCAAATGCTTTATTCGAATTTAGTTAAACTAATATTTTACTCGAGGCTTTTCCCTATCGTATTCTTAATACAATACACGTAGTAGCTTTCGGCGAGCGTTTTCCAATCGGGCTTCGTGCGTTTCTCTTCCATCGCGCTGTCGACGCCGCTAATCCCGATATCGCCGTCCACCGCTCTCGCGTACGAAAAGAACGCGCAATTCCCGTACTCGATATAGTCGACAAGTTCTATCTCGAGCGTATCAAAAAGCCGAATAATCTTTATGAGCTGTCGTTGTGTTTCGGGCGTCGGCACAATCGCTCTTTCCTTTTCCGTAATTCTCGGCTCGTGCCGAAGCAATAAAACCTTTTTTGCGTTATGCCCGCAGGCAATCGAGGCGAGCTCTCTTATGCGCTCGTTTTCCGTCAATTTTTCTGCGCAAATCACCTTGTTGTTCTTATCCAAACACACGCAAACTTCGCTCGGCTTGCGGTCGTTCATAAAGTACACCGCCGCATACAGCACGGCGTCGCGTTCGCGCTCCATCGCTATTCCGCCGACAAACCTAAGCATAGCCGTCCGTCTTAATCTCGGCATGACGGAAAAGAAGGTAGCCGCACGCTCGGTCATACCCTTTACGCCCATGAGTTCCTCGTACGACGCTTCAAACACGCCCGTTGCGCCGCCGAACCTTTTTATAAGCGCATCGGCAAGCCCGTCGTTTTCGTGCTCAAACAGTATGCGTACGCAAAACCGCATTATCCCGACGTCGCTGTTTTCGACAATCGGAAGCTGTGTCGTTTGTTTTTCCACGTTTACAGTATATTACAACCGAAACAAATATTCAACAAAAAAACCGTCCGAATTAACGAACGGTTTTTTATTATAAAAGTGTTCTTATAATAGTGTTTAGCCGTTGGCTTTGACGGTCACTGCCGTGCTTCCGATTCTGAACGATCCCGTAAGCGTCGAAGGATCGAGCGACAGCGTAAGCGTTGCGCCGCCCTGCGTACGCGTAAAGGTGAATGCGCCCGTCGTCAAGTCGGGCCCCGCAGAACCGAAGTTACCCTTGCTGTAATCGGCGCTCGCCGCCGCCTTGGTATACGAGAACAGTGTATTGGTGTTTGCTCTGCGAAGCGCTATAACGCCTTTGTAGAAGTTGTACAAATCGGCGAACTGCGCTTGCCGCGACCATGTTATTGTGTTGAGCTTGGTCGGCGAGTTGTACGAGTTTTCGTTGCCGTACTTGGTTCTGCCCATTTCCTCGCCCGCAATCATGAACGCGATACCGGGATTTGCGAGGTACGCCGCCGCGACGAGCTGACATCTCCTAATATGGTCGGGGTTAACAAAGTCGTAGAACAGCGCCGACTGATTGCCGTGTTTTTCGCCGCAAATCTGATCCCACAGCGTGTAGTTGTCGTGCGCCGCCGCATACGCCACGTTGCGCGATCCGAGCCCGGTATGCAAACCCTTAGCGTAATCGCCCACGCCGCCTTCTATCATGCGCCGTACTTTTTCGATTTCGCCGGGCACGCCGTTTACCCAGCCCTGCGTGGGGGCGCGGTCTTTGCACTCGCCGCGCAAGCCGTTTCGACCGCTGTCGTTGAATATGGCCACTCTCGGGTCGAGCGCGTTAAGCGCCGTAGGGTCGCCGTCGCCTGCCGAAAAATACTTGAACTTGAGCATATCGTTGCCCGAATTGGACGTGTATTTGCCCGTGCCCGCAATCGTCGATTGGGTCGCGTTTATTCTGTTTGTAAACGACGGGGCTTTATATCCGCCGTCCGCCGACCACGGCTCGCCGTAGATAAGAAGAGCCTTGCCCTTGCCGCCGTCGAGCGCGCTGAGCGTAGAACGCACCATATTGACTGTCGTCACGTCGTGAATACCCATAAGGTCGAAGCGGAAACCGTCTATATGATATTCGGTCGCCCAATACAGTATCGACTCGACGATGTACTTGCGCATCATACTGCGCTCGGAAGCCGTGCCGTTGCCGCAACCCGAATCGTTGGTAAGCCTGCCGTCCTCGTTGGTGCGGTGGTAGTAGTACGGAACGGTATCGTGAAGCGCCTGACCGCTGGTTGCGTACGTGTGGTTATAAACGACGTCCATAACCACGCCTATACCCGCCTTGTGCAGCGCCATAACCATTTGCTTGAACTCGTTAATTCTGACGTTGCCGTTAGCGGGGTCGGTTGAGAACGAACCCTCGGGGATATTGTAGTTTTGCGGGTCGTAGCCCCAGTTGAACTCGCCGCTGTCCGCCCTTGTCATGTCGGCCTCGTCGACCGTTGCAAAGTCGTAAACGGGGTTGAGGTGAACGTAAGTTATACCCAAGTCCTTAAGGTAATCGACGCCCGTTTTAAGGTCGGTGCCGGGAACCTTAGTGCCCGTTTCGGTAAACGCAAGGTACTTACCCTTGTATCTCATGCCCGAGTCGGACGACGACGAAAAATCGTTTACCGACACTTCCCAAACGACGGGATTATCCGCCGCCGCGGCGTTGGTCGCGTAAAGGTGCTTATCGTTTTCCCAGCCGAGCGGATCGGTGGAATCGAGATCGACGACCATGCCGCGCTTACCGTTTGCGCCGCAAGCCTTGGCGTACGGGTCTATCGTTTCGGTGTCCTTGCCGTAATTATTGACAACGTAGGTGTAATACTTGCCATTTTGGTCGCCGTCAAGGGTATATTCCCAAACGCCGCCCCAGCTATCGGGATTGCGCTTTGTCATGTCGTAAGCGGAAGCGGGCGATCCGCCCTCGCCTTTGTCGTAAATGCGGAGCTTGACAGCCGCCGCAAGCGGCGCCCATACTCGGAAAGTGGTGGAAGTTTTTGTATATATCGCGCCGTACTCTCGGTTTTGAGTGTCCGCCGTTTCAAACGTTTTTATAAAGCCGACGGTATCCAAAAGCGTGCTCGACGATACGGACTTGACGCTTTCCGTTCCGTCGACGGTCATGCGTATTTGATAGTTAGCCGAATAATCGAAATTACTCAAATTCAAATCGGAGAAGGTAACTATGCAAGCGCATTCGTCGGCGCCGTTCTGCTGTGCATTTGCGGTGTCGACCTTAACGCCGTTTTTATATAAATCGACTGTCGTGCCTGTAAGCGGGCGCGCCGCACTGAACACTACCTTGACACCCGAGCTTGTTACGTCCGAAAAGCGAACGCCTATTACGCTGTTCAATGCCTCTTTTGCCTCCTGAAGTTTAGTATAGCCTGTGGTATCTCGCCTGATATAATAGACGTCGGCGGCGCTGCCCGACCCGAACGCGCCCGTCATATCAATAAACGCGTTTTCGTCTATATCTTTTTTAAAGTTGTCGCCTTCCCAAATGTTGCTGACCGACCCGTTGAGCACGCCCATTATAAGACCGAGCTTGACGGCGCCGTTGTTCAGCTTGGTGATTTCCGCGGCGGTCGCATTGTACTTAACCGTGTACGCGGTGTTTGAGTACGTGTCGTTTGAAAACTTGAACTGCTCGTTGCTCGCCGCCGAACTAGAGATTTGGCACGCCGTACCCTCGCCGTCCGTCCAAATCCAAGCGTAAACATTGGATCTATAATCCTTTTGAGGATCGTAAACGTGTATTGTTATCGTGCCGTTCGTCGCCGCTTCCGCAGGACGGTTACGCACGATAAGCCCTACCGCGACCGCAAGAAGCGCAACGATAAGCGCGGCGGCAATGGTGATCAATCTTTTACTTTTATTTATTGTCGTTCTCATCATTCCCCCCTCCATATTAACCGAGCTTGCCGTAAAGCTTGCCGTACGGCGCAGACGCTGTTCCGGTATTTCCGCTTACCGCTACCGAGCCGCGAGTGAGCGTGCCGAGCGAGCCCTGCGAACCGATTGCGCCTGCCGTATAGCCGACTATGCCGCCAAGCTCTTTGCCGGACTGAAGATTACTTACGGTCACGCCGTCGAAGCTGTTGCCGCTGACGGCGCCGCCCTTGCGGTTGACCGATACGATACCGCCGGTCGTGCCGATATTGGCGCCCGCGCCCTTGACGGTAAGCGTTTTGACCGAACAGCCCGTTACGGTGCCGCCGTTGTTGTTTTCCAAAACGACGCCGCCCATTTCGTACGCGGCGGAGCCGATGCCCGACGTACTGCTTTCCGTGTACGTGCAACCTGTAAGCGCGCAAGCGGATACCGTGCCGTAGTTGTGAATAACGATACCCGCTATCGCGCCGGCCTTGGCGGTGTACTTTGCGTTAGTAACCGTTATGTTCGATATAACGCCGTAGTTGCGGTAAGCAACCGTGGCGATAGCGGGGTTAATCGGGTGCTCGTTGTCCTGCACGCCGTTGTTGATAACGGGACCGACGAACTTGATATTCTTTATCTCGCCGCCGTTGGCTACATGCTCGAAAAGCGCCCAAAATCCGTTGTAATAATCGACGTTAAAGTCGGACAGTTTTTTTCCGTTGCCGTCGAGCACACCGAAGAACGGCTTGCGAAGAGTAAACACGTTGGAATCGCCGTCGAGCGCGGCAACCGTTTGGTAGTTGATATCGGCGTCGATCTTGTAATATTTTTTACCGCCGCCCTCTTCCGCGCTTCTGAGCTCGTAATAGTCTATGGTTCTGAGGTCGAACGGCGTTTTGATCAAGTACGGGTCGGAAGCCGTGCCGCTTCCCGAAAGGTACGGTATATCCACCGCCTCGACCGCCGCGCTTTGTACGACTGCGTCGTCGGGCATAATCGGGTAAACGCCGTAAATAACGTTACGCACAGTCATGATATAGTGAGCGACGGTAACGTTGTACGCGTTAAAGTCGAGGTCGACTACCTTGTAACCTATCGCGCCGCCGACTGCGCCCCACTTAAGTATATCGCCGTCAAGCGTGTAATCCGCTACGGGAAGCATGCGCAGTTTTTTGGTCGAGTAGTCGTAGTTTACCGCGGTCGTCGCGCTAACGCCGTTGCCGCCCCTTGCGGCAATCTCGATACGCGCGGACGAATTAAGCGACGAAGTGTCGTACGTCGTTTGATTATAGTCGTCCGATACGAGCGTTCCGTTGACCTTGAGGACGAATGCGACGACGCCGCTTTCTTTGTTCCATTCAATTACGCCGTTGTTAAATGAAATTATCTCGGGGCTGCGCAACTGTGTTACCTCCTCCGCATCATACGTTTTTGACGTGGGCGCCGAGTCCTTGTACCCCTCGCCCTTCGCGATTATCTTTATAGTTATTTTGCCGCTTGTCGGAAGCGTAAAACCTGCCGTATTGCGCAAATCCACGTTGGTCGCCGTAACGGTCGTTTTGGAATTTCCGCAACTAACCTCGTAGCTTGTGGCATTAGGCACCCCGTTCCAGGACACCACGAACGACGTGTCGTCGGTAACTAAAAACCGAATAGACTCGGCGCTGACAGCTGCGAGCCGGTTTTCGTCGGGCTGTTCCACGTTGTTCGGTTTGCGCACGGGTATCGCCTCGCACCCGACGGCAAAAAGCGTCATCAGCAAAAGTATTACAAACAATACCGCCGATAAAAAGCGATTTTTTATTTTCATTTTTACCTCATCATTTTCGGTTAAAAATTAATTTGCCGAAGATATCGCATTACTAATTTTAACACAAGAGATTAACACTGTCAATAGTTTTGTCTAAATTTACCTCGCGGCGGCGACCTTGACGACTTTCCACGCCGCAAACGCGCAACGTTATCGCATAATTCCGTCCCTGCAAAAGCGGTAAATGTATTGACAAAACCGTGTGAATATAGTATTATATAATGTATAAAATATATAGTGGGAACCTCTATGGCTAACAACTACAAGGATAACAACGCCGACCTCGGCAATCAAACTATAGAAGGAACGCAACCGCCCTACGAGGTGGATGCGGAAATCGTAAGCCCCGACGGCGCGTCCGAGGCGATTATTATGACGCCTCCTCCGCCGCAAGACGAACCCATTATTATGACTCCGCCGCCGAGCGCACCCGCTAAAGAAGAGCCTATTATTATGGCGCCCCCTCCGGATAGCGCTGCCGCGGACATGGAAGCTCAGCTTGCCGCTATGCTTAACGACGAGCCGACGCCGATTAACGACACTACGGAAACTACGGCGGATATGGAAGCGCAACTCGCCGCCATGCTAAACGACGAACCGCCCGAAGTGCTTATACTCACCGACCCCGTTTTGGACAACGAGCCGACGACCGAACAACCGATCGTCACCGAGCCGCCCGCGGAACAGCCCATTATTACAGAGGAACCGCCTGTAGAACAGCCGATAATACTCGACCCGTTTTCGGACGCGCCCGAATGGCAGACGGAACAAACTATTATTACCGAAACAACTATCGTAACGGAACAACCGAGCGTCGCCGAACAGCCCGTACAGAGCGAGCAACAGCAACAGACGCCTTCGGTCGAAAAAGAACAAGCCGATGCCGCCGTAGAGCAGGCGCGTGCAATGATGGAACAGGCGCAAGCTATGATGGAACAGGCACGCCGCACGCAACAGCAGGTGGAAGCACAGCTTCAAGCCATACAGATCCAAGCCCGTGCACAGCAAGCCGCGCAGTCGGCACAAGCCGCCGAACAACAGCAATCCAAAACCGCAGAGTCCGAAACGACTCAGGCGGCGCGCGCCATGCTCGAACAAGCTCAACGCATGATGGAACAGGCTCAGCAGGCGCAACAGGCAGCCGCGGCTCAAGCGGCACAGTCCGCGGCAGTACACAATCAAGGCTATCGCGCCGTCGGTGAATCGGAAGCGACGCAATCGGCGCGCGTCATGATGGAACAGGCTCAGCGCATGATGCAACAGGCGCAGCAAGCCGCGCAGTATCACGCTTCGCCCGACCCTATCGCACTCAAAGAAGTCGATAGGCTCAAAAACGAGCTTGACAGCATGCGCGACATGGTAACGCGGCTTACCGCTTCGACGGGCGTACAGCACATGTCGTCGTCCGACCAGGAAGCGTTCCGCAGACTCGAGGGCGAGCTTGAAAAAATGCGCCGCGATATAATGGAAAAAGATTTGCGCGACCGCGAAAAAGAACTTGACAGACGGGCAAAGGAACAGGAAACAGTGCGCGACATTCGTCCCGAAATGATACAAATGTCCGATTCGCGCGATCTTGCACCCACACAACAGGCCGCACCAAACTTCGGCAACGAGTATATCCCGCTGGCAAACGGCGTTTACTACTCTACTAAAGATAAGCAGATTTACGTAATGACGCTCGCTTCGGGCGCCGCTCAGTCCTCGCCCGCCGCGCCCAAGGCTCCGACGCGTCGCCCTGCGGCTCGTCCAGCACCGACACGCCGCAGACCGAGCTCTTCCGCGCGCCGCAGACCGAGCGCGCTATCCCGCCGCCGTCCGCCACACAGACCGCATAGATAATTTGAAATTTGGGAAGTCGTTTGTTCGGCTTCCCTTTTTGATTGTGCCGCGCTTTTTGTTTGTGAGATCCTTCACTTCGTTCGAGAGACAAAAAAAGCAACACCGTGCGACCTCGTTTGACCTACGAAGCGCCGTGATGAATCTCACGGATTATTGTGCGGCTTATTTTGTTGTGCAATCATCTTTGTTGTCCCCCACGGGGGAAACGTCACGAGCTTGCGAGTGACAAAGGGGTTGCGGTAATTCTGTTGTGCAATCATCTTTGTTGTCCCCCAAGATGGACAACGTTAATAAGGGCACAAAGCGCAGTCCTCACTTATTAGATATTCGCTTTTAACTCTTCACTAATTTATAATTCCGAATTTTTTCAATTCCCATATCACGTCTTTCTCACATTCCGCATATACCGATAATGTAGTTACCCCTCTGCACAACATATTACATACTACAACGGAGGTGTAATTATGTTCTTCTTTAACAATTCGTGTTGTTGCAACAACCGCAAACAGACCATTTGCTGCCGCCCGGTAGAAAACCACTGCCGCGAAGAGCGCCACGACTGTTGCTGCCATCAGCAAAACAACAACTGCTGCTGTCGGTGCAAGCGCGAGGAGCGCCCCGTCAGACGTAACGACTGTTGTTGCTGCTGTCACATGCACGAAATGATGCCGCGCTGGGATATGATGCGCGACGACAACGACTAACCCCGCGCCGATCCAAACAAACCTAATATGCGGACAAAAATCCTCACTGATTTCGTAATTGAAGTTTAGCGGGGATTTTTTGTCGGCGATATTGATTTCATCGGGTAGATCTTGCTATCGCAAAGTTATAATAGCTTGCCGTTTTATAACCGTATCACCTCGCTTTATGCGAAATATCACTTGCCGCAAGACAAACTTACCCGACAGACTTAGTACAAGTCCGGCTTCGCTCGTTTTTTTCGTGCAAAAAAAAGTTGCGCAATTTTAATAACGATTTTATAATTCGCATTGCAACAAATTGACATTTACGTTAGGCGGTGATAAAATGTACTAAACATCTTAAGATTATTTTCGGAGAAGAAATCATGAAGAGAACCTACATCAAAGACCTAACCGAGGGCGAGTGCCTAATCAAAGGCTACGTCGAAACTATCCGCGACAAAAAGATAATGTTTTTGGTCATTCGCGACGTTACGGGGTTTGTCCAGGTAACTATCGAAAAGGATAACCCGACCTACGAAACGGCAAAACAGCTCACCCCGCACAGCTTTGTTGCGATAACGGGCAAGTGCGTGTATTCGGAATACGTGCGCAACGGCGGCAAAGAGATTTACCCCTCCGCGCTCGAAATAATGAGTATTGCCGATATCATTCCGCTAAACGCCGAAAGCGGCCAGGACATTCGCATGGACTACCGTTGGATAGACCTGCGCGACGAGAAAAAGGTTTTCATGTTCCGCATTCAGACCGCATTCGAGCGGCTTGCCGTGGAGTTCTTTAACAAGAACGGTTTTATCGAGATACACACGCCCAAGATAACCGCGCTATCGAGCGAGGGCGGCAGCGAGGTGTTCGAGCTGAAAAACTACTTCGGGCAAAAGGCATACCTCACGCAAAGCCCGCAGTTGTATAAGCAGATGAGCATGATGGCGGGCTTTGACAGAACGTTCGAGATAGGCGAATACTTCCGCGCCAATCCGAGCTTTACATCCCGCCATGACGCCGAGTTCACCGGCATAGACGTCGAAGTGTCGTTTATCGACTCGCACCACGACGTCATGGATATAGAGGAAGCCCTGCTCGCCTACGTCATCAACGGCGTAAAAGCGGAGTTTAACGACGAGTACAACAAGTACTTCGGGCACGATATAATCTCGCTTGACTATAAGATCCCGCGCATATCGCTTGCCGACGCGTACAAGATACTTAAGACCGAAAAGAACTACGAAGTGCCGCGCGCGCTCAAGGGCGACCTCGACCCCGACGGCGAAAAGCTCATTTGCGAATACGTCAAGGAAAAATACGGAAGCGACTTTGTGTTTATAATCGACTTCCCCGCAAAGGCCCGCGCGTTCTATTCCATGAAGAAGGACGACGACCCCGCGCTTACCAAAACGTACGACCTGCTGTTTAAGGGCATAGAGATAACGAGCGGCGCGCAACGCGAACACCGCTACGACAACCTGCGCAGGAATATTATCGAGAACGGCATCAAGCCCGAAACCATGACCGAATACCTCGACTTCTTCCGCTACGGCGCGCCGACGCACGGCGGCTTCGGACTGGGCATCACTCGCACGCTCGTAAAGCTGTTCGACCTGCCCAGCGTAAAGGACGTCACCTTCCTCTTCCGCGGTCCGAACAGGCTCAAACCTTAACTTAAATCTTACACAACAAAAATCCCGACCGACCGTCGGGATTTTTTCGTCCGCTTTTTGTCATACGAAGCGCCGAGGTTATTCCGAACAAGCAACGTGCCGTGAAGAATCTCACCGATTATAGCACGGCTTATTCTGTCGTGCAGTCCGCTTTGTTGTCCGCCAAGTGGGAACCCGAGTAGTGCGCGGCGCGTTCGGTTGCGCAGTCCTATTTGTTGTCCCCCTCGGGGGAAACGTCACGAGCCTGCGAGTGACAAAGGGGTTGAGGTAATTTCGGTTCTTAACCAACATCAATGTAATTGCGCGCTGCTTAACCCCTTTCGGCGGCTCGTTCCTCGCCGCCACTTTCCCCCACGGGGGGGGGGGACAATAATAAAAGAAAAAGCGCGGCATGCCGCGCCATTTTACTTCATAATTTCAAATTATACTACGCTATTTCCCGCGCGAGCTTGAGTGCGGCGGCAACGGCGACCGATGTCGAATCTGTGGCTACAAGGTCGATCAGGTAGTTGGGTTCCCATTCCTCGCCCGCCAAGCTGTCGGCTGTGATAAAGAAGGTATAAAACTCGTTGCCGCGAAAGTCGGCGCAAGCCTGCAACGCCGCACATTCCATATCGACGGCTACGCAGCCGTTGGACTTCATTATATCGGCGCGAGTGCGCGTTTCGCGATAAAACCCGTCGGTTGTCCACACTCCGCCCGCAGTGGTTTTTATGCCATTGGCGTTGAGCGACGCTTGAACGGTTTGCGCGTTTTTAACGACAATGCTGTCGGCGGGCGGAAGATAGTGATAGCTCGTTCCCTCGTCACGGAACGCAACGGTGGGGACTACAATCTCGTGCGGCGGAATGTCAACGAGCGTGCCGCAAATGCCGAATGCAATCGCCTTTTTGACCCCGCAAGCCATGATCTCTTCGAGCGCGCTGACCGCCGCGGGCGCGCCCACGGGCGTGCGGTACAAAAGCGCGGTCTTGCCGCCGAGGTCGCAGGTGTACAACGGAATGTCCACGCTGCCCTTGCACAAACCCGCCTGTTTGGCGTTAGCCCGCTCTAACAGTAATTTATATATGTAATCGCTGAAAGTCGTTACCGCCACATCGGCTTTTACTTCCACGCCGCGCGGCGTGATAAGTCCCGGCTCATCGTAAAACCGTATCATAGTATACCTCTTTTTGCCCAAGTGTTTTTTATTTAATGCTATCCGTAAGAGCGAACACGGCGGCGACCGCGTCGTCCATGTCGTAGTACTTGTAGCCGGCAAGCCGACCGCCGAAAAGCGTGCTTTTAAGCTTTGCCGCTTCCGTCTCGTACTTACGGTACAGCGCGGAATTGCGTTCGTCGTTTATCGGATAGTACGGCTCGTCGCCCTTTTCAAACTTTTTGGGGTATTCGCGGGTGACTACCGTCTTTTCGCTCTTTTGCTTCTCGAAGTGCTTGTGCTCGATAATGCGGGTAAACGGCGTTTCGTAGTCGGTGTAGTTGACTACCGCGTTGCCCTGGTAGTCCTCGATATCCAACACTTCCGTTTCAAACCTTAACGAGCGGTACTCGAGCTCGCCGTACTTGTAATCGAAAAATCTGTCTATCGGTCCGGTGTACAGCGTAGTCGCCGCAATGCTATCCCATTTATCCCGATCGCCGAAGTAGTCGACGCCCGTTTTGACGTCCACGCCGTCCAGCATCTTTTTTACCATAGCGGTGTATCCGCCGATAGGTATGCCCTGATATCTGTCGTTAAAGTAATTGTTGTCGTACACAAACCTAAGCGGAACTCTGCCGATTATAAACGGCGGCAGGTACTTGGCGTCTCTGCCCCACTGCTTCTCGGTGTAGCCCTTGATAAGCGTTTTGTAAACGTCCTCGCCGACCGACATAAGCGCCTTTTGTTCGAGGTTTTGCGGCTCGCCGCTTCCCGCGGCGGCGCGCTGTGCGTCGATAATAGCGTGCGCCTCGGCGGGCGTTTTGCAACCCCAAAGCTGATAAAAGGTGAACATGTTAAACGGCAGGTTGTACAGCTTGCCCTTGTAGTTGGCAATAGGGCTGTTTACAAAGTTGTTAAACTCGGCAAACCTCCCTACGTATTCCCAAACGCGCTTGTCGTCGGTGTGGAATATGTGCGCTCCGAACTTGTGCACGGTAATGCCCTCGACCGTTTCGGTAGCTATATTGCCGCCCACCGTTTCGCGCTTTTCAATCACCAAACACTTTTTGCCGCGCTCAGTCATTATTTGAGCAAAAGCGGCGCCAAACAAACCGGCGCCGACAATTAAATAATCGTATTTTTTCATTTATATCCTCAAAATATTTTTAACAAACATTCACCAAAGAAGAAACTTATATCAATTTTGTTGTCCCCTTTAGGGGATGGGGACAATAATAAGGTTGTATTGAATAATTTTATTCGGTTGCGGCTTGTGCCACGGGCTCGCCCATTGTTTCGGGCTCTCCTACCGCGTCCGCCTGTATCGGTTCGTTCTGCGGCGGTTCCTCTTCCGTTCCGCCGTCGTCACCGCCGCCCGTAACGTTGCGCTTGACCTGGTGCCACTTGGGCTTTTTAAACACGCCTATGGTTATTGCCGCGGCGTAGATAATCATAAACAACGGGAACAACAGTATCGTGGGTAACATCTTTTTGAACGGGGCTTTAAGCCGTTTGCGCTCGAGCACGACGGCGAGCAGAGCCTGAAGTATAAACGCAAGCACGAATGCAAACGCCAGCGAGTAGCAAATGGTAGTCACGTATTTCCAGAACATATCCATTTGAGTAGACGGGTCGATGTAGTTTGCGTTATATTTATAATTCATTATGCCGTAAAACAGCAACACGTATATATAATAGATAGGAAGCCAAACGCACATGAGCACGCAAATGGGAATAAACATGAGCGTCATGAACATATCGAGATATGTATACTTCCAACGCACGAAAAACAGGAAGAACGACTTAATGCCCTGCGTCCAGAACAGCGTGTTTATGGCGCGCGCCATGCGCATATACCGCTTAAACGTTTCCTTGACGGTGGCGGGTTGATCCTCGTACACGATAGCGTCCTTGACGTACATCGTCTTAATTTTGTCCTCGTTGAGCCGACGCATGGTAAACTCGGTATCGTCGGACGAGGTAAGGCAATCCCAGCCATGCTTTTCTATTATCTCGGCGGCAAACATCATGCCCGCGCCGCCCAGCATTGTGCCCTGCCCGATAGCCGAGCGGAAGTTGCTTGCAAAGCGGCAGTCGCGGATATACCAAAGACCGGAAATGCCCGCTACGATATTTTGATCGATGTTTTTCGAGTTGGAATAGCCGCGCGCACACTTGACGCCCGCGTCAAACGCGTCGTTCATGCGCGAGATGTAGTCGGGTTCCATATGGTTGTCCGCGTCGAATTTGATAAACGCTTCGTACTCGCCGGGGTGTTCTTCCATGATTTTTTCAAACAAATACTTAAGCGCATACCCCGCCTTGTGATGCTTGGGATCGGGGTCGAACCGCTCGTAACAAATCGCACCCGCTTTGCGCGCGCGCTCGGCGGTGTCGTCCGTGCAGTTATCCGCAACTACAAAAATGTCGAACATATCGCGGGGATAGTCGGACTTTAAAATACATTTTATAGTGTCGGAAATAACGTCTTTTTCGTTACGCGCGGGAATGACTATGCCGAACTTGTGCTGTTTTTTGGCTTTGGGATAAACCTTTGCTCTTACGAAAAACAGCAGAATATACAATATCTGGATACCGAAAACAGCGCCGATAACCGTCAGCAATATATTGTCGTTTATAAGCGACAGTATTTCGTTTACTCTATTCCATACTTCCATGCCAGCCTCGATTGCCGCGTTATTGTGTCGGCGGCAATATCAGTGTGCTACCGCATCGCACTCGATAGCATGAAAAGTATACAACATGTCAGTTCCTTTGTCAAGCCGCTACGCGCAATACGCACAAAAAACGGCTGTTTTGTATAATTTTGCAATAATACCGGCAATATCGTAGTATACTCGCACGATTTACGCTTGCTTTTCCCCGACGAATAATATATAGTATATGTATTATTATCTTTCGGAATAATCGGCAAAATGGAATTCAAAAACGTAAACGACATAGTAATAAAGGCGAGCAACTGCGTGGTGGATATATCGCGCGGCGACGACGAGCAGTGCCGTTTTGTTTCCACAAAGGATAAATATTTTACCGTGTCCGATTCGGGCGGCACGCTGTCCGTCAAGCAAAAGCCGTCGTATATCTTTTACCGAATAGTCGTAAAACGCGTGGAAATAAAGCTTATCCTTCCCAAAAGCTTTAACGGCAAGCTAAAGCTACGCAACAAAAACGGCGAGCTGTACGTAAAGGACTTAGAGTTTAAAGAGCTCGACCTGTCCACCAACAACGGCAAGTTCGAGCTGTGCGGCGTAAGCTGCGGCGAGTTTTCGATTAAAATGAAAAACGGCGCAGTCGGCATAAAAAATCTGTCCGCAACACAATCGGTTTCGCTCAAGTGCGACAACGGCAGGATCAAAGCGGAAAGCGTAATCGCGCCGTCGCTCGCTATGTCGAGCAGTAACGCCACGCTCACCGCATTAGACGTAAAATCGGACAAGCTGGACTGCCGCACGTCAAACGGCGTTATCGACGCAAGCGGTATCGACTGCGGCGAGGTTCGGCTCGAAACGTCCAACGGCAAGATTTCCGCGCTCATGCTGGGCGACCGCGACGAGCACCGACTTTCCGCCGAAACCAAGCACGGCACGATTTCGGTAAACGGCGTGCCATGCAAAAACGTGTCCGATCGCGACGGCGCAAAAAAACGCGTGGCGGTTTCCACGTCCAACGGCGATATAGATATTAAATTCATGTAAAAGCTTTTTAATCGATTTATTTTTCGGAATATAATGCATAGCATATCACTCGTCACAAGCCGAATACAGCTATATAACCGCGTGGAACACGCCGCTCTATGTAGGGCGGTTTTTTGTTGCACGCATTTTATTGCGCGGTCATATTATGGAATAGGTCAATAACGTAACTTCGGAGAAAAAGCGTATGACGATCGGACTGTCCATGATAGTAAAAAACGAGAGCGATGTGCTTGCACGTTTGCTCGACGGGATCGCACCCGCCGTCGACGAGATAGTCATTGTCGACACGGGTTCGACGGACGACACCGTTAAAATCGCACAAAAGTACACCGACAACGTTTTTTCTCTCGTTTGGATAGACAACTTTTCCGCCGCGCGCAACTTTGCCCGAGAAAAAATCAAGTCCGATTACTTTATGTGGCTGGACGCCGACGATACAGTGCCGCCCGAAACGCGCGACTATATACTTCGGCTCAAACGCAAAAAGAACTTAGACGCCGATATAGTAATGCTACCATACGTGCTCGGCTATGACGAGAGCGGCAAGCCGACATATTCCTACTACCGCGAGCGGATAATCAAAAACAGTCCGGAGTTTTATTGGCAGGGCGCAGTCCACGAAGCAATCGGACTGCGCGGCAAAATTATTTACGCTAAATCCCCTATCGTGCACGCCAAGCCGAGCGGCAGGTCGAACGGAACGCGCAATCTGGATATTTACAAAAAGCTTATAAAAAGCGGCGAAACACTGTCGCCGCGCGAAAGATACTATTACGCGCGCGAGCTGTATTACAACGGATTGATTGCCGACGCCGCACGCGAGTTTTCGGCGTTTATAGATTTAAAGGACGGCTTTACCGTAAACAAGACGGACGCGTGCATTTTGCTCGTGCGCTGTTACAAGCAAACGGGCGACAACGAAAAAGCGCTTAACGCGGCGACCAAGGCGCTCGCATACAACACGCCGTCAGCCGAGCTCTGCTGTTTACTCGGCGAGCTGTTCTTCGATAAAGGCGATTACCCTTGTGCCGCGTACTGGTACGGCAATGCGCTGAAATGCAAGGACGACGGCAAATCGGGGGCGTTCGTTCAAGCCGATTACGGCGGATTTCTTCCGCTTGTGTGGCTTTCGGTATGCCATGACCGAATGGGAAACATAAAACGCGCGTTTTCCTATCACCTGCGCGCCAAAAGGCTTCGCCCCCACGACAAAAGCGTGACGGCAAACGACGTATACTTTGCTTCGCTCGGCTTTACCACCGAAATTCCGCTTAGCAAACCACAAGAAAAATGACTCGGTCTCGGCGACACAATACTGCGTAAGCTACGGCGCTAAATTACTATTGCAAGCGTGCAATTCTCGCTTGTAGCCCATCGTGCGTCATTCGAGTATTAAACCAAAGGAGGTATGATATAATGTTCTTTAATTTCTTTAACAGACCGTGCGGCTGTGACGACGACGAATTCGAGCAACCCTGCGACTGCATGGGCGGCGATTGCGAGTGCGAACAGCGTCCGTGTTGCCCCGTTCCGCCCCGCCCCGTCAAGTGCTGTGTAGGTCCGACGGGTCCGACGGGTGCGCCCGGTCCAATCGGTCCGCGCGGCTATCCCGGAATTAACGGTGCCACGGGCGCGACGGGCGCCACAGGTCCGCAAGGCGTTCAAGGCTTACAAGGCGTGCCGGGCATTCAAGGCCCGACCGGCCCTACGGGACAGCAAGGCGTGCAAGGTATTCAGGGTGTGCAAGGCCCTACAGGCGCGACGGGTGCAACCGGCGCAAACGGTGAAATCGGTCCGGCGGGTCCTACAGGCGCTACAGGCGCGACGGGCGCAGTCGGCGCAGTAGGTCCAACCGGTGCGACGGGCGTTCCCGGTCCGCAAGGCGTTCAAGGTGTAACGGGTCCTACAGGCCCTCAAGGAATACAGGGTATTCAGGGCGTGCAAGGCCCCACAGGCGCGACGGGTGCAACCGGCGCAAACGGTGAAATCGGTCCCGCGGGTCCTACAGGCGCTACAGGCGCGACGGGCGCAGTCGGCGCAGTAGGTCCGACCGGTGCGACGGGCGTTCCCGGTCCGCAAGGCGTGCAAGGTATTCAAGGCCCGACCGGCCCTACAGGCCCTCAAGGAATACAGGGTATTCAGGGCGTGCAAGGCCCCACAGGCGCGACGGGCGCAACTGAACAAGCGTCATAAGGGAAAGGAAGAACAACCAAAGCAAGGCTTTAAGTTACGGTCAAAAGATGTTTTTCGTTGTCAAAATTAAAAACGGCGGAGGAAATTTACCTCAGCCGTTTTATTTGTGTAATTTTTATTTGTTCTTTTTGCGTACCGTAATAACTATTGTCGTTATCGCGATCGCCGCCGCCAATACCACGCATAAAACCGTTATCACAATGATAAGCGTTCTGTTGTTGGATTGCGCAGGTTTTCCGTCGTGGTTACCTCCGGGGAGCTCGGGTAACGGGTCGGTGGAGTAAACGGGCTGATCCTTGACTTCGACGATATGTTTGACGGTTTCAACAGCTTCGTCGATGACGTTGCCGCTAATTTTTTCCTGTACGCGCGCCGCAGCCGCGTCGGCAATGTATTGTATAACAAGCTGGTTACAGATCCCCAAATCTTCGTCCGAATAGTTAAGCGTAAGTTTTCCGTTTACTACTCTGTCTTTAATTTCTTTGCCGTTAAGTTTGACCGAATAAATGCCGTAGCCGTCATCCGGCTGAATAGTGTAAGTATAGGTCGTGTCGTCCCAAGCGGTTGAAGAATCGTCGGTTTGTTTTAACGAACGTATTTTACCGTCTTCTACGGTCAATTTTCCGCCGTTGCCGTCTATGCTTGCATAGACTGTCTTATCGGTCGCCTTGTCTGCGTTTACAGCCGCCACCATGTAGGGAGAGAAGCTTGTTACCGTTGCGACTATGCCGAACTGAGTGACTACGCAGGGGACTTCTTCAATAACGTATTCGTCGCCTTGAATATGCTTGCGGTGGAACAGCTTGAACGTAACGCCGGCCTGATCGGGTCCGTATCCTTCGGGGAAACCGAGCGCGATTTTGACGTAGCTGCCGTCGGGAATCTTTTTAACTTTTCCGCATACCTGTAAGTTTATGTCGTAGGTCTGGCTCTTATGTATATCGTCCTTGTTTACGTTTATTCCGTCATGTTCGCTTATTTCGTCAAGCATCGAGTCAACGGTGGCGTCGTCCGCCTTTTCCGCGACAAGCATCATCTGGCTCTTCTGGGTGGCTTTAAATGCGTCTTCGCCGTCGTCGCCTTTAAATAAATTTTCGGAAAGGTCGGAGTTGGATACCAGCGTGGGCTGTGCGCAACAGTCTACCCACAGTCTGCCGTCATAATTGAAGCGGGCGGGACAAGCCGAAAAGCCTCTGGCATAGTTGTAGGATATAGGGTTGGGTACCTTGTCGGAAGTTTTTTGTTCAAGGGTGCCGTCTTCGAGTACCTTTGTTACAATTTTGGCAGAACCGACGTTGGAAAAAGTAAAGTGGTAAACTTCATCGTTGTGCTCGTACATAAGACTGGGTGCAAATTTGAATTTTAAAGTGTTATCGTTTACCAATTCGACAAATTCGCCCTTTGCGTTGACCGGCAAGAATCGTGCGTATTCCCGCGTGTTGGGGTGTTCGGACGCGAAAGATATGCCGATGGGCTTAGTTCTGTCGAGAACATGCAGATTTTCGTCGTAAGTCACGGTGTAAGTCAACGCATATTTTTCATCCATCATTGCTTTTTCGGAAATTTTCCTGTCTCGCATATTGTCGTTTATACTAAGTTTTACCTGATGGCTGGGACTGCTTTTGGAAATGTAGGGGGCCGGAGTGTAGGAACCGTACGTCTGGTTTACAAGCGATTCGCCCTTTTCCACGGCGGTAATTTTATTTGCTAATTCATCGCTGTAATAATATTCTAAACGCCCATAGTTAACGCCGTTTGTACCTATCCAATCAATTCCGTCCGGAGCTACGTCAAATACGGCGAACTGTGTGCAGTAGACCGAAGTGTTATCGTAAAAACGCGTCTCGTTGCCGTCGTCGGTTATAAGCGAGGGATCCCCAAGGGCGCCCGGTTCTACTACGTCGGTGATAAATTTTACAAGCGAAATCCATCTCGACCATATTATATCGCCGTCGAATCTATCTTTTTCGTAATAAGCGTCGCGGTAGACTATGTACAGACCGTCTTCTTCCAAAAGACGCTTTGCGCTTTTACCGTTGTAACTAACAGTCTTGTAGTTGCACAGCAAAGGTTCTCCGCTGTCGTCTTTCAAATCGCCTTCGCGGTTGTACATTATATAAGATTGAAGCCCTTCGGTATCTCCGTTGCTGCCATAGAGATGAGCGGAAAGAGCGGGATATCTGAGTTTGTACCCCGAAGATGAAACTTCTCCGTCGGGTACGTGCTGTTTGGCGTCTTCCGTCGCGCTAAGTAACGAATATCTGTTTTTATTCGAGGCGGAACTGTTCCAGGTTGTGTCAATCGAATACCATTCGCCGCTTTTGTTTGCCGCGCGCGACAGCGCATATGCCCGTGCAGACTCGTTTGCGGGATTTTTAAGCCATACGTAGTTCCACATATGGTAAACGCTTGCGCCGTTGTCGTTGCCTGCTTCGTCCTTGTTGTTGCTGTAACCGTTTACGGTAATGCAGGGAACTCCAAGCGCGTCCATAATTACTTTATAGGAAGTGGAGAAGCCGCCGCATACCGCTTTATTTTCGACAAGTCCGCCGTAGGGGGTGTTAATATACGCCGCCGCTATATAATTTTCATCTTCCTTGTTGTCGTAAGCTACGTAATCGTATTTTATATTCTTTGCGATATATTGGTTAGCTTCTCTCGCGAGGAACACGTCTTCGGCTGAATATTTGTTGTTATTAAGTTCCGCTTTAATCGTGTTTACGGCTTCGGTTACTTTGGCGTCGAATTCTTTTATAGCCTTGGCTACCGACTCGACAGTATTGAAACCGTTGTCGTAAAAGAGGTTTGCTTCACGTCCGCTGTTGAGATAGCCTACGTAATTTCCGCCGCTCTTGCCGACGCTTATCGTAAGTTTGTAAAAGTTTATGTAGAAGATTTCGGGATGATCGGTAATGAACGCGTCACGCGCCGCGGCAAATGCGCGGGGGACTTCGAGGTTGCCGTCGTCGATCCAGGCTTTAAGCCGGGCTGAAGTAACTATGTCGCTGATGTTATAATCCACAACACCGTCCTTGAAATCTCCCGCTTTGTTGAGTTTGTCAAGAACTTCGTAAAATCTTTTTGCCAGTGTATATTCACTGTTGTTCGTGTCTAAAAGATTGTCGTAGAAGAAGTGCTTCGCGTCGGGCACGGCGCTGTCTTCGGCCTTTGCAAAGCCTTTGTTTCCCACAAGCATGCCGGCAATTAAAGAAAGCGAAAGCACGCAGGCGGCGCCAAGGCACGCAAGTGTAATTTTTTTAGTAATTGTTTTCATAAAACCTCCAAAAGGGTTTGTTTTTGTACTTTCCCTGCCGAAATATACGACTAATTTATAACCTAACAAATGACGTTTGTCAAGCATTTAAAAGTATTTTAAACAAAATTGCGTTTTATAACAAATTAATTGCAGTGTAAATTTTCTATACAATATTATATATGCACAAACTTCGCCCCGTTCCCGGTAATCAGACATAAAAATGCGGGCGCTCAACAATCAAATTTCATTAACCTTACTGTCGAAACGTATGGAGCGCGTTGAAAGTGCAATTCGAGAAGTAAGCTACGGGACGGTCGCCCCAAATAAAAACAATTGAATAATTCAAGCAATGCCGAGAGCCGTTTAGCTTTGTGTTCGTAAATTTAATGCGAGGGACAAGTTACACAGACAAGCAGTCCGTTCATATATCTATATGGAGTATGGAAGAAAATAAAAATAAAGAAAAAATTAAAAATCGAACAGAAGATTATCCGACTTCCCAACGCCGATGTGAAATCGACGGGAAGCGTTTTTTAATTACAAGGCATTTTGAGGGCAACCGAGATTTAAGCGCTCTTATGACGGAGATTGCTATCAGTCGTGCCAATAGAGAAATGGGCTTATAATTATTCGTAAAATTCAATCGAGCGTCATGCAAAGTCAAATGAGTTATGGTATTACTTATACTATAACTTAATTGCTTTGACAGAAAAGGAGGTTAAATGTCAAAGCAAAAACAACTTAATAAAACAGGTCTTTATAAACGTCTTTCAAAAGAAGACGAGAAAGCCGGCGAATCTATGTCTATCGAGCATCAAGGAATACTGTTAAGACAATATGCCGAAGAACACGGATTCAATGTGGTGGACGAGTATGCGGACGACGGATATTCGGGAACAAACTTCGACCGCCCCGACGTGCAACGCATGTTGGATGACGCGAAGTCCGGCAGAATAGATACGATCATCGTAAAAGATTTATCACGGTTCGGCCGTAACTATATCGAAGTCGGACAGTACATAGACTACATATTCCCTGCTTACGGAATACGGTTTATTGCAATCAACGATAACGTAGACACCGCAGACAGAACAAGTACCGCAATGGATATGATGCCGATAATGAACGTGTTTAACGAGTGGCACGCGGCTAATACAAGCAAAAAGATAAGGGCGGTATTGGAATCGAGTCAGCGTTCCGGTAAGTACACGAATTGGAATTATCCATACGGGTACATAGCGGGCAATGACGAAAGTCGCACGGCTGTAATTGACGAAGAAGCGGCGGCTGTTGTAAGGCGCATTTATGATTTGCGATTGCAAGGACATTCGGCTCGGACGATTGCGAGATTTTTATCGGATGAGGGAATACCGAACCCCACAACGCATTTTACCAAACTCGACGGCGGTAAGTGGAACAGACCTTGTAAACCCTATTGGAATCCGGAAACGATAAGGTGGATACTTTCAAATCCTACCTATCTCGGTCATACGGTACAGCATAAGACGACGCGAATATCTTATAAAAATCATAAGGTTGTACCGATACCCCAAAGCGAGCGGATTATAAACGAGAACGCTCACGAGCCGATTATAAGTAAAGAAGTTTGGGATAAAGTGCAAGCGACCTATAACGGTACGCGCGGAAGGTCTGATAAGTCTAACGTGGTACATCCCCTATCGGGGTTAGTAGTTTGTTCGCATTGCGGCAAAAAACTTAAATTCAAAACCGCAAAAGATGTACGCAACTGTTTCGTTTGTCGCACATACGTCGATCTCGGAAAAAAATATTGTACGTCGCATCACATCACGGAACAGCTACTCGAAGCATTGGTTTTGGACGATATTCACTCGCTATTGGCAGAAGCGGAGATCGACGAAACAAAAGTTAAAGAGCGATTTTTGAGAGAGCGTTCAAAGCATACCGAGCAGAGCCGTTATTCAGACGAAAAGCAGCTCAAAGCAAACAAAAACAGACTTGTCGAATTAGACAAGTTAATACAAATCGCGTTTGAAGAAAGGGTATTGGGTAAGATGCCCGAAAGCGTTTGTATAAGCCTTTGCGAAAAGTACCAAGCCGAAAAGGAGTCGGTACAACGAACAATCGGCGAGATTGAAAAACGCCTTGCCGAATCGAATAAAGACGACGAGGACGCAGAGGAATACATACGCAGACTGAAATGCTACGGTAAAGGCGATAGCCTTACGCGCGAGATGTGCTTACAGCTTATCGACTACATAGCCGTAGGAGAAAAGGTCGCCGACAACGCAGAACGCGAGATCGATATTCACTATAAATTCCGATAAAGCGAAAGTCTTGAAGAATATCGGCTAAAAAGAATAAAGACCGTCCCTTAAAGCAAAAGAGCAACAGGGCCTACGGGACCTCAAGGAATACAAGGTATTCAAGGCGTAACCGGCGCTACAGGCGCGACGGGCGCGACGGGTCCTGCGGGAACGATTACTCCCGCCGCTGCGGTTGCCGACGTAGAAGGCACGCCCACGCCCGAAGCAGTCGGAACGACGCTTAACGAGCTGTTGGCTTCGCTTCGTGCGGCGGGCATACTTGCAACCTGATTAAATTTCTCCGCAAAATAAAAAACAGTCGCGATTGTCAATCTGTCGCGGCTGTTTTTTGCGTAGAACGCGTTTTTTACCCCTGCTTTCGGCAAATAATAAACGTATGACAAAACGATTTTCCAAACGGGTAATATGTATAACGGCGGTATGTCTTGTACTCGCATTGCTTATCGGTCTCGCCTTTCTTCCGTCGGTGCGGACTCGCGGCGGCGCGGCGGTACAAGCGGCGACCGAATACGACAGCGACGGGATAGCCAAGCTGAACGCGTGCACGGCGTACGCAGCGGCGCACGCGTTTTCCACGGCCATGACGGGAAAAATCACGGCGCGTGTGCTCGGCATTAAATATACGCAAAAGGTGTCGGGCGGGCGGACTGTCGACGGCGATAGGTTTACCGACGTTGCACAGTCGGTTTCGTCGCTCGTCAAGGTGGCGCTCAAGCGCGAGTACGACGGCGACGAGTATAAAATATATCACGGCGAATATCGGGATAAAAACAAAACTTTTGCGTTTGGCGACGGCAAGACCGTAGACAAACAGCAGTACGTCGGACTGTACGGCAAACCGAATATCGGCGTTGTAAAGTACGCCGTAGACAGCTCCGTAATGAGCGTAAAAAAAGTCGGCGACAATGCGTACAGGTTTACTCTCGATCCCGTTCGCGCCGCGGCGTATTGCAAAAACGAGGTAAAAACCACGCTCGGCGGTAAGTCTTACCCCCGCTATTCGTCGATTGAGTTTACCCTGTACTTTGACGGCGACAAGCCGATTAAAGTCACGTCTGTCGAAAAGTTCCGCGTAGATAAACTCGGCGGCGCCAACTGCACCGCCGAGTACACGGAAACGTTTATGTTTAATTAGGAATTATGAAACGGGGATTGTCGAGCATTACACCCGACAATTCCCGATTACGCATCAATCTACTGCTTCGAATAATCCTTTACGTCGTCGCGGACGTACAGCCCGGGAACCTTGGGGAACGGCACGTTAAGCAGCTTGGCCGCGCGCTTAAGCTCGACGGGTACTACAAACTTATCCTTGGTTTTATTCACGTCGAAGTATTTAATACGCGTTCCGCCGATACTGCCGTAAAGCGGCACGCCGTTTTTGAACACCACTTTGCATTTATACGTTTTTCCGCCGTCGGAAAAAACGCCCTTATACGCTTCCTTTTCGCCGTCGGTTATGCGCTCGGTCGGGTCTATATCCGCAAAGAAGTCGTAACGGTATCTTGTAAATATCGGCGCGTCCAGCTTGGCGGCAACGTCGCGATTGCTCTCGATAGTCGTTTCGCCGTCAAAGTATGTCGCGCGCGTTTTGGACAGAACTCTAAAACAATACGTCTTGTTTTTTTCGCGATCGACGTAGGTATACTGCAAAAAGCTTGTCGGCACAAAACTGCGCATGACAATATTAAACGCTATAACGCCGACGACAAGCACAATCCCGCAGACGGCAGTCCACAGCATAACACCGCCCCTTGTAAACATGGAAGCAAGAAGCAAAGCGAGCGCGCCGCCGCCTAAAGCGAAGTTAATCAAAAACTGCCACCACTGTGTGGTGTAAATATCGTTACGCACGCTCGTAATCCTTGCCGCGTAGTCGTTAAGCGATTTGGCAAACCTCGACTTCGCGCTTTCCGACGGTTGCGCCGCATTTTGGGTGTTCTGTTCGTTGTTATCCAATTTTAATCCGTTACTATTCCCGAGCGTTCGTCGGGTTATTTGTTGACTTGTTTTTTAATAAGTTCAAAAAGCCTGTCGTCGATAACGTGCTCGATACGGCAAGCGTTGGTTTCGGCAAGCTCGGAGTCTGCGCCGAGACTCGTCAAAAACTCGGTAAGGATATTGTGCCGCTCGTAAATGCTGGCGGCTTTTGCTTCGCCCGCCTCGGTAAACTCAATAAACCCGTCGTCGGCGACGCGTATGTATCCCCTATCCTGCAAAAGGCTGACCGCGCGCGACACGCTCGACTTGGCGTAGCCCAGTTTTTCCGCAATATCGATAGAGCGCACCGCCGGGCGTTCCTGCCTGAGCACGAGGATCGTTTCCAAATACATTTCCTGTGATTCTTGGTCTTTCATTATGATATATATTAAATCACAATCACATATTGATTTTTCGATTTGTTTGCAATGGATCGATTAGTACCCATTCCGTTCGTAATTGTGATTAGATTTATTATAGCATTTAATTTCGGCAAAGTAAAGCGGTTTTAAAAATTTCAAAACCTATCGTCGAATAACCGAGATTATCCGTCGCGCGCAAAAATTATGCGCCTTCGTCCAACAGTGTGTGAAAAACAAATTGACTTTTGAATCATCGTAATGTATAATATAGAATAGAAAAGATATAGACAGGAGAAACTTATGAAAATCGAATGCAACGGCAATGATTTGTGCGACGCGGTCGCAAAGGTTATCAAAGCGGTCCCAGCACGCTCGACCAATCCCATTCTCGAAGGAATCAAGCTGGTCGCCGAGGACGGTACTCTTACGCTTACGGCGACGGACCTCGAGCTTTCCATCGAGCACATGATACGTGCCAACGTTATCGAAAGCGGCGAAGCCGTTGTGCCCGGCAAGCTGTTCGGCGATTTCGTAAAAAAGCTGACCTCTCAAACGATTGTGCTTACCGCAACTTCTTCGCGGCTTAAAATCGACTACGAGCGCAGTGAAGGCGAGTTCGGTTGCTTCCCTGCCGAACAGTTCCCCGAGGTCAACCGCATAGAGGACACTCAGCACTTCGAGCTGAAAAACGCCGACCTCAAGGATCTTGTCAATAAAGTTGCGTTTTCGGTATGCACCGACGACTCGCACCCCACGCTAAAGGGCGTGCTTTTGGAAATAACCGAGAGCGAAGTCGTTGCCGTCACCACCGACGGCTACCGTCTTGCAAAGTGCGTCAAGCCGCTTATAGCGACTACGGCAAGCACCAGCATAACAGTGCCCGTTCGCGCGGTTATGGAAATCTCACGCTTGCTATCCGACAACGACGAGCAGGTCAAGCTGTATCTGCACAAAAACTTCCTTATGGCGCAGGTGGACGCCACGACGGTCACCACTCGACTTATCGACGGATCGTTCGTCAACTACCGCCAAATCATTCCTCAGCATTTCGACACGCAAGTGTACATTCCCAAAGCATTATTCGAGGACGCAATCGACCGCGCGGTGCTTATGGCGCGTTCGGAAAAGAACAACAACCTCGTGCGCTTTGATATTTCGCAGTCCAACATGACGGTCAGCTCGCACAGCGAGGCAGGCAACGTAGAGGAAAACATTCCCGTCAACACCGACGGCACCGACCTTGCTATTTCATTTAACGCGCGGTACTTTACAGAGTTCCTGCACTGCATGGCGTGCGAAACGATAGTCCTTAACCTCACCAATTCCACGTCGGTATGCGTAGTATCGCCCGTCGGCGACACCGAGGATTATATCTACCTCGTACTTCCCGTACGCAGTATTTAACCTATACCCGACCGCAGTTTTAACTTTTTACAGGAGTTTTTATGAAAACCGATATAAACACCGTACTTAACACACTCGTCGCTTACGCAACGGATAACCTTATGCTCGACCCGCTTGACTATGGCTACACGCTTAACCGCCTTGCCTCGGTAGTGGGCGTACCCTGCCCCAAGATGCAGGATGTCGACGGCGACGTTTCGCTCGACGAGCTTTTGGACGCGCTTACCGTCGCGGTACCCACCGCCGATAAAGCCGCGGTCATGGACGTGCTTTTCCCCATGCCGCGCACGGTAAACATGCACTTCGGCGCCAAGCTCGAGCGCAATCCCGAAAAGGCATTTGAACTATTGTACGATCTGTACGCGCACGGCTATCACGTTGTTTCAACGTCCGACGGCGCGGAAAGCGACGGATATTATACCTACACCGCCAACGGCGTTACACCGCTTAAAGCCGCCGCGCTCACTGTCGGCGACGAAACGCTTTACTACGCACCCAAATGCGTATACAACCGCGTGGCGACGCTTGACAATCCCGACATACTTACCGACGATCTTATCATGCGCGAGGTCGCCTTTGCCGCCAAGTACGGCGAGGCTATAGCCGCCCGCATAGGCGCCGGCGCCGACTATATGTGCTGTGCCGAAACGCCGCTTAGTAAAGCGCCCGTCAAGACCGTAGTGTCGGACGGCGCGGTCAAAATCAATCTTATAAAGTACCCCGTGCCCGCTCTGTCGTTTACCGGCATTGCCAAAAACGCGGTCGTGCGCGAGGTCGGAAGTGTGGTAAAGGCAGTCACCGAAGCGGGCGTGCCCTGCGTAGTTGCGGCAGATAACACCAACGGCGTAACACTTTATGTAGTATTTGCAAAAGAGCTTGGCGCTTCCGAGTTCATCACGGACGGCGGCGCGTTGTCCGCATGCGGCGTAGTAGCCGCCAAAGACTGCTCGCCTCTTTTGTCCGTTCTCGAAAAAGGCACGGCGCTTTCCACCGACCTTGCCGAGTACAGACCGATTTACGACAAGATCGGCGGAGTCAAGCACGGCAAGAACGCAATCAAAGAGCTCGGATCGGCGCTAATCGCAATGTATCTTCCCCTACTCACCGCCGCGGCTTCCGCGACCGAAGAGCAAGCCGTAGCGTTTGCCGCCGCAAAACAGTAAAACGCACATGACCCAACAGGAACTTCAGGCGCT
Source organism: uncultured Christensenella sp. (assembly GCA_910578545.1). GTDB lineage: Bacteria > Bacillota > Clostridia > Christensenellales > Pumilibacteraceae > Anaerocaecibacter. The sequence continues at coordinate 399,352 of CAJTPT010000001.1, forward strand.
CAAAGCCAAAGTCGACGCAGACGACCCCGCCGCCATGTTTTTGTATGCAGAGGCCGTCCGCGCCGCTAACCCCGCCGAATATGAAAAATATATAGTGCTCGCGGCACAGCTCGGCGAGCCGCACGCCGCCGAATTGCTGGGCGATAAGTACCACGAGTTAGGCGACATGGAACGCGCTATGCAGTTTTACAGGACGGGTGCAAAGGGCGGGCTTTTGGACTGCTCGGTCAAGCTCGCGCTTTTAAAACTCGACTTCGACGAATACGCCGCAACGCGCGAGCTTGAAGAGCTTGCCGAAAGCGGCGTCCAGTCCGCATGCGCCGCACTCGCCGCATACTACAAATCCAAAGGCAACCGCAAGGAATATAATTTTTGGCGGTCGTTACTGAAATGAAAAATCCCCACGACGTATCTACCTACTCGACGGTAGACGAAGAACCGAACAAAACCGAAACGCCCGATGCGGCGGAAACGCCCGAAACGGTGGAAACGCCCGAAACGGCGGAAGCCGTTGACAAGCCCGCGGAAAAACGTAAAAAGCAAAAGCGCGAACTGTCGGGCGCGTACTACTACGTCGAAGTCGACGCGCAAAAGCTTGCAACCGCGTCGTTTGCGCGGACGGCGCTGACTGTAATTGCGTTTTTGCTACAGCTAACCGTACAGATAATGCCGATACAGGCGGGCGCGGAATACGTCAGCAAACACATTTCGTCGTACGCATTCTTTTACATGCTGTTCACTATCTTCGGCGTGGGAGTCGTGTCGATTTGGCTGTGCATAATGAATATCGTGCGCTACAAGTTTGTCAAACGCATCCCGGTCGAGCATGCGCCCAAGGGCGGGTTTCAAAAACGCGCGTACTTCGGCGCGGAACTGTATATGGCGGTCAACGCCGTCATGCTCGTTTTTCAGCTCTCGTTTGTCTGTATCAAATACGACGGCTGGGGACTTGCGGGACTGTTCATAACCGCCGCCGCGCTTGCCGCCGCAGTAGCCGCAAGACAGGTCACGCACCTAACGCTCAGACATTCCGAGCATATCCCCGCCCCCGAGAATCCCGAACAAACGACCGAAACAACACAAGAATAAAAAATTAAACGGTTGGGTGATCCCAAGCCGTTTTTTAATGCTAAATTCCGAATTAAACAATCCCGTATCTCTTAATGCAATCGAGCCGAACACGTTCTACGGCATTGCCGAGCGTGCGCATACGCGAATGAAAGTCCTCGAGCTTGAGGTACGCCCTGTCAAAGTTTTTTGAACGCTCTGCGCCCGTGCAGTACATATAATCGGCATACGATTGGTGCACAAGCCAATTACGCACCGTGCGGATTTGGTTGAGCAATCTGTAATCGTCAGGATGCAAATACGGACGCCCGTCGCTGTTGTCAAGCCGCTCGAGCTCGGCAAGCACGTCGCCGAGCGGACTTTTTTCCACACGGTCATAATTATCGTCAAAGTCGCCGTTCTTCATCGCCGCGTAAATAATCTTGACGTCGTGCTCGATACGCTGACACTGCATTACCGTTTCCGCAAGCTTTGTGTTAAAATTCCGTTGATCCATAGTTATTCCTTTTGGGTTGTGTTTCGCCCCCCGATTAAAAGTTAAATCCGATTTGCTCGAAGCGCTTTTGTGGGAACTCGTGCAGGTACGCAAAAATCCTGTCGTTGTCGTGCATTATGCCGTACTTATTGCACAGCGCGCGGAACAGCTTTATAAGCGAATTGCCGATTGGCGAATTAACCTCGTAGCTATTGCCGTAACGGCTGATATACTTTTCCTTCAGCCCGGGAAACAGCTCGTCGAGCTTGGAATAAAAATACTGGCGGTTGCCGTCGCGAAGAGTCAACCCCATGCCGAAGTTGACGATCCCCTTTACCCCGCTTTCGGCGCAGTAGTCCACAATAGCGGTTATGTTTTCCGCCGTATCGTTTATATACGGCAGAATAGGACACAGCCAAACAACCGTCGGTATGCCGTTATCGCGCAAAACCTTGAGCGCTTCCACTCGCTCGCGCGTAGAGCTGACGTTTGGCTCTATCTTTTTGCATAGCTCCTCGTCCGCAGTCGTCAAAGTCATTTGCACGACAAACTTGGTTTTTTCGTTTATCTGTTTTATTAGGTCGAGGTCGCGCAGTATATCGGCGGACTTGGTCTGCACGCACATGCCGAACCCACGCGCAAGCACAAGTTCCATCGCCCGCCGCATAACCCCAAGCTCGCGCTCGAGCGGTATGTACGGGTCGCACATAGCGCCGGTGCCTATCATGCACTTTTTGCGCTTGCGACTAAGCTCTGCCGCCAATAGGTCTATGGCGTTGGACTTGACCTCGACGTCCTCAAACTCGTGCGTAAAATTATAGCACGCGCTTCGCGTGTCGCAGTATATACAGCCGTGCGTACAGCCGCGAAACACGTTCATGCCGTTGTTTGCCGACAGTATTCCCTTTGCTTCGGTGTAGTGCATTATGCCCCCATAGCCTCGAGTTATCAGTTGTATAAGTATAGCACAATCACAGATCGAGCCTTAGATTTCTTTGTAGATAAACGATATCTATATTTCCTTTCCGTAATTGTGATTTGTTTTATAATACAAGTGAAAAAGCTTGCTTGCAATGGCTTTGTCACGCCGTATTTCAGCCAACGGCTATTATTCGCTTTTAGCAAATAAGTTTGCGATAGCAAAATAAAAACGAAGTTCTGTAAGCCGTGTAATGTTATTATAGCATATAACAATGCGATTGTCACCCGTAGGAGCGATATTTTTATATACAAAAACCCGACGGGTTTGTCCGTCGGGTCAATAATGTAATATGACTTTTAGTTTATATTTTTCCGAGTTTTTCTTCTATAAACGTAACGTTTCCGTCGTACGACCGCCAAAAGTTCCCTATTTCGTCGCGAAAAAGATTATAGCGTTTCATATAGTACGGCGAATCGGTATCATTATCCTCACGGTTATCAAAATACTTGAGCTTGCGCTTTCCAAAGGTTGTGTTCACTTCGTAATACTCCTCTGTCACAACAGGCTCACTGTCGTTGAGCGTGCCCGCTCCCGCAAAAACGGCAAACTGCTTGCTGAAAAATGCGTCTGTCACCGTATTGACAAACTGCGCAACGGTGTGCTTATCCGTGATAAGATATACAATATAGTCTATTATTCTCAAAATTTGAACCAAAAGGAACAATGCAACCGACGGCAGTATGTACGGTAAAAACGATATTATCCACACTGCGAGCGAACCGGCGTTGCGATTGCCATAAACCGCCTTTGTAGCAAACCAATGCGCCAAAAACCCCAATCCCACAAAACCGACCGCCGCCAGTATTATGCAATCCAAAAGCGTTATGGTCTGCCCGAGTATTCCGGGATCGATTAATCCGATAGCCAAAAACGCCCCGCCGCAACCATATGCCGAAACCGTTAATATCCAACTCAATGCCAACATTTTTCTCCTTCGTACAAAAACAATTTGTTTTGTCTTGATAGCCTATCGCTGTCTAAGAAGATAATAGCATAATACTATCGGGCTGTCAAGCGTTTGATACTAATTTACTATAATATTTTTATTCTAAATAGCAAAATGCTATATTAATTATGATGAAAGAAACGTTTGCACAACGGCTTAAAAGCCTAAGGACGGAACACGGATTTTCACAACGCGACATTGCTCACAAACTAAACGTGGTGCAAGTTTCATATTTGCGTTGGGAACAGGGCAAAACAGAGCCTAACATAAATAACATTTGTGAGCTTAGCAGGCTTTTCGGCGTGACGGCGGATTATCTACTCGGCAACACCGACGAGTCGGATATGGTAGAAGCGTTTGCAGAGCCGAGCTATACCGCAGACGAAAAAAAATTAATCGAAAGCTATCGCAAGCTCGATAACGACAAACAATCGGCGCTTTTGAAGTTCTTACGATAAACGCAGAATAAACGGCTAAATAACAAACCCGATAAAGCTTTGTACCTTATCGGGTTTATTGATTTGCGTTATTAATTTAACGGTGACATCCGTTGCGACGCTCATGCGGATCGCGCGCCGCGGCAATTTCGCCCGCCTTGCGTATCTCTCTGTTGTGCCAAAGCAGCGACGGCACAAAGGTGAACGGGGATATTACGATGGCCGCCAACACACAAACGAATATGGTGCCGAAAAACACGACCGCCGCGACAAACCCGAGAAATATCTTTGTTACGATCAAGAATATCAATCCGTCGGGCGACAGTGAAAAAATTATGCCGGGCAGGCTTATCACGTGTCCGCCCGCCGTGCACACTTCGCGCACCACGCCGTCCCAAACCATCTGCGAAGTAAACGTATAGCCGATTACGGCAAGAACGCAACCCGCGCCGAAATATATACCGAAATAGTTTCGGTTGTCAGGAAGCAAACCAAACACCAAGCCGGCAATAAATAACGCGGCCGCAGGAATAATCGCCGCCAACAGTCCGATCTTGCGCCATTTTTTGAGATCTCGCTGCGCGTACTCGACGGCGGCTTTTTTTCCAAGTTCCTCGGACTCCTTGGCCTTTTGCTTATTTATTTCGCGCTGTCTTTCCTCTTGCTCGAGAATCTCGGCACACGGCTTGCAAATCAGCTTTGGCTCCGTAGCGGCGGCCTCGCCGTCGTATACTACCTTGCCGCAATGAACGCACATGCCGAGCATGTTGGTTCCGACTGGCTGTTGCGGCGTCGGCTCGTACTCGGGCGCGGAATCTTGTTGAGGCTCTTCCTCTCCGCCATCTTCAAAGTAAGACAGCGACACGCCGAACAGCTTTGCCATGCGCGACATGGTGTCAAAGTCGGGCTGCGACTCGCCGCGTTCCCATTTGGACACAGCCTGGTACGTAACGCTGAGCGCGTCGCCCAGCTCGGCTTGAGTCATGTTGTTTTTCTTTCTCAGCCCTGCAATCTTTTCTCCGAAATTCATAGGCTCAAAATTCTCCTGTCAATAGTCGAACGTTTATAATTATTTATACCACAATTATATACTTTTTCGCCGAAAATTTCAATATTATTCTCTCAACCGTTAGTTGAATTGCCTATATTATCAGTAGAAAAGACCGCACGGGCACAATTTTATATCGCCATGATTTCGAGCAGAAACTCTTCAAAGCTTTCGTACGTGCCCACGTCGGCGGCGTCATTGGAAAAAATGTAAACTTTTTTGTCTTCGCCCTTTCTCGAAAATGCGTAATAGGTGTCGCTGTTATCGACTGCGAAAAAGTAAAAATCCTCGTAGCTCGTTTCGTCGCGTTCGGTCAAGTCGCCCTTTTGTTCGGTTAATTCGCATATATACTTTATTTCCTCGTCATTAAGATTGGCGGGCGTTTTTTCGTTGCGCCCGACGTCTATCCAATCCATATCGGCAAAGCCGACCTCGCGCAAAAAGGTTATATAGCTTTCGGGCAAAAACGGGTTAGCTTCTTTAATCGCGCGCACCGCGTCCGCGGCAACCTCTATCACGTTATACTGCTTGCGCTTGACTTTGGCGATAAGCGAGTCGATATCGTGCGCCTGCTCTAACGTTTCTTTTTTAAGCTCGACAAGTCCCTCGACGGTATCGCTAAGCCCCCACAACGCAGTTAGAGAGAAGAACAGCGTTATTACGTCGTTTTCGCACTTAACTATCTTAAAGAAGCCGTAGTCTACTTCGTCGCCCTCGACCGTCCGAATCTCGAGCTTATAGCCTTTGTCATTGCCCAGCTTGATCGGCTTGCCAATCACTCGGCTTAGCGTATTGGGCAGAATTATTCCGTTGTCGTTGGCGTACCTTTCCAGCGCCTCGCCGTCGTGATAGCCCGCCGAAATAACCACGCCGTTGCTTTGCAAATCACAAACGTCGTCATAGTCGTCGGGCATACTTATAAAGTCGTTGCTTTGCAAATCACAAACGTCGTCGTAGTCGTCGGGCATACTTATAAAGTCGGTGCTTTTAATCTCAAACGCAAAGTGCTCGCCGGGGATATTTTTAAAGTACGGTTCGAGTACGTACCGACCCTCGGCATTAAACACCATGTCTGTGTGCACGAGCCTAAGTGTGTTAGGCTTGGGATAGTCGGTCGTGTTACAAAACACCTCGTACGCCTTGTCGATAAGCTTTGCCTTATCGTCCTCCGCGCTCTTTTTTGCTTCTTCCTTCTTTTTCCGACGCTGTCCCCATACGCGGATAGGCCAAATAAACAAAAACCACACGCCAATCAAAATCAACAGTGCGCCGAGTGCAAACGCACGATCACCGTTGTGCGTCAACGCCATGGTAATCGCGCCCGCAATAATCACGATTGGCGCCAACGTAAAAACAATCACGTTCAAATAAAAATCTCTGTTCTTTTTCATAGCAAATTCCTTGTGCGTATTGTAGTGATATTGTATCATACTTTTGAAGCACAGTCAACGCTCGCGTTAAATATTAAGTTCGCGCACATATATCTCTGGCGTTTCATAAATAATAAAATAGAGAGGTATAACCATGTCAGAAAACAACACATATCCTTTTGTCAATCTTCCGCTACCGTATGCGTACGACGCGCTCGAGCCGTTTATAGACGAAAAGACGATGCACCTGCACCACGATAAGCATTTGCAAACGTATATCGACAATCTAAACGCCGCGCTCGAAAAAGAAGCGCGCATAAAGCAGTTGCCTCTATGGCAGTTGATTTGCTATACAGACAAGCTTCCGCAACCGCTGCAAAAGACAATTCGCAACAACGCCGGCGGCGTATTCAATCACAGGTTTTATTTTGAACAGCTTACTAATCCGTCGGACGGCAAACCTACGGGCGAGCTTTTGCGCGAAATAAACAAAACGTTCGGCACTGTCGATAAATTGAAAAGCGAGTTAAAGGCCGCCGCCCTATCCGTTTTCGGATCGGGCTACGCCTGGCTCGTAGTCGACGGCAAGGAGCTGAAAATCGTAACGACAGCCAACCAAGACGCGCCTTGCAATTATTGTCCCCTACTGAATATAGACGTATGGGAACACGCCTACTACCTGAAACACTACAACGTCCGCGCCGATTATATAAACGATTTATTGCAAATAATCAATTGGCGCGTCGTCGAAGAGCGTTTTAGCAAATGTATGACCTGATAACAAAAGCCCCTATGCGTAGGGGCTTTCACTTTTAACCATAATAATATAAAATAACCGTCAGCATTTATTCAACAGCAGGTCGATATTCTCCTGCAAGAATTTTACGTATTGCGATCTGCCACAAACGGCACTGCCGTTTTTCTTTTTTAATCTCAAGACTCGGTTTTAACCGCGCCGTTGTCGCACTTGTTTCCCCACGAGTCGATAAGCTCATCCTCTTTGTACACGCATATAATTTCGCAATGGTTGGCGCATTTACCGCACTCGAAGCCGCGCGTTTTAAATTCAATATCCGCCGTATCGAAGGAGAACGGTTTTTCTTTGCCGCTGCGTCTTGCAAGCACGGCAACGCCGAACGCGCCCATAAGGTGCCCGTTTTCGTCGACAATGACTTCGCTTCCGACCGCTTCCTCAAACGCCTTTTTTACTCCGACGTTCTTGCTGACGCCGCCCTGAAAAACTATAGGCGCTTTTATCTTCTTGCCCTTGCCTATATTGTTCAGGTAATTTGTCACGACCGCCTTGCACAGCCCCGCGATAATATCCTCTTTTTTATGCCCTATCTGCGCCTTGTGCACAAGGTCGCTTTCGGCAAAAACGGTGCACCGCGCGGCGATATTGGTAGGTTTGTGCGAGGTCAAAGCAATCTCGCCGAAGTCCTCTACCGATACGCCGAGCCTGTGCGCCTGGCTGGACAAAAACGACCCGGTGCCCGCCGCGCACAGCGTATTCATAGCGTAATCGACGACAAAGCCGTTTTCGATAATTATGATTTTCGAATCCTGCCCGCCTATTTCAAAAATCGTATTGACGTCCGGATGAATGGTAGTCGTTCCGATGGCGTGCGCGGTTATTTCGTTTTTTACCACGCACGCGTCGGTGATAACGCCGATAAGCTTCCTGGCGCTACCCGTAGTTCCCACAGCGACGATTTGAACGTCCTTGCCGTTCAGCTGACTTTCCAACGCCTTTAAAAGCTTTTTCACGGCGCCCGTCGGGTCGCCTTCCGTCCACAGATATTCCTTGGCGAGAATGTTATTATCGCTGTCGACAACGACGCCCTTAGTGGAAATCGAGCCGATGTCTATACCTAAATACCCTTTCATACCGCCTTACTCCTTTCGCCGTATTTGCGGACTTCTATCATGTCGTAAAATGCTTCGAGCCGCGTTCTTACGCCTGTTTCGCTCGTTTGCGAGTCGAAGCTGAAGTGCAAAATCGGAATATGCAAATCCTCGCTCACGCGCTGTAAAATCGGCATTGCGTCGTTTTCGGGCATACACCCGAACGATTTGACTTGTATAACCCCGTCGCAACCCGACCGCGCAAACTCTATCGCTTCGGCTATCGTGCTGTTTGCCGTAGCGCCTATATCGAACTTGACGTAATGCTTGGCATAATCGCGCTTGCGCTTGTTTTGGTTATGAATAATCGTGCACGAAAAATTCATTTTGCGGTAAACTTCCATGCCGAACTTGGCAAGCTCTTTTTCCATAAAGTGATTGGAAAACGGCTCTTGCACGGTGTAGTAATCGCCAACAAACCCGACCTTGATGGTTTCCTTTGGCTTGTCCACCTCGATAGCGTTAAGCGCGTTCCAATACTCGTTTATAAGCGCCTTGACCGTTTTTCCGTCGTCGGCTTTGGCAAGCCTTGACAAAAACTCGTTATACGTTCTGTCAAACTCGCCGTCGTTCACCTCGAACCCTACGTTGCGGCGGATAAAATCCTCAAATTTATCGAGCGTTTCGATTATTTTGACTGTCGTCGGCGCGGCGGCAACTACCTTGGCAATCGATACGTCGGGATTGACTATTTTGAGATTTTTCATTATCGACTTGGGCGACGACCATTTTATTTCCGCCATGTTAAAGAACGTAAACTCATAGCCCATGTCGCGCAGTAGACGTTCCTGAAGCTCGCCGTAATATTCCAAACGACATTCGCCGTATATTTGAGCAAGACAGTTTGCGCCCAGTGCCAACGCCTCGATATACGTACCCAAACAATATTTAAACGGCACGCATACGTAATCGGGACTGTACTTACTGCCGATCTCGAGCGTCTTTTTTGTTATGGGCGGCGGAATCAGATAGCTAACCCCAAAACCATTTTCCATCAAATACCTAAACGCATACGCATAGTTGCCGATATGCGGAAAACAAACTATAGTTTCTTTATGGTCCATGTTATTAACCCCGTTATTCGTTACGCGCGCGCTTGCTCGTCCGCTTGCTTTTTTAGCTCGATTATATCCACAAAGCTTTCCAAGCGCGTTTCAATTCCGGCAGTGCCCGACTGCGCGTCTACCGTCAAAGTGATCATAGGCTTGTCGGTGTACTTCCTTATGAGCAACTCGTCCATCATGCTGTCCGTGCCGCACGGGAACGCCGTCACCAAAATTATGCCGTCCACTTTGTCCTTTAACAGCTCGACCGCGCCGACGAGATGACGGTTGTACGGCCATTGCATTGTACTCGTCACACCGAGCGAGGCACGAACGCACTCGCGCTCGTCCGCATATTCTGCAAGGATGGGCTCGCACCCGAGCGCCTTGACGGCGGATATAATCGGCTCGCCTATATATTTGTCGCCGACGCAATATGCGTGCGCGACGATAAGTATTTTTGTTTTGCCCGAGCTTTCGAGCACGGCGTTTTGCTTTTGCTCGCGAAGCATGTCGTAATTCATTTGCGCTTGCTTTGCCATCACGTACGCGTATTTGATTTGAGAACGCTTGACGCCGAGGAACTTGCCCATTTTGTAAACGGCTTTGCGCTCGCGGTAGACCTTTCTGTCGTAAACGTCGTAGTACAACAGCTTGACGTTTTTATCGCGGAACGTCGTATTTATCAGATCGGGCAGAGCCCAGAACTTGGTGCACATCTCGTACTTCATCCAGTACTTCTGCCTGGGTACGAATATGTAATCGCACTTTCCTATCAGCCACTCGACGTGCCCGAGCATTAGCTTGGACGGCAGGCACGCCTCGTCGATTGCAAGGGCCGAGCCGTTCGTCACGATTTGCTTATCCGTTTTGGGGCTTATAATATAATCGACGCCTATCTCGTCAAAAAACGTCGTCCAAAATTTGTGGTGCTTGTAATATAAAAGAGCTCTGGGTATTCCTATCGTCATAACGACCTGTAAATGGTTTTTGTATAATAATTTGTTGATTAGTCAACCTTTTAATTATATCCCATGCCGCCGTTTATTGTCAACCGTTTTTGTTGAGAAGTCAACAAATTTATATGATATGTCGGATAGGAACTTTGACTTGCGGCAAACGAGACTATTTTGCAACACGGCATTGACGCAATACGATTTAAATGATATAATAACATTACACGGCTTACAAAAGCAACGCTTTTGTATTGCTATCGCAATGAAATACGGCGCGAAAAAGCCATTGCAAGCAAGCTTTTTCACTTGTATAATGAATTTATCGATCCGCTTAGGAGAAACAATTATGATAACCGAAAAGAAAACCATAAAGGTGCGCACCGAATACACACACGAAGCGAGAAAGGAACTCAACAGACCGGGGCAAAAAACCGCCAATAAACTGATATTCGGCGCGTTGGGAGCCGGTGTGCTATTTGTACTGTTGCTGTTCGTTTTTTATTATTTTAAAAATGACAATCTCGTATCGCTTATGTTCGCCTTTTTTATATTCGCCATGCTCGTTTTGCTTATCGGCGCGGCAACAAAACACTCGATTAAAAAAGAACTGCAAAAGCCGATAACGCCCACCGTGTACGAATACGAGTTTTACAACGGCGGAATAGCCGCAACGGAAGAACAAAACGGCGAGGTTTTGCACGTATCCAAATACTACGACAGAGCGATTATAAAAACACTGGAGGGTAACAGATATCTCTTTCTGTACGTCGCCGCGTCGCTCGCACTGGTAATAGACAAAACCTTGCTCACCCCGCCCGAGCTTGCGACAATAAAAGCCATATACTTTAAAGAATACTCGGACGACCGCCTCGACCTTCCAGCGTTCGAGCCCGGCGTCCCCGCCTTTGTTCAAACGGCAGAAACAGAAAACCGAGATAGATAAAACCGCTTGCACAAAAAAATCAAGAAATAGAAAACACCGGGCAAGATTGCCCGCACAAACTACGGGTAATTTTTTGTGCGTATACCGACCGCATCGGCAATAAGCAAAAACAATCTGTTAATACGCGCTCATTTCGTTTGCTTTTTTATGCGCATAGGGCTACAATATAGTCAAACAAGAACGGAGGACAATATACCATGTTAAACGAAAAAATAGCAAAACTCATCAACGAGCAAGTCAACAAAGAGTTATACTCGGGCTACTTGTATCTCGACTTCGCAAACTACTACGCCGACGCGGGTCTTGACGGATTTGCGCATTGGTACGAGGTGCAGGCGCAAGAAGAACGCGACCACGCAATGATGATGCGCAGATACCTAATCGACAACGGTTTCCGCGTAACGTTCGGCGCAATCGCAAAACCCGACAATAAGTTTACCGACAATAATGCGCCGCTTAAGGCGGGCTTCGAGCACGAGCAATACGTGACCTCGCTCATCAACAACATCTATGCCGAGGCGTTTGCGATAAAGGACTTCAAGACCATGCAATTCCTCGATTGGTTTATAAAGGAGCAAGGCGAAGAGGAAAAGAACGCCGAGGACATGCTCAAGAAAATGGCGCTTTTCGGCAACGATTCCAAGGGTCTGTACGCTCTCAACCAAGAGCTTGCCGCCCGCGTTTACACCCCGTCGACTACCGGCCCCGCAATGTAAAAAATTATTACAATTTTATATTAAAAAAGAAAGTCCATCGACCATTGTCGGTGGATTTTTCTTTACAATAAAAGTCGGTCGATATGATAGTGACATATCGACCAATTCAACCTTGTAGCTTTAACCTAAAATAGTTTTGCAGACCGCCTGAATAAAAAACTTTTTTTCTTATCTATATTGATGAAATCTTGTTAATGAATTTTTCTATACATTGCTCAATACTATATATATCCTCTTTTTTATAACCGTATTTCCACTCATTTTTTACATCAAAAAACTCCGCGTCTCTTTCATTTAATCTTGCGCCTTCTGGAATTAAAAAACATATTTTCTTTCCCTGTTGCTTCATAATTCCCATTTCATAAACCACATTGGCGTTTATAATCAACATATTATTAGCATCAGAGTCAAAAAAAGCCACTCCATAATTACACATATACATTTTCAACCAATAAGAAATGTCTGGCGCGACTCCTAATTCTTCAAAAACATCATCATCTGCCCTTATACACTGATATCCCACATTTTTAATTTTATTTTTTATTGATTGATGATAACGGTCATATTTCTCTTGAAAAGGCATTATTAGAAACATCCTTTTTCTAAATTCTGCTATATTTGATCCCAATTTTTTTTGTAAAATATTCTTATACTTTCTTATATCAGGCGGCAAGTAAAATCGTTCTTCTGATGTCACAACAAACATATCTTCATTTTTATTGCTTGTCCTTCCAATCAATTGTTTTATTTGCTGTAATAGGATTGCCTTAGGGTCTGTACCATCCACGTTAGACTTGTAAATAAGAACATCCTCGAAGTTAATCTTTTCTTTTCCATCCCGATCGTTAATAAAATCTTCAAAAAGTTTTCTACTTTTTCTTTGCGTCTTTGCATCTTTTTGGAGAATATATGAATCGTCTGAATAAATAAACACAGGAACAACATTTATTTGACCGTTTTTTTCATACCTTCTTATTAAATCCATCATACATTTATGACTTCTTACAATCAAAAATCCATATTCGTAGCCTTTTTGCGCCGCCTCCTCTATTAATCGTACGTCAATGCAGTTTATTTCTTCATTTTGCTCTTCGTCTAATCTTGGATATTCATAACAATAATACCGACAATCGGCATAGCGCGTTATCGGATTGGCTTCTTTATATTGATTAAAATACTTTAAAGCCTCGCAATCATCAATATGACGCATATCTGCAGGAAGGGGGTGAGATTCATCGTATTTTTTTGTTGTTAATTTTTTTATTAAAGTCCAATGATATAAGCTTTCGTCAATCAAAATGTTACATAACGCCTTTTTTGCATCTCCATACGCGCCATCTATTAAAAATAATGTTTTCATCTTAATACTCCTTTTAAGCTTTAGGATACTCGGTTAAAGGCTGGCACAACTTCTTTTTCAATACGACATCAGGCAGTTTGATTTTTTTACGGATGCGTTCAACTTGTGATTTAACGTCATCGAAACTACCAATCATGGTTTGTAAATTATAATCAATCCAATCAATACCATTAATATCAAAGCAAAGTCGCGACAATAATGGCATCTGTTGACTTGGAATAAGAAAATAAACTTCCTTATCATTCACTCCTTGTAACGCATACGCAAAACCAGCCTCATATATACAATTCTGATTAAAATTACTTAAATCGCTTATTACTATATCAGCATTACGAATTTCAGCTAATATTTTGGGTATTAAATCTTTCGTTCCATGATGGCTATATTGTACGTCTTGCGCAAAACATAATTCATAAGCATCATCATTACATTTAAACACTGTTTGAATCAACAAGTGAAATTGTTTCGTGATTAGATTTTGTTCAATGGCTTTACCATCTTTAGATAATAATGGTGTATTTATTATTTGATTCTCATCGTCAGTTTTTAATGAGAACTTACACGGACTCATCGGGTGAACAATAAATACCTTTTTCTTCCTATCTGATTGTTTTTTTAACCCCATATATTTTTCTACTATTGAGCCAACAGAATCCCTATAACTATTACGCCCCTTCTCAGATTTAAGATCTCCACATTCCGGAATAAGGAGTAAATTACTAAATAAAGCAACATTCCTAAAAAAATCAAGCTCCAGTGCTTCTCCGTATGGCAAAAAATACGGTCGTCCGTCAGACAAATTTGACTTTATATATTTATCGACAAGCCGTTGTAAATCGTCATCATTACTTTCAGATCCTTTTTTAAAGCGTTCAACCAGCATTTGCATTATATTGTTTAGTAGAGAATTTGCCTCATTCTCCGTGTCCTCCGCAACGGAATTATCCTTGTTTTGTCGAACTAAACAGTACGCCCTTAACTGAAAAACATCTTTCCCATCTAATCGCCGGCACAACAAGCGCTCTTGATCGGCATCATCCTTAATGGTACGCAAACATCCTATATTTGTGCAAACAAGTGCGTAATGCGTTTCATAATCTCGTAAAGCATTAAAGACATCTGCTCTTTTAATGCCATAAAAATATGTAGTATCATGTTTTACTTGAGTATATATATAAATAAATTTTTCATCTGCCACATCACATTGAATACCATTCTCATCATCATAAGACCTAACAGCTTCAATAAAATCTTCTTCTTTTTGGCAAAATCCTAAATATATGAGATTGGGATCCGCGTCCGTTTCTCTTTCGGGTTTATTCTGATTAGTATATTTTTTTATTGTAAGCACGCCATAATCATCAGACAAAAATTTTACAAGCGTTTTTTTGCCTTGCGTAGCTTTGTTATTCCCAGAACTGTGTCGACTATAAATGATATTTAGCATTGGTAATCAATCCTCCGATGTTTATCGTATCGTCCCCTTTTCATAGGCCCTAAAAAGTCTAAAAATCTGATCATATAAATCTTCAGCTTTATCTTCGTAAATTAGTACGTGATTAAATAAATCAAAATTATTGGAAAACAACTCGAATTCAGAATCTATGCTCGTATCTATCGCTTCAAAATTATGCGAATGAACATAGACGAGAACAACAAGCCCACCGAATATTTCTCGTAGCTTATTGATTGTTTTTGCATCACTAATAACAACGACTTGGAATTTTCCTCTCTTTAGCCCCTCCCAAATTCCTTTGGAGGAAAACCCATAGAAGTTCCCTTTGCGCTCATAAACGATATCCCCTTTAAATTTTTTCCCATTTGGTGTAGTGATTGTGGCTGCACCATTATAATATTGTTTAAATTTACAAGAGCAAATCATTTCGTCGCCATCATCCGGTTTTGGTCCGCGTGATGTATACTTGGGGATAATAGACGCATGCAAACTCCCCATAGAATCAACTGCTTGAATTATTAAATCCTTGCCATTCGTAGTTTGAGTATTAGGCGTGTTGCCTACAATAATAAATAAGCGCGCCGTGCTTTTCTTATATGATTTATCATTTTTAATTTCCACAATAGCCGTTATCCCTTTAATTCTTTAGTCGCGGATTTAATGTTATTTACAATGTGCTCGATTTGCTTATGCGTATATTTAAAATCCGCCACATTTAATATAACATGATCAAAAAGATGAATATTTTCTATATATATACGATAAATTGCCTTCGCCTTATCAAAACGCTTTTGCGCTGTCTCTTCTATATCATTTAATGGCGTTCCTGGCGTTGCACGGCGCATCTCTTCCTCCAAAAACTTACTTTTTTCAGGAGGATTACGATACAAAAACAAAGAAACGACTTGCGGCGCAAGTGCTGTCCTAACATCCTCCACAGCTCGAACATCATTTAAAACAATAATTGGCGATTGACCTCGCTCTAATAGGTCATAAAGATCGTCAAAGTGAAACCCATATCGAACTTCATACTGTTCATAAACCAAATCGCAGTTAGCAGGGATACTGTTCACACAAATTGCATCATCCTCAATTTCTCTCGAGCGCCGAGTCGTATATTTTTTAAAGATCATTGGCTTAAATTTTTCCGCACTCTGTTCCAATATTAAGTTTCTAATTGTGCTTTTACCGCATTGGGACGGGCCCGTTAATGTTATAACAACAGCCATAATGATTACCCATTAGATCTTTTATTCATTCTTCTCAAAAAGCCAACACAGTCTTCAATCGAACTTAAAAGCCCAGTAGAATTTGATAAAATAGACTGCATATCTGGGGAAAGTCGCCATCCATCTCTTTGTTTTTCCTTTATTTCCTCAACATCCACAAGAGCGAAATCAGAATTATGAAGACCTCTAAGGGCCTTTTCATCAAACCCAGCATCCGCTATGAAGAAGTATATGTCTGAAATGACGGTTAATTCTTTTTGCTTACTCTCTTCCACTCTAGAAATTCCATAAGGCTTAACTATTTCTGCAAGCGTAGATTTATTCGCCTCACGTTTTTCATCTAACAATTCTAACAGATGTACAGTTTCGATTCTAGAATATATCTCATTATCATCATAATTAGCGAATTTATTTCCATACTTATCACTCTGCCGTACTAGCTCTAATATTTGAGCCTTTGTAAAACAGCTCTTAAAATCAAACGCATCTATTGCTCGCCCATCGCTATCGAAAAAAATCGGCGGCATAATTCTATTCGATTGCCGTCTTATTGATGTTGATTTTGGAAGCCGAAAATAAAACCATTGTTTAGGATGGTCCTTAATTTCTTGAAACGGCGCATTATATCTTAAAGAACTATTCCAATCGCCTAAAAAGACAAGGTCTCTCGTATCTTCTTTATGAAAATTTATTGCTGAAGAATGTGTTTGCAAAGCGCCTTCATCACTGAACAATTCCTCAATTAACTCTCTTGTCGCAGCATCAGTGGAATCAAAGTCTTGAGAATAATCAACATGCCCCCCGACGGATTTATCCCACATTCCCACATTATCTTTAGCATTCCACTTTCTCTTATGCAAAAGCAACTTTCCATCACGACTAAACACAAAGTCCCAAATGACAAGTTGCGAATTATTCGTAGAATAAAAACAGTCCCTGGGATATAGCCCACGTGCAATTCTATCAACATCATACAATTCTAAGATCTCATCATCATGTCCCTCATCTGCGTATCTAGCGACACTGGAGTATTTTTTACTACAATCATCATTTTCAAGATATGCTTCAAAATATTTCTTATACGACTCATACCAAACATTATCACTATCTACATATTCATAGAACCGTTTATTTGAGAAGAATTTAGTCAAAGACATCGTTATATAGTATTCGCCATCAATATAAATTGCGGGAACTGGAATATCTAAACACATTGTACGAACGGATAAATTTGCCTTATAATTCTTCTTGCTCTTTTCCAATTTTTTTACATCAGCATCATTACGAGGATGCCAATCGCAACAGACTTTATATAATTTTTTTCTCAACTCTTCAATCACTGCATTATACGCATACATAAGTTGCGTAAAAGAATAAGACTTTAAATCGCCACTGATATTCTTATTCTCAGAAATTAACGATTTCCCATAAATAAAGTTTTCAGATTCTCTAAAAATCCTTAATTCAAGAGAACCTTCCTTTATTTTATTGGAGATCGCATCAGCAAAATGTTCCCAATCAAAATCATCGCCTAATGGGGTCACGCCCAAAATAACAATTTTTTGAGTCGCTGCCTCCATTTTGTCTTGCAAATCCCATAAACTTATCAGCTTTTTGCTGTTTGATTCTTGTTTCATAATTAACCTCCTTGCGCGTAATAATAGTATTTTATCACATTACACAATAATTGTCAATAACACGAATACAATTTCAACGGATATTTGACAAGACCTGCAACTTATTTATTAGCATTTTTCTTTCGTTTATGTCATTAACAACACCACAAAGGTTCAATTCCAACCGGGCGAGATTTTTGTCAAGACGGGATAGAGGTTTGTTTAAACAAAAATAGTTTTTTGTTTTTTCATGAAAAATTGACTATACAAACATTCGCTTGGATAGATAATTGACTGTTTAGGTGTAAACTCGGGCGAAAAACGGATGTTTTAAGTTTTAAAAATACAAAAAGTTGGTCTATAAGCAAACTACTTATAGACCAACTTTTATGGTACACCCGACAAGATTCGAACTTGCGACCCTCAGAATCGGAATCTGATACTCTATCCAGCTGAGCTACGGGTGCGGATTTATTTTTTTTGTTTGGCGTTGCCTTGTTGGCAGTTTCGTCATCCGACACTGACAGCTGAGCTACGGGTGCGGATTTATTTTTTTTGTTTGGCGTTGCCTTGTTGGCA
>CAJTPT010000001.1:417580-439473 GCA_910578545.1 uncultured Christensenella sp.
GTTTCGTCATCCGACACTGACAGCTGAGCTACGGGTGCGGATTGTTCGCGCTTTTAGGCGCGGATATGAAGGGCGCGTGTTTCTGTTTATCAGTCGGTTTCCGTGCTGAAGTTGGGAAGCTGTTTTAAATATTCTAGTTTATCGCCTCACCGCCCCAACGCGTTATGATTAAATTATATCACAACCACAGATCGAGTGTTCGATTTTTTTGCCGATAAACGATATCGGAACTTCTTTCCTTATTCACGGTTTGTTTTATTATTGCATTACACGGCTTGCAAAAATAAATTTTTTCATCGTTACCGCTTTTGTTATCCGCTAAACGCGGATAACAGCCGTACGATGAAATACGGCGCGAAAAAGCCATTGCAAGCAAGCTTTTTCACTTGTATTATATCACTTACACAACCGAGTGTCAACTTCATGCCGCGTATATTTAACGTAAAACGCCGTCGATATTTATACTATCGACGGCGTTCGTATTTTTCGAGTTCTTATTTTTACTTAGGCAAGAACGTGAGCTTTAAAGTTTTGCCTGCTTTTTCGGATTTTGCGGGGAACTCGGTTTGGCTCGTAGCTTTTACCACTGCGACCGATTTATCGGCGACCTTGCCGCCGAACGGTTTATAAGTCAGCAAGTCTGTATAATCGTCGCTCGGTAGCGTCGGCGCGTACTCGCTACCCGAATTATTGACGATAACGTACACCGTTTCGTCGCCCGCCTTTCTCTTGAAGAACAGCACGCCGTTATCGGCGTCGACGGCGCAATATCTGCCGTGCGCGAACACCTCGCGCTCCGCCGCCCTTAACGCGCCGAGTTTTTTGTACCACTTTATCAAGTCTTTATCGACGTTGCCCCAAGGATAGCACTTCCTGTTGAACGGATCCTCAAAGCCTTCCATACCCGCTTCGGTGCCGTAGTACACGCACGGAATACCGGGCAAGGTGTACTGCAAAGCCGACGCAAGCTTGACGAGCGTTCTTGCTTCGTCCTTGTTCTTGACGCTCGCCTTCGCTTTATCCTCGCGGGAATTAATCTCGCCGTTGTCGCCGAGCACCGTCATAAGCCTTGCGGTATCGTGGTTATCGAGTACGTTCATCAAACAATCGACAGCGTGCTTGGGATAGTTATTTATAACGAACGCTACGGTATTATTGAGCCTGTTGCTATCGCCGCAACGCACGAAGTTGAGGATATCCTCTTTAAACGGATAGTTGGTTACGCTGTCGAGCTTGCCGCCCGTAACAAAGCTACGGCCTGCGTCGTTTGACGCGTCCATAAACACTTCGCCGTAAACGACGGCGTTCTCGTTTTCCTTTTTTGCCGCTTTGACGCAGTGCTCGATAAACGTATCCGAGAGCTGTTCGCATACGTCCAATCTCCAGCCCGCGAGCCCCATTCTCGTCCAGTATCGTACGACGCCCTCGGCGCCGTTGATAAACTCGTCGAACATGGCGTTGCAGTCGTTGGTATCGGGCATTATGTCGATATTGTAGCGGCACTCGTAGTCGTTGTTCCAGTTGCGGAACTTGTACCAATCGAAGTACGGGGATTTGACAGACTGGTACGCGCCCACACTGTCATAGCTTCCGTACTTATTAAAATAGATACTGTCGTCGCCTGTGTGCGAGAACACGCCGTCGAGAATAATTTTTATGCCGCGCTTGTCGGCTTTTTTGATAAGCTCTTTAAGGTCGTCTATCGTTCCGAAGTCGCTATCCACGCGCATATAGTTGCCGGGGTCGTACTTGTGGTTACTGTGCGCCTCGAATATAGGCGTTAGATACAGGCATGTCACGCCCAAGCGCTTGAGATATGCGAGCTTTTTGGTAATGCCTTTAAGATTGCCGCCGAAGAAATCGACGTTATGTATCTTGCCGTTTTCGTCCGCTCTGAACTCGGGAACACCATCCCAATCGTCGCGGTATGCGGCGTAGCTTTTGGTCTTGTTGCGCTCGCCGCCGATAAAGAAGCGGTCGGGCATGATCTCGTACATGACGCCGCCGTCGAGAACGGTAGGCTTGTACGCGTCGGACGTGACGGTAAGCTGCCAATCGGCGCCCTTACCGAGAAGGGCACGCAAATCGACGTCGCTACCCACTCTGTAAGACTGTTCCTCGTTGCGGATCTCGAAGTGGTAAAAATACAGTCCCGGCGTTGTGACCTTGACGGTAAGCGCGTACGTGTACTCGCCGTCCTCGTCCTTGACGAAATTCATCGGGTACGTAACAGGCGACTCGTTGTCCTTGGTGAGAACGAGCACCGCCTCGGCGGGGTTTTGCGGTCGCGTAAACTTGAGCGTCAGCGAGATAGGCTCATTGACCTGTGCCGCGCCCGTAGGGGTTTTGCACTTTTTGCAATTAGGAAAAAACGTAACAGTCTTATTCATGTATACTCCTTTTTAATTTTCGCTTTGCGATTAAAACATTATTGACTGTGCAACTTGTGTTTTGACAGCGCAGTCGCGCATCTGACAACCTTGAGTCGGCTTGTTTTTATTTTTCGCTCGGGCTGTAAATTCTACCCTACATGACCGAGGCTCCCGGCCAAACGTAGCCGGTATCATGCGATGAATGTGCAGTCAAGTCTATTGCGGGCGTTTGACTTTTTTAAGCCCCCATATACCTTTTGCGTAGTCGTGAATAGAACGGTCGGACGAGAAGATACCCGCTTGAGCGATATTGATAAGCGCCATTTTGTTCCAGCGCGCTTTGTCGGCATATGCTTCGCCCATATTGGCGGCGGCGCGTACGTAGTCGTCGAAATCGAGCAAGCACATATACGGATCGGCGACCTGGTAGCTGCCCGCAATGAGGTAGTCGGCAATATCCGAGAAGCTTTCGCCGTCGAACCCGACGCGCAGTCTGTCGACGACGCGTTTAATATCGTTGTTGTGCGTATATATGGTGGTTGAGTTGTAGCCCGCACGCCACGCGCGTTCGACCTCTTCGGTCTTGAGTCCGAATATGAAGATGTTGTCGTCGCCCACGCGCTCGCCTATCTCGACGTTAGCGCCGTCGAGGGTGCCGAGGGTAACCGCGCCGTTTATCATGAACTTCATGTTGGACGTGCCCGAAGCTTCCTTACCTGCGAGCGAGATCTGTTCGCTGACCTCGGACGCCGGTATAAGGTGCTCGGCCTGTGTGACGTTGTAGTTTTCCACAAACATGACGTCGAGCTTTTGCTTAATCTTGGGATTCTTTTGAATTTCCGCAGACAAGCAGTTGATAAGCTGAATAATGCGCTTTGCGTGCATGTAGCTACCCGCCGCCTTCGCGCCGAAAATAAACGTTTGGGGTGCGACGTCCTTGTTGGGATTGTCGAGCAGGTCGAGGTAGTAATGCACTATCTTGAGCACGTTGAGAAGCTGGCGCTTGTACTCGTGCAAGCGTTTGATCTGCGTGTCAAAGCGCGATTCGGGATTGAGCACAAAGCCCGTCGTTTTGCGCACGTAGTCGGCGTAGTCCTTTTTGTTGGCTTGCTTGATCTTGCCGACTTGTTCGAGGACCGCCTTGTCGCGCGTGTACTTCATAAGCCCGCTGAGCGTTTCCGGCTTGGTGTAGAAGTCGGGTCCGATAAGCTCGGTTATGAGCGCGGAAAGCTTGGGGTTTGACTGAATAAGCCAACGGCGGTGAGTTATTCCGTTTGTGACGTTGGTAAATCTGTCGGGATAAACCTCGTTGAACTCGCTGAATATGGTATCCTTAATAATCTCGCTGTGAAGCGCCGAAACGCCGTTTACCCTTTGCGAGCCGATAACGCACAGGTTGGCCATTTTGACCTGGTTGTTGCTTAGAATACGCATGGCGTCGATCTTTCTTCCGTCGACGTGTCTCTCTTCCATAGCGGCGACGAACCTGCGGTTAATCTCGCAGGTAATGGCATAAACACGAGGAAGCACGGTGCGGAAAGTGTTTTCGTCCCATTTTTCCAACGCTTCCGCCATGACGGTGTGGTTGGTGTAGTTGACGGTATGAACGGTGATATCCCACGCCTCATCCCAGGACAAACCGTGTTCGTCCATTAGTAGGCGCATAAGCTCGGGGATCGCGAGCGCAGGATGCGTATCGTTGGCGTGAATGACCACCTTGTCGGGCAGGTTTGTTACGCTCTTGTAAAGGCGCAGGTGATCCTTGAGTATGCTCTGAAGCGACGCCGAAACGAGGAAGTATTCCTGTTGAAGTCTGAGCTGTTTGCCCTGACTGTGGTCGTCCGACGGATACAGAACCTTGGATATAAGCGCGGCGTCACGTTCGCGTTGCATTGCTTTTTCGTAATCGCCTTGCGAGAACGAGCGCATATCGAACTGGGTAGACGCGGTAGCCGACCACAAGCGCAAAACGCTTACGCCGGCGTTGTCGCCGTAGCCCGAAATCATAACGTCGTACGCGAGCGCGTCCACGCTTTCGCCGTCGACATAGCGGACGCGCATCCTGCCGTCCTCTTCGTATTCCTCCACTCTGCCGCCGAGATTGACGGTAAACTGCTTATCCGAGCGCGGCATCATCCATACCTCGCCGCTGGGAAGCCACATATCGGGTAGCTCGACCTGTTGGTTATCGACTATGCGCTGACGGAACAAGCCGTACTGATACTTTATTGTAAAGCCCATAGCGGGATAGTTGAGCGTTGCAAGGCTGTCCATAAAGCACGACGCAAGCCGTCCGAGGCCGCCGTTGCCCAGTCCCGCGTCCGACTCTTTTTCAAAAATGCTGTCGAGCGAGAAGTTCATTCCTTTAAGGCATTCCTTAAACTGCTCGGTCAGTCCGAGGTTGAACAGATTGTTTTTAAGCGATCTGCCGATAAGGAATTCCATACATATATAGTAAACGCGCTTATACTTGCCACCGGCGATATACGCATTGTTCTCCTGCTTTTTTTGAAGCAAAATATCGCGCACGACCAACGAGATAGCCTTGTACATTTGCTCCTCGGTGGCGCGGTCGGGTGTAATGGCAAAGTAGCGGGCGAGCTTATCGAGTATGAGCTCTTGCACTTCATTTGTTGTCTTGTTCATGTCTCCTCCGTTAACAAAATCCCGTGTGGGTTTATGCGGGATAAATTAAGTTTTAAGTGTGGGTTTGGTCTTTAAGCGGGCGCGAACAGTGAACGCACGCCGATGATTTAATCGGGTCAATTTTTTATTTGGTTATGCCGCGAGCACGCGGTAAAGCACGTTATACTCGAGCGCCGCCTTATCCCACGAGAAGTCGCAGTCCATGGCGCGCTTGACGAGCGCGTTCCACAACGGTTTGTTGCGGTACATATCGACGGCGCGCATAACGGTTTTGTCCATAACGTCCGAATCGTATTCCTCGAACACAAAGCCGTTGCCGCTGTCGCCCTTGCCGCAGTCGACAATAGAGTCTATAAGTCCGCCTGTAGCACGCACGACCGGTATTGTGCCGAAGCGGCAGGCGTACATTTGGGTCAAGCCGCACGGCTCGGTCTTGGACGGGATAAGACAGATATCCGCCGCCGCAAGCACCTTGCGCGTCAAGTCGTTGTTGCGCGTGACAAGAGTGCGCACTCTGCCGTCGTACATATTTTGCACGTGCGTGAGGAATCTCTCGATGTCGGCGTCGCCCTGTCCGAGTATGACGAGCTGTATTCCGCTGTCCAAAATGTTGTCGGGCGAAACCTTGTTAATCGACTTGCGCAAAAGGTCGTAACCTTTGTACGCGACCATGTTCGCAATCATGCACACCATAGGCACGTTTTCGTTTTCGGGAAGCGACAGCATGCGCTGAAGCTCGATTTTGTTTTTCTTCTTTTTTTCTATGCTGTCGGCGTCGTAATTGACAAACAAACTTGCGGAAGTTTTGGGATTGTATTCGTCAACGTCTATTCCGTTGAGTATGCCGACTATCTTTTGACGGTTTTCGATGAGAACGCCGTCCAGTCCGCCCGCAAACTCGGGCAAGCGGATTTCGCGCGCGTACTGCGGCGACATGGTTGCAATCTTGTCGCAGGCGACGATTGCCCCCTTAACGAGGTTGATACGACCGTTGTATTCCACTAACGGCAAGTCCTCCTCGCCTATGCCGAACACGTCGCCCGCAATAATCGTGGGATAGATTCCCTGATAGTTGATATTGTGAATGGTAAACACGTTTTTGATGCGCGTATAGCCCGTAACGTTTTTATAAAACAGTTTGTAGTAAACGGGCACGAGCGCGGTGAGGTGGTCGTTGGACTGCAAGATGTCGGGCTTGAAATCGAGGTAAGGGATAAGCTCCAACGCTGCACGCGAGAAGAACGCAAAACGCTCTGCGTCGTCGTAGTAACCGTAAAGATTGTTACGCTTAAAATAATATTCGTTGTCCACAAAGTAGTACACTACCCCGTCGCGTTCCATGCGGAAAAGCCCGCAGTACTGATTACGCCAAGCCAACGCTACGGTTATGTTGCAAACAAAGGTCATTTCGCTCTTGTATCTGTAAGCAATCTCTTCGTACAGCGGCATCATGACGCGCGCGTCAGTCTTTTTGGTCTTGTTGAGCGCGCGCGGCAAGATAGAGCACACCTCGCCCATGCCGCCCGTGGAAGCAAACGGTTCTGCTTCCGTCGTTACAAACAAAACGTTGTGGATTTTTGCTTTTGCCATTTTTCCTAATTCTCCTTTTTTCCGCCCGTTCGCGGCGGAAACACAAATGCTTAATTACTGTTAAACTATCTCACAATCACAGATTGATTTACGGATTTCTTTACCGTTGATTTACTCTTCCGTTATTGCGATACTTGCCGGTTACTTTTTATCTCACAATCACAGATTACTTGCGTGTCGAACAGAGTTAGGCTTTTCCGTTATTGCAATGTTTATTTGTATTTATTATATCACACTCGCATGGGATTTAGCGATTGTTTTAAGCACACACACCGCGCCGAAATTCAACTTATTTGTCGAATTACTTATCCGCTTTTTTAGCCGCGGGCTTTTTTGCCGTCGGCCTTTTGGCAGGAGCGGCTTCCGTCTTTTTTACCGCAGGCTTCTTTTCCGCGGGCTTTTTGGCGGGCGTCTTTGCCTTGGACTCGGCTTTTGCGACGGGCTTGTCCGTCTTTTCCGCCTTGGATTTGGGCGCGGTCTCCGCCTTTTTGACAGGCGCTTTGGCTTTCGGAAGTTCCTGCTTTACCTCGGTCTTAGCCGGCTCTGCTTTTTTATTTTTGTTTGGGCAGTAAAGAAGTATTGCGCCCATGGGCGGCACGTCTACAGCGAGCGAGTGCTCTTTGCCGTGACTTTCTATCTTGTCCGTCTTGTACTTGGCGCCCGACTGATTCCACTTAAACAGCTCGGTGCGAAGCAGCTCGGTGTACTCGCCCTCGTGAGCGCCGAATCTGTAGCTTTCGTGCGCGACGGGCGCGAAGTTGATGATTGCGACTATGCGGTTATCCTCGCTGTCGCGACGCTCGTACACGAGCATGTTTTGCAGATAGTCGTCGGCAACGAGCCACTCAAAGCCCCTCCAATCGTAGTCTATCTCGTGCATTGCGGGATAGCTCTTGTAAATGCCGTTAAGCGTCGACATAAACTTTTGCAAATCCTTGTGCGCGGGGTATTCGAGAATGTTCCAGTCAAGCTCTTTGGCGTAATTCCATTCGTTGAACTGACCGAGCTCGGCGCCCATAAACAAAAGCTTTTTGCCGGGGTGCGAGAACATATAGGTCAAGAAGTTGCGAACGCCTGCAAACTTCATATCGTAGTCGCCCGGCATTTTGTTTATGAGCGAGCCCTTGCCGTACACGACCTCGTCGTGCGAAATGGGCAGAATGAAGTTTTCGGTAAAGGCGTATATCATCGAGAACGTGATGGTATTGTGGTGGTACTTGCGAAAAACGGGGTCGAGCTTAATATAGCTGAGCGTGTCGTTCATCCAGCCCATGTTCCACTTAAAGTTAAACCCGAGTCCGCCCATATCTACGGGACGGGAAACGCCGCCCCACGCCGTGGATTCCTCGGCAATCATGAGCGCGTTGGGATACTTGGCGAACACCGCCGTATTGAGCCGACGAAGGAAGTCGACTGCCTCGAGGTTTTCGTTGCCGCCGTAAATATTGGGACGCCACTCGTATCTGCCGTAGTCGAGGTAGAGCATGCTCGCGACCGCGTCCACGCGCAGACCGTCTATGTGATACATGTCGAGCCAATAGAATGCGTTGGAAATCAGGAAGTTACGCACCTCGTTTCTGCCGTAGTCGAAGCAACGCGTGCCCCATTCCTTGTGTTCCATGCGAAGCGGATCGCTGTGTTCGTAAAGCGGACCGCCGTCAAACTCGTACAGTCCGTCGCCGTTTTTGGGGAAGTGACCGGGCACCCAGTCCAAAATAACCGCAATGCCGCGCGAGTGCATTTTGTCCACAAGATATGCAAAGTCCTCGGGCGTGCCGTAGCGCGACGTCGGTGCAAAATATCCTGTCACCTGATAGCCCCACGACCCGTCAAACGGGTACTCTGCAACGCCCATAAGCTCGAGGTGCGTATAGCCGAGCTCGGCAAGGTAGTCGCTCATCTCGTCGGCAAACTTGCGGTAATCGAACGTGTTGCCGTCGGCGTATCTACGCCAGGACGCGAGGTGCGCCTCGTAAATGCTCATAGGCGCGGAATACGGATCGCGCTTGTTCTTTAAGTACTCGCCGTCCGTCCATGAAAAATGCTCGATATCCACGACCTTGGCGTTGGTGCCCTCAAACGTTTCGCGGTGGAAGGCAAACGGATCGCACTTATATATAGGATAGGAAAATCCGTTTTCGATATAGAATTTATAGTTGTCATACAGCTTTACGCCACTAATCGTCGCTTCCCATAAGCCTGCATCGGTGATCTTGACCATGCGGTTGGCGTTTACATCCCAACCGTTAAAATCGCCTATAACAGCAATGGACGTTGCCCGCGTCGACCATACGCGGAACACGGCAGTGCCGGTGTTCTTGTCGTAATGACAGCCTAAGTATTTGTAGGCGTCAAACAAATCTCCGTGATGATAAGCGTCAAGAAGCTTGTTATCCATAAATTTTATTCTCCGAATATGGTTTTTTAGATGCGGAACGCATTCCTCTCCAGTGTCAATTATACATTATTCCAAGGTAAATATCAAGCCTTTTCCCGATTTTCCCCGCAAAAGATTTTGACTATAAAAATCGCCGAGTCTTTCAAAATAAGATCGCGGGACGCATAACGTATCATTTATTATCTTTTACACTCTCCGTTAAAGCGCAAAACAGCAGCCAAAACACTTATATACTTGCAAACCGTATATGTGTATGGTATACTTTACCTCAAGAGATGATCATGTCAAGGTTTTTCGAACGCATTGCCAAGATCGGTAAAACCCGTCCGTTTTCGGTTATAAATATAGCTATATTTTCTTGGTACGCTATTTTTATGGGTATCCTGCTCGCGGTGCTGTTAACCGACAATGTACCGCCCGAATTAACAACTGCCAAGGGCACGATCGTATCTATCAAGCACCACGACAGGACCGACCCCGACGCGCTCGAATATATAACGAATGACACAAGCTCGTACTTAGACGTCAAGCTTTCCGACGGCGGGGCATACCGCGCGATAGGCATTAGGTATGACAACATAGACCGAGAGTTGTTTGATGTGCTCAATGTCGGCTCCGAAATCAAGCTGATTTACGAGGACAGGGGTTTCGGCGGCGGTATCGACATTATTTACGGTATCGAGTACTACGGCAAAACATATTTGAGCTCCGACGACGCATTGTCTGACTTGAAGTCGGAAAGGAAGATAACCGTTATTACCTGTTCGGTAATTATAGGCGCGCTTACCATACTTGCAGGCGTGGGTGTATTTTTTAATTATCGTAAGTTTAAACGTAAGCCGAAGGATAATGCGGAATTATAAATTCGACCGAATTGCTTTTCCCCCTCGGGGGAAACGTCACCGAGGCACGAGGCGACAAAGGGATTACGCAGCAGGATTACCGCGTAATAACAAACATTACCTTAACCTAACTTTTACACAACCCTTTCGGCGCTTCGCGCCGCTTTCCCCCCAATGGGGGGCACCAAAATAATGATAAAAGCGCGGCATGCCGCGCTTATTAAATCTATTATTCTTCGTTCCGAATTAATCAAAAACCACGTATCCGTCGACGATTTGCTTGATTTGCGGCTCGTCGGCTCGAGCGTGTTTATCGTACACGCCAATCACTGTAAAGCCCGCGGCTTTGGCTGTCTTTATCGCACGGAGCGAATCCTCGTACACCGCGCATGCGTCGGGCGTTACGCCTATCGCCTTGGCGGCGGCAAAAAAGATGTCCGGGTTGTCCTTGCCCTTGCCCACTTCGGACGAGGTTATAACGGTATCGAACATATCGTAAACGCCGTTATTTTTGAGCGCGGGAATAACCATGTCGGTTGTAGACGAGGTTGCAACGGCAAGCCGTATTCCCGCCGCCGTCAGCTTATGTAAATAGTCTTTGACCGCAGGCTTTAGCTTTAGCTCGTTTGCGTACGCGGCAATCGACATTTCGGTCCATTCCGCCATGACCGCCTCGGGAGTTTCGTTAAGCCCGAAGCGCTCGATAGTGTACACCGCCGTTTCGTAAATCTCCAACGCGTTTACGGCGTACATGTAATCGGGCGGCACGGTAAGTCCACGCCTGGCAAAAAAACGCCTGTCTATGTCCTGCCAGACCCCCAACGAGTCGAGCAAAGTTCCGTCGAGGTCGAAAATCACACCTTTAATCTTTCCGGGTAGTTCGTAATCCATTTCGCTTGTATTGTACCACGGATGGTACGATGTGTCAACCCGCGTATGAAAAATCAAGAGAATTTTTCAGCCGAGCCCTAATCGTTTTGCTCGACCGTCCGTTCCAAAACGGTATCGTCGGTTACGGCTTCCTGCGCGGGCGCTTCGGCTGCGGGGGCTTCGGGCGCGACAGGTTGACGTACCGTGCGGTTGTTGTTTGCAATCCTCAATTCGATTTGACGGCGGAAGCTCGACGACGAAAGCACGAGCGTGCCTGCGACAAGCACGATTGCAAGCTCGGGAAGTAAGTACAGGCATTGATATACGAACGAGTAAAAATACTCATTGGCGAGCGCCGGAATGCCGTAGTCGGCGGCGTAGCCCGCGCCGTACATACCAAACGCGAACACGCCGGCAAAGTAGTGACTCACTAACCTAAATGAACAAGCGACGATTGCGCCGAGCGCGAACTGTGCGCGCATATTGCCTTTGAATACGCCGAGATTGCGCATACAGCCCGTCAGTCCGATAGAAGCAAACGCGACTGCGTAATCCAAAACGAACTGCGCGGGGTGGACTATCCACGGGTCCTGCACCGCCTGAAGTATGCCGTATATCAGCCCGACGAGCACCCCCTTTCGGCAACCGAACATGTATGCGAACAGCATAAGCGGCAGCATGGAAGCAAATGTTATGCTTCCGCCCATCGGCATTTTAAAAAGTCTTACGTACGACAGCGCAAAGGACAGCGCAACACACACCGCGGCATAAGTTACCGTTTTGGTATCTACGGGCGAACTGTCTTTGTCCGCCAAAAAAGCAAACACGACTGTCGCCGTCGTAACCGCCACCGCGCTTATATACAGCCCGATATTGCTAAACGCCTCGCCCGCGTCGCCGCTTGCATAGTAGACTATCATGCAAACGAGCACGGCAATCAACGCGGCGCCGCACACACTGCCGCAAACGATTTTCGTGATTTTAACAGGCTTGATAAACAGCGCAATCGCACTGCCCACAATGCACAACGCAAGAACCGAAAGCGGATAGAACAGAATGGGAAAGAGATCGTCATTGCCGTTTGCGACGTCGGTAAAGTAGCACGCCGCAAACGCGACGATAACCGCTATCGCCACGGTTATTGCCGCAGTTATCCACCCGCCGTTGAGCATACGCAAGGCGGCCGCCGCCACTTCGTCACCCGACTTTTTGCCTGCCGCAACTACATACACGCGCGTCGCGATAAATGCAATAAGCATAGCAATCGTCACCCACAACACGATCGTGCGACAGCTATCGGTCGCGCCGTCAAAGTTGGCAAAGTAGTTTTTGATATCGTCTAACATAAGCACCTCACTATTCGCGGCAATCCGCGGAAAAATTGACCGACCCTCTGCGACGCAATCGCGCGTCAGCGGGCAACCGTTGGCAATGCGGCGACGGGATAGCACAAAGGCGTACATAACCAAACCGCCGAGCCTAACGCCGCCCGTATCCCACGATGAGTGCGCCGCAAAGAATTAAAAAATGCGCCCGACCCTGTGAGGTCAAGCGCATAAAAATCCGAGGTACGACGGCTCCCTACGCGAGTACTAACTCACAGGTTCAAAGGGACTGTCGTGATACAACGACATCTCGGCAACTCTCGGTTGCGCCCCTGCATCTACGCATAATATACTACACGCTCGCATATTTGTCAATCGTTGAACGGGACAAAAACGGGGTTTTCGACAATTTTATTTCCATTCGCTTTTTTCCGCCACGGATCCCCTTCCCTCGATCGCCTTTCTTTTCTAATAATAGGAAAAAGCGCGGCTTACCGCGCTTTTAATTCCTAATTCATAATTCCGATCGAATTATCTCAAGGTATTTCCTGCACTCGTCTTTTGCTCCGATTAAATCGTGTTCCAAGTAATTGCCGCACTCTTCTTTTTTTGCGCCCGGCACTTCGGTAAGCTCGAGCGCGGCGGCAAAGCATTCATTTAACAGCTCATTCACTTGCGCTCTGTTCATGTCAGTCGTCAATAGATAAAACCCGGTTCGGCACCCCATCGGGCCGAAGTACACTATATCGTCCTTGCGGGAAGAGTTTCTTAGCGTCGTTGCGAGCATGTGCTCTATCGAGTGAAGCGCGGCTTGGGCAATAAAGTCGCCCTCGTTAGGGCGTTTAAACCGCAGATCCCAAGTGGTAACGCCGTGCGCCGCAGCGCCCTCGTGAAGCCCGGGCATAAGCGTGTTGTGGTCTTTCGTGAATGACGGGATTTTATTAAGTTCTTTCATTTTGTATTCCTCTCTTTATGCCGCCGACGGACTGCCCGCGAACTGCGCGTTGTACAGCTCGGCGTAGAAGCCGTTTTTCTCGAGCAATTGCTCGTGGTCGCCCTGCTCGATTATGTCGCCGTCTTTAAGCACCAATATGACGTCCGCATTCTTGATAGTGGACAGCCTGTGCGCTATTACAAACGACGTTCTGCCCCTGGTCAGTTCGTCCATTGCCGACTGAATAGCCAGCTCGGTGCGGGTATCGACGTTGCTGGTCGCCTCGTCGAGTATGAGTAACGGCGCGTCCTTTATCATTGCGCGTGCGATAGTCAACTGCTGTTTTTGCCCCTCGGACAGCTTAGCGCTTTCGCCTATCACCGTGTCGTAGCCGTGCGGCAAGCACTGAATATAGTGCGTAAGCCCGACCGCCGCGCATACTCTATCCAAATCCTCGTCGGTCACGCCCGTTTTGTTGTACACAAGGTTTTCGCGAATCGTGCCCTCGAACAGCCAAGTGTTTTGCAGTATCATATCAAACAGGTCGTGAACGTCCTCGCGCCGCATATCCTTAATGGACACGCCGTCGATTTTTATGTCGCCGCTGTTAAGCTCGTAAAAGCGCATTAACAGATTGACGATAGTCGTTTTGCCCGCGCCTGTCGGGCCGACGATTGCCACTTTTTGCCCTTTCTCGAGGTCGGCGGAAAAGCCGTGAATGATTTCCTTGTCGGGCAGATACCCGAAGCGTATATCCTCGAACGTGACGTTGCCCTCGGGCGATTCTATCTTGACGGTCTTGCCCGTTTCGTCCGGCATCTCTTCGCGATCGATAAGCGCAAACACTCTGCGGCTTGCCGCCGACGCTTGCTGAATAGAGGTCATTGATTGCGCCACCGTGCCGAGCGGTTGGGTAAACAGTCTGGCGTACATGACGAATTCCAAAAGCGTGGCTATCGAAACGGCTTTGTTGCCGCCGACGATAAACGCGACGCCCACGACGAAGATAAGCACGTACGAAAGGTTACCGACAAACGTCATTATGGGCATCATCATGCCCGACAAAAACTGGGATTTGCGGTTACTGTCGTAAAGTTTGCCGTTTATCCCGTCAAACTTTTTGCGCTCGCCCTTTTTGCCGTTGTACGCTTTGACCGCGTCGTGACCTGTAAACACTTCCTCTATCTGACCGTTCATGTCGCCGAGCTGTTGCTGTTTGGCGTCAAAGTGCTTTTGCGACAGCTTGAGTATTACCGTCATTATGCCGAAGCCCAAAAATGACGACACTATCGTAGTTACCGCAAGCACTGCGTTGACCGTAAACATTATAACAAGCACGCCTATAAACTGCACGAGCGACGATATCAGATTGGCGGTGCTCTGGCTGAGCGTTTGGGAAATAGTGTCCACGTCGTTGGTGACGGTACTCAGTATATCGCCGGTCGTGGTGGTGTCAAAGTAGTTGAGCGGAAGCTTGTTGGTCTTTCTGTTTATATCGCTTCTCAACCGCTTGGACGCGCGCTGTGTGACGGTAGCCATTATAAACTGCTGACCGTACGACAAAATAGCGCCTGCGCCGTAAATGATAAGCAGCGTTATACACAGCTCGATAACAGCTTTCATGTTTATACCGACGGCAATATTTTTTTGTATCTCGTCTATAAGGTCGCCCAACCCGGACGGTCCGATTATAGTACAGACCGCGCCGCCGACCGCAAGCGCTATCGCCGTGATTATTGCGGGCAAATATCCCTTGCAGTATTTAAGAAGCTTTCCGAACGACTTAAAATCCGCTTTTTCTTTGGGTCCCGTTCTTCTCGGGCCTCTCATCATAGGGGGTGGCATACTATAATTCCTCCTTCGACAATTGCGACAGCGCAATTTCTTTATAGGTCGGGCAAGATTCGAGCAGTTCCCTGTGCTTGCCCATACCGACAATCTTACCATTGTCGAGCACGATTATTTTGTCCGCGTTCATAATAGTGCCTATGCGTTGCGCAACGATTATACTCGTAACGCCGTTTAGCCGCTCTTTAATGTTTTTGCGCACAAGCATATCCGTCTTGTAGTCGAGCGCCGAAAAAGTATCGTCGAATATCAATAGGTCGCCGCCCTTGTACACTGCGCGCGCAATGGACAAACGCTGTTTTTGCCCGCCAGAAAAGTTGGTGCCGTTTTGCGCAACGGGTGCATGCACGCCCTCTTCCAGTCCGTTTACAAACTCGGCCGCGCAAGCGATCTCCAGCGCGTCGTTAAGCCGCGCTTCGTCCACTTCGTCCGCGCCGTAGGTGACGTTGCTTTGGATATCGCCCATAAACAGCACCGCGCGCTGGGAAGCAAGCGCAATGCTTCCGCGCAGTACTTCCTCGTCGTAGTCTTTTACGTTGACGCCGTTAAACAGCACCTCGCCCTCATCCACGTCGTAAAACCGCTCTATAAGATTGACAATAGTCGATTTACCGCTACCGGTCGCGCCTATAAACGCAACCGTTTCGCCGCGACCGACGGTAAACGATATATCGGACACCGTTTTGCCATCGCCGTGGTCGTACGCAAAGCTTACGCCCTTCATTTCGATCACGGGCACGCCGTCCGCACGATCGACCGTCTTTACCTTGCCGCTACGCACGGAACGCCGCGTTCCCAAAACGTCCGCTATGCGCTTGCCCGAAACCAAACACCGCGGCATTATCATAAATATCATGATGAGCAGCATAAACGCCATTACCACCTGCATGGCGTACTGCGTAAACACCGACATGTTACCGAGCAGTCGCGCGCGTTCGGGTATGCCTGACGCGTCGTTGATAAGTATGGCTCCTATCCAATACACGGCGAGCATAAGCCCGTTCAGGCACGTTTGAATGACGGGCATCATAAGTCCCATGCCGCGCGAAGTGAATAGTTGCGTGCGCTTGACTTCCTCGTTGACCTTTTCAAACTTTTCGGCCTGATATTCCTCGGCGTTGAACGCACGCACAACGCGCACGCCCGTAATGTTTTCGCGCATGGAATTGTTCAGCCCGTCGGTCAGCTTTTGCATGCGTCTGATTTTGGGATAGCACAGTCCGACGATCATGCCGACGATAACTACGATAACCACTACGACTATCACCGTCGCGATCGTCCATTCCACCGCCGATTCGGATATCTTACATATCGACCAAACCGCGAGCACGGGCGCCTTGATAAGCATTTGCAAACCCATTGCAACAAAGTTTTGAAGCTGTACCACGTCGTTGGTCGTGCGGGTTATTAAGCTCGGCGTGCCGAACTTGTTTATCTCCGCCGCCGAAAACGACGTTACGCGATCGAACATCGCTTTGCGCAACGTCTTGGCAAAGTTCGCCGCCGTGTGCGCAGCAAAGTACCCGCACGCTATCGAACACGCCATACTCCCGAACGCGCACAAAAGCATATACCCGCCGTGTTTCCAAATGGTTTTCATGGTAACGGTGCCGAGCTGAATTTCGATGGTCAACCGTGCCGTGTATTGCGGCATGGTAATATCGCAATACACCTGCAACACCACAAAGCCCGCGCATATAACTATGTAAATCCAATCGCGCGATCTTAAATATTTGGCTAACAGTCTAAACACTTAATCTACCTCCTCATATCTTTTTTGCAGCGCATGCGATATACGCTCGGCAATTCGCAAAAACTCTTGTAAATCGTCGTCGCCCACCGTTTCGAATAGGTATTCGGCTAACGCAAGCAGCTCGTCGTCTACCTTATTAAGCTCAGCCTTGCCCGCTTCGGTTATGCTTACCACAACCTTTCGCTTATCGCCATTCGACGGGTGCCGCACGACAAAACCTTTTTGTTCCATGCAGTTCAGCACGGCGGCAACGCGCGGCGTGCTAACGCCCATAAACTTGGCTATGTCGCCCGCAAGCACCTCGGCGGTCGCTCCGTCCACGTACCTAAGTATAGGGTGCATTCCGCGCACGTTCCCGTCCATGCTCTTAAACAAAGGTCGCGGGTGCGCGCCGAAAAATCTCTTTAAAAATTGTCGTGCTTTTTCTTGTTTTTCCATAATAAAATTACCTAACAGCATTAGCTAATACTGTTAGGCATTATAACAATGTATATTCGATATGTCAAGCGTTTTAGCACGAATTTACATCAATTCGTAGCGGCGGCGCGGCGCAATTTATTATTACCGCGTAGCGGTCAATAAATTCCGAATTGTAAGTTAATTTTATTCGTGCGCGTGCGGGTCGTCGTCATGATCGTATGCGGGGAACATAGCCGGGTCGTATTGTATGCCGTTGCGGTCGTAGTAGTCCTTGATCGCGGCGCGGATAGACTGTTCGGCGAGCACCGAGCAGTGAAGCTTGTGCGCGGGCAGACCGTCGAGCGCTTCCGCCACCGCCTTGTTGGTAAGCTCGAGCGCCTGTTCGATCGGCTTACCTTTTATCATCTCGGTCGCCATGGATGACGACGCGATCGCACTGCCGCACCCGAAGGTATTAAACTTGACGTCGACTATTATCCCGTTTTCCACCTTGATATAAACCTTCATAATGTCGCCGCAACGCGCGTTGCCTACCTCGCCCACTCCGTCGGCGTCGTCTATCTTTCCTACGTTGCGGGGATTGCGGAAATGATCCATTACTTTTTCGCTGTACAGTGCCATGATGTTCTCCTTGTTTAATTCGGAATTCAGAATTTTTAACCGCTGCGCGGTAACTTTATTATATCCGATGTTTGTAATGCTGAACGCACGCGAAGCGTCTCGCGTAACCAAGCGGGCGGTGCAGTCGTAGCCCGTATCCTGTGATAAATGCGCGTTCAAAGTAAATGCGGTTTTTCTCCTTTCTCGAGCGCTTCCCACACGGGCGACATGTTGCGAAGATACTCGACTACCTCGGGCACGCATTTGACTATATAGTCCGCGTCGGCTTTGGTGTTGTCCTCGGACAGCGTTATTCTAAGACTGCCGTGCGCCACCTCGTGCGGCAACCCGAGCGATAGAAGCACATGCGACGGATCGAGCGAGCCCGACGTGCATGCCGAGCCGCTCGACGCGCAAATGCCCTTGTCGTCCAACAGTAGCAGCAGGCTTTCGCCCTCTATGCCCTCGAAGCAGATATTGACGTTGCCGGGCAGGCGCTTAGTCCTGTCGCCGTTAAGCTTTGAGTGCGGGATTTTAGTCAGGCCGTCGATTATTTTGTCGCGAAGTACCGCGATTTTTTTTGCGCGCGCTTCCATACCGTCGCACGCCTCGTCGAGCGCCGCCGCCATGGAAACTATTGCGGCGAGGTTTTCCGTGCCCGCGCGCCTGCCGCGCTCCTGCGCTCCGCCCTCGATAAACGCGGAAAGCGGCACGCCCTTGCGCACGTACAGCGCGCCCGCGCCTTTTGCGCCGTGAAATTTGTGCGCCGATAGCGACAGCATGTCTATATTCATTGCACGAACGTCTACGGGAACATGCCCTACGGCTTGCACCGCGTCGGTGTGAAATATGACCTTTTTCTCGCGGCAGATCGCGCCGATCTCCGCAATGGGCTGGATAGTGCCTATCTCGTTATTGGCAAACATTATCGTAGCAAGCGCCGTGTCCGGCCTTATCGCCGCCGCTACCTGCTCGGGCATAACGATACCGTTTTCGTGCACGTCGAGATATGTCACCTCGTACCCCTCGCGCTCTAACTTTTTGAGCGTGTGAAGCACTGCGTGGTGCTCGAACGCCGTCGATACGATATGCTTTTTCCCGAACCGCGCTCCGTTTGCCGCCGCCGACCGAATAGCCTGGTTGTCCGCTTCGCTACCGCCCGACGTAAAATATATTTCGTTGGGGTTGGCCGCGTTAAGCCGCGCCGCAATACGGGACCGCGCGTCCTCGAGCGCTTCCTTTGCCGCCTGCCCTACCGCGTGCAAGGACGACGGATTGCCGTACACCCCTTGCAGGTACGGAAGCATTGCCTTTACCGCCGCGTCGCTCATAGCCGTAGTAGCGGCGTTATCTACGTATACCGTTTTTTTACAAGCAGTATTCACTGTTGTTTTGTAATCTCCTTGCAAACGTATTTAAATGCGCTTTGAAATTAATTCCTATTAATTTAGTATGAATTAACTACCTTATAATTATAAGCCACGGCGATATATTTGTCAAATAATTTGAGTCGGTTTTTAATATTTGCAAGCAACATTTTATGGCACAAAAAAACCTCGCTCCTATCGGAACGAGGTTTTTTTGTGCCATTAGACCGGAAGCAAACGAAGAATGTGTTTGCTGACAATCATGAGAATGATGTCGCAAATCCAGATGATGTTCCAACCGAATATCAAACGAATGATACCGGCAACGATCTTTCCGTCGCTAAAGCGCGTAATGAATCCCAATACCCACGAAGTAACGGGGATAATTGCAAGGATTACGCTAACGATGTACGGAAGTCCGAAGTAATCGCTCTTTGCCATGGTTCCAACTCCTTTTTAGTTTTTTTTGTGTTTTCATTATACTATTTATATGCCGGGGTGTCAAGTATATTTCCGAATTTTGTTATAAGCATATTAATCATCGAATTTTCCGCTATATCGCCTCGTCCTTTACGTCGGGGATCTCTATGACCGTCGTGCCGTAATCGGTAAATCCGTATACAACGTGTTGGTAATCGTTGTCCTCGTCGGGTTGGTAATACCCGGAGTCGGGATCGTCTATACCCGTATCTTTGTAATCGAACACAAGCGTTTTGACCCTGCCGTTCTCAAACGTAACGGAAACGTTCTTGTACTCGTCGTACCCGTCGCGGAAAATTGCGGCGGTATATTTGCCGTCGGCATAGGTGAACTCCGCATATTTATCGGCAAACATTGTAAACTCATCTATAGTCTTTAAATACCACTTTTCGTATCGCTCGTCGGTAAAATCCTCGAGCACGCGCTTGTTCCATTCGTCGGCGACCGTTCCTCCGACGTAATTGTTGAATTCGTAATAAACTCCGTCGATTTTTGCCGTAAAGCTCGCATAAGGTTCGTCAAAGTCGTAAATCAGTTTATTTGCGTAGTCGAACTTTGTAATCATGGACTCGCCCACGGACGGATCGTTCAAAAGCGTTGCGTCCAACGCGATCGTGCAGTTTTTAAACGCTTCCACGCCGAACGCCGCTCCCCACTGCTCGGCTGTGACCTGCGCGGAGACTTGCTCGCCTCCCGGCTTTTCGCTGTCTCCCGGTTTTTCGCCGTCGCCTATATCGGAAATCGGCGGTTTGGTTTCCGTGCCGTCGTCGTTACCGCACGACACAAGTCCCATTGTAGGCAAAACAAGCGCAGTCGCAAGCAACAATGCCGCGATTTTCTTTTTTAAACTCATACCAATACCCTCCTTTTTTGGTCAATCATATTATTTACTATTATATCGCTATTCCGACAAAATGTCAAGCGCGGAACTATGTCAGGCACGCTTAATTGATGATTCCCGACAGGTTTGCTCTTGACAGTACACGCCGCATATGGTATACTAAAGTCGAAATGGAAGCGGAAAGACTGGATATACAAAAGACTCTCGATTATCTTACGCGAGAGGAAAAACTGCGCATGCTGTCGGGCGACGGGATGTGGCATACCTTTTCCGCGGGCGAAATCCCTGCGGTGCGCATGTCCGACGGTCCGAACGGACTGAGAATGACCGACGACGCGACGTCGCGCTCCGTGCCGGCAACGTGCTTCCCCACGCCGGGGATGCTCGCCAACTGCTGGGACGCCGCCATGTGCTACGCGGT
Organism: uncultured Christensenella sp.; assembly: GCA_910578545.1. Lineage (GTDB taxonomy): Bacteria > Bacillota > Clostridia > Christensenellales > Pumilibacteraceae > Anaerocaecibacter. The sequence goes on from CAJTPT010000001.1 coordinate 438,288, forward strand.
AGGCGCGGCTATCGGTCGTGAAGCCACGGCAATGGGCGTCAACCTTTTGCTCGCGCCCGGACTGAATATTAAGCGACATCCGCTCGGCGGGCGTAACTTTGAATATTTTTCCGAGGACCCCATGCTTTCGGGCGAAATCGGCAAGGCGTATATTGCGGGCGTGCAGTCCACGGGCGTGGGCGCGTGCGCCAAGCATTTTGCCGCAAACAATCAAGAGCAATACCGCATGTATTCCGATTCCGTTGCGGACAAGCGCGCGCTGTACGAAATTTACCTAAAACCGTTTAAAATCGCATTGCAGGCACAGCCTGCCGCCGTTATGTGCGCATACAACAAGCTTAACGGCACGTACTGCTCGGAAAGCGCGTATCTGCTCAAAACGATACTTCGCGACGAGTGGAAGTACGACGGCGCGGTTATTTCCGATTGGGGCGCGGTGCACAACAGGGCGGACTCGCTTAGCGCGGGGCTCGACCTTGCCATGCCGGGCGGCGACGAGTATTTTAACCAGCTTTCGGACGCGCTCGTATCGGGCTCTATATCCGACGAGCAAGTAAACGGCTCGGTCGCACGCATACTCAAGCTTGTAGACGATTTGTATCTCGAGCCGTACGGCGACTTCGACGACGACCTGCACGAGCGAATCGCCTACAACGCCGCGGCGGCAAGCCTCGTTCTGTTAAAAAACGACGGACTGCTTCCGCTTACCAAAAACAAAAGGGTCGCGGTGTGCGGCGAGCTGTTTGACACGGCGCCCATTCAGGGCGGCGGAAGCTCGCACATAACGCCGCTTAAATCGGGCACGCCGCGCGACGCGTTTAAAATGCGCGCGCTTAGCTATAAGTATTCGCGCGGGTACTCGTCGTCCAAGGACAAAAACCTCGCCGTGCAGGCGGTCAAGGACACCGAAGGGTGCGACGCCGTTATAGTGTACGTAGGTCAGCCCACGCCGACCGAAGGCATAGACCGCGCTACACTTTCACTTCCGCCCGAGCAGGATGAGCTGATCGCTCAGCTTACCGCGGCGGGGCGCAAGGTCGTGGTAGTGCTGTGCTCGGCAGGGCCCGTATTGATGCCTTGGATAAACAGAGTTTACGCGGTGGTGTACGCAGGACTGAACGGTTGCGGCGGAGCGCTTGCCGCGGTCGACGCGATATACGGACGGTTCAATCCGAGCGGTCGGCTT
>CAJTPT010000001.1:439510-508117 GCA_910578545.1 uncultured Christensenella sp.
CCCCCGCCACTGCCGACGCCGCCGACTTCGGTATCGACTTCGGCGGTTACCGAACGCTGTACCGCGAAAGCATTTTTGTCGGCTACCGCTACTATGACACCGTTAATAAGCCGGTTCTTTTCCCGTTCGGGCACGGACTGTGCTATTCGGAAATATCATACGACGATATGCACGTAAAACGCACGGGCGATAACGAGTACGACGTAACCGTAACGCTGACTAACGGCTCGGCGCGCGACGCGTACGAAACCGTACAGATTTACGTTGCCGACCGCACGGGTCGGGTAATGACGCCCGAAAAACAGCTCGCGGGCTACGCCAAGGTTTTTATCGAGGGCCAGTCGTCAACGACCGCGACGATACGCATTTCACGCGGCGCGTTCGAGTTTTACAACGTTAAAACAAACGGCTACAGCGTGCCCGACGGCGAGTTCAAGATAATAGCCGCCGCTTCCGCAGGCGATATAAAAAAGCAGATTTCCGTCAAAGTTAACGGCGACTATACGCAGTACGCCGAGAGCGGCGCATACGCACAACCGCTTCGCGCCGACATAACCGACGACGACTTTACCGCATTGTACGGCGATACCCTTCCCGTTCCTATGCAGCGCCCCCAAAAAGGTGGATTTACGCTCGACTGCTGTCTTGACGATATAAAGCACACACTCGCGGGCAAGTTTGCCGTCCGCGCGGTAAAAAAACGTGCAAAGCATACGGGCGCGGTCGGGTCGCCGTCGTACGAGTCGTTTATGCAATCGGCAATGTTTACGCCGCTGCTTTCGGTCAGTCTTATGTCGGACGGCGCAATGCCGATAACCGCGGCCAAGGGGCTTGTGGAAATGGCAAACGGTAACTTCTTTAAAGGCATAAAACTGATTTTCGGCGGGCGTAAAAAATAACCCGTCGATTTTTGGTGCGGCGTTTTTCGGAGCTATGCAAATACAACTTAAACATAAGGATACGTTATGGCACATTTGGAAATTTTCGATTATATAGAACGCGCGGCGGCAGTGTTGGACGCAAACCTCGTCAGCTTTTCGCACGCGGCGGAAAAAATTACCGAGTTTTTGACGGCTAAGTTCGGCAATATCGACAGCGTTATCGGCGTGACCTCACGCATAAAAACGCGCGACAGCCTTAAAGAAAAAATCTTGCGTAACAACCTTTACCGCGAAACGTCGGCGGATATACTCGTGTTTGAAATGCACGACATAATAGGCATAAAGCTCGAGTGTCGGTTTTTTAAAGACGAGGAAGATTTGTTTGAAAAAATACGCGAGCTGTTTTGCGTGGACCTCGGCGACGGAACGTTCTGTCCGACAGGTAAGAAAGTCATACGGCTCAAGCTTGGCGCCCCTCAGCCCGAATACCAAAAAAACGGCTACGCCATTTACCGCATTGACGGAATAGTTACGTACGGGGGCGAAAACTACAACTTCGAGCTGCAAATAAAGTCGCTTGTCAACAGCTTTTGGTCGGAGATCGAGCACAAGCTGATTTACAAGAACAACCGCCTTAATCAGTTTGACAATCTCATGAAGGAAATGCTGAACTCAACGCACGAAAGCCTTTCGGGTATCGACCACCAGCTAAGCCTTATTTTTAACAGACTGTCCGGCAACGCCATAGTCAATCAGCAGGAACAACTCAGAAACATGCTTGCGCTCGGTCTTAACGAGATGTACACGACTATCGTCCGAGCCCAAACGGGTATTTCCGTCGGCATAACAGAGTACACCGAAGCGGTAGTCGATTATCTTATTACCGCGTCGTCGTACACAAACGACATGAAGGGCGAATCCTTTCTGCAAACCATGACGAACAAGCTTTCCGCCACCGAGTTCGGGCAAAAGGAAATCGAAGAACGCGCCAAACACATTATTTCCGATAACGACAATTACGGCGGACTGTTTATCAGTCTTATGAAGTGGATGCGCGAAATCGACTATAACACCATTGCTATCGGCGATGTTATACACATTTCGGCAAAGCCGGAAGGAACGTACGACGAGGTGGCAAAGATATTCCTGCGCGACATTAATAACGACTTTTATCTTAACACGTTTTTCCACATATACTTCTCGCTCGAGCGCGGCGACGACAACCAGGACTTTACCGATTACATAAGATACTACACCGACACGATTATGTCGGGCAAAACACAAGAGCAGATTTACCGCACGCTCGCCCGCCTTTCCGAACTGCCCGCGCACAAGCTACCGTTGCTCGACACTATCGACATGCTTAAACATATAGGATAATATTACAAATCGGCTATAAATCGATAATAATCAAATTATTCTGCGGCGGATATTATATATTGGATATAACGTCGGATTATATCGAGTTCGATTGGATCGAGAAGGAATAACCCCGTGGGGATTTCCAAGCGAATTCCCCTTTTTTTGCCAACAAATTATTCCGCGAACAAAAAGGGTGCACAACCGAACAAACCGCATAAATAGTCCTTTCAACCCCTTTGTCGGCTTCGCCGACGTTTCCCCCAAGGGGGACAACAAAAAGGATAAGCGTTCAAGACTGTTTGTCCTACGAAGCCCCGCAGGTATGCTGAGCGTAGCGAAGAATCTCGCAAACACAGAGTGCGGTCGAAAATATATATGCAACCGTAATACTCGGTTTTTGCATTACCTCTTATTGGTCTTACTTAACAATAAAGCAATCTTCCACTGCGTGCTTGATTGCCGATACGCTGTTTAACAGTAGTTTTTTATTGCGGGTGTAGCTTGGCGTCACCCTTATCATTCCATTTTCCATTCGTTCTTTTTTGAACGATCCGAAAAATAACGAGTGCGGCTTTATCAAAAGAATTACGTGCGTGTCGTCGTTTTCGGGCATAAAGTAAAGCGTTTTGTCGTGATAGTGCAGATAGTCGCTAAGCGTAAGCTTGTGCTCTGCAAATATTTTCTTTACCGTTTGAACCGTTTGCGCATAGTCGGTAAAGCTTATTTTTTTGCCGCGAGGAAGTCTATCGAAAACGAAAAAGTTGATTGCCTCGTAGTGATAGTTTTCTTCTATAACGGCAAGCGCCATATACTTGCCGCCCTCTTCCCAAATAAACCCGTAATGGGAATGAACAAAAATCGGACTGCCGTATGTTTCGCATGCTTTTTCGTACAGCTCGGCAAAGAGCTCTTACGAGCTCTGTTCCGTTATTCTGATTCTAACGCCCTTTTTTATCCCCACAAAACTACGCGCGGCAACAATCTCGTATCCGTGCTCGCCGATTATTTTTTGCGTTATTTCCGATTCCGTCATGTTTCTATCCTGTTTGTTTAATTTGAGTAAATTCATTATAACATTACACGGCTTGCAAAAATAAATTTTTGCATAGCTACCGCTTTTGTTATCCGCTAAACGCGGATAATAGCCGTACGTTGAAATACAGCGCGAAAAAGCCATTGCAAGCAAGCTTTTTCACTTGTATTATAACAAAATAGTACCGAAAAATCAAGGTTTATACTTTGTTTATCCTACGAACATAGAGCGTAACAACCGAACGAACCGCATAAATAGTTCTGCTTCAACCCCTTTGTCGGCTTCGCCGACGTTTCCCCCAAGGGGGACAACAAAAAGGATAAGCGTTCAAGACTGTTTGTCCTGCGAAGCCCCACAGGTATGCTAAACAACACGAAGAATCTCAAGGGCATGGTGTACAAAATTCGAGCATTAAATATTGACAAAAAATATAAAATGCTATATAATCTACAAAATGGATATTGTTGACGCATTCATGTTTATAATAGGCTTATTTGTATTCCTTCCGATTTTCTGCGGACTGGCTTACTTGCTTGTGTCATGTATGCCCGAAAAAGCCGACGGGGCAAAAGATTTACTGCTTCGGATTATAGCGTGTTGTATCCCCGCCTTGGTGACGGGTTGTTTCTCGCTTGGATTGATTTTGCTAATTGATTTTCACTACGGCGAAGCCACCGACGTAAACGAAACCGTAGCGATCGCTTTTTCCGTTGTGGGTAGTATTTTAATAGCGGTTACACTCGTCGTCGGTGTTACAATTAAAATTCTGCAGAAAAAAAGGAAATCATTACCTTCCTATCCCGAAAAATAATTCTCGTTTAAATCAACCGCGGCTGTTTATTCCTTTGCTTATTAGAATACCGCGGTCTTCGTAGGACAAAAAACATGACACACTGCCCGACCTTTTGTCATTCTGAGCGTAGCGAAGAATCCCACTAACATAGAGCGCGGTCTTATAAAATCCGCACATTAGTCGATGAGATGCTTCACTTCGTTCAGCATGACAAATAATGATAAATGCAATTTCGCTATATTCCTTATTTTTTTATTTTACATCAACACAAAAGTCCCAAGCGATTGCTCGGGACTTAGTTGTTTTATAGTATATGATTGTGGAATTACACCAACTCGATAAGCGCTTCTTCCGCACCGTCACCGCGGCGTGCGCCAAGCTTGAGTACGCGGGTATAGCCGCCGGACGAGTTGTTGTCGCGGTTGCGTTGCGCGTAGCGAATGGCGTACACGTTGAAAATCTTTTCGATAAGCGGGTGGCGAATGTCCTTGGTGCGCTCTCTGAACGCGGGCGCGGTTTCGCCGGGCTTGCGCGTTTCGGGCGGATCGTAGACCATAGCCATTATCTTACGACGCGCGGCAAGGCGTTTTTCGCCGTCGAGTATGACTTCCACGTCAACGGGCTTGCCCTTTTTGTCGACGGTGGTTTTGACTTCCTTTTTGACGTCCAAAACCGTATCGACCGCGAGCTGGATAATGCCGTCGGCAATGCGCGAAACTTCCTTTGCGCGCGCATAGGTTGTCGTTATTTTTTCGTTCCACAAAAGCGCGGTAACCTGGCTGCGCAGGAGCGCGTCGCGCTGATCGGTAGGACGGGAAAGTTTTCTCTGTTCCATGATTATTGTTCTCCTATAACAGTGTTTGCTTTAGCGTGCTGCAAAAGCGCACGGACTAAAGATTAGTCTTCCGACGGTTTTAAATCGAGCCCCAAAGCGCGGAGCTTGGCAATAACTTCGTCAAGCGATTTTCTGCCGAGGTTGCGGACCTTGAGCATATCCTCTTCGGTCTTGCGCGTGAGATCTGCAACGGTGTGGATGCCTGCGCGCTTTAAGCAGTTGTAGCTTCGTACCGACAGGTCCATCTCCTCGATGTTCATTTCCAAAACCTTGGCTTGACGGTCCTCCGAGCGCGATACGAGTATATCCATGCCGGATATGGTATCGGACAAAGCTACAAACAGCTTTACGTGATCCTCGAGCGCCTTGGCCGCAAGGCTGAGAACGTCCTTGGCGGAAAGCGAGCCGTCGGTCTTTACGTTGAGCGTGAGCTTGTCGTAGTCCATGGACTGACCGACGCGCGTGGGCTCGACGGAATAGGACGCAAACTTAACAGGCGTGAAGATGGCGTCGATCGGAATGTACCCGATGGGGCGGGACGGATCCTTAAGCTCGTCCGCCACAACATAGCCCCTGCCCTTGCCGACGTAAAGCGTCATGTCAAGCTTGGCGCCCTCGTCCAACGTGCAAATATACAGGTCGGGATTGAGCACGTCGATTTCGGGGTCGACGTCGATATCCGCGGCAGTCACGATACCGGGCGTAGATTTTTGGATATGCAGCTCTTTGACGAGCGCTTTGTCGGTATAGTTTGCCTTGAGATTGAGCGATTTGAGATTGAGGATTATTTCTGTGACGTCTTCTTTAACGCCCTTAACGGTCGAGAACTCGTGGTCGACGCCTTCGATCATAATGCCTATGACCGCCGCGCCGGGAAGATTGGACAACAGCACGCGTCTGAGCGCATTACCGAGGGTGTGGCCGTAACCGCGATCGAGCGGCTCGACAACAAACTTACCCGTACGGTAGCTGTCCGTTTCTTCCATGGTTATTCTCGGCATTTCGATTTCCATCATGGCCTAATTACTCCTTATTACTTGGAATACAACTCGACGATAAGCTGCTCGTTGATGTTGAGGTCTATATCGTCGCGCTTCGGATTGTCTACAACTTTGCCGACAAAATTTTCGGTGTCGAACGTGACCCACTTGGGCATGACGATTTTGGCGCCGCGAAGCTCTTTGAACAACGCGTTGTCACGGCTGGTTTCGCGAACGGTGATCTCGTCGCCGAGCTTGACCTGGTACGACGGAATGTCCACACGTCTGCCGTTGACCAAAATGTGCCCGTGGTTGACTATCTGACGGGACATCTTGCGCGACGCGCCGATACCCATGCGATAAACCACGTTATCCAAACGCTTTTCGAGCATGGCGAGCATGTTCTCGCCGGTAACGCCCTTTTGCGCTTCCGCTCTTTCGTAGTATTCTCTGAACTGTTTTTCCAAAACGCCGTAAGCGCGCTTAACCTTTTGCTTCTCGCGAAGCTGAGTGTTGTACTCGCTGTTTTTGCGGCGCGCCATTGCGTGAGCGCCGGGGGGGACGGGGCGACGCTCCATAGCGCATTTTTTGGAAGTACAGCGCTCGCCCTTTAAGAACAGCTTTTGTCCTTCGCGGCGGCACTGTCTGCAATCTGCACAAATATTTCTTGCCATAAAAACTTGTTAACCTCCTAAATTGTTGGGGGTTCGGGTGCGCAGTCGCGACTTAGACAAGGCAACCAAGCGGCGGCGACGGGGAGTGTAGACCCACCTACATGACCCAAGACGCCGCGACGGTTAACACCGTATAAGTCGATGAATGCGCGCACGAACTAAACTCTGCGGCGTTTGGGCGGTCTGCACCCGTTGTGCGGAATGGGTGATACGTCGTTGATCTCGGTCACCTGAAGTCCTACGACTTCCATAGCGCGAATGGCGGACTCTCTGCCCGCACCGGGACCTTTGACAAATACCTTTACCGAACGCAAGCCGTGTTCCATTGCGCGCTTGGCGGCTTCCTCTGCGGCCATTTGCGCGGCGTACGGCGTGGACTTACGCGAGCCGCGGAATTTAAGCGCACCCGCCGAGCATGCGGCAATCGCATTGCCCTGTTCGTCCGTAACAGTCACTATCGTGTTGTTGAACGAAGCGTGAATGTGGACGCAACCCTTGTCGATATTTTTGGTTATCTTCTTTTTGGTAGAGCTCTTCTTGACTGCCATAGGTTATCTCTCCTTCTTCTTGCTACGTGAAACAGTGCGTTTCGGACCCTTGCGAGTACGCGCGTTCTGCTTGGTGTTCTGTCCGCGTACCGGCAGGTTTTTACGGTGCCGAACGCCACGGTAACAACCTATGTCTTTAAGGCGCTTGATGTTAAGCTCCACTTCGCGGTGAAGGTCGCCTTCCGTCTTAATATTTTTGTCGATATAAGTACGGAGTGCGTTTTCCTGTTCGTCGGTCAAGTCTTTTACACGAACGTCGGGGCTGATGCCCGTCGCTTTAAGAATTTTGTTCGCCGTGGGACGTCCGATACCGTAGATGTAGGTAAGACCTATCTCGATACGTTTTTCCTTGGGCAAATCAATACCTGCTATTCTTGCCACTTTTTAAACTCCTTGATGGTTTTGTAATGGATTGATATAAATAACGGTTGAAAAGCAAAGCGTGTGGAATGTCGCGCTCGGCAGCTCGCCCGACTATTTTATAAGTTGTTACTTAAAGAATGCTCAGACGCGGTTTTGGGTGCGGAGTCGCACAGGCGATTTGCATGTCCGACAAGGCATCGTCCACTAAGGCGTAGCGGCGCTACGTCGAGTAGTGATAACACAGTCGGCATGTAAATGGGCAGCAAGCCGCCGCATAAGCCGCGCGGTCGCGCGACCTAACCCTGGCGTTGCTTATGGCTGGGATTCTTGCTGCAAATGACCATAACTTTGCCGTGACGGCGTATGACCTTGCACTTGTCGCACATGGGTTTAACCGAAGATCTAACTTTCATGATTTACTCCTTGTAGATAATTCGGAATTCGGAATTCGGAATTCGGAATTGTTGTTTGTAAATGGTATGGTTGTTTAGCCTACTGAGTTCTCTTTACGATTTACTTCTAAAAGTAATTATACCTTTAGTAATGTCATACGGCGAAATGGCAACCTTGACGCGATCGCCCAACAACACTTTGATGTAGTTGACGCGCATCTTGCCCGCTATCGTACACAAAACAGTGGCGCCGTTATCGAGCTTGACCTTGAATTTAGTCCCCGGCAAGCATTCCTCTACGGTACCTTCCGTTTCGATATTATCACTTCTCGGCATACAACCTCCTTTCTTGAATGAATTGTTTTATGCGCCTTTTGAGCGCCGCGTTTGTCGGGTCGGTAATTCCGCTTTGGTCCACTACCCGTAAATGCCTTTTGCGTTTGAGCTTCGGTTTTTCCGCCGTTCTCGATTTGCCGTCCGCTATCAGAACGAACTGCTCGTTCAAGACCGCTATCACCACGAACGGATCGCCCGTATCGTGTCCGGCACGACTTACCACTATATCGCCGATTTGCACGTTACACCTCGGATTTTACAGCGTAAGGATTTCGGGCGCGCCGTCCGCATTGATAATCACGGTGTTTTCGTAATGCGCCGCGTTACTGCCGTCCATTGTCCGAACAGTCCAACCGTCGCGATCGACCTTGACTCGCCAATCGCCCGCCGTAATCATCGGCTCGATACATATGCACAGCCCCGCCTTGAGCGGTGAGCCGGTGCCGCGCCTGCCGAAGTTGGGGACCTCGGGCGGCTCGTGCATTTTGTGCCCGATACCGTGTCCCGTCAGCGCGCGAACTACGCCGTAGCCGTGCAGTTCGGTATAAAGCTGTACCGCGCTTGCGATATCGCCTACGCGACCGCCCGCTTTGGCGTGCTCTAACCCCGCAAAAAATGCGTCCTTAGCCGCTGCGATAAGCTTTAAGTTGGCTTCCGACACGTTGCCGACCGCAAAGGTCCGCGCCGCGTCGCCCTGATATCCGTTTAAAAGTGCGGTAATGTCAACAGACACTATGTCGCCGTCCTTAACCGCCATTAGCGACGGTATTCCGTGGACGACCACGTCGTTTACCGAAATGCACGAAGCATTCGGATAACCTTGAAAACCTTTACTCGACGGGATTGCGCCAAGCGATCTAATCGTTTGCTCAACCACCCTGTCGATTTCTACCGTCGTTACGCCCGGGACGATAAACCGTTCTGCCGCATCGAGCGCGGCTTTTACGACGCGGCTCGCCGCTCGCATTCCCTCACGCTCTTTTTCGGTCTTGACTATCATTTAAGCGCCGCCTCGATCGCCTTATTGACGTCCTCTATCGACTGCATTCCGTCGACGTTTTTGAGCACGCCTTTCGCCTTGTAATACTCGACGAGCGGGGCGGTGTTTTCGGCGTAAACCTTTAACCGATTTTCCACGACCTCGCGCTTGTCGTCGTCGCGAATGATAAGCGCTTCACCGCATTCCTTGCACTTGCCGTCGGGCGCGTTGCCCGCGCTTGTGGAATATCCGCACTTGGGGCAAACCCTGCGGCTCGCCATTCTGTCCGCGAGCTTATTAAGGTCGGTTACAAGGTTGAGCGCCACGTCGATAGTAACTATCTTGGCGAGCGCGTCCGCCTGGGCCTTGGTGCGAGGGAATCCGTCGAGCAGGAAGCCCGTTTTGCAATCGGGCTGTTCGATTCGATCCTTCAACAGCGCGACGACCAACTCGTCGGGAACAAGCTTGCCAGCGTCCATGTACGCCTTGGCTTGCTTGCCGAGCTCGGTGCCCTCCGACGTATTTTTGCGAAGTATGTCGCCCGTCGATACGTGCGGAATGTTATGGGTCTTGCAGATGAGCGCCGCTTGCGTGCCTTTGCCGCTACCCGGCGCACCCATTATTATAAGGTTCATGAAAACTCCGAATTGTTTAAGTGGAAAAATTGATTTGAATGTGGGATTTTGCGTAGCCGCGCGTCAAACGGACAACAATCGGCAACCCGAACGTAGGCCGTATCATGCGATGGATACGTGAAGTTACTTAAGGAAGCCCTTGTACTGCTTCATCATAAGCTGACTCTGCAACTGCTTTTCAAACTCAAGCGCGACCGAAACGACGATTAGCATACCCGTTGCCGAGAAGGCGTTTACGAGCGACGACGTTTGACCGAGCACCGCCGCGAATATAACCGACGGAACGAGCGCGATAAACGCGAGGAATATTGCGCCGAACAGCGTAAGCCGCTTGGATATGCGCGCAAGGTATTCGGTAGTCGGTTTGCCCGGGCGGATACCGTTGATAAATCCGCCGTACTGCTGAATGTTGCGAGAGATGTCCTCGGGATTGAACTCGATTTGCGCATAGAAGTACGAGAAGAACAGAATCAACAACGAAACGAAAATCGCGTACAGCCACGAGCCTGCGCCAAGCCACGTCGCCCACCAGATATAAAATCCGCTTTCGGGTGCGACCAACTGCGCTATCATTTGCGGGAAGGAAATCAACGCCGTGGCAAAGATTATAGGCATAACGCCGCTCGCATTGACCTTAATCGGAATGAACGAGCTTTGTCCGCCGTACTGCTTCCTGCCTTTTATCTGTTTGGCATACTGAACGGGTACTCGGCGCTCTGCTCCGTCTACGAACACAATAAGCAAGAAAACCGCTACTACCATTAGCACAAAGCCGACGAGCTGCCAAATAGCCATTTCGTCGCCGGATACCGCGAGCTGGATTGTATTTACAATGCCCATACCCGCCGAGGCGATGATACCGACAAAAATCAAAAGGCTTATGCCGTTGCCGATACCGTAATCGGTGATGCGCTCGCCCAACCACATGGTGAGCATAGAGCCCATAACCATGAGAAGAACTACGAATATAGATATAACCCAGGTCTGCGTCATCGGCCCGAACACGTTGTTGGAAATGTATCCGGCACGCGCATACGATACCGTTACGCCGATAGCCTGTGCAAGCGCGAGTGCGATTGTAATATAACGCGTGATTTGCGTTATCTTCTTTTTGCCCTCGTCACCCTGCTTTTGGTATTCCTGCAACCGCGGTATTGCTACCGACAGAAGCTGCAGAATAATCGACGCGTTAATGTACGGCGTGATACCTATTGCAAAAAACGCACCGTTAGATAGCGCATTACCGGTAATGCCGTTAAGCAAACCGAGCAAGCCGTCGGTAATCGACTGACCCTCGATTGTTGCCACGTCGATACCCGGAAGGGGCACCCAGCAACCGAGCCTATATATAAAGAGGAGCGCAAGAGTGATTAGTATCTTTCTGCGCACGTCTTTATTTTTGAAAGCGTTTTTAAGCGTTTCAAACATTAGATGACCTCAACAGTGCCGCCCGCTTTTTCGATTTTCTCTTTAGCGGACGCCGTGAACTTAGCCGCTTTTACGGTCAGTTTCTTTGTAAGCTCGCCGTCGCCCAAAACCTTGAGTCCGTAGGCTTCGACCTTTTTTACAACGCCCGTTTCGACCAACAGCTTAAGATCGACAACAGTGCCGTCGTCGAACATGTTGAGCTTGTCGATATTGATAACGGAAAATTCCTTTTGGAACTTGTTGTTAAAGCCGCGCTTAGGAAGTCTGCGCATGAGCGTGATTTGTCCGCCCTCGAACCCGGGACGAACGCCGCCGCCGCTACGCGCCCACTGACCTTTATGACCTTTGCCGGACGTTTTGCCCAAGCCCGATCCGATACCGCGGCCCAAACGCTTGGCTTTGGTGTGCGAGCCGTCTGCCGGCATAAGTGCGTGCATTTTCATTTTAATTGCCTCCTATTTCGTGAAAACTCAATCGGATTATTTTCGTCTTGCTTATCGCAACCGACAAACAAGTACGAACAAACTCGATTAAGCCTCCGCAACGGTAACCAAGTGGCATACCGTTCTTATCATACCGCGCATGGCGGGGTTGTCCTCGACGGTCACGGTCTGACCGATCTTTTTCAATCCCAACGCCTCAACGGTGCGCTGTTGTTTAACCAAACGTCCCGCCGTGCTCTTTACAAGCGTTACGTTAAGCTTTTTGTTTTCGGTTTTTTCAGCTTTCTTTGCCATGTTGTTCTCCTACTTAGGCGTGACCGCCCTACTTAGGTTGATTGTTGATTTTATAAACCGCAAATAAATTCGCGATTTTGATAGGCTATGAGTAACGCGGCGCGTTTAGATTGCGTTAGCGTTTTCGAGCGGATACAAGGCGCGGTGACGAAGTCGTAGCAACGCTACGTCGAGGAGCCGCAACGCGGTAAACGCCGAAAACGGTAGCAAGATAATGCGCAAGCGTTAACGAATAGACTACAGTTCTTCGACGGTTTTGCCGCGTATCGCCGCAACCTCATCCGCCGTACGCAAACTTTCGAGCGCCTTCATTGTGGCTTTAACCACGTTGATAGGGTTGCGCGAGCCGTAGCACTTGGTGGTGATGTTGTTGATGCCGCACAGCTCCAACACCGCGCGGACGGAACCGCCGGCTATAACGCCTCGACCTTCGGGTGCGGGACGAAGAAGGACCTTACTGCATGAAAACTCGCCGATCGTTTCGTGCGGGATAGCCGTGCCGTTGAGCGAAATCTTTTTCATATCGCGACGCGCTGCCTGTTCCGCCTTTTTGATCGCTTCGGGAACCTCGGTGGCTTTGCCCATGCCTATGCCCACTCTGCCCTTGCCGTCACCGGCAACGACGAGCGCGGCAAAACTGCTGTTGCGACCGCCCTTAACGACCTTGCAAACTCTGCGAGTAGTGACGAGCTTGGTTTTGATGCCGTCATCGACAACGTCTTTTTCTCTTTTCTTTCTGAATTCTTCGCGTGCCATGATTTGCTCCTAAAACTTAAGTCCGGCAGCTCTTGCCGCATCAGCGAGCGCTTTTACGCGTCCGGTGTAAAGGTATCCGCCGCGGTCGAAAACCACTTCGGTAATGCCCTTTTCCTTTGCCTTTTTGGCGACGTAATCGCCTACGAACTCGGCCTGCTGGGTCTTGGTCTTGCCCTTGAGGTCGACGCCTTTTACAAGCGTGCTACCCGAGCAAAGCGTGACGCCTTTTACGTCGTCGATGACCTGAGCATAGATATGACTTGTCGAACGGTAAACCGCAAGACGGGGGCGCTCCGCAGTGCCCTTTACGTCATAGCGCAAGCGCTTATGACGCTTCATACGAATTTTGTTTTTATCGATCTTCTTAATCATTTGCCATTCTCCTATTTCTTACCTGCGGTCTTAGCCTCTTTACGGAGGACAACCTCGTTGCTGTAATGCAAACCGTAACCGTGATACGGCTCGACAGGGCGCTTGGACTTAATCTGCGCCGCGACTTCGCCGACGAATTCCTTGTCGATACCGCTTACTACGATGGTGAGCGGATCGGGGCAGGTAACGGTAATGCCTTGCGGAATGGTGTATTCTACGGGCTTGCTGTAGCCGATGTTCATGACAAGCTTATTGCCGGTAACAGCGCATTTGTAACCGACGCCGGCTACTATGAGCGTTTTGGTAAACGCGTTCTGAACGCCTTGTACCATGTTGGCAATGAGCTGACGGTACAGACCGTGATAAGCGCGTGTCTGCTTGTTGTCGTTGGCGCGCGTTACGTTAATGACCGCGCCGTCGATAACAACGTCTATGTCCTTGCATTTGATTTCTTGCTTGAGCTCGCCGAGCTTGCCTTTGACGGTAACGACGCCGTTCTCGAAAGTAACGGTGACGCCCGCGGGCAAATCAATATGTTTTCTGCCTATACGAGACATATCGCCCTCCTACCACACGTAGGCAAGCACTTCGCCGCCTACCTTGAGCTCGCGCGCTTTTTTGTCGGTAATGACGCCGTGCGAGGTGGATATAATAGCTATACCGTAGCCGCCGAGAACCTTGGGAAGGTCTTCGCAACCGCAATATACGCGGAGGCCGGGCTTGGATATGCGCTTAAGATTGGTTATCGCGTTGCGATTTCCGCTGTACTTGAGCACAACCTTGATGTTGGTGTGTCCCTTGTCTTCTACGAGCTCACAGCCGGAAACAAAGCCCTCGTCGACGAGAATGTCCACTATAGCCTTTTTCATCTTGGACGCAGGTATGGATACGGTATCGTGTCTTGCAGTTATTGCATTACGGATTCTTGTGAGCAAATCCGCGATAGGATCTGTTGTAACCATTATTCGTACCTCCTTACCAGCTCGACTTCTTTACGCCGGGGATTTCACCCTTGTACGCAAGTTCGCGAAAGCAAATTCTGCAAATGCCGTACTTTTTAAGAACGGAATGCGGACGGCCGCAAATGCTGCAACGCGTATAAGCGCGCGTCGTGTATTTGGGCATCCTTTGCTGTTTGTTTATCATCGCCTTTTTAGCCATAATTATCTCCTTTAGTTCTTAAACGGCATGCCGAGCTTGGTAAGAAGAAGCTTAGCTTCCTCGTCGGTGCGAGCGGTCGTAACAACGTCCACGTCGAAACCGCGAATCTTTTCTATAAGCTCGTACGAGATTTCGGGGAATATCGTTT
Organism: uncultured Christensenella sp.; assembly: GCA_910578545.1. Lineage (GTDB taxonomy): Bacteria > Bacillota > Clostridia > Christensenellales > Pumilibacteraceae > Anaerocaecibacter. Next base: position 453,924 of record CAJTPT010000001.1, read on the forward strand.
GATCCTTAATGCCGAGCGCGTAGTTGCCGCGTCCGTCAAAGGACTTGCCCGAAATTCCGCGGAAGTCGCGAACACGCGGAAGCGCGATCGAAACCAGTCTGTCAAAGAACTCGTATGCCATTTCGCCGCGAAGCGTGACCTTGATGGCTATCGACTGACCTTCGCGAAGCTTAAAGTTACTAACCGATTTTTTGGCTTTTACCAATACGCTACGCTGTCCGGCAATCGCATCAAGCTCGGCTTGCGCAAGCTGTATGCTTTTGGAATTATCCTTAATGTCGCCCAAGCGCATGTTAAGCACTATCTTTTCGATTTTGGGGACCTGATTGACATTTTTATAGCCGCACTCTTTCATGAGCTGGGGAACTATCTCGTCCTTGTAACGCTTTTTAAGGCGGTATCTGTCGGGATTGTTCGATTTGACGGGTCTGCCGGTCGCAGTCGCCTTTCCTTTGGCTACGGTCGTTTTTGCTGCCATTAGCTTTTACTCCTTACTCTGTTTTACCGTCGGTACCTTGTTCGACGGGAACTTCCGATGTTTCGGCTTTTTTGGCTTTTTTAGCCGCGGGCTTCTTGGCGGGCGCCTTTTCCTTTTCGGGCGCTTCCTCTACGGGCGCGGCGCTTTCGTCCTTAGCCTTTTTAGCCTTTTTTTCGGTCTTTTTCTTTTTGTCCGGCTTTTCGGCTTTAACGGCAACGTCGAGCGAAGCGGCGCACTTGGCGCAGATACGCACGTTTTTGCCGTCGACTTCCTGGTGACGGACTCTTACGCTTTGACCGCACGACGGACAGATGATTTGAACGTTGCTCGCCGCAATGGGAGCTTCGACCTTTTTTCTGCCGCCCTGCTCGGTAGCCGAACGGGGTTTGATGTGGTGCGTCGCGATGTTGACGCCCTCGACAAGCACCATGCTCGTTTTGGGATCGGTCGCAAGCACTTTGCCGGTCTTGCCCTTGTCCTTGCCGGTCAAGACCTTGACGTTATCGCCTTTTCTGACATGTAAATTGTTCATCAGACCCTCCGTTTACAGTACTTCCGGCGCCAAAGATATGATCTTTGTGAAGTCGCGGTCGCGCAGTTCGCGGGCAATCGGTCCGAAGATACGGGTGCCGCGAGGCTGTTTTTGGTTGTCGATAATAACTGCTGCGTTGTCGTCGAAACGGATATGCGAGCCGTCGGGACGGTTGACGCCCTGGTGGGTGCGCACGATAACGGCTTTTACAACGTCGCCTTTCTTGACGGTGCCGCCCGGCTGTGCGGACTTGACCGACGCAGTAATGATATCGCCGATGTTGCCGCTCTTGCGCAAGCTACCGCCCATAACCTGTATGCACATTATTTCTTTTGCGCCGGTGTTGTCGGCGACTTTAAGATACGATTGGGGTTGTATCATGATTCACTCCTTACAGCGCATGCCCGATATAATCGGACGGGCGCGGTTCCTCATTATTTAGCTTTTTCGACGATACGACTTACGCGCCAGCATTTGTCCTTGGAAATCGGACGAGTTTCGGTAATCTCCACTCTGTCGCCTACGCCGCACTCGTTGTTTTCGTCATGCGCCTTAAACTTTTTGGTGCGCGTAACCGTCTTTTTGTAAAGCGGGTGCTTATACTTTTCGACGACGGAAACAACGACCGTTTTGTCCATTTTGTTGGAAACGACTACGCCTTCGCGCGTCTTTCTATCATTACGCTCCATTACTTAGCCTCCTTGGTGACCGTCTGTTTGGCGCCTTGCTCGGCCTTGGCGCGAAGCTCGCGCTCTCTTATAACGGTTTTTACGCGCGCAATGTCGCGTCTGACGTTTTGGATTTGCTTAGGGTTGGCAAGCTGTCCTGTCGCATTGGAGAACCGAAGGTTAAAAAGTTCGGTTTTAAGCGAAACAAGCTTTTGCTGCAACTCGTCATCTCTTAATTCGTGAACCTTCTCTTTCATTATTCAACCTCCTTGACTTCTTCCGTCGTAGCTTCCGATTCCACCGTATCCAAGTCGGACTTGGTGACTATCTTGCAACGAACGGGAAGTTTGTACGACGCAAGACGGAGAGCTTCGCGAGCAATAGGCTCGGCTACGCCCGCCATCTCGAACATGACGGTTCCGGGTTTGACAACCGCAGCCCAGTATTCCGGCGCGCCCTTACCGCTACCCATACGGGTGTCGGCAGGCTTTTTGGAATAGGGCTTGTGCGGGAATATATCGATCCAAACCTTACCGCCGCGCTTGGTGTAACGCGTCATCGCGACACGGGCCGCCTCGATCTGGTTGGAAGTAATTCTGCCCGGATCCTCGCTGACGAGTGCGAACTCGCCGTATGCAACCTTGTTGCCGCGAGTGGCTTTGCCTTTCATTCTGCCGCGCTGTACTCTGCGGTGCTTAACTTTGTTGGGACTTAACATTATTCGCCCTCCTTTTTATCGACAGTCGGAGCGGGTGCGGGTGCGCCGAGAACGTCGCCCTTGTAAATCCACACCTTAACGCCCAAGACGCCGAAGGTAGTACGCGCGATGCAGTAACCGTAATCGATGTCCGCACGGAGCGTCTGAAGAGGTATCGACCCTTCTTGGTAATGCTCGGCACGCGCTATTTCCGCGCCGTCCAAACGACCGCCGACCATGACCTTAACGCCCTTGGCGCCGGCGTGCATTGCCTTGCTCATTGCCTGCTTCATCGTGCGGCGGAAGAACGCGCGCTTTTCAAGCTGAGCGGCGATGTTTTCCGCAAGAAGCTTGGCGTTGAGATCGGGGTGCTTGACCTCGATGATGTTAACGTAAATCTTTTTGCCGTCGACAAGCTTTTCGAGGTGCTTTTTGAGCTCGTCGATACCGACGTGCTTTTGACCTATGATCTTGCCGGGGAACTGTGCGTGAATGGATACCGTAACCTTGCCCTGAGGACGCTCGATAACCACTTTGCTGATACCGCAGGATTTGTATTTATTCTCGATAAACTCGCGAATTTTGTGGTCCTCGATGAGGTACGCCGCAAAGTCCTGCTTGCTCGCATACCATTGGGAGTTCCATTTTTCTATGATGCCGACGCGCAAACCGTGGGGATTGACCTTCTGACCCATGATTATTTGTCCTCCTTGGTGTCGAGTATAACTGTGATGTGGCTCGTGCGCTTAAGGATATGGTGCGCTCTGCCCTTGCTTACCGGTTGATAACGCTTGAGCGTGGGACCGATATCGGCATAAGCCTCGGCCACGTACAAATCGTCAATAGAAAGCCCGTTGTTATGCTCCGCATTAGCCGCCGCGGACGCGAGAACCTTAAATATGTGCTCGCTTGCCGCTTTGGGCGTGGCTTGAAGTATAGCCATGGCTTCCGTTACCGAACGACCGCGAATAAGCGGAAGTACGATGCGAACCTTGTCGGGCGCAATGCGTACGTGCTTGGCGGTAGCATGCGGACGTTTTTCGCGCTGCTCTTCTACTCTGAGCGCTTTTTCTTTCATTCTCTTAGCCATAACCTGTCTCCTTATCTACCCTTGGTGGTCTTTTCGCCGCCGTGACCCAAGAAAGTGCGGGTAGGTGCAAACTCGCCCAGCTTGTGTCCTACCATGTCGGTCGTGACGTATACGGGCACGAACTTTTTGCCGTTGTGTACGGCAAAGGTAAGACCAATAAACTGCGGGAATATCGTGGAAGCGCGCGACCACGTCTTAATAGGACGCTTGTCGGCCTGCTGCGCCATAGCCTCGGCTTTTTTCATAAGCTTGGCGTCAACGTAATAACCTTTTTTAGTCGATCTTGACATATCTTAAACGCTCCTTAATTTACGCGCTTGACAATAAACTTGTCGGAAGCCTTGTGCTTGGATCTTGTCTTCTTACCCAACGTCGGCTTGCCCCAAGGCGATACCGGGCTCGGTCTGCCTATCGGGCTCTTGCCTTCGCCGCCGCCGTGAGGGTGGTCGCACGGGTTCATAACTACGCCGCGGACGGTGGGTTTTACGCCCATGTGGCGCTTTCTGCCCGCCTTGCCCAAGGAAACAAGCTCGTGGTCGAGGTTGCCCACCTGCCCGACGGTCGCCTTGCAGCGCTGAAGAACCATACGCATTTCGCCCGACGGAAGTCTGAGCGTGGCATATTTGCCCTCCTTAGCCATAAGCTGTGCCGCCGCACCCGCCGAACGGACCATTTGTCCGCCTCTGCCGGGAAGCATTTCTATATTGTGCACGAGCGTACCTACGGGAATGTTGGCAAGCGGCAATGCGTTGCCCGCTTTGATATCCACGTTGTCGCCCGATACAACCTTGTCGCCCTTTTGAAGTCCGACGGGCGCGAGGATGTAACGTTTTTCACCGTCGGCATAGACCAAAAGCGCAATGAACGCAGTGCGGTTGGGGTCGTACTCGACCGTAGCAACACGCGCCTCGATGTTGTCCTTGTCGCGCTTGAAGTCGATAAGGCGGTACTTCTGACGGTTGCCGCCGCCGATATGACGAACGGTAATTTTACCCGAGAAGTTGCGACCGCCGTGACGGCTCTGTTCTCTGAGCAGGGGCTTATACGGCTTGTCGCCCGTAAGCTCCGGCGCCGCTATAACGGTTTTAAACCGCGTACCCGGCGTAATGGGTTTATATCTCTTAATAGCCATATTAAATGTTTTACCTCCGAATTAGTGGGGTTTGACCGCCGCCCTAGGCTTTTTACCGCCGAAGAGCCGCGAACTCAAACTCAGGACAGCGTTTCAAAGAACGGGATCGCCTTGGACGACGCGGCGAGCGTGACGTAGGCCTTTTTGCCCTTGGACGTGTAGCCCTGCGTTCTGCCCTGTCTTTTGAGCTTGCCGCGGACGTTGACGACGTTGACCGATTCGACTTGAACGTCAAACGCTTGCTCGACCGCCGCTTTAATCTGTACCTTGTCCGCGCGCGGGTCTACCATAAACACGTAGCGTTTTGCGCCCACCCCGTCGTTGGACTTTTCGGTGAGTACCGGACGAATGATGATATCGTGTGCCGTCATTATTGCGCCGCGACCTCCTTAGAAGTGTATTTCTGTTCGATGGCCTTAATCGCTTCGACCGTCGTAAGCATAACCGTGTTGGCAACTACGTCGTAAACGCTGAGCTGTTCGCTGTTAGCCGTGCGTACGTTGGGAATGTTGGCCGCCGCGCGTACCGCGTTTACACTGCCGTTGGGAAGAACCAAAAGCACGCGGCTTTCGATCTTGAGCGCCTTTAATACAGCCGCCATCTGTTTGGTCTTGGGCTCGATTTCCAGCTTATCGAGGACGATCAGATTGCCGTCCGAACGCTTGGCGGAAAGCGCGCTCGTAATTGCCGTTATGCGCATGACCTTGGTTATCTTTTTGCGGAAGGAACGGGGCTTCGGTGCAAATACGACGCCGCCGCCTTTCCACTGCGGTGCGCGGATAGAGCCCTGACGAGCGTTACCCGTGCCCTTTTGACGCCACGGCTTTTTGCCGCCGCCCGTTACCTCGGTACGCGTAAGCGTGCTTTTGGTGCCCTGGCGTGCGTTAGCCATTTGCGCTACTACTGCTTGATGTATGACCGACTCGCGGTACTCGGCTCCGAATACGCTGTCGTCAAGCTCCATGGTGCCGGCGGAAGTGCCGTCCTGTTTGTATATCTCGATTGTAGGCATATTATCTCCTTAATTGCCGTTTGAGTCGTTCGCAAGATGCCGCGGACTATCAAACGTTCGCATTCCTTATTTTACCGTCTCTTTGACCGTTACCAGTCCGCCCTTAGGTCCGGGCACACCGCCGCGAACGAGCAGAACGCCGCGGGTCTTGTCCACTTTAACGACCTTGAGGTTTTGGATGGTTACGTTCTCATGACCGTACTGTCCGGGCATCTTAAGATTTTTGATGCGGCGGGAGGGGTTGGAGTTGGCGCCCGTCGAACCTACCTCGCGGTGAACGGGTCCGGTACCGTGCGTCATTTTAAGACGGTGGTGGTTCCAGCGCTTGATAACGCCGGTAAAACCTCTGCCCTTGGTGACGCCGCTGACGTCTACCATGTCGCCCTCGGCGAACATCGTGCAGTCGATTACCGACCCGACCTCGTAGGCGTCCGCATTGTCGTAACGGAACTCGCGAAGATAACGCGCAGGCTTGGCCTTGGCCTTTTTGTAAAGCCCCGCTTCGGGTTTGTTTAGCTTGCCTTCTTTTATTTCTTCAAACGCGCAAACCACCGCACTGTATCCGTTGCGCTCAACGGTGCGGAGGTCGACTACAGTCATCGGTCCGCACTGAATGACCGTTACCGGAATGGCAACGTCGTTCTCGCCGAAAATCTGCGTCATGCCGAGTTTCTTGCCCAAAATAGCTTTTTTCATAGTTGTCGGCTCCTTTATCTTACAGCTTTATCTTGATATCGACGCCTGCGGGAAGATCGAGACGCATAAGCGAATCGACGGTCTTGCCGGACGGGCTGTATATGTCGATAAGTCGAGAATACGTGCGAAGTTCAAACTGCTCGCGCGAATCCTTGTGCTTGTGAACGGAGCGCAGGATTGTTACAACTTCCTTCTGCGTCGGCAGAGGAATCGGCCCGCAAACCTTGGATCCGGTCTGCTTGGCTGCATCGACGATCCGCTGTGCGGAACTGTCGACCAGTTCATGATCGTACGCTCTCAACTTGATTCTGATTTTTTGGCTAGACATATGTTTCTCCTTGTGTCCGCCCGAGGAACCATACCCAACATGTTGTATGATTTTCACACGCTCGGGCGTGCCGTTTTTTTCGAATTTTTTTCGGGGCTTCTCGGCCCCGATTTCTACTCAAAAACCACCACGCATATTGCGCAGCCTATATATTATATATCTTTAAGCAATCCCTTGTCAACTGTTTTAAACTACCTTTTTAAGATTTTTTTTTCTTGCTTGTTTTTGGAAAGAAGTAAGCCCCCGCCCCTTCTTTGATTTGCCATATTATATAATGAAAGGAAAGTGCGGTGCACTCTATCATTTTTGTCATTCCGAACAAGCGAAGGATCTCACAGATTATTGTAGGGCTTATTCCATTGCGTAATCCGCTTTGTTGTCCGCCAAGTGGGAACGCGGGTAGTGCGCGGCACGTTTGGTTGCGCAATCCTTTTTGTTGTCCCCCTCGGAGGAAACGTCACGAGCCTGCGAGTGACAAAGGGGTTGCGATAAATTCGGTTCTTAACCATATATCAATGTAATTGCGCCGCTACATAACCCCTTTCGTCGGCTCGTTCCTCGCCGCCACTTTCCCCCACGGGGGGACAACGTTAATACGGTCGCGCAGTCCGCTTTGTTGTCCGCCAAGTGGGAACGCGGGTAGTGCGCGGCTTATTCTGTTGTGCACTCCTTTTTGTTGTCCCCCTTGGGGGAAACGTCACGAGCTTGCGAGTGACAAAGGGGTTGCGATAAATTCGGTTCTTAACCATATATCAATGTAATTGCGCCGCTACATAACCCCTTTCGACGGCTCGTTCCTCGCCGCCGCTTTCCCCAATAAAAAAGGGCGCAAAGCGCAGTCCTCACTTTTCACCCTTGCCTATTACTTCAATTCGTCCTTTCCCCCGTTGGGAGGGTGACAACGTTTTAAACGGGAAATTATTTTGGGCATGCCGCGGATAAAACCGTATTTTTTAAGCGCAAGGATAGCGTATTCCGAACACGACGGGGTAAAAACACAGCGCAATCTCGTTTCGTCGGGCGCAAACCGCTGATACACCATAATACACCAAATGCAAATATCCCGCAATCGGATTAAAAAATATATGCCTAAAAGTCCGAGCGATACCGACAGTCCGCAAACGAGATTATATTTAGGCAAAAGGAAAAACAGCAAGCAAAACGCCGCCGCGCAAACGCAAAGCGGAATAAAAACGTTTAAAACAGCCGTAACCGCGCTAATATGCGGACGGACGAGAACGCGCTCTTGCGGTTGTTCGAGCGAGTTTAAAAGACTTTGCACCGCCGCTTCGCGCAATTCGCGATTACAAAAATCCGCTTCGGTGAGTTCAATCGAAGCGGATTCCGTTGTTTGGTTGTTTTCCGATTGGTTATCCAAGGCGTTATTCCTTTACAAAAACCAACATGTAGAAGGTGGTTTCGACGGTCGTCTTGCTGATACAGCCGGTAGTTTTGCTGGTCGAAATGCGTTCCATGGAATGGTACGTCCAGCCGTCGGCGGCGTTCTGCTGAATAATCGTTTCAAACGATCTGACAGCGTCGGCATTGCTTCCTTCTTTGCTGAGGATCTGCGAAGTCGTAGGTCCGGCAACTAGCTTGTATTGTTTCATGCTTTTTCTCCTTTTTGTATTTTTTATATTATATCATGTTTGTCGGGCTTTGTCAATATTTTAATTTTAAAAACATTTCTCTAAATATTGAATTATGCTCTTTTTTATGATATACTTTAAAAAAACTCGTCGGCGACGGAGGATATTATGAACATTTGGCACGACATTGCACCCGAACGCATAACAGATCATGAATTTGACGCCCTTATAGAAATACCCAAGGGCTGTAAGGCAAAGTACGAGCTCGATAAGCAGACGGGTTTGGTTCGGCTCGACCGCGTGCTTTATACTTCCACCGTTTATCCGCAAAACTACGGATTTATTCCGCGCACCCTTGCCGACGACGGCGACCCGCTGGACGTGCTTGTGCTCTGTAACGAATCTATATTTCCGATGACGCTTATAAACTGCGTTCCCATCGGCGTTATCAAGATGATAGACGACGGCGAGCTCGACGAAAAAATTATCGCCGTGCCTACCGGCGACCCTACTTATAAATCATTTACCGATATTCACGAGCTTCCTAAGCATATTTTCGAGGAAATGATGCACTTTTTCGAGGTATACAAAACGCTCGAGCACAAAACAACGGCGGTAAAAGAAATTTCACACAAGCGCCACGCCGTGGAAACAATTAAAAAATGCATGGAACAATATAATAAAAAATATTGTAAATAATTTTTTTAATATATTATATTTTTTTATGTTAATATTTTGCTGTTTAATTTATTATTTCGGCTTGTAAATCCACCCGAATTTTAGCTTTTTTTAAAAATAAATAATATTATTCCGATGTTGTATTTTTGGCGAAAATCCCGTTTTTCGCCTTTTTTTGACTTTATTTTTCGCTCGGCTTATTTAGTCGATTTGCATATTTCACCCGTCAGAACGCAAATTTCGGGCTATAAAACGTATGCGCACTAATCTAAGTATATTTATTTATTGACAAAAACAACTTTTTTTAATTAATTAACGGAAAGTCTTTTATTTTGTTTAATTATTTTTATTGCAATTTTTATTTTAATTCATTTTTATTTAATATTTTGCGCGCATAATAGTGCTTATAATTCCGCAAATAATTCCCGCGACTGGATACACTACCCAACCCTGATGCCAGTAATTTCCGATAAAGCCGAGCAGAAGAAAAGCCGCCGTTGCCGAGAGCATCACGGCGCCGCAAATTGCGTTCACAAGTTTTTCGCGCGGCGAGTTTGCGTTTTCCTTTGCTTTGTGTTGTATAACGTTTTTTCGGTTGTATTTGTCTACATCGTTCGCGTCGCGAATTATTCCTATATACACGAGCCCGCCGATAATTAACCCGAGAACAAACAGAAAGCTTCCCGTAATATAGCAAGTTGTTGCGTCGGCATTTGCCGTTACTATAATGCCCGTATTTACAAGCGCGGTCATTACAACCAGAAAAACCACGTCGATTAATATTCCCGCTACAAGGCACGCCATGGCTGTGGGAAACGTCTTGCCGTCTGTTCCTTTTCCGTCGGGATTATGCACAGTCGGGTGTTTTATTCTGAAACGATCGTGCGCCATTCCTTTATAAATAAACAGAAATAGCGCGACCGCCGTAAACAGAATGACCGCTACTCCGCCCATTATGCTTATAAGCTCGGACATGTTTCCTTTTAGCGTTTCCGAAAAACCCGAAATAATAACGCAAATCGCAACGCCTATCAGTATAAGCGCAACGCCGACCGCCATTGCAATCGAAAAGCCGTTGACGTGCTTTACGTATTTTTCGTCTTTTATGCTTAAAGACGGCGGTTCCTCTTGAGTTTGGGATTCTTGTTTGCCGCTCGCAACGTCGCCGCGCACCAAATCGTCGAGCGTGACGCCGAACAGGTCGCACAGCGCAATAAGCTTTTCCGTTTCCGGATACGCCTCGCCCGTTTCCCATTTTGACACAGACTGCCGCGACACGTCCAGCTTTTCGGCAAGGTCTTCTTGAGTGATTTTATTTTTCTTTCTTAAGTATTGCAAATTTTTATCAAACAGCATTTTTACCTCCGCGTACAATTAAACATTCGATCGCCGCCGAACGCTTGATTTACTGCTTAATTATACCCGTACTCCGCATAAACTTCAACCGATTTTAATTTGCATTCGCAATTTTTTGCGCAACCTGCGGTTGCATTTTTAATTCGGAATGCGGAATTAGTGGGTTTCAGTTGAATAATTGCACCTGTTGAGCGAATGCGAAACATCTCGCCGTTTATTGGTTGGTTATTTAATACCGTTGCCATTTATTCGTAATATCCTTCGGTAAGCACAAAACGCTCGAAAGAACAAAATAGGAATAGCGTTTTACTCTGATAACCGCAAAGCTCATCTTTGTATTACATTACAGAAACATCGTCACTCTCGCTGTTTGCATGTTGTACGCATATGAAACACTTCGCCGTTTATAGTGCAAAAAAATTCCGAGGAGCTACACGTATACGGCGACACGCTTCGCTTAGAATGTCACCCACGCTGTCACTTACGGTTTGTAACAGAATTTTTTATTTTTCGACGGAATTTTATGCCGAATTTGATTTTAATATTACTCAAAAATGACTATTTTGTCGAAAAAAATCTTAATTTACTAAACCGTCGGTTTAGTACCGAATTTTGGTATGCAAAAAATCAGTCGAGCGCGTTTAAAACCCGTTGGGCGCGCCTTTTCTGTTTGTCATTCCGCGGATATTTTGTCGGCTCATTTTGCGGCGCGAACCGAAATCCCATCTTGTATTTTTATCTGACAATCACAATTTACTAAACTGTAAGTTTAGACTTACGCGAGGGCATCAAAGAATTTTGCGATTTTGTCAGAAAAAATAAATGCGTACGTCGTACTTATCCGGCATGTGATTTCATTTTAAACCGTCGGTTTAGTATTATTCGAGGGTATAGCAAACCTTCGCCTTTTCATTCTAAATTCCGAATAAAACCGTTGTACGGTCGTTTCTATTCGTCCGCCACTTTACGACTAAACCTACGGTTTACTTTTGTTATTGGGTATTGAATATGATAAATCTTTTACTCGATATTCCGAGTTAAATCGTCGTACATGTTCCGGCGAACCGTCTTTTGCCAATTTTACACTAAACCGTCGGTTTAGTATCGTATTTTGGTATCATAAAACAATACTTATTTGTGCGAAATTCCGAATAAAACCGCCGTTTTATCGTTTTTTAAGCGGTAAAAATAAATCGAACCATTACTTTACGGTAAAGGTCCGATTTCGATTTCATTTATTATGATTGGGTTCTATTCTTTTTTCTCTTCGTTTTTCTGCTCGATCTGTTCCGTTGCGGACTGCTCGTCGGCGTTCTCCTTTGCTCGGTCCGTTTCGGTCGGTTGATCGGCGGTCGGCTTTTCTTCCTTGCCTTTTTTCTTCTTTCCGGTAAGAATGATGTACGCGGCGAGCGCGCCGAATATAACTAAGAGGAAAACCACCCCTATTACGTAATACCAGGGATTGCTCGGATCGTTGAATGCGTTACACAAAAATTCCATTATACACCTCTGTAGGTTAATTTCGTTGGTTTCGACCGTTTCAAAAGCCTTGCGGCACGGTTCTATTTGGATTATACTAAATTATTGGCGCTGTTGTCAAGCTATCTTCCGCGGATATAGCTTATTTCACGCTCGGCTGTTCTATTAATATCGCGGTCCTTGATAACCTGTTTTTTCTCGAAGTTCTTCTTGCCTTTGGCGAGCGCAATCTCGATTTTAACAAACCGCCCTTTAAAATACATTTTGACAGGCACTATTGTAAAACCTTTTTCCGCCGCTTTGGATGCTAGTCGCTTGATTTGCGCTTTGTGCAAGAGCAGTTGTCTTGTTCGCGCGGGGTCGGGTGCAAACGCGCCGACGTTTTTGTACGGCGTTATTCGGCAATTCTTTAGTACAAGGTTGCCGTGCTCGAAAAAGCAAAAGCTGTCGCGCAAGGACACGTCGCCGTTTTTGACCGATTTAACCTCGGAACCCTCGAGCGTGATGCCCGCCTCAAAGCTTTCAACAAAAAAGTAATCGAACGCCGCTTTCTTGTTTACGGCGACGACCTTTTCCTTTACCGCCTTTTCGGCGGCTTTTTTGGTTTTGCGTTCAGTTTTGCTCTTCATACTATTTACCTACGCAGAATCTCTCGAAAACGGCTGTAATAACGCTTTCATCCGCTTGCTCGCCGTGCAGCTCGGTGATTGCAGAGTACGCTTCGTACAGCAAAGCGGCGATAATTTCCAGTCCTTCAGCCTTGTTAAGCTCGGTTTTTGCAGCCTTCAGACTGTCCAAACACCGCAAAACGCAATCGTACTGCCTGTGATTGCATATCGCGCCGAAGTCTTTCGGGCACATATCATACAGCTTTTGCTTGACGGCCGTGATATTTTTTCCCGTTTTGGCGCTTATTTGAAGCATCCCGTTGCCGTCGGTCGCCGAATTATAATCGGTTCCGACGTCCGAAACACCGTCGCACTTATTTTTTACCGTAAAACACCGCTTAAACTGCTCGGCTTTGATTTTTGTATCGCAATCGGTAACGATTATTACGGCGTCCGCTTGTTCCGCCGCCGCAAGCGCTCGTGTAATTCCTATTTTTTCTACCTTGTCTTGAGCGTCCTCGTTCAGCCCCGCGGTATCGGTTATTACGAATTTTCTGCCGTTAAACACGTACTCGCCGTCGAGCGTATCGCGCGTCGTGCCCGCAATATCGGTGACTATTGCTCGGTCGCTGTCGGTCAAAGCGTTGAGCAAAGTGGATTTTCCCACGTTGGGCGAGCCGATCAGCGCGACTTTAAACCCGTCGTTTATGATTTTTCCGCCTGCAAAACCACCGACTTCCCCTTCGAGCGTGCCGATTGCCCGATCGATCGAGCCGTAAACGTCGCCTATAACCGCCTTGTCGACCTCGTTGTCCTCCATCTCATCGCTGTAGTGCAGTACCGCTTCCACCGAGCTCAAGGCGCGTTTAAGTAATTGTTCCACCGCCGATAGCGATTTAAACCCGCCGTCAAACCTTTTGTTGCCGTAAATAAGCTGTTCTGTCGTTTGCGCGTCGATAATGTCCGCAAGCGCCTCGCACTGCATAAGATCGAGCTTGCCGTTCCCGAATGCGCGCTCGGTAAACTCGCCGCGCTCGGCCTGCCGCACTCCGTTTTCGTACAAAGTCTTGATAATACAGTCGCAAACGGTCATATTCCCATGAGGATAGAGCTCTACGGTGTCCTCGCCGGTATACGAATTGGGCGATTTAAACGCCGCAGCCATTAAATGCTCTGTAAACTCGCCGTTCTTAAACGTATTGTATCTTAGCTGTCCGATTTTGAGCGGCTTGCTCAAAAACCGCTCGAGTAGTTTTATACACCCGTCGCCGCTTATTCTTATTATTGCTACGGCAGACTTCCCGTACGGGGTAGCTAGCGCCGCAATCATATCCTTTTTGTTGTAGATTATGTTCATAAGATTTCGACTTTTTGTAGATAAACGTGTTTTTGAGTGGGATTTTTTCCGATTTTTTCCTCTCGGTTTGACGGCTTTGATCAATCTTTTGAGTTATCTTCGGGATCTATACATAGTTATGCAAAAGGACTGACGTTTTTGTTTACATATGTTTTTAAAATAACACCACTGTCTTTTGACTTTTGTATGGAGTTTAGGCACTATATATTGTGCTTATTGGGGTTATCGACATTTATACACGGTTTATTATTATCATTACTAAATAAATATAATATATAACACAACACTTACCGTTTGGCGTAGATGAATAATCGGCGTGCTATGTCTGTATTGGGTAAGGTGTAATCCTGTAGCTCTACAAGCTTGACGTTTAACTTGATTTCCGTTTTTTGTAAAGCCGGATTTTCCGATTGCGATTTGTAAAGAACGATTTTTCCGCCTGGCTTTGTAAGCGGCGCGCAGTATTGCAGAACTTTATCGGTATCGGCTACCGCCCTGGCGCACACCGTATCAAATTGTTTGCCTTGCTTTGCTAAGTCCTCGGCGCGAATGTGGCACGGTGTAATATTCTGTACGAGCTTACTGTCGACGCAGTTTTTTATAAGAGTGAGCTTTTTTCCCACGCTTTCTATGCCGAAAAAGCTAAGACCCGTTGCTATTGCGAGCGGAAGACAGGGGAACCCGCCCCCGCAGCCGACGTCGGCGCACTCGCCGTCGAAGTGTTTGTATGGATACAACGCGTCCAAATAGTGCTTTATGTACACGTCGTCCTCGGTGCGAAGCGCCGAAATATTGATAACCGCGTTTACGGAAAAGTACAGCTTGGTCAGTTTTTTGATTTTTTGCTTGAGGTCTTCTGCCGTGTTCGGAAAGTTTTCCTCTAAAAATCTGAATAAAATCTGTTTTCCGTTTTGATTTATGCTGTTTTGCTGTGTGTTGTTCATGATTAATATACGACAGCGAGCACTTTGGAAGTTACTTTTTCCATCGGCATTGCGCCGTAGTGCCTTGAATCGTTTGATATGTTGCGATTGTCGCCCAAAAAGTAGACGTAACCGTTGGGAACGTTGATTATATATTCTTCGTACTCTTCGGCAATATCATCGATTTCGTATGATTCAAACTCGTATCTGTACGGCAAAATCTTAGTGTTTTCGTAGATGTTGGGCAGATTGTTTTTCATTTTTTCTTTGATATACGGCTCGTTCCGCAAAACAAAGCGCTTCGAGCCCGCTTTGCAGATGTATAAGTCGACAAGCTTGCCGTCCTTACTCGCCATATACAGAATTCTGTCGCCTCCCAACCCTATAACGCGCTTGATTACAGTGTGTTCTTTTTCCGTATTAGAGGTATTAATAGTAACTATGTCGCCGCGCGATATGCTGTAGCCTTTGCGCTGAATAAAACAGTACTGCTTGTCGTGAATCGTGTTTTCCATGCTTTCCCCGCTTACCGGTATAAACGCGAAAAAAAAGAAAAAGCATATGAATGCCGTAAGCATTATTATGACAAAATTCATCGACCAATTATTGCCGCTGTCGCGGCCGTCAAGCAGAAGCTCCCCTGTGTTGATTTTAGTTATCATTTTATATCCAAAGCACCGAACCTAATATGAATTGCTCGTCCGAGCTGAATTCCAAAATACAAATCTGCGACCAGTCCAAAAGCGTGCCCGCAGGACTTTTAAAGTTCATATGCGTAAGGGATAGCTTGCTCCAATCATCTTCCGATTTGATTTCCGTCGAGTAGCTGTACGTGTTGGTTTTGTCTGCAACGGAAACCGTTATTACTTGAGGTTTTCCGCAAATCATTGCCTGAAGCATTGTGTCGGCGTCCACCTTAAACAGAGGATCGCCCAGCTTAAATGATACGAGAGATTTTGAAGTCGTTGTTACACCTTCTATATCGTACGGACCTTTGGCGATGTTTATTTCTCCGCCGTCGCGGGTAGTCCAGCCGTCCTTGCCCATGCTTCCGTCGTATATTTTTCTGTGGCTTACGCCCGGCCGTTCCTTTATGCCGAGATTTTTCGGAACTATTGTAATCAAATCGGATGTTTGTACGTTACCGTCATCGGTAATGAGATTGGCAAAAGCGTGTAACGGCTTATTCTCGTTGCAAACGTTTACTTTGCACATATATTTTCCGCCGCCCAGGCTCAGTACGGGCAAGTTCATCCAGTTACGGAACCGTACATCCTCAATACCAAACGACACAAAAAGGTCGAGCCTTGTTTGAACTTGTATGTTTTCGGTTTCCGGAACTTTTATGTTGAAGTACAGGCTTCCTTCCGAGTTGGATGCGGTTATCTCCGGACGTGGAATTACGTCTTTATTTTCGGATATTCCCGTTAAAAAGTTGTTCAGCTCGTTGTATACCGATTTAATACCGAGTGAAAAACCGCGTTCGACTATGCGGAAGCATTTGAGCGATTCAGTGTTTTCGGCAAGCTCGGACATATCGTCGAGCGACCCGTCGGCGTCGTTGGAAGCAACAGCCATAAACATCGGTATCTTGCTAATCGTAGCGTATGCACTGTTATCGAGCGAGGCGTGATAGTTGATAAGCGAGTTGCCGCAACCTTCGACCGTCGGGATTATATTAAGAAGGGTTGCGCAGGCAGTCAGCCCGTCGTCGAAGCATGCAAGCTTGTAAACGGTTGTTCCGCCAAGCCCCATCCCGAGCGCGTAAATATTGGCGTTAGGGTAAAGAGTTTTTAACAGACTTACAGTTCTGCGCGCAAGGCACGTCCAAATATACCAATTATTACTGCCCGATTCGGGTACCGAAAATACTCGGGAATCCCCTACTGTGCAGTTGGATAACGACGCGGGGTACAATGTGTGTCTGCCGTTTTCCGAAGATCCTTTGTAATCCATTACCGCTACGGTGTAGCCAAAGCCGATAAGCGTATCTATAAGTATTTTGTCCTGTTCGTCATTGTAGTCGGACAGGTACAGAACGATTCCCTTGCACGTAGGCGCTTCCGTGATTTTTACGAAGGTGCGCACCCGCCCGTCAACTGTGGTATAGCCGTCAAAGTAGTATTCCTTGACATTCGCCCCGTTTTCGGTTTTAGGCGAAAGGCTCGACTCGTTCAGCGGCAAAGCCGAAACATCGTAATCCTTCCATAAGGTGATAGGACTTGTAATATCCACGGTATTTCTCCCGAAATTAATTCTATAATAGTATATATTATATTGTTAGCTTTGTCAAGTCGGATAACCCCGCATTTTTTGTCACAATTAAACCTATACGGGATACATTGCTACAGCCGTTATTTATTCGCTTTTACCGTTATTTGTGCGCTTTTACTTGACATTTTTTACTGCGCCATATATACTATACAAAAAACGGAGTTGCAATAATTATGGCACCTATAAGAAAAGGCGGCCTTGGAAGAGGCCTTGGAGCACTGCTCAGCGATATCGAAGAAGAATCGGTTATCGGCACCACCGAAAGCTCGGAAATGTTGCTTGCCGATATCGAGCCCAACGTCGATCAGCCTCGTAAGCAATTTGACGACGATGCGCTTTCGGCTCTTATCGAAAGTATTAAAATCCACGGTGTTATCACGCCGCTAATCGTCACCCCCCTACCCAACGGCAAATATATGATTATTGCGGGCGAACGCCGTTATCGTGCCGCGACCGCCGCAGGGTTAGTGACCGTTCCCGTTTGCGTACGTGAGTGCACTCAAGTTCAAATCGACGAGCTTTCGCTTATAGAAAATATTCAACGCGAAGATCTTAACCCAATGGAAGTCGCGCGAGCTATCCGCAAGCTTATGGACGACTATGGCTATACCCAAGAGCAAGCCGCAGAGCGTATCGGAAAAGCCCGCCCCACCGTTGCAAACCTTTTACGCCTTATGGAATTATCGGAGCCTGTGCAAAAGATGATTGAAGGCGGACACCTTTCGGCAGGACATGCGCGTTGCCTTGTAGGTATAGCAGATAAGGACATGCAGTGGGATTTGGCTCAAAAAGCGCGTGACGACAGAATGAGCGTGCGCGACTTTGAAAAGCTTGTCAAAAACATTCTTAACCCCAAAAAGCCCGCCGAGCCGCAAAAGCAGAGTCTCGAACTGCGCGACATGATAGTGCGCATGCAACGCACTTTCGGCACTAAAGTATCGCTTTTAGGTAACGATAAGAAGGGGCGCATATTCATAGACTACTACACTGCCGACGATTTGGCGCGGTTAGAGAATATGTTAGCTTACCTTGAAAGCAACTACAGTAAGAAGGATTAATGTTTCACGTGAAACAATATTAACGGTAAATTTATAAACGTTTCACGTGAAACATTCCGTCAGAACGGTAAAATATTGTTTTACGTGAAACATAAAAACCCCTCCGCAAATGTCGGAGGGGTTTTTATGTGCGGCGTAGTGTTTTTACTGTTGTTTTTTGCGTCCAAGGTTTATGTTATCCTCTTTGCGGTTGCGCAGTGATTTTACGGGGTGTTCTGCTACAGTAAAGCGGTAATCCTCGCCGAATTCCGCAATAAAGCTGTCTATTACCTTGTGGCTCGCAACTGCCGACGGGGTTTTGTTTACTGCGTTGTTGTATTTAAAGTATTCATAATCGTCGGGAACGTTGGTTATATCGGTGTATTCTTCGAGCACGGCGGTGTTGTTTACTGTGTTTTTTAGAATGTTGCGAATGTAGTGCTTGTTCTTTTCGCAGTTGTCGTTAAACGTGAGCAGTGCGGGAAATTCTGCGTTAGGGATAACCTGCGCCCATTCTTTGCCTTCGTATTTTTTGAGCAGTTCGGCGGCGTAGTGTAGGTGTGCAAGCTCTTGCTCGAAGTGCGACGTCCAAATCTTTTTGGCAACGTCGTGCGTTTCCTCGCTCATCGCCGAGTAGTAAAGGTAGCACTCGCAGTATTCGTGCATCAAAAGGCACTCGAGCCATGTCGCGGTGGAGTCCATAAGCGACTCGTACTGCGATACGTGCTGTTCTTCTATCATGCCAATCTCTAAAAACAGCTTGCGACCTATGTCTGAAGTGGGGTAAAAAGTGCCGGCATTCATATAGAAGTTCATTGTCTGTTGTTCCGCGGCGGTAATAATCATTGTGCGGAGCTTTGTTGCGAGCGGCGCGTCGGGCGCTATTGGGCGGCGTATGTCGTCAAACGGGTGGCGGTGCTCGGAAATTGTGGGGCGCCCGGGCATAATTTCGGTATAGCTTCCAACCAGCTTTTCCCCTTTTATACCGTGCTCCATTTCCAAAAGGTCACTAAAGCGGTACAGATGGTCAAAGTCTTCGAGCAGTGCAAAGTCGAGCGCGGCTTTAACATACTTGTTTTTTTCAGTCTGCGCAAGCACTGCCGTCAAGTCGACCGCAAGTTGTTCGTACGATATTGTAGTTTCAAGCACTGTTTCGTCTTTCGGCTTGAAGTACGAAATGCGCTTTTGCTGTTGCTGTTCGAGCTTGCGCAGGAATGCTACGTCGCGGCGCAGGTTGTTGTCTACGGTATGACGGGATAGCTGATGCATAAACCAGTTTTCTTCAAACTCGGCGCCGTTAAGAAGAATTGTGCGCACTTTTGTGTATGCGTCTGTTTCGTTTTTGTCGTAAGCGGTGGGATAAAGCTTTCGCCAATCCCCTACGCATCTTTCGATCTTGCATGGTTTTTCGTTAAATGGATTCATTGTTTAACCTCCGTACTGCGATTATTGGCAATATAAACAGCTTTTAAACTATTGATAAATCGAAAAAAAACAGTTGCAATTTGTTTTATAAAAATGCTACAATATTATCGTGAAACCGTTGCATAGAAAAAAAGCCGTTGCGCTTTATGAAAATCGGCTCGGTATCGGATACGTAATCAGTACGGTTATTTTTTACGTTCTTGCCGCGTTTATTTGGATTTTGGTGGCAATGATTGCACCGTACACTGCTACTGTAACGGTGTCGGCAAGTCGGAATATCGTATTGACGAGGCATGCTTTTTCGGCGACCGACGAGCAAATAGCTCTCGACGAGGACATGAAGGAACGTGCTCTTCTTATGCCGACGAGCGAAGATTCGTTTTTGCGCAGGCTCAGATTGATCGAGGACGCGGAAAGCACCGTCGACTGTTTGATATTCGATACGTACGAGGGGAAATATTCCGAGTATTACTATACGGCGCTTATTAAGGCGGCGGAACGGGGCGTAAAGGTCAGGATCGTTCAAGACGGCAAGCTAGGCCGACTAAACGGCTCGCTCGAGCGGATTGGCAAAATAATCGATAATCATGATAATATAGAGCTCTACTACTTTAATAACTTTAACCTTTTTAATCCCGGTGCGATAATGACGCTCATGCACGATAAGCTGACAGTTGTTGACGGAAACAAAATGATTGTCGGCGGAGTCAATATAGGCACGGGTTCGTACTTGAGCAACTACGACATGGAAGTTATGATAACCAACAGCGACTTGGCTAAAAGCGTTGGTCAGGCCGAAACTTACTTTAACAAAATGATCGCTCACGACATAACCAAAAGACACAGAAGGGAAAAACGCGACCATTCGGCAAAGTCATCACTATTAAAACAATATTACGAATTTTACGACAACAGCGAGATTGCCGATGCCGAAGTGGATTATTCCGAGCAAGGCGTCGCAGTCGATAAAATAACCTTTTTGACCAATCCGATAGACTATAAAAAGAAAGCCCCAATAATATACCGCGCGATGTGCAACATGATGGAAAGCTCGGAAAAAAGCATTATCGTCACGCCGTATACCCTACTGCAGAGCGACAAAAAGGACGAGATAAAAAAACTTGCAAGCGGAAATACCGATTTTACGCTGATAACAAATTCTCTGTATAATTCGCGCAACGTAGGCTATGCCGACTACGCCAACACGAGGAAGGACTATTTAAACAGCAATATCAAGCTGATGGAATTCCAGGACAAAAACCAACTGCATTGCAAAATGTTCTCGTTTGACGACCGCTTCAGCGTGATAGGATCTTTCAACCTTGACGAGCGCAGTATACATATCGACACAGAGTGCGTGGTCGTAATCGACTCTAAGGACTTCAATACAATACTAAATGATTATATAAATAAAACTTTTTTAAGCAACAGCTTGCAGGTCGGCAATGACAACGAATACGTTCCGGACGAGAATATTACTGCGCACTACCCCACCGCGTCAAAGCGCTTTAAATACTTTATATACGGCGCTTTGGGCTTAGTGCGGTGCTTGATTTAGTTCGCCAAACGGATTACAATATGCGGCGTATAACGCCCGATAACGGGCGTAAATATGAAGCATATAATATACGCGGCTAAAAAAAGCTAAACTAACTAATATCCCATAACGAAAAAAGAACGGTGTGATCGAACGGTCAAACCGTTCTTTTTGTTGCGGATCGCTTTAGCCAAGCAATGAGCGACGTATGACTTTGCGCCTAAGCCGTTATCGAATTACGCATTACAAGCCGTAATTAAGCATATATACAAGCGATTTTGGCGGTTTTATTTGGAATTTCGCACAAATAACGATGTGTTTCAGATACTCGAATATAGTGCTAAACCGACGGTTTAGTTTTAAAATTAAGCGGAAAGTGATGCGTAGTAAAGTCTGCGTCGGTCTGATTAGGAATGTCGAGCAAAAGAATATAATACTGTCATTCTATATCAAAAATTAAACCTACGGTTTAGTCAAAAATATACGGGCGGGATAAAAACGATCGCACAACGGCTTTATTCGGTATAATAAGCAAAAGAAACAATTTTTTTGATACCTCGGCAGAAAACTAAACCGACGGTTCAAATGAGAAGCTGCATGCGTAAAAAACCGACGGTTTGATTTGAAATTTTGTCTGAATTGCGAAATTTTTCGGACGGCTTAGCGTTTATCTAAACTAAAAGTTTAATGAATAAGGATTTATGTCGAAAAATGAAAAATCGAGTTTTTTGGCGCCGAGCAAAAATCGACTCGCCTATCAGTCTGCAAAAGCGCATGCAACAGGCAAAAAAGGTCTTCGAGCTCATTCGGAAAATTTTTAAAGACGACTGATTTTTATATGCTCACCGTAGTGCTAAACCGACGGTTTAGTAAATCAAGAAAAATGTCGAAAAAAAGAGAATATAAAAATCGGTCGTAATGCGGTTTGTAACAGAATTTTGAAAATAAAGGTGTGTTATTACAGTGAAACCGAAAAAGCCGAGCGTTAAATCTCGGCTTATCGGTTGCGTAGAAATTTTTAGGTTGAAATTGTTTTCGGGTTTTCCCGATTTGTTTTACGGTTTTGGCAAGATACTTAACAATCGATTTACTTAAGCGTCATCATATTACTTCCTATATAATCTACGGCGATTTGTTGTGGATAAATTCCTTTGACTTACTGCTCATGCCGCCTATCGCAAAACTCACGATTGTTGTGGCTAAGCGCCGCTATGGAAAAATTGTATGCGCTCACAAAAATAACTTAAACGATTTATGTAGTCTTACTCTGCGGATTTATTCCGCTTGCCGTTTGATTTGAAAAACCGCTTTATAAGCTAACTATACTTAACTTACTTTACGTTAACGGTCTTTTTGCTTTGAGTGCGAGTCGTTTTGGAAGCGGTCTTGTTGTCGGATCCGTTAGCCTGAGTGCCGTTCGACTTTTTGCCGCTGCAGCACGACGTCTTTTTGGTAGAACTCGTCTTTTTAGTATTAGCCATTTTACTCCCCCTTTTTTAATTAGGTTTTTAGTGCAACGTTTTTGTTTACACTTATTTCCTACGCAAGTATAGTTTGTGCACTATATTAAAAAAAATACATACAAAACTATTCGGAATTCGAAATTATGAATTCGGAATTGCGGACCGCTTTGCGGTTAGTAAATAAGATGAGGTGGGGGGTGATTATGTCACGCTCTATGGATGAGAGATGTTTTGCGTTGTTTAATACGACAAAAGGTGTATAATTGTAAAGCAGGTTTTGTCATCGCGAGCGAAGCGAATGGTCTCACCGAGAACCAACAAATGCTTAGATTTTTACGCTCTCTATGCTTGCGAGATTTTTCACGGCGGACGGGTTAGAATACCTTCGGCGCGTTGTCGAAAAAAAAATACGGTTAACCAAGCTAAAGAAATTTAAAATAATTTAAATAATTAAAAATAGAATTTATAATTAAAAAATATAATAAAAAATTAATCGATTATATAAGATTTAACGTAAACAACGTTTATACTCAAACGCAAAAAAAGTCCGAAAAATGCTTATTTTTGCGAAATTATAGCCGAAAAACGCAAAAATTCAATCAAAACATCATAATAGAAACTTTGCACAGAAAAAAGCGATAGCGAGAATTTATACATAAAAAAATTAAAATAAACAATTATTTAAATTTATTCGGTAAAAATCAGTGTAAATTAATTTTATTGACAATTATATATAAAACTGATATAATTAAATGAGCGAACATAGCGGAACGGTTATGCTTAGCAAACGGATTATAAAACCGTAAACCAATCTGCGGCTGTGATAAAATAAATTAACAATGTTTAACTTTTTGTCAGTAAACACGACGGCTGTCGTATATAACGTATTTTTCGGTTGCGTGTACGGATGTATCGCGGCAATACTCGTATTGGCGTGGATATTCGGACGTCGGGCGAGGCGAAACGTTAAAAAAGAAAGCGTTACACGCTTGGCGGAGGGGTTTTCGCCGCTTGACGTAAAACGTATTTTTATAGGCAAAACGTTCCCTCGGCGGCTCACCCGCGCGCTTGTTGCATATTGGGCGCACCGCGGGTATATAACGGTCGAATACCAAACCAAATACACGGTCAAACTGACAAAAATAAATCCCATGCCCGCGCATTTCGACGAGAAAGCGGTGTTTTTCGACAGGGGAACGTATGTGCGCGAGCGCGAACTGTTTGATAAAGTTTTTTCGGGCAAGAGAAAAGGTATGACAAAAAAGAGCGTGACTATCGATCTGCGCCGACCGATGTTCACAAAAAACGAAGTGACATACGTTAATAAACATTATGCCGTGCGCGAGGACGAGGGCGTATATTCGGCAATGCACTACACGCTTAAAATAATAACCCTTATTCTTTCGGTCGTGCCGTTCGCGTTGTGCGCGGCGTGGTGCGGAATCGACAGCGGCAACTTTGCGTCGATTGTCCTTGTTTTTATGGCGATAATCGGAATGACCGTGCTGAAATTCGTACGGGGCATGCCCATTATATTTAAACTGATATGGTGCGGAATGTGGCTGGGCGCGTCGGTGGGCGTAATGTTTGCGTTCTTCAAAACGGTGTACGACCCGTACGGCATAATATACGCGAGCGCGCTGATTCTTTTTGCGGGACCGCTGTTTTTTATTAGGTTTGTCGACTACCGCGAAAAGAATAATCTGTCCGATTATTCCGATTTGGTAAACTACCGCAAATTTTTGGCGTTCGGCTCTCCCGAAGAGCTTAGCGAACTCGATTATTCGGAAGTACTGCCGTTTTTGTACGCGTTCAACATCAAGCCGTTTGTACACAATAAGTACAATCGCACGCCGCCCGATTGGTATATAGGCGATCCCGACGGAAGGGGGGCGTTGCTGTAATGAACTTTTGGTTATTCGTATTTTTGCTTGCGGCGGTAGCCGCGTCGCTGATATTCGCGATTTCTTGCGTGATAATCGGAAAGGTCAAGCTTGGCCGCGCCATGCGGCCTATCGAGTACTACCCGCCGAAAGGGTATTCGCCGATAGACGTGCTTGTTAGATACAAGGGCGCCGACGCAAATATGCACGAGGTTTTCAATCCGCTCATGCTGTATTGGGCGGATCGCGGATTTATCAAGATAGAAGAGGACTGCAAGCGCGGACTTAAGCTTTCCAAGCTGAAGAATTTGGAAATGCCCGAGCTTCCGCCCGGAAAAAACAAACAGCTTATAAAAAACTACAAAGCCGAGGAAGAGCTGTTTAACAATATTTTCGAGTACGGCGATGAGTTTTACACGCTCGCCGCGCCCGAAGTGTACAAAAACGATTTTGCCAAGTTTATGAAGACCTGCCGAAAAAACGCGCAAAGCACGCGGTCGGCAACTTCACGAAAACTTTCTCTCGCAACAAGAATAGGCTCGTTCGCGATTGCCGTACTTGTAACGCTTATCGTCGGACTTTCAAACGGCGGACCGCAGTACTTTATGATGATATTTCCGCTCGTAGGGATAATAGCGTTTTCGGCAATCCCCAACGAGGGAATAGAAGGGCTCATAAAATATCCGTTCTTTGCTGTGTGGGGAGGTGTGCCGCTGTGCGCTTTTTTGGCGTTAATACAGACCGATTGCGCGATAGTCATAGGGTGCGCGGTGTTTAACGCCGCTCTTACCGTTACGGTGCTGTCGCGCAAGATAGATATCCGAACGGAAAAGGGACTCGAGCTGTACGGCAGGATAGATTCATTCCGAACCTTTCTTTTGGACGCCGAGGTTGACAGATTGGAGACGCTTATCGAGGAAGACCCCGATTATTATTACAATGTTCTTCCGTACTGCTACGTGCTGAAGATTACCGAGAAGCTTAAGCCTAAGTTTGACAGAATAACGACCGACGGCGTAAGCTGGTACCTCGGCGATCTGCGCGATACACTTATGTTTTAGTAATAAAAGAGCAATGAACTCTCGGGAAGAACATTTATCGGATAATTGTAAAAAAAGCGGGTTTGTTGCAAAAAAAATACACAGAGAGTTGACTCGCGTGTTTATTTATGTTATATTGGTTATGCCAAACAAGTTGTATTCCGCAAAGAGGAGTGCGTAATAATCGTACAAAGATTATTTTTGTATCCTATTATTAATTTGGTAAAAAAATGCGAATTCCGATTATGTGGATACAATTAGCGTGTTGCATATAAATTTGTTTGGCGACAGTTGAAGTTTACGTTTTTTCGTGCGCCGATTTCGAGTGGCGCTTTTTATACAAGGAGGATAAACATGAAAAAATTTTGGCTAAGTATGGCGCTGTTGACATGTGTCGGCGTTTTGGTAATGGGCGTATGTGCATGCGGTGGCGCGGGATCGAACCCCGAGCAACCGAACAACCCCGAAGGCAATCAGCCGCAACAATTCAGCGGAATCACATTCGAGGACGGCGAATTTACATATGACGGACAGTCGCATTCCATAGCTGTCGGCGGAAGTATTCCTGCCAATACGACTATATCGTACGAAAACAACGGGCAGACAAACGTCGGCGAGTATACGGTAAAGGCAAATTTAAGCAAGGACGGATACGAAAGCAAAACGGTAACGGCAACGCTTAAAATTAACAAAGCCGAGTTTGTCGGAGTCACGCTTGAAAGCAAAAAGTTTATTTACATGGGCAAACCCTATTCTCTCGAGGTTAGCGGCGATATTCCCGAGAATACGCAAATAACGTATACGGGCAACGACCAAAAGGAAGTGGGCGAGCATACCGTTACGGCAACACTGACAAACCCCAATTACATAACCAAAACCTTGACGGCTACGTTGACGATTAACGCCAAAACCGATATTGCGCTTGCGATTATAAACGGTCTGTTTAAAAAGCCCGAACCGTGGAGCTTTTTGCCTGATGCGTTATCGCCCGAAAGCATGGGTTATTCGACAATGCCTATCGGCGGCAGGGAAGCTTTTGCGTCGGACGTAAACGTTTCTCAGATAGCGAACAAGAGTATAGGCAAACAGTTTTACGTTTTATATGAAGGGTTGTGCGACGCGACGTCGACAATCAACAAGTTAGACTCCGTTTTTGCGATTTCCGCGACGTTGGCGGACGTCTATCAAACGTTCATCAATAATAATCCCGATGACTATGCGACGTTTACCGGCGCAGTCGGCGGGTTTAAAGTAAAAATAGCGCTTGACGGAAATAAAAGCACGTTGCTTGCAGGCAATTCCACAGTTAATATCGAACTCGAGTATGACGGCGAGAGCGAACAAAGAACAGCGAGGATACAGGTTACGGACGGCATGGCGGTAAAATATACTGCCGCTGAAAACTCTTTAAAGCTGGCCGTAAAGAAGACGGTAAGCGACGTCGGAAATATTAAGCAAATAGAATTCGCACAAAATCAAGGCGCAGTCGCGGGTTATTTGCGTGAGTTCACGGGAACGGAAACGAAAAACCTGAAAACGACGGGCGTTTTTGCAAGTAACGAAAACTATACCGTTATCATGTCCGACAAGCGCGAAACGGAAGACATGGTCATAACGGGGTACGAAGAGGTGTATTCCTCTGTTACCGGCGAGTATCTTGGCGGAAGAGTGCAAGAGACTGTTAAGTTTGTTAATTACGATACGCTGTGGTTGCACCTGAGCGACGTAAGCGGATTTAACAAGGTTCGTATAGAAGAAAAGTCGAACGGACTCAATTTGGATAGCGTATTTATAAACGGTCAAAGCACGACGCTCGAAACCAAAAAGGTAAATCCCATTATCCCTACGAGCTCGCGGCGGTACGACGTGGAAATGAAAGAGGTTTGGTATGTTGTTGCCAAAACAAACAACGGCAAGACGGAATACGAGCTTGAAAAAACGCTTATTCCCATGCTGTTTGTTCAAACCGAGCAGACCGAAAACTTTGCTACGGACATCAAAGAGAAAAACTCTTATATGACGAATGTGCAGCTTCCTACCGCCCAAATAACGGCGACCAATACGTATTTCACCCAATTAAAAGAGCTTTTCGACAGCGTAAAAGAAAGCGTTACGTACGAGGAAATTCAAACATATATCGGCGAGAAAAACGAGTTTTTCAACGCCTAACCCAAATTTCAAAAAAAGCTCTCGATCGTTTTTCGAGAGCTTTTTTTGTATTTCTTACAAGTAAAAATTTTACGCCTTTGTTATGCGCGCATTAGGGGCGGAAACGGTAAAGAGGTTGGCGGAATTTTTGTCGCACAGTCGTGAAAAAACCGCTTCTCCATAGCGCTCGAGTAGCTGATTTGGCGTGAGGTTGGTGGTGATGAGTGTGTATTTTTTGCGCATCCACCGTTCGTTGATTAGCGTGTAAAAATACTCGCGCGTGATATTTTTAAGCATCGTTTCGGTGCCGAGATCGTCTATTACAAGCGCGTCGCAGTCGAGCATGGGCGTAAACAAATCGTAATAATCTTCGATGGCAAACTGCGTGTGGTAATCCTTTGCCCGCCGAACAAACTCAAACGCGGTGACCGTCACTACCGCCGCCCCGCGCGACATAAGTTCTGCGGCCGTCGCCGAAGCGAGCACCGTTTTGCCCGTGCCAGACGAGCCGGTAAGAATAAAGAAAGGCTTGCCGTTAGGGTATTCGTTAATATACGTCTTGGCGGCTGCGTATACCTTGGATATAGCTTTGGGCGCTGTCTTTTGCGCGGCGGCAAAGTCGACCGTCGGCAAAACCATGTTTTCGGCGTTGGATTGTATAACGCGCTTAATCACGCACTTGCAATATTTGCCGTTAACGTACCCGGTATCGCGGCAGAGCTCGCAACGGCAGGGCGGTTCGATTTTCTCTTTTGTTATGCCCGCGCGTTTTGCTTCCGCCGTAAGTTTAGCCCGCGCGCCTTCGAGGTCGTTCGGAAGCTTTTGCGCTTTTTTTATCGCTTCGTCCTGGTACGCCGCAAACGCCGCGCGAAGTTGTTCGTCGGAAGCGAGTGCGTTACGCCAATATTCCAAGCCTCGGTCGAGGTCGTCGCGGCGGCGGTCGGTTATTCTTCTGACTGCGTAGGTGTAAACGTTCATCAGTCATCCTCCGTGATTTGGGTGAACATGCTGTTAAGCTCTTCCTCGGTGTACCGCTCGTATACGACGCCCGTCGGGGCGGGTGTGTCGGACGGTTTGACTGCTGCCGACGATTTGGCTTGCTCGACCGAAGTCACGCCGCTGTTGTGCCATGCCATTAGGATCGCGTTCATATACGCAAACGGGTTGGCTTTATCGGCGGCGAGGGAAGCCGAATAGGTAATAAGCTCGTCTGGCATTTGCCACTTATCCGCCCAGTTCGAGTAGTACGCGCGGTAAACGTCCTTGACCGCGCCCTTTATGTTGAGCGATTTAAGAAGCGACTCGATATTTTTGTCAAAGCGGTTTTCGCGCCCGAACGCGGCTTTTACCTGCGTTTCGGAAGTCAGTCCTTGCGCAAACAGGTCGCGAACGACGGCGTCGAGGTCGGACAGCCGTTTCATGTCCTTTTTCATGCAGTACTCTGCGGCGGAAAGTATTGCGCCCGCTTCAAAACCGAGGTCGAGCCACGGCTTGATATACGCGGTTATTTCGGGATCGACGTTGTCGTAATACAGCCCGAGCGCTTTGTTGACCGATTTAGTCAGTTTGTACAGGTTTTTGCGCTCGGTTTCGTACGCTTCGACTTCGGCGACGGTGTAAAATCCGAGCTCTCGGTAGGCGGTAAGCTTGACGTCAAGCATTGTCGCACCGCCGCGCTTTACCGACTGCGCCACGTAGTAGATAAGCTCATTGGTAAATTTGTATTCCTTGACCCACTTTTTGTAAAGCCGAACGCTCTCGTGGTCGGAATGCTTTACGCCCATGACCGACAGCACGCGCATTAGGTCGTTAAAGTAAACGCCGTACTCGTCAAGCCGTTCGCCCACGTCGTCGGCGGAGCGGTAACCGTCGGAAGCGAGGTTGCGCGCAACGGCGAGTATGTACGGACAGGAAACGTTATCCCCCTTTAGGTCGACGCAGTACTTTACTATAAGCACCATCGCCTGCCATTCGAGGTTGAGCCGTTCCATAAGCGCGTAGTATTCGTTAAACTCGTTGGGCGCGATTTGGCGCGCGGATATGTATAGTTGGGCTTGGCGGTTAAACTCGACGTATTTGTCCACGTCGTATTTTTTTATTTTCGGGCGCGTGTTGCGCGGCGAGAAGTAACAAATCTCGTCGCCCAGCCGCGACATAAGCCCGAGCTCGGACCAATAGTCTATAGCCGCATCGACGGTGGGGATATCCAAATCGAGCCTGCGGGCCAGCCGCTCTATGCTGTCGTCGGCGTCAGATTTTCGCGCGGCAAGCGACAGTCCGTAAAGGTAGACCTTTACGTAATCCCCGTCGGCGTACGGCATGTACTCGACTATGAATTTATTTTCGACGGTAATAGCGCCGTCAAGACTGGCTTCCGACGACAGTTTAAACATGTTAAAGCCTCATTTGCTTGAATTTAAATTCGAT
This sequence comes from uncultured Christensenella sp., assembly GCA_910578545.1. Taxonomy (GTDB): domain Bacteria; phylum Bacillota; class Clostridia; order Christensenellales; family Pumilibacteraceae; genus Anaerocaecibacter. The sequence continues at coordinate 483,781 of CAJTPT010000001.1, forward strand.
TTGTATTATAATGGTTTATGGCTTACAAAAACTATGTTTTTGTTTTGCCGACGCAATCTATTTGTATTATAATACCACTAATAAACAAATTTATCAACCGTTTTTGTAAAAAGAGGTATAGAAAACAGCCCATGAAAATTCTACATACGGCAGACCTGCATTTGGGTAAAAAGCTGAATAAAGCGGCGCGGCTCGACGAGCAGTGCGAGGTTATCAAGCAGTTATCCGAGATTTGCGACGAGCAGGATATTGACGTCATACTCATTGCTGGCGATATATTTGACACATCGGTACCAACCTCGGAAGCCGAGCGCGTGTTTTACCGCAGTATTCTTACGCTTGCCGAACGCGGGCGGGCGGTTATCGCGCTTGCGGGCAATCATGACGACGAACGCAGACTTTGCGCCGCCAAGCCTCTTGCCGATTTGCAGGGAATAGTGCTTGCGGGAGAGCTCGACTATTCGGGGCTGACCGATCAAACGCTGTCCGACCCCACGCCGCCGCCGTCGTTGTTCGGCTTGTTCGACGCCGCCGACTACATACAAAAACAGCGGACAAAGATAGAAGGGCATTACGGCGGAGTGTCCGTAGTAAAAGAGGGCGAAAGGGTGAATATCGCGCTTGTGCCGTACCCCGCCGAATCGCGGCTTTCTCGGTGGTTCGAGCAGGACTATAAGCTCGATTATAAGGATAGGGTAAAGCTTGCAATCGACAAGGCTTGCGAGTTTTTTGACGATAACTATAATATTCTGTGCACACACTTGTTTTTGTCCAAAACAGAAACGGACGCGTTAGGCGGACTTGTTGCTCTGCCTTCTACAGTGCTTCCCGAAAAAGCGGACTACGTCGCGCTCGGGCACGTACACAAGCATTTGCGTATAAACAAGTCGCCGCTTGCCGAGTACAGCGGTTCGCCGCTGCAGTACGCCTATGACGAGGGCAGAACTAAGTCCGTCAATATAATAGATACGGTAAAGCGCACCGTCACCCAACAGATAATCACGGCGGGCAAAAACTTGACCGAAACCGACGCCGACAACTTTGACGAATGTATGCACAAGCTTGACTTTTTTTCCAACGACTACGTTCGGCTCAAGTACAGCGGCGACCCGCTTACCCGCGACGAAACGGCGCAAATCCGTTCGCATCCCGCGTTTAACGACCTCGTCATCACCTCGGCGCTTAAAGACGAGCAAAAGATCGAGCGGCGCGCGCACCTTTCCGACGATGAGATATTCAAGCTTTACTATTCGCACAGATGTAATGGCGAACCGTCGGCGGAATTAAGAGCCGCGTTCATTGAATTAATGAATGAGTTAAAGGATTAGACGGGGTGCGGGAATATGAAACCGATTAAGCTTACGATAGAAGGAATCAATTCGTTTATAGAGCCGCAAACGTTGGACTTCGAGGCGGCGGGGCGGAGCAATCTGTTTTGCATAAGCGGCAAGACGGGCGCGGGCAAAACCACTATTTTCGACAGTATCATGCTTGCGCTGTACGGCAAAAGCACCAAGGGCAACCTTGCCGACGTCGTCAACCTTTCGCTCATGTCCGCGCGGGTCGAGCTCGAGTTTGCCGAAAACGGCGAGATATACAAGGTTGAGCGCACTATTAAGTGCAGGTTTGAAAAGGACGAGAGCGGCGCAAAAACGGACAAGCGCGCCGCCGTCAGCGATTGTCTTTTATACAAAAACGGCGCGCCGTTCGCCAAGGGCGAGGAAGCCAACGCAATACTTTCCGGCATAATCGGGCTCGAGGCGGCGGAGTTTAAAAACGTGTATCTGTTGGAACAGGGCGAGTACGCCGAGTTTCTCAAAAAGACGCCGTCCAAGCAGACCGAAGCGGTCGGCAAGATTTTTTCGCTCATGCGGTTCGGCGACGTGTACAAGCGCGCTTCCGAAAAAGAGCGCGAGCAGTTGCATTTAGCCGAGATCAAATCTGCGGAAATAGCGCGACTGGGCGACGTTTCGCCGCAAAAGCTAAAAGAGGAAAAGGACGTGCTCAAAGCCCTGCGCACAAAAACGACTGCGCTCGTTCACGACGCAGAGGGAAAGACCGCCGAGCTTGCCGAAACGGAAAAAATCCGCGACGCGTTTATTCGCGTACGGGAAAAGCAGGACGCTGTCAAAAAGCTTATGCTTCAGTCGGACGACGCCAAAAAACGCGAGTATGAGGCGAAAACGGCGCTCGAACAGTTTGAAAAGTCGCTCAATCCCGAGGACGCAAGCAAGCAGACCGCGCTACGCGACGATCTTAATAGGTTATCCGCGCTTAACGCGCTCGACCGTGAGTATTCTCAGGCGGCGGGCGAGCTTAAAAACAAAAGGGCGGCGCTCGATACTAAACGCGCCGAGCGCACGGCGGCGGAGCAACGGCTTAAAGCGCTGGAACAGACCGCCGCGCAGGACAAAGATAAGCTTGTCAAGCTGATAGGCGAGTTTACGTCGACGGCAAAGAGCGTGCAAAATAAATCGGCGGAGCTCACCGCGGTTATAATATCGGTGGAAGATAACGCGTCGATTGCCGATATAGTCGAAGCCAAACAGCGGCTTATCGTCGAGCTTAACAAGTACAACGAGCTTTGCAATAACAAAAACAAAATTACTGCGGCGATTGCAGACTTAACAGACCGCCGCACCAAACAGCTTGCCGCTATCGAGAAGTACGAAGCCATGCTTGCAGAGATTGCTGAAAAACAGCAAGCCGCCGAGGCGCAGGTGGAAAAATGCGCGAGCGCTTTGACTGCGGCACAGCTCGGCTCGCACGCGGCGGCGGTCCGCGCCGAACTGCACGACGGCGACGTTTGCCCGGTGTGCGGCGGCAGGTACGACGGCAGTCACGACGTTGGCGACACCGACGTGGAAAAACGCAAGTCCGAGCTTGAAAGCGCAAAGGTCGAGCTTAAAAGGATAGAAGCCGAGCGCGCCGACGCCGTCAAGCTTTCCGACCGTGCCAAGTCCGATTACGAAAATCACGATAATTCGATCAAGCAACAACGGAACGAGCTCGAGCTTGTCGACAAGCGGATAGCCGAAACGTGCGTGTTGCCCGAGGTGTACGATAGACTTACCGCATGCCTTGACGGTTGCAAAGCGGCGGCGGAAGCGGCGAGCAAGTCAAACGATTTGCTTATCAAACACAACCCCGAGCTTGCGCGGCTTGATGCGGAATGTAAGGCGTTAGAGAACGCGCTTGCCGAGCTCGAGAGCAAGACGGAAAACTATCTTAAGCAGTTGGGCGATTCCTGCGGCAAGACCGACGGCGAGATTGCGCGCGTCAAGTCCGAGCTTGTCGAACTCGAAAAAAGATTGACCGAGGTCGAGCAAACCCGCAAACGGCTCACGGGCGAGCTTCAAGCGGCGACGGCGGCGGTTGCGGCGATAGAAAATTCACTGTCTGCCGCCAAGGCGGATTGCCCCGTCGACAGTCCCGAGTTTGACGAAGGCGCGTATACCGAAAAGCGCGACGCGCTCGACAGGCTCAAAAAGCAGATTGCCGAAAACGAAAAGGATATCGCCGTCAAGCAGGTGGAAATAGATATGCTCAGCCAAAAGTGCGACGAGCTTGCCGCCCTCAACAAAGAGCTTTCGGCTATCAAAAAGCAAGCCGACCTGTACAAGACGATTGCCGATCTAACCAAGGGCAAGGCAATGCTAAACTTCGTCGCGGCGGAATACATAACCGAGTTTACCGCGATTGCCGGCGAGATACTCAACGAGCTTTCGGGCGGCAAGTACACCATGCGCTACGACAAGACCAACGGGTTTATGGTGTCCGACTTTCTCAACGGCGGCAAGTACCGCAAGACCGACACGCTCTCGGGCGGCGAGCTGTTTTTGGCGTCGCTGTCCGTCGCAATCGCCATTGCCGGCACGCAAGGCGGCGGCAACAACGCGTTCTTCTTTTTGGACGAGGGCTTCGGCACGCTCGACGAGGATCTTATCGACGTCGTTTACGGCGCGCTCGAATCGCTCGGCAAGGAAAGGCTCGTCGGCGTTATCACTCACGCCGAAGCGCTTATCTCGCGCATGCCGTACTGCGTGACGGTAGTCGAAGCAACCGACACCTGCGGAAGCAAAATCATTGTTTAATTCGTAATTAGCATTAATGTGATTTAATGCTCGGCTTTATACATAATTCCGAATTTAATATTGACATTTTTTCTCGCATATGATATATAAAACGGTATAAGAGGAACAAGAATTGAGAGCCAAAGATTACAGACAACGGGCTTGGAATAGTCTTCGCGGAAAATGGTCGACAGTAGTGATCACGTTTTTGGTTTACGGTGCGATAATAGGCATATGCGGCGCGCTTTCCACCATCGGCGTGGGCGCTGTACTTGCGTTCGTGCTCGAGGGCCCGTTACAGTACGGACTAAGCGTGCAGTCGTTAGCCGTCGTGCGCGGCGAACCCGTTTTGGAAAAAGATATATTTGCCGCAAAGGACGGGTTCGGCGACATCTTTATTGCGTACCTAATAAACTCGATTCTTATAGTGCTTTGGTCGTTGCTGTTTATAATACCGGGCATAATCCAGGCTTACGCGTACAGCATGACGTTTTACATTATGCGCGACGATCCCAAATTGAAACCGGACGCGGCACGGCGCGAGTCCGAACGGTTAATGGAAGGCAATAAGTGGGCGTTGTTCTGCCTGCACCTAAGCTTTTTCGGGTGGATATTGCTAAGCATGTTTACGCTTGGAATACTTATGCTGTGGATCACGCCGTATATGAAGTGTGCAACAGCGGAGTTTTACGACGCGCTCATTCCGCCCCGAGCCAAGGTCGAGCACGTTCCGTCAGGCGATGACGCCGCCGACCCGTTCGATCATTCCGAGCCCGACAGCGCGACCGACCCGTTCGACCACGGCGAGCGGCAGACTACAGAAAAAACCGACGAGCCGTTTTACGTTTTCGAGGAAGAAATTCCGCGCGAAACGATTGTCACGGGCGACAGTATAAGCCCTAATAAAAACCGGAAAAGCGAGGATGAATAATCATGACGATACAAGAGCTTTCGCAGGCCGTCGGGCTTGCACACAAAAAGAAAATCGCCAAGGCGTTAAAAGCCCAAGGTCTTGTGGAATGCAAAAAAGTCGCCGAGCTTTCGGCAATCACAACCGCCGACCTTCAAACCGCCGCCGCAGAGTACACCGAAGTGTTTGCCGACAAAAAGGGCAAAAAGAAGTTTAAAGGCTGTATTCTAAAGCGCGTGCGCGGTTGGGAACAGTACACCTTTGTCGCATACAACCAAGTGGCCGACGAAGCGGGCGAAAGTTTGCTTGTCGGCGCGCCCCTCTTTGCCGAAGAGATACAGATGTAAAAAAATAAAACGGATAAGGCGCGGTACATAGCCGCGCCTTTTTTATTTTGTCCGAAGTATAAATATTTAAATTATATTAACAAAATTTTTTATTCCTGATTTTAATTTCTATTTATAAATAGGATAGGAATAAACCTTGTTTGCGCCGAACAGCTTGCCGACAAAGTATTTATTGGCGGAAGCTTCGTTGGTGACTACCACTCGGTTGCCGACTATCGTTATATCTTCGGAAAACGCCGGAAGTATCAGAGTTTTATTTTTGGTATCGTTGCCGAGGAAGTAAAGCGGAACGTCCTTGCTTTCGGCGTCGGGGTTGGCTTTAAACTTGACTGTTATCGTATCGCCGTCGGAATGAGGATATGTATGGTATTCGAGCTCGGAATTTTTCAGTCCGTACGAGCGCGAAAGAATAAACGTTTCGCCGTCGGTCGCAAAGCCCTGGACGAGCCCCGTTACCGAAATGCAATGGTCGGGGTAGGGCTGGGTGTCGGCGTCTGTTATAAGTCCGTCGCCGTCAAGCACGTAACAGGACACGATCGCCTTGTTGTTTTTGTAGTAGTGCGATTTTTCCGTTTCGTAATTGCCTGCGCGATAAAACTCTCCGACGTAAAGATGGTTATTGTCGCTGTAGCAGTACGCGGCGCGGTTGTCCACGGGAATAACCGTTTTGACCTGCACCGTCGTTTCGGACGCCGCTTTTAGCTCGTCGAGCGCGAATACTTGCAAAACGTTATCGTTGGCTATATATACGTAGTTGCCTGTGCAGGTAACGCCGCCCGCGTGACCTTTTAGCGTTTTGCCGTCCTTGTCCGAAAGGTTGACCCGCTTATACTTGCTTCCGTTTACGATATACAGTACGGTATTGCCGTCTGGGTCGTAGCCGGTTAGGATATAGTCCTCGCCCGTATACGTAATGCCTTGCGGCGCCCAACCGCTGTTTATCTCGGGTATAGTGCAAACGTACTTGCGAACGTCGCGAGCTTCTCCGTACGAGCCCACGCCGATAAGAAACAGGATAAAGTACAGCAGCAAAAACAATCCTATTATACTCGATAGGACTATTCCCGTTATTATAAGAGTTTTTTTTACTTTGGCGTTCATGCGCGGACAATCCTTTGTAATATGATATACGGTAAGTATATAATAAAACGGGCTGCTTGTCAACATCGGCTAAAATCTTACAAAAATCGTCGTAAAATATTGCCTTTTTTTTGTGACTATGCTATACTTACAAAGCAAGTCGGATTAGCTCTGACAAACGGATCAAATCAAATAAAAAATATATGGAGGACGTATTACTTATGCAATATTCACGCGAAGTGGAAAACATGTGCTGCGTGGCTAAAGGTTGCAATCACGGACCTGCACCGATTCCCGAAGAGGGCAAGTGGGTGCAAGCGTACGACATCAAGGACATCAGCGGTCTTACTCACGGCTGCGGATGCTGTGCGCCTCAGCAGGGCACCTGCAAGCTCACGCTCAACATCAAAAACGGCATTATCGAGGAAGCGCTTGTGGAAACAATCGGTTGCTCGGGCATGACGCACTCGGCGGCAATGGCGGCGGAAGTTCTGCCCGGCAAAACGCTTCTCGAGGCGCTCAATACCGACCTTGTTTGCGACGCTATCAACGTTGCTATGCGCGAGCTGTTTCTGCAAATCGTTTACGGCAGAAGCCAGTCGGCCTTTTCCGACGCGGGCTTGCCTGTGGGCGCAGGACTCGAGGATCTCGGCAAGGGACTTCGCAGTCAGGTAGGCACGATGTATTCCACCAAGCTTAAGGGCCCGAGGTATCTCGAAATGGCGGAAGGCTACGTAACACGCCTTGCGCTCGATAAGAACGGCGAGGTTATCGGCTACGAATACGTCAATCTCGGCATAATGATGAAGCTTGTGTCCGAGGGCGTCAGCGGAAACGAAGCGCTCGAAAAAGCCAAAAAGCATTACGGCAGATTCGAGAACGCGGCAAAGTATATCGTTCCGCGCAACGAGTAATGGAGTGGAACGCCCATTCAAGCACACTTTAAAAGGAGATTTAAAACATGGCTATCACGTTTGAAGGATACGAAAGAAGAATCGACAAAATCAATGCCGAGCTCAAAAAATACGGTATCAAGTCACTCGAGGACGCACGCGATATCTGCTTAAAGCACGGCGTTAACGTAGAGGAAATCGTAAAGGGCGTTCAGCCCATCGCGTTTGAGAACGCGGTTTGGGCGTACACCGTCGGTTGCGCCATTGCGTTCAAAAAGGGCGTGAAGACCGCCGCCGAAGCCGCCGAATGTATCGGTCTCGGACTTCAGTCGTTCTGCATTCCAGGCAGCGTCGCCGATCAGCGTAAGGTCGGTCTCGGACACGGCAACCTCGGCGCAATGCTTCTTCGCGAGGAAACAGACTGCTTTGCGTTCCTTGCGGGTCACGAATCGTTTGCCGCGGCGGAAGGCGCTATCGGCATTGCGAGAAATGCCAACAAGGCGCGCAAAAAGCCGCTTCGCGTTATTCTTAACGGCTTAGGAAAGGACGCCGCGTACATCATTTCGCGTATCAACGGCTTTACATACGTCCAGACCAAGTACGACTACTACACCGGCGAGCTCAAGATCGTTCGCGAGGTTGCTTTTTCGGACGGCGAACGCGCCAAGGTGCGTTGCTACGGCGCGGATGACGTAAACGAGGGCGTTGCGATTATGCGTCACGAAAAGGTCGACGTTTCAATTACAGGCAACTCAACCAACCCGACCAGATTCCAGCACCCCGTTGCGGGCACGTACAAAAAATGGTGCCAGGAAAACGACAAAAAATACTTCTCGGTAGCAAGCGGCGGCGGTACCGGCAGAACTCTCCACCCCGATAACGTTGCGGCGGGTCCTGCGTCCTACGGCATGACCGATACGCTCGGACGTATGCACAGCGACGCGCAGTTTGCGGGCAGCTCGTCCGTTCCCGCGCACGTCGAGATGATGGGTCTTATCGGCATGGGCAACAACCCTATGGTCGGCGCAACGGTCGCCTGCGCAGTCGCAGTCAGCCTTGCCGAATAAATTTAATCAGTATCGATACACAACAAAAGTTCGTTATGTTTGCGGTGTATTTCATAATGACAAAAGCAAGGAAATATTCTGCTTTCCTTGCTTTTTTATTGCGGTTTTGTTATAATAATTACACGATAAACAGTAATCAGGGAGAACTGATATAGAGAACGGTGAAGAAATTAAGAGATGAATACAACAAAAAATACGGGTTGGATATCGACTTGGACTAAGAGCTGAAAGCCGCCGAACTCGGCAGTTTGGATGCGCAAATGAAAGTCGCTCGATATTACGAAAACGCCATAGAAGGTAACCGCGACTATAAAAAAGCCGTATATTGGTACAGACAGGCCGCCGAACAGGGTGTAGAAGACGCCGAAAAAGCGCTTGAACGATTAAAGGGAAGTTGATATATAACATAGCGTAAAATACACACCGATAATTGTAAAAAACAGAAAATATAGCACACTATACTTCAAAAACGAAGATAGTGCGCTATTTTGTTTGCCCGCGAAAATCCATATGACAGAACACCCTTTAGCGAGCTTTTTTGTGTGTGGTATTTTAGAGCATATAAACGCGTCGGAGTCGCCGTCGCTCACGGATAATTTATGCGTCTTATATGTTATTCCCTTTATAATTCTTCCGCGTCGTGCGACTTGTAGCCCTCGCCGTAAATCTCTTTAGCCGACGACACGATGGTAAACGCGTCGCGGTCGTACTTTCGTATAATATCGCGCAAGCGCGGGTAAACATAATTCTTTACGGCGCACATTATGACGGTCTTATCGTCACCCGTGTACGCACCTTTGCCGTCAAGAATTGTTGCGCTTACGTTAAGGTCTTGCAATATGCCGTCGCAAATCGGTTTTGCTTTTTCCTCGGTCGTTATTATAAACACGAGTATTGCCGAGTTGCCGCCGTAAAGCACAAAGTCGAAAGCGACCGTAAAAGTTATAATCGACAGAACGGTTATCAAAAGCAGTTCGAGATCTCGGTATATCGCGCCCGACGCGGCGATTATCGTTACGTCTATTAACATGGAGATTATACCGGCCTTGAGGTGGCGGAACTTTTTGTGCAACAGCTTGACTATTATATCCGTGCCGCCAGTGCTGCTTCCCGCGCGGAAGATAACGCCGAGCCCGCCGCCGTACAGTACGCCGCCTGCAAGCGCGGGCAGAATGTTGTTGCTCATAGTCGGCATGTACGGAACAGCAAAATAGCCCCATAGCTCGATGAGTCCCGAAGACAGCGCAGTCGCCGCGATCGACGAGATAATAAAGTATCTGCCAAAGAATATCGCGCCGAGTATAAACAGCGGCACGTTGATAATAAGGATTATCCAACCCGTGCCGACGACCCCGCCGGAGACCGTATCTATTATTATCGCGATACCGGTAACGCCCCCGGACGCAATCGCGTTGGGGTCAAGAAACAATGCCACGCCCAGCGAGTATATTATACTGCCCACCAATATCATGGCGCACGATTTTAGCATATTTACCTTTTTTGTTTTGTCCATACCTTTTTATTATACACTAAATTTATATTCCGTTCAAGTTTTTTTGCTCGCGTTTTCTGTCGTCGTAGCAGTATTGTCGCTTTTTTATGCCCTTGTGTTTCAAAAAGAAAAGTCGAGCGTAAATTCGCCGATCCCTCATTCGCTAATGTGTTTCCCCGCAGTGCGGGCAAGTGGGTTTAAGTTCGTCGTCGATTTCCGTTATATTGCGGAAATACATTTTGCCCTCGGCTTTGCGCTTTGCAAGCCATGCGTCGTCGACCGTCGATTGTTGATAGAGTAGCCCCGCGATGTTCGTATAGTAATACGGTTTGCCGGTAGTAGGGCAGACCGCCGCGTGTATCTCGGTGCGGCAGGAGGGGCACTCGTACACGGTGTGGTCGTCCGTCGATTTTTCCGGGTTTACTTCCTGTTTGTTTACGCAGAACGGGCAATCGCTGTGCACTGTATCCGAGTAAATCATTGCGCGCAAAAGTATTTGTTGCAGGCGGCGGAACGATTCGATATCGGTTATATCTATAAGCGCCGCGCCCTTTTCGCGATCCTCGTACGGACTGCATACTATATACTCGTCGGCGCATACTTCGGACTTGACAGATTGTAACAGTTTTTCGTTGTTGTTAAGCAGCGACGGGATAAGTATTACCTTGTATGTCTTGCTATTCTTGACGGTAAGCGCAAGCAGTTGCCAGTCGTTTACGGTCAGCTTTTCAAGCTTGAGATTCCACTTTTTAAATGAAAAGCTAAGCGCAAGCTTGGTTAGGTCGAACGGCTTGGTTATATCGCACGTAAAGTTGAAATGCCCGACGGCAAATATACACAACGCTTGGCAAAAGAAGAAGTAATTTTTTATCAGCTTGACAATATCGGTTTCCGTGATTTCCTTGACTCCGCCTATATCGTGACGGTCAAAGAACAGCGCAAGCTTGTATATGCGGTGATATTCCCTGTGCATGGAAAGGATATTGGTTTTACGAAGCTTGACGTTTTTGTTCTTGTTTACGTTCTTTTTGTAAACGGGGCGTTTTAAGCGGGGCGTTATGCTGTTGTAAATAAACTGAAGCTTGTCAAGACAGCGCACCGCAACGGCGTAATATCCCTCGAAGTTTCGGCTGTAACCTATGTGCAGTTTTCCGAGCGCCAAAAAGTAGTTTAAGTGGTTGACACGTTCGAGCAGGTTGAATTCTATAGTTTGATTGGCGTAAACGAGTTCTTTCAAAAAACGCATGTTAGACCGAGTAAAAGCCAAAACGTCGTCGACCGCCTTGCAAAAAACGAGGTTTTCGTAAATGCCGTAGTTGTCCTCGTACGTGCGGCTGAGTAGCTTTTCGGGCTTTATCTCGTCGCTGTTTACGTCCGTCCACAGCTCGCTGTGCGCCGCGATGTGCGTGAGCGTTTTGTTGTTTACAATGCGCACCGACTCGACGGGCAGGATTATATTGTGTTCTTTAAGGTGAATAAACGGTTGCGCGAATATGCGTTTTATTGCGGGAAGGGCGCTTAGGATTACGTCGAGCCGTTGTTCCAATATGTCGAAGCTGAAGTTGGGCTCGGTCATAAACAGCGTTAGGTCGTTTACCAAGGCATAGTCAAACTGCATGTAGCTAAGCTTGCTATGCTTACTCACATACGCGTCTATATTCTTATAGTCCTCTATCAGCTTGGACAGTTGAGATTGCTCTTCGTACGTCAAGTCCATAAAGACTAATCCTCGTTCAGTCTGCGGACAAATTCACTGCATTGCTTTAAGCCGATTTTATCAAACTCGGCGGCAAGCTTTTCTTTGTTTTCGACAACCTTGCTTTCAAGCTTGCGCAGGACCTTGCTCAAAAGGATTTTTTCCACTGCGTCGGACTCGACGGCGGACCTGTCGCCGAAGCACGCGCAGTAGATTTTTACAAAGTCCTCGATTTGGCGCAGGATACGGTTGCCGAACGAGATGTTGTACGGCGCGAGAAGTCTTTCAGTTTGTTGGATAAGCGCATTGCTTTCCGCGTCGAATGAATATTCCCTTTTGGCTTGGTCGAAAAGCTTTAACAGCATGTCGTAGGACATAAACCGCGGCTCGAGCGGCTCGCTGAACGACGTGATTTTGGGCGCGCGCTTGTTAAAATTCATCGTTTGTGCGCGGTCGTACACCTTGTCGCTTATCTCGAAGGTGCTTTCGTCGCGGTTGGCCGTGCCTATAAACCAAACGTTGGTCGGTATTTTAATAGTGTGTCCGTCCGTCAGTCCGTCGTAAGTATACCGCTTGCCGTTTTCGGTGCGGTATAGCTTGACGTTGAGCAGTTTTATTTCGCGCTTGTCTTCCTCGTTTTCCATAAGCGAGAGGAAATCGGAAAAATAATACTCGATACGGCTGAGGTTCATTTCGTCGAGCACGATAAAGGTGATCGCCGACGAATTGAGCCGCGCTTTGTACAAGCACTGCGTAAACTTTTTGGGCGTAAAGCATTTGCTGAATTCGTTGTAGTAGCCGAGTAGCTCGTTCTTGTCGCGCCAGGACGACTCGACCTCCACTATCTCGCAGTTACCCATAACCGCTTCGGTAAACATTTTGGGCAAGCTCGTTTTACCCGTGCCGCTCATGCCTTGCAGAATGGCAAGCCGCGACGCGCCCAGTCCGGCAACGAATGTGGCGATATCCTCGGGCGTGTACGACAGGTGTATCCTGCACTCGCGCGCATAGTCCACGAGGAAGCGTACGAGATTGGGCAGGGTGAGGTTGGTAAACAAGCGTTTGCGCCGCTCTTCGAGCGCGGTGTTAAACTGCGGTTGCTTTCGGTCGAGCTCGGTAAACGCCGGGCATGCGTCAAAGTCGTAGACGGGCGGTTTTTCGGTCGAGCGCGCGGAGGAAGGCGAAACCTGTTCTGGCGTTCCGTTTACCGCGTCGGAAAGCGTTGTGTCAAACATATCGGGCGACAGCGGTTTTGCGCCGAGGCTGAAGATTTTGCGCAGCAGCATGTATATCATCACGGCCGCGCTGGCTATCAGCATGTATATGGTCTGGCTGTTCACCTCGTACTCGTAGCCGTCGGGCAGAGAAATTTCGTAGTAGGCGAGTAAGCTGTTTATGTTTTCCTCGTTTATCCTTTGTCCGATTTTAAAGTAAATGCCGAACAGTCCTATCATCATTACAAACAGGAAGTTGGCAACCGCCGCCGCCTTTATTATCTTGTAGTGGTTGGCGTCCTTGGCAAGAAAGCTTATAAGCGAAGCGACAAGCAGCATGCCCGACGAGAGCAGAACGGCAAACTCGACAAACGCGAGCAGCTGAAAGCCCGATTCCAACTTCTTGTAAGTCGATAGCAGCTCGTAGCCGTTAAACGCGACCTCGCGCTTAAAATCGGTGACGGCTATTTTGACGGAAACCTCAACCACGTTTAGCACGAGCGACAAAAATGTGATGGCGCTTATCACTGCCACCGCGATAAGCGGCTCGATTTTGAACGGCTTTTGCAGGTGGTTGTGCGAGCCCTTCACGCCGACGGGAAGTTTTCCGCAGAACAACGAGTATACTATCATCGTCACGACGGCGAGGATAAACGGTATATAGCTAACCGTGTACGCCATGCCGTCCCGAGCGGCAGTGTTGCCCTTTAGGTTAAAGTAAAAGGTCAGGCAATACCCGATTAAAAAGAACAACAGCGTAAAAATCGTAGTGCTCAGCACGAAACGGCGCGAGCGTATTACGAATACCCGTGAACCGAAGTAGTCGGAAATAGTGGATATAAAATACAGCATTTCGCCGAAAATCGCCACCGTCATAACGACAAACGCAACGGATATGAAAATGGGATAGTTATTGGCGAACAACGAGGATATAAGTACATACGTCGTTCCCGTCGCGGTATCGGTGTACAACGGGATAAACAGCACCGTAATCAGTATGATCAGCTCGACGCATTCGCAAATAAACAAGCCGAATTTGAACCGCTTTTGCTTGGGCGTGAGCGGCGCGTTGTTTTCCGGTTCGGCGCTCGGCGCGTCCGAAGCCTCGGCGTTTGTTTCCGTCGGCGCCGTCGCGTGCCGACGTGCAATCAGGTAGCCGAGCGCCGCCATCGCAAAAAACATGCTTACAACACAGCACGCCATCGCGCCGCCGCTCATGAACTTCAGCGCAATACCCAATATCAAGCAAACAAGGCTCAGCCCGACGGTGTATATAGCCGCAACGTAAAAAAGACGGTTGCGGTTTTTTACAAACAGCGTGAGCGCGGCAACCGCGTACAGCGCAATACCGACGACAAACGCCACCGTCATGTATATATTAAAATTAAGCAAACGCCCGGACTCTATGTAAAACGCGTCCGCCGTCCAGAACGACAGCTCGTCGCGCCCGGTTGCAAAATCCTCGAGCTCGGTAAACTTGATGGAATAAAATATTAACGTAAACAGCAGTGCGAGCGCCGACAGCAACGTTAAAACTATTATGTCGCCTTTTCGAGAAGTAATAAACCTCTTGAATTTATTGCCCGTTTGATTGGTTTCCGTCGACGTGTTATCTGCCATGTTTCGCTCCGTGCGGTAAAAAATTATAATTTAATTATACTTGATTGCCCGACGGTTTGTCAATAGTTATTCCCAAATCGCACATGCGCTCTTTCGTTTTTTTGCGGGGGAGTACGGGTTATAAATCTACGGTTTGAACTTTTAAATCGCAATAATATTCGGCGGCGGGGAATATGCTTTTTAAAAACGCAACTTCCTCACCGTACCATTCCGCCCAGTACGGCTTGTGCTCAGTGAGAACGATAGGAAACAATGCCCAAAGCTCTTCTATCGTCATTTCGGATAGACTTTTATTTTTCATATATAATATACAATTCCAAATGAAGCGGCAGAGCCGTTACAGCTTGTTTTTGTAGTCCATGCCCCATTCCTGCATGGCGTTCATTATCGGGCGGAGTGAATTGCCCAGCTCGGAAAGAGAATACACCACGCGCGGCGGCACTTCGGCAAACACCTCGCGTTCGATTATCCCGTCATCCTCGAGCGCGCGAAGATTGTCCGTTAAAACCTTTTTGCTTATGGCGGGGATTGTCTTTATAAAATCGCTAAACCGTTGAGCGCCGTTAAATATCAAGTTGCGAAGTATGAGCAGTTTCCACTTATTGCCTATAAGCTGTACCGTGGTTGCAACGGGGCATTCCGGTAATTCTTCTCTCGTCAGCATGGTCGATACTTCCTTGTTTGGATTAAAAACAGTATACATTAGAAAAATGCCAAAGTCAATAGTTCAAAAAAGAAACCATGTTACAAATCTATTATCGAGTAATATAAAAGTAACGTACTTGTATTTCCGGTTTTCATTTTGTATACTGTGGTCACAAAACAAATTTCGGAGGTATCAACTATGAATAACTACACAAAGGTCGGAGTAAAAAGCGGTGCGCGTACCGAGCTTCACGACGCGCTTAATCTTACCGGTGCGGAAATAAGCGTTAACGCTTTGCCCGCGGGCGCGAGCGTGCCGTTTGTTCACGCGCACAAACAAAACGAGGAAATCTACGCTGTTTTGGAAGGCGAGGGCGCTGCCGTTATCGACGGGGAAAAGGTCGCATTAAAGGCGGGCGATTGGTTGCGCATTGCGCCGTCGGCAAAAAGGCAGTTCTTTGCTTCGGATAAGCGGGAAATAAAGTATGTTTGCATTCAGGTCAAAGGGGGGTCGCTTGAGGGCTACACGGCGACGGACGCTATACTGTAATTTAAAAACGATATAACTTAAATGAAAAGCGCAATCGTATAGGCAGTAGCGATCGTATTGGCAAATGCAATCGTTACTGCTTAATTATTGCGCTTTTGCCGTAAATGATGTACAATATTTATATGAGTCGGCACGACAGACTTATATATTTGATTGAATACCTGTTGTCCGCAAGGAATGAGAACGGAGAAATGCCGATTGACGAGGGCGGGCAAAAGCGGCTGTTCGTTGCGACGGTATTGTCAACGCCGCCAACTCGGGGATGCTCGGTTGCTTTTGCCCCAATCACGGCTGTATCGACAACGCGGTTTGTCCGCCGCAGACAGAAAATCGGTCTGCCTGCATAAACAAAAACATCGGCGCGGTATTGATTGAACTAAAGAGGTAAACATGCACGATATTTGGAATCCGTGGCACGGCTGTCAAAAATGCAGTGAGGGCTGTCAAAACTGTTATATGTACTATCTCGACAAAACGCATGGGGGCGGCGACAGCTCGGTCGTGACTAAGACGAGCGGCTTTTATTATCCGTTGGCAAAAAACAGAAACGGCAGCTTTAAAATAAAAAGCGGCGAGATGATCAGGGTGTGTATGACCTCGGACTTTTTTGTCGACGGCGCGGACGAGTGGCGCGACGAGGTGTGGGGGATTATTCACGACAGACCGGACGTCATGTTCTTTTTGCTGACAAAACGTCCCGAGCGTGCGGAACAGTGCTTACCCGGGGATTGGGGAAGCGGTTGGGAAAACGTATTTTTTAACGTGACGTGCGAAAACCAACGCCGCGCCGACGAGCGGATCCCGCTGCTTCACTCACTTCCGTTTAAGCATAAGGGCATAATGACCGCGCCTCTTATCGGACAAATAACGATAGAAAAGTATCTTGTAGAAGGGCAGATAGAACAGGTGATATGCGGCGGCGAAAATTACGACGGCGCCCGACCCTGTCACTACGATTGGGTAAAAAGATTGCACGACGAGTGCGCGGCTCACAACGTCACTTTTGCGTTTATCGAAACGGGAAACTATTATGTTAAGAACGGAAAGACCGATTACATAAAAAGCAAGATACGCCAAACTCACCTTGCTTATGCCGAGGGCTTGCATTACCGCGGCAAGCCCATGGAATTTATTTTGACCGATAGGTTCGGTTTGCCCATTCCCAAAAACGAGCTTTACACCCCGCACTACCGCACTAACTGTATTAATTGCGGCAACCGCCTGATCTGCAACGGCTGTTCCGATTGCGGCAGATGTAATAACAGGATGGTTTCGCAATCGGAAATCGAAGAGTTCGAGCAAAAAAATAAATAGCTAAAAGCATTTTGCGATAATAAGCATGCTCTTTTAATTATAGAAAATCCGTATTCAATATATAGTAATACGCGAGCAATTCTCTTGAATAGTCGACGATTTTTCCCTCGGGTAAAATTAACATACGGGTGATGCCTATCTGTTCGACAAATTCCGGATTATGGCTTACAAGCAAAATCGTGCCCGTATAGTCGCGGAAGTTTTCGCCGATAACCGCTTGAGTATCCGGGTCGAGATGGTTTGTCGGCTCGTCCAAGATCAAAAGGTTGGCACGTTCGAGCAAAAGCTTACACAACGCAATTCGCGCCTTTTCGCCCGGCGAAAGAACGGACACATTTTTAAAAACCGAATCGCCGGAAAATAAAAAGTTGCCGAGCAAATTTCGGTGTTGAATATCGGTATAGCCCGAGCTTTCGGTATTTTCGAGCACCGTCTTGTTTTCGTCCAACAATTCGAGCTCCTGTGCGTAATACGCGATCTCGGTTTTTCTGCTGAAAACGATCTCGCCGCTTTTCGGATGCAATATCCCCATTATCAGCTTGAGCAGCGTGGATTTACCGACGCCGTTTTCGCCGACGATCAAAAACCGCTCGTCCGGATTGAGCATAAACGACAAGCCGTCGTACAGATTCTGTTTGCCGTCATACCCGAACGTCAGGTTTCGCACTTCCAAAGGTACTTTTCCGCTCGGCGTTTTAGGCTCAAGCCGAAGATTGACGTGCTTGTATTCCTTGTCGCGTTTTTCCAACGCGGCAATGGCTTTGGCAAGCTTGACTTCTCTGTCCTGCCCCATTCTTTTTAGGTTATGGTTTGTGCGCGACGCCTGTTTGGCTTTCAAAACGAAATCGGACAGCTTTTTGATCTCCTGCTCCTGTTGGGTTATGCGCAGCTCTTTGAGAAGCTGTTCCTGCGCATATTTCCTTTTAAACGCCGTGTAGTTGCCGTCGTATACGGAAATTTTATGCGTTACCTTGTTTACAAACAAAATTTTGTTTACGACCGAATTGAGAAAATCAACGTCGTGACTTATTATCAGAACGGAACCCTTGTAGTTTTTCAAATAGTTTGTAACAAACTCCTTGGTGGAGGCGTCGAGGTGGTTTGTGGGCTCGTCCAAAAGCAAAACCTGAGGGTTGGCAAAAAGCACGTGGGCAAACGCTATTTTTGATTTTTGACCGCCGGAAAGCTCGCCCAGCTTCATGTATAGTAGCTCGTCGCTGATATCCATATCAAACATAAGCTCGAGCAAAATATTTTCGGCATTATACGCATCGTAACCGTCGAGGGCGGCGTGAAGCTCCGCCATGCGTTTTAAAAGCTCGGCTTGTTCGGCTTCGTCAGCCGTTTCGAGATCGGTGTAAATAGTGTTCAGTTCCGCTTCTATTTCGCGTACGGGGCGCGCGTCAAAAAGATAATCCCATACGGTTTTTTGCTTGTCGGCAAAATCTATTTCCTGCGGCAGATACCCAATCCGTACTCCGCCCGTAAAAATTCTGCCGCGGTCGAGCGCCTGTTTTCCGAGTATGACCTTGAACAGAGTCGTTTTTCCCGCACCGTTAACGCCGACGATACCGGTTTTGTCCTTATCGCCTATAAAAAATTCAGCATCGTCGTATATAACTTCGGCGCCGAACGCGAGAGATAAATTCTGTCCTTTCATTATATAATGCCTTTGTATTTAAACCTTGTTCGTATTTTAGCAAATTAACAAATATGTGTCGATTTTTTCTTGAGATAATTATTCGACCGTGCAGGGCGATACGGAACAAATTCGGTTTATTATGGTTTTGAGCGCGTCAAAGTTTATTCTTTCGTATTCTTACCTTCGGCGTCCGCCGCTATTAGCTGTGCCGCAAACTTGCCGCTTATTACGGCAATCGGCGTGCCGCCGGGCGCCATTAGCCATTGATTGGCGAGATAGAGTCCGTCTATTTCGGGCACCGTGCGCGCATACAACCGTTGCGGCATTTTTGCGCCGAGCGGATAGCTCATAAAACTGCCTTGATAGGAATTGAGGTATCGTTCATAAGTGCGCGGCGTGATAACGTCGATAAGTTCGATTTCGCCGTTTACGGCGTAATACTTTTCGATCAGGCTTTTTAACGTTTCGCCCGTACGCCTTTTAAACTCTACGTACTCGCTGCGGCTCATCGCTTTTATTCTTTCGTAATCTGTCTCGTTTGTATCTACAAAAGCCTGCAAAACGGTGTAGCCGTCGTTTGTAAACGACTCGTCGTAAGCATAGTGTCTTACGGACAACACGGAGCATTCCTTGCCCGACAAATCGAATTTTTCGGTCTTATATATTTCGGCTACGTTGCGGCCGCGCAAATCCATATCGGTCTTAAATGCGGCGATGATATAGCTGTAGGTACTGTATTTTTCCTTGTCCGAGTCGCCGTCGAAAAATGCGTTCGGCGAATATTTATTACATAGTAGCTTCTCGAAGGTGTGGTGCACGTCGCATGCGGCAACCGTATAATCGCCGTAAACGGTCCGGCCGTTTTCGAGCTTTACGCCTTTTGCTCTGCCGTTTTCTATAATAATTTCCGATACGGGCGAGCTCGTTATCAGTTTGCCGCCCGATGATTGAAACCTTTCCGTCACGTTGCGCATTAAGGCGGAGCTGCCGCCGCGGGGAAGGTCGGCGTTGCCCGAGCACAGATTGCTTAGCGTTTCCGCAAAGTACAGTGCACAAAACCGCTTATTAACGGGCGCGTTTTCCAGCGCATACCGTATTATAGGGGTTTCAAACCGTTGCGCGTACTGCCCTAAAGTGTGTGTCAAAAAGCTAATGGTTTTGCGCGCAAACGCAAAATCGGGTTTGGGCGGTTTGGTCATAAGCTCGGGCGGAATATCGCTCGCTATCTCGAACTTACCGAGATAGCGCAACAAGTCCATAAACCGCGCTACCTCGGCTTTATCCTTGTCGCAAACGCATACGCGGTTAAGCTCGCGCTCGAGCTTATCGAAGTCGTTGTAAAACGTAAGCGTTTCGTTTTCGTAAAACACCTTATAAAAGCTGTCGAGCTTAACGATATCGCCGTCTTTTATTCCGCCGATTTCACGCCAGATCCGACCTAAGCCGCTATCGCCGTGAGTGCCTATAAGCCAATGCAAACAGCCGTCTATAATAACACCGTTCCTCTGCCACGACGTGCAGAATCCGCCTGTAACGCCGTTCTTTTCGTATATATTCACGTCAAATCCGTTCTTAAGCAGATATACGCCGGCGGTTAAGCCCGAAATGCCTCCGCCTACAATATTAACTGTTTTCATATGATCACCCCGGTGACGGTTTGTTAATCCGAATTATTAAAAAAGAACCTAAAACGCTACGCAAGACGTATATTCGTTTTAGGTTCTTACTGGCGGAGAAGGCGGGATTTGAACCCGCGCTCCGTGTTACCGAACTACTCCCTTAGCAGGGGAGCCCCTTGAGCCGCTTGGGTACTTCTCCGTTCGCTAATCATTATAAAGTATAAGCGGCTGTTTGTCAAGCGTTTTCGGATTAATAATTGGGCGGCGGCTAATCGTCGAAGTAGTCGATATATTTGACTTTTTTATTAAGCTCGTCGTCCGGGAAAACGCGGGCGAACACGTCCAAAAAGTAGTCGTCGGTCATGCTTGCTATAAAGTCGGTTACTTTGTCGACGTCGGTCGCACTCATGGTATATCCCGTTTCTTTGCGCCTGTCGGAATAGTTTTTCGTTATATATTCGTCGTCTAAGTATTGCGTATAAATCAACGAGCTTTTGTTCTTTTTAATGAGGTCGGATAAAAACCGCTCGAACAGCTTTTTCGCCATCGGGCGTATAACGTTATCGTACGGCGCGCGGATTTCGGGTATTTGGTATATAAGCGAATTGTTCTCGCTTTTGCATGTTTCGAGCGCCGCGTATACGTCGTCGCTGAGCGAAAGATAGGGCATGCCCATGCTGTTGGCAATCACGTCCTCGGTAACCCTGTTTATAATATCGCGGTTTTCCGTGCCTATCACCGTATCGGTAAACTCGGCATTTATGCCCAGCCGCTGAGCGTCGTATCTGTCCTTGCCGATATAGGCAATCATGTCGCTTAGCCGTACTACGCACCCCTCTAGAGTAGCGGGGCGAAGTTTTTTGACTGCGCTCTTATCGGTGTAACAGCTGTCGAACGTCTTATAAAACTGCGTTTTGTCGGGCAGGGGATTCGGCTTGTAGTTTTGATGCACCTTTTCGCCGCAGTGACAGATAATTCCGTCAAGCGTTTGTATAGTCAGGTTGTTGTGCATTATCAGGTTGAGCAGGCGCACGCTGTGAACGTTATGGTTAAAGTATTTTTGAGCGTGCTCGTAATACAAATCGCTGAGTATGCTCTCGCCCGCGTGCCCGAACGGTGTGTGCCCTATGTCGTGCCCAATGGCTATCGCTTCGATTAAATCGAGATTGAGCCGAAGCGCTTTGCCTATCTTTCGGGCAATGCGCGAAACGAGCTGAACGTGCGCCGAACGTCGGGTTATATCGTCGCTCTTGTAAAACGAAAACACCTGCGTTTTGTCGCTGCCGCGGTTGTAAAACTTGCAGTTGAGTATTCTGTCCACGTCTGTGGCGTATTGCGAGCGCAGTACGTCGTTGGTAGGGCGGTCGAGAATGCGCACCGCATCGCAATCCCTTGTGGCGTACTCGGAATACAGCTCTTCGGTCGCTTGCGAATACTTATTGATTTCGGCTTTTTGTTTGTCGGATAAGCGTTTCATAATTATTACTCCTATATAATTATATCATACAACCGTAATGCTGTCAATATTTGATTTGCGCCGCGATGTAATAACGTTGTTGCAATTTTTACAAGAAACTATATAAAAATTACATACTATTTGCATAAATAATATTTCAAATGTATTGCAAAACTTAGGTATTAATGGTAGAATGTATTTACAAACAAATCATGTTTGAACAAAAAAACGTAAAAGGAGATTTAAAAAAACTATGGTAATCGGTGTCACGTTAGGCATACTTTTTGCCGTATTTGCGGTAGCCGGCATCGTGCTGTTTATATTCAGCTCGCGCAAGGTGGCAGGATCGTACAACACTCGCACCAAACAGGTCACAAAGGACGACCGTCCGATTTGGAAGATAACCAAATGGGTAGGGCTGGGCGTCGGCATACTGTTCGCCGCTCTTTTGTTCTTTATCCCGGGTAGCTTTCACACAGTCAACGCGGGCGAGATCGCGGTCGTTAAGCATCTCGGCGAAATCCGCGAGGCGCGCTCGGCCGGTACGTACTTCGATTTTTGGATAACCGAAAAATACGACATGTACGACGCCAAGGTCCAGACCCTCGATATTCGCGATAACGCGTATTCCAAGGACGCACAGACCATGGACATCACTATGACGGTGCAGTATCAAATCGACACGGGCAAGGTCAAAGAGATAGCCACAACCTACGGTTCGCTCGACGCGTTGTCCACCAAGATACGCAGCGTATCTATCGAGCGTGCCAAATCGGTGCTTTCGGCGCGTTCGGCAATGGACATAATCGAAACCCGTTCGACAATTTCGCCCGAGGTTGAAAAGGTTGTCCAAGCGGCGATTTCCGAAAACTATTTTGTAACGATCAATACGGTCGTGCTTACCAATATAGATTTTTCGGACGCGTTCGAGCAGACCGTCGAGCAAAAGATGATCGCCGAGCAGGAACAGCTCAAGGCACAGTACGAGGCGGAAAAAGCCAAGATCGAGGCGGAAGCCCGTGCCGATGTCGCACGTATTCAAGCCGAAGCCGAGCTTGCTGTCGCAAAGCTTGCCGCCGAAGCGCGTATTGCCGCGGCAGAAGGCGACGCACAGGCGCAGGTCGCAATAGCCAAGGCGGAAGCTCGTGCAACCAAGCTTAAATCGCTCGAGGTAGCGCGTATGCTCGGGTTTGAAATCAGACCTGTCAGCGATGAAACGACCGACGAGGACGGCAACGTAATCGAGGCCGAGTACGAAATAGTGTTCGGCGATGCGAGCGACGCCAAGGTCGCGCTAATTGCCGAGTACCTCAAGTATATCGAGTATCTTTCCAAGTGGAACGGCGAGCTTCCCGACGTTATTACGGGCGACTCGGCAACCATTCTTATACCCGCGCCGAGCACGGGCAACAATAATACGGGCAATAATAACGGATAAAACAGAATAACGAGCGAATGCAAGCCGAAATCAATCGGCTTGCATTCGGCGTTTAAAAATCCGACCGAAACAGCCTAACCTTTCGGCATACTCAATCGTCAAAACAGGGAAGAAACGGACAAAAAGGGCAATTCTGAATATAAATAATCATTCGGAGGACAGGATGAACAAGAAGTTTGAACAGGGCCTTGCCGAATACGGTTTGACCGTAAACGGCAACAATGCGTACGGCGTAGTCAAGGGCTACGAAGTAAACGCGACAGTCAATCAACGGGATATGTACTACCCGATGACGGTACATATTTCGTGCTACGCGACCGATGCACAGCGTGCAGATATTTCCGCCGCGCTCAAAAATCGCAAGGACATAAAGGGATTAAAGAGTGTGTCCGACTTCGGCGTTACGCTCAGACTCACCGATATCACGGCGGGAAGACTTATCAAGCGTTTTCCCGAGATAATGAATTGGATACTCGGCATGCTCGAAGCTAACGGCGCACTCGGCGCACAGCACTGCCCGCACTGCGGCAAACAGCTTGGCGCAGGCGCGCAAAAATGCGACGTGGAAGGCATGACGGTTACACTCGACAGCGATTGCGTGGGCGCGGTCAACGCCGCTATCGACAACCGTAACGCCGATTTTGCCGCGGCGCCCAACAACTACCTGCGCGGATTCTTAGGCGCGCTTATCGGCGGTATCGTCGGCGCGGCGCTCGTCGTTGTGTTCTACCTTCTTAACTTCGTTTCGGTAGTTTCGGGTATAGCCGCGGTTGCGCTCGGCGGATTCCTTTATCAAAAGTTCGGCGGCAAGCCCAACAAGATGATGATACTCATCGTCGCCGTCACCTCGCTCGTTTTCCTTATCGGCGCGCTATTGATAACCTATATCGTTGCCGCACGCATTGCCGCAGACGATGCGGGACTGTACGCGATGTCGGCTATCGAAGTCCTCAAATTCGTTATGGAAAATGACCCCGACTTCAAATCGGCATTTATCTACGACCTCATGCTTGTTATAGTGTTTGCGCTCTTGGGCGTCGGCGTCTACGCATGGCAGCTTATGAAGAACGTCAAAAAGGCGGGCAAGCAGAACAGAATAACCGCTCAGCCCGGGGCGCCTGCGCAACAACCCGTTGCCGCAAATCCCGAACCTGCCGACGCTCCTGCCGAATCGGCCGGAACGGAAGAGGTAAAGCAAGTAGGCGAAGATACCGAAAATCAAAAAAGCGATGTTGATAAAACAGAATAATACTTATTTATAATGTTTACTCTTTAGCGGGG
>CAJTPT010000002.1 GCA_910578545.1 uncultured Christensenella sp.
CAGCGGCGCACTTGTATCAAGACAAGCGCACGCCGTAAACTCAAAGCGGGCTTAAAACATAACTAACAGCCTGTTGTTGCACATTGAAAAGTTAATATTTAAGTTATGACTATTGCAAGTTTGGTGTATTTGTGTTATAATGGTTTCATTGAATATCTATATGTATGTATTCGCTTTGGAGAATTGTTTTGAAAAAGTATTTGTTTAGATTTCGGTCTTGTAATGAAAATAATTTTAATGCGTTAAGAAATGCACAGATATGGTGTACACCTGCTGAGAGCTTTGCAGATCCACGAGATTGCTCATTGCGTATTGATGTAAGTCGTAATATCCCGCAAATGAGAAAGGTATTAAGCATATTGGGCTTTCAAGGGTTCGCGCCGAATTGGATTGAAAAGTTTATTGGCAAGGATCAAAATCATATTTTTAGCGACGCTGAAAATGCTTTGATAAAGCAATATGTTGAACATACTTGTGCGTGCGACGTTCCTGTTGATTTGAATGTTCTATTCAGCGATGAGTTAAGCAAGGTTATCAGAAAATCTGTTGATTTGTGCAGAGCGTTTTATGAGTATGTTATGACTGATGATGAAGCAATGCGGGTTTTATTGAGAAGTTTGCAAGAGACGGCATTAGAAGAGGCGGAAAAGCGTCGGAAACTTTTTTATGTTTGTTGTTTTACTGAAACTTATAAAAACGATGCGATGTGGGAAAGTTTTGCGGATGGTTTTCAGGGCTTTTGTTGTAGATATGACATGGACTTAATTGAAATTTATGGCAAAATTTCGCCATTTCAAAAAGTTATCTATGGAAGTAAGCCTATTTTTGATTTTACTAATTTTCTTAAGTACGATAATTCAAAAACGGAGTTGCAAATAGAGAACGAAATTATGAATCAGTTGATTTATAAAGATCAAAGTATGCAATATCAAAAAGAGTGGAGGCTGTTTGTAAAAAGGACGGGTACATCGTCAGGACAATTAGTTGATTTTGATATTTGTAGCGGAATAATACTTGGCATAAAAATGTCTGCGGAGAATAAGAGGTGTTTACTAAAGATAGCTGAAGAAAAAAATTTGCAGGTATATGAACAACGACTCAGCCGCTACGGGAACTACTACTATCCACAAATACAATAACTATTACTATTAGAGTTTAGCGATTGTTCAGTCATAGCACAATGAAAACGGAATATTGCTGTTATATTAATATTTGAGAATGGTATTATGAAATGTAGTTCATAAGAAAAGTGGAACTGTGCTCATATTGTAGAAAGATTTACAATTTATTAGAAATTCGATTCATATTTTACGCCTAAAATGACGCTTGATTATGAACGATTATTCGTGTATAATGTAAATATCAAAAAAGGAGAGCGTTATGATTACACCGGACCAAGAAAACTTTATAAAACAATTTGTGAATGAAAATATTTTCGACTTTCACAGTATTCTATCATATTTAAGGTTACATGATGTTGTTGGTGAAGAAATATTTAAAATTGCAAAAAAGGATGATGTAATTTACAATAGAGTGGTAGAACATGGCTTTGGTTATTTGCCCATTGATACAACTAAATTTGTACGTAGAGTGCCGTTTTATTTTTACGTTGCGAATTACGATAAAAGGCATTTTGGCGATTTGTCAGATATAATAAGAGCAATATATGTGTCGAGAAACTATGATATAGACGACTATGATGTTTTAGAAAGAATTTACATTATTTTAGAAAAAATGTATTATTATCATAAAATGTCTATAATTGATATTATGGATTACGCGCATAATATTAATAGTTCGGAATACAAAGGCGATTTCTTTTTCAGATGGGCACATTATTTGGATCTTTGTGAAGCATTGCATTTAGAAAACAAATATCCGCTTAATTTTATTTATGAGACCAATCGAGTCATACAATTAGCGGGCGAAGAGCCGGATATATTTGAGCCGGGTTTAATAGGGTTTAATGAACCGTTTATTAGGAAGGATAATGAAATAATCATAGGTGGAGAATTTCCATTTACGATTGATAATAAACCGGCATTACAGTGGATAGGAATTTGGATCGAAGATGCGGCTTATGTAGAAATGTGTGATGCTTATGATATGGATGGAAAAGCTTTTTTTGAAAAAGAATTGCATATAGGATTATCGCCTACAACAAAAATATATTTGCCATATTATCCGAATGATAATGAGCTTGTTTGGGATCCAATTTATTTTGGACCACTCGTTATGGATTTTGATAATGATGTATTAAAATTGTTTAGAACAAAGAGAAAGTTTACGCAACAACAAGTTGCTGACGCAGTTGGGGTGCAACTTCGAACTTATCAAAAATGGGAGAAAGGTGAAGTTAAGCCCGACGGTTATAATTTGATTCGACTTATGAATTTCTTGAATATAGAATCTGTGCAAGATTTTTTGAAAAATACTCCGATTGAGGATAGTAATTATGAGAAATTTAGGGCGCGTAAACATTATAATTAATTAAAACATTCGTACTTCATAAATCGCGGATATTGCATAACAAACGCTGGCGTCCGCCATATGCTGTGCAGCTTTCTCGAAAGCGCGTCTTGGTGCCTCACAATTACAGAAATCCTGCAAAGTATGCCGTGTGCACGCACATCAAGTTAATGTCTGAACAGTCCATGAAACAGTCCATAGCGTAGTAACACTGAAGTCTTTTTGAGTTAATCCATAGCGGCAATAAACCATTTATGTACAAATGGTTTTTAATGTTAAGAATCGCTCATTGAAAAGCGAATAGACATCGTTGTTAAATTAGCTTGAAAATTTATTGTTATAGTGGTATATTATATGCAAATGCATAAGAGGTGGTGATGATGTTAGGCTACGATATTGACTTTCATGACATATTTCCGTTATTGACATTTGAAAAAGGCGAAGAACAAATATGCCGAGATAATTTGCAATTGAGAGGCATTTACCTTTATAAACAAGTATATTCCGCATTATGTAATTGGGGTGTCAATATCAAAGAGATATCTTATAAACTGTTTTCGAATCTAATTCGTTACGACAAAAGTATAAGGGATAAGCTTTACATTTATCTTGCAGCGGCAGAGGAACATTTG
Source organism: uncultured Christensenella sp. (assembly GCA_910578545.1). Taxonomy (GTDB): domain Bacteria; phylum Bacillota; class Clostridia; order Christensenellales; family Pumilibacteraceae; genus Anaerocaecibacter. The sequence goes on from CAJTPT010000002.1 coordinate 3,102, forward strand.
CGTAATATAATTTTTGACGCGTTGGAAATAGATAATGTTCAGATTGATACTACTAACGAGTATTTGGACATAAACGCTTTAAGACCAAGGACCCGTGCAGATAAACACGAATATTCTAATTTGTATTATTACTCGTATGCAAAGAATTTTGATTTCGGTTTAATCATTCAAATATTCGATAAGTTTAACTTAGCGCAGAAATACGGTTTGAATCATTCGGATATTACAAGCGTACGCATTTTGAGAAATAAGGTTATGCATCATAATATGCTGTTATTATCTTGTTTTACCGAACGAAGCGATATAGAAAGAGTTATTACTGAAGTCGAATCGGGAATTGAGGCGCTTTATAGAATTTTACCGACGAATGAGCTTCGAGAAGGATCAGTTAGAAACGGGGAAATCGTCGGTGGTTTAACGCAAGCGATAAATAAAAGCAATTATCCAAACGGTGATATAACCAATACGCCATACGATAATGTAATTTGTTTGCATAAATTTGCGAACGGGAGTTTTATACACTAATGAAATACATAAATAGAAAAGATCCTATAAAAAAGGCGGCACGCGAAGACTTTGAACGAAAGCTGTTGCCATTGATAAGAAAATATTTGCGCCAAGATTTTGGAAAAAAGAAATGGGTGTTTAAAGAGTTTGTTGTCGGCAGCACAATGCGGAATTTGATTTTGGTTGGGAATGAAGGATTCGATATGGATTATCAATTGCGTTTTGAACGAATGCCTGAAAAGTACAAATCCAATGCAAAAGAAATGAAAGGTCTGTTTCAAAGGTATTTTGATAGAGCTATCAAAGAGCTGAAATTACCGCTAACATTTTGCGAAGATTCTACGCATGTACTCACGATTAAAAAAATCATGAACAGTAAAGTTTTATATTCCTATGATATTGCACTGTTACGATTGGACTCCGCAGAACAACTCATAATTCTTAAGAATGAAAAGAAAAAGCGAGATGACGATTATCATTATGTACAAATACCGGATTGTGAGAATTTTTCTAATAAATACAAGAAAGTGAGAACGCCGCAAGCGTGGACGTTATTGCGAGAGATATATAAGAGCAAAAAGGAGAAGTATCAGAACGTATGTAAGGACGATAGACCTGCGTCGTTTACATTATTAGGGCAGGCGGTAAATGAAGTTATACAGAAATTCAAATTATAGGAAAACATCTAAGGAGAATCCTTTTATGTCAAAACAATTACTTATATTAGGTAACGGATTTGACTTACATTGTGGGTTAAAATCTAGTTATAAAGATTTTTTTAGATACACCATACTTGATACAATTGGGGAGCGTTTTAATCTTGCACAAATGAAAATAGGCGTTTCTGGATTTTGGGAAGGATTGTTGATGGAGTATTATAAGGCATTAGGTAATCTAGATTATAGTTGGTGCGATATAGAAACCATTATTAAAGAAACGCTTTACTGTATTTATTGTGGAAATGATAAAAAATCAGTAAATATTAATAATGGATTATGGCTTAAAGCTCTAAATAGCACAGTGTATAGAAAAAATCCGCCTGAGGAATTAATAAATATAAATGATCCGATAAAAAGATATTTATTTATGTGTTGTTTTAATTTTTTATATTATTTACAGTCTGGACAATGTTCAGATTTTTGTAAGTTGAATTTATTGATGCAAAGTTTATTGCAAGAACTTAGTAATTTCGAAAAGCGATTTTGTAAATATGTAAAAGATTGCATTTTTGATAAGCAAAATAATATAAACGAACAATACATAGTTAGTGCGGTTAATTTACTTGCTTACATTACGGGATTTTCAACTCCAGATTTTGAAAATATCGATGAAATGATGGATATTGAAGAAGAGGATGACGAAGAAGAGATTTCACATAATGTATACCATCCAATAGTAAGAGAAAATCAAGTACTATCTAAAGAATTCAATAAGTTAAGATACACGAACATTCTTAGCTTTAATTATACGGCAATCTTTGATATTTTGGGTGTTGAATGTCCGTGCGCATATAGTAATGTTCATGGCAAGTTGTGTAATAAACAATGCTCTGAAGATTGCAGTTCTTCAAGCGTAATATTCGGAATTGACGATACGTTGATTCAGTCACAAGAAGCAAATTCTATGTTGCGCTTATTCAGCAAGACTTATAGGAAAATGTCTGATACAAGTACACCGATTAGTATTTTACCGAAAAATGACGGTCAGCCAATAGAGATAAAATTTTACGGTCATTCATTAAGCGAAGCGGATTATTCGTATTTTCAAAGTATTTTTGATTTTTATAATCTATATGACAACAATAATGTAAGTCTATTATTTTATTATTCGAAAGGTTATGAACAAAACGACGCTATTTATCAGTTGATTAATTCGTACGGTAAAACGCTTGATAATAAAGATCAGGGCAAGAATTTGATACATAAACTTCTATTGGAAAATAGATTAAAAATAGTAGTAGTACCAGACAATATAATAGAAGTACCGGATAATATTTAGTTGTAGCTATTATTTTGTTGATTTGGTTATACTACTACTATGGCATACAGTTACAAAGGCAGCATAAGTTTCGGCTTGGTATATATCCCCGTCACGCTCCATAATGCAGTTAAAAACAACGACATAGGCTTCAATATGATAGATAAAAAGACAATGAGCCGAGTGCGCTACAAAAAGACATGCGAGGACTGCGGCGGTCGGGAAGTCAAACAGGAAGATATAGTTAAGGGCTACGAATACGATGACGGCAAGTACGTCATATTCAACGAGTCGGATTTCGAAAAGTTAAAGACCAAGAAAGATAAGAATATAACCATAGATAGATTTGTGCCGCTTGCCGAAGTGGACCCGATTTACTTTGACAAGCCATACTACGTTGTCCCGACAGGCGCAGAAAAAGCGTTCGCAGTGTTACTAACCGCAATGGAACAAGAGAACAAAGCCGCGATTGCTAAAACCGTACTCGGCACGAAAGAAACGTTAATACTAATTCGAGCAAAGAACGGACAAATGCTCTTAAACACGCTGTTCTATGAAGAAGAGATAATGAGCAATCCGGCTAAGGAAGTAACTGAAAATGGTAGCGCCGACGAGCTGAAAATGGCAATGGCAATTATAGAGAGTATGAGCGGCGAGTTCGAACCTGAATTATACAAAGACGAATATAGAGAGAAAGTTCAAGCAGCAATAGAGCAAAAGATAAATGGCAAAGAGATAACCGCGCCCAAAGAAAAGAAAACAACGACTGCGGCAAGCCTTATGGAAGCATTACAACAAAGCCTTGCGCTTATGAATGGTAAAGATAAAAAAACGAAACGTACAAGCACGCAAAAGAAAACAACGGCGAGAAAACGCGCGTGATGGGCGATTTATTCATAGATAAAAACATCGACCCGATGTTATTGTACGAAACAGAGCCGTTCGACAGCGACGAATATATATTCGAACTAAAACTCGACGGCATTCGTTGTATAGCATATATTAAGCCCCAAAGCGTAGTGCTTCAAAACAAGCGACATAAGGACGTTACGGCGATATATCCCGAACTGTCGGAATTAAAATGTTGTGTAAAAAAGCGAGTTATACTTGACGGCGAGCTTGTAATACTTACGGACGGCAAGCCTGATTTTTACGCACTGCAAAAGCGCAGTCTTATGAGCGACGATTTCAAAATAAAGCTCGCGGCTAATAAAGCTCCCGTACAGTTTGTTGCTTACGATATTCTCTATATCGACGGCAAAGATATAACAAACAAACCGCTTATGGAACGCAAAGAGCTATTAAGTAATGCCGTAACAGAAGGGCATGGGCTGAGTATATCTAGGTATATAGAAAAGAACGGTAAAGCCTTTTTTGAGCTTGCAAAGCAAGAGAGTTTGGAAGGAATCGTTGCAAAGAAAAAAGACGGGCTTTACCATATCAGTAAGCGCACGCGCGATTGGGTAAAGATAAAAGTCATGCAGGACGAGGATTTGTTAGTTTGCGGCTATGAGCCTGACGAAAAAGGTAATGTCAAGGATCTCATACTCGGTTATTACGACGATAGCAATAAACTTCAATGTCGCGGAAAGGTCTATCTCGGAGTGTCGGAAAGCGATCGCAAGATAATAGGCGAGTTCGCAAAAAAGAACACGGTCAAAAAACCGTGGTTTGATAAGTACATTAATGCCGTGTGGCTGAAACCTAAGCTAATAGGTACGGCGCATTTCATGCACGAAACGGAAAGCGACGGTATGCGTCAGCCCGTATGGAAAGGCTTGCGGTCAGATTAAAGTTACCCGTAAATCGCTGTGTATCTCTGTCTCATTTTAATGAAGTATTCGAACACGGTAGATTGTACTCTGCCGAGTATCCGTCCTATTTCGGGATAACTCAATCCTGCCATTCGACATTCTAACGCAAGTTTCATATTGTCCGTTAAGTTAAGGTTTTCCACTATCTCGTCGCAGTGTGTATAGTCACTAACTATTTCTTCTCTCATCTCGACCAACGGTTCGTTTTCGGGTGTAATATTGTCTATGTCGGTATGACGATAATAATCTCTTGTATCTCGATTAATTAGTTTCATCATTCGCTTAATGCAAGCTGTTCTTAAAGTAATTGCTTTACCTTTCTTGTTGATACCTATAACGTCGTTTATATGCTCTCCGTAATGCTCGCAAAGGTATAACACGCCTTCGTGTACAAGATCGTAACCGTCGCTGAATACGTGGTTTATATCGTTCTTATGTTTTATGTCCGCGTATAAGTCGGCATATATCTTTTGCATACGTTTTCCCATATAGCTTATTAAAAAGCGTGTTTGTAAAAATGCTAATAGCTCGGATATAGCTATTACATTAATCGGGTTTATTTCTTCTTGGAGAACGCTGAAATTAAGAATTCTGTTATTGCTCATTTCAGTTCACCTCGTCGAAGTCGTCGAGTTTGATTATGTTTTCGTAGAACAATCCGTACTCGAAATACAGCTTACCGTCTTTGTCGCGGAGTAGTGGGAACGTATCTTGGCTTATACGACCGGCTCGCGTAATAGCTACGGTAATGGTTCCGTAGACGGAGTTTACATCAAGAATATTGAACGTAATCTCGTATTCGCCGTCGTCGTAAGAGAATTCCGAGAGATAGAACTTTCTTACTTCATTCTCTTGATTTACATTTGCACTTGTTTCTTTCATTTTGGAAAACCTCCGAATTTATTCGCCTTTCGGCAACAACAAAAACGGCACAGTAAAAATACAATGAAGGAACAGTCAAAGACCCGTTGATCCATAAGTCAACGAACAGCAACAAAATATTGTGTCAAAAGAAAAAGTCACGTCCATTACGAACTTGACTCAATGCTGCATTAAATGTTTTCAACAATATTTTTTGCCGTTGACTTATGGTTTTTAGCTGTGCCAACCAAAACAGCCGAAAGGCGAAAATTCGGAGAGGTAGGAAATAACACGGCTATACTATATATAAAAGAAAAGAGCCGCTACGCTATGTAACGACTCTTTTCAAATGGAGCGAACAAATACGAAACAATCATGTAGTATATTAACATAATAGTTCAATTTGTTCCTGTCTGGTGCGGTCGACAGGACTTGAACTGGTACGGGCTTTTACCCAAGGGATTTTAAGTTTTTTCATTATGTAGTGTCCTACGTAAAATAGAGATGTTTTGCACTGTTTTCGATGTATTTTATTCCAAAAATATTGGAGTATTGGGCTTAATTGTACCTCGTTGAGAACAATTGTGTGCAGAGTTCTGCATTTATGCAAGAAAAATGCGAGAAAATCTTCATTCTTTTATACAGTGAAAATAAATGTAAGCGGTTACATAATCATATGTGTTGATCGGGTTTATAAGATCAATGGCAAACAAGATTGACTTTTTTAAACTGGTTATCAAGCTATTATGAACAAATTATAAAAATTTTTAATACAAAGGAAAAAAATTAGACGATTTTCGAGTAGAATTAAATAGTATCTTAATACAAAGTGTTTAGTCGTATAATGACTTGACCTTATGGAGTATGTGAATGAGTGTATATGGTTTATCTAATACAAAAAAATACGGAGGGATAAAAATGTCTTTTTTATTTACTGTTTGCTAATCATAAATTTAAAAGAAAATATGACAAAGGCAAAGATCGATTGACTTTTTTTGAGATAAATATTGACATCTTTGAATTTATGCCGTACAATATCACAAAGTAAATGAGTATCGGAGGTATAGAAAAATGCTGAGAAAAAAAGCGTGTGTGGTTATAGCTCTTATTCTGTGTTTATCAGTTTTATTTGCTTGTCGTAACACAGTTGATTCCGCAAACGATATGAATACAATGAATAATGTAACGAACAACGATAGCCAACTTGAAGGGGGAACAAATAGTAGAGTAGTATGTACTTATTTTTTTGATAGTTATTATGATTATCAGAGTTTTTATAATATTTTTATTGATTATAATACTGAAAGATATGTTGTTCCAAATGATTCTAACGAAGAATTCGAGTTTGAGTATGTATTTGTATCCGAAGGAGTAGAACTTTCTGATTATATGAATAAGCGTTTTGACATAGATTTTGATTATCAAACAATGCATGTCAATATAACGTATAAAGCCGATAAAAATTATCGTGTTGAAGGTATTTGTTTGGTGGCAGACGAAACAACTAAACTGGATAATATAAAATATGAAATAACCGAAAACGACGGAAAAATATTGTCGAATGACGGAAGGAAATTTTTATTAAATGTCTACTCAAATGAGAAATTGATTTATATAGGCAGAATAGATAATTCAGTAAATCTTAAAACGGTTAATGATGTTTCGGAGAAGCTTTTAAATTATTTTATAATAGGAGTTACATTATGAAAAAACTTTTAAGTGCATTTTTATTGATTGTATGCTGTTGCGCATATATTAGCGTATTAAGTTTTAATTCATTTAATACTAAAACAGCGTATGTTAGCGAAGTCAACAACTCAAAAAGTTTGACACAAGATAATACATATGAAGAACGTGATGGGTTATATGATGATGAAATACTTGAATTATATTCGAATTCACATAATGTTGAAGAATTATTTTTAAAAGATAATTATGCAACATACTACTTTGATGAATTAAATTATAATATTGGAAAAAATGAACAGGGATCTTGTGGGTATGTCGCCACAGCAATGCTTTTGTCTTTTTGGGATACATATTGGGATGATAACATTATACCCGAGAACTATGATGCAAGAACCGAATTAAACAAAAATTATATAGGATTTCCTACCGATTCGCCTGGTATAGTCGCTGAACCCGAAGAAATTTATAATGTGGATAAAGAGGAATACCACGACAATATTTTTGCATATAAAGATAAATATTTTCATTTTTTATTAATGGCAATGGGCAATGAGTTGTATGGTATATCAGCTGGAAATTACGGAATGATACATGATAAGTATATTCAGTTATTTAATGATTATGTCTATAAGTATAGAGGTTATACTTATGATGATGTTGAGATCATTGAAACAACAACAAATGTTCGTTCCACAGCAATATCGCTAATCAAACAGGGGATCCCTGTTAAGTTAGGCATAGAAGGACATGCTGTCGTTGCATATGATTATGATGATGAAAATGATAATATTTATTGTCACTTTGGATGGGGACCCAATACCACACATGTGACTATAGAATCAATGGATTACCATCATTATAATAATTTGGTTGCTTTTAATTTTAAGAACAAACACAATCATTCCAACAATTTCTTCCGTACTATAGATGAATATGAAGAAAGAAAATGCATCTGTTCAACAGTTCTTCCTAGTGAAATGAACTGTGATGATAATTATTTAGATACGCTTCCCACCTATGAATGGAATTCTTTAATAAAAGAAAGATGGTTTAAAGATATAAACCTTTATCACGAATTATGCATATTAGATTCATATAGACGAGTAGTATACACAAAGTCACATATTTTCAGTAATCAATACGAGTTCACAGCCGATGAATGGAAAACTGCGATAGAGATTCCTGGTTCTACTTATTATATTTATATTGGTTTGGCATCAGACATTGATCCTTATTGGGATGATTTTTACTACTCTAAATTATTTTCAGAACCAACTGAATATCTTTACAAAACTCAAGTTAAACCTAGTCAATGGGGCTTTGAGGGCAGGTATTGGTTTGAAAATGAAGGCATAAAAAGTTCCACTTTATCTGTGGGAAATCTTAACATTTTTACAGAGAGATTACGTTGTGGCTACATCGAAGATTCTTATATAGTACTTTCTCCTAGAAGAGATGGAGCGGGAAGTGCATATTTTGAAATGAATTTCGATAAGAAAATCTATGCCTTTATGTATAGCGTATGTCTATGGAGTAATAGCGAAAATCTAGATGGTATTGCTATAATAGAAGTAAAGGACTTAAATGGAAATTGGAACCAAATAGTAGATATGAAGGCAATAAATCAATTAATTAAAAAGTCTGACGGATTAAATAGATACGCTGTACAATGCCCATCAGGAATATACGGAATACGATTTAAAACTACAGCTACTGCAACGGGTGACCGCAATAAAGGACGTTTGTGTATAGATGATGTAGTCTTTAGTTTAAATCCGTATGACACTACATTCATTGCGACAAATTATTCAAAGACTCACTAAAGTATTTATTATTGTAAAAAACATAATGCAATTGTAAAGCTGTGCATTAATTCTCGTTCGCGACTTTTTGTTTTTAAGGAAATTAATTCAACGCTTCTTGCGGAAGGACATAACAGTGGTGACGAATAAATTTTTAATAGGTATAAACAAGAGGCTGTACTCATAACCTTATAACAAGGCAAGAAAAATACCCAAAGACAAAGCGTTCGAGCTGAAAAGGCTTGAACGCTTTGTTGCTTTATGGCATTGCACTTCGATAACGCTCACGCCCATTTAAGTTCAAGTTCAGTCAATGCAAAAACGGACTGTTACTAACGTAACAGCCCGTTTGTCCATAATGAATAAAGTGTAGCGTACTAAACCACCGAAAATGGTAGCAGACAGACACATGGTTTGAACATTTTAGATAAAATTTGGGTTCAAAATATAAATGAGTAGACGGTTGAGAATATTCTCAACCGCCGCTTTTTTGTATATGTGCCGTTATGGCTTGCTTTATCTTATCTTTGACCTGTTCGGGCGTATCGTCGAAGCCGTACTTTATCCATTGGTAAACGACACCGAAATATCCGTAGACAAAAAAGGAACCGAGATAAGCGGTTTGTTTATCGGCTTCCGCATTTTCCGTTATGGTAAATTCCAACGCTTTCATTAAGAGCGTTATCAAATCGTTTTTATATAGCAATAAAAAAAGCCGTTTGTTCTCATAGATATATTTCAGCATTGCAAAGCCTTTATCTTGCGTTACTTCGTCGGGGTGATTATCGGCATACCGTTCCCATTCGTAACTTATTTTGAAAACAATTAAATCTTCTTTACCGCTTTTATTGTCAAGATGCCTGTAAAATGTAGTTCTGCCCACGCCCGCTTGTTCGCATATTGCGTTTACGTTGATAGCGTCGAAATCTTGCGTTGCCATTAGTTTGATAAGCGCGTCGGCAAGACATAGTTTCAAAAAATTCGTATGATTTTTTTTCATAGTGATACAAAATTCCTGTTTTTGTTCTGCACAGCAATACAAGACAAAAAAACACTTTTTCTTGATTGACTTTATCATTAAAACAAAATGTCAACCAAAAGGAGAAACAAGATGAAAAAGTTAGTCAAAGGAATTCTGATTGCCGTAGGCGTAATTGTGCTTGCAGTAGTAGTGTTGCTTGTTGTATTATTCGTAATGAACTATATCGACTCGCAAAAACCGCTATTAAACGACGACTATTATACTTGGGTAGAGTATGATAGTAAAACGGAAGAAAAAGACGCATATCCCGGAAGTTATGAAGTTTCCGACGATACAATCAAAGCCGGCGATAAGACGATTAAAGAATACCGTATTTGGTACCCTGCCGAACTGAAAGACAAAAGCGAAAAATATCCGCTTATTATGGTCGTAAACGCAAGCAATACGGCTGCGCTCAATTACGAGCCGTTTTTCAAACGCCTTGCCTCGTGGGGGGTTATCGTTGTCGGAAATCAAGACAGACAAACGGGAACGGGCAAAACCGCTTCCGAAACGCTCGATTACGTTCTTTCTCTCGGTAAAAAGTCCGATAGCGTATTTTGCAATAAGATAGACGAAGAAAATATCGGCATTATCGGTTATTCGCAAGGCGGCGCAGGCGCATTACGGGCGGCTACCGAATTTGATAACAGCAATAAATATAAAACGATTTTTACGGGCAGCGCCGCTTATCCTTTGCTTGCTAAAAATATGGGTTGGGGCTACGACGCCGCAAAAATCAAAATACCGTATTTTATGGCGGCTGGTACGGGTACTTCCGACGATAATGGAAAAAGCATAGACAATCCCGATGAGTTGGCTGGTATTTGCCCGCTCGAAGCGCTTAAATTCTGCTATGACAATATGTCTGCCGATGTCATAAAAGTGCGTGCAAGAGCAACGGGCGCAGAACACGGCGAAATGTTGAACCGTTCAGACGGATATATGACTGCTTGGATGCTGTATTGGCTAAGTGGCGACGAAGAAGCTGGCAAAGTGTTCTTTGGCGAAAATACAGATATTCTTACCAACTCGAAATGGAAGGATATTGAAAAGAAATAATAATAAAATTTAGCAAGCGGCTATCGGCAAACACGGTAGCCGCTTGTAGTTTATATGGAGAATGAATCCACTGCTGTTAATTTAATAAAATAATGTCGTATTTCATCTTTCGACAAAATACGACATTATTATTGGTGCGGTCGACAGGACTTGAACCTGCACGGTTGCCCATCGGATCCTAAGTCCGACGCGTCTGCCAATTTCGCCACGACCGCATAATATAATCTAAGTATAGCACAAGCGTTTATTTTTTGCAAGCAAATATCTATGCGTGCGGGAAGGGTGTTGACAAAATGTCGGTTTTGGGATATAATTGACTTGTTTAATTCGCGGAGGTTAAACATGGTTGAATTCAGAACAATGCTCGATTCGAGCAAAACAACGGCTGTCAATAAGAATACGTTCAAGCGCTTATTATGGGTGTTCGTGTTGTCTAGTTTGGCATTAATTTGCTTCGGGATAATTGGGTTTATAACAAAAGAGGATTCCGAGGATTTATACTCTGCTATTTTTTGCACGGTGTTGGGCGTTCTTTTTACGCCGTTGGTTTGGCTTGTAACCGGTTTGTTGCAAAAGAGTATAAATAAGTCGGCTTCGTACATAAGCGACAATACGGAAGAGGTGTATACTTTTGACGACGATAAAATCACGGTAACGCAAAAGAAGCTTGACGAGTTTTCGGCTGTAACCGAGGCGAAGTATTCCTATCTTTACAGGGTCATCGAAAACAAGGATTATTACTTTTTGTACATATCCAAAATGCAGTGCCACGTCATTGACAAAAAGGCATTGACGGCGGGAAGCTTATCGGAATTGAATTCTCTTCTCACGTCGCGTTTGGGCGATAAATTCAAGCATAAGTGAGATTTTTTTGATAGAAAATCCACAAAAAAATTTTACTCTGCGTTAGAATTTTTTATTGTTTTAGTGTGCTAATTTCTTGATATTTAATATAAATAGGTGTACAATGATGGTATGAAGGAAATCGTTTTGGCAAGCAATAATAAAGGTAAACTTGCTGAGTACCGCGCTATGCTCAAGGGGTATAGCGTCGTTACGCCAAAGGATTTGGGACTTACCGTCGACGTCGAGGAAACAGGCGATACCTTTTACGATAACGCTCTTATTAAGGCGCGTGCACTGTTCGAGCTAAGCGGCAGACCCGCGCTTGCGGACGACAGCGGTCTATGCGTGGACGCGCTAGGCGGCGCACCGGGCGTGTTTTCCGCGCGATACAGCGGCGGTGGCGATGCGGATAATAACGCTAAGCTTTTAAAAGCGCTCGACGGTGTAGTTGACCGCAGTGCGCACTTCGAGTGCTGTATTGTCTATTATGACGGAAACGATATTATAAGCGCGACGGGCAAAGCATACGGTCGTATTACTCGTGAGCTTTGCGACCGCGGCGGGTTCGGCTATGACCCGCTGTTTTTAAGCGACGACCTAAACAAAACGTTTGGAGAGGCGAGTGAAGCCGAAAAAAACGGCATTAGTCACCGTGCGCGTGCTCTTACGGCGTTAATGGATTTATTGGGAGCAGATAATGTTTAATTCATTAGACGGCAGTGCCGTTTTAGGTAAAATTGCGTATAAAATCGCTGTCATTTCCGATATACACCATGATCTTATACGTCTCGAAAAAATTTTTCCGATAATCAATTCCGCCGATTATTTGGTTTTTTGCGGCGACGGGCTTGCGGATATCATGATGGCACGCGGCAGAATAACCGTGCCTATCGTATGCGTTAAGGGTAATAATGATATTGGGCTTAATGTTCCCGTGTCCGACCTTGCAAGCGTAGCGTTCGGACAAACAAAGGCGCTCGTCACGCACGGACATAAAATCGACGTAAGAAAGGGTATAGGTAACCTTTTGGGCATGGCGATTATGAAGGAGTGCAGGCTCGTGTTTTTCGGTCATACCCATACCTATATGGACTTTGTCAACAGCGGCGTGCATTTCATCAATCCCGGTGCTCTGTGTATGGGGTCATACGCGCTCGTGGTGGGCGACGGTGTGAATTTTGTTGGCAGACAATGTATAATAAATTAAATACTTTGCAATAAAAAAGTGCAATCTCTGCGATTGCATTTTTTTGATGTATGTCGTTTATAGGGGGGATTATTCGAGTATTTTGTCGTATATTACGTACGCAAAACCGAATGCACCCGAGTAATATTGTATCGTTATCGCGTCGCCTTCGGAAATAGCGTAGTATTCCGTTGTTGATACGTCTATCCACATGTCTTTATTGTTGATTTTGACTTTCAATTCGTGCGTGATAGGCGTGCGCGCCCCGCTACTGATGTTTTTATCGAGCACGGTGCATACAATGGGCGTTGGGGCGGAGTGGTCGAAGGCAAAGTTAGCTATGCCTATTGTAGTGTTGCAGTACACGTAGACAATAAAGAACACGATTAGCGCAACAAGCAGGGATTTTCCTATGCGTATAAGCTTTGAGTAAAACATGTCGCGAAGTAAGAAGACGGCAATGCCGCCGAGAATCACCGTGATTATCGTAGCGGGGATTAGCGCCCATGCCATAAAAATTTCGCTAACGTAGTTGATATAACTTATCATTTCCATCATTGCAAACAACATTATGGCGAAAATTGCGAGGAATGGCTTTACGTCTATGTCTGTGTCACCTGGGATGGATTGCGTCAAACGCATTGTTAATACGCATCTGACTGTGATGAAACACATCATTATTGCCGAATAGGCGATTGCGACAAGCGTAAAATATACGTTCAAGAAGTAAAATAAAAAGAAAAATAACAGGCTTCCTAAGAAGATAAAAGAATTGATAAGTATGTCGCTAGGCTTGCGCTTGACTAGCAATTCTTGTACGTACGCCGTAATATATAGCGCCGAAATACACAGCAAATATAAAATATGCGCCCATGGATGATGTACAATGTCATATGCGAAAAACGAATTGCTCAACAATCCCAATATTCCTGCGCCGAGCGCCTCAAGTAAGTATATGATATAGAAAATATGTTTAGTTTTTAATTTTTTCCTAACGACCATACGGAACCCCTTTTCGGAACGAACTAATTCGTATAATCTGATTATACCACACGGACGACATATTAGCAAGAAAAAATCTCAACAGTAAATGCGACACTTTATGTTTGTGGATACATACTGCAAGGCAATTAAATTTATGACCGAAGCGGATAGCGGACAGGTTTGAATATCGAGTGAATATTGTGGCTCTTAAAAAACTCCCAAACTCACACCAAATACTGCCAAATTAGGTAGAAAGATTGCCCGCCTCAATCATGTGCGGGCTTCGGCTAACGCCGGCGCCAAGCGAACTCCGCGTCCCCAATTTTTCAAAAATTCCGTAATAAAGCATTTTCATAGGTTTTTATGCGTATCGTGCTGTTCTTTGGCGCGGTCGAAGCTTTCGCACCCCAAACAAAAAAACACCCGTAAAGGGTGTTTTGGCAGGGGTAGAAAGATTCGAACTTTCGGAATGACGGAGTCAGAGTCCGTTGCCTTACCGCTTGGCGATACCCCTAAGTATAAGCTTTGACGAATACGACAAAGCTGTTTGTGATGTGGCAGGGGTAGCAAGATTCGAACTTGCGAGTGCGAAAGTCAAAGTCTCGTGCCTTACCGCTTGGCGATACCCCTGTATGGGGTGAGTAAAGGGATTCGAACCCTTGGCCTCCAGGGCCACAACCTGGCGCTCTAACCAGCTGAGCTATACCCACCATATGGCACGCCCGGGGGGATTCGAACCCTCGACAAACGCCTTAGAAGGGCGCTACTCTATCCAGCTGAGCTACGGGCGCACTTCATGGAGCAGGTGATGGGAATCGAACCCACGTGGTCGGCTTGGAAGGCCGAAACTCTACCATTGAGCTACACCTGCGCGTGCTTATTTAAAATACCATATTTTTTAAATGTTGTCAACAATTTTGCAAGGCAAAATAAAACTTATTTAACTCAAACGATTTTAATATATTTTTGTTAAGAATTGCTAAATGAATTCAGTTGTTTTGGGTTTCAATCGTTTGTGCACATTCGTCCGTTTCGGCTTGTATAGTTGTTCCCCCGAGTTTCTTTTTGGCAAGGCGCGCTTTAACGATATTGTAAACAAATGAGAACGCCGCGACTAAGGCTGTGCCGCCTAACAGCACAAACCACCATTTAAGCGGGGTGCCTGCGACAAGCGGCTCATCCACGCTCATGGAACCTGTGTAGCCCAATGGGTCGATAAGAAACATTCCTAAAAGTGTGTAGGCGCTAATCCCGATAGGGAAAACGTACCACCGCTTAAACGACGGCTCAAACCATTTGCCGAGTATGAGAATAATGCACAGTATAAGTCCGCAAGCGTGGTGGTCCATACCTGTTATGGTCGGCAAAAAGAAGAACGACGGATTTTGCCCCAAGAAATTCGGAAAGAAGATTGCGGCAATTGCGCCGATTATTTCCACGTATACGAGGAAGTGAAAAATATTCATATTGCGCTTGCCGAACAAAGCGAACAAACCGAGCAGCAAGCTAGTCATTCCGCAGTACGTATTTGGTATAAGGTTGAGCGCGCCGAAGCCTTTGTCGTTATATGCGGCAAGAGAAATGCGATTGGTGATAATAGTCACCGTAAGAAGTCCGCCGAGGCATCTGATAAAAATATCTCGTGCCTTATCGGTTTTGAGCGCAAGCTTAAACACTAAAACGGCTGCGGCAAGGCAAACAAACATTAATACTATAAAAATAACGTGTTCGGTAGAATACAGTTCCATTTTTTCTCGACGTATATAAAATTTATTAATTTTTTTGTGGATTTGTGCGTATGGGGTAGGTTGTTTATGATAAATCGAACGTAGTAAATCCACACTCGTTTATTAACGCGACAAGCTTATGAAAACGTTTTTCTCTCGTGCCGCTCAAAAGCTTTTTGTAGCGTAGATTCGTATAATACTTTTTCTTGAATATTATTTTAGTAGGTATTCCCGAAGTAAAAAACGTGATAGTAAAATCGAGGATATTTCTTTCGGCAACACATCGACTCGACTGCGCGTGTAAACTATGATAATTTTTGGCGCATCGGTCTAACAGGATAGTATGGAAACTACCGTTATCTCGATAAATAATTGAGCTTTCCTCATTGTCGTTTTTGCCGACGTTGAAGTGAAATAGGTTTTCGTCTGTAATAACTATCTCGTTCATATTTACCTCGCATGTAAATTATATCAAAGTGTAAAATGATTTTCAAGCTAATATGCGAAAAAAATAGAACCCGCGAGTTATTTATGTTTGAGTAGATAAAAATTTTATAATAGTGTTGCCGTTATGCGAAAATGATTTTCTTTTTCGGCGTCATACATGCCAAATAATAGCAGATAAAAAACTTATCCAAAGGAAGAAAAGGTCGATAATTTGCTTGACACCGTAGTTTATGTGTGATAAAATAATTAGGCTATC
Source organism: uncultured Christensenella sp. (assembly GCA_910578545.1). GTDB lineage: Bacteria > Bacillota > Clostridia > Christensenellales > Pumilibacteraceae > Anaerocaecibacter. The sequence continues at coordinate 19,281 of CAJTPT010000002.1, forward strand.
GCGGTCCATTAGCTCAGTCGGTAGAGCACTTGACTTTTAATCAAGTTGTCCCGCGTTCGAATCGCGGATGGATCACCAATATATGGACGGGTTCCCGAGTGGCCAAAGGGAACAGACTGTAAATCTGTCAGCTTCGCTTTCGGTGGTTCGAATCCACCCCCGTCCACCAGTCAAAACCTAAAACGAACCACAAAGAAAGTTCGGGTTAGGTTTTTTCTTTGCCGTTTTATATTTCAAACACGCTTGCCGTATAACGCCGTAGAATAGCTGTAAACGGCTTGTATTCGGTCGTGTCGTGTATTCTTGCAATCGCGCACAAATGGCGGTTATGCCGCGAAAGCCGTTTGCCGCGAGAAATGGACGTGTTAGGCTATAACGCCAAAGGCAACCCAAGCGGTCGGCAACGCCTTTGCTCGCTCGGCGTTGCGGTATCATTGGACATTCTTTTTCGTTTCGGCGCGTCGAGCACCCGCCGCAGTGCCATTTTAGTCATTGATAAAAAATGCTTGCTTTTATTCGCGTTTTGGAATATAATATATACACTACTTTCGAGGTGTAAATATGTTAAGTTTTATATCTGCAAAAGAAGCAGCGGAAAAATGGAATATATCGCAAAGGCGTGTTTCGGTTTTATGTAGTGAGCATAGAATTGACGGCGCTATGATGGTCGGCAATATGTGGATCATTCCGAGTACAGCCGAAAAGCCTATTGATAAACGTACTGTGCGCTATGAGAAAGAACACGCCATATCATTAAAGCCGTTTGTTAAATGGGTGGGCGGTAAAAGTCAACTAATAGACGAGCTTGAAAAAATGTTACCTACCGATGGCGAAAAAGTTTTGAAAAAATATTGCGAGCCAATGGTCGGTGGCGGCGCATTGTTTTTTAATATTCTTTCAAAATACGATTTTGAGCAATTATATATAAGCGATATAAATGCCGAACTTATAAACGCATATCAGGTCATAAAAAGAGATGTTGATAGTTTAATAGAAAAATTGCAAGAAATGCAAATGCTGTTTTGTCCTATGGATGAGAACGGTAGGAAATTTTACTATTATTCAATACGCGATAAATTCAATAATATGCAATTATGCGAAAATATGGCAATAGAAAAAGCGGCATATTTTATCTTTTTGAATAAAACTTGCTTTAACGGTCTTTATCGCGTCAATCGTAAAGGGCAATTTAACGTGCCTATGGGCGCTTATAAAAACCCTATGATTTGTGACGAAGAAAACTTACGCAATATCAATAAAGTTTTGCAAAACGTTACAATCGTTTGCGGTGATTATTCGCTTTCAAAGCAATTTATAGACCAAAAAACTTTTGTATATTTTGATCCGCCTTATCGTCCAATTTCGGAAACATCCGGGTTTACATCATATAATTCCGATTCATTTGACGATGACGAACAAATACGACTTGCAAGATTTATAGACGAATTAAACGCAAGCGGGGCGAAAATAGTTTTAAGCAATTCCGATCCGAAAAACGTGAATCCGGAAGATACATTTTTCGATGAACTCTATAAAGCATATCAAATTAAGCGTGTATCGGCAACCCGTATGATTAACAGTAAAGCAGAAGCCCGCGGAAAAATAAATGAATTGCTTATATGCAATTAAGGAGAGAATATGGCAATTATTGAATTAACTAACGAAGAAACCAACCAATATATAGATGAACTATATGCTTGTTTTCCAACTGGACGGGAGTTTGAACTATTTTTGAATTCTTTTCTAACCACACTCGGTTTTGAAGAAGTGGTTACTACGCAATATGTTGGCGATAAAGGAATAGATTTAACTTGCATAAAACGTGGCTTCGATAACAATGGTACGGATACAATAAGCTATTACATACAGGCGAAGCGATATGCGAGATCTAATAAAATTCAACCCAAAGAAATACGGGACTTGAAAGGAACCACAAAACGCGATAGAAATGGGAATATTCTAAACAGCAATTATGTAAATGTTTTTATTACCACATCTACATTCACTGAAAAGGCGTTAGAAGAAGCAAACGATAATCCAAATATGCCTGTTATAACTATTGATGGGAAACAACTTTTACAATACTGTATAGAGCATAAAATTGGTTTTAATTTCAAACCGGTTTTCTCGCCAAAAGATATTGTAATGCTTGCGCAAAATAACCAAGTTATTGGTACAATAACAGAACAACCAACTGACTATCTTGTAGAAAGAGAGATTACTAAGAACGATATACGTGCAAAAATATTAGTGCTTCCACGAATTATAAAGGAACAATTAACAGAAGTCAAAGAACTGTATTCGGTGGTATTTAATGGGAAAGAGCGTCAATTAAAGATAGATAAATCGGGACGTTACTTCGGTGGGGTAACAGAGTTATATAAAACTTTCGGACTGTTGACTAAAGATGGCATTTTTGTTAGTAAAACAGCAAAATGGAAAATAATCGATAACAAAATAATAGTTGATTTGTGTGAGGTGACAAACCAATGAAAAGAAATTTTAACGAATGGCTTAAAACATTCAAGTCAAGCATTTGCGACTACGGCTATTATGTCGATTTTGAAAAAGTTTACGGCAATATCGAAAACATAAAAGTCGAATTGAATATACTTAACTCGCTTATCGGATCGAAAAATATAGAACACGATTTTGATAAACTTATAAACGATTATCCGCAAGTGTTGAAATGTATTCCCATTTTGCTTGCCGTTCGCGGTCGTGAAATTTATGCTATCGACGGAGACGGCGAATATCTTTTTAACTTTAATAAACCTAACTACACTACGAAAGAATACATAATGTTTATGCAAAAGACGGGTTTGTTTGATTTAATTGCAAATCACGTTATCAATAACCTTGTCGATTATGTTACGGGTGTAGAAGTAGGTTTAGACAGCAACGGGCGCAAAAATCGCGGCGGTCATTTAATGGAAAATTTGGTGGAAGATTATCTTATTAAAGCGGGACTTGTCAAAGGCGACACATATTTTAAAGAAATGAAACTGTCCGCAATCGAAAGAAAATGGAATATTGATTTGTCTGGCATTTCCAATCAAGGTAAAGCCGAAAAGCGTTTTGATTTTGTCGTTAAAAAAGGTAAAACAATCTACGCGATAGAAACAAATTTTTATACAGGCGGTGGATCCAAGTTAAACGAAACCGCGAGAAGTTACAAGACGATTGCATTGGAAGCAAAACAAATCGATAGTTTTGCTTTTGTATGGTTTACCGACGGCTACGACGGGTGGAAATCGGCGCGACATAATTTGGAAGAAGCATTTGACGTTTTAGATAATATGTATTGCATAGCCGATTTAGAAAACGGCATTGTAAATAAATTATTCAATTAGGAGAGGTTAATTATGAATAATGAAAATCAAGATAGACCTATAGTTCAAACCCACGGATACAACGGAAGTGAGCCAACAAGAATATGTCCTCATTGTGGCATAGAAAAGCCCCTTAGCGATTTTGGATTCAGAAATATGGGCAATGGAACAATACGAAATCAATCTTGGTGCAAAGATTGTAGGGCGAAAGACTGATGCCTAAGCAAATTCCTTTACAGCCCGAAAATTTCGAACTTGAAACAAACACGGTTTGGGCATTCCGCGATCGCGGAAAATGGGCGACACATGACGCAAAGTATCGCGGAAATTGGTCGCCGTATATTCCGCGAAATGTTATACTGCGCTATTCCCAAGAGGGCGATACTGTTTTAGATCAGTTTGTCGGCGGCGGCACAACGGCAGTTGAAGCAAAACTAACCCACCGTAATTTTATCGGCATTGATATAAACCCGTCGGCTATCGAAATCACAAAAAATAAGTGCGACTTTGATTTTGAAACGCAAGCGTCGACTACGCTCATAAACGCTGATGCGCGAAAATTGGATTTGCCAGACGACTCTATTGATTTAATTTGTACGCATCCTCCGTATGCCGATATAATTCATTACAGCGAGGATATTGACGGCGACTTGTCGCTTTTGCCTATGAAAGATTTTTTATTCGAGATAGGCAAAATCGCCGAAGAAAGTTATCGCGTTCTCAAAAAGGACAAGTTTTGCGCTATTCTTATGGGCGATATGCGGCACAAAGGAATGGTGCAACCACTTGCCTTTGAAACGATGCGAATATTTGAGCTCGTGGGTTTTAAGGCAAAAGAAATCATAATCAAGGAACAACACAACTGCAAAGCAACGGGTTATTGGAAAACGAACAGTATTAAGTTTAATTTCCTTTTACTCGCTCACGAATATTTATTTGTATTCAAAAAATAAAAGTATTATTTTAGGAGTTATTATGGTTTTAAGAAATTCTTATATTTTAATGAACAAATGCTAAATGACTATCTTTCGGCAATCGAAGGATATATGGCAACAAAAGTTATTCAAACTACCAAACGAACTAATTCTAAAATTGCCGGCATAGGAGTAGAAGCAAAATTTATAAACGGAGATTTAGGTAAAAAAACTAATAATGACCTGGAAACACCAAAAGATTTGTCCAAGATCGTGAAAGGTCCAGCCTTTGTAGTTACTCCGATTGCGATATATAAGTAAAAAATATTTGTTTTAGGTTGCGATTGCTCCACCAATAGTGTTAAAGTTTGAACACCTAAAAACAGAATATATTTTTGTGAAAGGTGTCGCAGACTTTTTCCTATGCCACACCCAAGAGGAAACCAACCCAGCAGGCTAAAACGGTATTTCGCCGTCGTCGTCAATAGATACAAGCACCCGCCACAGTGCCATTGTCCTTTTTTACATTGTTATATGGTTGAAATTTAAGTGCAAACGTAGTATAATGAAATCATGGAATAGAAATATGAAGCGGAAAATCAATGCTGTTATAATTATTACTTCGGCTATGTTTGGAGTAGGTATATCGATTATGAGTGTGGCGCTCATTTGCATGTCGGCAGACATTCACATTTGGCATAAACTCATACCCAGAGCGATAGTATTTCTTATCGTTACCTCGGTGGTTTTCGTTTTTTCATTGGCGATACGGCATTACTCTGCTAAAGCAGCCAAAACCCATGTTCCTACAATTCAAGCTGAAAATCCGCCTATGTTTGACAAAAAAGCAAAAGCGTCACGTTTTTGCGGTATTGCCGCTCTGGTTTGCTTTTATGTTGCACTGTCTTGTAACTTTGCATCGGGTCTATGTAGTGGTTTAGCGCAAAAGTTAACGTTTTTGTTTTGCGCGAATGCCGCTATAATCGCCGCTGTGTTAGCCATGGCATGGATATTGCTCGGTAAGTTTTCAACAGGGCAAAAATTCGCATTGTTGCACTTAATTTCAATCCCTATTTTATTTATAATAATTACTATTGTGCTAATAGCATTTGTAGTCTTCTGTCTGTTTTACTTTATGCTTATGGTGTGGGCACATGGGGCTTTTTAATTCGTTTTATGTTACTACCGCTCCACCAACAAAACCCCGTGCCGTAGGGCGGGGTTTTGTTATTCTGTGGTGGTTCAACCATGCACGGCGAGGGTAGTTAGAAAGTTCAGTGCATGGTGCGCTAACCGCTTGTTCCGACCGAGTCAAACAGGTTTTATTATTCGGTTTCAGATAAAGTCCAATGCCGTTGATAACTTAGAACACAAAGATCGTGTGTGATTTCCGAGCACAATCCATCCTCGTTTAACAAAAATCGTCAATGAGTATAGGCATTGGCGATTTTTGCTTATTCAGTAGTCGCATATAACTTTGACATAATCACGCAGAGGGGTGCAATTTATGATTAACGTCGGTTGTTTCTTGACATATTAATTAAGCGGTGATAAAATATCAAAAAAGAGCAATCGGAGGTATTGGGTTATGGATTTTTTCACGGGTAAAACGGTCATAATAACGGGCGCGGGGCGTGCCGTGCTTTCGGACGGGCGTTGCGGGTCGATAGGCTACGGCATAGCTACGGCGTACGCCAAAGAGGGCGCAAACATAGTTATAACAGGGCGCAACGTAAAAAAGCTCGAGGACGCAAAAGCCGAGTTGGAGAGCAAGTACGGCATAAATGTGCTTACCGTTCAAGCCGATATCAAGGCAGGCGCGGATAATCTCGCACTTGCGGAAAGCGTTGTTAAACAGGCTGTGGAATCTTTTGGCGGAATACAAGTGCTTATAAACAACGCACAGGCTTCGGCGTCCGGCGTCACAATAGCCAATCACACAATTGACGACTTTAACCTTGCAATGTACTCGGGGCTGTATTCGACGTTTTGCTATATGAAGGCGTGCTACCCGTATCTTAAAGCAAGCAAGGGCTCGGTCATAAACTTCGCGTCCGGCGCGGGCTTGTTCGGAAACTACGGGCAATGCTCGTACGCCGCCGCAAAAGAGGGTATACGCGGTCTTACGCGTGTTGCCGCAACGGAATGGGGTCCCGACGGAATAAACGTCAACGTCGTTTGTCCGCTTGCTTGGACGGCTCAGCTCGAGCAGTTTGAAAAGGCGTATCCGCAGGCGTTTAAGGAAAACGTCAAAATGCCGCCCATGGGTCACTATGGCGATTCCGAGCTCGAAATAGGCAGGGTGTGCGTTCAGCTTGCGTCGCCCGATTTTAAGTATATGTCGGGTGAAACTATCACGCTCGAAGGCGGAATGGGTTTAAGACCGTAACGGTATTTAGCTACAAAATAAAAAAGGCACCGTGTAATTCCATGCAGTGTCTTTTTTTATTGCGGTAAGTGATTTTATTTATTAGGTGATACCTCGCGGATTATGGAAACCTCACCGGCATCGACCGCGATTTCCGCATTGCCGATGCGCACGATAAGCGTGCCGTCGGCCTCTATTCGGTCGGCAAAGCCTTGGACCTTAACGCCGTTGTAAATAAATCCGACCTGCTTGCCTATGTTGATACAAAGCTTGCTGTATCTTGCGTGATCGAAAGTGGCAATGGATGCGCGGCGGATTTGGGTTAGAAGTCCGGTTACAAAGCCCGTGGCGCGACTCTCGGGAGCTTGTAGGGAAATGGCTACGTCGTTGAGCTTGGCTCTTACCAGCTCGATAGTCGGTGTGGCGTAGTTGATACCGACGCCCACAAGGTACTCGGCTTTACGCGGGGATTTACACAGAATGCCCGCCGCTTTTTTGTTTTTGTACATTACGTCGTTGACCCATTTAAGGCTCGTTTGCATACCAAGAAGCGATTGCACGGTGTCGTGCACCGCAAGCCCGACAGCGGGCGTAAGCGTGTGCGGGTTGATGTACACACCTTGCAAGCGCATTACTATATACAGTCCGCCCGGAGGGGAGTAAAAAACATGATCGCCCCTTCCGACGCCGTTTTTTTGGCTGAGAGCAATAATGGCGTCGTTTTTGCCTATCTCGTCAAACGTGGAAATGCACGACTGTACGATTTTAATATTCATTCCTGTATGGAGTCGAATGAATTTCTCGTTAAGTAACATACGGGTGTTCAACCTCAATATATGTATTATAATATATCGGTGCAAAAAAATCAATATATATGCGAAAAAAAACATGGTGCAAATCTCGACAATATTCGTCGTTGCAAAAGCCGATTGATTTTATGAAATACACGTTTGATTTTTTGACCGAAAAAGGGTTGATATTTATTAAAAAATGGTTTACAATTAAGAGGTATAATTTTATTACTTCGGAGATTAATCATGAAACAAAACGTTTTCGACATCCTAACGGACAGAGGCTTCGTCAAACAGACAGTGTACAAGGACGAGCTTTATAACCTTTTGGGCTCGCAGTCGGTAACGTTTTATTGCGGCTTCGACCCGACGGCTGACAGCCTGCACATCGGACACTTTATTCCGCTGATGGTCGCTTCCATTATGCAAAAGGCGGGGCACAAGCCTATACTTCTTGTCGGCGGCGGCACCGCCATGATAGGCGACCCGTCCGGGCGTAACGACATGCGGCAAATGATGACGCGCGAAACAATCGATGGATACGTTCAAAAGCTCAAGCCGCAGCTCGAGCGGTTTGTCAGCTTCGAGGGCGAGAATGCGGCGCGGATAGTAAACAATGCCGATTGGCTGTGCAATCTCAATTATATCGACTTTTTGCGCGATTACGGCGCGTACTTATCTGTCAACAAAATGCTCACCGCCGACTGCTTTAAAACGCGGCTCGAGAAGGGCTTGAGCTTTTTGGAATTTAACTACATGCCCATGCAGGCATATGACTTTTTGCGGCTGTTCAGCGATTACAACTGCGTACTCGAAATCGGCGGCAACGATCAGTGGAGCAACATTCTTGCCGGCGCCGACTTTATTCGCCGTGCGCTCAGAAAAGACGCGTACGCGCTTACCTGTGCGCTGCTCGAAACCAAGGACGGCAAAAAGATGGGCAAGACCCAAAAGGGCGCGCTGTGGCTTGATCCCAATAAGACCGCGCCGTACGAGATGTACCAGTACTTCCGCAACGTTGACGACGAGGAAGTGGAAAACTGCTTGAGAATGTTGACGTACCTCGAGCTCGATGAAATCAAAGAGCTTTGCGCGCACCGTGACGAGCGTATCAACAACGCCAAAAAGCGGCTCGCGTACGAGGTGGTAAAGATAATCCACGGCGAAGCGGCGGCAAATGACGCTCAGTCGCAGGCGCAAGCGGCGTTCGAGGGCGGCTCGGCTGAAATGCCCACCGTCACAATCGATGCAGGACTCGATAGCGGCATACTCGACGTAATGGTCGCGTGCAAGGTGTGTGCTTCCAAAGGCGAGGCGCGGCGGCTTATCGAGGGCGGCGGCGTTAAAATAGATGACAAAAAGGTGAGTGACGTTACCGGCAAGGTGTCCGACTACGCAGGCGGCGGCGAATTCGTGCTTTGCAAGGGCAAAAAGACCAGAATCAAGGTCGTTTTGCAAAAGTAATGATAAATTGCGTTAACGAAGGCAAATACGAGCTTGTAATCAAGCGTTCGACCTTTATCGCGTTTTCCAAGCATATAGAAACGAGAGAGCAGGCAAAAAGCTTTGTTGATTCGCTCAAAGCCGAGCATCGCGACGCCCGTCACGTTTGCTACGCGTATATCGCGGACGAAAAGGGCGACGACTTTGGTTACGACGACAACGGCGAACCGTCGGGTACGGCGGGTAAGCCTATATATTCGGCACTGGAGTCGGTCGGTGCGCGCAAAACGTGTATTGCGGTGGTGCGGTACTTTGGCGGTATTAAGCTGGGTGCTGGCGGACTTACGCGCGCGTATAGACGGAGTGCGGCGGATTTGATAGAATCGGTTGGGCTCAGCAAGGCCGAGCGCCGCGCAGTTTACGGCATATGCTGTGACAGCGATACGTACAAGCGTGCGGCGGCGGCGCTTCGCAAGCTGTCGTGCGATATAGAACAAATCAAATACGATGCCAAGGTCAATGCCGTTGTATGCGTTGCGATTGAATGCGAAGCCGAGTTTGTATCGGCGCTAAACTCGCTCGGTGTGGAAACGGTAAAGGACGGCGAGCGTTACGCTTATTTACATTAAAACACGGGTGGATAATGCAAAACGAGTTTTTAAAAGAAAAAATCAAGCAGTTATGCGGACTTGATGTGTCAGTCGTCGAGTTGCCCGCAGATTTGCCCGTGGACGGTATTTTGCAGAACGGAAAAAGCCGTACGACCGTTTTTTCGGTCAAGTACGACGGAAAGCAAACCGCGCTCGAAATATCGGGAAGCGACGACGCCCAACGCGCGCTTGCATTGCTCGTTCGCGAATTTGTGGGTGGATTAACGCCGGAAAATCCCGTAAAAGCTTTTCTGGAGGGAACGGGCGGAATACCTCAGGGCGTACACGTCGGCAAGTCCGACTATTACGTTTTTGCCGTATACGCCAAGGCGAGGACGACCGCCGTACTCGAGTACCTTACAACCATGTCGGTTGCGCGCGATTTTGTGGCGGACATGACCGAGGGTATAGTCGCGTTTTGCAAGGCTGTCGATAACGATATCGACTACCGCTCCGCGGGCGAGTTTGCCGAGGTATTAAAGGAAAACCTCTCCGAGGAAATTAAGGACGGCGTAAAAATCGGCGTTGGCGGGGTAGCGCACGGTGTATCCGAGTTGCCGTCGTATTACGCTAACGCGCGTGCGGCATTAGTCGGCGGCGCGGAATTCGACCCGACAAACGACATCTATTCGTTTAAGGAATACGCGCTTATTAAAACGCTGTCCGCTCTTTCCAACGCAGATAAGGAACGGTACGTTAAGACGGTTTTGGATAGGTCGTACCGCGAGGTGCTTTCCGATACAGAACTTATAACGGCCGCCGATGCTTTTATAAAGCATTCGCTAAACGTGTCAGAGGCGAGCCGCAACATGTACGTTCACCGCAACACGCTCATTTACAGACTTGACAAAATAGAAAAAATGACAGGTCTGAATATCCGCTACTTCAACGACGCAATGACCTTCCGTGTCGCCTGCCTTGTGTACAAAATGCTGTAAACGGGCTATCGCCGCGCACGCTTTTGACTGTCAAAGTATTTTATAATCATCCCCAACGTTTGTGCGGGGATGATTTTTTTAAGCGTAGCGTACAGATCGACCGACGGCTTTTTTTGCTCGTCGTACATCTGCGTAATAAGAGTGCCGAGCGCGGCGGGGTCGGGATTTTCGGTCAGCTTGAGTAGCGCTTTTTCGCGTTCGCCGAGCTTGTTTTTAAGTAGCAGCGGAAGCATTTGTTTAATATCCATATTGGCTCCTTTGGAACAAATTACGTATTGCGTTCATACAATAATCGAGTGGAGGGAAGTATGCGTAGTATAAGAGATATTGGTAAAAAATCGAGCGAGAGCGGCACGACGGACGGCGGAAGCCTGCGCGATGAATTGGGCGCGGTCGCAGCCAAGTACGAGGGGCGGACGGAGGAAGAACTTATGCAGGAGCTTCGCAAAAAGGTTGCGTCGGCTAAGCATGACGGCAGTTTTTCGGCAGAACAGCTTGAAAGCTTTGCCGCAATGGTTTCGCCGAACCTTGACGAAAGCATGCGCGAAAAACTTATTTCGCTAGTTAAAATGATAGAGTCGTACTGAGTTACTTACATATCTCGTGCATGGCTTTTAAAAAGAACTCGACTTCACCGACGTTGTTGTCGTACGATAGCGAAACGCGCACAACGCCGCGGTCGAGCGTGCCCAAAAATTTGTGACAAAGCGGCGCGCACTGAAGTCCGCAACGCACGGCAATATCGTATTGGTCGTTTAATATATCGCCGACGGGCGCGGCGTTCATGCCGTTCACATTAAAGCTTATAATGTTGGGCAGGGTGTTGTACTTACCGTATATCTTTACGTTGGGTAACTTACCAAGCTCGTTTTTGAGTAAATCGCCGCAGTGGGCGAGATTTCGTCTTGTCGCCAACGACAGATTAAGATTGTGATTGATTGCGGCGATAAGCGCGAATATCGAGTGTACCGGCAGAGTGCCGCTTTCAAACCCTTCCGGAAAATCGGTAGGCTGATACAGCGAGTGCGACTGCGTGCCGGTGCCGCCGTACCTAAGCGGCGCAAGTTGCGGGTTGCCGCGCACGCACAGGCACCCGATTCCTTGCGGTCCGTGCAACCCTTTGTGCGGCGCAAAGCAAAGAAAGTTACAGCCTATTTCTCGCATGTTTACGTCCAAGTATCCGACCGATTGCGCGCCGTCTATCAAGAATAGGATAGAGTGCCGCCGCGCGATTCCGCCTATCTGCGTCACTGGCGCGACCGCCCCCGTCACGTTGGAAGCGTGGTTGACGGCAATAAGATAGGTGTTCGGCTTGATCGCGCGCTCGATATCGGCAGGGTCTATAATGCCGTGCGAGTTGGGTCTGACCGCCGTGTAAGTAACGCCCATGCGCCGTCCGAGCTCTTCCAGCGGGCGGAGAGTACTGTTGTGCTCGTATATGGTCGTAATCACGTGACCGCCCTTTTTTGCAGTACCGAACAGCACTGTGTTAAGCGCGTCGGTGCAGTTAAAGGTAAACGCCACGTCATCGCAATATGTTAGCTTTTTTACCGCTTTACGTGCTTCGAACAACAGCGTAGCCGCCTTTATCGACGAGCTGTGACTTCCGCGCCCTGCGTTGGCGCACAAGTGCGAAAGTGCGTATTTATCGGCGTTTATCACGCAGTCGGGTTTTGTGATTGTGGTAGCGGCGTTATCGAAATAAATCATGACAGAAAGCACTCCCGGGTCATATAACGAAAGTAGGACCGTTATTTTTCGAGGAGCCGTTTTGCACCCCGATAACAAATTCGGCAGACTACCCCGTACGGCAAAAAGGGCGGGGTAAAGACGCCTAATTTATTAAATGCGAAATTTGACGGTTTAGAACAATAAAGAGGAAAAAAACGCATATGTATTACATTTTTTCATTTTCTTCGCGAAACAGTGCGCTTAAGTTTGCCGACGCAGTAAACTTGATGGGTGGAAAGACCAAACTTGTAAACGCTCCCGTCAATCACGCGGGGTGCGGACTGGCCGTCAGATGCAACGACTACAACCTTTGCCAAAACGTACTTAATTGCGGACACTACGCCGCACTCCGTGACATCTACTCGTTTGACGGTCAAACATATAAAATGCTGTACAGCACGACGAATTGAAAAAATATTGTTTACATTTATCGGATAATGTGTTATACTTTAGCCATGCGGCGTTTAGGCTTTTGGAGTTCGAGCGCCACATGGCTACATTGATTATTAACGCAAGAACGGAACGCATTGACAGATGAACGAACAGCTGCTGGAACAACTTAAACAGACATATCCCGACGCGACGTGCGAGCTACGCTACGCCGACGAGTTTCAGTTGCTGATTGCTGTCATTTTGAGCGCTCAGTGCACGGACAAGCGCGTCAACGTGGTTACCGAACGACTCTTTAAAGCCGCGTCCACGCCGCAGGAAATCTGCGATATGGAACTTCCCGTATTGGAAGAGTATATCAGAAGCTGTGGATTGTACAAGAACAAGGCGGCAAATATAAAGGCGTGCTGCCGCGATTTGGTGGAAAAGCATAACGGACAAGTTCCGCGAACGATGGACGAGCTTACCGCGCTACCGGGCGTGGGGCGCAAGACCGCCAACGTAATGCTTAGCGTTGCGTTCGGCCAGCCGGCGATCGCGGTTGATACGCACGTATTCCGCGTGTCGCACAGACTGGGGTTGTCCGACGGAAATACGCCCGATGCGGTGGAAAAGGATTTGTGCGCGGCGTTCGAGCCGAAAGACTACCGCGACGTACATTTTTTGATAATTAAGCACGGCAGAGATTGCTGTCACGCGCGCAACCCCGAGTGCGAAAACTGCTCGGTAAACGGGCTGTGCGCAACCTACGTAACCGAACAAAGCAGGAAATCATGTTTATAGACAGAGCAAAAATTTATATAAAAGCGGGCGACGGCGGCGACGGCTGTACGTCGTTCTATACCGAAAAGTATGTGCCCAACGGCGGACCCGACGGCGGCGACGGCGGCGACGGCGGAGCGGTAGTCATCAAGGTCGACCCCAACAGCGCGTCGCTTTCCGAGTTCCGTTTCGGCAAGCATTACCGTGCCGAAAACGGCGCTAACGGCTCGGGCAAAAACCGCCACGGCAAAAACGGCGCCGACCTTGTGCTAAAGGTACCGCGCGGCACCGTTGTTCGCGACGAGCAGTCCGGCGGAATAATCGCCGATATGTTTTACCCCGACGACGAAGTGGTCGTGCTCGAGGGCGGAATAGGCGGCAAGGGCAACGCGCGGTTCAAGTCGTCGCGCAGGCAGGCGCCCGGCTTCAGTCAAAAGGGCGAGCCCACAAGGGAACGCTCGATCGTATTAGAGCTGAAAACGATTGCCGACGTAGGGCTTGCAGGGCTTCCAAATGCGGGTAAGTCGACGCTACTGTCGGTGCTTACAGGCGCCAATCCCAAAATCGCCAATTATCCGTTTACCACGCTCACGCCCAATCTCGGCGTTTGCTACGTGGACGATATTTCTTTTACTATAGCCGATATCCCCGGACTAATCGAGGGCGCTGCCGACGGCGCGGGGCTCGGACACAAGTTTTTGCGGCATATTGACCGCACGCGGCTTATAGTCCATGTGGTGGATATAGCGACTGACGGTAACGCAGTTGACGATTACAACACTGTTAACGCCGAGCTGTTCAAGTACAATCCCGAGCTTAAAAACGTGCCGCAGATTATCGCGCTCAACAAGACCGATATTGCGGACAAGCAAAAGATAGAAGAATTCAAGTCGCAGATTTACGGCGAGATATTCGAGATAAGCGGCGTAACTCACGCCGGATTACAAGCGTTGGCTTACGCGATTGCGGGCAAGCTTGCAACTCTGCCGCCGCCGTCGCCGATAGAATTCGACCCGTTCGTGTACGAGGAAGCCGACCCCGAATCATACTTTATCGAGCGTGCGGATGACGGCGCGTTCGTGTTGGGCGGCGAGCTAATGGAACGGCTTGCGCGTACCGTAGTGCTCGATGACAGGCAGAGCTTTATGTATTTTCAGCGGCGCTTGGACGTGAGCGGCGTTACCAAAGCATTGAAAAAAGCGGGTATAAAGTCGGGCGATATCGTCCGCATACTCGATACGGAGTTTACTTATGATGACTAAAACACAAAAAATCGCAATCTTCGGCGGAAGCTTCGACCCGCCGCACTTCGGACATATCGACATCGTAAAGAACCTCGAAAAAAAGTTCGACCGCGTTATCGTTATGCCGTCGTACATTTCGCCCTTTAAGACGGAGGGCGACAATGCTGTTGCTCGCCTTGCGCTTTGCAAAAAAGTCTTTTCGTCGCAAAAAACCGAGGTCAGCCGCTATGAGGTTGGCAAGAAGGGCGTTAGCTATTCTGTCGATACCGCGGCGTACCTTTCGCGTAAAATAGACGGCAAGTTGTTTTGGGTGGTCGGAAGCGAGGAGCTTACACGGCTCAACGAGTGGCACGATATAGACAGGCTCAAAAAGCTCGTCACATTCTACGTTGTTCCGCGCCCGTCCTTCGATGTCAATGAACAAACGCTTGCCGCGCTCAAAAAGAATAAAATCAAAATCAAGTTTGCGCCGTTCTGCGGCTTGGACATATCGTCGACCCGCATAAAAATCGATATGGCTTTCGGCAGGCCCAATATTTACATGCCGTACGTCGTGCATGAGTACGCGGTCAAACACGGCTTGTTCAACCCGTACGGCAAGTACGTGGACGGCTTAAAAAAGCACGGATTGTCTTACGGCAGACTCGTTCATACCTATGGCACGGCTGTGCGCGGCGAACAGCTTGCAAAGCTGTACGGCGCCTCGTCAAACGACGCCGTGACGGCGTGTATTCTGCACGATATAGCCAAGTCCGAAAATCCGGCGGACTACGAAAATAAAGTCGACCTTTCGGGATTTCCCGCGCCAACGCTTCACGCGCCGATAGGCGGGTATATCGCAAAAAAGGAATTCGGCGTTTCGGATGAGATAGCCGACGCTATAACGTATCATTCTACCGCAAAAGCAAAGCTTAGCACGCTCGGCGAAATCGTGTATCTTGCGGACAAGACCGAGCAGGGACGAAAGTACCCCTCGCTCGAGCATAAGCGGTACGTGTGTACGCTCGGCAAGGAGCTTGCCATGCTCTCATGCCTTACCGAAATAAGCGAGCTTGAGGATAACGAAACATGTTCCTACACGGAACAGGCAATCGAGTATTACAAAACTCTTTGTGGCAGTACGGAAATCCCGCCGCTTCCCAAAGAAGAACCGTCGAGCAACTTCCCGATAGCTGTTGCACACAAATCAACATCCGTTCGCACGGTTGCGCAAAAGACCAAGGCGTTAAAAACGTCAGAGCCTAAAAGAAAGGAATTGATCGCTACGCCGTTCGGCGAAAGAGCAGTCGCTTCACGCTCTCCATTCAAGCCGACGGGCGACGTTATACGCGATACCGCACAGCTTGCCGCACGCGAGCTTTCGCTTCATAAGGCGCACAATATAGATATAGTCAATCTTGACGGAAAGACAATCGTTGCCGACTACTTCGTAATCGCTTCGGCTACTTCCACAACGCAGGTTAAAGCGCTCATGGGCTATGTAGAGGACGTTCTTACAAAAGAACTCGGACTCAATCCCAATAAGCGCGACGTCAATTCCGAATGGATCGCGCTCGATTACGGCGGCGTTATCATTCATATATTCACCGACAAAATGCGTGAGTTTTACAATATCGAACGGCTGTGGTCGGACGGCAAAAACGTCGAGCGGTACGAGGACTGATCAGTGCAGTTTGAAGCCGATTTAATCACATTATTACAGCGCATGTCCAACGGCTTTACCGACGTCGTGTTTTTGGGTATTTCCCAACTCGGCACCGAGCTTGCGTTTATGGTAATTGCCGTCGTGCTGTACTGGTGCATAGACAAAGTTTACGCATACAAGTTTTTTAACGTATACATATTGGGCGTTGCCGTCACCAACTTTTTAAAGCTCGGCGTCAAACGCCCGCGCCCCTTCGACGCGTACAATGTGAGAAGTATCGGCGACCCCGAAACCACGTATTCGTTCCCGTCAGGGCATACTGAAAGTATATCGTCGATTTCTACGATGCTTACACTCAGATACGGAAAAAAGTCCACGGCCGTGCCGATAGTGTGTGCGGCGGCAACTCTTCTCGTAATGTTATCGCGCATGTATCTCGGACAGCATTATTTGACCGACGTTTTGGCGGGGCTTGTGCTCGGCATTGCTTGCGCGGCGGCTTTTATGGCGTTGTTTAGACTGTTGCGCGATAAAGAAGAGCTGTTTATCATTCCCGGCTTCGTGCTTGCTGTAATAATAATCAGCGTGATTGGAAGTGCGGGTATGCTTTCGTCGCCGAGCGGCGCGGATATACTAAAGGGGCTCGGCGCGTTTATGGCGTTCGATATAGGCTACTACGTGGAAAAACATTTTGTCAAGTACGACATAAAGAGCAACCGTAAGTGGTGGACTGCGCTGTTGCGGCTTGTTATTGGCTTAGGCGTCGCGGTCGGCATACAGCAGGGTTTTAAGCTGTTTTTGCCGCAGGATATCCCTATGCTGTATTGTTTTTTGCGGTACTTTCTAATAGCGGCATGGGCGTCAGTCGTTGCGCCGTTGTTGTTTAAAGCAGTTAAAATTTGAGGAGCTAATGATAAAAACCGTTACTGTCAAATCCCCGCGGAAAATGCTCGGACTGGGGAAAAAACTTGCCAAAACGCTTTGCGGCGGCGACGTTGTATTGCTGACGGGCGAACTCGGCGCGGGCAAAACAGTGCTGTGCAAGGGCATAGCCGCAGGGCTCGGTGTAAAATCGCAAGTGGTTTCGCCGACGTTTACCATTATGAACGAATATCCGGACGGCAAGATTAAGTTTTGCCATTTTGACGCGTACAGATTGGAAAGCGCGGACGAAGCGATGGCGGCGGGGCTGGGCGACTTTATAGGCGATGCGGGGTGCGTTTGCGCCGTCGAGTGGTGGCAGAATATCAAAGAACTCTTCGATGGTGTTCATACCGTTAAAATCGGAATTGTCAAAAACGAGTCAAAACGCGAGGTCACGATAGAGAGATGACAAGCAAAAACTATTTGTTTATAGATACCGCAGAGGGCACGCGTGCGCTCTTGCGCTACGGTAACAGTTATTATTACGACGAGAACTTAAAAAACGCTGGCTCTGAAACGCTGATGCCTATGATTGACGGGTTGTTAAACAAGGCCGGCGTAAATCTTGCCGATTTGGATATTTTTGGCGCGTGCATCGGACCCGGATCTTTTACTGGTTTGCGCATTGGTCTTACCACGATAAAAACGTTTTGTTATACACTCGGATTGCCGTGCTTTGCTGTAAACAATCTACGACTCAACTCATATAACAATAACAGCGGTAAAGTAATATCTGTCGCCGACGCAGGCAACAAGGTGTGCTATATCGCAAGGTTTGACGGCGAAGCCGAGGTCGACGGCGCGACGTGCATGACGCTCGAGGACGCGCAAAGCTTTATAAAGTCGCACCCCGATTACGCCGTATCGACCGACAGCAAGCTTGCGGGACTGTTTTCCGGCACTGTCGGTATAGGCGAGCGTGAAATGCGGATCGCGGCGGAAAAGCATATAAATAACGTTGTCGATCAGAAGGATTTGCTTCCGCTGTACGTTCGCAAGGCTCAGCCCGAACGCAAAGAAGGCGATCTGTGATTTCTATTCGGCAAGCGGCACCGCCCGACGCGCAAGCTATATTTGCCGCCGAAAGCGCATATATAGATTGTCCGTGGTCGGAAGAACAGGTAAGAGCCGCTATACAAAACGAGCACACCGTGTTTCTTGTCGCATACAACGGGCAAACGTTTTGCGGCTATGTATCGGGCGATATAACGCTCGACGAGTGCGAGATAAACAACATAGCGGTCGTAATCGGTTATCGTCGGAACGGCGTGGCGCTTGCGCTGATGACCGAGCTGTTTGATAAGCTTCGGGCGCGGAATGTTAAAACGGTGTATCTACTTGTGCGCTACGACAACGTGCCGGCGCAGGAGTTGTACAAAAAATGCGGGTTTGCCGTCGTAGGTAAACGCCCAAACTACTACAAAGGAAAAGACGCGCTGATTATGCGACTTTATTTGCAGTGAGGGTAATATGCAAACGACGCTTGACGGTGTTTCGTGTGAGTATGAAATAAAAAAAGCGCGAAACAGCGCCGAGGTCGTTTTATTTTTGCACGGCTGGGGCGGCGATTTAAATTCGTTTAAGGGCGCGTACAGTGCCGCATGCGATTGGGGCGTAACGTGTGTAAACTTCGCGTTCCCAAAAGTCGTGCCGAGCGATTGGGGCGTGTACGAGTACGCCGCATGCGTGCGCGATTTTCTGTTGGAAAACGATATAGAAAAGCCGATAATCGTCGGGCACAGCTTTGGCGGACGGGTAGCGTTGATACTCGCGGCGCAGGGCATTGCGGGCAAAATCATGCTTGTGGACAGTGCAGGGCTCAAACCGAAGCTTGGCTTAAAAAAACGAATACGCATAGCGCGTTATCATCGCAGAGTAAAGTGCGGCAAATCCCTTGACGGATACGGCTCTAAAGATTATAATAGTATAGACCCGAGTATGCGCGGGGTATTTGTCCGCATAGTCAACACGCACCTCGACGGGTTGCTTCCGTACGTAAAGTGCGATACGCTCGTATTTTGGGGACGTCGCGATCGCGACACGCCTATGTATATGGCAAAGCGATTGTGCAAGGGGATAACCAAATCTCGGCTTGTGGTAACAAACGGCGGACATTATTCGTACGTCGACGCACACTATCTGTTTTTACAGCAACTAAAAAACTTTGTTTTGGAATAGAGCATGGAATATTATATTTCTGTAGCGCTTATCGCGGTTTGCGCGATACTGACATCTGTAATAAGCTTGCCTATGTTGAAGATAATTCAGTTATCGGGATACAGAGCGCGCGGCGTCGTGGCTTGGGTAAAGGACACCAACTACGACATGCCGATACGCTATTCCGCGCTCATGATTTTTTCGTTTATTACGTCAATAATATTCGTCGCGTGCTTTGCGGCGTTTGAGTGGGTAAGGTATTGCGGTACGGCGTTTTACGCCGTTTTTGCGGTGATATTTGCAATATCGGTCAGTAAGTCGGGCGCCAGTAAAGCAAAGCTAACGGGGCGGCTCGTGCGGCTGTATATTGTTAACTGTGTGCTCGTGTTCGGACTGTGCGCACTCGTCGCGTGGGCAACGTACTATTCGGCGTACTGCCAAACGGTGATAAGCGCGATTGCGCTTTTTGTGCTGTTTACGCCTGTTGCGGCAAACTATATTACGCTCCCGTTTGAAAAGCTTAATAACAAAAAGTACGTCAGGCGCGCACGCAAAAAGCTTAAACAGAATTCGCCGATAGTAATCGGCATTACCGGTAGCTTTGGCAAGACGACTGCAAAAAATATCCTGAAGCAAATGCTTATCGGCAAGTATACCGTGCTTGCAACGCCCGGTAGCTACAATACGCCTATGGGCGTGTGCAAAACTATAAACAACGATTACTACGGCGAGCAGGTGTTTATAGCCGAGCTCGGCGCGCGGTATAAAGGCGATATAAAAGAGCTTTGCGATATCGTCAGTCCTACGTACGGCATTATAACGGCTGTCGGCGACATGCACTTGGAAACAATGGGAAGTCGCGATAACGTCGCCAACGTCAAGTATGAGCTTGGGCAAGCTCTTCCGCAAAACGGACTGCTTGTGCTAAACGGCTACAACGCCGATTGTAAGGCGCTCGAATCGCGTGATTCCGCTTGCCGAAAATCGGTGACCGGCGGCGAAGAATGCGGCTACGAAAATCTTGTAATAAACGCCGACGGAACGGCGTTTGAGCTTGTAATAAGCGGCGAGCGCCACGCGGTCAAGACCAAGCTGCTCGGCGCGCATATTGCCGAACTCACGTGTGTATGCGCGTCCATTGCGACTAAGCTTGGGGTTGAAGCAAAAGATATCGCGTCAGCGGTCGGGGGTTTGGAAACGGTAGAGCACAGATTGCAGTTACTGCCCGGCGAAAACAAAACGGTTACGGTAATAGACGACGCGTACAATTCCAATCCCGTCGGTGCAAAAAACGCATTGGATGTGCTGTCGTGCTTTACTCAGGTTAAAGTAATAATAACGCCGGGGTTTGTGGAGCTCGGCGCTTTGGAAAAGCCGGCTAATATCGAGTTGGGCAAGCAAATCGCCGCAGTGTGCGATTATGCGTACTTAGTCGGCTCGCGCGCCGCAGATATTCAAAAGGGTGCGCTGTCCGTCGGGATGAGTGAAGATAGAATAAAAACGTTTTCGTCACGCGACGAGGCGGTTGCCGCACTAAGCCGGATTGCGGAAAATAAAGTCGTTTTATTTGAAAACGACCTGCCCGACAATATAGTGTAAAAACATACGGAGAAATAATGAAAAGAACTGTACTGATAACGGGCGGCGCTCGCGGAATAGGTAGACAAACTGCGATTGATTTCGGCAATGCGGGGTATAACGTTATTATAAACTACAACAAGTCGGAAAAAGCGGCGATGGAACTTGTAAACGAGCTAAACAGTCGCGAGATAGCGTGTCAAGCAATACAGGCGGATATTTCCAATCCCGACGACGTCAAACGCATGGTGGGTAGCGTAGCATTCGGACACGTCGATACGCTTATTAATAACGCGGGTATCGCGCACTTGGGACTGTTGCAGACCGATACCGAAGAGGACTTCGACCGCGTTATGGCAGTTGACTTAAAGGGCGTGTGGCTTGTAACAAAGGCGTTTTTGCCGGCGATGATCTCAAACGGTTTTGGCAGAATAATCAATATAAGCTCGTTTTGGGCAGAGCGCGGCTCGAGTACGGAAACGTTGTATTCGGCGGCTAAAGCCGGCGTTAACGGGCTTACAAAGGCGCTTTCGCGCGAGGTCGGCGAGTACGTTACGGTAAACGCTATCGTCGCAGGACTTATTGCTACCGAGATGAACGACCCCGTGCCGCCCGACGCGCTTTTCCGTATCGTGGACAATACTCCTGTTAAGCGCATAGGCAAACCGGAGGACGTCAGCCACGCCGCACTTTTCCTTGCAGACGAAAAATCATCATTTATAAACGGCGCGCTTTTGCATGTCGACGGGGGATATTAGATTAGGTAAGAGATAATAGTTAATAGTGAAGAAGTGAGAAAGAGGTTATTGTGAATTTTTTTAAAGCGCGGCACGCCGCGCTTTTTTTAGTAAAGTTTGTTTGTCATCCTGAACGAAGTGAAGGATCTCACGAATATATAGCGTGTGCATATACAAACAGCGTTACTAATCCTTTAATATCATAACCTCGTCATATTTTGGTGAATACAAAATGTCGACCTCTTTGTCGGCGTACTTATTAAAGCAACCGACGCAACCTTCGTATCCGCCAAATACTTTATACGTGCTTTGTCTTTTATAATGATTGTTATCGAAGGTAAATGTGACTTGAATTTTGGTCGCTTTGGGTTGAATACCTAATTTATGCTCGTCGATTTTTTGGGAATACGCTTTTAAAGTAACCGCGTCATCTAACCACAGTTTAATTTTGTTTTTCAGTCTGTCGTTTTTGATTTTTATATAAATCAGTAAGGCGAGAAAAGCAAAACCGAGAATATTGCACAGTGCCATTGTGCTCACAATTTCCGCCGTCCATTCCATTTGCAGTGCTATCATAATTATCGTCAGTATCGGAAACAGACAGCATACAACCATTCCGAAATATACAAGAATAAGTTGTTTATGGAAAAGCTGTCCGTGACTAAGCGATACGTCAATATCCGTTATCTTCATTTATATTGCCTTGATATTTAATAATTAATATTATATCAAACATTAAATAAAAAAGCAAACGGTCTTGATTTTTAATTTATATTTTGGTATACTGTTGATATAAAAAGAGGATTTATACGCAAGTGGGCTTGTTTAAACGAAAAAAACTGGATACGATTGATGTTCTTGTATACAACTACTTTCAGTGTATTTATTATCCGACCGAAACCGATTACGGTGAAGGGAAGGATTTGGTGCAGGGCGGGGAGCTTGAAGTGCCTCAAGATATTCGCGTGGACGAACAGGATATGCTTTTAATTCACTCAAGCTTCGGGATTTATAATTTGTACGTAATCAAGCCGACGTATGATTTCCAGTATAAATGCGTGACAAAAATAAATGATATTATTTCTGATATAGAGATAGACTTTGACAAACTCAACGCTAAACTGCAACAGACGGCGATTTAGTTTTGGTAAAATTTGTCACTGTATTTTTACAACACGCAATATAGTATCGCATTAAAAAATCACCTCAACCGAGGTGATTTTTTGTTGTCGTGATTAGTCGTCGAGTTCGTCCTTGGATTCTGCCGTAGGTGCGGGTTCGGACTGTTGGTCTTGATTGTCCGATTGCTCTTCGGGCTGTTCCGTTTGCTCGCCGTCTTCTGTTTGTTCGGTGGGTGAGGATTCTTCTTTCTCTTCGGGCGTTTCGTCGAAGTAGTCTTTGGGTTGCTCGGTAGCCTTGCGCTGTTGTTCGGCTTCCGCTTCGTCTGCGGCTTTAAGACGGTCTATATCGCGCATAACGTCGCTACGATCGTAGTCGGTAGTGTAGGTGATCGACTTTTGACGTTTTTGTTTGATCTTGTCGCGAATACGAAGAGCGATAATCAGTACAACCGCAATGAGAAGCGCCGAGCTGAATATGATAGTGGGGATTATCCACCACTGAATTTCTCCCGAGGTTGCTTCGGTATTGTTATCCGACGAGTCGGTGTCCGTGTCGGAAAGCTCGACCGCAATCGATTTTTTGTTTTTGGTGTCTTTTTCGGCGGCTTCGTAATCGAGGTTATCTATCTCTGTCATTGATATGTCGCCTACGACGAGCTTGCCCAGGATATAGTTATCTCTCGCTTCTCCGCCGAGCGAAATTTCCAAGCGGACAGTGCCGCCGTCGTTACCCGTAGATACGTAGAACGAATAGGTCTGGAATGCCTCGTAATCACGCGTATCCTCGTTGGTCTTGTCGATTATCGTAGTGGTGTCCTTGATGTTCTCAAACGTCGCCGTCGAGCCGATAAGCTTGATATTTGCGCCGATTGCGTTTTTGTCGTCGCGCATTTCTTTGTCGAGTACAACCTTAAGCGTGACGTCTATTCTGTAGTATTGATTGGCAACAAGCGAGAGCGAGTTGTCCATGCTGTAGCTTGTTCTGTTCCTTTCGGTATTAAAGATATACAGCATGTTGCCCGATTGGTCTTTCTTGTCAAAACCGTCGTAAACGGTGAAGCCCGTTTTGAGATAGTCGGAGTTGAACACACCGCTTTTAACGCCGCTTGTCTTTTCGGTGGACATAGTCCAGCGGTAAAGATTGCCCAAGCCGTCGTTCTGCGCGTACGAGTATGCGTCGTAGTAATCGAGAGTAGGCGAGGTGAACGAGTAGACGCCGTAGTCGAGAGTGGTAAGCGCGTTAGGTTTGCTTACTTTATCCTTGTAGTTAGCGAGTATTTCGTTGTACTCGGCTTCGATCGTGCTGCCCTCTGCTGCCGTCCACGTGTTGATCGCTACTTCTTTTACATAAACGTTGCCCGACGAGAGCCGTCTTGTATTGTCATATCTGTCGTTAAGTCCGAGCCAAATTTCGACGTTTACAGTTTGGTCGGAAAGCGGCGCGGCAAGGTAAAAGGTGAACGTCTTAAACTTTCTGTTGGTGTCGGTGATATTCTCGATAGAGGAAATCACGTCGCCGTCGGTCGTTTTAAGCACAAGCGACGCACCGTAGCCGTCTATCCTGTCGACCATAAGATCAACGGTAAGCTTGTTGGCGGTATCGGTTGCAAGCGTGATGTCGCTCGACTGATAGCCGATCGCCGTGGGCGTGTATGACGAAAGCAACAGCACGTTATAAAGGTTATTGCCGCTTGGTCTTGTCACGTAGGGAAGGTCGGACGAGATGGCTTCAAACGTGTCTTTATCTGTGGGGATAATCCCGTAAATTGCGTTCTCGGTGTTTACTTCCTTGGTCGAGAAGCCGCGCGTGCCTACGGTGTCCGGAGTGTGGAACGTCCAGTCGGCCGCAGGCATAGGGAACTTAAGCTCGTCCATGTCGCCGATATTAACGAAGCTGCCGTTTGCGATATTGGTGTCGTTGCCAAAATCGTCTATCTCGTAGACGTTGCCGCTGTCTGCGGCCGACATTGCGCTGTAGTCGCTGTAGTTAAGCTCGGTAAACGTTACGTTATCAAACATAGCTATGCCTGCCGAGCGTTCGTAAGGCGAACCGAGCCACAGCTCGAAGTGTACGTCGTAATCGCAAAGCATGGAGCCGTGAATATAAATTACCTGTTCCTTCCAGCCGTAGTGCGCGGCGTCGGACGAATCGCCTTCGAGGTTGGCGTACTGAGTAAGCATGCCTACGTTATTGCTGTTCGTCGACTTGCCTTTGACGAGAACGGATATGCCGTTGCCGCCTTCGACGCTGTCGCCCTTTACCCATACCGAGAAGCGGTAGTATTTAAACCGTTCAATGGTAACGTTGGGTGACGCAACGCCGTAAGCAGAGCTTGCAAACTCTTTGCCGTCATAGGTGGAAATCATAAGTATGTTTGCCGTATTTTCGCCCTCGAAGAAAGGCGAGCCGTTAAGCATATCGTATTCCGCTCTGCCGTATGGCGCCCACGGGTTTTTGGTAAGACCGTAAGAGTTGTTCTCGAGGTCGGGCAATCTTATTTGCGAATTGTAAATGATAGCGCGCGCCGAGCCGACGTATTCGAGATCTTTATCGTACTCGTCGTAGTAAATGCCCGACATATCCCAGTGGCTTTCGTTTGCCGAGAAGGTGCCGATTTCCGTTACACCGTCGCTCGCAGTAAACGATTTTGTTTCGTTAAGGTTTACGGCTAACATGGTGCCGTCGGTGTTGGTATATACGTTGCTGTCTTCTACTTGTTTAAGATGTTGAGTTTCCGCCGCAAAGGTGTATGCCGAAACGCGTTCCGCCGTTACGGTATCGAAGAACGCATAGCCGGTAGCGGGGCGGGCGGATGCGGGATTCTCGTCGCTGTCGGCAACGACCGCGTCACCTACGCCAAGCACGAGGTTGACTGTTTTGGTAAGCGAAGCGGACGTGCGCACGTACATAGAGTATTGAACCCAAGTGTAGTCGTTTTCCTCGTTGGGGGTGATAAGCGCGTAGTTATCGTCGCGCACGGTGTTGATGTTTCCGAAACCGAAGTATTGACCGAGACCTTTAAGCTTGACGGTTGCGCCCGTCTGAGGTGCAAAGTCGCCCGTTTTGACCCAAACCGAAATGCGGTAGAACGAGTTGGGTGCAAAGCTCATGTCGGACGAGGTGAACGCGTAAGCGATTTTCGAGTTTTCTACCGAGTTGATCAACAACGTCTTTTCGTCGCCGCCGAACTGAGTGTCTTTGCCGAATATCGTTTTGGGAATATCGGTAGAGTTTTTGTACTCGTCGTATACGTCGAGCCCAAACGCCTTATTGCCGTTTTTGTTCTGCGTGTAAACGGACGGGGTGAGATCCACAACGCCTTTTTTGATGTTGCCGTTGGCTGTTCCGACGTTTGCACCCGTCCACGACGTAGGGTCGGCGGGGAAAGAGCCCGAATACGAATCGAACGCGGTATTGCTCAAGCCGACCGAAGTCGTGTTAAACTCGACCGTGTCGTCCGTGGTATCGGCCTTTGCCGCGCTCATTACGGAATATGCGCCCATAATAAACGACAGTGCAATTGCCAAGCACAGAATGATGGTTATCGTTTTGTTTTTCAGTCTTTTGATAGCGTGCATGTAAACACCTTTACAGAATTTTTCTTATACAGTATACATTATATAATAAGTCGGCGAAAATTGCAAATGATTTAGGGGCTAATAACGTGATTATCGCAAATATTTTACCTGCGTTTGCCGCCGTAAATCCGCCTTCTCACCGCATGATTATTTTTTACATAAACGTGCAAAACTATTTACGTGAACGAAAAGATAAAAACGTTGATTTTATATATCGGAAGCGTCGCCGTCGGATGGGTTTCGGGCTTTTTCGGCGGCGGTGGCGGCATGCTCGCCGTTCCTCTATTGCAGTTCGGCGGTCTGGACTCGAAACGCGCGCACGCAACGGCGCTACTCGTAATACTTCCTATCTGCATAATAAGCGCGGCGATATATCTGTATAACGGATACTACGACGGTCAATCCGTGCTGTGCGCATGCCTGGGCGTAGTCATGGGCGGAATAATGGGCGCGGCGCTGCTCAACAAGCTAAACGCGACGGCGATAGGCATAATCTTTTCGCTGTTGATGATAGGCATAGGCATAAAGCTGGTGATAGTATGAGCCCGTGGCAGATTATTATCGCAGTGTCCGTGCTCGGCGGAATAATAGGCGGTATGGGTATGGGGGGCGGAACGCTGCTTATTCCGCTGTTGACTCTTGCCGCGGGATTGGAACAGCATCTCGCGCAGTCGATTAATCTCGTCGCGTTTGTTCCCATGTCGCTCGTCGCCATTTTTATTCATAAGAAGAACGGCTATGTGTGCTTTAAAAAATCAATCCCCATAGTGTGCACGGCGATAATCGGCGCGGTAGGCGGGAGTGTGCTTGCAAAATACTCCGGCGGATATATACTGCGCGCATGCTACGGCGCGTTCTTGATTGCGCTCGGAATTTTTCAGTTTTGTAAGGTGATTATCTCGGCGGTAAAGCAGTATAAAGCAAAGCACGCCAAACCGAAAACAGCGGTAGTACAATCCGAATAAAACAAAAAAGCGCGTATCGATCGATACGCGCCGTTTTATCGAATAGAACATTACACGCCTTGTGCAATCATTGCTTGCGCGACCTTTAAAAATCCCGCAATGTTTGCGCCCGCCACGTAGTCTGTAGGTGTGGCGTACAGCTTGGCGGCTTCGGAAACTTTGTCGAATATGCCGCTCATAATGCCTTTAAGCTTGTTGTCTACCTCGTCAAAAGTCCAGGCGAGCCGTTGCGAGTTTTGGCTCATTTCGAGTGCTGAAACCGCTACGCCGCCCGCATTTGCCGCCTTAGCGGGCATAAACAAAACATTTGCGGCTTGGAACGCGTTTATCGCCTCGGTGGTCGACGGCATGTTGGCGCCCTCGCCGACGGCAAGAACTTTGTTTTTTATAAGCGTTTTTGCGTCGTTAACGTCAAGCTCGTTTTGGGTCGCACAGGGGAGCGCAACGTCGCATTTGACCTGCCAAACTTTGCCATTGTCGTGGTATTCTGCCGACTTTACGATGTCTGCGTATTCCTTTATTCTGCCGCGCTTGATCTCCTTGATTTGCTTAACTACGTCGAGATTAATGCCGTTGGGGTCGTAAACCCAGCCGTTTGAGTCGGACATGGTAACTACTTTTCCGCCGAGCTCGGTTACCTTTTGCGCGGCGTAAATTGCAACGTTGCCCGAGCCGGAAATTGTAACGGTTTTGCCTTTAATGCCGTTGCTCAAACCGATTGTAACCGAATTTCCGTTAACGGCGGACGCCGCTTCGAGCATGTTTTTAACTATGTAAACAAGTCCGTAGCCGGTAGCCTCGGTGCGAGCGAGCGAGCCGCCGTAGGTAAGACCTTTGCCTGTGAGCACGCCCTCGTAAATGTTTTTAATGCGCTTGTACTGACCGTACATATAGCCGATTTCGCGACCGCCTACGCCTATGTCGCCTGCGGGCACGTCGGTATCCGCGCCGATATGGCGGGCGAGCTCAGTCATAAAGCTTTGGCAAAACTCGCGTATTTCGCGCTCGGATTTACCCTTGGGGTCAAAGTCGGAGCCTCCCTTGCCGCCGCCGATAGGCAAGCCTGTAAGCGAGTTTTTGAATATCTGCTCGAAGCCCAAAAATTTGATTATGGACAGATTGACGGACGGATGAAGCCTAAGACCGCCCTTGTACGGTCCGATCGCGTTGTTAAACTGAATGCGGTAGCCGCGGTTAACGCGCATGTTCCCGTTGTCGTCCGTCCATGGCACGCGGAACATGATTTGTCTGTCCGGCTCGGTTATGCGTTCGAGTATGGCGTTGTTTTTGTAAACGGAATCGCTTTCCACAACGGGTTTTATCGTTGATAGCACCTCATCCACAGCCTGCAAAAATTCGGGTTGATCTGCATTTCGCGCAACAATCGATTGGCGAACGTCTTGAATATATGACATACTACCTCCGCATAACGAATAGAATGGCGTTGGGTAATCACCTTCGTTTATGCGATTTTATTATATTGCGTGCGAAGCATGTTGTCAAGCTTTTTAACTCTTTTAGAATATCCTCGGGAGTACCTGTGGCTTTTTAACGGTAACAATAATCAATAATTTTGAATATATTTATATAAATATCGGTCGTTTGGACAGTATTTTATTATAATTAAACGGACAATCGAGCATATGATTTTATAATTATACGGCTAAAACGGGTTAAAAAACGGGTTTATCGGGAATAATTTGTGCGATTGGGTTTGACCGACGGCGAAAAAAATGGTACAATATAAAGGACAGAAAAACACACAAAAAAAGCTGTGTACGGTGGTGATTTATGGTAAAATTCATAGTCGACTCTACGTTCGGTCTGACCGAGGATTACGTTAACGAGCACGGAATAAAGGTAGTCAGCCTTACGCTTTCTATCGGGACCAAAGAGTACGAGGAGGGATTTCCGGATACTTGGAAGGCGTTTTATAATGACCTTGCCAAGAGTAAGACGGGCGCCAAGTCGTCACAACCGTCGCCTGAAAAATTTCAAAACGCGATACAAAGTTTTTTTGACGAAGACGAAAACAGTGAGGTAATGATTTTTACCATTGCCGACAGGCTGAGCGGTACGATAGGCTCTGCCAATATTGCCGTTTCGCAGTATGATGGGAAAAGGGTTGCCGCGATTAATTCAGGCGAAGCGGGCCCGTCGGCGCTCGTTTACATTCGCGAGCTCGTAAAAGCCAACGAGAACGGCGCGACATTCGACGAACTGCTTGCGCTTTCCGACAATCTTCAACAGCGCATTGCCATGCAATTTATTCCCGAATCGCTTACCGAGCTTGCTCGCGGCGGCAGGGTAAACAAGCTTCTTTCCCGTGTGGGAAATATAATCAAGATCAAACCTGTGTTCGAGTTTGCCAAAAACGACCTTGTTATATACGCCAAAACGATAGGATTTAACCGAGCCGCAGATGCGGCGGTTGCGCGGTTGCCTCAAAGTATCGACGGAATTCTTTTGTATTACATCGGCGAAGATATGCGCATACCTGTGTTAAAGGACCGCGTGCTTCGCAAATACGGCTTGACAGATATAGAGATAGTGCCTATGTGTCCCGTCGGCGGCGTGCATGTCGGTATCGGCACGGTCGGCGTAGTAACTTTGGCTTCCGAGTAAAATAATTTTAATAATAACTTAAAATGCTTAAAAAACTTCCGAATCGGTTCGGAGGTTTTTTTGTTAAGCGGTCTATTTGGGCGATCGTCGGAATACAATTTGATATGCGGAATATTGGCGCGGCGTAGCGGATATGCAAAGTCGACCTAACTCGACGTTATTCGCCACGACTAGACATATACCGCATAATAAATAGATGTAAAATTGGAGATGTCCGAATGAGATTCTTGGTTGTCAAACGACGGGCGATTGTGCTTGCGGTTATTGCGGCGGTTGTGCTTGCGCTTGCCGTGACTGGAGTGTACTATACGGGTGCGGCGGCGATTTACAGCAACGTCAGTCCCAAAAAGGTGCCTATCTATTCCGTAGAAACGGAACAAAAGGCGGTGGCGCTTACGTTCGACGCGGCGTGGGGTGCGGACAAAACGCTCGGCATTTTGGAAACGCTTGAGCAAAAGGACGCTTGTGCGACGTTCTTTTTAGTCAGTTTTTGGGCTGAAAAGTACGAAAAAGAGTTAAAAACGTTGGCGGCGTCCGACCGTATCGAAATAGGCACGCACTCGGCTACGCATCCGTACATGTCCAAGCTGACCAAAAGTCAAATGGAACTGGAATTGTCAACGTCCAAGTCGCTTATAGAGTCGATATCGGGGCGAAAGGTAGAGCTTTTCCGTCCGCCGTACGGCGATTATTCCGATGCCGTGCTTAACGTTGCGCAAGCCCAGGGGTTGTATTCCATTCAGTGGGACGTCGATTCGCTCGACTGGAAGAACTTATCCAAAGAGCAAATCACGTCGCGCGTAGTGGGCAGCGCTCGTAACGGCAGTATCATTCTGATGCACAACGACGGAAAGCACACGCTCGAAGCGTTGCCGTCCATAATCGACGGACTTCGCGCAAAGGGCTTTACGTTCAAAACAGTGGGCGAGCTCATTTACAAAGACAACTACACTATCGATCATACGGGCAGACAAATTTATAATTCCGGGAGTTAAGTACATCAATGAAAAACGAAAAACCGACCAATACAGTATTTTTGCAGGGGAAGATAGGCTCAGACGTTGAATATTCGCACGATTTGTACGGCGAGAGATTCTACGAGTTTAAGCTAAACGTTCCGCGGCTGTCCGAGCATTTGGACGTTATCCCGATAACCGCCGCGGAGGAGTTGGTCGGCAAGCTGAAAAAGGACGATTATATATCGGTAACCGGTCAGTTCCGTAGCTTTAACAGACCCGACGGCGAGCGGTCGCGGCTCATACTAAGCGTTTTTGCGCGTGAAATAGGCGAGCCGCACGAGGACGTAAATCCCAATACCGCCGAGCTGATAGGCTACATATGCAAGCCGCCCATTTACCGTACTACGCCGTTTAACCGCGAGATTTGCGACGTACTGTTGGCTGTAAACCGCGCCTATGCAAAGTCTGACTACATACCGTGTATAGCCTGGGGCAAGAATGCGCGGCTTATAAAAAACGCACCTGTCGGACAAAAGTTAGACGTAGTCGGGCGTATCCAATCCCGACAGTACACAAAGCGGCTGGATAGCGGGGAAAGCGAACAGCGCACCGCCTACGAGTTTTCCATCGGCGGAGTAGAGTTTGTGCAAAGGGAAAGCGAGGTAGCGTCAACTTCAGACGAGTGATCAGTAAAACGTAAACAACAAAATAGTACGGTTCAATTAAGCCGTACTATTTTGTTTGTAAAATTTAATTTCTGTCGAAATCGGCGTCGCCGCGCTTTTCAAGTTTTTTACGCTTGGAAGCGGTTGTGCGCGCGATAATGATTATGGCAAGAATGACTGTGATTGATATCACTATTATTGCGGCTATCAGTACGATGTTTACGCCGCCGTAGCTGACGTACGCCGTCTGAACGTAGCATGTTACCGTTTTGTGTGTTTTTTCGTCGAGGAATTTGATTTTGGTGTACTTCTCGGATGAGTCGTATGAGCCCACAACCTCGATTTTAGTGCCTGTGTTGAGTTTAAAGCCCGGGATTTCAACGTAATTGCCGCTATCGTCGCGCGTGTAGACGACCGCGTAAGAGCTGTTTTTGTACGATATGATTTCGGCATTGTACTCGGGCAGAATGTTTGCCTGGTAGTAGTCCATAGTCGTTACGCTGACCGCTGTGATATAGCCGACGCTTCCGTCCTCGAGTGTGACCTTGTACCAATAGTATCCGTAATCGTCAACGTAGTCGTCCACAAAGTCGAGCATAAGAAGCTTTGTGTTTTCCGCCACTTCCTCGTAGCCCTCGGCTGTTTCGGCAAATCGGCTCGGCCAACGCTTGATTGACGTTCCTATCTTGCTCGACACGGTGCAAAGCGTCGAAGGCGGCGCTACGTACTCGAGCGGCTCTTCGGAAAGAAGATGCTTGTACACGTACCCTTGCACGAGCACGTTGTTTACCGTATCGTCCACAAGCACGAAAGCAAACTCGGGTGTTTCGTCAAGCTCGTAGTAGGGCACCAAAATCCTGCGCCCGGCAGAAACGGTAAGCTTGCTTGCCGACTCGGTGGGAACGGAAAACAGCTCGGCGTCGCGCAAAACCGTTCGCACTATGCGGTCGCTCGGTTTTGTGCCATCTGGAAGTGTGTAGTCACTGCCGACGTAGCGTGCGCCCAATTCATCGCCGTCGGTCTTGAGCAAACGGTGACGGTAGGTATCGAGCACTATAAAGTTTCCGCAGTCGATTACGTTTGACGCGTCTTCGGTCTGTTGCACGCCCTTTACGTCAATGGGGCAAATAAGCAGTTGTCCGCTCTTGTCGCTAAGCGTGTAAGCCTTGTTTTCGAGTTCGAGCTTGAAAACGTCGCGGACTTTACCCGTGCAACGCTCTATTCTGTCGCGGTAGAGTATAAACGCCGTTTCGTCAAGGTCGACGGCTACGGAAACCGCGTCGGCTTGTACGGAGCAAACCTCTTGCGCGCCGTCGCCCGTTATGACAAAAAGCTTATCGTCCGACAGAGCGTACAGCTTGTTTTTACCCAAGCCGAGCGTGATCGCCTTGTAATGTGCCTCGTCGATCAGCTCGAGCGGTTTGTTTTGGTCAAGCTTCCAAATACCGTTTTCGGCAAGAATGAACAGCGTTTTGCCGCTTACTACTATCTGCTTGATTTTGCCGAGTTTTTCGTCGGTGACCGTTTGCTCGTCCGAAATCGAGAACAAGCCTTTGCTGAAAATTCCCACTTTGTTATCGGCGTAAGCTACGTACACCGCACCGTCGTTGTCCGCGGCGACCGAAACGGGGGAATCGAACTTTCTGTTGACGTACACAACGCCGTCGTTGCCGACGGTTGCGATTCTGCCGTTAAGCGTATCGGCAACGTACAGAGTTGAATTTTTGGCGTACACGCCCGAGGGCATGTTGAAAAAACCCGACGTGTCGCTTGCCGCCGCTACGATTACCTTGTCAATATCGAGGTCGGCGGAAAACTTGTGCAGTGCAAAAAGCGAATCGAGTGCGTACACGCTGTCGTCAAAAGCGTAAATGCAGTTTATGTCCTTAACAAACGTGCGGTTCGTCGCCGACAGTCCGCCGCCCGAAACTCCGTATGCAATAAGCTCACTGCGCGTGAGCACGTACAGCGTGTCGGTGTAGTCGTTGGCGCTTACCGACATAAGCCTGTCCGATTGCATACGCACGAGCGCCAACCGTCCGCTCGAGCCGTCGGTAACGACATTGGCGTCGATAGAACAAATATCTTGCTTGTTGCCGAATACAGAAGCTATTGCGACAAAGATTTTGCCGTTTAATACCGCCAAGCTTGCGGCGGATATCTTTGAATGGTTGTCCGACGAAAGGGTGGTAATAACGCCGTCCTCGACGCTCGGACCGTTAATCCCGAG
Organism: uncultured Christensenella sp.; assembly: GCA_910578545.1. GTDB lineage: Bacteria > Bacillota > Clostridia > Christensenellales > Pumilibacteraceae > Anaerocaecibacter. Next base: position 53,029 of record CAJTPT010000002.1, read on the forward strand.
TGGAATGCACGCAATTTGCGTGGAAGTAAGTGCGAAGATCTTTTTGTCCTCTATATCGAAGTCCAGCACATCGCCGATACAGCCGTCAATCTCAATCTCGGCGTCGGCTTGGTCGGAATAACGGTAGTACAGCTTGCCGCCCGCAAGGAACACCAGGTATTCCGAATTTTCTTCGGTGACGGAAAAGCGGTAAATCTTGTCGGCGGACACGTCGTTGTGCGTTATGTCGCCGCCGCCCGTCGCGGGTACGAAGTCCGCGCCGTTTATGCCTACCGCGATATAACCTTTATCGTCGGCAAAAACGGAGGACGGATTATCGAAGCAATAATATACAACGTCCGAATCGGTAGTGCTTATAGCGGTAAGCTTTGCTGCGCCGTCGCTTTTCATTTGAGCAAACGCCGTGCCGCGCGGCGCCGAAATAGTAATGCCGACTATTGCCGCGGCTATAATCAAAAACGTTATTAATATATATGATAACTTCTTTTTGATAGACATACTTTAATATTTTATCACTTCCGCAAAAAAAAGTAAAGGGTTTTGTAATATTTTGTCGAAAGCCGTGATTAAAGTGCAAGGTATTCGGGTTACTATGTGCCCGATTAGCCAAATGTGATAAAAATTTTTACAAAATTTATGCAGAATACCCCCTTTACAAGGGGTAAATTGTATGTTATAATTAACGTACAAACTAAAATGGGTAAATAGGTACGATGTTATTTGCACCGTCTACGATTTTCGTACGATAGGGTAAAAACGAACGTCATTTGCCTCGAGGTTACTGCTTTGAATAATATTGCTATAATTGATTTGGGATCTAATTCCGCGCGGCTTGTTTTGGCCCACGTCATCGACGACGGTTATTTTGTAGTGTACGACGAGCTTCAGGAAACCGTAAGACTCGCTCAGGACATGGAACGCGACGGGTATTTAAAGCAAGCGCGAATAGCGCAGGCTGTTCGCACGCTAAAGATGTTCCGCAAGCTCTGCGACGCGAACAACGTGGAAAAGATTTACGCATACGCGACCAACGCCGTGCGCAAGGCCAAAAATCAGCGCAGTTTTTTGGAAGAGGTCAACACCGTTTGCGGTTTTAAAATGGACGTGCTTACCGAGGAACAGGAAGCGACCCAGATTTATTACGGCGTAATCAATTCGCTTGAGATACCCAAGGGCGTTATTATGGATATTTCGGGGTCGTCGCTTCAGCTTATTCAGTACAACCGCCGAATGATACTAAATCGGACAAACCTTCCCATAGGCACCATGACATTGTCGGCGTTGTTCAACGAGAACACGACGCCGTTACAGCAGTCGCAAATGATAGAAACGTATATGCGCGACCAGTTTGCGAGCGTAGAGTGGTTAAAGACTCTCGACCCCGAGTACCGCTTTGTAGGAGTGGGCGGCTCGTTCCGCAGTCTTGCAACCATAGTTCAGCGTATCGAAAAGTATCCGCTTTCCATGGTGCATAACTACCATATCGGGAAGGACACCTTCGATAAGGTGTACGACATGATAAAAATACTTGACGTGGAAAAGCGGTCCAAAATCAAGGGCTTATCCGCACAGCGCGCGGGGATATTCTGCGCGGCGCTCTCGTGCATAAAAAGCTTTTTGGACAGCACCGAATTCGACGAGGTCGTCGTGTCGGGCTCGGGCATACGCGAGGGATTTTTATTTAATCACGCCGTGCCTACGACTATCGAAAAACCTATAACCGACATTTTGGGTTATTCAATTTACACCAGACTGCACTATTACGGACTCAATATTCATCACGCAGAGCACGTTTGCAACCTTGCGATACAGCTGTACAAACAGCTCCGCGTTTTACACAAGCTTCCTCGTCAGTATGTGCGCGTGCTACGTATAGCTTCGCTTATGCACGAGTCGGGCGGTAGGATAAGCTTTTACAACAACTACAAGCATTCCAACTACTCGATAATGAATTCCAATCTGTTCGGCGTAGCGCACCGCGATTTGGTGCTTGCGTCGTTCGTGGTTTTGGCGCACGACCTCGATGATTTGTCGTACGCCGAGTGGAAGAAGTATGCTGGCATTGTGCAGGAAGAGGATCTCGTCGCCGTCATGCGGCTTGCAGTCATACTCAGGATAGCCGACTCGCTCGATAGGTCTATGTCCGGCTCGGTCAAGTCGATTACGTGCGACGTTTTGGGCGATTCCGTTATTATGAAGACAGAGGTGGAAGGCGATTGCTCGCTCGAGATAAAAGACGCGTTAAGCGCGGGCGCCGACTTTGCAAAGGCGTACAAGAAAAACCTTGAAATCCTTTGATATAGTATTGGCAACCGCTTCGCCCAGGCGACGTGAGCTTATAAAAAAAATCAAGTTTGTAAATCCGATTTTCATGCCTGCGCACGTCGACGAGATAACGCTTGTCGGCGCTACGGAAACGGCAACCGCCAATGCGCGGATAAAGGGTGAGCACACGTCAAAAACTACATGCTTGCCCGTTTTGGCTTTCGATACGGTCGTCGGCTTGGGCAACCGTGTATTCGGCAAGCCTAAGGACAGAGCGCAGGCTATGGCGATGTTTAAAGCGCTGTGCGGACGGACTCACGAGGTAGTTACCGCCGTTTATCTTAATGTAAACGGTAAAATCATTGAAAAAAATGAAAAAACGTTAGTTACTTTTAGTGCATTTGACAATAATTTAGTGTATAATTATGTGGATAGCGGCGAGCCGTTCGACAAAGCGGGCGGGTACAACATAGACGACGATGCAATCAAGCCGCTGATTGTCGGGGTGAACGGCGACTACTTTAACGTCGTCGGCTTGCCCGTAAGACTGACGGAAAAACTTTTAGAGGAGAATTTGATTTATGGCGAAGATGGATATAGCGCTTGATCTCGGAACGTCGTTTACTTCGATATTCGTTTCGGGCTACGGCATAGTTTTGCATGAGCCTTCCGTAATCGCTTACTTCGACGACGGCGGCAAGCGAAAGACCCGCGCCGTAGGTAACGAAGCATATTACATGATGGGCAAAGCGCCCGAAAAGACCAAAACAGTTTGCCCTATAATCGACGGGGCAATAAAGGATTCCGAGGCATGCTCGGATATGCTCGGCGAATTTATAACCCAAATTCTGCCTGACTCGTATATTATCAAGCCTAAAATCCGTTGCATTGTGGGCGTGCCTATGGGTATTACCGTTGCCGACCGCGAGATGTACGAAAGCGTTCTCATGTCGGCAGGCATCGACGAAATAACAATGGTCAACTCGGTCATGCTCGCGGCAGTCGGCGCGGATATGCCCGTATCGTCCAACTTCGGCGGTATCGTAGCCACTATAGGCGGCGGTGCCACCGAGATAGCGATTTTAAGCCTCGGCGGAATTGTTACTGGTTGCGGAATAAATATCGGCGGCGACATGATAGACAGCGCGTTGCGCGACAGAATAATGGGCGTATACAAAATGAACGTCGGGCGCCCGTCCGTTCGTGCTCTTAAAGAAAAGATTTGCAGTCTTATACGGAACGACTGTGCTTCCGCAAAGGTCAGCGGTATTGACGTTGAAACCAAAAACATCTGCACTTTGGACGTAGCGGCTGAACGGCTGTACGGCGTGCTGTACGACTACTATAAGAATATCATCGACGCGGTAGAGGGCGTAATCAATTCGGGCACGCCAACCGTTGCCGCCGAGATTCGTAAAACAGGCATAACCGTTGTCGGCGGCGGCGCTAAGATACCGGGTCTTAAACAGATGATGAGCAAGCTGTTAAATATAAACGTCAATATTCCAAACGAGGCGGAATACGCAACCGTATTGGGAGGCGGTAAGCTCTTGTCCGACGGCGAGCTTTTGGACGACATACTCGAGCATTTGTAATAAATAAGAATTCGGAATTCCGAATGATCGGTCGAACTGTTTGTTCAACCGATTTTTTTTCATTCCGAGTATTTTTGCCCGCCGAAGCATCTTGCTAACATAAAGCATGTACAACCGAACGAGCGCAAATATTATATTTATTTTCGTTTGCGACAAAAGCGAACAAATTTCCGCTTGCGCAATAAAATACGCTATACTATACTTTTACTGATGAAAAGCATAGTGGTAACTTCGGGCAAGGGCGGCGTCGGCAAAACGACCGTAACGGCGTGTTTGGGTCGCGCGCTTGCTTTACTTGGGAATCGCGTGGCGCTTATCGACGCCGATTTCGGACTGAATAACCTCGACGTGGTTTTGGAAAAGGAAAACTGCGTCGTGTACGACATTGCCGACGTAATAGAAAACAGATGCCGCGTGCGGCAGGCGCTTATACAATGTTCCGAACGTAATCTGTATCTGTTGCCGTCGGCGCACGGATACTTGGGCGAGCGCGTATCGGCGCAGAACATAAGGCTCATACTCAACAGCTTGGCGGTAACGTTTGATTACGTGCTTGTGGATTGTCCCGCAGGAATAGAGGCGGGCTTTACCCGTGCGGTCGGCGCATGCGAACGGGCTTTAATCGTCACGACTCCGCATGTAAGTGCGCTTCGCGATGCAAACAAGGTGATAACGCTGTTAAAATCGTACAAAATGACAACGTCTGTCGTAGTAAACAGAGTGCGCGGCGATTTGCTGGCAAGCGGGCGCATACCCGACAAAGCTGAAATCGAGGGAATACTAAAGTCCGAAGTGGACGGCATGATACCCGAAACCGACGGAGTGTACGGGTTTGTCAATATACCGCAAAAGCCGTTCGATATGCTGGCGAGGCGCATTCACTACGGGGTGGGCGAGCTTCATGACCCCGCGGCGTGTTACCGCGGTTTGTTCGGCTCGATAAGGCGCAAACTGCGCAAAAACTATTAGGCGAGGGTGACATGAACGAGGTTTCGGAACGCATAGCAAGAATAATAGAAAACGATGCAAACGGCGTTATAAAGCGCACGATGCGGGTGGTGCAAAGCGACGTTATGGCGCTACTGTGCGAGTTTATGGACGTTACGGCTTTGGATATGTCCGTCGAGGGCGGCGAGGGTTGTTACGACTTAACGGTCACCGCCAAGGTCGCACGCATTTACGATATCGGCAAAACGTCGGACGTAGGTTAAGCCTTTTTATGCGAATAGGCTTTTTGTCGAATATCGTCGTGTAAAAATATAAATCGAATAACCGTCATATACATATGGCATGGAAGATAAATACGATGGCTGTAATAAAGTTGAAAGCGTGGTTACGGAGCCGAAAAACCGCTTTGTAAAAAAAGCGCAAGGGCATTTTCGTGCGTGGATTGTGCAACTGTGTATTGCCGCGCTTATTATAGGGTTCGTGCTCGTTTTGCATTATTGCGGAAGCGTGCCGTGGATAGGTAAAACCGCAGAATTCGTTCGACGCGTTTTTTGCTATGACGTCTTTGGACGTACCGAGTTCGGCATAGGCGGAATATTCGGATAGGGAATGAAAAGCAAACGGCGCAAAACAAAAACTAACGTGAAACCGCAAAAAGCGAGGTCGGACGAAATGACTGTATATATTTCGCCGATTACGTTTGTAATGGCGGTTTTTTTTGTGGCAATGGGTATGGCGTACGAGCTTGCGTGCTCGTTTGCGGCAGTTCTTTTGCACGAATGTGCACACGCCAAGGTCGCAAAAAAACTCGGATACGAGCTAAACACGGTCAAGCTGATGCCGTACGGCGCGGCGCTGTGCGGGCAAACGGACATGTCGCCCAAGCATGAGGTGCTTATAGCGCTTGCGGGGCCATTGTTTAACGCCGTTATCGCCGTGCTGTTTGTCGCGCTGTGGTGGCTCGTTCCGTCGGGGTATGTATTTACAAGCGCGTTTTGTCTATCCAATCTGTATATAGGACTGTTTAATCTGATACCGGTGTATCCGATGGACGGCGGGCGTGTGATCTTTGGACTTTTGTCGGGCAAAATGCCGCGGGCAAAGGCGTACAAGATTATGCGTATAATATCCGCAGTATGCACCGTAATCACTCTGTCGCTGTTTGTTGCCTCGGTGTTTTTTACGCCCAACGTTACTTTGCTAGCTGTCGGGATATTTATGACGGTATCGGCGCTTTTACCCAATAAGGACGCAGGGTACAGGGCGGTGTTTGCGCCGACGTACAGGGCGGAAAAGCTTAAGCGTCCGCTGGATGTCAGGCGGTACGCGGTTTCGCAAAGCTGTTTGCTCGGCGAGCTGATAGCGGCGCTCGACGGGGATAAGTTTACCGAGTTTGCGGTGTACGACGACGGAATGACCGAGCGCGCCGTTCTTACCGAAACGGAAGTCATTGCCGCCGTTAAAGAATACGGGTACGAAAAAACTGTCGATTTTTTGTTGATAAAATCCAAATAAAACAAGATTTTACTTGTAAAATTATATTCGGCTATACATTATTAGTTGAAAATAATGGACAATGCCGAGAGAATGATGTATAATATAGTGATGATTTTTTTGCCAAAGAATCTTTTTCCAAAGAGGTAGTTTTTGAAAAGTAAAATTCTTGTCGACTATGAATCATACATGTGCAGCGTCGCTCTGTTGGAGGACGGTGTGCTTGAAGAATTTTACGTCGAGGATCGCGATATCGAGCTTATCACCGGCAATATTTACAAGGGCAGAGTCGTCAACGTTCTGCCAGGGCTCGAGTCGGCGTTCGTCGATATAGGCAGGCGGAAAAACGGATTTCTCGCCGCGTCAGACATGCTCGAAAACCGTACGGCTATTTACAGGTCAGGTCAGCTTCCCACGCGTTTGGACGTGCAGGAAGGCGACTATGTGCTTGTGCAGGCTATCAAGGAAGCTACCGATACCAAGGGTCCGCGGCTGTCCGCCAACCTTTCCATTCCCGGGCGTTATATAATATTCATGCCGACGGTAGACTTTATAGGCGTGTCCAACAAGATTTCGGACGAGGCGACTCGTGACCGACTTATATCCCTTCTGTCCAAAAACCGTCCTACGGCGACTTGCGGAGTTATTGCGCGCACTGCGGCAAAGGACGCGCCCAAGTCCGACATTATAGACGAGATTAAGTATTTTGCCGGGCTTTACGAGCAGATTACGGAAAAATTCCGCGCTACAGACGGGGTGGACAAGCTGTACTCGGACGGCGATCTTATTTTCCGCTCGGTGCGTGATTTGCTTAATTCGACGGTGGACGAGATAGTTTGCAACAGCGATCAGATAGCGACGCGGCTTAAACGTGATTTAAAGGAAAACCTCGCTGCGGCGGTTAAGGTCACAGTCAACGAGGATAATGACATACTAAAAGAGTACGGTGTGCTCGCAGAGGTGGAAAAGCTTTTACAGCACAAGGTAGAGCTTAAAAGCGGCGGCAATCTAGTAATCGACTATACCGAGGCGCTCACGGTAATAGACGTAAACTCGGCAAAATTCATAGGCGACGTCGACCGCGAGCAAACCATATTCGAGATCAACTGCGAAGCGGCAAAGGAAATTGCGCGGCAGTTAAGACTGCGCAATATCGGCGGCATGATCGTTATAGACTTTATAGACATGCTCGACCCGTTGCACAACGAGGAAGTCGTCGAAAGACTGCGCGTCGAGCTCGGCTCGGACAGAATACGCACCAGAGTTCTTCCCATGACGGAGCTCGGGCTTGTGCAGATGACGCGCAAAAAGACGGGTAAGGAAATCCAGTCGCTCTTGTTACAGCAATGCCCCGACTGTCGCGGCGGCGGGCAAATACAGTCGCCCAACTTTATGTTGCGCAGGATAAAAGCCAAGCTTACCGATATCTTTAAAGATAAAGATTGCTCGGCGGCTATTGTCACCGTAAACAGCCTCGTTTTCGAGCGCATTTCCCACGTCGACTGGCAAATGGACATGAGTAAACTGCACGACAGGCGGGTTTATATCGTCCCGGATCCCGATATAGGCAAAAACACGTTTAAAATAAGCGCAAAGCACGGTCAGATAGTATCGCTGCCCGTAAATGCGTATTTATTGACGTAAAGGAGGTCGAAGCATACATTGAAGTATATTAATAAAGAATACGGCTTTGCGTTCCGACCCCCTTTTTTCGATAAGTTTTACGAGGAGTCGGCGGAAGGTCCGGCCATCGGCAAAAATAATTTTCCGGGCAGATTTATACTCGGCGCGGGGTATGATTATAACGCGATAAACGGCGCAATGCTCGTCGGCAAAAACGGCTCGATGTGGGGCATTCGCGTGCTGTATTACAGCGGAAAAGGCTGGCTGGATAACGATTACTTCGTGCGCAACATGGGCAGTGCGTGCGCCAATACCGCCGACGGAAGCTTTGCGCATTTCAGTTCGGGACCGCTTTCTGTCAAGTGGGTAAAGCACAACGACCATTCGCTTATACTGCAAGTAAGCTCGCGCCGCAAGCTGAGGGTGCGCGTTATTTTTTATCCGTGCTACGATTGTCCGGGCGAGCTTTCCATAGAGGGCGCGGTCGTTCGCGGCAGAAGCCCATACATGGCGGTCGTGCCGGGTACTGTCGAGCTTACCGATAACAACGCCGTTTTTCGCGGCAGGTATTTGGTCGAGGACGATAGCCGCAAGGAATACTTTCATGCAGTTTCGTATATGCCGCCGTCCGATTCGGCTAACGGCGCGTTTAACGAAGCGATAATGGAATTTGTCATAAACAGTCGACAGCCCAACGTGTGCGTGTACGCAAGCGTTGGCGATCAAGATATTTTCGACGCGGAATTGCCGAGGTTCGATAGGGTAAAAAGCCTTATCGACTCGAGCGAGCTAAGGTACGGCGTAAACAAAACCATGGGCTCGGGCGAGCTCGGCTCGTCTATAGAGCGCATGTACAACGCGATACTGTGGTCGAGAGTGTACTATCCGTATCTATTGACCGATATATTTACGGCAAAACGCACGATACTCGACAATAACTTCGATATCGACGGCACGTACGAAAACTGTGCGGCAATACTCGGTTGCTATACAGGTATGCCGCAAGCCACGGGACAGTTAAAGTACACGCTCGAGGACAAAATAATGTCGGTATTTTCAGTGTGGCACAACTACATGCACACGACAAGCCGCGGCGGACTGATAAAGGAATACCTCAAGCTGACCAAGCTTTATCCGCCTATTGCGTCACCCGTTATTTCCGAAAAGAACAAAAACGAGGTCGCTTACAAGTGGTCGGACTCGCCGCTGAAGGAAAAATACAATCAGTCGGCAATGTTCAGTCTGGATTTGTCGTCGCTCAAGCTATTGGCGTTTGACGTTCTGGAACGCATTGCTTCAATGTTTGACCTTGCGGACGACAGAGCCAAGTACGCTAAAGCCAAGGTCGAAATGAAAAAGGTTATAAACGAAACCTTTTGGTGCGAAGGTGAGGGCTTGTATATAAATAGGTACACCACGGGTCAGTGGGCTACCGCCGTCGGTGCAACGTCGTTTTATCCGTTACTCGCAGGCGCGGTAGATACGCCCGAAAAGCTTTCGCTTATAGTAAACAACCTTACCGATACCAAACGATTTTGGGGCGATTACGTCATTCCTACGCTTTCTATAGATAATAAGGAATACGGAAAGAAATCCAAGCCCGACAACAACGGCAAGCGCAAGCCGCAGTATCTCGATTATCGTGGCAGTATCGTTCCGTACGTCAATTTTATAGTATATCACGGCTTAAAGCGTTACGGCTTGGACGAGCTGGCGGCTCTTATAGCGCAAAAGAGCGCCGCGCTGTGGTCGGCTAACGAGTCGGACAACGTGGAAAACTATTCGGTATATCTGCCTAAAGGAAAGCGCGTCAAGTCCGACATGTATCTTTCCGCCAACGGAAATATGCTCGCGCTCATCGGTATGCAGGAGCTTATAGACGTCGAGTATTTCCGTCCTGACATTAAGGACGCGATTTCATTCGGTACGTTTATAGGGGGTGTAAACGCCGTTACCAATATAAAACTGCTCGACAGCGTATTCTGTATAGAGGTGACGGACGATAGTACAACGCTCATAATGGACGACGTGATCGTCTTTAAGGGCGAGGGCGGTAAATTGGTGGTTCGTAACTTCCTGCTCGACGGAAACGGCGGCGGTGAGTTTATGATAGACGCCAAGCAAAATATAACAATCAACCTCGTGCTTCCCGCAAACAACAAAAAGACGGTCAAATACTTCTTTATCGTTCCGCCGGGTAAGTCGGTGGTAAAAGCGACGGGCGGCATGGTGAACATAGGTAAAATCGACGCTTAAAAAATTTTTACAAACAGCGCATAAACCGCTAAAACCCGCACATAATAAAAGTACAAAGCAAATGTGCTTTGTATATCATATTAAAACTCACCGCACGAAAATTGCAGTGAGTTTTTTTAATCCCTAATTCTAAATATAAAAAGAGCGGTCGAGTGTAAAGCCCGATCGCTCTTTTATTATTTACTTTATATTAGTACATGCCGCCCATGTCGCCGCCTGCGGGAGCCGCGGGGGCGGGAGGAGTGGGGATGTCGCAAACAGCCGATTCGGTTGTCAACAGAGTGGACGCGATGGACGCGGCGTTTTGAAGCGCGGAGCGCGTGACTTTTGTCGGGTCGATAATGCCTTTTTTAACAACGTCGCAGTAAACTCCGTTGAGCGCGTCGTAGCCGTAGTTGGTCTTGTTGTTAGTAAGAACGTTGTTAACAACGACGGATCCGTCGACGCCCGCGTTAAGCGAGATCTGCTTAAGCGGTTCTTCAACGGCTTTGCGAACGATAACCGCGCCCGTCTTTTCGTCGCCCTCGAGGGTTGCGATAAGCTTATCTATAGCGGGAGCGGTGGAAAGAAGCGCTACGCCGCCGCCGGGAACGATACCTTCCTCGACAGCCGCGCGGGTAGCGGCAAGCGCGTCCTCTATGCGAAGCTTCTTTTCCTTCATTTCAACTTCGGTAGCCGCGCCGACGTTAATGACTGCTACGCCGCCGACGAGCTTGGCAAGACGCTCTTGAAGCTTTTCTCTGTCGTAGTCGGACGTCGTGTTTTCGAGCTGAGCCTTAATCGACTTGACGCGTGCCGCAATCTCGTCGGGATTGCCTTTGCCCTCGACGATAGTGGTGTTGTCCTTGTCGACCTTGACGGTTTTGGCTCTGCCGAGCATGTGAAGGTCGGCGTCTTTAAGCTCGATACCCGTTTCGTTGGAAATAAGCGTGCCGCCGGTGAGCGCCGCGATATCGCGAAGCATTTCCTTGCGACGATCGCCAAAGCCGGGCGCCTTGACCGCTACGCAGTTGAACGTACCGCGAAGCTTGTTTACAACGAGGGTGGCAAGCGGCTCGGACTCGATATCGTCGGCAATAATAAGAAGTTTAAGTCCGGACGATACGACTTTTTCGAGCAGGGGAAGGATTTCCTGAATATTGGAAATCTTGTAATCGGTGATAAGAATGACGGGGTTGTCCAAAACGGCTTCCATCTTTTCGGTATCGGTGCACATGTACGGGGAAGCGTAGCCGCGATCGAACTGCATGCCCTCGGTAAACGAAAGGTCCGTCGTCATGGTCTTGGATTCCTCGACGGTAATAACTCCGTCGCCGCCTACCTTTTCCATAGCCTCGCTGATAAGCGTGCCGATCGTTTCGTCGGATGCGGATATGGACGCGACTTGCTTGATAGCGGTTTTTCCGTCAACGGACTTGCTTATGGATTTAAGATGCTCGACTGCGGTAGTCGTTGCTTTTTCGATGCCTTTGCGCACGATCATCGGGTTTGCGCCCGCCGCAACGTTTTTGAGCCCCTCGCGAATGATAGCCTGAGCGAGTAGGCAAGCGGTAGTGGTGCCGTCGCCCGCAACGTCGTTGGTTTTTGTGGAAACCTCTTTAACGATTTGCGCGCCCATATTCTCGAACGGATCTTCCAGTTCGATTTCCTTTGCAATGGTAACGCCGTCGTTGGTGATAAGCGGCGCGCCGTACTTTTTGTCAAGAACTACGTTTCTGCCCTTGGGCCCGAGCGTGATTTTAACGGTATCCGCAAGGGTATTAACGCCTTTTTCAAGTGCTCTGCGGGCTTCGTCGCCCGTCTTAATCTGTTTAGCCATTACTATAATCTCCTATATCATTAATTAATAACTAATCTTCCACCACTGCGAGCACGTCGCTTTGGCGCATTACGGTAAACGTTTTGTCGTCCACCTTAAACTCACTGCCGGCATACTTGGAATAAAGCACCTTGTCGCCGACTTTAACTACCATTTTTACGTCCTTACCGTCCACAAGCCCGCCGGGGCCGACTGCGGTCACGCGCGCGATTTGCGGTTTTTCCTGATCCTTTGCCAGAAGAACGATTCCGCTCTTGGTTTTTTCCTCCGTTTCCAAAGGCTCAATAACGATACGGTCAAACAATGGTTTTATGTTCATATTTTACACCTCCGAATTTTTTATGACCGTGCATATATTATCTTATCTTTATTTAAAAGTCAAGCAAATACAAAGGGATTAGCAAGGCGTCGGATAATTTTTTGTCGATATTCATCAATTAAAGTGCGCTAAAAGTATTGACAAATTATGAACAATATGTTAACATTTATCTGTATATTTATGAAATTGTGAACAAATTGTTAACAAAACACGAAACTCGAGAGGTAATGTATGAAACGTCATACTGAAAAAATCGGGAACAAATCAAATATCGGACGTCGCATATTGCTGCTTGGTGCAATGTTTGCGGCAATCGCGGTGGCAGTCACGTGTGCACTGTGCTTTGGTATTTCATCAAAGCGGGTAGGTATGGACGACGTGGAAACCGCGGAGCCGATAGCTTCGACCGCATATACGAATTCGACAGGCGCGTCGCTGGTCGGATCGCTTAAAGCAGGCGATACTATTGATTATACATATAAAAGCGGTATATATTCGATAACTCTTCCGCGCGGACAGTATACGTTTGAGGTTTGGGGCGCGTCTGGCGGCAAAAGCCAACACGCCACGTTTACTACAAACTTAGGCGGATATACCAAGGCAACGGTCAACGTAACCGTTGACACTCAGGTCTTTTATATCGTCGTCGGCGGACAGGGTGGTAGCACCCCCTCGTACACGGGCGGCTATAACGGCGGCGGTAGCGGCGGCAAGAAAAGCTCAGACTCGGCAGGCGGCGGCGGTGCGACTCATATCGCAAAGGCTTCGGGTACTCTCCGTCAGCTCAGCTCTAACAGAACGTCTATTCTTCTCGTTGCGGGTGGCGGCGGCGGTAACGGTTGTACCAACGATAAAGGCGGCACTGGCGGCGGCAATAACGCGGCGGGAACTGCCGGCACTGTTGGTTCGAGCTACGGTGCGGGCGGTAGGGCCGGCACCACAACAGGGGCGGGTTCTGTATCCGGCATGGTCGGATATGCGGAAGCACCCGGCTTCGGCTTCGGCGGAAGCGGCAACACCACGGCATACGGTTGCGGCGGCGGCGGCGCCGGCTACTGGGGCGGCACTTGCGGTAATAACAAATCGGGTGGCGGTACCTCCGGCGGTGGCGGCTCCGGCTTCTGGGGTAACGGCGCTACGGGCGGTTCAGGTACTACCGGCGGCGCCCCGTACGGCAACGGTAAGGCAAAAATCACTGCGGTAGTCGTTAACCGTCCGCCTGTTGCGTTGGGTGTTACCAAGACCGTACAAAAGCGCGGCTCGACGGCAACAACTACAATAAAAGCGTCGGATATCGCCAAAGACCCCGACGGCACTGCAACGTCCGTTTACTTCACCAACGGCACGGCTTCCGCTCTCGATTCGTTCAGCGCAACTGCAAACCAAGGCTTGTATTTGGATTCGGCTTGTACTGTAAACGCAAAAACGTACTTTACTTATTCGTGGAACGCTAACGAATCATTTAAGGTAAATTCCGTCCTTAAATATCCCAGGGCGGGCGTTAACGTATGCTCTACCAACGGCACTTTAACGGTATACGCAAAGGTCAGGGATAACTACGGCACAAACCAATCCATTCGCGGATGGGCTGTCATAGCGTTTAATATAAAGGTTCCCGCCAACGAGATTTTCGAGCGGAACACGGTAGTAAACGCGACGACAAACAACAATAAACTTTATATAGGCAGGTCCAACCAAACGGTCGCGCCTTCGGGCAACACCTCGCTTTCATATATTTACAATCCGCTCGGAACGGGTAGGTATACCGCCATATTCGAGCAACCGCTCAGATATGATCAGCCCGTCACCATTCGTGCCTCGGATCTCGTAACGGGCGATATGGCTAACGGCGCGTTTTACTCTAACGACAGCGTTGTAGTAGGTATAAACAATACGACTGCTATTACAGGTACGGGCAGAAAGTACCAAATCGATGAGTTCACAAACGGTACAGCCGTTGCGGCTTACAACGCGTCGCGCGTGAGAATAGCCAATACGTATACACAGCTGTCCTTCAGATGCCTTGTTCCGGATCCTGTTTATCAGGTAATGTCGGTAACTGTCTATCTTCTTGAAAACACGGGCGTCGGCGGTATTACATACACAGAGCCCAACGTTACGCCCAATGCAGGTAGCGTCACGCAAAAGACGATAGACATAGTATTTAAAATGGATAATACCCGGCCGGTATTAAAGGATACGTCGGCGGATTCTGCCGTGCCCGTATTAACGGTGGGTACGCTTGCTTCCACAAATATAAACTTAAGCAAATACTACGAGGACGAGGATGCGTCGAGCGGAATATCCAACCTGACGCATGCGATTAAAAACGTAATTGTTCCTTCACACGAGTTTATTCAGCTCGATAAGTACAACACTATCAAGTCGACCGCCAACGAGAGCGGCTCGAGAAAGGGGTATTCGTATTTTAACGCCGTGGCTAATACGGGCGTGTCCAATATGTTTGACACAGCGCACGATACCGGTATGCTTAACGGCTCGGATTTCTTGACGGGCTTCAGCGATTGGTACATAAGCGACGGGTCTCAAAACCTTAACAATGCGTTTATTCGATATTCGTTTAGCAATGATACGCTCACCGTTACGGGACTGCGTGCGACGTACGATATGTATAAGCCCTCGCGTACGACCTACAAGGCGGCAACGGGCGGCAATATCTCGAACCCGACTTATGACGGCGGCGGTAAGGTTCTTAATCCGGGACACTTTTATATTCTTATCAATATTCAGGACAAAAACGACACGTCGGATAACGGCATTTGGTTGCCGCTCGGTATAGAAGTTACCAATGCGGCGCCGACCGACCTTTCGACCGAACGCGGCGGCGCGGGTGCAAGCGCTATGCCTATGGCTGACGGCGCACCCCGCGAGTCGTTCTATTTCACGCCGATGGGTATAACCGTCAACCAAGTTACGAGTCCGATCGGCTTCTATTTAAATCCCAAGACCGGCGCATATGAAAAAGATGGGCTTAGACCGCTTGCTGCGGACGCCGATAACTTCTTTAACGCCAACATGCTCAACGGTAACGGCATAGACACGCCGTCCGCAGAAACGTTCGGCAAGCTCAACGAGCTTGTTCAGATCGTATCCGATCCGTCGGCTGTTGCAAGCAGTGTTCATGCGACAGATAACACCACTCTTAACGACGGTGGAAAATACTTTACGGTCGATCCGCTCGAGGTCATGATTCCCGTCGACTACTTCGGCGCTCGCGTCAAGACTTCGGCGCTCTCTAACACGGCGCAAAAAAGTATTACTTACAAAGGCAAGACCTATTCGTGCTACGCAATAGCGGGCTTAAAGATTACGCTTGTCAGTTGGACGCACAACAGATATTTGCACGCAACCGTTAACGTACAGGATACGTCCAAAAGCAAACCCGTTCCCGTCGAGATTGCGGTAAACGTAAGCAATGCGGTGCCTACGGCGTTAAGCAGCTCCGAAGTTGCTTTGCTTAACTATGCAAAGGGCGGAAAAAAGATCTCGTCGACGTATGCTACGCCGAGTGACTCCGCCATACCTACAATAACCTATAATATCCCGGTAAATTCGACTGTTTTGATTTCGCCGTACGATCTTTTGACCGACGCGAATATGCTCAATCTCGGATTGTCCGAGAAGGGCGGATTTACGCTTAACGGACTCAGCGGTTTGTTTGACGCAAGCGCGCACGAGTTTGAAGTTAACGCTAAAACCAATGACGGGCGCAAGTCCATAACCGCGCTTGCGGCGGGTAACGAGCTTACCAATGGAAATTACAACTATACATCGGCCGGTTACGATGAGGCTTTATGGCACGCGATAAGCTTATTGCAGACGCAGTACAACTTTAAAGACGTTTCCGATAGCAGTGTTTTCGGCGCCCACACGACTGCAAGCACATTTGCCGACAGACTGTATTTCGAGCGTAAAAACGACGGTTCCAACCTTGACGGATTTACGTTTAATCCGTATGCTTTGGATGAAAACGGCATAGCCGCCGACAAGAATAACTTTGTCGATCCTTCGATTATCGGATCTTCGGCAATCAGCTGGACGTTCGGTAGCTCGATAAAGAAAAGCGGCATTTCCTATAATTTGGATTATCTCGTAGTGACGGCGCTCAACCGTACTTCGTCGCCGACGGAAATAGATCTTAACGTACGCGACCGCATGGGTGCAGGTACCGCAGGCGGCGTAAAAACCATTCGCGTTAAGATAAACGTCGTTAACAGCTCGCCGTACGTGCAATATCCCGACAGATATTATACACTCACGACCGACCCTGTTTACACGCCCGATTCCGTTCCGCCGAAGGACGAACGCAATCACACGGTGGTCAACGCAAACGCTTCGATTTCCATTAAGCCGTCCACGCTTGTCATTACCGTCGGATCTGATAAGGAACATCCCGAAAACAACTTCCTTAATGATAACGAGGGCGATTCCGCGTTCTTCTATACAGGCGGCACGATCAGAGTGTTCCGATACGACGAGAAAAACGAGGTTAAGGTTTCCGATGAGCAGGGCAACGCGTACGCCACTCATTACTTAAAGGTGAGCGTAACGGCGCAGTCCCTTACCATTACGGCGCTCAATTCCACGCAGGCCGTAGAAAAGCTATGCGTCGAATTCTACGTTACGGACAACCGCTACAACAGCGACGGCGAGCTTGAGATTTTCCCGTTCACCATTCAGGTCGAGGTACTAAACGCCAAGCTCAAGGTGAACAAGGGCGGCGAGGGCTTTGAAGCCAAATATCAAGAAGACGAAACAACTCTTATTGTCGACAATCTTTGGAACGTCGAGAGTATGAGCGATGACGACGTCAAACAAACGCGTTACTTTGCTTCCGGCGCAAACGCGCAACAGCTGTTGCGTGACGGTAGCTATACCGCGACGGAGGCCGTAAGTAAAGCATCAAGCGGACAGATTAAAACGCTTGTTACCGATACCGACAGCCTGCAAGGCGTTATTCTTGCGGCGGCATTAAGCCCGGAAAGCCCCGTCGACGGACGCGGCTATGCCGTAGTTGACTTCTCTAAATGCTCGACAGCGGCGGAATATGCCGCGGCATGCAAAGCCGCTGTTCCCACGATCGGGAGCACGATCAGAAGCAGCAACGATATTGCGGTATTGCTCAACCTGTATAAAATAGGCGACGGAATTGTCGATCATTACGGCATCTTCGATTCCTTGGAAACAACGCCCGATTCCGATATAATGTACTTTGTCACAAACAAGAGCGGCGTAACGCATATGTACAAGGCGTCGTATCTTAAATCCGACGAGGGTTCAAAGGTATTCGAGAACGAGGAAACGCGCAAGCTGTTCTTTGACGACAACGGCAGATGGATAGTCACCGACTGGGCGGTTGCAATTACGCCTAAAACGTCCACAAGCTCAAACGACTTTATCAATCTTCGTATTTCGATGCGTGACGAAACCCGCTTCGGCGGCGATACCGCAGGACTTAAAACGTCTTACCTCGGCGGGACCGACGGCGCGACTACCGTAGACGGTACGAGTGTTTTTGAGTACAACCTGTTTATAAACGGTATGGGTATTGTCCCGTATACCTACTACAACCAATACGACGGTTACTATACCGTCACCGATGCCGTTGCTGAGGACGGCAACCCTGCAAAGGTATATGTTCCCACGTACGACGGCAACGCAACATCTGTATATCCGACAGACACTACCTTCGGAAATATCTATCTCAGTAACGACACTATCGCTTCAACCGGTACGACCCCCATTAAGTCAATTTCGTCGGGCGAGATTGACAACACCCATGCGGGCGTACATTCGGGTATTGAATTCGACCGCGAGAGCGCCGATTACGCCAAGGGATACACGTACGATGTGCAACAAAAGACCGGCACCACTATAGAGGACGCCGAGGAAAAAGAATCCGCTTTCAGATTTACCGATACCATAACCCTTTCGGGCGAGGTCGGCGCCGACGGCAACTTTGTGTCGACGTATATTCCCATGAGCTACTTCGGCTTGCGTAAGTCGCTTGTAGACGTTAAAGCCGACGGCACGTACGAATACTATAAGTACAATTATATTTCATACGACGCGGGTATGAATAACGTATATTCGCGTATTGACGGATACAATTACGCGGTGACGATCAACGACGGCGTAAACGAGTGGAGGGGCAATAAGGACGGCGATTTGTACGCCCTTGCCATGAACCCGTACGTATATATCACAAGCTTCGACCAAGACGCGGGCACAGGTACGGACGTTATGGATTTGGTAAAGAATAGTCCTTACTACAATAAGGCGCTTTCCGTTCCCACGCTCAAAACATCCGGCGAAGCGGGTAACATAGTCCAAAACGTTAATAACTTCGGCTACAATAACTACAACAACCTTGTCGGCAACGGTCACTTAATGTATCTTTCCGGACAGGAAAACCTTCAGGAAAACCGTTTCGGTTTGCAGTTGCGCAAAAAGGATACACGTGCCACAAGCAACAGTCTTACTATAACGATAGAGATTGCCGAGTGTGTTTATCGGCAGTCGGGCACTACCGGTACTGTGGTTAACTACACGACGGAAAGCAAGGACAAAAACACCGCTAAGCTTGTATTCAAGCTCGAGATAGGTAACAGTCCTATCAGCATCGTTAATTCGGATAGCGAGCTTAAGGGTGCGGCGTACAGCGATAGGTACGGATACTACACTTCGCTCAGCATGTCCATATCCGACCCTGCGCACAAGATTGTTTTGTCAAGAAACAAGGAAAGCATTTCCGGCATGGACCGCGTTATCACTTACGCCGACGCCGATACCGCAAAACAGTACAATTCGGATAAGACGTACAGCGTTATCGAGGAAAAATCCGACGTAGCCAAGTTCTACGTTGATTCGCTCGGCAAGCTTTCCACCTGGAATACGGGTGCTAAACGCACGTTGGAATACACCGGCGACGGCACGGCGTACAAGTTTACAAATACCACAACCGAAAACTCGAGGGTAAACGGCAAGGACGTTGCGCTCGGTCAGTTGTCCATGCGGAACTACTTTAACGCACCTGCTTCGAGTGACGTTCCCGACGTATCGTCGTATATCCCCAACAACGGTATTTTCGGTACCGTCAACGAAGGCTATAGTCAATACTTCAGCGTCGAGGTATCCTCCGACGGATCCACGCTGTCCATTATTCCCAAGGCAAAAACCACTATCAACGCCGAAATGTCACCCAATGCGGCGATGTATACGGAACGCGGTCTTAGATACACTGCGGACGAGGGCGTATACTATCCGTTAAAGGTAATTATCTACGACGATCACGGCGACGGCTTTATGGCGGGCTCGTACGTTGCGCTCGAAATACGTGTTTCCATTTCCGGCGATAAATCCGAGCTTGTCGACAGTCTTGACGACTACAAAGAGGGTAACAAGGTTGTTGGCAAAAAGATAAACGTATCGCTTCCCGTACAGCAATCGTACGACCTTAACGTAAGATACGTTCTTACCGGTGGGAACCTGCTCAAAAAGAGCGCCGAGGACGGCGGAGATATCTTCTGGGAAGCCGATTACATCGCTCTCAAAGAAAAGATTGCCGCGGCAACCGACGCCGAAAAGAACACAAGCGATTATCTTACCGATTTGTTCAGACTTGAAACGGGTACGTATCTGCTTTCACCGTTCAGAGACGGTAGCGGTATGGGAATCAACACCAGAAATACCGAACTGCTTGCAGGTAACGGCGGATTTAGCAACAACTCTTTGGACGCAAAGACGTTGCCGGACGTTATCATGTACATGAAGTATAGCAATGACGATAAGTCGACCACGCTCAAAAATTCGTCTGCGCCTGTCGGCAACGTTATATCGTTTGCCGTCAACCGTCGTACCACGGTTACAAGAAACGGATCTTCGTCGCAGGTATCCGAGTTTACGTTTAAGATTTTGCTTACCGACAGCGACAGCGTAGGCAAGAGCACTACGCCGTTGTACGTAATAATATCAGTTACCAACCAGGCGCCGTTTATCCGTCTTGGCGCTACCGAAACCGAAATTGCTTCCAAAATCGAAATGCGCGTCGGCGATTCGTTCACGCTTGTAACAACGCCGTACAACAGATTTGTCGGTTCGGAAGAAACCAATCCCATTTCGTCTGATTACACCAAGCTTTCGGATTCCTATAAGGCGTCTACGACGTATTATAAGATTAACCAAACCCCGATAGCGGTCATTAACTCATTGCTTATCGACAGAAATGACGGCTCTAGGTATTCTCGGCTTACCGAGGCAAACTTAACTGACGCAGACGGCGAGTATATGCTTCACAGCTACAATCCGTCCATTATCGAAAGTCAGCATCTCGGCTATCTTGCGATTGCGGACGACGACGTGCCGTGGGGATTGCGTATCGACAGCGTAAACTACTATAACGACGCATGCTTTAACTTAGCTGTTATGCGCGACCAGATTTCCATGGAGGGCGACCTTCAAGGTAGAGGCTACGGTATAAGCACCGTAATCACCGCGCAAAGCGCTTGCAAAAACATGCCCATTACTATCACGATTGCCGACTCGGACGGCGCACGCGTCAGCTTTACGATGTACGTGACGGTCGTCAGCTCCAAGCCCAGTCCGATTTTGACGGGTGACAGAGCACACACGCGTAATTCGGCGTTGCTTCCCACGTACGACGACTTTTCGCTTGAACAGCCCGGCATATTCGATATGTACATGCTGTCGAATAACGAGGCTACCACCGTTCAAAACACAACCGTCAACGGCTCGAGCGTTGTTGCGTACAAATCCAAAAAGGCGACGCTGGTAAACGGCGGCAGTGAGAGAGAAATTACCGCATACGGTCAAGTGCGTTTTGCGATTAATCAAATCGCATACGACCCCGACGTCGATGACAACAAGCACATTGCGTTGTACGTGGATGAAAAGAAAGACGATTACGACATATTCACGCTTAACGATGCGCCAATGAGCAAGAGCGCTAACGGACTGTCGTACTACAACAACATGTTCCGCATCGATTTGGACGCTACGTATACATGGTTTACTTTGACCTGTCTTACGTTCAACCCGAATAACGACGTGGATTCTCTCAAGTTCTACATCCGCGACTTCGGCAACAACGTGTTTGTAAACGCTATCCCGATCGAGATCAGACTTACAACTCTGTACTCTTCGGTTACTAACGTTGCGCAAACCACGACGGGTAAGGTAAGCGGCGGCAGAATCGGCGCTAACACCATCGATACGGTTTACGTCAAGCCGATTGACGATTACGAGGGAGTAAGCTTATATCTTCAAGGCGAGGATAATGAAGAAGCGCTAAAATCCAAGAAGGGCGTTAACAGCACATATCAGTTTATTCCGTACACCGATATGGAAGGTAACAAAAACCCTGCCGGTATCGATCAGGAAAACAGCACTGCTGTAGGTCTTGTCGATCCCGACGTTGTGTCCAACAGCTACAACCTCGATTATGAGATGCGTATCTACGCGCTAATGAACCCCGTAGGTGAAAGCGTAACGGAATTCAGCGCATTGTCGATTGACGAAATGTCCGCGCTGTTCGACCTTTCCAACACAGCGCTTTCGCAAAGACGTTGGACTTTAAAGGACCAAGCCGCGTCCGAAAAATATCTTGTTGCGGGCGTGTATGCTAACGGCTCGACGATGGTCGACATAAACAGCGCGCTTAGCATGTTTATCGAACGTTACTTTATATTCGGCATAGGTACCGACGGCGCGTCGTTGTCGTTCAGACCTGTTTCGCGCAATATCGACTTCCGTATCCCGTTCTACGTTGAGGTAACCAAAAACGTATCCAACCGCAATATCGTAATTAAGGACGTTATCGTAACCTGCGGAACGATATTCTACGTCGACGTTATGGACTCCGCTCCCATGGCGAACGATTCCGAAGCCGCGCTCAGCTTTACAGGCAAGGTCAACGACAGCGTGATCTTCAAGATTCACGACGAGTCCGACCCGTTCGCGTCCATGTTCACCGATTCCGACTTGAACGACGTCGTCACCGTTGACGGCTTTACTTCCTCGAGCGATCTTCAGCAAGATTACAAAAACGCTTTGATCGAGGCTATCGACGAGAACGGCAAACCGTACGATTGGCAAAGCTCGACGTACAAGGAACGTGCCATCAAGATAGAAATCAACAATACGGACAGCGAAGTCAATAAGATCCCCGCGCACGCGCTTAAAATAACGATTGTGCGCCGCATAGACTGGGTTGACAAGGACGGCAATTACGTCGATAAAGTCACGCTTCCCGTTAAGATTGTCGGCAAGGACATCGGTAGCCAGGAAGCTACGGCCATGCTTTATATCACAATCGAAAACTCTAACGTCGATTTGAATCCCGAAAAGCTTGCGCCTGTTCCCGTAAACAACAAGGAGGGATACTACCAAGCGTCCAAGGACCCTTCGGGCGATCGTTCGTACTTCCTTGACGCATATCTTGTTCCCGGCAGAGATATGGCTGACTTCGAGCTTGTTGCCGACGGCTACATACTTGACCCCGACTACACATCTATGCGGGAGGACACCGATTCCTACCGCTTGGTCGGACCCGATGGCGATAGCGTCGGCACATACCTCGGTTACGGCAAGACGGTGACTGTCGATTCCAAATCAGGCGAACACGTAGCTACTGTCACGCCTATATTCGGCAGTAAGACCATGCCTGAGGACGAGGATCACTTTGCCGGCTTCGCTATCAAATCGCTTACGACAAACCGTGATACTACAGACGCGGAATTGAAGATGCGAGTAATAGACCGAAGCGGCGATCCGCTCAAGGCGGACAACGGTTTTACAATCACGTTGCGCGTGCATATACTTAACGCTCCGCCGGTTGTAAAGATCGCGGAAGATATTAAAGTAATTATCGGCAACAACCAAAAGGACGGCGATCCCATCGCCGTTAACGTCGCCGATTACGTACGCGATCCAAACGGCGACCCTGTTAAGATTATAGGCTTGTCGCCAGTAGTTTCGGCTGACGGCAGTCCATTCCACTGCGTATTGGAAAAGGATAATACCGGCGAGCTTGTGGATATGGTCATAAGCGACGATCAAACCATGTGCACGTTTACGCCCAGAAAGGGCTTCTACGGCACGCAGACGATCGAGGTCATGGTTGCCGATATGTTCGTCGGCGAAAACGGCGACCTCAATATGGACTATAGCGTCACAACGTTTAGGATTACCTTTAATATCATCTACGACGTTACGTCCGTAACGCTTAAAACTGTGGAGGCTATACGCAGTCTTCCCGTCACGCTTACTCCCGAAATGCTGTTTGCCGATATTAGCGATACCTACGGCAACGATCTTCTCAATTCGGGTAACGGTCCCGCTCGATCTGGCGTTATTCCGTCGGCGGTCGGCGATAACGTTTTCAATCCCGGCGAAAATTACGTTATAACCGGTCTTACGGCTTCTGGCGTCAAGATTACCCGTGACGGTGACGATTGGATTTTTGTCGGCGACAGGGAGATTGACGAGGTACTGTTTAACGTCACGTTTAAGTACAAGGAAGACGTCGATAACGAAGACGCCAAAATTTACCCTATGACGTTTAAAGCAACGATCGGCAAGAACAGTGCGCCTCAGCTTTTGGATAACTTCAAGAACATCGGCGACGAGGGCTTCACGTTCCAGACCGGTGGCGGCTCCTACGGCTTGGATAACAACGGCAGAGTTGTGCTCAGCGCCGACAAGCTGTTCTACGATGTCGATACACGCTACGGCGACGTAATGCTGTTCGACGCTAAGTCCACTTCGGTATCTTCGCCTACGATGTGCTCAGTGAGCATCAGCCCCGACGGTTCGCTTTTGACCATAACGTTCAACTCAAGCGGCGAATGCGAGATTACGATAGGCGTAAAAGACCGCACCAACGAGATTGTCAAGTACAGCTTTAAGATTAAAAACTTCGACCGTGACGAACCGTCGTTCTGGAACAAAATAGTCATAAGCTATGAATTGTATCCTATCATTTGGTGGTGCGTCATAATCGGATTGATTGTTCTTATCCTGTTGATCATACTCCTCATCATCTTGTTGAAGCGCCGTAAGCGCAAACGTGAGGAGCTTGAGGCAATCTTGATTTCCGAAATGGAATTGGAAGAGCAAATGATGCGCCTTTCGGCAAGTCAGACGGGCGCCACCGCACCTTATCAGTCGTTCGGCTTCCTGCCTCCGACAATGCCGGTGCAAAACGATCCTAACCTCATGCTTGGCAGTGGCGGTACTCAAACGCCTACGCCCGGCGCAATAGGACTCAATCCCGGACAGCCGTCCGATAAAGAGTCTCAGCAGTAAAACAACAATAAACGGACGTTCCGAGCATTCTGCTATGAACGTCCGTTTTGTGTTGTATCAAATCGATATAAAACAATTTTTGTGAAAAAAAGATGTATTACCATATAATAAGCAAAAGGACAGGGGCACAATAAACAACTAAACTTACGTGTAAAGTATTCTTACTTACTTCTTTAAGCAATAATTACGGATACTGTTAAAAGGAGGGGTAAACAAAACAAACAAGTATGCAATCGAGGTAAAGTTTTCTTGCATACTTCTTTTTCAAAAGAAGTATGGAAAAAGATTGAAAAATTTAGCACAAAAGACTTGTGTTTTTAATCGAAAAAGGCTATAATGATTGTGACGCGAAGATATCGCATAAAGCATTTTAATAAGCAGTATAAATTTTGACGAGTATCTGTCAAAAAATTATCTGCGTCTTTTTTTGTTTATCGTTTGGCTTGCACCAATATGGGCAACGCGATTTTAATAAGCTTTTTACATATTATATCGAAATACCGTATTAAAAACGGAAAAATAAAAATTTATAAATTATTATAAATTACTTTGGAGGTAGTATTTTGCAACATAAAAAATTTGAGCCGATTTTAAAGGTGATTTTTTTGGGCGGAGTAGGCGAAATAGGCAAGAACATGACTGCGCTCGAGTTCGGCGAGGACATAATAATCATTGACTGCGGATCGACTTTCCCAACGTCCGATACACCCGGCGTGGATCTTATTATACCCGATCCCGCGTATCTTCTGCTCAACAAGGATAAAATCCGCGGCATTGTTATAACACACGGTCACGAGGACCATATCGGTTCTGTTCCATACTTTTTAAAGGAATGCAACGTACCCGTATTCGGCACGCGGCTCACGCTTGCGTTGATAGAAAACAAACTGCGTGAAATGCACATCGACAACGCCAAGTTAAACGTAGTTCAGCCCGGCAATACGGTTCAGCTCGGCCGCGCGTTCAAGGTTGAGTTTGTCAAGGTGTCGCACTCGATCGCGGGTTCATGTGCTCTTTCCATATCAACGCCGGTCGGTACTGTTTTTCATACCGGTGACTTCAAGGTAGACTACACGCCGATTGACGGCAACATGATAGATCTTCAGCGCATAGCCGAAATAGGCAAGCAGGGCGTATTGCTGTTGCTTTGCGAAAGCACCAATGTCGAGCGTCCGGGTACGTCTATGAGCGAGGCGACGGTGGGGCGATCTATGCGAAATATTTTTAACGAAAACAAGGATAGGCGGCTTATTATAGCTACGTTCGCTTCAAATATCCACCGCCTACAGCAGATTATAGACCTCGCGGCGGAATTCGGGCGAAAGGTCGCTTTTTCAGGTCGGTCAATGATAAACGTAGCGGAATGTGCCGCGCGCATAGGCGAGCTGAAAATTGACCGCTCGCAAATAATAGATATCGAAAAGGTCAAAAACGTCGACGACAAAGATCTTGTTATATTGACTACCGGCAGTCAGGGCGAGCCGATGAGCGCATTAACTCGCATGGCGGCAGACGAGTTTTCCAAGGTAAAGCTCGGGTTTAACGATACGGTAATACTCTCGGCGCACCCCATACCGGGCAACGAACGCATGGTGTATTCCGTCATAAACAATATATACCGCCATGGCGCACGCGTTATTTACGAAAGCCTTGCCGAGCTTCACGTTTCCGGACATGCCTGCCGCGACGAGCTGTCGCTTATGCACGCACTGTTAAAGCCGCAATATTTCATTCCCGTGCACGGCGAGCACAGACACCTGCAAAAGCACGCCGAGCTTGCTGTCGCAATGGGCGAAATGCCGTCGCATATAATAATAACCGATATAGGCGATTGCGTGTACGTTTCGCACAAAACGTTTAAGATAGGTGAACAGGTTGCTTCGGGCAGTCTTTTGGTCGACGGATTGGGCGTGGGCGATACCGACAGTTCGGTTTTGCGCGACAGGAAGCACCTTGCCGAGGATGGACTCGTTATTGCCGTTATTTGCATAGATGAGCTTTCGGGTACCGTTTCCGCAATGGATATCACGTCGCGCGGGTTTGCGTACGACAAGGACGGCTCCGACTTCTTTGACGGCTGTCGCGACGCGGTGGGGCGCATACTTAACGGTTTGGATTTGCGTAGTAGCGACAGAAATATGCTTAACAACACCATTCGCAAAGAGCTTAAAAACTATATATTCAAAATGACTCGCCGAAGCCCCATGATTTTACCCATGGTAATAGATTGCTGATATGATAAAACCCGAATTGTTAGCGCCTGCGGGCGATATGAAACGACTGGACGTTGCGCTCGAGTACGGCGCGGACGCGGTGTACATTGCGGGCAAAAAGCTCGGTATGCGCGCCGCGTGCAAAAACTTCGATTACGAGGACTTAAAAGCCGCGTCGCTCGCCGCACACAGTCGCAACAAAAAGTTTTACGTCACGCTAAATATTTTCCCCAACGACGAGGATTTCGAGGGTGTGGACGAGTACGTGGAATACCTGCAAAGTCTGCACGTCGACGGACTTATTATTTCCGACCTCGGCATGATAGAGCAGATAAGAAAAAAACATGCGTCGGTGCCTGTGCATGTTTCCACGCAGGCGAATATCATGAACGGCCGGACCGCAAAGGTGTACGCGGATATGGGCGTCAAGCGTATCGTTTTGGCGCGTGAGCTCAGCCTTGCCCAAATCCGCAAGATACGCGACGGCTTGCCAGACAGCGTCGAGCTTGAAGCCTTTGTTCACGGCGCAATGTGCATATCGTATTCCGGTAGGTGTCTTTTGTCCAACTATTTGACGGGAAGATCCGCCAACCGCGGCGAATGCAATCAAGCGTGCAGAATGATTTTTACACCCGAAAAAAGTCAAGAACCGCTCGAGCTCGTCGAGGATGACGGCACGTATATATTCGGCGGCAACGACCTTAATATGATAAGACACCTAAAAGAAATAGCCGACGCCGGCGTAAGCTCGTTTAAGATAGAGGGCAGGGTCAAGTCGGAATACTACGTCGCATGTATCGTCAACGCATACAGAAAGGCGCTCGACTGCGTTGCGGCGGGCAAGCCTATATCCGACGTGTATATCAACGAAACGGCAAAGGCGCCCAATCGCGGCTTTAACACGGGCTTCTACTTCGGGCAGCCTGTGCACGGCGAACAGTCCAAGTATTACGATTTTTGCGGCATAGTTATTGACGACCGTGCCGACGGCGCGGTGGTGGAAATGCGCAACCGCTTTAAAACGGGCGATAAGCTGGAGGTGCTAAGTCACGACGACGATTATCTTAACAAGATAATCGAGGTGCCGATTATGGAATACGCCGACGGCGAGCGCATAACTGACGCCAAAATCCCCGCAAAGCGTGTAAAGCTGTTGGGCGTAAGACTTCCCGAGCTTGCCATGCTCCGTCGTCCGCAATGCTAATATTGCGTTTTTGCGCACAAAAGCTTGATTTTAAAAAATCTCGGTGCTATAATGGTTACGAGATGACCGGACGGTTGCGTTTTTAACGAGGAAAGTCCGAACACCGCAGGACAGAACGCCGGCTAACTACCGGTGAAGGCGACTTCAAGGAAAGTGCAACAGAAAATTACCGCCCATTAGGGTAAGGATGAAAAGGCGAGGTAAGAGCTCACCGTCAAAACGGTAACGTTTTGAGCCGTGTAAACCCCGTTCGGTGCAAGACAAAGGGTTAAGGTTGTCCGCCGTCCTTTACAATCGCTCGACCTGTACGGCAACGTATAGGCAAGATAGATAACCGTCAAAACAGAATTCGGCTTACGGGTCATACTCGCGTCCATAGACAGAACAGTCTATGGACATTTTTTATGTAAGTACGCCGTTTACTGAATGATTTTGGATATTTTGGCAATAGCGCGTTTTTCTATACGCGATACGTACGATCGCGAAATTTTTAGCTTGCTTGCAACTTCCGATTGCGTATACGCATTATTATCCGTCATTCCGTACCGCAGGGAAATAACCTCGCGTTCCATATCTGTCAAAGAGCTTTGCATAATCTCTTTTACCTTTTCCATTACGAGGCTGTTTTCTATGCTTGCAAAGCTATCGTTCGGCTGTGGAATAACGTCCATCAGCGCTATATCGTTTCCTTCCTTATCCGTTCCGACGGAATCAAAAAGACTGACCGCTTGACGGTGCTTTTTGTTCGACCTTATGTACATCAGTATTTCGTTTTCTATGCACTTTGCGGCGTATGTCGTAAGCTGACAGCCCTTGTTCGGCTCAAAGGTTTCTAT
Organism: uncultured Christensenella sp.; assembly: GCA_910578545.1. Taxonomy (GTDB): domain Bacteria; phylum Bacillota; class Clostridia; order Christensenellales; family Pumilibacteraceae; genus Anaerocaecibacter. The sequence continues at coordinate 81,946 of CAJTPT010000002.1, forward strand.
ACCCTTGATAAGTCCGATACTGCCGACACTTATCAGATCGTCGGCTTCGCCCGCGTTGTTATACTTTTTTACTATGTGCGCGACAAGCCGAAGATTATGCTTGACAAGAATATCGTATGCTTCGCGGTCGCCGTTTTTGTATTTCTCGAAATACGCCTTTTCCTCTTCGGGGGAAAGCGGTTTGGGGAACGATCCGTTGTTGTTGACAAACGACGTAAAAAAGAATATGCGCGACAAAAACGCCATAAAAGTTTCAAAAACCATCTCACACCTCCGCAAGTTCGGTCGGAGTTATATTGTATGCCGATATTTGTCGAAATTTGCCTGTCCGTATTTTTTTGTGTAAAACTATATTGGGACCGTACGTTAGAAAAGTATTACCGTCTTTTCTTTTTTTCCGAAAGAGATAAGGAAAATTCTTGCAATTACAAAAACAATCTGTTACAATGTACCCGAGAGGATATACGATTTTGAAATTTTTATCGACAAACGGCGCGTTTACCGCATCTGACATAACCGTAACCGTTTTATTATCGGCGTTTACGGTTGCGTGCTTTATCGCATTGATTGTCTTTTTGTGCAGACTTACCGACTATTCGGGTTCGGGAAAAAACGTTTTGGCAACCCTGCTACTATTACTCGGAATAGGCTTGGCGCTCAGGCTGGTCATAGCGCTGTGTATACGCGGCTACCGCGGCGATTACGCGCTGTATACTGATATGTTTGATTACCTAAAGGTAAAAGGCGTTAACGGGTATTATAAGGGCGACAGCTCTTCGGTGCTTTATCCTATAGTTTACTTTATCTATTTGATATTCGGCGGGCTGTCCAACGCAATGGGGTTATCCGAGCACGAGCTTGGTATGCAGTTTATGATAAAGCTTCCGCTCATAATAGCCGACCTTGTTTCTGCTGTGTTTGTGTACAAGCTTGCCGCTAAGTATTGGAATAAAGCGATCGCGCTTGTTATTACTGCGTTCGTGTGTGTGTGCCCGATATTCTTTATCGGCTCGACTATATACAACACGCCCGTAACTTTTACGGTTATGTTTGTTACTATTGCGTGCTATTATCTTGCAAAAAAGAACTACGCCGTGACGATAGCTCTATCAACTGCGGCGGCGTTCGGCAGTCGAGAGGGAATATATATTTTTCCCATCGTCGCTGTGTTTTGCGTTTTTCATTTTGTCCGCGCGATAATCTGTGCGCGAAGGGACAAGCCGTCGTTCAAGGGCATGTTTGCCGCAGATTACAGTGCGGCTATAACCGTGCCTACGGCGTTTATCGGATCGCTTATGATCGCGTACGTTTTAGGGCTTCCCATGCTCACGTCGTACAGTTTAAATCCGTTTAAATATATTTACGAATTTTTGCTTGCCCCGCTCGGCACGATAAAGACCTTTACTGCGGACGGACTTAGCATCTATTCTGTATTCGGGCGCAACCGGGCGCTGCCCGACGCGAGATTCCCCGCGTGGCTGTTTGCGTGTATTTTCGGAGCGATAGTCACGGCCGTCGTGTGTATCGTTTATTTTACCAAGCGCAACCGCGCAACGCTGGTCATGCTTATCGGGTTTGCGCTTTTCACCATGCAACTATACTATCCGGACAGCTACGGCGCCGGAATGCAAAGCGTGCTGTTAATTCTTGTTGCGGCATATGCGCTTGTTCGCGACAAACGCATACTTACCGTAATATTCGCTACAGGCTTGTGCTATGCGGTAAACGGCCTGTGCGCGGTTGCCAACATGGGACAACTGAATAATCTGAGCGATTACGTTTTAAACGAGAATCTTCCCACAACGGGCATAAACGCGGTGACTATCGCTTGCTCGGTGTTTGCTGTGCTCGCACACGCTTACTATACCGTTGTAACGGTAAGCGTTGGCATGACCGGGCAAAAGAAACCGCTCGAAGAACAGACGTCGTTTGTCGGAAGTATGAAGGACTATTTTTCGTTTAAGCGGACTGAGCGTGCGGAATAACCGCGTCGCTTTTTGTGGAGGGCAAGGCGTATAATGCTTGCTAAAATAAACAGCTATGCGCTTAACGGGCTCGAGGGCTACGGCGTAACGGTGGAAGTGGATATTCACGCGGGCATTCCAAACTTTGACGTTGTGGGACTGCCTGATACTGCAATTAAGGAATCGCGCGAGCGTGTGCGTTCGGCTGTCAAAAACAGCGGATACGACTTTTCGCCCCGCCGCATTACCGTCAACCTTGCACCCGCGTACACAAAAAAAGAAGGGCCTACGTTCGACCTTGCGATTGCACTGGGGATTTTGGTGTCCACCGAACAGGCAGGTATGGACGAAAACAACAAGCCGCTTCCATCAATACGCGATTACGTATTTTTGGGTGAGCTGTCGCTTTCGGGCGAGGTGACGCGCATAAACGGTGTAATGCCAATGCTTATTGCGGCGCGCGAGCACGGGGTAAAAAAGATAGTCATTCCCAAGGCTAATTCCAACGAGGCCAAATACATATGCGGAATAGACGTTTACGCGGTAGGTACACTTCGCGACGCTGTGTCGCTTATAAACGGTGAGACGCGCGAGCCTATCGAAAAAAGCGACGTCGTGCTTGGCGGAATAGGTAGGGCTTGTGAGGATTTAAAGTTCGTCAAGGGTCAGTTCGCAGCCAAGCGTGCGCTCGAGATAGCTGCGGCGGGCGGTCATAATATACTGATGATTGGATCGCCGGGCGGCGGCAAAACAATGCTTGCCAAATGCCTGCCCGGAATACTGCCAGATTTAACGGAGCAGGAAGCGCTCGAAACGACTAAAATTCATTCGGTCGCGGGCATACTCGACGCGGAGCGCGGTATTGTTACATCGCGCCCTTTCCGTAGTCCGCATCACACTACAAGCCGAGTAGCGCTTACGGGTGGCGGCTCGTCTGCAAAGCCGGGCGAAATAAGCTTTTCGCACAACGGCGTACTTTTTTTGGACGAGCTTCCCGAATACCCGCGTAGCGTATTGGAAATACTTCGTCAGCCGTTAGAGGATGGTGTGGTTACGGTATCTCGTGCGGCGCGGTCGGTTGAATATCCCGCAAACTTTATGCTCGTTGCAAGCATGAATCCCTGTCCGTGCGGATATTACGGTTCGACGACACACACATGTTCGTGCTCGCCGTCGCAGATACAAAAATACATGTCGAGAATATCTGGGCCGTTGCTCGACAGAATAGATTTACATATCGAGGTGGACGAGGTAAACTACGACGATTTGACTAAGGACGTGCAGACGGAAAGCTCTGCGCAAGTCAAGGCTCGAGTAAATGCCGCACGTGCAATCCAGACTACGCGGTACGCGGGAACCGGCGTTTATTCCAATGCCAAAATGACGAGCGAGATGATAAAAAAATATTGCGCCCTCGACGCGGCGGGCGAAAAAATATTGCAAGCAGCGTTCGATAGGCTCGGCATGTCGGCGCGTGCTTATACGCGTATTCTAAAGGTAGCGCGAACGATAGCCGACCTCGACGGGCAGGAAAGAATCTTGTCGCGGCACGTTGCGGAAGCCGTCATGTACCGTTCATTGGATAAGGCGGTAAAATGATGTTACTGTCCGATTTGTATCTGTGGTTGTCGTACTCGCACGTATCGACGCCCAAAATAAACAAGATAACGGAAAAGCTTTCGCCGTCACAGCTGTGGGATACCTTCGACGACGAAACAAGGTACGCGCTTGACGAAAAGACGTACAATATGTTAAAGCGTACGCGCAACGTCGAGTTTATAGAGCGCGCCAAGTTCTATCTTGAAACAAATAATATTAAGTATATCACGCGCGCCGACCCGCTTTTTCCCGAAAGCTTGGCGCAAAAGGAAGTTAATCCGCCGTCCGTGCTGTATTATAAGGGCGATATAACTTTACTTCGTGAGCCTTGCATTGCCGTTGTCGGAACGCGTAGAGCCTCGCAGTACGGCAAATACGTTACGCAAAAGATTGTTTCCGAACTTGCGGGCACGTTTACAATAGTCAGCGGCATGGCGACGGGCATAGACGGATTCGCGCACCGCGCGGCGCTCGAAGTCGGCGGAAAGACAGTTGCGGTATTGGGTAGCGGACTGTTTAATGCGTCGCCGTCATCCAATCTTCGACTGTTTGACGAAATCTGTCAAAAAGGCTTGGTTTTGAGCGAATACACCCCCGACACTCACGCATCCGAATATACTTTTCCGCAACGCAACAGACTAATCAGCGGGCTTAGCAAGGGTGTGCTCGTAGTGGAAGCGGCGGCTAAGAGCGGCTCGCTTATCACGGCAGACTGTGCGCTCGAGCAAGGTCGCGACGTATTTGCCGTGCCCGGCGATATAGATAAGCCGCGCTCGCAAGGCACCAATCAGCTTATTAAAAACGGCGGTGTTCCCGTAACGTGCGCGGAAGATATCTTTGATTATTACAATGTGTCGGGCAAAAAAAAGTCAGAGCAAAAAACGATTGCGCTCGATTTTGCCGAACAGCGGGTTATGGACGTTTTAGAGCAAGGCGAAAAGTCGTTTGACGGACTTGTTGAATGTTGCGGTATGACGGTGCCCGAGCTTAATACCGCATTGTCCGCGCTTTTGATATACGGACTTATTCATGAAAAATCAAAAAATTTATATTGTGTTTCTTAGGTAAAGGAGATTTAACGTGAAATTAGTAGTTATCGAGGGTTTCGGTAAGCTCGAAACCGTGCAAAAGTATTTGGGCGCAGGCTACAAGGTGTTTGCGACGGGCGGACACGTGCGCGACCTTCAGACCAAGCGTTTGTCGGTTGACGTCAAAAACGATTTTGCGCCTACGTACGTGGTAATGGATGATAAAAAGTCGGTGGTCGACAACCTTAAAAAAGCCGCTTCGTCTGCCGAACAGGTCTTGCTTGCAACCGACCCCGACCGAGAGGGCGAGGCTATCTCGTGGCATGTCGCTACGCTTTTGGACATTCCTGAAAACGCGGCAGTGCGTATCGAGTTTAACGAAATAAGCAAAAAGGCTATACAGATCGCACTCAAAAATCCGCGCGCTATAGATAAAAATTTGGTCGACGCACAGCAGGCGCGCCGAGTATTAGACAGGCTTGTCGGCTACAAGCTTTCGCCTGTGCTATGCCAAAAGATACAGAGCAACCTAAGTGCAGGCAGAGTTCAGTCGGTAACGCTTAGACTTGTCGTTGACAGAGAGCGCGAGATACAGGCGTTCGTGCCCGAAGAATATTGGAGCTTCTTTACCGTGTTAAATTCGCCTAAGAGCGAACAGTTTAAGACGGCGCTCGTCGGCAAGGGCGGTGAAAAGCTAAAGCTCTCATGTGCCGACGACGTTGAAAAGGTAAAGTCGGATTTGAATGGCGCGGAATACGTTGTTAAAAACGTTAAAAAGAGCATAACCAAATCGCACCCGTATGCGCCGTTTATTACGTCCACTATGCAGCAGGAAGCGCTCAACAAGCTGAATATGTCGTTGCGCCAAACGTCGTCGGCGGCACAGCAGTTATACGAGGGGGTAGATCTTCCGGGCGAGGGCAAGGTCGCGCTTATTACCTATATAAGAACGGACTCAACGCGCGTATCGGCGGACGCCATTGCCGCAGCGCGCGAGTATATCGGCAATAAGTACGGCAGTCAATATCTGCCCGAAAAACCCAATTACTATGCGTCCAAAAAGAGCGCGCAGGACGCGCACGAAGCTATCCGTCCGATATCGCTCGACCGCACGCCCGAAAGTGTAAAGGCGCACCTGAATAAAAATCTTTATTCGCTGTACAATCTTATTTATAAGCGGTTTTTGGCGAGTCAAATGGCGGACGCTACGTACAATTCCGTTGCTGTCGATATAACGGCAAACGATTACGACTTCCGCATTACGGGTCGCACGCCCGAGTTTGACGGCTTTACCAAGGTGTATGCGGTTACCGAAAAGCAGTCCGAAGAAGACAAGACTGATGGCAAGGGCGTTGTTCCGGAGCTTGCCGTTGGTGATAAAGCGACGTTTGTAAAGCATGAATGCGAGCAGAAGTTTACCAAGCCGCCCGCGCGGTACACCGAGGCGAGCCTTGTAAAAGCTATGGAAGAAAAAGGTATCGGTCGTCCCGCTACGTACACGCCGACGGTGACGCTGTTGTTTGCGCGCAAGTATATAGAAAAGAGCGGCAAGGCGATTGTTCCTACCGAGCTCGGTTGCAACGTAACCGATATGCTCGTCAAGTATTTCAGCGACATAATGGACGTCGGGTTTACCGCCGCAATGGAAACAAATCTTGACGGAATAGAGGAAGGCGGCGTGCGTTGGCAGTCGGTCGTAGCCAAATTTTACGACGGCTTCGAGGATAAGATTCGCGAAGCGCGTGGCGATACCTATTCGCTTAAAGCACCCGACGAGCAGACCGATTACGTATGTGAAAAGTGCGGCGCCAAAATGGTTATCAAGCAGGGGCGGTTCGGCAAGTTTTTGGCATGCCCCAATTACCCCAAATGCAAGAATACCAAAAATCTCGACGAAAACGGCAATATAGTGTCACCCAAAGAGCCTGAGGTGTCGGACGTCGTATGTGAAAAGTGCGGTGCAAAAATGATTGTCAAAATGGGCAGGTACGGCAAGTTTTTGGCATGTCCCAATTATCCCAAGTGCAAGAATATAGTATCGCTCGAAACGCCGAAGGCGGATGAACATCCCGTCGAGCTTCCGCCTTGTCCAAAATGCGGAAAGGCGTTAAAAAAGATTACAACGCGTAAATCGACCTTCTACGGTTGCACCGGTTATCCCGACTGCGATTTTACTTCGTCAGATCCGCCCACGAGTGAAAAATGCCCGCAGTGCGGTGCGTATTTGGTGCGCAAGACGGGTAAGAACGGCGATTACCTAAAATGCTCTAATAAAAATTGCAAGTTCAAGCAGAACGTCGACAATGCAAAGTAAAACCGTAAACGTTATCGGCGGCGGACTTGCGGGATGCGAGGCGGCGCTTTACCTCGCAAATCACGGCGTAAAGGTCAGACTGTTCGAGGCAAAACCCCTGTGGTTTTCGCCCGCCCACAAAAATAAAAACTTTGCGGAAATCGTTTGCTCGAATTCGCTTAAAAGCACTGTACAAACGACAGCAAGCGGCACGCTTAAAAACGAACTTGACGTAATGGGTTGTTCGCTTTTATCCGTTGCGCGCGAGGTGAGCGTTCCTGCCGGCAGTGCGCTAGCGGTCGACCGCGATTTGTTTTCGGAAAAGATAACTGCGGCGATTATCGGCAATCCTAATATCGAGGTTGTTAACGAGATAGTCACAGATATACCCGACAACGGAATAACCATAGTGTGCGCCGGCCCTGTCTGCCACGACGGACTTGCCGATACTCTAAAAGCAATAACGGGCGAAAAATCGCTACATTTTTTCGATGCGGCGGCGCCTATCGTTACCGAGGAATGTATAGACTACTCGCGTGCGTTTTTCGGCGCACGGTACGGCAAGGGAGGCGACGATTATCTTAATTGCCCGATGACTAAGGATGAGTACCTTGCTTTTTACAACGCGCTTATTAACGCCGAGCGAGTAATAGACGAGGTCGGCGGCGTGTTTGAGGGCTGTATGCCCGTCGAGGTCATGGCATCTCGCGGCGTGGATGCGTTACGGTACGGACCGCTCAGACCCGTCGGTTTCCGCGAAGCGGGCAAGCCGTACGCCGTTTTGCAGTTGCGCAGGGAAAACGCACAATCGACGCTGTTTAATCTCGTCGGGTTCCAAACCAATCTCAAGTTCGGCGAGCAAAAACGCGTATTTTCCATGATTCCCGCGCTTAAGAATATTGAAATCGTGCGTTACGGCGTTATGCACCGCAATACGTTCTTAAATGCACCCATCGCGTTAAACGGAGATTTACGGCTTAAAAACGCGCCCGATGTGTTTATAGGCGGTCAGCTGTGCGGCGTCGAGGGATATGTGGAAAGCATAGCAACAGGGCTTCTGGCGGCTGTCAACGCGTATAGATTGCTTAGCGGTAAGCCGACTGTCATGCCGCCCGAGCAAACGGTAATAGGCGCGCTTATGCGATATATCACAACGCCTAACGTTAACTTCCAGCCGATGAACGCCAACTTCGGTATACTTCCCGCAATCGACGGCATGAAAAAAACGGACAGAAAACAGGCGTATTTCGACAGAAGCGACTTAAGCATACGAGATTGGGTAAAAAATAACTTATAAATTTAATTGTCAATCACGGTAAATTGTGGTACAATAAACAAAATATTCGGTTACAAAAAAGGAGAGTGTTATGAAGCTCGAAGGTACGACTATAATAGGCGTTCGCAAGGACGGAAAAACCGTTATTGCCGGCGACGGACAGGTCACGCAAAACAATCAAGTGGTAATGAAGAGCAACGCACGCAAAGTGCGCAGAATATACAACGGAAACGTAATCCTCGGGTTTGCGGGGTCGGTTGCCGACGCGTTTACGCTTAGCGAAAGGTTTGAGGAAATGCTCAACAAGTTTTCGGGCAATCTTATGCGTGCGGCGGTCGAGCTTGCCATGCTGTGGCGCGGGGATCGTGCTTTGCGCCAGCTCGAAGCGCTTATGATAGTAGCGGACAAAAACGAGATGTATATTGTTTCGGGTAGCGGCGACGTAATAGAGCCCGAATACGGGGTGTGCGCAATCGGCTCGGGCGGCAACTACGCTTTGGCGGCAGGGCGCGCGCTAATGGAAAACACTAAAATGGACGCCGAACAGATTGCCAAGGAAGCCATGCGTATTGCTTCCGACATTTGTATATTCACCAATTCCAATATAGTTGTGGAGGTGGCGTAATGGAACAGCTTACCCCCAAGCAAATAGTCGCGGAGCTCGACAGATATATAGTCGGGCAGACGGCGGCAAAGCGCGCCGTAGCAATCGCGCTTCGCAACCGTTACAGACGGAGTAAACTGCCCGAATCTGTTCGCGAGGAAATCACGCCCAAAAATATTATAATGAAAGGTCCGACGGGCGTAGGTAAAACCGAAATCGCACGTCGGCTTGCCAAAATAATGCACGCGCCTTTTATCAAGGTGGAAGCAACCAAGTACACCGAGGTCGGTTACGTCGGACGCGACGTGGAGTCTATGATACGCGATCTTGCCGAAACCGCCGTTCATCTCGTAAAGCAAGAGCAAATGGCTGTAGTGGAAAGCAAGGCGCGCGAGTTTGCCGAGCAAAAGGTTGTCGATATAATCGTCAAAGCGCGCAAAAAGAACAGCGAAACGGCGGAAAGCGTTATAAAGGCGCAGGTGCTTGACGAGCTTCACGACGGCAGGCTTAAAAATACGGTTGTCGAAATCGAGGTTGCTGAGCACGCGCCGCAAATGGAAGCAATGCCCGGTATGTCGATAGACATCAATCTAAACGATATGCTCGGCAGTCTTAGCAGCCTGATTCCTCAGCGCAAAAAGCGCCGCAAGGTGTCGGTGGAAGAAGCTGTGTCGCTGTTTATGGAAGAGGAAAGCGAACGACTTTTGGACATGGACGCAATCAAAGCGGAGGGCGTACGCCGCGCTCAAGAGGACGGGATTATCTTTATCGACGAGATAGATAAAATCGCCAATCGTCAAGGCTCGGGCGGCGGCATGGACGTGTCGCGCGAGGGCGTTCAGCGCGATATATTGCCGATAGTCGAGGGCTGTACGGTAATGACAAAGTACGGCGCAATAAAGACCGATTATATTCTGTTTATCGCGTCGGGCGCGTTCCAAATTTCGAGCGTGACAGATTTGATACCCGAGCTTCAAGGTCGTTTCCCGATACGCGTCGACTTGCGGTCGCTTACGTTTAACGACTTCGTGCGCATATTTACCGAGCCAGAAAATGCGGTTACGCGCCAATACGCGGCAATGCTTTCGGTGGAAAATATCAATCTTACGTTCACGCCCGAAGCTATCGAAGAGATGAGCCGTATCGCCGTGTTGGAAAACGAAACAGGCGAAGATATCGGCGCACGTAGACTGCATACCGTTATGGAAAGCTTGCTCGAGGACATTAGCTTTAACGCCGACGGAAACAATCCGCAAATCAACGTCAACGTCGATAAGGCGTACGTGGTAGAACATCTCGCAAAGGAGATTTCCGAGCACAATCTCAGAAAGTATATTTTGTAATTATGATAAACGTACCTAAAGGCACAAAGGATATGTTGCCCGCCGACTCGCACAAGTGGCAGGCCGTTGAAGCGGCGGCAAAAAAAATAACCGCGCTGTACAATGTAAAGCAAATCCGCACCCCCGTATTCGAGAGCGCCGATTTGTTTTTGCGTTCTATAGGCGACAGCACAGATATAGTCAACAAGGAGATGTATATCTTCGAGGACAAGGGCGGGCGTAAAATGGCGTTGCGCCCCGAGGGCACTGCGGGCGTCGTGCGTTCTGTCATAGAGAACAACCTTTGTGAAACGTTGCCGCAAAAGCTGTTCTATATAGAGAGTTTGTACCGCTACGAACAGCCGCAGGCTGGCAGATACCGCGAGCACCATCAGTTCGGCGCCGAGTTTTACGGAAGTCCGCTTCCCGAATTCGAAATAGAGCTTTTGAGCATGGCAAGTGATTTTTTGCGCGAAATCGGCTTTTCGGATTTACGGCTTCGCATTAATTCGATTGGTTGCGAAAAGTGCCGTGCTGAGTTTAACAAGGCTCTGCGCGAGTTTTTAAAGTCGGTATCCGACGATATTTGCGATGACTGTAAACGCCGTGCCGATGTAAATCCGCTGCGCACGCTCGATTGCAAAAATCCGTCATGCCAAAAGATTTACTCAAAAGCGCCCAAGATTTCCGACTATCTTTGCGATGACTGCAAGTCACATCACGCCGCAGTTATAAAAGGTCTGTCCGATTTGGGAATAGAATATTACGAGGACGAAAGTTTGGTTCGCGGACTCGATTACTACACGCGTACTGTGTTCGAGCTGTGCGACGGCGACCTTGCGGTGCTCGGCGGCGGAAGATACGACAATCTTTGTCAACAGTTAGGCGGCAAGCCTACGCCGTGCGTGGGGTTTGGTTGCGGAATAGAGAGGCTGATTGCGGCGGCTGAAACGCGAGGAATAGAGTTTAACAGAAATATCCCCACGGTGTATGTTGCGGCGCAGTGCGACGGTGCGCGCAGTGAGTGTGTGCGGCTTGTAAAGGCGTTGCGCGACGCGGGTATATCCGCCGAAAGCGATTTAATGGGCAAAAGCCTTAAAGCACAGTTTAAGTACGCCGATCGTCAGGCGTTCGCTTTTGTGGCTACAGTAGGCGAAAGCGAGCTTCAATCGGGTAAGGTGCCCGTCAAGCGTATGTCCGACGGTCATACTCAAGAGCTTGCGCTAAACGATTTCGTAAACGGAATAAAGAATTTGATTTCTTAAATAAATCGTTAAATAAACAATAAATTATTCGGAGGTATTATGGAGCTTGAATTGATTGAACAAATCGACCCCGAGGTCGCGGACAGCATGAAAAAAGAGCTTGCGCGGCAACGCGGTAAAATCGAGCTTATAGCAAGCGAAAACTTTGTTTCGCCCGCGGTAATGGCGGCGGCAGGCTCACATCTTACCAACAAGTATGCCGAGGGTTATCCGCGTAGGCGGTACTACGGCGGTTGCGAGTACGTGGACGAGATAGAAGCGATTGCAATCGAGCGCGCAAAATCTCTGTTCGGCGCCGAGCATGCCAACGTTCAGCCGCATTGCGGAGCAAACGCCAATCACGCAGTGTTCTACGCTGTTTTACAGCCGGGCGATACGTACATGGGAATGAATCTCGCACACGGCGGACATTTGACTCACGGCTCACATGTAAACTATTCGGGCAGGTATTACAACGTCGTGCCTTACGGCGTTGATAAAAACACCGAAACGATAGACTACGACGAGGTTGAGCGCATTGCGTCAGAGTGTAAGCCAAAACTTATTATTGCGGGTGCTTCGGCATATCCGCGCGTTATCGACTTTAAGCGGTTCAGAGCAATTGCCGATAAGGTGGGCGCAGTGTTTATGGTTGATATGGCTCATATAGCGGGGCTTGTAGCGGCGGGACTTCATCCCAATCCGGTGCCGTATGCCGATATCGTAACTACAACTACGCACAAGACTCTCCGCGGTCCGCGCGGCGGTATGATTCTCTGTAAAGAGCAGTACGCAAAGGCGATTGATAAGGCGATTTTCCCGGGCACGCAAGGCGGTCCGCTCGAGCATATCATTGCCGCCAAGGCCGTTGCGTTAAAGGAAGCGGCTTTACCGTCGTTTAAGCAGTATCAAAAACAGGTGATAAAAAACGCTTCAGCGCTCGCGATTTCGCTAAACTCGCGCGGAATAAATCTCGTGTCGGGCGGAACTGATAATCACCTTATGCTAGTTAAGCTTGAAAACGGTATGACCGGTAAGGAACTGGAAACACTTCTCGACGACTGTAATATCACTGTAAACAAAAACGCAATTCCGTTCGACAGTATGCCGCCGTCAAAGACTTCCGGTATTCGTATCGGAACGCCCGCCGTTACTTCACGCGGGATGAAAGAACCGCAAATGCAAGTAATAGGCGACTGCATTGCCGACGCAATTTTGCAAGGCGAAAGCGCCAAGCAAGGCATAACCGAGCGCGTTAAAGCGCTTACTGCGGAATTCCCGTTATATTAATCAAACACTCAAAAGAAAAATTTCGGAGCGTTATATGCGATTATCTACTCGAGCGACGTACGGAATGAGGTTGTGCTTTATGCTTGCGCTATCCAAAACGCCGCTTTCCGCATCTCAGCTTGTCAAGCAGACGGACGTCGGAATAAAATATTTGGAACAGCTTCTGTCCATGCTCAAGCGCGGGGAGATAGTCAATTCATACCGCGGAAAGTCGGGCGGGTACATGCTTGCCCGTGACCCGGGTAAAATTACGGTCGGAGATATGCTTGACGCGCTCGAGGACGGCTTTGACGCGCCTGCATGCGTGTTCGGTTGTTGCGACGATATGTACTGTCCCAACCGCAATGTTTTGAACAAGCTAAACGACGATATAAATAAGGTGTTGGACAGCGTAACACTGCAAGACATAGTAAACGACTACCGCAATAACTGCGGCGGTCACGGCGAGAAACAAAAATGAAAAATATTTATCTCGACTATGCCGCCGCAACGCCGGTCGATAAGGACGCGTTTTCGGCGGCATTGCCTTATTATAAAAAACTGTTTTACAATCCGTCGTCGTCGCACGCCTGCGGTCAGATTGCGGCGGCGGCTGTTGAGCGCGCGCGTGAAAAATGCGCTGCGGCTATAAACGCGAGCCCGAGCGAAATCTACTTCACCTCGGGCGGAACGGAATCCGTCAATCTCGCTTTTAACAGTGCGCCTAAGTCGGCGCATATCGCTGTATCGGCAATCGAACATGACTGCGCGGCGGAATGTGCGTTGCGGCACGAAAAAAACGGCGGAACGGTAAGCCGAGTTATGCCGACGACCGATGGGATCGTTACGCCGGAACAACTTAAACAAGCCGTAAATCGAGATACCGGCTTTGTGTGCATAATGGCTGTCAATAATATCGTCGGCAGTATTCAGCCCGTAAATGAGCTTGCTACGGTTGCGCACGGGGCGGGTGCGATGTTTTTTACCGACGCCGTTCAAGCGGTAAACTGCATGGATATCGACGTTAAGGCGTGGGGCGTGGATATGCTCGCGTTGTCCGGGCATAAGTTTTACGCGCCGAAGGGCGTGGGTATCTTATATGTAAAAAAAGATATTAAACCCGTGCCGATGTCGGTCGGCGGCGAGCAAGAGCGCGGAGTGCGGGCGGGTACGCTCGACGTTCCGGCAATCGTCGCAATGGGCGTTGCGATAGAAAAAGCGGTATCATGCGCAAGCGAATACCGTGCGCATGTCAAGCAGGTGTCTACTGCGTTTTTGTCGGAACTCAAATACGGCAGCCCCGTCGAGTGCGCAAGCCGTGCAGACGATATCGTATCGGTGTCGTTTGCCGAGCAAAACGTAAACGGCGGCAGGCTTGCGGTCGCGCTGTCGCTTGGGGGCGTATGCTGTTCGGTGGGATCGGCGTGTTCGGCGGGATCGGCAACGCCGCCGCCCGCGCTTGTCGCAATGGGGGTCGAGCGCCCCGATTGCTCGGTACGATTCTCTTTCGGCAGGCAGACTACAATCGAGCATGCTGTAAAGGCCGCTCGCGTTGTTAACCGCACGGTCGAGAGATTTTTAAAATAATAAATTACTTTTTGAGTTTTTTCTCGGCGGCTTTAAGCGCTTTTTCGGGTACTTCCGACTTTTCCATTTTTTTAAATACCACCGCGCCTGCGATTGCACCGAGTGTGAATCCGAATAAAAGTTTGTTCATGTTTTCCTCCCGCTGTTAGTATGCAATCGGTTGCGGATAGTTATACATCGGCTCTGCATCTCATCGTTTTAATAGCTCAAAAAAATTTTAAAAAAAATTCAAAAAAGACGGTAAAAAGGCGCTCTTTTGTGTTATAATGTTTTACGGTTATGGAAGGTAAGCTTTTAGGTGTCGATTTCGGATTAAAGCGAGTTGGACTCGCAGTGTGCGATAGCTTGCATATATTGGCTACACCGCTCCCCGTATACTACACCAAGTCCATGCGCAATTCAATAGACTACGTTGCGCGCGTCGCAAGCGAACAGGAAGCTTGCGGAGTGGTCGTAGGTCTTCCGCTAAATCTCGACGGAACGGAATCTGTTCAGTCGGGCAGGGCGCGGACGTTTGCCAAAAACCTCGGCAAGGTTAGCGGACTTCCGATAGAACTGTTTGACGAACGGCTTACAACCGTCGAGGCGGACGAGTTGTTGTTGGAAGCGGGGATAACTCGCGCGGCAGAGCGAGCAAAGCTTGTGGATAGTATGGCGGCAAAGGTTATTTTGCAGGGCTATATAGACAATAATAAAATACATTAGGAGATATTATCATGGCAGAAAATCAAAACGACAACAATGTCGAGCTTATCGACGACGAAGTCATCACTCTTTTTGACGAAGAGAACAATCCCGTAGATTTCAACGTGGTTGCCGTTATCGAGTATCAAAGCGAATTTTATGCGCTTTTACAGCCCGTCGAACAATTGGAAGGCTTCGGCGAGGATGAGGCCGTTATCTTTAAGATAGTCGAAAAGGACGAGGAAACGGACGAGTTCGAGCCCGTCACCGACGAGTCAATTTTGGAAGCGGTGTTCAACGAATACCTCAAGGCCGAAGCGGAGTTTGCGGACGAGTGCGATTGCGGTTGCCATCACCATGATCACGGCGACTGCTGTGGTGACGGTTGCGATTGCCATCACGACCATGATCACGGTTGCTGTGACGGCGACTGCGGTTGCGGCGAAGAGTAGTGGTCGTGCCGCGCGAACTAACATTTTTTTCGGTTAAGCGGTGTTGTTTGCAACGCTGAATTTTGCACAAAAAGGTGCGAAAAAGGTGTTAAAATCATTTGCGTAAATAATGACGCTATGATATAATTATTATCGGTCAATACTCACCCGATTGTTTTTTCTGTGCGCAGTCAAATTTTTTGAGGGCTGTCGTGTAAATCGGGGAGGGAAACGGAGAAACTATGGCAAATATTATCACGATGAAACAGCTTTTGGAAGCGGGCGTTCACTTTGGTCATCCCACTCGCAAGTGGAATCCCAAAATGAAAAAGTATATTTATGTCGCGCGTAACGACATTTATATCATCAACCTCGAAAAGACCGTCGAAATGATCGACAAGGCGTATGCTTTTGTCAAGGACGTAGCTGCGGAAGGCAAGTCCATTCTTTTTGTCGGCACCAAAAAACAGGCTCAGGAAGCGATTATGCAGGAAGCGCAAAAGTGCGGAATGTACTATGTAAAATCGCGTTGGCTTGGCGGCACGCTTACCAATTTTTCTACAATTAAGACTCGTATCGAGCGCCTTAACAAGCTCAACCTTATGGAAAAGATGAACGAGTTTGCTCTTCTTCCCAAAAAGGAAGTGTTAAAGCTTAAGGCCGAGCGCGATAAGCTCGAGGACAACCTCGGCGGTATCAAAGATATGCGCTCTCTTCCCGGCGCGCTCTTTGTGGTAGACCCCAAGAAAGAGCACAACGCTGTAGCCGAGGCGCGTAAGCTTCATATTCCCATCGTTGCTATCGTCGATACCAACTGCGATCCCGACGAGGTCGATTACGTCATTCCCGGCAACGATGACGCTATCCGCGCCATCAAGCTTATAGCCGGCGCAATGGCCGACGCAGTTATCGAAGCGCGCGAGGGTGAGGAAGGCTTGGCGGCACGCCGTGCCGTAGAGGCTCAAATTCAGGCCGAAGCAGAAGCAGCCGCCAAATCCAACGTGGAAGTAGTGGAAGCGCCTGCAACTCAGGAACAGCTTGATAAGCTTGCCGAGAGTGCAACCGAGGGCACCGCAGAATAAGGCGTTACTGTAAAGAACAGTGCGATTTTCAGCGCTGAAACATTTTTAATAACAGGAGTAATATTATGGAAATCACCGCAAGTGATGTAGCAAAATTGCGTGAAATTACCGGCGTTGGTCTTATGGCGTGCAAAAAGGCGCTTGTTGCAACCAACGGAGATATAGATAAAGCGTGCGAGTATTTGCGCGAACAGGGCATATCGATTGTCGCCAAAAAGGCGTCGCGTATTGCCGCCGAAGGCGCCGCATGCGCCGCCATTTCGACTGACAAACACACGGGTGCGTTGGTTGAAATCAACTGCGAGTCCGACTTTGTTGCAAAAAGCGACGTATTTGTAGACCTTTGTGCAGTCGTTGCCAAAGCCGCTGTCGACAGCGAAAAGGCTGACGTGGAAGAGCTTAAAAAGGTCAAAACCGCTAACGGCACGGTGGAAGAGCTTATCACCGCCGCTACCGCCAAAACGGGCGAAAAGATCTCTTTGCGCCGCGTTGCTATTCAAAAGAACGCCGGCGCTATTGAGGAAGCCTACATTCACATGGGCGGCAAAATGGGAACGCTCGTCGAGGTTTCAGCCGAGGGTTTAAAGAGCGAGCATCTTGCCGACGTTGTTGCAATGGCTCACGACGTGGCCATGCACATTGCGGCATTTCAGCCGCCGTACGTTCGCAAGTCCGACGTTCCGCAGGAAGCAGTCGACCACGAGCGCGAGATAATCAAGCAACAGCTTATCAACGACGAAAAGAATAAGAAAAAGCCCGAACAGGTTTTGGCAAAGATTGCCGAAAACAAGCTCGGCAAGTTCTTTGAGGAAAACTGCTTGTTGTATCAAGCGTTTGCAAAGGATCCGTCGATTACGGTTGAACAGCTTGTTGCCGCTACTGCCAAAAAGACGGGCGCCAAGCTTGACGTAGTACGCTTTACCAAGTTTGTTATGGGCGAGGGCATCGAAAAGCGTTCCGACAATCTTGCCGAAGAAGTTGCCAAGTTATCGGCGAAATAAAAGACTTTTTTATCGGCTTATCGTTAATTTCGGTAAGCCGATTTTTTGAAATAAAAAGGAGTCCCTATGTATAAGAGGGTGTTGTTAAAGCTAAGCGGCGAGGCGCTTTCCGGCGCGGCGGGCACGGGTATCGACCCGCAAACCGTGGATAAAGTCGTAAGCCAACTCGTCGAGCTAAACAAAAAAGGCATTGACGTAGCAATTGTAGTCGGCGGCGGAAATTTTTGGCGTGGCAGACAGGGCGTTGCAATGGACAAGGTTACTGCCGACCACATGGGTATGCTTGCGACTATAATGAACGCGCTCGCTTTACAGAACGCTATCGAAAAGAAGGGTGTGCCTAGCAGAGTCCAGACTGCGCTGTCAATTCCCGCCGTTGCAGAGCCGTTTATTCTTAGAAAGGCTTTAAGGCATTTTGAGTGCGGGCGTATTGTGATATTTGCTTGCGGTACGGGCAATCCTTATTTTACGACCGACTCAGGCGCGGCGCTACGCGCGGCGGAGATTAAGGCAGACGTGCTGTTAATGGCAAAAAACGTGGACGGCGTTTACGACAGCGATCCAAAGACCAATCCCAAAGCCAAAAAGCTTAGTGAGATTTCGTATATGGACGTGTTAAACAAGAATATTGCCGTTATGGATTTTACGTCCGTCACAATGTGTATGGAAAACAACATTCCCATCCTTGCGTTTGGACTTTCGGAAGAAAACAGTATAATTCGTGCCGTGTCGGGCGAAAAGATCGGCACAATAATTCATTAGAGAGGATATCATGCAAAACGAACAGCTGATAGAAATGTCCGTCAAAATAGACGACAAATTCAATAAAGTTCTCGAGCACCTCAAAACGGAGCTCAACTCCATGCGCGCGGGCAGAGCGAACCCTGTTGTGCTCAGTCGCGTTATGGTAGACTACTACGGTATGCCCACGCCGCTTAACCAAATGGCTAACATTCAGGTTACCGACGCGCGTACGCTTACCGTTTCGCTGTACGACATTTCGGCGCTTAAGGAAGCCAAAAAAGCGATAATTGCCGCCGACCTCGGACTTAATCCGGTCGACGACGGCAAGGTCATTCGTTTGTCGTTCCCTCAGCTTACCGAGGAGCGCCGTAAAGAGCTTATCAAGCAGGCGCGTAAGGTCGGTGAGGAAAGCAAGGTCGCGCTTCGTAACGAGCGTCGCGATGCTATCGACTTCGGCAAAAAGCTTAAAAAGGAAGTTTCCGAGGATGATATCGCCGAATACGAAAAGGTTATTCAAAAGAAGCTTGATGCGGCTGTCGAAAAAGTCGATAAAATGATAAAAGACAAGGAAAGCGATCTCCTTGAAATCTAATTCGGGGTCTGAGGTAAGCGGGAAAGTTCCAGTTCACGTCGGCATCATTATGGACGGCAACAGGCGTTGGGCAAAAAAACGGTTGTTGCCGAGCGCGGCAGGGCACAGAGCGGGCGGAAAAAATATTGTACCCGTTGTGAAGTATGCGCTATCTTACGGCGTTAAGGTAGTTTCGCTGTATGTTTTTTCTACCGAAAACGCAGGACGTTCGGAGGCTGAGGTCAACGCGCTTATCGATTTAATTCGCAAGCAGTCGGGTCCGATGGCGGAAGAGCTGTTCAAAATGGGCGCACGCGTCATGTATTCGGGGGATAGGACGTATTTCCCGGACGACGTACAAAAGATAATGGCGGATGTGGAAAAGCAAATCACTGCGCCCGACGCGCCTATAGTCAACCTTGCTATGAATTACAGCGGCAGGTCGGAAATTTTGCACGCATGTAAGCTTGCGGCCGAAATCGGCGATGTGACGGCAAAGTCGATAGAGAGTGCTTTATACACGGCTACCATTCCCGACCCGGACATGATCATACGCACGGGCGGCGAAAAGCGACTCAGTAATTTTATGTTATATCAAGCGGCTTACAGCGAACTTTTTTTTACCGATACGTTGTGGCCCGATTTTGACGGAAAAGAGCTGTCGGCAATGTTTGTCGAGTTTTCTCATAGGACAAGGCGTTTTGGCAAGTCGTAGCGGTTTGAGTTTTTATTACCATTAGCGGAGGTGATGACAGGATAATGAAAAAAGATCGTGTAATCACAGGTACTTTTATTGCAATAGTTTATATTGCCGTTGTATTGCTTACGATGTATATTCACCCGATATTCTTCGACGTGTTTATTTTTGCGTTGGCGATTTGCGGCGTTTACGAAATGTGCAAAGCTGTATCTAACTTTACAAGCGAGCCTATTTTTATTATCGATCTCGTTGCCGTTATAGTCGGTTTTGCGGGCTTTTGGTTTGCGCAATATTTTTTTCATACCAACGCGTCCGGAATGACGGGCTACTTTGCCACGCTCGTTATCATGATTTTGACTACCGTTATCGTCACCGCGTGCTCAAAAACGTATGTTAAAGGCAATGCCGTGTCCACGATATTCGTCATGCTTTATCCCACGGCGATCTTGATGTTTTCGGTTGGAATAAACTACTTTATGCGGTCGGAACTCGGTATGACGGTTACTGCGTCTTTGCCGTACAGAAACGCCGGAATACTTCTTATGTTTTTGGTGCCTGCGTTAACCGACGTATTTGCATACCAAATCGGAAGTGCGATAAAGGGCAAAAAGCTGTGCCCGTCTATCAGCCCGAACAAGACGATAAGCGGCGCAATAGGCGGTTTGTTCGGCGGACTTGTGGGTGCGGGGCTTGTGTGCCTTTTGACGTACCTCGCGCAAAGGTTTAGCGTAAATCTATTCGGGCTTGCAATGCTTACCGAAAACTGGGCAACCACCATTGTAAACTTTGTAATGCTCGGGCTTTTCGGTTCGGTTTTCGATCAGATCGGCGATCTTGCCGCGTCGTTTGTCAAGCGCCGCGCCAATATCAAGGACTATTCCAACCTGTTGCCCGGTCACGGCGGAATTTTGGATAGGGTCGACGGATTTATGTTCTGCGGCGTCTTCTTTTACATGTACTTCGCCGTTATGTTGCTTATATGAAAAAGATAGCTATTCTCGGTTGTACCGGGTCAATAGGTAGGCAAACGCTCGATATTGTGCGCAGTAATCCTACCGAGTATCAAATAACGGGTTTATCGTGCGGTACAAATGCTGTCGAACTTGGCGCCGCGGCGCGGGAGTTCGGCTGTTTCCGTTTGGGGATTGCGGATAAAAACAAATATGCCGAGTTAAAAGAGCTTTGCCCGAAAGCCGAAATTTATTGCGGCGACGCCGCGCTTACGGCGGTTTCAGATTACGCCGACGTCGTGGTTGTTGCCGTAGTAGGCATGATAGGATTAAAGGCTGTTTTGTACGCGCTGTCAAAGGGCAAGACGGTTGCGCTCGCTAATAAGGAATCGCTCGTCGCGGGAGGCAAGCTTGTAACGGACGCGCTTAAAAACGGCGGTAAGCTTTGTCCTGTGGATTCGGAACATTCGGCGGTATGGCAATGCTTGCGCGGCGAAAAAAGCTTTAAGCGCATAATACTGACCGCAAGCGGCGGACCGTTCTATTTTACCGATAAATCAAAGCTCGACGGCGTTACGCCCGAGCAGGCGGTCGCTCATCCCAATTGGAATATGGGCAAAAAGATATCCGTAGACAGCGCGACTATGATGAACAAAGGATTGGAAATTATCGAGGCGCGGTGGCTGTTTGACACGACGGAGATTGATTACGTAATTCATCCCGAAAGCATTGTGCATTCAATGGTCGAGTTTGACGACGGTTCCATCAAGGCGCAGGCGGGTTTTCCCGATATGCGTTTACCGATACGCTACGCAATCGATTATCCCGAACATTCTCGGCGCGATTATACGCCGTTAGCTCTTCCGTTAGAGCTCAGGTTTTTACCGCCGGACGAGAATAAGTTTCCCGCGCCGGCGCTTGCGCGGCACGCAATAGAAAAGGGCGGCAATACTTCCATAGTGCTTAACGCCGCTAACGAGGCGGCAGTTCGGCTGTTTTTGGAAGGCAAAATCAAATTTCCCGATATAATCAAAATCGTGGAAAAAGCGGTGTGTACAGAGCCGCTCAGTCAAGTTAAAAACGAGTACGACGTGTATCAAACGCATAATCGCGTATATTCTAAAATATACTTGGATAACAGAGGATAACGGTATTGGAATACTTCGGCTATATTGTTTTATCATTAGTTATTTTGCTGTGTATGGTGCTTATCCACGAGCTCGGACATTACGTTGCCGCAAAGCTTTTGGGCTTTACGGTCGAGGAATTCTCGGTCGGATTCGGACCTAAGCTTATCAGCAAAAAGAAGAAAAACGGTGAAGTCTTTTCGTTAAGACTATTGCCGCTCGGTGGATATTGCTCGTTTTTGGGCGACGAGAGCGACGATTACGAGCCGCCCGCACAAGATACCGAAAAGAATAGAACTGAAACAACCGAGCAAGGTAAAGGGCAAGACAAAGAGCAGGTATTGGCACAGGGAAGCGACGAAGACCTTTTGTCATATGTAATGCGTAACAAGGCGGAAGAGGACAAAGTTCAAGCGGTTACTCATGTACAACAGCAACCTCGTGAAATCCGTTACGACAAGAACGGAAATCCCGCACTGACGTTTTATCAGCAAAAGCCGTGGAAACGTATTATAGTTTTGCTCGGCGGCGTAGTGTTTAACTTTTTATCGGCGATAATATTTTCGCTAATTTATATATGGTCTGTCGGATGTCCTGCGCCGCTCATTCACGAGGTATACACCGACCCGAGCGGCAATCCCTATTGCGCCTTGCAAAAGGGCGACGTGATTATCGGCGTGGACGGTAACGATATAACGCTGATGAATTCGTACAACGATCTATCGGCAAGCTTCAAAGAGGGGCAGACAGTAAAATTCAAGGTCAACCGCGACGGCAAAATTATTTCCGTTGAGGCGGTACGCCAAAGAATAACTACCGAAGCGGATGGCAAAAAAACCG
This sequence comes from uncultured Christensenella sp., assembly GCA_910578545.1. Lineage (GTDB taxonomy): Bacteria > Bacillota > Clostridia > Christensenellales > Pumilibacteraceae > Anaerocaecibacter. The sequence goes on from CAJTPT010000002.1 coordinate 104,262, forward strand.
AATATATCGGGTTCGGGTTTGTTACTTCTTCAACGTTTATAGGCGCGAATGCAGGTCAGGCGTTTAAGTATTGCGTGCCGTATACATTTAAGTTGTCGTGGTCAATATTGGGCTCGTTCGGTCAGCTTATAACCGGGCGAGTACCTATTACTTCTGTAAGCGGTCCTGTTGGGTCGATAAAGCTTATGGCGGACGTTACTATAGCCGATTGGCGCAATATACTGATTTTACTACCGTTACTTGCGAGCAACCTTGCGATGTTTAATATCCTGCCCATTCCGGCGCTCGACGGTGCACAGATAATTTTTACTATAGTGGAATGGATAAGAAAGAAACCGCTCAAGCGCAAGGTGCAGGCAATAATAAATGCCGTCGGGCTCATAACTTTACTCTTGTTTGTCGTGATTGTTGACATTTTGTCTTTCGCGTTGTAAAATAAGAGCGTGAGTAATAAGGTAAAAATAAAAAACTTAACTGTCGGCGGCGGCGAACGCATTGCCGTTCAGTCTATGACAAACACCGACACACTCGATACGGACGCGACGCTCAATCAGCTTTTGGAATTACAAAACGCAGGTTGCGATATTGCGCGTATTGCAGTGTCGAGCGAACAAGAGGTCAATTCTTGCGTGCCGCTTATCGGTAAAACCGACATGCCGCTTGTAGCCGACATTCAGTTCGATCACAAGCTTGCAGTCAGGTGCGCGGAGATAGGGTTTGACAAGATACGTTTTAACCCCGGCAATATCGGAAGCGAAACCAACGTCAAGCGCGTAGTGGACGCATGCAGAGCGCACTCTGTACCAATCAGGATCGGCGTAAATACGGGCTCGCTCGAAAAAGACCTTTTGGGCATGCCAAAAAGCGAGGCGCTTGTAGTAAGCGCGTTGCGGCATGTTGCATTGCTCGAAAAGTTCGGATTTTACGATATAGTTATATCGGTTAAATCGTCTGACGTGAAAACGATGGTCGATGCGTACAGGCGGCTTTCTTCGGCTGTGGACTATCCGTTGCATTTGGGTGTGACCGAAAGCGGCACGGACGAGCGCGGAGTTGTGCGTTCGGCTATTGGATTGGGCTCGCTTCTTCTTGACGGAATAGGCGACACCATACGTGTTTCTCTGTCCGGCGATCCGGTCAAAGAGGTACACGCCGCTCGAATGATTTTACAGGAATGCGGAATCGACAAGGACTATTGCGAAATCATATCCTGTCCGACTTGCTCGAGATGTAAGTACGATTTAAAGTCTATAGTGGATAGGATAAAGTCCGAAACGGCGGGCATAAAAAAACGCGTTAAGATTGCAGTAATGGGGTGTGTCGTAAACGGGCCCGGTGAGGCGGCTGACGCAGACTTCGGCGTTGCGGGCGGCGGCGGTGATAAAACCGCTCTGTTCGTAAAGGGCAAGGTTGTAAAGTCAATCGCAACGGACGAAATTATCCCCACGCTTTTAAAGCTAATCGACGATAAAATAAACGGATACGAGCAATGAACGAAATTTACAACAAGATAAATGAAAAGACGGAAGGGAAGTACGCCAATATCAGATTCCCTAAAATCACGTTTGACCGTAAGACTAAAATCGCAATGGTGACGATTGTATGCGACCAAACTAACGTCGGGTTTGTAAAATCAAATCTCGGCGAGCTCGGCAGTCTTATAAAAGAAATTTGCGGGTTTAATACTAACGTTGTGTTTGATATATCCGGCGAGCCGCCTACGCCCGCAAGCTTGCGCGCCGCAGTGGTCGGGTTTACCGAAAAATTCAGTTACGTTTCGTCTATGCTTCATACGGTGTTTGCGGAAGTCGAGCCTGTACCGTGCGTTCGGCTTAAAATGCACACTACCATGTACGACCTTGCCAAGGACGATTATATCCCGCGTCTAAAAGAGTTTTTGCTCAACAGCTACGTTTGCGATGTCAAGCTTGACGTTCGGGTCGTGGAATACGCCCAAAGCGGCACCATGGGCTCGGCGGGGACGGTCAGTACAAAAACCGAGTACAAGCTAAGCAATCTTGTGCCGATATTAGGCGCGCTCAATCCGACAACGGCAAAGGCGATAAGCGCCGTTACCGAGCGTGCTTACAATGTAACGGTGTGCGGTATTTTCGTCATGCCCGTTCCGTTTGTCAGTAAGGGAGGAAGCTCTTACGACAAGTTTTTGTTGTACGACGGAGATAACACTATTCAGTGTGTTTACCGCCCGAACGGCGGGCCGAGCCTTGCCAAACCCGAATACATCAATAAAACCGTTTGTATCTTAGGTAACGTCGAGTACGATGGTATGCGCCAGGAAGCGATCTTGTCAGTGCGTGAAATGGCGTTGTGTACTGCGGAAGACTTGTCCGTCATTCCGCTTGCGCCGTGCCCCAAGGATTACGCTGTAGTGCGTCCGCAAAGCTACGAGGTATTCGTTCAGTCGAGCATGTTTGACGGCGACGTACAAATGCCGCCTACGCTCGACGGTGATTTTGTTGTGTTCGACTTTGAAACGACGGGCTTGTCTGTTTTGTCTGATAGACCGACAGAGCTCGGCGCCGTAAAGATAAGCGGCGGCAAATTAACGGAAAGCTTTTCCACGCTTATAGATCCTCGGCGAGAGATCCCGCCGGAGGTAGTCGAAAAGACCGGTATTACCAACGAAATGGTTAAAGGTCAACCGCTGTTCGAGGACGTTTTGCCCGATTTTTATAAGTTCACTTACGGCTGTTCGGTTGTTTGTCACAATATTGCTTTTGACTTTCCGTTTCTTCTTCGCGGCGGCAACAGAAGCGGCTGGGCATTTGGCGATAGACGTACGTTCGACACAATGGCTATCGCGCCGCTCGCTCTTCCCGGAATCGGCAGGCTAACGCTTGACAAGGTGCTCGAAGGGCTAGGACTTGTAAACGACAACGCGCACCGCGCCACGTCGGACGCCGAGGCGACGGCAAAAGCCTTTATAGCGATGCAGAGAAAACTTAATCAAGCTAAGAATTAATAATTGCGAGCGGTTCGCGTTTGGCAGTTGTTGCAAATATCGTTTAAAATTTTTCAGACAAATTGTAAAAAGTACTTGCAATATATCGGCGCATGTGATATATTAGTATCAGTAGTATAAAGTGCAGCATGAGAGTGGGTTTTGACCCGCTCTCAATTGCTGTTAAGGGAGTAGTACTATAAACGCTGTAATCGAAAAGGTCAAGCCTACGGTGGAAAACGTGCTGTCTACGCTCGGCTACGAGCTTGTGGATATTGAGTACAAGTCCATGTACGGCGAAATGCACCTAATTGTGTATATTGCGGGCGATCACGATATTTCGCTCGACGATTGCGAACGCGCGTCCAACGCGCTTGACGGTCCGCTCGACGCGCTCGATCCTACGGAATCCAAGCCGTACTGCTTGGACGTATCGTCGCCCGGGCTTGACAGACCGTTTAAGACCCAACGCGATTTCGAGCGCAACTACGGCAAAAAGGTAGAGGTCAAATTTTTTGCGCCTTTGCCCGGGACCAAAACCAAGCTTTTGGTCGGTACACTTCTAAGTCGTACGGACGGCGAGGTGACGATAGAAACCGACGGAAAAACAACTGTAATAGAAAACTCGCGAGTGGCTGTAGTCAGGCCGTACGTAGAGTTTTAACTAATATTTATTTCGGGAGAGAAATTATGGCAAAAAAGAATACGACACTTACGTTGCAAGCCGATTTTTATGACGCTCTTGTTGATTTGGAAACGGAGCGCGGCATAAAAAAGGAAGTGTTTATCGATGCGTTGCAGGACGCTCTTACAAGCGCATATAAAAAGCAGTACGGCATACCCAAAGCGATTAAAATCACTTTGACGCCGGAGCTTAAAACTTTCGGAATTTATACTTGTCAAAAGGTTGTCGAGGTCGTTGAAGAACGCGAGACTGAAATCAGTCTCGAGGACGCGCGTCTTATCGACAAAAAATACAAGGTCGGCGATGAGATTTTGGGCCCGGTCGACGCCAACGAATTCGGTCGTATCGTTGCGCAAATGGCAAAGCAAATCGTCACGCAAAAGCTTCGCTCTGTCGAGAGCGAGAAGGCATACAGCGAGCTCGCCGAAAAGGAAGAGCAGCTTGTGACTTGCGTCGTACATCGCGTCGACGGCAAAAACGTTTGCGTCGAAATTCAAAAGATGGAAGCCGTGCTTTATCCGAAGGATCAGTTGCCCGGCGATAAGTTTAAGGTCGGCGATAAAATCAAGGTTTTCGTTCGCGGTATAAAAAACACCTCGCGCGGACCGCAGGTGCTTGTAACTCGCACTGCGCCCGGGTTTGTACGCAAGCTGTTTGAGCTCGAAGTCCCCGAAATATCGAGCGGCGTTGTGGTTATAAAGGGTATTGTCCGCGAAGCGGGCTTGCGCACCAAGATGGCTGTGTATGCTACCGATTCGGGCGTAGACGCGGTTGGCGCATGCGTAGGTAACCGCGGCGCTCGCGTTAACAGCATTATATCCGAAATCGGAGGCGAAAAGATAGATATCATCCCGTGGCACGAGGATCCGCTCGAATATATCGCAAGAGCGCTTCTTCCCGCAAAGGTCGTTATGGTCGAAGCAAAAGAGGATGAGCGTGTAGCCAAGGTCGTAGTTATGGACGATCAGCTCAGCCTTGCGATAGGCAGAGAGGGCGTTAACGCTCGGCTTGCCGCAAAGCTCACCGGCTGGAAGATAGATATCAAGCCGTATTCGACTATGGAAAAAGAAGTCAAGGCGGCTACCGAGCGCGCCGAGCAGATGGGTAGCGATAACTTTGATGTATTCGACGAGGATCTCGGAGAGCTCGACTAAATGAAGCACGTTCCCACTCGTACCTGTATAGTATGCAGGGAGAGCAAGCAAAAGTCCGAGCTTATTCGGACTGTTAAAAAGTCGGACGGCTCGGCTGTTCTCGACGTTACCGGTCGGGAGCCGGGGCGGGGCTGTTACGTTTGCAAAAGCGGCGATTGCATGGAACAGGCTATAAAAAAGCGTTTGTTCAATCGCGCGTATAAGGAAAGCTTGCCGCAAAGCTTTTACGACGGATTAAAAACGCAATATTCTTCACTCGGAGAAAATGGAAAGTAACGACAAACTGATAACAATGCTTGGGTTTGCGCGGCGTGCCGGAAAAATTATTTACGGTTTGGACTGTCTTAAATCGGCACGGGGTGTAAAGCTTCTCGTTCTGTCCGACAGCGCGTCCGACAACCTAAAGCGCAATATCGAGCGGCTTGCCGACGAGCGTGAAATAGCGCTCATATACGCTGCGGCGCTCGAGGATAAAGTAGGATACAATGTAAAGGCGCTCGGCTTAACCGATCCCAATATGGCAAGGGCTGTAACGGATTACGTGCAAGCGGGCGGAACGCAATATACAATCGTGTACGGAAAACGGAGGTAATGCTTATGGATAATGTCACTAAGAATAATACAAACAATAACGAGGACGCGGCAAAGCATATCAAGCGTCTTCATGCGCTTGTCGAATCCAATGAAGTGCAGAGTTATCTCAAACGCATAGCCGAAATCAAAAAGCGTGTGGAAAAGCTGTATACGCACGAGCGTGCGCGTCTTGCCGAGCTTGCGTCCGACCGCGCAAGGCAGGAGCAAGAGGAACAGGAACGCTTAATCGCAGAGCGCGAAGCAGCGCGCGCCGCCGAAAGACCGCCGGTTGTGGAAGAACCCGTTCAGGAACAGCCCGAGCAATCCGCACAGCAGGAAGAGGTCGTTCAGCCCAAGGCAGAACCGTCCCAAGAAAAGCCGGTCGAAAAAGAAACCCCGCCGTCAGCAGAGAGCACGACAGGCGGAACGCGAACCGCGATACCCAGTTATATCCGCGGCGTTATTAAGCATCCCGTCAGACCTGCGCCGGAATCCCGTCCGCAAAAGGGCGAGCGTCCCGCAGGGGCGCGTTCTTCGACGCCTCGTTCCGAAAGAGGCGGAGTAACGGGCGCTCGTCCGTTGTCGCCCCGTCCTGTGGGTTCGGCACGACCCGCGCCGGTCAAGTTCGATCCGCCTGCGGCTCAACGCAACAAACGCGAGGCGCCCGGCAAAAAGACATCCGCTAAGCCCGAAGAGCGCAAGCAGATGAATAAGCGTACGCTTATTCGTAAGGGCTATATACAGGAAAACACCGACGAAGAGCGTATGGGCACGCGCAAGCTTAAAAACAAAAAGGTCAACAAGGTCGTTCCTTTTACGCCCATTAAAATCGAAAACGCGGTTATCACCACCGAAAATCTTACGGTCAAGATTTTGTCCGAAAAGATAGGTAAGACCGCTCAAGAGATTATCAAACAGCTTATGGAACTCGGAATTATGACCAACATCAATTCCGTAGTCGATTTCCCCACGATGCAGCTTGTTGCCGACGCGCTCGGCGTAAGCATCGAGCTTAAGCTCGAAAAGACCAAGGAAGAGGAGTTGTTGGAACTTCATTCCGAGCCCGATCCCGAGGATAGCCTTGTAAAGCGTCCGCCTATAATCACCGTTATGGGACATGTCGACCACGGCAAAACGTCGCTACTCGATACTATTCGCAAAACGTCGGTTGTCAGCGGCGAGGCGGGCGGCATTACTCAGCATATAGGTGCGTACTCCGTCGATCTTAACGGCGAAAAAATCACGTTCCTCGATACGCCGGGTCATGAGGCTTTTACCGAAATGCGCAGGCGCGGCGCCAAAGTCACCGATATCGCCGTGCTTATTGTCGCGGCGGATGACGGCGTTATGCCGCAAACGGTAGAGGCTATCAAGCACGCCAAGGAAGCGGAAGTGCCTATCGTAGTTGCTATCAACAAGGTCGATAAGCCTGGTGCTAATCCCGAGCGAATCAAGGAACAGCTTGCCGAGCACGATTTGATTTGCGAGGAGTGGGGCGGCAACGTTCCGATGATCCCGATTTCCGCTAAACAGAATAAGGGTATAGACACACTGCTTGAAAATATAATTTTCCAAGCCGAGGTGTTGGAGCTTCGCGCCAATCCTAACCGCAGTGCGCGAGGCTACGTTATAGAAGCGCGTTTGGATAAGGGCAGAGGTCCTATCGCAACCGTTATCGTTCAGAACGGTACGCTCAAAGTGGGCGACTATATCGTTTCGGGTACGACCTACGGCAGAGTTCGTTCGCTCACCGACGACAAAGGTAAAAACATCAAATCCGCAGGTCCGTCTATGCCTGTTGCCGTTTACGGTCTCGAAAAGGTTCCCGGGGCGGGCGACCCGATCGCGGTTGTCGAAAGCGAAAAAATGGCGCGTCAGGTCATCGAAGAGCGCGCCGCCAAGCTTAAAAACGAAATGCTATCCGACGTTCCTCAGGCTACTATAGACGTGTTCAAGGATGTCGAGAGTAAGACGACGAAGGATCTCAAGCTCGTTATCAAAGCTGACGTACAGGGCTCGAGCGAAGCGCTTAAGGAAGCGCTTACAAATCTCAGTAACGACGAGGTTACGGTTACCGTCGTGCACGGCGGCGTCGGTGCAATCAATCAGTCCGACGTCATGATGGCGGAGGTATCCAAGGCGAATATTATCGGCTTTAACGTTAAGCCGGACAGCGACGCGAGAAACGCCGCCGAGCATAACGGAATTTCTATTAAGCTATTCGGCGTTATTTACGAGGCTATGGACTACGTTCAGGCACAAATAGAGGATATGCTCGCGCCCAAGTTTGTCGAGCGCGTCGTCGGTAAAGCAATCGTTCGCACCACGTTTAAGGTGTCGGGCGTCGGTATCGTTGCGGGCAGCTACGTGCAGTCCGGCAAGATTGTGCGAAGCGGTAAGGCACGGCTGTACCGTGGCGGCAAGCTTATTTACGACGGAAATATCGTCGGTCTTAAACGGTTTAAGGACGACGCCAAGGAAGTTACAATCGGACTCGAGTGCGGTATTGCAATCGGCGATTATACCGAGTACTTGGAAGATGATATCATTGAATGCTACGTAGTGGAAAAGGAGAGCAAGTGAGGAGTAAAAACGGTACGGGGCACAGAGCGGAACGCATTGCAAGCGTTATTATGCGCGACGTGTCTGTTATAGTTGATTCTCTTTCCGACCCGCGTATTCACGGCGTTACGGTCGTTGATGCCGAGATGTCGCGCGACCTCAAGTATGCTACAATATTCGTCACCGTAGACGATGACGAAAGCGCGGTATTAAAAGCGCTAAACGGCTGTGCGGGATATATCAGACACGTACTTGCCGAGGAAAACAGCGAAATGCGCGGCGTACCTCAGCTTAAGTTTGTAGTGGACAAGTCGCAGGCGTATTTTGAACGCATAGAACAGGTCATCAAGGGATTGCATGATGAACAAGGTAACGACTGATATTATCGACGCTATCAAGTCTTCCGAGCACATTATGGTGTGCGGACATATCAGACCCGACGGCGATTGCGTTGGTGCGGCGCTTGCCGTGCGACATATCTGTCAAAAACTCGGCAAAACAGCCGACGCGGTGTGTGATGCGGACAAACCGTCGGACTATGCTTTTTTACCCGAGTACGATGATTTTTGCGCGCCGCGCTACAAAACGTACGATTTGTTTATAGCTGTGGACTGCGCAACGGAAAAACGGCTCGGCGAGTATCAAGCTCAGCTTAACGCCGCAAAAGTAAAAATAAACATCGACCATCATCACACAAACCCGCTTTACGGCGATATCAATTACGTTTTGCCCGAAAAGTGCAGTACATGCGCGATTCTGTACGATTTGTTTTCGGACTGCGGATATTTGGACTCTGTTTCGGCGACCATGCTGTACACGGGCATTTCCACCGATACGGGACACTTTATGCACTCTAACACGGATGGCGATGTTTTTCGCACTGCGTCCGAGCTGTGCGGATACGGAATAGACGTCGGACAGATTAATCACGATTTATACTGCAATAAATCGTTTAACAAAATCAAGCTTACAGCTCGCGTTTTGCAGTCGATTATTCTTTACGAAAACGGAAGCATTGCGCTAATGCCTATTATGCTCGACGACCTAAACGGGTGCGGTTGCAAGTCTGAGGATACAGAAGGACTTATAAACTACGCTTCGAGTATTTCGGGCGTAAAGATAGCCATTTCAATGTGCGAACAACCCGGCAACCTATATAGAGTGTCGTTTAGATCCGTCGACGCGGATGTATCGATCGCTGCGGCGCGTTTCGGCGGCGGCGGACACAGACTTGCGGCGGGCTGTATTATAAACGGAAACCGTTACGACGTTATGGACAAAGTGCTCTCGGCGGCACTATCGGTGTTAAACAAGTGAACGGACTGATTAATCTTTATAAGCCGTCGGGCATAACGTCTTTTGCGGCGGTGGCGAAGGTAAAGCGCATATTGGGCGTAAAGACCGTAGGGCATATGGGCACGCTCGATCCTATGGCGGAAGGCGTGCTGGTGATAGGCGTAGGTAAATGCGCTAGGTTGTTTGATTATCTTTCCGGACGGAAAAAGACGTATATAGCCAAGTTTAAGTTCGGGTATTCAACCGATACGCTTGACGCACTCGGTAAGATTTCGGACAGAACGAGCGATATACCGTCGGTTGACGCGGCGCTTCATGCAATGCTGTCACTTGTAGGCGAGAGCGAACAAATCCCACCGCAGTACAGCGCAAAGCACGTGGACGGCAAGCGCGCATACGATTTGGCGCGAAGCGGCATTCAAGCCGAGCTCAAGCCGAATAAGATAACAATATACGACGCACAGCTTATATGTCAGCCGGCAATGGACGAAATGGTTTTTCAAATCACGTGTTCGGCGGGGACTTACATACGGTCGATATGTCGTGATGTTGCCGAAATGTGCGGCTCGCTCGCAACGCTTACGTATTTAAAGCGCACAGTGTCGGGGTGGTTCTCGGCGGAAAATGCTGTCATGCTCGACGAATTGGAAAAGCTCAAGGATAAGGTGCTTATTCCTCCGCAAGACGTGTTGGGCTTGCCTGTGTACGTTGTTCCCGCGGAACTGTACGAGGATCTTGTATACGGACGGAAAATCGAGTGCGATGTTGCGAGTGACAGTCTTATTTACGGCAAGGGCGAGCTGTTCGGCATAGGTAAAGCCGTAGACGGAATACTTAAAATAAAAACGTATTTACGCGATAATAATTAACGGAGGACGGAAAATAATGAAGGAACTCGGCACGGAAGAAGTTTGCCTTGCACTCGGCTATTTCGACAGTGTTCATATAGGGCATAGAAATTTGATTTCGATTGCCTCGGAAATAGCAAAAAACAATAATGTCGGTTGTTGTGTCGCTACGTTTTCCAATAACGCGTATAGACTTTTTAACGTGGGTGAAAAACAGGTTTACACCTATAACGAGCGGTGTACGCTTTTAGACGGCTTGTGCGATTATGTTTTGCCCATGCGCTTTGACACGCGGCTTAAAAACCTGTCCGCCGAGCGCTTTTTGGACGAGCTTTTTGCACGCCATCATATTAAAGCGGTTGTTTGCGGATACGATTATCTTTTTGGCGCGGGCGTTAAGGGCGACGCGGAATATCTTCGTAGGTACTGCGACGAGCACGGCATTTCTTGTACCGTCGTTCCAAAGTACGAGCTTAACGGCACGCGCGTATCCACGACAGAGGTTAAGGAGCTTTTGCGTTCTGGCGATATCGAGCGCGCCAACGAGATTTTGGGCGAACCGTTTATGATGACAGGCAAGGTTGTGCACGGCAGGGGCGCGGGGCGTATGTTCGATATCCCCACCGCCAATATAAAGTTTTCCAACAGTAAGCTTTTGCCTGCAAACGGCGTGTACGGCACTGTCGTTGAGGTAGACGGAAAAACTTATTACGGTGTAACTAACGTCGGAGGCAGACCTACATTCGGGCTGACCAAGACTGTTGTAGAAACAATGCTTTGCGATTTTAACGATAATATCTACGATAAGACTATCAAGATATCGTTCCGTAGGTTTTTGCGCCCCATTCAAAAATTTGAAACGCCGGTAGAGCTTTCCAAACAAATACATAAGGACACGGAGTGGTATAGGCATGATTAGGATAGGACCGTCGGGTAATAGCGAATCGTTTTATGCGTCTGGCAGAAAGCACACCTATCAAGAAGGTGAATATTTGTCTACGCTCGGGCTTAACGCATTCGAGTATTCGTTTGGGCGCGGTGTGTCCATGTCGGACGAAACCGCCGCAAAAATTAAAGCCGAATTTCAAAAATACGATATTGCAATAAGCGTGCATGCGCCGTATTACACCAACTTTGCCAATCCCGACCCCGAAATGATAACCAAGTCAATAGGGTATATCATCCAGTCGATTTTTGCTTGTAATAAGCTCGGCGGCGAGCGCGTGGTGTTTCACCCCGCGGCATGCGGTAAAGCGTTAAGGGCTGACGCCGTGGCGGCAACCAAGAGCAATCTAAAACTTCTTGCGGAAAGGTGCCGCGAGATAGATTTGGATTTTAAGCTTTGTGCCGAAACCATGGGTAAGCTCAATCAGATAGGAACGGTGGAAGAAGTTGTAGACTTCTGCCTTATAGACGATATGTTTTATCCGTGCTTTGATTTCGGGCATATCAATTCGTACATGCGCGGCGGACTAAAAACAAAAGACGATTATCGACGAATACTCGATTACACGATAGACCGGCTCGGGTTTGACAAGGCGTCGCAAATGCACGTGCACTTTTCAAAAATCATGTACGGCGATAAAGGCGAGATTAAGCACTTGACCTTTGATGATCAAAAGTACGGACCCGATTATGCGCCGCTCGCGGAGCTGTTTGACGAATATAAGATGTCGCCGTATATAGTTTGCGAGTCAAACGGCACCATGAGCGACGATGCGCTCGCAATGAAAAATATGCATAAAAACGCTTAACAAATCGATTGCAATATGATATAATACAAAAAGATTGGAGAGTATGAAAATGGTTACAACCGACTTGTTTGAAAACAATCCTAAAATCGACGCATTCGTGGTTACCGACGAATCCAACCGTTTTTATTTTACGCATATGGAAACGTCGTTCGGCGCGGTCGTAATATCCCGTGAGAAAAACGTATTTATTACCGACTTCCGTTACGAGTCCGAGGCGCGCGAAAAGGTCAAAGATTTCGATATTGTCATAACCACGTATTCCAAGTTTTACCAGAAGATAGCCGAAACGCTTAACGAAATCGGAGCAAAGACGGTCGGTTACGGCGAAAAGATGTATATCGACGAGTTTACTGCTTTCAAGACGGCGCTTACGGGCTTTAAGCTCAAACCGTCCGAAGCTGCTATTCAGGCGAAGCGTGCGATAAAGACCGAGGAAGAAATTTCCTTTATAAAAATCGCGCAGCAGATTGCCGAGGGTGCGTTAAAACGCGCTATATCGCATACCAAGACGGGTATGACCGAGCGCGAGCTAATGGCGGAAATCAACTACGAGATGATAATAGGTGGGGCTGAAAAGTATTCGTTTGAAACGATTGTTGCATTCGGCGTAAATACAGCACAGCCGCACCACCACCCGTCGGACAAAAAACTGGAAAAGAACGAGCTTATTTTGGTCGATATGGGCGCTAAGTATAACGGTTATTGTTCCGACATGACAAGAACGTTTTGCTTAGGCAACCCGGGTAGTAAGCTTACCGAGATTTACGGTATAGTAAAACAGGCTCAAGAGTATGCGATTAAAAATATCAAGTCGGGCATGACCTGTCACGACGCCGACTCGCTTGCAAGAGAATACATAACCGCCAACGGTTACGGCGAATGCTTTGGACATTCTTTAGGCCACGGCGTGGGTGTGGACATTCACGAGGATCCGAGGGTTGGATCGGGTAGTCAAACGGTGCTACAGGCGGGAATGGTAATCACGGCTGAACCCGGGATTTACTTGCCCGGGCTTGGCGGAGTCAGGATCGAGGATATGCTTATTGTCGGCGACGACAGCGTTACGGATATAACAGCATTCGACAAGGACTTATAATTTTAAATAATTCGGTAAATAGTTTGCGTAAAGCAAATACAACAATATTTAATTAATTCCGAGGAGGATTTTTATGGTATCGGCAGGAGATTTCCGCAAAGGCACAACGTTTGAGATGGACGGCAAGGTATACACTGTCGTCGAGTTTCAGCATGTAAAACCGGGCAAGGGCTCTGCGTTTGTCCGCACTAAAATAAAGAACGTTATTACGGGACAAGTCTTGGAAAACACGTTTAACCCGTCCGACAAGTATGAGGAAGCGCATATAGATAGACGCGAGTACGAGTATTCGTACAGCGACGGCGACCTTTACTATTTTATGGACAGCGAAACGTTTGACATGCTTCCGCTTAACCATGACATCTGCGCCGATGCGCTTCGCTTTATAAAAGAGCAAATGCACGTCACGATTTCCTCCTACAAGGGCTCGCCGTTTGCTGTTGAGCCGCCCAACTTTGTCGAGCTTGTTGTAGCCGATACCGAGGGCGGAATTCAGGGTGATACCAGCAAGCCCGGCAATAAACCCGCCACGCTTGAAACGGGTTACTCAATCGGCGTTCCGCTGTTTGTCAATATCGGCGACAAAATCCGCGTCGATACCCGCACCGGAACGTACATGGAGCGCGTCAAATAATTTAACTTAAATATGATTCGTCAAGTCCGAAGAGATGTATTTCTTTTCGGACTTTTTTATTTGTGCTTAACGGGGGTGCATATAAAACGGGTTGTCCTGCGTGTAACATATTAGCGACAACTTCGCCATAAATATAAACGGTATGGAAGAATTGTTCAGACTAATCTCGGACGAGTATGCCGCCGTAATAAAATCGCGGTTGTTTTTGGAGCGGCTTAACGAGGTGCGCATTATAAACGGCGCGCCCGTTCGTGTTAGCTATGACGGCGCATATTATTTTTTGACAAAAAGCGGATTGTCAAAGGACGGGCAAGCGGCATTTATCGCGCCACTTGACGAAGCGGACAGGATAGTTATGCGCGCATGCTCTCATTCGTTGTACACAGTAACCGATACGCTAAAGCGCGGGTTTATTTCGGTAAAAGGCGGGCTTAGATTGGGTGTGTGCGGCGAGGGCGTAATGAATGACAACGCGCTAACTGCCGTAAAAAACTTTTCTTCGGTCAATATTAGACTTCCTCACGAGGTAAAAGGTTTTGCTTCCAATCTATTTCCCAAGCTTGTTGGTATCGGTATAAAAAACGCAATCGTTATTTCGCCGCCCGGCGCGGGCAAAACTACGCTGTTACGCGACCTTTGCAGGCTTATTTCCAACCGCGGTTTTTGTGTTCTTTTGTGCGACGAGAAATATGAAATTGCCGCATGCAGTAACGGCGCGCCTACGTTGGACGTCGGTGTATGTACCGACGTAATAAGCGGAGTGGACAAGCCTAAGGTTTTTGAAATGGGAATTGCAAATATGCGCCCCGACGTAATAATTACGGACGAGCTGTTCCCAAGCGATATGGAAAGCGTTGCGCGTGCGACCACATGCGGAATTGCGGTGATTGCTTCCGTTCATGCCGAAAATATAGAACAATTGCGTTTAAAACGCGATTGGCGGTCGGTGATAGAGCAGGGACTGTTTGATAGCTACGTCATGCTTTCCGCGCCGCCAAGGCGAACTGTGACCGTTTACGAAGGGGTGAGCTTATGACGACAAAGCTATTGTTACTTTTTTTGTTTATGGGAATGGGTACGTTTTGCGGTTATGCGGTGATGTTATCCATGCGCCGCAGGTATACGTATTTAAACGGCGTTTGCAAGATTATAGGCGATATCAAGCGGAACGTTGCATACCGTAAGGACAGCTTATCCGGAATGCTTGCAGGCGTCGATTGTGAAAGCGCGCAGCTTAAAAAGAACGTTGAGGAATTTATACAGTATGTCGACGGTAAGGCGGACAAGCCGCAGTTTAGTCGGGGTTTTTTGCCGAAAGATATTTACGACAAAGCCGTTGATTTGTTTACGTCAATAGGCAAGTCCGACGGTCCGACGCAAATCGAACAGCTTACCGTGTTTGAAAAGGATTTTTCAAAGCTTTGTGCCGAAAGCAAAAAGAAGTATACCGATTTAGGCGGAGTAGCGGTTAAGCTCGGCTTTTTGCTCGGGCTTGGCGTCGGCATATTGATATTGTAGAGGTAGCGTATGGACGTTAGTATAATTTTTAAGATCGCCGCGATAGGGTTGATAACAGCTATTATTAATCAGGTTTTGAAAAAAACCGATAAGGATGAAATCGCTACGCTTGTTACTCTTGCGGGCTTGGTGATAGTTCTTATAATGATAATCAACATGGTTGGACAATTGTTTGACACGTTAAAGGCTGTGTTCGGTATGTACTGATGGATATTTTTAAGATAGCGGCAATTGCGCTTGTTACGGCGTTTTGTTATTTAATACTTCGCGACGCGAAAAGCGAACTTGCGTTTATAGTGGCGCTTGCGGGCGGCATTGTGGTTTTGCTGTCTGTAATCAATTATTTTTCAGACGTGTTTTCCGTTATCTCGTCGATTGCACAGCGCGCAGGGCTGGCTACGTCTGTTATAACGTTGTTATTTAAAGTAATCGCAGTCGGGTACATAACGGAATTTTCCGCGTCGATAATAGACGATATAGGATTGTCTTCGTTGTCCGACAAAGTAACGCTTGCAGGCAAGCTGATTATTGTCGCGCTGTCTTTGCCTGTTGTGGTAAAGCTGTTCGATTTTATTGCGGAGATGCTCACATGAAAAGAATATCGTTGGCGGTTCTGTCCGTAATTTTTGCCGCACTGTTGAGTATCGGATTGTACTTTAAAATTGCCGACAACGGTGACGAAAATGAGAGCTTTGTGCCTGCGTTTAATGAAAATACGGGAAGTACCGAGTCAAGCGTGGATGAATTGCTCGATAAACTCAATCTTACTGACATACAGGGATTGATGGACGCGCTTTCGGGGAATCAGCTCGAGGTGTTCGGTTTTTCCGATATTCGCGATAGAATAGTAGCGGTTGCAAGCGGTGAGGTAAAAAACGACTTCGGCAATATCGTTTCGTATATTCTCGCTTTGCTCGGTACGGACGTGTTTGAATTTTTGCCTATGCTGATAGGCTGTCTTACCATCGTATTGGCGTACAATATTATCAATTCGATAAAGGGTAGGTTTGCGTCTGATTCGATTGAGCGTGTCGTGTTTTTCGCAACAGGACTTATTGCGGTTTCGCTCGTAGTCGGGTATTTTGCGGCGGTTATCGTGCACGCTGTAAAGCTTGTCGGCTCTATAAAGTCACAGATAAACGCCGTTTCGCCCGTTCTTTTGACACTCATGACTGCGGCGGGAGCGACATCATCGGCAAGCGTTTACGCGCCGACAGTGGCTGTGCTCGGCAGCGGTATGACCAATGTGATAACGTATCTTGCTTTTCCCGCATTGCTTATGGGGTTGGTGTTCGATATAATCGGGTCGGTGTCAAACGCGATTAAGCTCGATAAAACCGCCGAATTTTTCCGTTCGGTATGCAAGTGGTTTTTGGGCACTGCGTTCTTTCTGTTTATTGCGGTTATAGGAGTTTCTGGAATAACCGCTTCGGTGCGTGACGGAATATCATTGCGCGCGGCAAGGTTTGCGCTATCCAAGTACGTGCCGGTTATAGGCGGATATCTTTCGCAAGGCTTTGATTTTATGATTGCAGGCAACGTGCTTATAAAAAACGCGATCGGGTCGAGTGCGGTCGTTCTGATAATTCTTGTCGCCGCGCCCATTATCTCTAAGCTCGCGGTGTTCACTCTCACGTTAAAGCTGACAGCCGCTCTTGCCGAGCCGCTCGGCGGGGAAAAGTTCGGCGGTATTTTGTCATCTGTCGCCAAGTCGTCGTCCGTAATGAACGCCGTCGTGTGTGCAATGACATTTTTGTACGTGCTGTTTCTTTCAATGCTTATCTGTACGGGGAATATTTCGTTATGAGTTCGTTTGCCGCTTGGGGTATGTCCGTTTTGGGTATTGCTATAGTAATGACAGTAGCGGAAATGCTATTGCCGCACGGTAAAATGCGCAACGTCATTCGTTCCGTCTGTGCCGTTATATCGTTGCTCGTAATTGTAACGCCTATTCCCGGTCTAATTAAAAACGGCGTGAATTTTGATTTTCCTACCGATAACGTTCAGATAGACACGGATTATATAAACTTTATAAACGAACAGAACGGCGAACTGTATGCACGTTCCGCCGAGGCATATTTAAAAGAAAAAGGGTACGAAAGGATTACCGTATCGGTAGTGGCGGACGGGCTGGATATAAAATCCGTTACGGTGAATTTTTCCGATTCAAGCATTACGGGAAACGGCGCGCATATAAATAAAAATGAAATTACCAACCTGCTTGCCGAGTACTTCGGCATTCAAAAGGAGGCGGTTATGGCATATGGATAAAAAAGGCTTTATTGAAAAGCTGAAAAACGTCAAGCATTTGCAAATCATCGCATGCGTTGCCGTCCTCGTTACAGTGCTTATAGTATATTTTGCCTGCGCGTCGTGCTCGGAACAAAAAAACACTAATGCGTCTTTAAATGGCGTTGACCTGTCGAGCGGCGATTATTGCACGAACATGCAAAAGCAAGTGGAAAACATTGTGTCCAAAATATCGGGCGTCGGATCGGCGGCAGTGGTAATCAACTGGGATAAGAGCACCGACAAGACCGCGTTCGGTAGCGGTTCAACCGAAAATCCCAAGCCTATCGGCGCACTTATAGTGTGCGATGGCGGCAACAGTACAAAGGTTAAGCTCGACGTGATATATGCGGTATCTACGCTTTTGGATCTGTCGATAGAAAAAATAATGGTATATCCCAAATCGGGTTAGGAGGTAATATGAGTAAAAAGAAAAAAATCATTGTGCTTGTAAGCATGGTCGCGTTATTGGTTCTCACGGGGTGTTTGAATTATTTTCTCAACCGTCCCGGATCGCAAAACGCCAACGCCGAAGGAACGCTTAGCTACAGCGACTATTTTGCTGCGTCGCGTGCCGACCGTTCGACCTCGCGCGAGGAAACCGTATCGTACTACAAAACAATAATCAACAATGAGGCGACCTCGTCGGAAGCCAAAGCAAACGCGGAAGCGGAGCTTGCCGCTCTCGTATCGAGCATGGACACGGAACAGAGGTTGGAAACGCTTATAAAATCGCTCGGCTTTGACGACTGCATTGTTACGGTCGGAAAGGAAAACGTCAACGTTATAGTTAAGTCCGACGAGCTTACCGAGCAGGAATCCGCACAACTTTTGGATATGGTTTGCACCGAAACGGGAAAAACGATTGGCTACGTTCGTGTAAAATCCATAGACCTTTAATATCGGGAAAAATTTAATACAAAATTCACCGAGAATGGGTGCGTCGGTTCGTACTCATTCTTATTTTTTATCTGTAAATTGGCTTGTAATTTTTTAACAGTTGTGCTATAATAATGCCGAGTATATTGTAGATGCTGAGTGACGGCAAAATCAAAAAGCCGCACGCAAACAGTGTATGTCCTTTACGGTTTTAGTTGACCGTCAAAAATTCTGCGGAGGTAAGCATGAGCGTAAAACGCAATAACATGTCGGCAAACGGTATTACGTACGGCAATAACGTTTTACGTTCTATTATTCGTTTGGCGGCGCAGGAGATAAGCGGCGTCGAGTCCGTTTGCGGTCGTGGCGTGCGCTGTTATATTTACGGCGATACCATAGACGCCGACGTGTATTTGGAAGTCAACAGTGAGGTTAACTGTTCGGATATTGCGTACAAGGTGCAGGACAATATCAAAAAATCGGTGGAAACGATGACCGATTACAAAATGGGCGTTATCAATATCAATATTATTTCGGTTAAATTCACCAAACATTAGGAGCAAAAATGAAGCGACGCGACGCGCGTGAAATTGCGTTTAAACTTACTTACGAAATGGTTATGACGGGGGATTACAATACGGAAACCCGTGACGACTTGTTAGAAAACGGCGATTGCGATTCTGTCAATTATATTAATTCCGCTATTTCGGGAATAAAGGAACATTACGACGAACTTAAGGCGCTTATAGTCAAGTACGCCAAGGGTTATGAGTTTGACAGAATTTACAAGACCGATCTTGCGCTTTTGCTTCTATCGTGCTACGAGCTTAAATATACGGATACACCGCACGCCGTCGTAGTCAACGAGGCAGTGGAACTTGCCAAGCTGTATTCCGATACAAGGAGCCATACGTTTATAAACGGTATACTTGCTTCGGTTATTAAAGAGGATACCAATGGCTGAGCTGATTGACGGAAAAAAGCTTGCTTTAAAGATTAAAGGCGAAGTCCGCGTCTACGCCGAAAAGTTTGAAAAAACGTTGGGAAGAAAGGTCGGACTTGCAGTCGTCAAAGTGGGCGATGACCCCGCCTCGGCGATTTACGTGCGCAACAAAGTCAAAGCGTGCGACGAGTGTAACGTGCAATCGTTTACTTACTTCCTCAACGGCGACAGCTCTCAAGCCGACGTTATCGCTCTAATAAAAAAGCTTAACAACGATAATGCCGTTGACGGTATATTGGTACAGCTTCCTCTTCCCAAACACGTCGACGAGCGGACCGTTCTTGCCGAAATCGCGCCGCAAAAGGACGCAGACGGCTTCCACGTCGTAAACGCCGGCAAGTTGTTTTTGGGTGAAAGCGGCGGCTCTGTTGCATGTACGCCACGCGGCATAATCGAGCTTATCAAATCTACAGACCAACCGATTGCGGGGAAGCATGCCGTCGTTGTAGGGCGGTCTAATATAGTTGGCAAACCGATTGCAGCTCTGTTACTTCAAAACGACGCGACGGTCACAGTATGTCATAGCAAAACGAAAAACCTATCTGATTTTACAAAAAATGCGGATATTCTCGTAGCAGCTGTCGGAAAAAAGAATTTTATCACTGCCGATATGGTTAAGCCCGGCGCGATAGTTATAGACGTCGGTATGAATCGCGACGAGAGCGGACTGCACGGCGACGTCGATTTTGATAACGTAAAGGACGTAGCGGGATACATCACGCCCGTTCCCGGTGGCGTAGGTCCGATGACGGTCGCAATGCTTTTGTTAAATACGGTGTGCGGAGCGACGTCGAATGAATAGACAAATGACCGTCACACAGCTGTCGCGTTATTTAAAGGGTGTGTTTGACGACGAGGAACTACTGCACGACGTTACGCTCAGCGGCGAGGTCAGCGACGTTTCGTATTCGGACAAGCATACTTTTTTGGTTTTGTCCGAGGGTGGGTTTTCGGTACGGTGCATACATTTTTCGTCGCGCGACAAGATAGAAAAAGGTGCACGGGTCGCACTTCGCGGTTCGGTCGGGTTTTACGATAAGCGCACTTCCGTCACGTTTACCTACACTGAATTTTTTATTCAAGGCGTAGGCGACATGAATATCAAGCTTGCCGAGCTCAAACAAAAGCTCAGCGCGCTCGGGTACTTTGAAAACCGTCCGCAACTGCCTAAGTATATTGTGAGTGTGGCTGTAATTACCAGCCCTGACGGTGCGGCTATCTGCGATTTTATGCGGGTTGTTCACGACAAAAATCCGTTTGTGGATATCAAGGTTTATCCGTCAAAGGTGCAGGGCGAGGGTGCGGCGGCGCAAATAGCTGAAGCGATAAATAAGCTTCAAACGTATAATACCGACGCCATAGTGCTGTGTCGCGGCGGCGGAAGCGACGAGGATTTAGGATGCTTTAACGATGAGACCCTTGCCGTTGCTGTCGCTAATTCACGTATCCCGATTATATCGGCAGTAGGGCACGAAATAGACTATACGCTGTGCGACTATTGTGCCGGCACTCGTGCAGGCACTCCGTCCATTGCGGGCGAGATAGTAAACAGCCGTGCAAGCGCAATATTGACCGATCTGTTTCAAGCGATATTTGCCGTACGAAATGCAGTCAAGTCAAAGTACGACCGAGAGGTTATGCTCGTAAATAAGCTCGGAAGAGCAACTACGGCTAGCGTATCAACGCGAATATACAATGGCTATCACAAGCTTAGGTTTGTTACGGCAAAGGGTGCATTCGGCTTACAAAACCGTCTTTCGGTAAAAAGCAACCGTTTGTCGAGCGAGGTTAAAAACATGCGCCAGGCACTATCCGCAAAGCTAAGCGACGGCAAAGCAAAAGTAGATAAGCTGTCTTCGTTGCTCGGTGCGTTGGACCCGCACCGAATAATCAAGGTCGGTTACGCTGCGGTGTTGCGCTCGGGACAAAGGGTAATGGCTGCCGCCGAGATAGCGTCGGGTGACGAGGTGGGGCTTGTATTTGCCGACGGTGTCGCCACGGCTAAGATAACGAACGTTAAAAGAGAAAATAAGGAGTAAGCCATGGATAAAAAGCAAACGACATCTTCATCCGATTTTGAATCAAAAATCGCCGAGCTTCAAAAAATAGTCGGACGGTTGGAAAGCGACGGAAGCGTTACTTTAGAGGATAGTATGAGCCTTTTTGAAAGCGGACTTAAGCTTACCAAAGAATGTGTGGACGATCTGTCCGCTATGCAGGCGAGAATCTCCGAGCTTAATAATCAGTTGGATTTGATTTTACGTCAACCGTTATTTGGAGAAGATGATGCAGACTGAGGATTTTAACGGCTATACCGATGAATACAGAGAGCAAATCGACGCCGAATTAAAGCGTATCGTAGACGAGCAGAAGTATTCGGATGAGTTTAAAAACGTTTTGCTTTACGCGCTTTTCCCCGGCGGAAAGAGATTGCGTCCGATTCTGCTTTTGGAATGGCACAACGTGTTTTCACCGCCCGATGAGTACGCTTTGCGTATTGCTTGCGGAATAGAGATTTTGCATGCGTATTCTCTCATTCACGACGATATGCCGTGCATGGATAACGACGATTTTCGCAGAGGCAAGCCGTCCGTTCACAAACAGTTCGGCGAGGGTATGGCATTGCTTGCGGGTGACGCGCTCATGGATTTGGGGTATAGGATACTGTGTGCGCCCATGTCCGACGGGCGAGCGAGCGTGTTTTCCGCATGCTCGGGACTTCTCGGCGACGGCGGATTGATTTGCGGACAGTACCGCGATCTGTATGGCAAAATAGATAATTTAAACGACTTGCTTGAAATGTACAGACTCAAGACGGGCGCGCTTATTTCGCTCGCTTGCGTCATGGGGTATGCGCTCGGAAACAATATCGACTGTTTGGCGTATAAAAAGATTATAGATATGCTCCGCAAAAATACTCAAATAACAATCAATGCCGACGAACGCGACGATAAGTTGATTTTGGATTACGTTTTGGTAAGCGGTTTTGCCGAAGCTTTCGGCACGGCGTTTCAGCTGTACGACGATATCACCGAATATATAGGCGGGGAAAAGCTTTCGCCTTCAAGTGTTCTTAATTATATGGATTTGGATAAGGCAAAGCTTATGCTTACAAACCGTCTTAACGATGCGGCAAAGGCTCTTGACGCACTTCAGACTTCGCCTGAATTTTTACGCGAGTTTTTAAATAAATTTTTAGTAGTATAATTAATGGATAAACTAACCGTCACAACGCCGCACGAGCTTAAGCGGCTTAATACCGAAGAGCTTCTCGAGCTGTGCCGTCAAATAAGACGGCGCATTATTGGTGTTGTGGAAACCAACGGCGGGCATTTGGCGTCCAACTTGGGTACTGTCGAGCTTACCGTTGCAATTCATTATGTGTTTGACTGTCCGATTGATAAAATCGTATTTGACGTAGGACATCAGGCTTACACGCACAAACTGTTGACCGGACGAGATAAAGTTTTTGACGGACTTCGGAAAAACGGCGGGATATCGGGGTTCCCTCAACCGTCGGAAAGCGTATACGATCCGTTTATATCGGGGCATTCTTCCACATCGCTGTCGGTCGCGCTTGGGCTTGCCGAGGCGGTACGGCAACGCGGCGAGGACGGCAGAGTTATTGCCTTTATCGGCGACGGGGCGTTGACAGGCGGCATGGCTTACGAAGCGCTAAACGCAATCGGAAGCGAACAGCTTCCCGTTATTATCGTGCTCAACGATAATAATATGTCGATAAGCAAAAACGTCGGCGCTATGAGCAAGTATCTGACAAGGCTACGGCTTAGCAAAAAGTATTTGCGCGTAAAAAATCAGATAAAACGCGCGGTGTCGGTTATTCCGCTTTTCGGCGACGGTATAATACATCTTATGGATAAAGGCAAAAATTTGCTTAAACGGGTGGTCTTGTCCAATAAGATGTTTGAGGAAATGGGGATTACCTATTACGGACCGTATGATGGGCATAATGTAAAAGAACTTATAGAAGTTTTTTCACAGGCGAAGCAAAAGAACGGACCGATTATCATTCACGCCGTTACCGAAAAAGGCAAGGGGCTCATTAGCGCGCTTTGCGATCCGGAGCATTCGCACGGAATATCGTCGGCAAACTCAGTCAAAGGCAACGATTTTTCGGATGTGCTCGGTGAGTTCCTTATGGAAAAGGCAAGCGACGATAAGTGCATAATGGCAGTTACCGCCGCAATGTCCATAGGCACCGGACTCGAAGCTTTTGCCGCGGCGTACCCGGAAAGATTTAAGGATGTCGGTATTGCCGAGGAGCATGCCGTAACATACTGCGCCGCGCTTGCCGCAGGGGGTATGAAGCCGTACTTCGCCGTTTATTCTACGTTTTTGCAACGCGGGTTTGATCAGCTATTGCACGACGTATGTATAGGAGGTTATCCTGTTACTTTCTGTATAGATAGAGCGGGCGTTGTCGGCGCGGATGGCGTTACGCATCAGGGCGTATTTGATTTAAGTTATCTTTTGCCACTTCCCGGCATGACGGTAATGTGTCCGACAGACGGCAACGAGCTAAAGCAAATGCTCGAGTTCTCTTTCGGATTTAACGCTCCGCTTGCTATACGATATCCCAAGGCGTACGCTGAAAACCGCGAACACGCTAAAATAGAATATGGGAAATGGGAAAGAATGGTTGCAGAAAAGTCCGACGTGTACGTTCTGTGCGCAGGCGGTCGGGCGTTGGACGTTGCTATATCGGTGAGTGCGCGAAAAAAAATAAACGTAATAAACGCTCGATTTGTCAAACCGCTTGACGGTGAGTTTTTACTTTCTATCAATAAGACGGGTAATATTGTGATCACCGTCGAGGATAACGTAGAGTTCGGAGGGTTTGGAATGAGCGTATTGGCGTTTCTTAATAAAAACAAACTCCTTTGTAAAAGCGCGTGTATTGCGCACGGTGATAGATTTATAGACGACAGAGATATCTCGTCGTCGCTCGAAACCTCGGGCTTAACGGCGGAAAATTTGCTTAAAGTTATAAAAAGCCTTGAATAATTATTAAAAAAAGTGTAAAATAAGCTTATGAAAGTCGGTGTGTATTCAAATCCAATAAAAGATCCTGATAATGCAGTGCGCGACGCGGTTTTTTCTGCCGCGCGTGAGAATAATATCGAAGTCGAACTTTATGAGCCGAACAAGCATTTTAATTTGATTGTTTCGGTGGGCGGCGACGGAACGATATTGCGCATTGCAAAGGAATGCGCCAAATCTGGCATACCGATTTTAGGCGTCAATAAAGGAACCATTGGGTTTTTGACCGAAATCGAACCTCACGATATTTCTGCCGCATTTACAAAGCTAACGGCGCGCGACTATATGCTTGAGCGGCGTGCATTACTTGACGCAACGGTCGGCGGCAAGCATTACTATGCGTTAAACGACGTTGTCGTACGTTCGGCAACGGGGCGTATGATTCGCATGGAAGTGTGTGTCGACAATGACGTTATTGATAAGTTTACTTGCGACGGATACATAGCATGCACACCTACGGGCTCGACGGCGTACTCGCTTTCTGCGGGCGGCGCGGTTATCGGACCCAATACGCCTGTGATTGCGTTAACGCCTATTAATCCGCACACGCTTAGGACGCGCCCTGTTGTGGTCGGTTCGTTCGAGCACATTAAGCTGTCCAATACCGGCATGGTCGGGGCTTCGATATTTGTGGACGGCGAGAGCGTCGGTAGCTTTGACGGCGGACAGGCTGTCGATGTCACAGGTTGGGATATGAGCGCGCTTTTCGTCAGGTTTAATAAAAAGAGTTTTTACTCGCGCTTACTCGACAAGCTCAGCGCCTGGTCGGCTACGGAGGACTGATGTTACAAAGGATAACGATACGCAATCTTGCGCTTATTAAAGATTTAGAAATCGAGTTCGTGCCTTATTTAAACGTGTTTTCTGGTGAAACGGGCGCGGGAAAATCAATAATTGTCGACTCGCTTATGTTGCTAGTCGGCGGGCGGTATGATAAGTCGCTTTTAAAGTTCGGCGAGGACAGCGGATTTGTCGAGGGTGTTTTCGATTTTAAAAACTCCGAGCCGCTTACCGACGCTGGAATCGATTGCGAAGACGGAATTTTTATTGTCACGCGCAAGTTTTATCGCGACGGAAAGAATGATATTCGTGTAAACGGCAAGCAGATGACTACGGCAATGCTTCGCGAGCTAATGCAAAACTTTGTCGACATATACGGGCAAAACGAGTATCAATCCCTTCTCAAGGTTTCGGAACAGCGCAAGATATTCGACTTTTTTGTGTTTAAGCATGACGAGTTACTTAAAACTCAGCGCGAGCTGTACGATCAATATAAGGCTGTGCTTGCCGAAATGCGCTCCTTGGGTGACGAGCAAGCGCGTGCAAAGCGTATAGATATTCTCAATTATCAAATTGACGAGATAAAGGCTTGCGACGTTAAAGAGGGCGAGGAGCAAGCGCTTATAGACAGGCGGCACGTTTTACTGTCATCCGAGCGAATAAAAAACGCATTGGCTGAGTGTATAGAACGGCTTGACGGCGACGGTGGGGCAAACGGCGGCGTGTCAGACAGTATTCACGCGCTTTCGGGCATATCGTCGTTCGGTGAAAGATACGACGCGCTTAACGAGCGGCTTCGTTCGGTTTCAATAGAGCTTGACGACATTTTAGAATGTGTGCGCGACGAGTTTGACGGCATTGACGGTAGCGAGCGCGAGCTTGACGAGGTAAACAACCGCCTTGATAAAATACGTGCGTTAAAGTCAAAGTACGGCAGTTACGAGGCTATGCGAAAGTTTTTGGCGGACGCCGCTATCGAGCTTGACAGAGCAATACACGGCGCCGAGATGTATGATGCGCTATGCAAAAAAGAACACGATTTAAAAACTCGTCTTTATACCAATAGCGTAAAGCTAAGTGAAAAACGGCACGACGGCGCCGAGCTTATAAAGAAAAAGATCTTGACAGAACTTGCCGATTTGGGCATGGCAAATTCTCAATTTGAGGTTATGTTCAAAGATGCCCCGACAGAGGATAATTTTACCGATAAGGTAACCGCCGTCGGGTTTGACGAGTTTGAATTTTACCTCAGCCCTAATATCGGACAACCGCTTTTGCCGCTCGCTAAGATAATATCGGGCGGTGAAATGTCGCGGTTTATGCTTGCCATCAAGCTGATTACGGGCGATATGACAGATATCGGTACGATGATATTCGACGAGATCGATACGGGCATAAGCGGCGCAATCGGTCTGTGCGTTGCAAAAAAGCTTGCGCAATTATCGCGCGGACATCAAGTGCTTTGCGTAACGCACCTGCCGCAGATAGCGGCTATGGCGGACGGTCAGTATTTTATAGAAAAGATACAGGTGGATGGCGATACCTCAACGCGTGTGAGAGCCCTTGATAGGTCCGGCATGATAGGCGAAATATCGAGGCTTTCGGGCACGAAGGGAGTTTCATTGTCATCGGATAAAAATGCCACAGAGCTTAAGGATTGGAGCGATAGGTTTAAATCGGAACTGAAAAAGGGCTGATTTTGGAATAATCGGATCGGTATGTGCAAAATAAGTATATAATTCGACAAACGGCAAAAACTAACTCGGATGAAAAAAATCCGAGTTTTTATTTGTGCTATCGTTGCGCTTGTTTTATATTTTACGGTAATGCCGGTTCCGGTAACTGCCCAAACCACGGATGACTGCGCATATATCGGCGGCTTCCCAATAGGTATTTCTATCGACGTAGGCGGGCTTCTTGTGGAAAGCGTGACGGGAGTGGAAACGGAATACGGCATTGCGGCGGTACAGGGTTTGCGTTCGGGCGATATTATTAAATCGATTGACGGGATAAAGGTCGACAGCGTGGATGATATTTCGGACGTGCTTTCGACGTCGCCTACTACTATAGAGCTGTTACGCGACGGAAATAGTATTACGGTTGAGGTCGTGCCTATTGTAGAACTATACAGTAATAAGCCGCGCCTTGGAGTTCAGATCCGTGATATGATTTACGGGGTGGGTACGGTTACATTCGTGCGCGAGGACGGAAGCTTTACGGCGCTTGGTCATGAAATATCTGGCGAAACGTGCGCGCATATACCGTTTGAGGGCGGACATATACATGCCTGCAAGATTGTAGGTATAAAGCGCGGGCAAAAGGGCGAGGCCGGTGCGCTACTCGCGTCCGTATTGCCAGACAAGGTGTACGGCACAGTATGCTGTAATAACGCGTTTGGTATTGCGGGGCAGTATACGACCGACTTTGATAAATCGGAAAAGGTGCCTATTGCCTCACGCGACGAGGTCAATCCCGGTCCCGCCAAAATAAAAACATGTGTTAACGGTCAGTCCGAGTATTACGATATAGAAATCATAAAAGCTTCCAAGCAAGGCGGGCGTAAGGAAAAAGGCTTGGTCATTCGTATTACCGATAAGCGCCTGCTCGATATGACGGGCGGGGTTGTTCGCGGAATGAGCGGATCCCCCATAATTCAAAACGGCAAGCTCGTCGGCGCAGTAACGCATGTCTTTTTAAATGACTTCACAAAAGGTTACGGTGTTTTTGCCGATTGTCTTAATTAATAGTATAAAAAACCCGGGATATTAATTACGAAAAACAGTATAAATTGACGAATATTGCGGGGCGTTTCAACATAGATTGTCAGTATGAAACGCTCTTATGCTATTTCCGATTGGTTTTACAGACTGTCGCACACTATCCGTCGCAACAGATTTATGCTGTTGTTGTACGCGCTTTTATGTGTATTGTTTATTGTAGTAGGCGTCGCAGTGGGCGCAAATATTTCCGACAAATCGGAGTTTGCGTTACGGAACGGCGCGGGGATATTCGTTTTTCTTCGCGGGGAAAGGGGGATCTTTGCATTCTTCTTTATAGACGTCCTCACAACGTGCGTGTACTGTATTTTTGCGGCGTCCATGTTTTTTGCAAAAATAGTATCGTTTTTATCTATTGCACCGTGCGCGTACAAATCTTACGTGCTCGGTTGTAACGTTACCGTTATAATCGGGGTGTATTCGGTTTCCGCCGTTCCCATGTTGTTTGTTGCTTTTATCCCGGTATGTCTTGTTGAGATAGGCGTGCTTTGCATTGTGTCTTACAAGTGCTTTGCATTCGTATCTCTCAACGGACGGTGTTCGCCGTCCGGCGTTGATATAAAAGAATATTACAAGGCGTTGTTGCCGTATCTGTTGATAATTGTGATTTTAACGTTAATCAAAGCTGTTACGCTTTTGCTGTTCGGCTCGGCGCTGATCGGCGTGCTATAAAAAGGTCGGTTGTATGCTCTAAAAAATGAATTTTTTTCTTCGAGATAAGACAAAATATCGGTATGAACATTCTCGGAGGGAATATGAATAAAAAAATCTTAGGTTTTATTGCCGCTATCCTTACGGCATTAATCGCGTTTGTTCCTATTTTAAGCGTAAAGACCCGCAATGCCGTGTTTGCGGATACGCCGCAGGGCTTAGCGCAAACGTGTAAGGCGGCAATGGTGCTTGACGCCAATACGGGCGCCACAGTGTACGAAAAGAACACTAATGACAGATTGCAGATAGCGAGCATGGTAAAAATAATGACTTTATCGCTTGCTTTGGACGAAATAGAAAAACGCGGTATATCATACGACGAGGTAATTACAGCTTCTGAAAAAGCCGCGTCAATGGGTGGTTCACAGGCGTTTTTGGACGCCAACGCAAATTACAGACTTGACGAATTGCTAAAAAGCATTGTCGTTGCGTCGGCAAACGACTCATGCGTTGCCGTTGCAGAGTATCTGTTCGGCAGTGTGGACGCCTTTGTCGGCGCTATGAACGACCGAGCCGCCGCTCTCGGACTTACCGACACCAAATTCGTTAACTGTACAGGATTGCCGCAGGAAGGGCAATACAGCTGTGCCTCCGACGTTGCGGTGATGTTTAAAGACTTAATTCGTCACGAACGCTTTTTTGACTATGCCAAGGTGTGGATGTACAACTTCGAGCATCCGGGCGGACGTGTAACCGAGCTTACCAATACAAACAAGCTTATTAGATTCTATGACGGTTGCGACGGCGGAAAGACGGGTTATACGTCTGAAGCGCGCTCGTGCATAACGGTTACGGCTAAGCGCGGAGATACGCGGCTCATTTGTGTGGCTATCGGGGCGGAAAATTCCAAAACGCGAAATAAAGAAGTGTCCGAAATGCTTAACTACGGTTTTTCCAATTACAAAACAGTATACGCCGTGCATAAAGGCGACGTAATAGGCGAATATGACGTGGAAAACGGTAAAACCGATAAGCTTACCGTAATTGCAAGCGACGATTATACCGCATTCGTCAAGAACGGCGATAAAAGCGAAATCGAACTTGAATATGATATTAAGCCTATCAAAGCGCCTATAAAGGCAGGCGACAAGGTCGGCACCGTAAATATCAAGCTTAACGGTACGGTTTGCGGTTCGGTTAACGCCGTCGCCAAGGACGGTTGCCAAAAGAAAGGTTATTTGGATATTCTTGACGAGTTTATAGAAGAATGGTAATGGGTTGACACTTTGTATGACGGTGTGGTATAATGTCGGTATGAAAACGCTTATCGCACCGTCTATACTCAGTGCCGACTTTGCCGACATGGGTAACGAAGTAAAAAATATGTCCGACGTGGGCGCGGACTGGATTCATGTAGACGTTATGGACGGGGTGTTTGTGCCCAACCTGACTTTCGGGTTTAAAATGATAAAAGACCTTCGCCCGCTGTCGCAGCTGTTTTTTGACGTCCATCTTATGATCAATCAACCCAAGCGATACGTAAAACGGTTTGTAGAATCGGGCGCCGACCTTGTCAGTTTCCACTACGAGGCGGAGGAAGATATTGACGGAACGATTGAAGTAATAAAGTCTGCGGGATGTCAATGCGGGCTTGCCATTAATCCGGATACGGACGTTCAAAAGATTGCGCCGTTTATATCGAAGCTCGATTTGATTTTGATTATGACTGTTTTTCCGGGATTCGGCGGTCAAAAGTTTATCGACGGCTCGCTTGAGCGGATTGGGACGGCGGCAAGACTTAGGGACAAGTACGCTAAAAACGCCGTGGTCGAGGTCGACGGCGGAGTAACAACCCTAAATGCAAAGAGTATTGTGAAAAACGGCGCTAACGTATTGGTGGCAGGCAACGCGGTGTTCGGCGCTGCTGATAGGGCGCAAGCTATCCGTGAGCTTCGTGGCGAGTAAATCACAACACAAAAGACAGTAACGCACTTTAAATATTATGCATACAACATAAAAGAGTGTCAATCGGAGGTGCGTATGTCCAAAATAATTTGTATCAAGCTCCCTAAATTTCTGGGAAAGTTTGTCGGGCTTTTTAAACGAAATAAGTAATAAAAAATCCGAGTCGATACGGCTCGGATTTTCAATTAGAGATTTTCGTTTTAATATATTTAAGCACAAAAAACCCCGACCGATAATCGGGGTTTTGTTTTGAACCGATATAAACCGAAAAAGGGAATTAGTCTTCCTGTTTTTTGGCTGTACGCAAGCAACGGGTGCAAACGTATTCGTGCGACACTTTGCCGTCTACTTCGGTTGTAACCTTGTGAACGTTGGCATTGAAAGTACGCTTTGTCTTTTTATGCGAGTGGCTAACGTTGTTTCCCGCAACCTTGCCCTTACCGCAAATCGAACATACTTTACTCATGTGTTGTGACCTCCTAACGCGGACTTAAACAAATTTCTATACCAATATACCACTTTTTTACCGCTTTGGCAACGAAAATAAGCATATTTTTACGAAAATTTTTAAAAAATAAGTAAAAACCCTTGCAAAATTGTTTTTAATGGGTTAAAATATAAGGGTAAAAAACATATACATAATTGTTTTGGAGTGGTTGTGAGTGTCCATACTTCTAATGCCTACGGTAAAATAACGGTTACGGAAGACTCGATAGCGCAAGTTGCTGCCGATACGGCTTTGGATTGCTACGGAATCGTAGACCTCGTTTCCAAGACATTCTCGGATAATCTGTCCGACTTGTTCAGACGTAAAAGGTTGTCCAGAGGTGTAAACGTTTTTACAAACGGCGACAGAATCTTTATTGATTTATATGTCATAATAAAATACGGTTTGTCCATCGAGGCTGTTGCGCAGTCGCTCAAAAAAGCGGTCAAGTACCGCGTCGAGCGCTTTTCCGGCATGGTTGTGGATACAATCAACGTACATGTTGTAGGAATTAAGGTTTAGTCCGCAGCGGCTTCGATTTTTTTCGGAGGATACAATGCAAAAATCTATAAACGGCGCTACGTTCCGCAAAATGATAATGAACGGCGCCAAACTGCTTGACGCCAATAAGGCGCACGTCAACGAACTTAACGTTTTCCCGGTTCCCGACGGCGATACCGGTACCAATATGTCAATGACAATGCTTTCCGCCTCGAGAGAGGTTGCAAGCTGTTCGACCAACAATATGTCTGAGCTTTGCGACGCAGTCGCGCGCGGCGCGCTCCGCGGGGCGAGAGGTAACTCCGGCGTTATCTTAAGCCAAATACTTAAAGGCATGACTTCCGTACTTGCCCAAAGCTCGGATCTTTCCGCTAAGACCTTTGCCAAAGCTTTTGCTGCGGGAACGGAAATTGCCTACAAGGCAGTTACAAAACCCAAAGAGGGTACGATACTTTCGGTCATCCGTGCGGTGTCCGAGGCGGCCGAAAAGGCGGCTAAAAAGAACGTCGAGCTTAAAGATTTCTTTACTGCGGTCATTGCGGCCGGTGAGGAAATGCTCAGACAAACCCCCGAAATGCTCCCTGTACTCAAAAAGGCGGGAGTTGTAGACGCGGGTGGCAGAGGACTTCTTATTTTGTTCCAAGGCTTCTTAAACGTTCTTTTGGGTCAGGAAGAGGACTATTCCATAGAATTTGACGATGCTTACCGCGCGGGCGGATCCAGTCCGTATGACGAGCAGGCGCATTTTAACTATACGGATCTTGCCGAAATCGAATTTGCGTACTGCACGGAATTCTTTATCGTCAATATTTACAAAAAGACTACCGAGGCCGATATAGACTTGTTCAGAGAAAAGCTTATGAACATAGGCGACTGTGTTTTGGTTATCGGCGATCTTTCTATGGTCAAGGTTCACGTGCACTCAAATGCGCCCGGTCAAGTGTTGACTTATGCGCTCGAGCTTGGTGAACTCGATCATCTTAAGATAGAAAACATGCTTCAGCAAAACCGCGAGCTAAAAAACAAACAGCAAGAGGAATTAAAACCTTTCGGGTTGGTCGCGGTTTGTGCGGGTGACGGCCTTACGTCCATATTTAAAGATCTTTTGGTAGACAATATCATCGAAGGCGGACAGACTATGAACCCCTCGGCAGACGATATCGCAAAGGCCTGCGATGCCGTTGCCGCAAAGGACGTGTTTGTTTTCCCCAATAACAAGAATATCATTTTGGCGGCGAACCAGGCCAAGGCGCTTTCCAAGCGCACAATTCACGTCATTCCTACAACGAATATTCCACAGGGATTGTCGGCTGTTTTGGCGTTTAATCCCGAGGATACCGTCGACGGCAACCTTGCCAACATGAACGATGCGCTCGGCGGTGTGCGTTCCGGTTCCGTTACCTATGCTGTTCGCAAGACTCAGATCGGCAACTTCGATCTTAAGGAAGGCGATATTATCGGCATGGACGCCAAGGATATCGTCGCAAAGGGCGACAGTGTCGGCGAAGTTACAGAACAGCTTATCGACAGAATGATGGACGACGATATCAGTTGCATCTCGCTTTACTTCGGCAACGACGTAAAAGAGGAAGAAGCCAATGCAATTGCCGCCGATCTTACCAAGAAGTATCGCGCTTGTGACGTAGACGTGCATTACGGCGGTCAACCTTTGTACTACTTTATAGTTTCGCTCGAATAATTTCAGCCGTGCCGACCGATCGATAAAGGTTGGCACGGTTTTATAATTTTAATTTGGAACTCTCGCAAATAAAAGGAATAGGCGCAAAGCGTTTGCAGTCGCTTAATGAGATGGGTATTTATACGCCGTCTGATTTGTTGTTGCATTTTCCTGATAGATACGTAGACGTTTCCGCTAAAATCGATCGAACGCTTAACGACGGCGATACTGCTTCGTTTTTGGGTGAGCTTACTTCGCCTGCAAAGCGCGCGTATATCCGCCGCGGTCTTAACGTCGTTAACTGCACCTTTCTAAACAACGGTATTAATGTGCGGTGTTCTTGGTTTAATCAGCCTTATGCCGCACGAAATCTTGTTGTGGGCGATAAGGTCTACGTTGTCGGCAAGGTGAAACGGTTTAAATCGGCAGTTCAAATGGTTAATCCGACGCTTTTAACGCCAGCCGACGGCGATAGTTCTATCGTGCCCGTATACAAAACTGCAATACCGTCGCGCACGTTTGAGGGCGCGGTAAAGACCGCATTGGATAATGTTAAGATAAACAGCTTTATTCCGCCGGAACTTGCGCAAAAATTCGGGCTTTTGCCGTTGCAAACGGCCATAATGCGAGTGCATTTCCCGCGCGATTTTATGGAACTTGCCGTCGCAAAGCGCTCAATCGCGATTGAAAACCTATGTTACGTTATAACTTCATATAGACTGTTAAAAGACGATAAGCGGGATTTTTCATACTTTGCACCCGTAGAAACAATAAACGAGTTTACTAATAGTCTTCCGTATGAACTTACTGCCGAACAGCAAACGGTAGTCGAAGAAATCGTTCGCGAGCTTCGCTCGGACAAGCTTGCTAATCTACTGGTTCAGGGCGAGGTCGGTTGCGGCAAGACGGTTGTTGCGCTCGCCGCAATGTATTATGCCGCAAAAAGCGGTTTTCAGTCGGCGCTAATGGCGCCAACCGAGGTGCTTGCCCGTCAGCATTACGAAACTATGATTAGGCTTTTGGAACCTCTCGGCGTAAAAACACAGTTGCTTTGCGCGTCAATGACGGCAAAACAGCGCGAAGCGGCGCTGTTTAACATTAAATTCGGAACAGCCAAGTGTATTATCGGTACCCAATCGCTTATAAGCGACGAAACGGTTTTTGACAATCTCAGGCTCGTTATTGCAGATGAGCAACAGCGTTTCGGCGTAAATCAGCGTGCGAAATTGGAAAGCAAGGGCGGCAAAACGGACATGATTGTAATGACTGCTACGCCTATTCCGCGCACGCTTGCGCTATCGCTTTACGGCGAGCTACAGCAGCTTGAAATTCACGAACTTCCTGCCAATAGACCCAATATCACAACGTCGCTCGTTCCGCCCGCAAAAATCGAAAATATGTATAAATACATAACGGATAAGACAGCGGTTGACGAGCGTACGTACATAATTTGCCCGCGGATAGAGGGCGGCGACGAGCAGGTTACGGCGGTCGATGATATTTACGCCAAGCTTAAAAGAATGCCCGTTGCGCCGCTTGTCGGATGTATTCACGGAAAGATGAGAGATGCGGAAAAAAATGCAGTGATGTCCGATTTTAAAAGCGGAAAAATCAAAATTTTGGTTTCCACAACGGTTGTGGAAGTCGGTATTGACGTTCCCGAGGCGACCACGGTTATCGTTTTTGACGCAGAAAGGTTTGGACTTTCCCAGCTTCATCAAATTCGCGGACGCGTCGGGCGAGGTGTAAAACCGTCGTATTGCTTTTTGGTGAGCGAAAACGGATCGGAAGAAAGCAATGCGCGACTTAAAGAGTTCTGCGCGTTGTCCGATGGTTTTTCCGTATCCGAACTCGATTTTAAACTGCGCGGCGCGGGGGATTTTGTCGGACTTAAACAGCACGGAAACGGTAGTCTTGAGATTGACGCCAATATTATTGAAAGATCCAGGGGATTATCGGACGCGATTATTTCCGACTCAAGCGTATCTAAAGCTGTTTTAGACTCGCTTAAAGCTCCCGAATTTATTAAATCGGTTACAATGAACTGACATGAAAGGAAAACTGATTAACTTTCGTGCATTTCTCGTCATAGCGATTTCGGTGACCGCCGCCGTGTTTTGCGTATATCTTTATATGTATAACACTGTTGCCGGCTTGACTGTCGGTATTATTTATATATTGCTTTTAGCGGGTGTAACCGTATATTTTGTGTTTAGATTTTGCCGTAACGTAGTAAGGCTTACTGTCGTTATTTCTTTTGTGCTTGCCACAGCACTGTGCGTTAGTGCTTTTACAGTTGGTGTAGTTGTCGGGGATAAGTGGCATGACGGGCTTAGTTATGAGGGGTACGGGACCGTTTCGGGCAGAGTTTGTGCGGTTAACGTTTCCGCAGGCACGTATAGGATCGATCTTGACGAATTGCACATAAACGGACGGGCGTTAAGCGGAATAATGCGCGTTTCCGTCGTTGCCGAGGATAATAATATCGCCGATTTAGTCCGATGTGGCGACCGTTTGCAGTTTGGTGCAACTGTACGTGCCGTTAAAATTACGGACGGCGGAAAAGTGAACGGTACAGCATACCGCACCGACATCAGATATAATACAACAGTTAAATCGAACGGCATAATTATGTCCGTCGGCAAGCCGAAACCTATAGAAAGCTTTTTAATATCGTTAAAGTCACTTCTTACCGAAAATATGGGCGAGCGGTACGGAAATATAGCATTTGCTATGCTGACTGGCGATAAACACGATTTGAATAACGGTGTGTTCGGCTATTATTCGGCGGCGGGGCTGGGGCATATAATGGCGGTTTCCGGTTTGCATATCGGCTTTTTTATCTTGCTGTTAAATCTTATAATGCGCAGACTATCTAAAAAAGTACGCTATCCGATAATGGCTTGCGTGTTGATGGCATACGTCGTTCTTGCCGATTTTTCGCCGAGTATAATTCGTGCAGTGATAATGGCTATTATTGCCGGTATAGGAATATTGATAGGCGGAAGGCGTGATTTGCTTTCGTCGCTTTGCTGCGCATATTCGCTTTTGCTTGCAGTCAAGCCGTTGTATATGTTTGAAGCGGGGTTTTTGATGAGCTTCGGCGCGCTCTTCGGAATAGCGTTGTTCGCAAACTCTGTCAAGCGTTTTTTGGTAAAACACAGGGCGAACAAGAAGGTGGCGAGCGGGATAGGCGGCGCCGTGTCTGCTTCCGTAGGTATACTACCCGCACAAATATACTTTTTCCGTTCTGTAAACGTTTTGTCCGTGTTGATAAACGTATTTGTTATTCCTTACGTTTCGATTGTGTTTATCGCTATTTTGTGCATTTTGCCCGTTGCGGCTATACCGGGTTGCGGGCAAGCGCTTATCGTATGCAAATATCTGCTGGCATTTTTGGATAATTTGGCTTACGGACTATCTAAAATGCCTTATGCCGTAATTATGTTACATTCGGCTTGGCAGGTGTTTTTGTGTTATCCGATATACTTTTTCGGCAGTGAATATATTATGCTTAAAAAAGGTAAAACCGCCGTAGGATTGTATTCCGCGGCGGTTTGTATTGCCATTATTTGCGTGTGTTCGCTTTAAATTATTGTGCGGGAGTGGGGGTTTCAGGCTGTGTTTCGGGGCTACGCGCCAAAACGATTGTACAGCATTTATCGTAAATCATGATTTTGCCTTGCGGTAATAAATCTCCGAAAAGCGTATCCGCAACATACACATTGTGAGCAGGCGGGTCGATTTGCTCGTCGTAGTACATCATTATTTCGTTTCGCCGTTCGTACCATCTGCCGCTGTGTTCGGCAGTAACGCCGTCTGATACGACAGTAAGCTCAAAAGTATTGTCCTTGTTAAGCGTAAGTTTGTAATCAAGCGAGGAATCTTTATCTATTCCGTACGGCGTATGGATATATTCCACCTCGTAGTGCCCGTATCTTCCGCGGGTAAAATGTCGCCGCGCACCCGGAAGCGACGATTTTTTTCGTATCACACCGAAAAATCCATCCACATCGTTTCCGTCGATAGTGATTTCGATTTTTTTATTTTGTTCCGGATTTTCGTCCGTTTCGGTTTGCCGCGTTACTTGGCTGTTATCCGATTGTGGTGTTGTCTTGGGCGTTACACTTACCGCGCCCTTGTTGCATCCGCATAGCATAGTTGCGGATAGAAGAGCTGCGGTAGCTACAGGAATTATTTTTTTCATAGTTGCACCTCGCAAAGGTATTTTGTTTTAGTCTTTGTAACAAAGATGAAAATATTCACTGTTTTTTTGGGAAAATTACTTTAAAACGGTTGACAACGAAAGGGGATTATATTACAATATACAGGCAAAGCAGATTTATTCTCACCGTTCGGGTACACTCGGAACGGTCACACAATCAAAAAAGTTATTTGTTGTGAGTAAAATTCTGTTTTGCTCGCATTTTTTTATTTAGGAGGATACCGACTATTTTTAAAGAGCTTGTTATAAACGACGGGATCGCGGACAATCTCGAAGTTCGCGTCAAGGACGAAACGGGCGCAATGCTCGGAATTATGCGCGCTTCTGCCGCTAAGGCAATAGCCGACGAGCGCAGACTCGACCTTGTTATGATCACGCCCAATGCGCAACCGCCCGTTTGCCAGGTCATGGATTACGGCAAGTATCGCTTCGATACGGCAAAAAAGGCCAAAGACGCATTGAAAAACCAAAAGAAAACCGATGTTAAGGAAATTCGTTTGTCCATAACGATTGATATCGGCGATCTTAATACCAAATCCAAGCAAGCAAGAAAGTTCCTTACGGACGGGGACAAGGTAAAGGTTTCTATCCGTATGCGAGGGCGTCAAATGGCGCGCCCGCAAATGGGAGTCGATATCATGAATTCGTTCTTTGAGACTGTTAAGGACGTTGCCACAATGGAACGCAAGCCTGCGGTCGACGGCAGAAGCATTTTTATGAATCTTGTGCCAATCAACAGTAAATAATCTATTTTCGGAGGAATATATTATGCCCAAAATGAAGAGCCACAGCGGCGCGAAAAAGCGTTTTCGCGTGACGGCAAACGGCAGAGTAAAACGCGCACAGCAAGGTAAGAACCACATTCTTAACAAAAAGCCGAGAAAGCGCATTATGAGATTGCGTCAAGGCGCTTACCTTAAATCGACCAAGCAAGAAAAAACAATTCGCAACATGGCGCAAAAGTAGGAGGTAGACTATGAGAATTAAAAGAGCTGTTAACGCCGTAAAAAAGCGCAGAAAGATTTTTAAACTTTCCAAGGGATATTTCGGATCCAAGTCCAGATCGTACCGTATAGCACGTCAAGCGGTTATGAAATCGCAGATGTACGCCTATATCGGCAGACGTTTGAAAAAGCGTGATTTCCGTTCGCTTTGGATTGCGCGTATCAATGCCGCCGCGCGCATCAATGGACTTTCGTACTCCAAGCTTATGCACGGTCTTAAGGTTGCAGGCGTAAATCTTAACCGTAAGGTGCTTGCGGATATTGCGGTAAACGACCCTGCGGCGTTCAAGGCGCTTGCGCAAACCGCTTCGGCCGCCATTGCAAAATAATAAGCCATATTTGACTCGAACTTCGCAAGCTAAAACATTTTTTTGTAGCATAATGCGCCGTCATGCGAGAAAAAGCGCACAAAGCTGTACTTTCTGTAGTACTGCGCGTGTGATTTGACGAAGTATTGCGGCACAGTATACCCAAAAATCTTACGAGCCCGGGCCTAATATGACTACAAAAAAGGCGTCGATATTCGGCGCTTTTTTTAATCGGTGAAATATGGAAATAATCAGGTCTGCCGACAACAAAACGGTCAAACATATAAATAAGCTTAAAATCAAGAAGTACCGTGACGAGTTTTACGAGTTTTTTGTCGAGGGGTACAAGAATGTTTTGGATACGTGTTCCGCCGCGCCGGAAACCGTCGGTCTTGTTGCGCTATCCGAAAGTGCATACGGATCGTACGGCGAAAAGTTTACCGACTATAAATGTCTTGTGATAGACGATAAGGTGTTTGAAAAGCTCAGCGAAACGAGTAGCAGTCAGGGTATCCTTTCGGTGCACAAAAAGCCGAATTACGCTTTTCCGTCATCCGATAGGTGTATACTTTTGGACAGAGTGCGCGATCCCGGCAACGTCGGCACAATCTTGCGTACAGCCGTTGCGTGTGATTATGACGTCGTGCTTAATAATTGCGCGGATGTGTTTTCGCCTAAGGTGGTAAGAAGCGCCATGTCGGCAGTAGTTAAATGTCGTATCGGCGCGGACATTGAACCAATGGAACTTAAAAAGGCGGGGTATCAGCTTATAGTTGCGGATATGCTCGGTCAAAACGTTTTTGGTTCAAAGCATAGAGATAAGTACTGTATAGTAATCGGCAACGAGGCAGGGGGCGTTTCACCCGATATAGTCAAAACCGCCGACCTGTTGCTTTCCGTTCCGCAAAACAATATCGAATCGCTCAACGCCGCAGTTGCCGCCGCCGTAATGATGTTTGGACTAAGGTACGCAAATAATTGACAAAGGTGTTGATCGATAGTATAATATATACCAATCGGTTTGTATTCTATTGCAAACAATCTTTAATTAAAAAATCTTATTATCGGAGAATTTTATGTCCGGACACAGCAAATGGGCTACAATCAAAAGACAAAAGGGCAAAACGGACGCCGCGCGCGCTAACGTTTTTACTAAGATAGGCAGGGAACTTGCCGTCGCCGTCCGTCAGGGCGGACCCGATCCCAATAACAACCCCCGCCTTCGTGACGTTATTGCAAAGGCGCGTGCCGCAAACATGCCTAACGACAATATCAACCGTTCGATTAAAAAGGCGAGCGGTGAGGACGGAAACGTCAACTACGATTCCATTATATATGAGGGATACGGCTCCGGGGGCGTTGCTGTTATCGTAGAAACCCTTACCGACAACAAAAACCGTACGGCCGCGGCTGTCCGTCACATCTTTGATAAGTGCGGCGGTTCTTTGGGTACGACCAACTGCGTATCGTACATGTTCGAGTCCAAGGGAGTTGTCACCATTCAGAAGAACGCGAATGATGACGATGAGGAAATAATGATGCTCGCTCTCGAATGCGGAGCAGAGGATTTTGACGGCTCGGAAGATGAGTACTATATTTCCACGGCTCCGAACGACGTCGATACCGTTCGCGACGGACTGGAAAAGGCGGGCAGAGTTATTCTTTCCGCAGAGGTAAGACAGATACCTTCGTCTACGGTAGATATCGATCCCGAAACAGAGGTTAAATTCCGTCGTATGCTCGACATGTTCGACGATGACGACGACGTGCAGAACGTCTATCACAACGCAAACCTTGCGGATGACGAAGATGAAGAATAAAACCGCCGAACAAAAATTGTTCGGGAATACTTGTGTTAACAATCACCGTCTTATGATTGGCGGGTGTGTTGCGTCCGAGCTTGCCAAACAGTACGGAACGCCCCTTTATGTATTCGATATAGATTACGCTGCGGGTGTTGCTCGGGCTTACGCGGATATTCTTAAAAGAGAGTATCCGTCTTCTACAGTATGCTATGCGTCAAAGGCGTTTTGCTGTACCGCAATATATAAAATGTTGTCGCCGTTAGGTCTCGGGGCCGACGTTGTTTCGGGTGGTGAGCTGTATACCGCGCTTAAAGGCGGTATGGATCCCGCAAAGATTTACTTTCACGGTAACAATAAGACCGAGAGCGAAATACAATTCGCTTTGGAAAGCGGAGTCGGCTGTTTTGTAGTCGATTCTGCGCGCGAGCTCGAGTTGATAGAAAAGCACGCAACTCGCGTTCAAAACGTATTGGTGCGCGTAAATCCCGGAGTGGAAGCGCACACTCACAGATTTATTCAAACGACTACGCCCGATAGTAAGTTCGGTTTTTCAATAGCAGACGGCACTGCCGAAAGCGTTATTCTTTCGGTTGAGAAGCATAAAAATATTCATTTTGCAGGCATAGCTTGTCATATAGGATCGCAAATATTCGAGCAGCAGTCATTTGAGATTGCCATAGACAAAATGACCGATTTTATCGTTCGGCTCAATTCTTTGGGCGTAAATGTGGAAATGATCGATTTGGGCGGGGGCTTCGGCGTACACTATATCGCCGAGGACAAGCCGCTCACACCCGAGCAGTACATGACCAACTCGGCCAAATACTTGCTTAAAGCGGTCAATGAACGTAATATTACTCCGCCGCATTTGATTGTCGAGCCCGGTCGGTCGATAGTCGGCGAGGCTGGCATAACGCTGTATTCCGTCGGTGCAATCAAGACCATAAAAAGCTTAAAGACATATGCCGCAGTGGACGGCGGAATGTTCGACAATCCTAGAGTTTCGCTGTACGACGCGCAGTATACCGCCGTCGTTGCCGATAAAGCGGACGAAAAAGGAACGCACGAATACTCGATTGCGGGTAAGTGCTGTGAGAGTGGCGATATTCTTATTGACGGAATAACGTTGCCTGAGCTTCATAGCGGCGACGTCCTTGCCGTGTTTACAACGGGCGCATATCACTATTCCATGGCGTCCAACTACAACAGAAACGCCGTTCCGCCAGTCGTGGCAGTAAAGAACGGACAATCGGCGTACATGGTAAAGCCGCAAACGTATGAAGACATTGCACGCAACGATGTAATTCCCGAGTTCTTGGAGGTTAAGCAATGATTTTTGCATTGCGGAACGCCAGAAATCCGCTCGATTACTTTGTCTTTCTTTTAATTACGCTTGTCTCGGTATGTATCGCAATGGTATTGCACGAGGTCGCGCACGGACTTGTAGCAAAGTGGAACGGCGATTTTACGGCAAAAAACATGGGTAGGTTGTCGCTCAACCCGATTAAACATTTTGATTTAATAGGTTTTGTTATGATGATGCTTGTCGGCTTCGGCTATGCCAAGCCCGTACCCGTAAACCCGTATAACTTTAAGCATTACCGTCGCGGAATGTTTACTGTTGCGATTGCGGGCGTTGTAACAAATCTGATTATCGCATTCTTTTCGA
Source organism: uncultured Christensenella sp. (assembly GCA_910578545.1). GTDB lineage: Bacteria > Bacillota > Clostridia > Christensenellales > Pumilibacteraceae > Anaerocaecibacter. Next base: position 146,426 of record CAJTPT010000002.1, read on the forward strand.
CAATGGGCTTTTGTCTGATGTGGCTTGCTCTCAAGCATGCGACAAGCAATGGTGTTGTCGAATTTTGTTGGTATATAATGCAGTTTTTTTCGGTGCTTACATCAATCAATCTGTCGCTCGTGTTCTTTAATATATTGCCGATTTTTCCGCTCGACGGATTTAGAGTAGTGGAAGCGTTCACGCATAGGGGCAACAAATTTTGCGCGTTTATGCGCACCAACGGGCAGTATATCCTGTGGGGCTTGGTGGGACTTAGCTTTATCGTATCCGCCGCCTCATCGCGTGTGAGCTTGCCGAATTGGTTTGAATATATAGACGTATTGGGAACGTATCTAAACTTTTTCGTAACGAACTTAGGTAATTTGTTCTCGAAGTTCTGGTGGTTGATTATTCCGCTGTAAAGGAGAGGTAATGCAGGAAGTTGAAGAAATCGACGAGCAGGAGCAGTCGGACGAGCAGTCCCTCGGCAAAAGCTATCACGTGGTTTTGTCTAACTATGACGGCCCGCTCGATTTGCTTTTGGACTTGGTCAAGCACGAAAAAATCGATATCGAGGATATATTCATTTCCAACATTACCGAGCAGTATTTGGAAGCGATGGATCAAATCGACGAACTTGACATGGATCAAGCCGCCGACTTTATCGTGGTTGCCGCGACGCTTTTGGAAATCAAATCCAAACGTCTTTTACCTAAGATAGAGGATCCGATTGTCGAAGAGCAGGCCGAGGATCCCGAAACCGAGCTTATAACGCGGCTTCAAGAGTACAAGCTGTACAAGGAAGCGGCGGAAAAAATGCGCGAGCAGGAAATAATCAATATGCACTTCCGCGCGCCCGACGATTCGGTAGGTACGCCGCGTCTTATTCTTAAGGACATGACTACCAACGGACTTATGAACGCGCTCAAAAAGATGTTCGACAAGATCGGGGAGCGTCAGCAAGCCGTTAAGGTAAAGATGATAGAGCGCGACCCGTTTACGGTCGATGAAAAAAAGGAGTTCATACGAGAGCGATTTAAGATAGTAGAGTCATGTACGTTTGACGAGCTGTTTGACGAGGACTATACTATCGGCGAGGTGGTAACTACGTTTTCGGCGCTGTTGGAGCTTGTAAAGGTGCAAGAGGTCGGCGTAAGACAGGAAGATGTTTTTGAAACGATTACAATAGTTAAGAGGAGACCTGAAAATGCTGGAGATTGAAAAAATAGATAACGTGCTCGAGGCGCTTTTGTTTGTGTCGGGCGACGGACTTAAAATATCGGATATTTGCGAGCTACTCGAACTTCAAAAGAGTGAGGTTACCTCGGCAGTAAAACGTCTGCAAAAGAAGTACGGCGGCGTATCGGGCGTACACCTTATTTCGTACAACGGAAAAATCCAGTTGGCGTCCAATCCCGCATATGCCGAAGTTTTGTCGGTCGTACTTAATCCCATAAAGGAAAAGGCTTTGTCCAATCCCGCTATGGAAACGCTGTCCATAATCGCGTACAGACAGCCTGTCACTCGTCTCGATATAGAGCATATCCGCGGCGTAAACTGCGACTATGCTCTTCAGGCGCTGTTAAAGAACAATCTGATTGAGATTTGCGGACGAAAAGACGCGCTTGGCAAGCCGCTTTTGTTTGGCACGACCGAAACCTTTTTGCGTAAGTTCGGTATAGAAAATATCGACGATTTGCCGGAACGCGCCGCACTGCTCGAAAAAATCAAGCAGATAGAGGAATCTACACCCGAACTTACGGAGGAAGGGTTGTATAGATTTGAAAACGAAAATCCGGACGAAACACCCGAGTTTTTGCAGGGCGAGGACGTGGTGAAAATCGAGGTGAATGAAGGTGAAGCTCAATCGTAAAGCCTTTAATCGTTCGATTAAATAATAAATAATTTAGCAACGGCAAACACTAAGCCTATGATTTACTTGGTGCTTGCCGTTATTTTTTTGCATCTTATTTCCGCGCCTATTGTGGTTAGCGCCGACGTTAACGTAGATACGGACAAGGGCGACGGAAATATGATTGTACGTGTCATGCTGATACCCGTTTATAAGAAAAAGATAAATACGAATGAAATTAAAGAAAAAATAAGCGGACAATCACACGATATCGTAGAGGACGAGGAAAAAACTCGACCGTCAAACGGGAAAAAGAGTTTTCTTATTGTTTGCGCAAAAAACGTTTTATCGCGTGTGCGCGTACGAGTTGCGGACTTGGCTATCGGTTTGGGTACGGGCGACGCGGCGGCTGACGGTGTTGCCGTCGGTTTACTTAAAATCATGTATTTGCAAGCATGCGCTTTTTTCGGTTTTGAGGGAAATACGGATGATATTCGCCCCGACTTTGATAACACTGTATTGGTTTTGTCGTTTTTCGGCATATTTTCGCTCTGTATTGCAGATATTATCTTTGCCGTATGTACAGCGTTTTTAGATAAAATAAGGCGCGGCGGTAAAAGGAGAGGTTATGCGAATGTTGCCGAGTGAACGCACCGAGCACCCGATTGAACGCATTATGGACAGCGCGTTCGGAAAAATGCGAATGCTGACCGACGCAGATATTATCGTCGGCAATCCAATAGTTATGCCCGACGGGTCTACCGTCGTGCCCATAAGCAAAATCAGTATCGGGATAGTGACGGGTGGAGGCGAGTATTGCGAAAAACAGCAAAACGAATATCCGTTTGCCGGTGCGTCGGGGGCGGGGATGAGTGTATCGCCCGTTTGCTTTTTAGTGAACGACGGTAAGTCTGTAAAAATGCTCAACGTCGGCAGTAAAAGCGTAATAGATAAGGTAGTTGAAACCGTGCCGGACGTTGTTCGCTCTATATTCGGGAAGAAAAAATGACGAAAAAAACTTTTAAAAAAATTATTACTACGGTTGTTGTTTCGATGTGTGCGGTATTGTGTTGCGCTTTCACGCCTGTTGATGAGGTTGCGGCGACGGTGCGCGGCACGGAAGTTAACAGCTCTGCCACATCCATGGCATTGGTCGACGGCGACACGGGAAAGCTTATTTATTCGAAAAACTGCGACGTAAAAAGAGAGCCCGCAAGCACTACAAAGATTTGTACGGCTATAACGGTTATCGAAAACCACACGCTTTTGGATATACCGGTACCCATTCCCGACAAGGCCGTCGGCGTGGAAGGGTCGTCGCTGTATTTGCAAAAGGGCGAAATGATGACGGTGCGCGATTTGCTTTACGGACTTATGCTTCAATCGGGCAACGACTGTGCGACTGCTTTGGCAATAATCGTCGGCGGTAGCGTGGACGGTTTTGTCAAACTAATGAACGAAACGGCGCAAAAGGCCGGGGCGACAAACACCAACTTTGTAAATCCTCACGGTTTGCATCACGAGGATCATTACACGACGGCGCGTGATTTGTGCGCTATCTCGTACTATGCCATGCAAAACGATTTGTTTAGAGAGATAGTTTCCGCAAAGCGTCATTCAACGCCTTATCATAACCATGATTATAACCGCAACTTTCCAAACAAGAATAAGATCTTGTTTAATTACGACGGCGGTAACGGTATAAAAACGGGTTACACCAGGCACTCCGGCAGATGTCTTGTTTCGTCGGCGACGCGCGACGGTAAGACGTATATCTGCACGGTGCTTAACTGCTACGACATGTTTGAAGAGTGTATGCGATTAATGGATATGGCTTTTGCAAGATAGGCTATCCACGATACTTCTCTTAATACGGTAAATCATTCGTAAACGCTTGATTTTTTTTAGATAATGGTTTAAGCTATTGATAGGTAAAAATCATGCGAATCAATAAATACTTGAGCGGTTGCGGTTTGGACAGCCGCCGAAAATGCGAACAGTACGTTACGGACGGACGGGTAAAGGTCAACGGTAAAGTTTTGACCTCGCTGGCCTATGACGTCAAGGATGGGGATTACGTGGAAGTGGACGGTAAAGCCGTCAGTCTTTCGGAACGTAAAGTTTACATAATGCTCAATAAGCCGAAAGGTTGCGTTTGCACATCGAGCGACGAAAAAGGGCGCAAAACCGTTCTTGATTTCGTAAAGATAAAAGAACGGGTTTTTCCCGTTGGCAGACTTGACTACGACACAGAGGGTTTGCTTCTTTTGACAAACGACGGCGAGCTCGCTTACGCAGTAACTCATCCAAAGAACATGGTCAAAAAGGTGTATTCCGTACGAGTAGAGGGCGAGCCGTCCGACGCCGAGCTTAAACGGTTAAGAAACGGCGTGGAATTTAACGGCGTAAAGTACATGCCCGCAAAGGTTGTCGTGCTCGGCAAGGAAAACAACGACACCCGACTTGAGATTACCATTACAGAGGGTAAAAACCACGAGATAAAAAACATGATAGAATCGCTTGGTCGACGTGTGTTGTTTTTAAAACGCACAGAGGTCGGCGGGATTAGGCTGGGCGGACTGTCGCGCGGCGAGTGGCGGTATCTGAATGCCAAGGAAGTCGATAAGCTCGTTTCTCTCAAATAATCGAAAAATCTTGAAATATTTTTACCTCGATTTGTTGAATTTCGATTAATAAAATGATATAATAAACCCAATCGTGATTGCGGAATGAAGTGTAGATATTGCTTACGGTAAAGATATCGAAAAATCAATCTGTGATTGTGATATAATGTTATCGGTTTATATTGCGGATCAAATATACGTCCGTAAAACCGTTTGTTTTTAATAAAAGCGGATAGCTTGGAGGAATAAATGGAAACGTTAAAAAATGCCAAAAGCACACTTGCATCTGCCAATAAAGATATTTTGCGGTTTATCAACGCGTTCGTCGACGAAAAGTCTTTTGTCGAAACGGACGCGTTTATGTGTTCGCAAAATGATTTGGCGGAAGCGCCCGGTGAAGGCGTTGTAAGCGGTTTTGCTTCCGTTGCCGATACGGGCATATGCCTTTTCGCGACTAACAGCAAGGTGCTTAAGGGCGCCGTCGGTCAGCTTAATGCAAAAAAGATTGTGCGCGCAATTAACAACGCTGTCAGAATGGGTAAGCCGCTTATCGCTGTTTGGGATACCATGGGCGCGCGCTTTACGGAAGGCGTCGAGGCGCTCGAAGCATACGGCGCGATACTAAGAGCGTACACTGTTGCTTACGGCGAAGTACCTATTATTTCGATTATAAAGGGTAACAACCTCGGACTTTCGTCTTACGTTGCGGGGATAAGCGATTTTGTAATAGCTTATAAGGACAGCGTAATTGCTACAGCTTCGCCGCTCGTTTTGGAAGCAAAATCGGGCGCGAAGGGCGTCGGTACTGCCGACATCGCGGCAAAAAAGGGTGTAGTAACCAATATCGTCAAAACAGACAAAGAACTTCGAGAGCTAATTACAAAGATTTTGGGCGTGTTCTCGGGTTCTGTCGAAACGGGCGATGACGTCAACCGTAGCTGTAAAGGTCTTAAAGCGGGTGTTAAAACCGATACGGTTATTAAAGAGGTTTTTGATATAAACAGCTTTTTACCGCTGCGCGGCGAGTATGCGCCCGAGGTGGTAACGGGCTTTGCGTGCCTTGGCGAAATTCCCGTTGGCGTTGTTGCTACCGTTTCTGCCGTAAACGACGGGCGGTTGACTCATGACGGTTGCATTAAAATAAGTGAGTTTTTAAACGCTTGCGAAAACGCCGAAACCCCCGTCGTATTCTTGGTAGATTGTATCGGAACGGAACAAACGATGGGCGACACGGCGCTTATTCGTGAAATGTCCAATCTTATATATCAAGTCAATTCGCTCAGCGTTGATATATTTTCGGTCGTTTGCGGCAAGGCAATCGGCGGCGCATACACCGCGCTTGTATCCACCGCGGAATACAAAATCGCATGGGATAGTGCCGAGGTCGGTGCGCTCGAATCGGAAGCGGCGGCACGCCTTATCTACGCCGACGAAATCAAGATGGCAAAGGATAAGGATAAAACCGTGCAAAAGCTTGCGGCGGCGTACGGCGGCGAAAACTGCTCCGCGCTTGTAATTGCCAAAAACGGATATTTCGATAACGTTATAGAGCCCAATCACACACGCTCGTACTTGCTTGCCGCGCTTCTTGCGCATGTGGAGTAATCAATGAATATCGTATCGCTTTTATCGGCAAAAAATTATTCGCTCGGCGAGGGCGCCGTATTGGCGCTAGTCGGATTTGTTATAGTTCTTATCGTATTGGCGTTGCTTGTCGGAATATTTTATCTGTCTGGATTTATCTTTCAGACGAAGCTTTTTAATAGACCCAAAAAGGATAAGTCGAAGCCGACGGACGTCGTACAAAAAGCCGTCGACGACGTTGCCGAGGACGAAGAAGAAGTCGTTGCGGCAATAACCGCGGCAATCGCTTGCGTTTTAAGCGCGGAAGCGTGTGATGACAATCCGCCGGAATTTGTTATTAAACGTATCAAACGCAAAAAGTAATCAGCTTTTTTTGTGTGCAAATCACAATCAAATAAATATTTAAAATTGTCTTTTGGAGGATATAATGCGTAAATTCAATGTAACGGTCAACGGTAAATCCTATTCGGTTAACGTCGAGGAAGTCGGCGAAAGCGCGCCTGTTCAAGCGCCGGCAACTGCTCCCGCGTCGGTTGCGACGGCACCTGTTGCTGCAAAGCCCGTTAAGGGCGACGGCACGCCTGTCACCGCGCCCATGCCCGGTCTTATTTTGGACTTGGCTCACAAGGACGGCGATACCGTTAAAGAGGGTGAAAAGGTAGTAGTCCTCGAGGCTATGAAGATGGAAAACGATATTAACGCTTCCGCAGGCGGCACAATCACTTATGTTGTCAAAAAGGGCGACAACGTTGATACCGGAGCTATTCTCGCGTATATAAATTAGGGTGATTAAATGCAGTTTGTAGAAATTCTTAAAAACCTGTGGGAGAGCACCGGTTTAAACCACTCGGTATCTGGCGGAGAATTTTTGTGGCAAAACTACGTAATGCTTGCCGTTGCGTGCGTTTTGCTGTTCGTCGGTATCGGGCTTAAAAAAGAACCGTTGTTGCTTGTTCCGATAGGTTTCGGTATGTTGCTGATAAACATACCGGGTGCACAGGAAATTCTTATGAAGTTGCCTTCCGATTCTGAGCCCGGCGGATTTTTCTATTACATCACACGCGGTGTAAAGTGGGTTATTTTTCCGCCGATTATTTTCCTCGGAATAGGCGCAATGACGGACTTCGGGCCGTTGATTGCAAACCCCAAAAGCTTTATTTTGGGTGCGGCGGCGCAGCTTGGTATTTTCATAACGCTTTTCGGCGCAATGGTGCTCGGCTTTGAAGGCTTTGAAGCGGCGGCTACAGCCATTATCGGCGGCGCGGACGGTCCTACGTCCATTTACGTTGCTACTAAGATGGGCGTGTCAAGCAGTATGCTGTCGGCAATAACGGTTGCGGCGTACTCGTATATGGCGCTTATCCCCATTATTCAACCCGTTCTAATGAAACTGTTGACCACCAAAAAAGAGCGTTCTATCAGAATGCAACAGCTTCGTCCGGTTTCAAAGCGCGAAAAAATCGTATTCCCCATAGTCATCACTTTGGTTTGCGGACTCATTTTGCCGGACTCTTTGCCGCTACTCGGCATGCTTATGCTTGGCAATCTGTTAAAGGAATGCTTGGTGACGGACAGACTTGCCAATACGGCGAGTAACGCGCTTATGAACATCATAACGATATTCCTCGGAATAAGCGTTGGATCAATGGCCGTCGGTACTGAATTCCTCGCACTTTCCACGCTAAAAATAGTCGTGCTCGGATTGTTCGCATTCGTTATGGGAACAATTGGCGGGCTTCTTATGGGCAAGCTTTTGTGCGTGCTTACGCATGGCAAGGTCAATCCGCTTATCGGAAGTGCGGGTGTTTCCGCCGTTCCCATGGCGGCGCGTGTATCGCAAACGGTGGCGCAAAAGGAAGATCCCAATAACTACTTGCTAATGCACGCTATGGGTCCCAACGTTGCGGGCGTTATAGGCTCGGCCGTTGCGGCGGGCGTATTGCTTGCTATATTCTAATCCAACTACAAGAATATAATCGATATTTAATCGGAGTTAATTATGGCTAAAGTCAAAATTATGGAAACAATCCTGCGCGACGCGCACCAATCTCAAGCGGCTACCCGCATGCGTACGGACGAAATGTTGCCTGCCGCCAAATTGCTTGACGACGTAGGTTTTTACGCGCTCGAGGCGTGGGGCGGTGCAACGTTTGATTCGTGCTTGAGATATTTGGACGAGGATCCGTGGGAGCGGCTCAGAGCTCTCAGAAAGAATATTCCCAACACAAAACTCCAAATGCTGTTCCGCGGACAGAATATTTTGGGCTACAAGCATTACGCCGACGACGTTGTAGACGAGTTTTGCCGTTTGTCGATAAAGAACGGCATTGACGTAATTCGTATTTTCGACGCGCTCAACGATATTAGAAATATGAAGCAGGCGATTGACAGCACCAAAAAGTACGGCGGTACAGTCGAAGCGGCGCTTTGCTACACTACTAGCAAGGTGCACACAATCGAGTATTTCGTTGACCTTGCCGTTCAGCTCGAAAAGATGGGTGCGGATATAATCTGCATTAAGGATATGGCTAACTTACTGTTGCCGTACACTGCATACGAGCTTGTTTCTCGCATTAAAGACAAGGTTAAAATTCCCGTACATTTGCATACGCATAATACCGCCGGAACGGGCGATATGGTAAACTTAAAGGCAATAGAGGCAGGTTGCGATATTGTGGATACTGCGCTTTCGCCTTTGGGTAACGGCACAAGTCAACCTTCTACCGAGTCGCTCGTCGCGTCGCTTCAGGGTACCGAATACGATACCGGACTCGATCTTGATAAGCTCAATAAATGCACTGTGTACTTCCGCAATGTTGCCGATCGTCTTACTGCGGACGGAATACTCAACCCCAAGGTCCTTAAGGTCGATGTTAACGCGCTTATTTACCAGGTTCCTGGCGGCATGCTCAGCAATCTTATCAGTCAGTTAAAGCAACAGAATGCTTCGGACAGACTTACCGAGGTTTTGGAAGAAGTGCCGAGAGTTCGCGCCGACTTAGGATATCCTCCGCTTGTCACGCCGTCCTCGCAGATTGTCGGAACGCAAGCCGTTCTTAACGTGCTTACGGGCGAGCGTTACAAAACAGTAACCAAGGAAACGCGCGGCGTAGTGGCGGGCGAGTACGGTAAACTTCCGATCGAGCCTGATGTGAAAATCATCAAAAAAATAATCGGCGATACCCCGCGTATCACATGCAGACCTGCCGATAATATCGCGCCCGAGCTGGATAAGTACAAAAAGGATATCGAGGAATACGCCATTCAGGAAGAGGATGTTCTCACATACGCACTTTTCCCGCAACTTGCTATTCCGTTCTTCAAAAAGCGCGAAGCTAGGCTTCATGGCGTGGATAAGGAAATCTGCGACAAGGATAACCCCGTTCAACCTGTATGAGAATATTGTTTACCAACGACGACGGCTACAATTCGGAAGGATTGCATGCCGTCGCCGATTTATTTAAAACCAAGCACGATATAGCTGTCGTTGCTCCCAACGTGCAAAAGTCGGGCTTTTCGCACTCGCTCACGCTCAGACCCAGTCGGCTTGCGTGCAGAGAGGTTTTAGGCTACGGCTATAAGGTGTATGCGGTTGACGGTACGCCGGTTGATTGCGTTAAGTTTGCGCGCAACTGCGTGTTTCCCGCGCCCGATCTTGTTATTTCGGGCATAAACTACGGGCAAAACCTCGGCAGTGACATAATGTATTCCGGTACGGTATCCGCCGCCACCGACGCGGTGCACTCCGGCATTCGTGCAATAGCTCTTTCGCTTGATACGTATAATAATAACGGAAGTCTGTTGGATTTCAATGGTTTTGCTTTGTTTTTCAAAAATAATTTTAAAAAGCTTATCGGCATTGCGCTTCCGCCTAAGACGTTGCTTAACATCAATTATCCCGCACAAAAGCCGATTGGTGTAAAATTCGTCAGAATGAACACTCAGGAAACCTTTTCGGACGGATATGAACAATCGCCCGACGGTTATTATTTGCCCGGTGGTGGACGGGATTATTCCTCGCTTGACGAGAATACAGACGAGGGATACTGTCGCAACGGTTATATTACGGTCACGCCGCTTTTAATCGATCGTACGGATTACGGCACGCTCGATAAAATACGGGATACGGAATTGATATTATGAAAATTGCCGTGATAGGCGGTGGACCGTCGGGACTGATTGCCGCAGGAAGTGCGTACGGTGCGTATGTCGTGCTTTTTGAGCGCGGCGAGAAAGTCGGTAAAAAGATTTACATAACAGGCAAAGGCAGGTGTAATTTTACCAACATTTGCGATAACAAGACCTTTTTGCAAAACGTAGTAAATAACGCACCGTTTTTGTATTCGGCGCTTGCAAGCTTTTCGCCTTACGACGCAGTTGATTTTATGGAAAACAACGGTTGCAAGACAAAGGTCGAGCGTGGGCGTCGTGCATTTCCAATTTCGGACAAAGCGAGTGATATTACAAAGGCATTAAGTCGATACGCCGCCGCAAACAACGTAGATGTACGGCTGAATTCATTCGTTTCCGATATTATTCCGCGCGACGGGGGATTTACCGTAAAGCATGCCAATTCCGAAGAGTGGTTTGACCGCGTTATTGTTTGCACGGGCGGTAAGAGTTATCCCGTAACGGGTTCGGACGGGAGTCTTTACCCGATCCTGAAACGGCTTGGACATACCGTCGTAAAACCCGTGCCGTCGCTTGTTGCACTAAATACAAAAGAGGATTTGTCCGCCGCAGAGGGGCTGACTCTTAAAAATATTCAAATACGCGCGGACGGTGTAAAGCCGATATTCGGCGATATGATGATAACCGAAACCGGAATTTCGGGGCCTGTCGTTTTGACTCTTTCGGCATATGTAGCACGGTATGATTGCCCGTTTACGGTACGCGTAGATTTAAAGCCCGCTTTGTCGGCTGATGAGCTTGACTCAAGGCTGTTGCGCGACTTCGGGACTCAGCTTAACAAACAATTTAAAAATGCACTCGATTTACTGTTGCCAAAATCGTTAATTCCGTTTATAATAGAAAGGTCCGGTATAGACGGCAGTAGACAGGTCAATTCCGTTACGAAAACAGAACGGCGTACGCTTGTCGAACTTATAAAAAATCTCGAGCTTACAGTGACGGGAAGCGAGGGCTTTGATAGAGCGGTCGTGACGAGCGGCGGCGTCGATGTAAAGCAAGTCAATCCCAAAACAATGATGTCCCGCGTTGTCGACGGGTTGTTTTTGGCGGGCGAGGTCTTGGACGTCGACGCTTTGACGGGCGGATATAATTTTCACATTGCGCTTGCTACGGGATACGTTGCGGGCATAAATTCGGTAGGTACGTATGAGTAAAAAAACAGTCACAATTCACGGCGCTGTAACCGCGCAAAACACGCAGGAAAGCGTCACTGCCGCGGTGATACGCCTCATTGACGGACTATATTTAAAAAACGGCATTTCCGACGCGGACGTCGCCGGTATGAGTATTACTGTTGCCGGCGATTTAACGGGGTTTTCGCCCGATCGTGCGATTCGCGAGGCCGGACATAACGTTGCGCTTAAGTGCGCTACCGAGCATACGAAGGACGGAGTAAACGGATTTATACGCGTCACCGTTACGGCGCAATCGGATAATCCGGTTTTTAACGTTTATCTCGGCGGTGCTCGTGCGCTCAGTGCCGATTTGACTAAATACCATTCCATCGCGCTTGACGGACCGTCAGGCGCGGGTAAGAGCACGGTTGCAAAGGCAGTGGCTAAAAAGCTTAATATCACTTATCTCGATACCGGCGCACTGTATCGTGCTTTGGGACTTACTTGTCTTAATAACGGCGTCGACGTCAGGGACGCGAAAGCGGTCGAACAATGTTTGCGTGACGTCAAGGTCGGACTCGATTACGAAAACGGCGTTCAGCGCGTTACTGTCGACGGCGTGGACGTGACCGCAAAAATTCGCACCCCAGAGGTTTCCATGGCGGCGAGCGGCGTATCGGCCGTGCCGTACGTCAGAGAGAAGCTTCTCGGTATTCAGCGCGATATAGCGACGGGCAGCTCGGTCATTTTAGATGGGCGTGATATCGGAACCGTGGTACTACCGTCCGCCGAGTTTAAGTTCTTTTTGACCGCTTCCGCGGAAGTGCGGGCCAAGCGCAGATTTGATGAGCTTACGGCAAAAGGACAAAAGGTCGTTTACGAAGACGTATTAAACGACGTTATTACGCGCGACCGCAACGACAGTACGCGTGCTGTCGCGCCGTTAAAGCAAGCCTATGACGCCGTAAAAATTGATTCGGACAATATGACTGCAGATCAGGTTGTCGGGTTTATCATAGATTACGTTGAGGGATGGTTGCAATGAAAGCTTGGTATTGGTTTTTAAAAATCATTCTGTACCCGATTGCCGCATTGCTGTTTCCGTGCAAGGTGATGGATAAGCACAAATATAAAAAGTACGATCGCGGTCAAATAATTATTACCAATCATTTGTCTTGGATGGATATACTCTACGTGTATTTCGGCTTGCCGGGCGGACTTAAACGCGCTCTATCCAAAAAGGAAAATCAAGGCAATAAAGTTCAAGCGGCGCTAATGCACTCTATAGGCGTCATATTTGTCGACCGCGACAAGCCCGAGCTGTCATCGATGCGTACATGTATTACGGCATTAAAGGACGGACAAACGCTTTCGATTGCGCCGGAGGGCACGCGCAACCGTGAAAATAGAAACCTTCAGCCTCTTCATTCGGGTGCGGCAATGTTTGCGCTAAAGGGCAATGCGCGCGTCGTGCCGTACGTTATTCATCATAAAGGTAAGATGTTCAGACGAAATTACGTTGCGGTAGGCGATCCTGTGGACTTGTCCGATTTGTTCGCAAGGCGGGTCGATGAAAGTGTCTTAAACGAGGCCACCGAGAGATTTCGTATTGCTATGCAGGAAACGCTGGACAAGCTTGACGTATGGGTAGAGAAAAAGGGTTATAAGCGCAAGAATAAGCAACAAAAGCGCGAAATAAACGCGCTCGATCGGCAGTATAATGCCGCAAAAAAGGAATATGCTAAAAGTAGTCGTTGCAAATAAATCGGGATTTTGTTTCGGTGTAAAACGTGCGGTGGATTTTGCATACGGTGTTATGTCGGAAGACAATTGCTATATGCTCGGCGATATAACTCACAATAAGTCCGTGATAGACGCGCTTGTAAAACGCGGAATAAAGCGCATAAACAATGTAGATGACTTGCCCGATTGTAGCGGTCGCGGCAAGGTGATTATAAGATCGCACGGCGCTGATATGGCAACATACGAGCTTATTAAGGCAAAGGGCTACGATATCATTGACGCAACGTGTCCGTTTGTAGCAAAGATACACGACGTTGTGCGTAAACATTATACGGACGGATATCATATAGTGATAGTGGGCGGTAAGACTCATCCGGAGGTCGTTGCAACTAACGGTTGGTGCGATAATTCCGCCACGGTTATAGACAATGACAGCGACTTAAACGTGCTTTGCGACTACGATAAACTTTGTATAGTCTGTCAAACTACCTATGACGGAAAAAAATTTGAAGAACTTTCAAAAAAAATACGTAAAATTCCTTTAAAAACGGTTGAAATTTTCGACACGATTTGCTATACTACATATGAGCGTCAGAAGGAAGCAATGTCTATTGCAGAAAACAGCGACGTAGTGTTGGTTGTGGGTGACAAATCCAGCTCCAACACAAACAAGCTTTTTGAGCTTTGCGCGGCTGTCAATAAGCATACGCACTTTGTAAATTCGGTGGACGAACTCAAAAATATTAATTTTCCCCGTAGCGGCGTGGTAGGTATCGTCGCCGGGGCATCGACTCCGACAGAGTCGATTATGGAGGTAAAGACTTACATGGGTCAAGAATTCGGCGAAGCGAGCAATGAAGAATTTCTCGAAGCGATCAACAAAGGAACGGTAGCTATCCGCGAGGGTAAGGCGATCACCGGTACGGTGCTTTCCGCAAATGCGGACGGCATTCGCGTTAACGTCGGCGTAAAGAACGACGGATTTATCGATAAGTCCGAAGTAACCGACGACGGCGATTATAATCCCGATGATTACCCGACCGGTATGGAAATAACCGCCATCGTCACCAAAAAGCGTGACGACGTATCCGGTTGCGTTCTGCTTTCCAAGCGTCGTTTCGATCTTATGCGCAAGACCGACGAGGCTGTCGACCAAATCCGCAACGGCGAAACGTTTGAAATGGTCGTCAAAAAAGACATTAAAGGCGGACTTATCGGTTCGCTCGGAACATATAGGGTATTTGTACCTGCTTCACAAATCAGGCTTAAATTTGTGCCCGATTTAAAGAAGTTTATAGGCAAAACACTTAGACTGCGCGCACTTGATATCGACGACGTCAATCGCAAAATCGTAGCGTCACAGCGCGTCATTCTTCAAGAGGAAAAAGAGGAGAAGGACAAGAAAGCCGAGATATTCTGGGAAAACGTCAAACCCGACGTTGTAGTTGCCGGTGAGGTAAAGCGTATCAGTTCTTACGGCGCTTTCGTAAGCGTCGACGGTATCGACTGCTTGGCGCATATAGACCACCTTTCGTATACGCATATCGATTCTCCCGACGAAGTGCTCGAGATCGGCAAGACGTACGACTTTTTGGTACTCAAGGCCGACCGTGAAAAGCAACGCGTTTCGCTCGGCTACAGAGAACTTCAGCCGCACCCGTTTGATAAGTGCATGGAAAAGCATCCCGTCGGATCGGTTTTGAACGGCAAGGTCATAAGCGTATTGCCTTACGGTGCGTTTGTGGAAATCGAGCCGGGCGTCGAAGGCTTGGTACATGTTTCCGAGGCCGCCGCCGCATACGTCAAGGACATCAACGAAGTGTTGCATCCCGGCGACCAAGTAACGGTCAAAATTCTTGCTTACGACGAGCAACATCGCAAGACTACGCTTAGTATCCGTGCGTGCTTGGATGTAGCCGAACAGCCGGCGGCCAAAGCGGCTAAGCCTGCCAAAAAGCCTGTTGAGGAACACAGCGCTTACAGCGAAAAAGAAGATAACAACGTATTTGCCGACCTTTTGAAAAAGGTAGATGGTCAAGACAACAACGACTAGGCTATAGGCCAATCGCGTGCCGTTAGGTGCGCGATTTTTTTAGGAGGTAATGATGCCGGTATTAGCAATTTGCCCGTACTGCTCAAAAACTATCAAGATAGAGCGTATCCCCAGAGTTTCGTGCACCGATTGCGGAACTGAATTCGGATTTGCCGAGCTGCAAAGAAAGCATCTTTTGGTCGACTCGCGAACCGAGGCCGCCGAGCTTGTAACCGCAAAAGAGTTTTTTACTAACGGCGAGTTTATAAGCGCGTCCGAACACTATAAGCGCGCGCTTGCCGCTAATAAAAACTCGTACACTGCGCAGTATTTTGTTTTGCTTTGCGATATTTATATGCACGAGGCGGATAACGGTATTACGGGCGACAATGAATACGACGCCATGACAGCGATTGTCAACATGGTCAAACAGTCTTTGATTGTTCTTTCGCATGCAAACATAACGGTTGCGGACAAGCTAACGTTTATTCACGCCATGCTTGCGGAAACCAAAGTTATAATTACGCGCCGTTTAACTTCGCGTAGCGATTTGTTTGACAACGATATAGAAAAGTATCGCAAGGTTTCTATTGATGATTTAACCAAGCTTTTGGATTTGTTTAAAATCGACAGAGAGCTTATTATGTCGTTTTCACCCGAGGTTTCAATAACGTTGACCGAGATAGTCGACTGCGCGATTAAAACGTGTTATAAAGCGGTGCAAACAGTCGCGGTCGGCGAGGATATCATTTCGCCCAACGACGATGATTACAGACGTATTTCTGCGCTTTGCAATGAGCTGTGCTTCTTTGGTAACTCGTTTAGCCTCGACTTTAACGGTTCTTCGTATTCGCCCGACTTTTCGCAAAACTACATGCTTAACGAAAAGGTTTTAAGCCGTTTTGCCAAGTTTGACGACGCGGATAAATTAAATGCGAAAAAGCTTTTGGTGGGCGACATAGCCGAATATAACAGTATTCTCGAAGAGTGCGTTAAGGCGCTTAAGTTTACCTATCTCAACTGCTATAGATCGCTGTGCAGTAGACAGGTCGCTCAGCACGCTCAGCTTTTCTATAACGGCTTTGACCTGCTTTACAGACTGTTAATGCCGCGCGTTGTTCCCGTCGATAAAAAGAAGTACGAAGTCCACGTGCCAAAGTTTGCCGATATAGCGGATTGGTGTGATATTCTTACGCGCTTCCTTGTAGACGCTTACGAGCTTGACGAGGTTGTCGGCAAGTCGTTGCATGAATTTTACGAGCGGCTTTTGCAAATCGTTACCGAGTACGTTATTCCCGAAATGGAAAAGTTTTCCAAATTCAAAACCGAAGCCGACAGACTTGCTTTCCAAAAAGCTGTGTTCAACTGCGCTTGTTGTTGTGCGCCCGCATTGCACAAATACGTCGACTTCTCCGCCGAAGCGGATAAGACGCGTAACAAGCTTGTTAAGATTTGCAAAGGCGCGACGGAAGGCTTCCTTTTGCACTCGGGATTGTCTATCAACGAGATAGAGCAATCCAACTTCTTCCGCCCGATACTTCAAATTTCGACGGCTGTAATGGACGAGTATAACGAATAAATCCCCGACTTTGTCGCATAAAATCTAGTATGATATTCGATTTACACAATGATTTCCCGACTGCATTATGCGATAAAGACTACTTCGGGTACGCCGACTCGATAGGCGATAATACCGTTACCGCGGCAATATGGACGTCCGAGTTATCGGGCGACGTAATCAAAACCGTCGGCGAAATCTCGGCGCGTGTTCGCGAGCTCGATAGAATATGTTTGCCGATTGCGGTAGAGGATATAGGTTTTTTGTATAAAGACGGAAAATATCTCGATTTTGATTTTTCCGTCTTTTCTTATTGCTCGCTCACTTGGAATTACGACAACGGTTTTGCAGGAGGGGCGTTGGATAACGGAACGCTTACATATGCGGGTAAACGTGTTGTTAAAATTATCAACGATTGCGGGTGCGCTGTGGACCTTGCGCATTTAAACAGGGCAAGTTTTTATCCCGTGCTTGATTGTTCTCGGCGTGCGCTTTGTTCTCACACGGGCTTTAACGGTCATTTAAGATCGCTTGACGATAATCAAATTCGTACGCTCGTAAATCGCAACGTCGTTATCGGATTGTGTACCGTATCGTCATTTACAGATGCTCATAATTTAGAACAGTTTGCCGACGTTATAGATAGGTTTGTGCAAAAGTATGGCGTCGATAATCTTGCGATAGGCAGTGACTTTAACGGTTCTAACGATATCCCAAAAGATATATCGGATTATAATGGGTTGAATCAAGTAAAAGACAAGCTTTTGCGCCGTGGGTACACAACAGGTGATTTACACAAAATCTTTTATGGTAACGCATACTCGTTTTATCTTAAAGAGCGATAAATGATGTTATGGAAGGCGTAGTACGATACTGCGCCTTTTAAAAGAATGTTCAAATCACAATTTTTTTAAATTCTTTCTAAACCGTGTAAGTTCGTTTTCACCGCGCGTATTACTGTATCTATTGCCGAAATCAGTTCTACACCGTCGGTTGCAACTGTACGATATTTGACGCGCCAAAGCGGCAAAATGGGTATTAATAGATAATCCGTTTATAAGCATTAAATTCCCGTTATATATAAAAAATTATATTCGATTTCCGCTTTGTCGAGCTTTTGGCATTGCTGTAAAATATCGGTTGAAGTACACGTTGACTGAGCTCTGTAAAAGTTTTGTTTCTGTCGTAACGCAGATGAGGACGTTGCGTCAAGCGCATTCGTGCGCACCGTATTACGTTAGCTCATATACCGAAGAACAATCAAAGAATTGTTAAATTATTATCCTTTAAATCCGATTATTATTTTGTTTAAGAAAAAGCAAGATTTCTATTGTATCTTTCTTATAATTGTGCTACAATTATGTTGAAATAAGTATCAAGTGGTAAAACGCTTACTTGGAGAAATTATGAAAAAGAAAAAATGTATTGCCATGCTTTTGGCTGGCGGACAGGGCACGCGACTTTTTGCGCTTACAAACAGCGTTGCAAAGCCGGCGGTATCGTTTGGCGCAAAGTACAGGATTATCGACTTTCCGCTGAGTAATTGCACCAACTCCGGTATCGATACGGTCGGCGTGCTTACGCAATATCAACCGCTTATTCTTAACGAGTACGTCGGTAACGGCGAGCCGTGGGATTTGGACAGAAGCTATGGCGGAGTGCATACTTTGCCGCCGTATCAAGCCAAAGAGGGCGGCGAATGGTACAAGGGCACGGCAAACGCGATTTACCAAAATATGCATTTTTTGGATGAATACGATTCGGACCACGTGCTTATTCTGTCGGGCGATCACATTTACAAAATGGATTATTCCAAAATGCTTGAAGAGCACATCGCGCACAATGCCGATTGTACAATTTCGGTTATAGACGTACCGCATGATGAGGCGAGCCGCTTCGGCATATTGGATTTTGCGCAGGACGGGCGTATCGGTTCGTTTGAGGAAAAGCCCAAAGCGCCAAAAAGCAATCACGCAAGTATGGGAATTTACATCTTCAAAAAGGACGTGCTTGTTCGCGAACTAATGGCTGATGCCGTCGACAAGACGTCCGCAAACGACTTCGGCAAAAACATTATTCCAAAAATGCTTAAGGAAAAATGCAACGTCTTTGCATACCGGTTTGTCGGGTATTGGAAGGATGTTGGCACCGTTACGAGCCTTTGGGAAGCTAATATGGATTTGCTTGGAAGCATGCCTGCGTTCGACCTTGACGATCCTGCGTTTAAGATTTATTCGCGTAACGAGCCGCTCCCGCCGTCGTACATAGGTGAAACGGGAAAATTTGTCAATTCGTTAATGACTACAGGTTGCGAGATTTACGGCACGGTAATCAATTCGGTAATCGGTGAGGGCGTAACCGTGTCCGAGGGGGCTGTGATAGAAAACAGCGTCGTTATGCAAGGTTCTGTTATCGGCAAAAACGTTAAGATGAATTACACCATGGTTGACGAAAACGTTGTTATCGGCGATAGTACCGTAATCGGCGACGGTGCGTCCGACAAAGCGCACATCACTCTTATAGGTCGTGATACCGTTATCGCTAAAGGCACAAAAATCAAGTCCGGCGTGATAATGGAAAAGGGGGCTAACTAACATGAAAGCTTTGGGAATTATATTCGGTAACCTGCACGATAAAGACGTCGGCGAGCTCACAAAGGTGCGTTCGCTTGCTTCGGTGCCGTTTGGCGGTAGATTCAGATTGATAGACTTTGTTTTGTCCAATATGGTCAACAGCGGAATAACCAAGGTCGGCGTTATTACGCAAACCAATTATCAATCGCTTATGGATCATGTCGGCAATGGCAAGCATTGGGATTTGTCGCGCAAAAACGGTGGGCTTATAATGCTTCCTCCGTACGGTAACGGCGATATGAATCCTATCAAATCGCGGTTTAGCGCAATAAAAAATATTCGTTCGTTCCTTTCGCATTCCGACGAAGAATACGTCGTAATGAGCGATTGCGATAACGTTTGCAATATTAATCTTTCCGACGTGCTTCAGTCGCATATTAATAATCATGCGGATATAACTATCGTCGTAAGGAATAAAGAGCTTGTCAACCCAAAGCCGCGCACAATCGTGGAAATGGCGGCTGGCGGCAGGGTTACAAAAGTAACCAATACCGACAAAGAACTCGGCGAACGCACGGTTTTTGCTAACATACTCGTTATGAATCGCAAGTTCCTGCTTTATTTGATCGAGAATGATGCAGAGCTCAATTATAACAGCTTTAACAAAGACGTTTTGGCGCGCGAAACGGATAAATATCGAATTTTCGGATATATGCAGACGGGCTATTTTGCCAACATCGACAGCATTGGAAATTACTATTCGCACTCACTCGAGCTGTTGAACAAAGACATACGCGACGAATTGTTCTACCGTGACGGCGCCAATATTTACACAAAGGTTCGCGACAGCGCGCCGTGTAAGATACTCGGCTCGGCGACGGTGTGTAATTCGCTTATAGCCGACGGTTGCGTAATAGAGGGCGAGGTACGCAATTCCATTTTGTTCCGCGGCGTTAAGGTCGCCAAGGGCGCAAAAATAACCAATTCAATCGTATTTCAAGATTCCGTTATCGGAAGAAACAGCAATTTGAATTGCGTTATCGCGGACAAGCTTGTCACCATACTCGAGGGCCGAACGCTTTCCGGGCATCACACGCATCCGTACTTTATCGCTAAATCGGCAGTGATTTAGTTTAAATCCAAAGGAGTTATATAATGGCTGAAAAAAAGGCGGCAGGGTCGTCAAAAAGCAAATCCGCAAAATCTGTAAAAAAAGACGCTCAACCTAAAAAGACTCATTCAAAATCCGTAGCACACAGCAATAAACGTAAGGTTTTGTTCGTGGGATCGGAGGCTTTTCCGTTTGCGGGAACGGGCGGTTTGGGCGAGGTGCTCGGCAGTTTGCCGCGCGCGATAAATAACAGCGACGATTATGAGGCACGCGTCATTCTTCCGCTTTACGGAAGTTTTCCCGAAAACAGACGCGAGGATTTGGAATTTGTATGCTGGACTTTTATAGAGCTGTCTTGGCGGCACCAGTATTGCGGCCTCTTCCGCATAAAAGATGGTAATACCGTATTTTACTTTATAGACAACGAGTACTATTTTAAGCGCAGTGGATTATACGGTCACGGTGACGACGGCGAACGGTTCGCTTTCTTTTGCCGTGCGGTATTGGAATTGCTTCCGCGCCTTGACTTTATGCCCGACGTTTTACATTGCAATGATTGGCAAACCGCACTCGTGCCAATATACTATAAGCTGTTTTATATGTACCGCGACTACTGCGGCGGCATAAAAACGGTGTTTACCATTCACAACATTGAATATCAGGGCTGGTACAACCGTAGTATTATAGAGGACGTTTTCGGCATTCCCGATCGCGAATACGGAAGCTTGGAGCACTTCGGCGAAATCAATCTTATGAAGGCCGCAATCGACTATTCGGACGCGGTCAGTACGGTTAGCCCTACGTATGCCAAGGAAATAATGACAATGGAATATTCGCACGGCTTGGACGGCGATTTGGTACGCAATGCGCACAAGCTACGCGGCATACTTAACGGCATAGACACCGATACGTACAATCCTCAAACCAACCCTGCATTGTACGCGCATTATAACGTGACCGATAAAAGAGGCAAGGCTATTAACAAAGCGGGACTGCAAAAGCAGTTGTGGTTGCCCGTAAGACAAGACGTGCCTGTTATAGCAATGATAACCAGACTTGCGTCACACAAGGGTTTGGATATAGTGAAAGCGGCTCTGCCCGAGCTTTTGTCGCGCGACGTGCAGGTAATTGTACTCGGCACGGGCGATTGGGAATACGAGCAGTATTTTACACACATGCAGGAAGCTTACGACGGCAAAATGCGGGCGCTTATCGAGTTCAATAAGGATTTGTCGCACAAGATTTATGCGGGCGCCGATATGTTTTTGATGCCAAGCCGAAGCGAGCCTTGCGGCTTAAGCCAAATGATGGCTTGCAGATACGGCACTATCCCCATAGTGCGCGAAACGGGCGGACTCAAGGATTCCATTGTCGACGCATACAACGGCGATTTCGGCAACGGCTATAAGTTTGAGCACTATGCCGCCGATGATTTGTTAAACGCACTAAACCGCGCTATCGGCTTGTACTTGCACTATCACGACAAATGGGAAGGGCTTGTGGACAGGGCAATGCGAACCGACTTCGGTTGGGACAACAGCGCCAAAGAATACGTCAAATTCTACAACGAATTATTAGGTTGAATACAATGTTAAACGCACGACAAATCCGTGCGTTTTTTTATCGGAAAAAAGCGTTATATCCGTTGACAAACGACGCATAATATATTATAATTCTAAGTGTTACACTATGTAACATATAGCTTTATGTCGAGGTAATGTGTATGCGCACAAAAGACGGCGCGTTAATGAACGGTATACTTTCCGAAATCAATTCATTTTATGCGGAAAATAGACGAACGCCATCGACGCGAGAACTTTCCCAAAAGCTTGGGTTCAGTCATACCACAATGGCGCGATATCTACGCGCAATGGGCGAGCTGTCCATTATAGAATATTCCGAAAACGGCATTTCGACCGATAGGATTGCAAAGTACGGTTCGGCATTTGTGGACGTGCCGCTTGTCGGTAGCGTGTCGTGCGGGTTGCCGTTACTTGCCGAGCAAAGTATCGAGGCTTATTTTCGTATGCCCGTTGAGCTTACCGGCGCGGGTGAATATTTCTTTCTCAAGGCGAACGGCGATTCCATGATTAACGCGGGTATATCGGACGGCGATCTCGTTCTTATCAGGCGCACGACCGCCGCCGATTCGGGAGATATAGTTGTTGCCGTCGTCGATAACGAAAATACGCTTAAACGGTTATATTATGACGAAAAAAGGCAGAAAATAATTCTACACGCCGAAAACCGTCGATACGCCGATATCGAGCTTGACGAGTGTCAAATCCAGGGTGTGGCAGTTAAGGTCATTAAGGATTTGTAATCAAAAGGATTGATATGCAGAACAAAGCGCGAACGTATTTTTGTATAGACATGAAAACGTTTTACGCGTCGGTCGAATGTGCCGAGCGCGGACTTAATCCGTTTGACACAAATCTTGTGGTCGCGGATCTTTCCCGCGGAAAAAATGCGCTGTGCCTTGCCGTTTCGCCTAAGATGAAAGCGCAAGGTATACGCAACCGCTGTCGCCTGTCCGAAATTCCAGATACGATCAAGTATATCGTTGCGCCGCCGCAAATGGCTCTTTATATCGAGTACGCGGCGGATATTTATTCCATCTATCTCGATTATATTTCGCCGCAGGATATACACGTGTACTCGATAGATGAGGCGTTTATCGACGTGACCGACTATCTTAAGCTGTACCGCACCGACGCGCAAAGCTTTGTTAAAAAGCTTATTGACATGATTGCGGCTGAAAAGCATATTCCTGCAACTGCGGGCGTCGGCACCAATATGTACTTAGCTAAAATCGCACTTGATATTACGGCAAAAAAGAATAAATCGCATATCGGATTTTTGGACGAGCAAACGTACAAAGATACGCTGTGGGATCATCGACCGATTACAGACTTTTGGCAGGTAGCGGCAGGCACGGCGGCGCGGCTTGCCAAGTTTGCAATTTACGATATGCGCGGGGTGGCTCACGCACCGCAAGAACTGTTATATAAAGAGTTTGGGGTAAATGCCGAGCTGTTAATCGATCACGCTTGGGGCAGAGAATCCTGCACTATTTCCGATATAAAAAACTACAAGAGCAAGTCGCATTCGGTATCGTTTTCGCAAATATTACCGCGTGATTACAGCTTTGCAGAAGCGCGTATCGTCATGACGGAAATGGTACGCCAGGGCGCGTACGAGCTTTTAAAACGACACGTCGTATCAGACCGAGTCAACATCTATGTCGGGTATTCCAAGAGTGAACGCCCGTCGGTAAACGCTTATTCCAATCTCGGCGTAACAACGGCATTGAATTCGTTTTTCGAGCCGGAGGTTTTACGGTTGTTTGACGAGAATGTAGATAGAGTGACGCCTATACGTAGGCTGGGTATCGGCTTTGATAACGTTGTGGACGAAGGTAAGGAAGGCTATAATCTTTTTACGGATATGACAGAGGTTGAAAGGGAAAAGAGTCGAGAGCGCGCGGTGCTCGGACTTAAAAAGAAGTACGGCAAAAATTCAGTGTTGGTCGGCACCGATTACTTGGACTGCGCCACTCAGCGCGAACGTAATACGTTTATCGGAGGACATCGAGCAGGTGATGAACAGAAGTGACCGCGCCAAACAGTTTATGCCATTCGACGCAATGAAGGGATTAAAAGAAGCTCTGCGCGAAAGAGAAGAACGGCACAGTCGTGTGGATAAACGCATTCTTTCGGATGAAAATATACAAAAAATTTCCAATCAGCTACAGCGGCTTTCTGTCGGTGATTGCATTTCCGTAACGTGTTATAGGGGATTTCATGAGATTGTGCTGCCGGGTAAGCTTACTCAAATTGACTTTGCATTTAAATTTATTTATGTAAATGACGAAAAAATTTTATTTGACGATATATATGATATCAAAATTTTATAATAGTTTATTATTCGATTTTTGCGACAATTATTAATCAAAATTTTTTTGTGTTTGACAAAATTTCGATTTTTTGCTACAATACTATAGAACACAACGACACAAGTTGCGGATTCCCGCGTAAATCTGATTACGGTACAGTGTTACGGTAATTGGTTTGCGATTGGAATGCGCAACTTATTTTTTTGCCAAAAATAAAGTTTGCTGTCGTTATTGGTCAGCGCACTATATAACATTGTCGATCAAATATTCGTCGGCAACAGCGAGCTTAGCGTTTTGGGTAATGCTGCAACGGGCGTAGTGTTTCCCATTTTCATTATAGCGCAGGCTTTTGCGTGATGGATAGGCGACGGATGTGCGGCGTATCTCAATATCTGCCAGGGCAAAAAGAACGCGCAAAATGCGCACAAATCGATAGCTATGGGGCTAATGTTTACGGTTATCGCAAGCGTGGTAAGTCAAGCGGTTATAGCTCAAGACAAGGCAATCAATCTAATAGCCGATAGAGGTGGGTGCGTAATCGTTGGCAGAGCGGCTGATTGTTCTACGCGATCGACCCGAGCTTGTTAGAGCATTTATTTATGCACCGGATAATTATCGTATTTCGCTCATAGCCGAACTTTACGGGGATAGTACTTGTGACGCGCAAAAGAACATGAAAAAATCGGATAAGGCGCGCCGCTTACTATAAAAATATATCCAACCGTAAATGGGGCGATGTATACAACTATGACGTTGCAATAGACAGCTCGATTGGTTTAGAACAAACTGCCGCGTTGATTGCAGATTATGTAATTCACAAGACAAAAAAATAAATATTCCATATTTATTCGGGAAATTTAATAACTTTTAATAAAACAAAAAAAACGGTTGACGACACGTAAAGGTATGGAATAAAAGATAAATCGTTATAGAGCACATATAAAAACACACGCAGGAGAGGAGCCAACGCTCTCTCTACGTGTGTCTTGGTGCCGCTGACCGGACTTGAACCGGTACGGGCTTTCACCCGAGGGATTTTAAGTCCCTTGCGTCTGCCTATTCCACCACAGCGGCCAAAATAAAAAACGCACTTACCGTACGGCTTAATGCGTTTTTTGGAGGCACCACCCGGATTTGAACCGGGGGTTAGGGCTTTGCAGGCCCCTGCCTTACCACTTGGCTATGGTGCCGTACAGTATTATATGCAAATGGTGGGAACAATAGGACTCGAACCTATGACCCTCTGCTTGTAAGGCAGATGCTCTCCCAGCTGAGCTATGCTCCCAGACGCTTTACTATAATATCAAATTGAAAATAAAAAATCAACCTTTTTTGTATGACTTTTCAAAATTTTTTATTCTTTTTTGACTGCTCGATATTTTAAATGCCTTTTGCGTGCGTAAAACGGCTATCGGTTTCATACAATAGCTATGTGCCACCGAGGTCGACGCCCGGTAAGGAGAGGTATGTATCAAATAACGATCAGCGTAAACGACGACAGAGCGGATTGGTTATATTCCGTTGACGAGGTAATTAAGAATAAGCTGCAAAACTGTTTTGCCGTGTCCGCTTTAAACACAAGCGGAAAACGGGTTTACTGTTCGTTTGGATGTGAAGCGCAGTCGCGTACGCAAATGCTAAGCGCGATCAAAGACGGCTTAGTGGAAATGTTCGGTGTTGTAGGCAAATTCGATTTTATAAAGCACAACCTCGTTCTAGGCCTTCCTCAAACCAATTACGAGCTGTTACTGCATACTCTCGTCGCATTCGATCGCGAAAACGAGCACAAGCTGTTAAATCGCGTTATTCAAGTAAAGGACAACATGACGCTCGATGGCATATTTAATTTCAAGCTAGGCGAGCTCAAAGAGCGGTGGCTTGAAATATGCAATCTTACGCGCAATAACGGCGTGTATCTTTACGACGACGAAACGTATAACGAATTACTTCGGTTTCTTATTAGCGCGGTCAATCCCAAAATAAACAAGTTGACAGTAAAGGAATATAACGGCAGATACAATCTTTCGGGCGCGTTTAAAAACAGCGTGCTCGATATAGACGTTATCGACAGCGCCGAGCTAATGTACTATTTGATCGACCTTGCACCGCTCGAATTGGTGATTGACGGTGGAATAACAAATAATGAATTATGCAAGCGTTTGGTGGGGATATTTGATGC
Source organism: uncultured Christensenella sp. (assembly GCA_910578545.1). Lineage (GTDB taxonomy): Bacteria > Bacillota > Clostridia > Christensenellales > Pumilibacteraceae > Anaerocaecibacter. The sequence goes on from CAJTPT010000002.1 coordinate 172,862, forward strand.
AAAAACCAAAAACAGCGCAATAAATAAGACAAAAAAATAAGAAAATCGCCTTATACTTGTTGCCAATCGTTTGATTTATCTTTTTAAATGTGCTATAATCTACGTATTCTGTTTTTAGGAGAATTAAGTATGGTCAAGTTTTCTTTTATAAACGCCGTAGATCCCACTACCATAATTTTTATGGTAATGCTCGGATTGTTGATAGTAGCGTTGCTTGTCGTTCCGTTCTTTACCAATAAAAAACGCGCCAAACAAACCGATGAACTTCACCGCTCGCTTCAGCCCGGCGATCTTGTTAAAACTATCGGCGGCGTAATCGGCACCATCATCGAGATTCGCGAAATTTCGCCCGTCGATAAAGAAATGGTTATAGAGACCGGTGTAGGCGATAATAAGACCACTATGACATTTGATATTCAAGCGCTTTATCAGGTTATGAGCCGCTCGAGCACCATCGTTCCCGTTGAGGAGCCTAAGCGCGAAGAAGAGCCTCATGAGGAACCCGCTCCGGTTGTCGCGCCTATAGAAGAACAGCCCGTTCCTGCTGTTGAAGAAACCAAGCCTGTAGAAGAAGCTCAACCCGTAGCGGAAGAGCCTACATCTAATGCGGAACAACCCGCCGAAGAGCCCGCCGTTGTCGAACAAGCGGCTACTGAAGAGCCTACGTCCGATGCGACACCCAAAGCAACTGCACCCAAAAAGAAGCCTGCTAACAGCGGAGCAAAAAAGAGTAGCGGTACCAAATCGAGTAGCGCTAAGTCAGCCGGCGCAAAGACGCAAAACAAGAAATAATTAAACACGAATATTTAAAAATCCCTCCGCATACTGTAAAGTGTACGGAGGTTTTTTATGCGCATCAAAAAGAATACTGTCGATCGTGACAGGGGATACATTTTCGAGATAGTAAAAGCAAATATCATTGCGCTTATTTTTGCGCTTCTCGCAATGCTTTTATCGGCGCTTATAGTCAAGCTGTGCAATGTGTCGGACGGGGCTATTCCCATTATCAATCAAGTAATAAAAAGCTTGGCGATATTCGTCGGTTGCATAGTGTCGCTCAAAAAGTCTAATAACGGTTGGTTGCGCGGTATCATTTGCGGATTTACGTTTGTGTGGCTGTCCTACGTAGTTTTTTCGGCTTTGCAAAGCAACTTCGTTTTCGGGCTGTCGCTACTTAACGATTGTGTACTCGGCATGGTTACGGGTATGATAAGCGGAATAATCGCGGTCAACATTCGTAAGCATTAAATATATCGATCGCGGAATTTTTAGTTTATATTATGTAATCACTTGATTTTGCGTAAAAGATATAGTATAATTATACAAAAGACGAATGGAGGCAATATCATGGCTCATATCAAAGTTATCAGAAGAAACACAAACGACAACGGTTGCGATACCGCATGCGGTGAGTGTCAAACAAGCTGCCAGTCAGCTTGCAAAACAAGCTGCACGGTAGGCAATCAGTCGTGCGAGCGCAAAACCGTTAAAGTTCTTAACTCTAACAAAAACCAAAACAACTAATGGTTCATACGTTCGGACTGCTTGATCGGTTGTTCGCACTTGATACCGAGAGCGGATCTTTTTTCGAGATCGATCCTGTTGTCAAGGCTGTTTTAGACGGCGACGATACGTCGCCGTTTTCGTCGTGTGAAATAAATGAAGCTAAGAATGAAATAGCTCGGTTAAAGTTGGACGGCATTCTTTTTTCTCCCGAAATCCACGCCGAGCTTCCGCCGTTTGCTCCGACCGTAAAGGCGATGTGTCTTAACGTTTCGCACAACTGCAATCTTGCTTGCGAGTATTGTTTTGCCGACGGAGGTACGTACAACGACACGCGCAGAACGATGTCGCTTGATACTGCTAAAGCCGCGATAGATATGCTTGTTCAAATGAGCGGTTCGCGGCGCAATCTCGAGGTCGACTTTTTCGGCGGAGAGCCGATGCTCGATTTCGACGTAGTCAAAAAGACTGTCGAGTATGCTCGCTCACTCGAAAAAGCGCACAACAAGAATTTTAGGTTTACGATAACCACAAATGCGTATAAACTTAACGACGAGGATATCGACTTTTTTAACGAGCAGATGTACAACGTCGTAATCAGCATCGACGGCAGAAAAGACGTGCATAACCGCGTCAGAAAAACAGTCGGGGGCAAAGACAGCTTCGATGTCGTATTAAATAACGCGTTGCGGTTTAAAGAGCGGCGAAAAGGGCAATATTATGTACGTGGAACGTTCACGCGCTACAACCTCGATTTTTGCTCGGACGTGCTGTTCTTGAACGATTTGGGCTTCGACCAGCTGTCGATAGAACCGGTGGTTCTCAAGCCGGACAGCCCGATGGCGATTCGCGACGAAGATATTCCGCGCGTGCTTGCCGAATACGAAAAGCTTGCCGCCGAGTATATCGCAAGACGGAAAACGGACAAGTGGTTTAACTTTTTCCACTTTATGATTGACATCGACAACTCACCGTGCGCTGTAAAGCGGCTAAAGGGTTGCGGCGCGGGCGGAGAGTACGTTTGCGTGTCGCCCGACGGAACGGTGTATCCGTGTCATCAGTTTGACGGTATAAGCGAAACGGCGCTCGGTAACGTGTTCGACAAAAAGCTTGACGACGGAAAGCGCAGGGCGTACTATAATTGCTCGGTCGTGTCAAAGCCGCAGTGCTCGGAATGCTGGGCAAAATACTACTGCTCGGGAGGGTGTATGGCAAACTCGTTCAAGTACAACTGCGATATCAATATGCCGTACAAGCCTGCTTGCGAGCTTATGAAAAAGCGCGTCGAATGTGCGCTCGCCGTAAAGGCGATAGAAGAAAGCAATCAATAACGCAAAACATGCAAAAAAAGTTTTATTAATTTCCTTTTTGGTGTTTTAAATATTTGACTTGCATCACTTGATTTTATATAATATTAAGGTATCATATCGGTAAAATGGATAAACGTATTTAAACGATAACAAGATACCGCGGAGAAAATCTTTATGGACGAACAAACTCCCTTGACGGAAAACGAACAGGCGGTACCCGGGCGCAAAGCGCCGGTAGTTGCGCCTGCTCATAAAGCCATCAAGAAAAAATCTTCAATCACAAAACTTGTGCTTATCGGCGTGGTAATGGTGATAGGCATGATTTTTGCGTTTGTGCCGATGCGTTTCGGTCTGACGCTTTACCACCCGTTTTTGTCGAAAGAGGCGATAAGCCTCGGTCTTGACCTTCAGGGCGGTGTCTATGCCGTGTATCAGGCTACAAACACCGATACGGATAACTTCGACGCCAAAATGGAAGGTACGCGCGCGTCGCTCGAGTCTTTGCTTTCGAGCAAGGGTTATACCGAAGCTACGATCGTGCGCGAGGGTTCCGACCGTATTCGTGTAGAAGTTCCGGACGTTGACGACCCGAGCGGAATTTTGCAGGTCATAGGCGAGCCGACTACAGTCAGGTTCGTTTTGGACAGCACCAACGAAACGATAATCACGGGCGAAAACATTGTCAATGCCGAACCCGGATACGATAACCAAAACGGTTATGTTGTCAGCTTGGAATTCGATTCCGAAGGCCGAAAGAAGTTTGCCGAAGTCACGGCGAATAACCAGGGACAAACCATAAGCATATACTTGGGCGATTCGACTACGCCCATACAAACGGCTAATATAAACGAAACTATCCCCAACGGCAGAGCGATTATTTCGGGTAACTTTACCCAGGAATCGGCAACCGAGCTTGCGGGGCAAATCGTAAGCGGTACGTTCGACGTTGCGCTCGAGCTTAAGGAATCGCAAACTATTTCCCCGACGCTGGGCGACAATGCAATGAAGTACGGCTTGATAGCCGGTGTTGTAGGTTTTATACTTGTTATAGCCTTCCTGTGCTTGGTATACCGTTTGCTCGGTCTGGCGGCTTCGGCGGCGCTTATTATTTATGTAATTATTTATCTGTTCTTCTTGGCTGTATTGCCTTGGGTACAGCTCACGCTTCCCGGTATCGCAGGTATCTTGTTGAGTATCGGTATGGCGGTTGACGCGAACGTAATTATATTCGAGCGTATTAAGGATGAGTACCGCGGAGGTAAGTCGATTATGGCGGCGTACCATGCGGGCTTCAAAAAGGCGTTGTTCGCAATTTTGGACAGTAACGTTACAACCGTTATCGCGTGCGTGCTGTTGATATTGCTCGGCACGGGTTCGATAAAGGGCTTTGCAATCACGTTGCTTGTCGGCGTATTAATTTCGTTGTTCACGTCGCTCGTTGTATCGCGCGGAATTGTCAAGTATATCATCAATCTTAACTCCTACAATGCAAAACTGTATAATCTTAAACGTGCTAAACGGTACGAAGGCTTGGATGCGGGCGCGACAGATGCCGCCGTTCTTGCCGATATGGAACGCGAAAAGCAGGAGAAAGAAGAAAAACAACAAGAAAAAGAGCGTGCCAAGGCTGAACGCCGTTCGCAAAAGCAAAAAGGAGGCGAGACGGCATAATGAAACTCTCTCAAAAATGGAATGCGCTGTGGGATAATGATTTCCACGTCGCCGAAAAACGAAAAATAGTTTTTGCTATTCCGCTTGCCATACTGGTAGTCGGCATTATTATGATGATAATATTCCGTTTCACTTTGGGCTCTGCGTTTAATCTCGGCACAGACTTTGCCGGCGGTTATTCTGTTGACGTTAAACTTGGCAATAAGCTTACAGAGAGTAACAGGCAAGACTATTACAGCCAAATCGAGGAAGTATTCACGTCTGTTACTGCCGAAAACGGAAAGACTTATAAGGTCGAGATATCGGGCGCAATGCAAATGCAGGGCTCGGGAGATACTGCGTCTATCCATATCAAATACTCGCAAATAAACGGCGTGAGTGAAAACGAGATGAGCAACTATGTTAATCCCGCAATCATCTCGGCTCTTGAGCAAAACGTTCTTAACAAGGTTCCCAATGTATCCGTAAACGGCAAGGTTATTACCGCAACGTATGACGAAGTTATTAATGCCGACGGCGAAAACAGCCCGTTTACCGCACTTCGCGGTCAATTTATTAAAGTTGTATCCGACTTAAACAAAAATTACGAAGCGGGAATTACGGTAGATGAAAGCTCGTTTGAGCTCAACCCCGAGAATAACAAACAGCTTATCATTACAAGTTCGACAGACGTCAAAAACTCGGCTAATTTGCGCAAAGCGATAGTAACCGCCATGAACTTGCCCGATAAGTATTCCGGTACCGTAACTGGTGGAGACATGGTTGGTGCAACGGTTTCTTCCGAGTTGTTGTTCACTGCTATAATTGCCGTCGTATTGTCGCTTATGTTTATGCTTTGCTATATCGGACTAAGATTCCAACTTTCGAGCGGTCTTGCGTGTATCTTGGCGCTTTTACACGATATAGTTATTATGTTCATGTTTATGGCGATTTGCCATATAGAGATCAACAGTAACTTTATTGCGGCACTTATTACGATTCTCGGCTACTCGATTAATAACTCGATAATCATCTTTGACCGTGTTCGTGAAAACATGCGTTCACTCAACGCCAAAAAGTTGACACCCGAAGGTGTTGCAAATAAATCGGTCAAGGAAACGCTCATGCGTTCCATCAACACAACCATAACTACGTTAATTATGATTTTGATGGTCGCTATTATCGGCGTAACCGATATAAGAATTTTTGCTTTCCCGATTATAATCGGCTTGCTTGCCGGTACGTATTCCTCTATGTGTATTGCTCCGTCGCTGTGGGCTTTGTTCCAACGTGTAGGCAAGAACAGAGAGAATTTCAACCTGCCGCCTGTCGAAAAGAAAAACAAAAAGGCGAAGACTGCCAAAACGTCAAAAATCGGCGCATAGTTATGAGTAGTATTGCATAAAAAGCCTTCCGCGTGAAGGCTTTTAGCGTATAAAAAATAAATTTAAAATAATATCTAAATCATTTCATTCGCATATTTATCTCTATGCGAACACACACAGAAATAATCAAGAGTGTAAGCAATGAATCTTAAAACGCAACAAATTAACAACGTTTTGCCGAATGCTGAAACGGTGGAACGCATTAGTAGTAACCTCAAGCTGAATAAAAAGCTTGTGGAGTTGTTAATGTTGCGCGGGTATGACAACGAGGACTCTGTAAACGTATTTTTGCACCCTGACATAAATAATTTTTATCCGCCCGAAACAATGCTTGGCATGACAGAGTGTTGCGAGCGGCTTACTCAAGCTGTGGAAAACGGCGAGCGTGTGGTGGTGTACGGTGATTACGATGCGGACGGAATATGCGCATCGTCTATTTTGGCATTGTATCTTTCTTCATGCGGCGCCGAGGTTTACACACACATCCCCGATAGGCTCGGCGAGGGTTATGGGCTTAATGTAGATAGCGTAGAGCGCATAATCGAAAATGTTATGCCTGATTTGATTATTACTTGTGACTGTGGTATTTCCGCTGTGAATGAGGTTGACCTTGCTATCGAGCTCGGCGTGGATATTATTGTTACCGACCACCACGAGGTGGGCGAAGTTCGCCCTAATTGCGTGATTGTTAATCCGCACCAATCAGATTGTCCGTATCCGTTTAAAGATCTTTGCGGCGCGGGCGTTGCGTTAAAAATAGTTCAGGCTATGGGGGGACTCGAGGCGGCAGACGATTTTTACGATCTTGCCGCAATAGCTACCGTTGCCGACCTTGTAAGTCTTACGGACGAAAACAGACTTATCGTTCAGCTCGGGCTTATGCGAATGTCCGATAGCAAGAATTTCGGCGTAGCCGCGCTCATTGATTCGCTTAAATTAAAGAACGTAACGTCATCCGATATTGCGTTTCGTATAGCGCCGCGCATAAACGCCGCGGGAAGAATGGGAAGCGCTTACCGCGCCTTCGAGTTGTTTACGTCATCCGATTCTTCGATAGTAGCAGATAGACTCAAAGAAATAATAGACGCTAATAACGACCGCAAAACTCTTTGCGACGGCTTGTATTCAGAGGCTATCGAAATCCTGCGGAACGAGGATTTGGTTCGCCGCAGAGCGATTATAATCACGAGTGATAAATGGGAAAAGGGTATAACCGGCATACTTGCGGCAAGGCTTGTCGGTGACTTTAAACGCCCGGTATTCATTCTTGTTAAAAACAACGACGAATATAAGGGCACGTGCCGTAGCGTAGACGGTATTAATATCTACGAGCTGTTAAGCAAGCAGTCCGACTTATTCAAGGAATTCGGCGGACACAATCAGGCCGCGGGGTTTACGATTTTGCCGCAGTATATCGAGCAGTTTAAAGAGCGGATTTATGCCGAACTCGAAAACGTAGATATAGATACTTTTATTCCGTCGTTAAAATATGATATGGAGCTTGACGAGCAAGACGTTACCGCCGAGTTTGCCGCTTCGCTCAACCTGCTTGAGCCCACCGGAAACAACGGCAATCCCAAGCCGTTATTCATGACGCGAACAAAATCGCTCAGCGCCGGGCCGTTAAAAAACAACATCAATCATACGCTTTTAAAAACGCCGAGCGGACTTAACTTTTTTGCATACAATTCCTATAAGCTTAACACCTATTACAACGGCGCAACAGACAGGGAAATGGTGTACGAGCTTGCTGCGGGCGATTACTCGCCAAGGTTGTATTTGCGCGGCTGTGCGCTTAATAAGCTTGCAGTAAACGACTCTATAGCTAAGGCGGCATATTTGCGTATGCTTAATTACCAATCGTTCGGCGAGGCAAAATACACCGAATACAATGCGGATAAGCTCAACTCTCTGATTGACAATAAGTTCGGCATTCTTATTATTGTCGGCAGTAATCAGTCGTACGAGCGTTGCGCGGCGCTTGGTAATGATAATATCATTATGCACGAGATGTTGACCGAAACGGCTGTCAACGTGTATACTCGCGTAATGGTATCGCCTGAGCTATCCAAAACGTTTATGCTCGAAAATTACGATAAAGTGATTTTTGTCGATTATCCGCCGTCCATGAGTGTTGTCGAACATATCAACCGAAGGAGCAATGCCGAGGTGTATATTCCTACTGTCGATAACCGTACGCAATTGTTTGATTGCGTTAAAGCGGACAGGCAGATTTTCGGCGAATACTACAATGCTATCAAGGCCCACAAGGATATTAAAGCGCCCAACGTATATGCATTTTTTAAATCACTGCATAAGTTTGTTAAAAATATCGAGTTGCCGCAGTTTATAGCATGCCTTTCCGTTTTTACTCAGCTCAAGCTTATGTCATTTTTTCCGACGGGTGTTGTAATTTCGGGCGGCGCAAACGCGCTTGAAAATTCGGATATATACCGCACAATCGAGGCTTGGCAAAAATGAGCGATGATCGGAGAGCGGAAAATCAAAAAATAATCGAACGTGAACGCTCGCATCTGCGATCCCGTTACGTATTGATGTACTCCGACAAGCAAATAGAATTGCTTGACAGTGCGCTTTCGTTTGCAATCAAAATGCACGGCGACCAATGCCGCGTTTCGGGTGAGCCCTATATTACGCATCCCATTGCGGTTGCCAATCTTCTGTTGGATATAGGCATGGACAGTGCGACCGTCGCCGCGGCGCTATTGCACGACTGTATTGAGGATACGCCCGCAACGTCGGAGGAGATAACGGCGTTGTTCGGTACGGAAGTATGCACTCTAGTCAATGCTGTTACTAAGCTTGCAAAGATTGTATTCAAATCTAAAAAGGAAGAACAGGCCGAAAACTTCCGTCGTATGTTTTTTGCTATGGCGCAGGACATACGTGTTATACTTATCAAGCTTGCCGACAGAGTACACAATATGCGTACTATCGACGTGTTGTCGCACGAGCGTCAGGTAGCAATGGCGACCGAAACGCTTGAGATATACGCGCCGCTTGCGTCGCGGCTTGGATTGTCGTTTTACAAATGCGAGCTTGACGATTTGTGTTTAAAAACGCTTCACCCCGAGGCGTATAGCGAGCTTGTGCATGCCGTTTCGTTAAAGCGTGCCGAGCGCCAAGATTTGGTAAATCAAATTTGCGACACTCTGCGCAATACGCTTGCCGAACTTAAAATTAACGGACAGGTGAGCGGACGCCCTAAACATTTTTACAGTATTTACAAAAAAATGGTTGGGCAGAACAAGACATTCGAGCAGATTTACGATCTAACCGCTGTACGTGTTTTAGTGGACAGCGTGCGCGATTGCTACGAGGTGTTGGGCGTTATTCACACGATGTGGAAGCCTATTCCCGGTCGGTTTAAGGACTATATCGCAGTACCCAAGCCCAATAACTATCAGTCGTTACACACAACCGTAATGACTAATTTAGGCGCTCCGTTTGAGATTCAAATTCGCACATTCGAGATGCACAAGATTGCCGAGTATGGTATAGCGGCGCATTGGAAGTACAAGGAAAATCGCGATTCCGATTCCGACCTCGACGAAAAACTCAAGTGGTTACGCGGTGTAATGGAAACCGAAAAAGCGGAATCCGCAGATCCCGAAGAGTTTTACGAATCTCTTAAACTCGATTTATACAACGGACAGGTTTTTGTTTTCACTCCGCGCGGCGACGTTTTGTCACTGCCCGAGGGCTCTACGCCTATTGATTTTGCATATACGGTTCACTCCGAGGTGGGTAATAAATGCGTGGGTGCCAAGGTCAATAATAAAATCGTTCCGCTTGATACAAAGCTTAAAACCGGCGATTACGTTGACATCATTACAGCACAAAATGCCAAAGGTCCGAGCCGCGACTGGCTTAGATTTATTAAGACTTCGGCGGCTAAGAGCAAGATACGCGCTTTCTTTAAGCACGAAATGAAGGAAGAAAACGTTAAGCGCGGAAAAGAACTATTAGAGCGTGAGGCAAAAAACCGCGGTTATTCCCTTAACGATTTACTCATTCAAAAATACGTAGATATCATTCTGTCGCGGTATTCGTTCTCGTCGTTAAACGATATGTATGCTTCGTTAGGCTACGGGGCATATACGCCCAACCAAATTCTTATCAAGCTTATTGATTTATACCGTCGCGACCATCCTATCGAGCCCGAGCAGATAATCGGCTCTTCAACGACCAAGGTCGACGGGCGCGGTATTATAGTCGACGGTGGCGCGGATATGCTTATCAGAATGGCAAGGTGCTGTTCACCCGTGCCCGGTGATAAAATAATAGGGTATATCTCGCGCGGGCGTGGCGTTACTATTCACCGCGAAAACTGTCCTAACATAAAGAACGCCGAGGAATTTCGACTAATTGAGGCGCATTGGAACAGAAACAAATGTTCGCCGTTTGTCGCGTCGCTTACAATCGAATGTCAGGATACGGGCGGCGTTTTGGCGCGCATTACAAAAACGATTTCCGACATGAAGCTGTATATAGAGTCGCTTACCGCAAGGCTAGACAAGGATAACAGTAAGGGGATAATATTGCTTAGCGTGCGTATAACCGCCCCTGAGCAACTGGAAGCTGTTATCAGTCGAGTAAGCGCAATTCGTAAAGTCGATAAAGTGTACCGCACGGTAAATTAGGTGGCAAATGGAATTACACACACTTACTCTTGGCGATTATGCCACTAATACTTACGTTATTGCAGAGAACGGCTCTGCTATCATTATCGACCCTGCAATAGACAACGGGATAATTGAGGATTTTTTAATCAAGCACAACGTGAGGGCGGAAACCGTTTTGATTACTCACGCGCATTTCGATCATATATGCGGCGTTGCGGCGCTTGAGCGTGCGGGCGCCGAAATTTACATATCGTATACCGATTACGAGCTTCTTAAACAGCATGACTTTAACATAGATTTAGGCTTTTTTGCACGTAGAGTAGAGGCATTTAACGCATATCGTTTAGTTAGTGAGGGCGTCGAACTTGCGCTGTGCAATCATACATTCAAAGTGGTTGAAACACCCGGACATACCCCGGGCGGCGTATGTTACGTCATGGACGGAAAGTGTATTTTTTCGGGCGATACGTTGTTTAACTTAAGCGTCGGACGCACGGATTTTCCGTTTTGCTCAAACAGTCGGTTAAAACAATCGCTCAAAAAGCTTTTTTCTCTTGACGGGGAATATACCGTTTATCCCGGTCACGGCAACTCTACTACGCTCAATTACGAGCGGAAATACAATCCATATGCAACTTGATATTCATAGCAGTACGGAATTATCGGACGTTGCTAAGCTTTTTTACGGCGACGATTTTCCTAATATTTTTCTTGCGCAAGACGGTCAAACTTTTGACGTTTATGTCGGTGAAAACTCTTATCATTTTGAATATACCGACGGAGTATATTCAATCATGCCGCAAGACCATGCCGACAAAAGGCTTGCAAAAATAGCTGTGTATGACGCGTTGGTCGATTATACGGGGCGAATTATGCCGTGGGGCGCATTGACAGGGGTGCGCCCGACTAAGCTGTTTTACGAATGTATGGGGCTTGGGTACAGCGTTGACGAGTCCAAATCGCTTATGCAAAAAATTTACAGAGTAAGCGAAGCTCGTGCCGACGTGCTTAAAAAAATAATATTGTCACAATCCGGTAACGTTAGATTTGCGCCGGAATATATAAATCTTTACGTACACATTCCATACTGCACGACTCGGTGTAGCTATTGCTCGTTTGTTTCTATGCCGATTGATAAGTGCAAAAAGCAGTCGGAAGACTACGTGCTAAGGCTTTGCGACGAGATTAAAGCATCTTTGGATTTGCTTAAAAACCACGGTAAAAAAATCCTTTCGGTTTATATAGGAGGGGGAACGCCCACCGCGATAGACGATCATTTGTTTGATATGCTCTTGTCCGCTCTCGGCAATTTCGACTGTGAATATACTTGTGAAGCTGGTAGACCCGATACGGTAACTGCCGAAAAATGCAATATCATGCGTGCTCACGGCGTAACGCGTGTTTGCGTTAATCCGCAAACTCTTAACGAAAAAACGCTTGAGCTGATAGGCCGCAGGCACAGCGTGCAACAGTTTTTCGATGCGTACGAAGCTGTTAAAAATCGGGGGTTCGATATTAATTGCGATTTAATCGCAGGGCTGCCCGAGGAAACTGCGGACGATTTTGTTACGAGCTTTGAAGCCATTCGCGCGCTAAAGCCCGATAATATAACCGTGCACTCGCTTTCCAAAAAGAACGGGAGCGCGCTCAGATATTCCGATCGAAGTAACAAGCAAACGTATGCAATGCTCGATTACGCTTTAAGCAATATGGGCGAATATGCGCCGTATTACCTATACCGTCAGAAGCGGCAAGAATGCAATCTTGAAAACGTCGGTCTTTCGCTTCCAAATAAAACGTGTGTAAATAATATCACGACAATGGAAGAAACGGTAAGCGTTATGGCGTGCGGCGCAGGCGCGATATCTAAGGTAATAGGTAACGGGACGATTACGCGTTTTGCAAATATGCGCGACGTCGGACAGTACATATCGCGCTATGACGAGCGGCTCAAAGCCAAGCTTAATTATTTTTCCTCGCAATTTAAATAGTCGTTTATGGGTAAAGTACTGTACAAATTCGGCAAAAAGTTGTATAATTATTAAAATGAACAAAAGCTATTTTATTTACACATACGGCTGTCAGATGAACGTTCATGAGTCGGAAAAGCTTGCGGGCATACTTTCGGGTATGGGTTATATCGAGGCTCAAGACGTAAGTGACGCCGATATAATCGTTATGAACACCTGTTGCGTGCGCGAAACGGCGGAAACCAAGGTGTACGGACATCTCGGGCGCATAAAAAGTCAAAAGAAGCCCGGCTCTGTATTAGCGGTTTGCGGGTGCATGACTCAGCAACAGGGCGCCGCTGATAGGCTTGTTAAGCGGTGTGGTTTTGTGGACATAGTTATCGGAACGTTTAATCAGCCGCGGCTCTGCGATTATATAAACGAGTTTTTGCATACAGGAACGCGAATTGTCGAGGTATGGGCATCCGAAAATGACGGGGATTGTGCCGAAACGTCTAACGTAAAAAGGTCGTCGGGTATAAATGCCTGGGTAAATATTATGTACGGGTGCAATAATTTTTGTACATACTGCATAGTTCCGTACGTTCGCGGCAGAGAGCGGTCGCGCCCTATAGACGATATAATATCCGACGTCGACGGACTTTTGTCCGACGGATACAAACAAATAACGCTTTTGGGTCAAAACGTAAATTCATACAGCTACAAGGATAAAACATTTATCGATCTTTTAAAATCGCTCGAAAGCGACAAGAAGTATCGTCTTAAGTTTATGACGTCACACCCCAAGGACGTTTCGCCCGAGCTTGCGAGTCTTATGGCGCAGTCAAAGACTCTCGCAAAAAATCTGCATTTGCCCGTACAGTCGGGGAGCAACCGTATTCTTTCGGAAATGAACAGGCGGTATACTCGCGAGCAGTATTTTGATAAAATTTCACGTTTTAAGCAGGAAATGCCTGATATCGGACTTAGCTCGGATATTATGGTTGGATTTCCCACAGAAACGGAAGAGGACTTTGTACAAACGTTGGACCTTGTCGAGCGCGTAAAATACAATAATTTGTTTATGTTTATATATTCGCGCCGCAGTGGTACGCCTGCAGATAAAATGCCACAGCTTGATTATGCTACCAAGCAAAAGCGAATAGACAGACTGATTAAATTTCAATTTGAAATTTCCAAAGCCGTTGCCGCCGAAAAGATCGGAAAAGTCTACGAGGTGCTCGTTTCGGATAAGACAGACGGTAAATGTTATGGCAAAGCGGAAAACGATATTGCTATTTCGTTTAAAAGCGATACGGTCAACGTCGGCGACTTTGTATCGGTCAAGGTTGCGTCGGCTAAAAACGCTAATTTAACAGGTGAGGTGATATAATGGCTTTATCGCCCATGATGACGCAGTACAGAAAGATAAAAAGCGACTATCCCGATACGATACTTATGTTTCGGCTCGGTGATTTTTACGAGATGTTTTTTGACGACGCCGTAACTGTTTCCAAAGAGCTTGATTTAACGCTGACCGGCAGAGCGTGCGGCAATAACGAGCGCGCGCCGATGTGCGGCGTACCGCATCACGCCGTCCAAGGCTATATTGCAAAGCTGCTTAAAAAGGGTTATAAGGTCGCCATTTGCGAGCAAATGCAAGATCCCGCCGAAGTAAAAGGCATAGTCGATCGCGAGGTTACGCGCATTATTACCGGCGGTACGATAACCGATATCGACAGTTTGAGCGAGGATAAAAACAACTTTTTAATGTCGCTGTATCTTGACGAAAAGGGCGTCGGTGCGGTTTGGACAGATATAACCACGGCGGAAACGTATAATCACTACGTACCGTGTCCGGTAAAAGTCAAGCTTAACGATTTGTTGCTGAGGATACGCCCGTCGGAGATAATCGCAAATTCTAAGATGATGGAAGAGAGCGTCGAGCTTTCGGCTGTCAAGTACGGGTCTGTGTGCATGCTTTCTCAATACGACGACGCTATGTACGACTTTGATACGGCTAAGCGTGCTCTTTCCGAGGTTTTGGACGAAAAGGAACTTAAAAAGCTGTGCTTAACGCCTGCATGCGTATGTGCGGAAGGCGCATTGGTCGCGTATGTAAGACACAATCAATTCCGCAGGGATATCAATATCGGCAATTCCGAAAGCTACGAGTCGGAATTGTATATGGATATCGATTCCAATTCGGCAAGAACCCTTGAGCTTGTCGAGTCACAAAGTCGCAAACGCGGAACGACTCTTCGCGACGTAATAAACAAAACGTGCACGCCAATGGGCGACCGTCAACTTCAAAAGTGGATATTGCGCCCGCTGTGCAATAAGTCTGCTATCGATAGACGGCTTGCCGCTGTGGACGAGCTGTACCGAGATACTATAATGCGCGAACGACTGCGCACATCGCTTGCCGCCATAAAGGATATAGTAAGAATTTCGGCAAACTTGTCACTTGGAGAAATAAAACAGCGCGACACGCTTGCGCTTAACGTTTCGTTCCACGCTTTGCCCGACATCAAGAATACGCTTTCGTCTGCGCCGTCGCCGTTACTAAATGATATAAACAATCGTATTGACGTAATGGACGAGCTTGCGGATCTTATAGATCGCGCAGTATATACGCCGACGAATGCTGACGGCAAGGACGAGGTTTATATTATTAAGTCGGGGTATGACGCACAGTTGGATGAATACCGCGAGCTCGTAAAAAACTCACGCGGTATTATTGCCCAAATGGAAGCGGAAGAGCGCGAAAAAACTCAAATCAAAAATTTGAGGATTTCGTACAACAGGCTTTTCGGGTATTTTATCGAGGTGCCTCGGCAATTCGATTCGATGGTGCCGGATTATTATCAGCGCAGACAAACGGTATCCAATGCAGAAAGGTACTGCACGGATGAGCTTAAAGACCTTGAGTTTAAGCTTCTAAATGCCGCAGATTTAGCCGATAAGCGGGAAAGACAACTTTATTTGGAACTGCTGTCCGTTCTCCGTTTAAAATGCAACCAAATCAACGAGCTTGGAAAGGCGATTGCCGATCTCGATTGCATAGTATCACTGGCGACCGTTGCCAAACAGAACGGTTATTGCCGTCCCGAGATTGCGGACTTCGGCGAAATATCTATAACCGAGGGTAGACACCCTGTTGCCGAGCTCTTACCGTCGGACGAACTGTTTGTTCCCAACTCAACTGCTTTAAATTTCGACGATTCAAAAATCATGCTTATAACAGGTCCGAATATGGCGGGTAAAAGCCTGTATATGCGGCAGGTCGCGTTGATTACGGTACTTGCTCATATGGGCTCGTTCGTGCCCGCCAAATCGGCCAAAATCGGACTCGTGGACAAGATTTTTACTCGAGTAGGCGCAAGCGACGATTTGTCTACGGGGCGCAGTACGTTTATGGTTGAGATGACCGAGGTTTCGCAAATAATCGAAAACGCTACCGACAACAGTCTTATTTTGCTTGACGAGATAGGTCGCGGCACCTCTACTTACGACGGGCTAAGCATCGCTTGGGCGGTAATAGAACATATAGCACAAAAGCTTAAAGCAAAGGTATTATTTTCCACACACTTCCATGAACTTACGGAGCTCGAGGGCACGATTTACGGGCTTAAAAATTACAAATTCACAGCTAAAGAAAACGATGGCGGTATAAAGTTTATTCGCAAGATAATGCGCGGAAGTGCAAACAAAAGCTTCGGCATAGAGGTTTCGGCTTTAGCGGGATTGCCGTCAAACGTTCTTGATAGGGCAAAACAGCTTTTGGCTCAGCTTGTAAGCGCCGATATTGCGCACAAGGCGAACGACGTTCGGCAACTATCTCTGTTTGATAACGTATCCCGTCATGACGAGATCATACGTATTCTGCGTGACATAGACGTCAATAATATTACACCTCGCAATGCGCTTGACATACTTTGCGATTTAAAGGAAAAACTTGACTAATGAAAATCAACAAGCTTCCAAGTGAGATATTCAACCGCATTGCGGCGGGCGAGGTTGTAGAAAGTCCTGCGTCCATTGTAAAAGAGCTTACCGAAAATGCAATCGACGCGGGCGCAACAGAGATTTCAGTGTCCGTTCGCGGCGGTGGTATAGATAAAATAACCGTTATCGACAATGGGTGCGGAATCGATTTTGACGATTTACCTACCGCATTTATGCCGCATGCTACTAGCAAAATAAAAAATTTGGACGATTTGGACACTATATCCACACTTGGCTTTCGTGGCGAGGCTTTGCCGAGTATTGCGGCTGTTGCGGACGTTACGATGATTTCACGAACGGCAGACTGTGAAGTAGGCGGAAAAATCGTTTATAACGGCGGGCGCTTGATATCTCACGATAAAGTCGGCGCGGCTCTTGGCACGGTCGTTAATATAGAGAATCTTTTTGCAAACATTCCCGCACGAAAGAAGTTTTTACAAAAACCGTCGCGAGAGGAAACCAAGATTTTCACCTTTATAGAACATCTCGTTCTCGCTAATCCCAACATAGTATTTAAATTCGACAGCGAAACCAAACGCTTTGCTTCGCCGGGTGAGGGGCTTGAAAGTGCGGTCTTTGCAGTTTACGGCGACGTCGTTTTAAGAAATACCGTCAAGGTAAAGCTTGACGAGCCGCCTATTTCCGTTGAGGGTTTTACGTGTTTACCCACGTTTACAAAGCCGTCCAAAAACTATCAGAATATAATAATTAACGGTCGGTATGTGGAAAGTATAGATATTCAGTATGCGGTGTATTCGGTGTATGCGTCGTATTTGATGAAACGGCAGTATCCGCTATTCGTACTGCATATAACTATGCCGTTTGATATGGTTGACGTCAACGTTCATCCAAGCAAGCTTCAAGTTAAGTTTGCCGATACGGTAGCCGTCAAATCAACGGTTGCACGCGCAGTCAAAAATGCAGTCATGCCCAAGCTTACGGATCCAAAAAAACTTGACGACGAGGATTTTTCATTTAGTGAAGCTCCGCCCAAAAAAGAGGAATACGGATCGTCCCATACGCTTTTTTCGTCGTTTTTCAATATCACACAACCGCCTGTCGCGCCTACCGTAGCGGACCAGGTCCCAGAGCCGCCGCAGAGTCTGCAAACGGGCGACATAGCGCAACCGCCTGTTTACGCGGATTTATACGCTTCGGCTTCCGATTATTCGCACAAAGAACAGTTTGTTCCGACAGAAAGTAAATTTATAGGCAAACTATTCAACACATACATCATTTTGGAACACGGCGATAATTGCTATTTTATCGATCAGCATGCCGCACATGAAAAACTGTTGTATGACAAGCTTTTGCGCGACTATGAGTCTAAACGTTTGGTTACCCAACCTTTAATGATCCCGTTCGTTTTTGACGTATCGCCGCAGGATGCCGAGCTTTTGAGCGAAAATATCGAACTGTTGGAGGATTGCGGTTTCGGCATTACGCCGTTCGGAGAATATACGTTTACCATGTCGTATCTTCCGTATGAGTGTGCGGGAATAGACATGCAAGCGTTTGTTTCCGACATGCTGCTACTTATTAATTCGCGCGAAAAAAGTCCGATGATTTTAAAAGAACGTCTGATGCAGGCGGCATGCAAAGCCGCTGTAAAAGGCGAGATTGACGATTTAAGCCAGTCTGAAATTGACGCACTGCTTTCGGAAATGTCCGCGCGCAACATCACGCTTTTTTGTCCGCACGGCAGACCCATTGCAGTATGCTTTTCCAAAAAGGAGATTGAAAAGTGGTTCAAGCGAATCGTGTAAAACTCCTTGCTATTGTCGGTTGTACTGCGGTAGGTAAGTCCGAAACTGCGCTCAAGCTCGCCAGGCAGTTCAACGGAGAGCTAATCGGCGCCGATTCAATGCAAATATACAAGGGCTTTGACATCGGCACGGGCAAACTGACAAAGGACGAATGCAGCGGCATTGTTCACAAAATGATTGATATTGTCGACGGCGATGCCGATTTTTCGGTAGGCGAGTATGTCGAACTCGCAAAAAAAGAAATACAAAAAACAATCGACTGCGGCAAAACGCCGATAGTGGTGGGGGGTACGGGATTGTACGTCTATTCTCTTTTATCAGGCTGTAACTTTGCCGACACACCCAAAGATGAAATGTTCAGGCGCGCGCTGAAAATCACGGCGCATTTTTTCGGTCAATCCGTAATGCACGAATTGCTTAATAAAGTGGACGGCGTGTCTGCACAAAAGATTTCCGCAAACGACGGAAAGCGGGTGATACGCGCATTGGAAATCTATCATCTGTGTGGGAAACCCAAGTCAGACGCAGTAGTGCGCGATAAGCCGTATGATGACCTTACAATCGTTTTAACTCTTCCGCGCCCGCTTTTGTACGAGCGGATAAACGCACGAGTCAAAAAAATGTTTGACGACGGCTTAATACATGAAACAAAAGGGCTTTTAAAATACAAGGACTGCGGATCCATGCAAGCGCTTGGATATAAGCAGATCGCAAGCGATTTGACTGCGCCGCGCGAATATTTGGAAGCAATCACCGCTCAGAAAACAAGAAACTACGCCAAACGACAAACAACGTATTTTAACAATATGAAGCTGAATAAGGTTTTTATCGATGCTCGAAATTATGAGCAAGTAGTCGACGTTGCCCGCCGTTTTTGGGGGATAGGTAATGAATAAAATAATTAAACAAGCTTTATCCGATTTATCCAAGCGGTTTGACGAAATAGACGGCATATCGCTTTTTAATCAACAAAAAGTTTTGAACGCATTTATAAAAAACAAAATTGCGTTAAGGCATTTTTCGCCGACAACAGGTTACGGCTACGACGACGTTGGGCGCGACACGCTTAACAAGCTTTTTGCCGACGTATTTAGCACCCAAGACGCAATCGTTTCGCCACTAATTGCTTCGGGAACGCACGCGCTTACAATAGCTTTATTCGGATTGCTTCGCCCCGGTGAAACCTTGCTTTGTGCAACGGGCAAGCCGTACGACACGCTTAACGACGTCATTTTCGGCGACGGAATAGGGTCATTAAAGGACTTTGGCGTTAACTGCGTAATTGTGCCGCTTAAAGATGGGAAACCCGATTTAGAGGCAATTAAAGCCAAATGCGCAACGGTTAAGCCGTCACTTGTCGCTATTCAGCGTTCGCGTGGTTACGACATGCGCCCAGCGCTTTCCGTAAAACAAATCGACGAGATTATTACTGCCGTTAAAGAAATAGGTTGCCGCGTTATGGTGGATAACTGCTACGGCGAGTTTACCGAAGATATAGAGCCGTCTGATGCCGACGTTCTGGTCGGATCGCTTATAAAAAATCCGGGTGGCGGTATAGCCCCGACGGGCGGATATATATGCGGTAAGACCGATGCTATAGCGCAAATAGAAGGGCGGTTGACATCGCCGTCAATAGGTCGGGAGGTGGGCTCGTATGCGGGGGATTACCGTCCGTTTTATCAAGGACTGTTTTTGTCGCCGCATGTGACCGCACAAAGTATTAAAACGGCATTACTGTTTTCACAGGTATTCTCGTTGCTCGGATATACAACATTACCCAATCCAAACGATTCGGTTGACGATATCATTTGCTCGATAATGTTTAACGACGAGCAAAAGCTTATTGACTTTTGCAAAACGATACAATCCGTTTCGCCGGTTGATAGCTTTGCTTCACCCGAACCGTGGGCAATGCCCGGATATAACGACAAGGTGATTATGGCGGCCGGAGCGTTTGTTCAAGGCTCGTCTATCGAACTCTCGTGCGACGCGCCGATACGCCCTCCGTACACGGCGTACTTGCAGGGCGGACTAACATTTGAGCACGGTATAATCGCGCTCGAAAAATGTTTGGAAGTTTTGGGAATAAATTAAACTAAACAGGCTAAAATTAATTTTAAATACTCTCTACATATTTTGTAGGGAGTATTATATTGTGGAAGCAAAAATCGCAAAGATAATGGCAAGAGAAGTCTTGGATTCACGGTCTAATCCGACTGTCGAGGCGGAAGTTGTTTTGGAAAACGGCGTTGTGGGCAGAGCAATCGCGCCGTCAGGTGCGTCGACGGGAGAGTACGAAGCGGTGGAACTTCGCGACGGGGATAAATCGCGTTACGGCGGCAAGGGCGTAACAAAAGCCGTTGCAAACATTAATACGATTATAAACGAGGCTTTAAAGAGCAAAAACGCGTTAAACACGTATGAGATTGACAGCATTATGCTGACAGCCGATAAAACGGAAAACAAAAGCGCACTTGGTGCGAACGCCATTTTGGCGGTATCCTTGGCGACGGCAAACGCGGCGGCGACGGCAGTCGAAATGCCTTTGTACAGGTTTATCGGCGGAAGTCAAGCAAATACTCTTCCTGTTCCGATGATGAATATTCTTAACGGCGGCGCACATGCGGCAAACACCGTGGACGTTCAGGAATTTATGATTATGCCGATCGGTGCGACTAAATTCAGTGAGGCGCTAAGGTGGTGCTCTGAGGTGTACAACGGCCTTAAAACGTTGTTAAAGCAAGCCAATCTTGCAACGTCGGTTGGCGACGAGGGTGGTTTTGCGCCCAATCTCGAAAGCGACGAGCAAGCGATAAAAATCATCATTGACGCAATAAAGAAATCGGGGTTTAAAGAGGAAAAGGATTTTGTAATTGCACTCGATGCGGCGGCAAGCGAATGGAAGGGAACAAAAAAAGGCGAGTATCGTATGCCCAAGTCCGGCATGGTCGCCACAGCGGATAAGCTGATAGAGCATTGGCAAATGCTTACCGAAAAGTATCCGGTTTACTCCATCGAGGACGGACTTGACGAGGAAGATTGGGATGGCTGGAAAAGGCTTACAGATACTTTAGGTAATCGTATTCAGCTTGTCGGCGACGATTTATTCGTAACTAACGAAAAGCGACTAAGGCGCGGGGTCGAGCTCGGCTGTGCAAATGCGATTTTGGTAAAACCTAATCAAATCGGATCGTTGTCAGAAACGCTTAATGCGGTAAAGTATGCCGATAAAAGCGGATACCAAAGCATACTTTCTCACCGCAGCGGAGAAACGGAAGACACTGCTATTGCAGATTTGGCCGTTGCGACAAATTGCGGTCAAATCAAAACCGGCGCACCGTGCAGATCGGAAAGAATTGCAAAATACAATAGGCTGTTACGTATAGAGGAAGAGCTCGGCTGTGCCGCAGTCTATCTTGGTTCCAATGCGTTTCGTGTTAAACGCAAGTAGTAAATTATTTTTATCGGTTAAAGATATTGCAAAAAATATGGGATTATGTTATAATGTATTTTGTCAGAATGCAAACGACTTTTATTTCAAATTAAAAAGGAGGTAAAAATGGACGACTGTATTTTTTGCAAAATCATCAAGGGCGAAATCCCGTCGAAAAAGTTTTATGAGGACGAGCTCATGATTATTATAGAAGACATATCGCCCAAAGCCGAAAAACACTATTTGGCAATACCAAAAAAACATTATAAGCTTTTTACCGATATGACCGAAGAAGACGGAATCAATCTCGGCAAGTGCATTCGCAAAATAGGCGAACTTGCTCCGTCGTTGGGGCTTGAAAACGGTTTTAGGTTTGTCATAAATCAGGGCGACGACGCAGAGCAAACCGTTTTCCATTTACACATGCACCTATTGGGCGGACAAAAGCTTACTTCGTGCGATTTCAGAAAGAATGCCAAAAAACAGTAGTTTCGCCGTCGTTCAAATGATTGCAGATAAATCGCTTTTCGGCGCTTCGGCTTTACATAAAGTTATGTCTAATCAACAGATAGACTTTGACGAAACAGTCGCAGTATTCATGAGTGAAAGCGCCAAAGCATTGTCATTCGACATCGACGGTTCCGGACATTTTGGCGCACTGAGCAGAGAGCAGTACAAAACATTTATTCTTAAGACTTTGCTGTTTATAGGGATATCTGCGAACGGGAACGGTTTGGCTGTGCTTGCAAGGCTTATCGAGATACTCACGCTACACCCAGTAATGTCGCCCGACGGAGCGATAGAGCAATTTGCAGTCACACATTCGGCTACGTTCAGTACGGTTGAACGCATAGTGGAAAAGTATTTTAACGTTTACAACGACCGACTTATTATGCGCGTTACAAGCCTTACTCAATCCCAACCAATGACCCCAAAGGATGTTCTTTGCGACCTAAGCGTGTTTGTAAGAATGAACTTCCTGCAAGAGATAAAACTTTAATGAACGATTTATCGAATAACATTTACATACACAGCCGTCAAAACACCCTTGCCGCCTATACATTGCAAAGTTTTTTGCACAACGAGATAGCGCTCGAACGCCTTGCTTGCAAAAACGATATCGCACTTGCTGTATACGACGTAATGTTTTTGCACGGCTTCAACATACACCATGTCGGCACTAAGTTTCTTAATTCGCTCGTATGCCGATACGTCATTAAAAGCGATTACTCGGAACAGACTGCAATAACGGCAATTTCGTCGGCATACGGTTTGGACGAGTCCTATATCATCGGATGTATGCAAGGCTGTATACGAGATAACGATAAGCTCTGTTCTATTGCAAAACGGACTCTCTGTGCAAATAATATTCCTCAGACCTTGTCTATTCAAGACGTTGTAACAATACTTGGTGCAATTTTTGTAATATACTTTAATTTTACCGTGGACGAGGAGCGGTTTATCGAAGACTCACGCCACGCAATCAACTTTAATACTTTGGTATCTGAAAATGGATAATAATGAAAGGAAATATGACGTTCTAATAGTTGACGACGACGAAAATATTTGTAGGCTGTTGGAGCTTTATCTTATCCGCGACGGTTTTAACGTGCAAGTCTGTAACGACGGGGAAAGCGCTCTTAACGTCATTAACGGTCGGCCGTTCGATGTTGTTGTGCTTGATATAATGTTGCCGGGTATCGATGGACTGACAGTTCTGTCCGAGCTTCGCAAATCATCTGACGTGCCGGTAATAATGCTGTCGGCGCGTGGCGAACTAAGTGATAGGGTATCCGGACTTGATAAAGGCGCGGACGACTATCTTACCAAGCCGTTTGAGCCGCAAGAGCTTATTGCTCGGCTGCATGCCGTTCTGCGCAGAATCAAGCCCGAAAAGCCCGCTAAGCGTATTACGCTTTTTAATCTCACGGTCAGTATTTCGGACTTCACGGTTACGCTTGACGGCGAAAAAATCGACATGCCGCCCAAAGAAATCGAGCTTTTGTATACGCTCGTCAAAACGCCAATGCACGTGTTTACGCGCGACGATTTGTTAAAGAGCATTTGGGGGGCCGATTACTCGGGCGACCCGAGGACTGTCGACGTACATATCAAACGCGTTCGTGAAAAGCTCGGCGACAATCCGCATTGGAAACTCACCACAGTGTGGGGGGTTGGATACAAAATAGAACTCTTTTAGGAAAAACCGTGGCAATCAGTAAGGCTAAGATAATCGGATTTTTTAAATCCAAAATATTTCTTACAACGTTGGCGGCAGTCATTCTTTTTTCGACTGTATTTTTCCCGTTGGTTTTTGTTTATTCGACCGAGGACGTGCCCACAAGGCGTTGCCTTGTTTTGTTGGCTGTTATTTTTGCGTCCGTATTTGAAGTTATCACGTATGCGTTACTTTCCCGTAAGCTATATACCGACAAATTGAGAGTTGCTACCGATAAGCTTGTCGACATGGCGCACGGCGGGGAAATGGAAGGTATTAACGTTAAGACATCGGATGCAACGCTTCGCGACCTAATTGTTGCGGTCAATGCAACCGCTAACGAATATAAACGTCTTTCCGATGTGCGAAAAAGCTTTGTCGCAAACGCTTCGCACGAGCTTAGATCGCCGCTTACTTCGATACAAGGTTTTTTACAAGCCGTGCTCGACGGAACGATTTCGCAAGAGGAAAGCGAAAAGTATTTAAAAATCGCGTTGAGCGAAACAAAACGTCTTAACTCGCTTATCACGTCGTTGCTTGATTTATCGCGACTCGATTCGGGTAAAAACCCCGTCATTCCGCGTAAATTCAATATAAACGAGGTCATCAACGAGGTCGTTGTTCATTTTGAACCGTCGCTTATAAAAAAATCACTGCAAATCAGCGTGGATTTTTCGCGCGAGGTATGCTACGTCTATGCCGATAAGGAAAAAATTACACAGGTCATAACCAATCTGGTGGACAATGCAATCAAGTACTCCCCGGCATACTCACGCATAGTTTTGACTACGATTATTCAGGATAATAAAGTACTTGTGTCCGTTAAGGATTTCGGTTACGGCATAAGCAAAAAAGATCAAATGCTTATTTGGGATACATTTTATATGTCTGACAAATCGCGCTCTCCGGTAAAAACAAAGGGATCGGGGCTGGGTCTATCAATTGTCAAAAAGATAATAGACGAGCATGACGAGCGTATATGGGTGGAAAGCAATCGAGGCGCCGGCGCAACGTTCATTTTTACGCTGACGCGTTTCGATATATCAAAGCACAAAAATGCAATGGGTCGCGTAATCAAATCTTCGGATGATAGTTTTGCCGACACAGAGGCTATGGAGAAATAAATGGAACTGTACTACGAACAAAACGTTGTTAACCACAATATCGACGAACGCGCAAAAAAAACCAAAACGCTTACAGTCATCAAAACCGTCTGCTTGATCGGCGGAGTATTTATGTTAGTCTCAAGCGCATTATACTGGGGTATTGCGTTTTTTTCCATTCCGTTATTTATAGGATTTTTGATCGTAAGCCGACTTAACAAGCGAAATAATACGGAATATGACTATGTTGTCGATGACGAATGTATAAAGATTTCGGAAATTTACTTTCGATCAAGGCGCAAACTTAAATATTCGATTAGCCTTCGTTTTATCGAATCCGTTGGGGTATTCGATTCGGAGGGCTATAAAAAGATAGAGCGTAAAGCGACAAAAAAACATCTTGCTCTTGTAAACTACGACGACGAAAAGGCCGTTGTATATATTTTATATAATACGAATAAGGGCAAAAAACTTGTTTTTATCGAGCCTGACCGTGGTTTTATTATTGCTCTCAGACGAGCGCTTTCGTCATCTGCGTTGACCGTTTTCGATAAAAGCATATCGGATTTTGAAAAATACCTTGCTAAGCGCGAGCAAGAGCTTACAGGTAACAACGATGACAGCAAAGAGGATGAACAATACGACGTAGAACAATCGGAAAACTCAAGCGATCAAGTCGACTCTTTAGGTGACGAAAACGCCGAGCTAACGGAGGCGGAATCTAAATGATATATCTCGATAATGCGGCGACTACTCGAGTCTTCGACAGCGCGGCAATTGCAACGCAAAAGGCTATGCTCGAGGACTTTTATAATCCCAACGCGACATATAAAAGCGCCGTAAAGGCAAATGAAAAACTTGAAAAGAGTCGCAAAAATATAGCCGATGCCGTCGGGGCTTTTCCTGATGAAATCATTTTTACTTCATGCGCTACTGAATCGAATAATACCGTTTTTGATTGCGGAATAAAAAATCAAAAGGGAAATATCGTCATAACAGCAGGCGAACATTCGTCGGTATACGAATGCGCAATGCGCCTTAAAGGTCGCGGTCGCGATGTGAGGATTGCGCCTCTTACTCCGAGCGGAATAGTAAACCATGAAAAGCTTTTATCGCTTGTGGACGATAATACCGCACTTGTATCGATTATCCATGTCAGCAACGAAACAGGCGCTGTTAATCCGATACAACAAATTGTTGCGTCAATTCGTAAAAAGAACGCTCGTACGCTTATACACTGTGACGGCGTTCAGGCTGTATTAAAGCTCGAGCAAAGAATATCGGAATTAGGCGTTGATTATTACAGCGCAAGCGCGCACAAGATAGGCGCACCGAAAGGTATCGGATTTCTGTACGTGCGTCGCGGCTTAAATATTGCGCCTTATATTATTGGCGGTGGGCAAGAGCACGGCTTACGATCCGGCACCCAAAACACCCCGTATATTTCGGCGTTTGAGCAAGCAGTAAATGAGTTTACAATTATACGCGACAGAGCAAACGCAACACAGATTAGAAACGGGCTGTGCGATTATTTTACTTCATGCGGATATAATATTGTCGGTAGTGCGGAAAACAGCGGATATATTACGTGCGTTTGCATTCCCGGTATTAAAGCGGAAATCCTGCAAAATATGGTGCATGACCGCGGTGTGATTATTGGCAAAGGTTCGGCGTGTTCCGGTGCAAAACGAGGAAACCGGGTGCTCGCCGCGATCGGTTTGTCGCAGACGGAAATAGAGGGCTGTATCAGAATAAGCACATTTAACAACACGCGAGACGAGGTAATGTCCGCTGCGCATATAATAAACGAAACGGTTAAAAAAATCAGGAGTGGAAATGTCAAATAACGTTATTTTAATTCGATTCGGCGAGTTATACCTCAAAGGAAAAAACAAAGATTACTTTGAAAACACACTCAAAACCAATATTCGTAAAAAGCTCGAAAACCTCGAGTGCACTCTGTATTTCGGGCGGGGAAGATACGTTGTAAAAGACTACGACCAATCGAACGAAGAGGAAATAATTTTCAGATTAAAACAAGTGTTCGGTATCCACTCTATTTCCGTTGCAGGACGGTGCGGTTACGACTTTGAGGAAATCGTTGCGCTCGCGTTGGAAATGACGCCTAACAGCGGTACTTTCCGTGTTTCGTCGCACCGTTCTTACAAGAAGTATCCGTTAAATTCGCTCCAAATCAACATGCAGTTGGGCGAAAGAATTTTGCAGGCTAAATCCGGTTTAACAGTCGATTTACACCGCCCTGACTATATCATAAACGTTGACGTACGCGAAAACGGCGACGTATATCTTTTTGATTCCGTAATTAAGTGTGCCGGCGGGATGCCTTACGGAACGTCAAGCAACGGACTATTATTGCTTTCCGGCGGAATCGACAGTCCTGTCGCCGGGTACATGCTTGCCAAGCGCGGAATGAATTTGACAGCACTGCATTTTCATTCATACCCGTATACCTCGGAAGCCGCAAAGCAAAAAGCCGTCGATCTTGCGCGAATTCTTAGGGAATATTGCCCTAACTTAAAGCTTGTGTGCGTGTCGCTTACAGAAATTCAAGAATCGATTCATAAACATTGCAAGCCGAATTATATGATAACGCTGGTAAGACGCTTTATGATGCGTATTGCTCAATCGGTTGCGCAGTCGCACGGTTGCGGATGTATAATAAACGGCGAGAGTCTTGGACAAGTTGCAAGCCAAACGCTTGAGAGTATTACCGTTACAAACGCTGTTGTGGATATTCCTGTTTTCCGACCGCTTATCGGTATGGATAAGGACGAGATTATAGAGATTGCCGAAAAAATCGGTACGTTTAAAAAATCCATTGAGCCGTATGAGGATTGCTGTACGGTATTTTTACCAGAATTTCCGTTGATAAAACCCGCGCGCGAAAAGGTTGAGGAGCAGGAGAGCTTTATTCCCGATTATCACGGACTGATAGAACGAGCGTTAACCGAGCTCGAGGTTATCAAGCTGTAAATTGCATTACTCTTCCCACATAAATCTGTCGTAATAATCGATCAAATCGATATTTTTTCTTATCGGCAAATATCTTTTAGACAACAGAGTTTTATACCTGTAGCGTCTTGGCAAAAGCGGGTCGGCAAGATACACTTCGTGCGACTCGTTTAACTCTTTCCCGTCTATCTCATAATACGCGACGGACCGAGGAACGGCAAATTCTTTATTGGTTGGGATTTGTCCGTTTTTGCATACACTGTTAATAATATTACAGCACGTTGCACCCGTGATATTATTAGGTATCGGATCATTTTGTGAACCGAGCCATACAGCAATAGTATAATCAGGCGTATATGCCACGGTATAGCAGTCATAATTACCGTTTTCGTCACCGTTCGTTCCTGTTTTTGCGGCTATAATACCAAGGTTTTTAAGCCGTTTTGCAGTGCCCGAGCAAGCACATTCTTTTAACATATCAGTAAGTAAATATGCTGTGTCGTCACCGACAGCGCGCCACTGATTATTTCTTACCGAATAAACTACGTTATTTCCATCCAACACGGATTGTATATAATTGACGTCCGAATAAATACCGCCATTTGCGAGCGTACGATAAGCATTGGCTATTTCTACAAGCGTTGTACCTTGAGTCATGCCGCCCAATGCAAGTGCGAGCGAATTATCCGATTGTTCAAAGTAAAACCCAAAAGCCTTACCGACGTGCTTGCAGGTTTCCACACCAAACTGCCGCATAAGCTTGACTGCCGCGATATTAGACGAATTAATAAGGCAATCCTTTACAGACATGTAGCCACGGTAAACGTTTTTATAGTTTTGAGGCGCGTAATTTCCGAATGTAGCGGGGGAGTCGTCTATTTGTGTAAGGGGATTAAGACCGTTTTCCAGCGCTGTTGCGTACGACAAAAACGGTTTTATAGTCGATGCGGGCGAACGTTTAGGATTAATAAATTTAGTCAAATTCGTTTCGTCGCATACAATCCCGCCTGAAGCATTATCCAATATCAAAATTCGTGCCTGACAGTCTTCTTTTACGTCCTTCAACGCAGTACGCGCCGCAGTAACGATTTTGGGATCATATGCCGTTTGAACGGTATAATTATTGATGAACAGGGCCTTTTCTGAACATTTGGCAAGATCGCATGCGTTTATAAACGCCGCGGATACGAATTGAATTTGTTTATTTTTGCTAAACTGTAAGTCCTCTGAAAGCGCGGATTTATAATCGAAATCGGTAATATACCCTTGATCGAGCATCTGTTTAAGTACAAGCTCTTTGCGCTTATTTAAGTTATCTATATTGGAATAAGGACTGTATTTGGACGGGTTGTTAATTATGGACGCAAGGGCAGCCGACTGAGCAATTGTAAGTTGTGATGCCGGCTTTTCAAACATAACACGACTGGCCGTACCAAGTCCGCGTATACCTGAACCGAAATACAGGATATTAAAATAGCTCTCAAGTATTTGTTCTTTTGAATAAATACGTTCCAGCTTACGCGCAAGCCGCATTTCCTTGATTTTTCGCTCAATCGTTTTATCGTTTGATAAGTGCGTATTTTTTATAAGCTGTTGCGTTATAGTCGACGCACCTTGATTAAATCCGCGTTGCTTGATATTGGAAAGCAACGCCGAAACAACACGTTTATAGTCCACGCCGTGATGTGAGTAAAAACGCTTATCCTCGATGGCAATAAATGAATTGATCGTGTAATCGGGCAATTCGTCAAGTCTGACGTAAATACTGTTATTATCGTATACGGCGTCATCAATCGGATTGCCGTATCTGTCAAGCAACGTGACCGTACGAGAATACGATGTCAATTTGCCCAAATCAAGGTCGGATTTACTTAAAGTTATATTCGGTTCAATCAACAAAAAAAACACACCGATAAGAATAGCTATTACGGCAAAAAAAACACATACACATATTATTGATACCTTAACAGCTTTTTTCATAATAATAGTATCTTTATAAGACAAAAATTTTATGTGACATAAAACAACAAAATATTATAAATAAAAGAAGGGTTGAAATAAAAGTATAAATCCTAATTTATCCTAAAAATATACTTTGCACTTCGCAAAAGCTGTCTTTTGCGAAGTGATTATTTAAATATCGCATTATGCCCTATTAACTTATCTTTGTGCGACACTTATATTGGAGGTAAATTTTTAGTCGCTTTTATAGTCTATTTATAAAAACAAAGAAAATAATTTAAAATGACACATTTTATCATTGCAAGGTTTAATATATTTTTTGCAATTCATCCTAATATACAGCACAAATCACCAAAAGTTTGTTTGTTCACGTTTTTAAAACATCGATTAGAACATCGATTAGAATTTTAAACCCCGATAACACCGTCAGAATAAAGCTCTGTAAGCTTTAAATCTACGATTTCGCCGCATGCGGCCTTGGAATAAACTTTAATATAGTTTGGCGTATACCCCACGTTATATTCACCTTCCGGATCCTCGACGTATACGGGCTGCACGGCGCCTAAGTTTTTTAATAGGAAATCCTTATGCAAGCAGCGTTTCACGGCTAATAGC
Source organism: uncultured Christensenella sp. (assembly GCA_910578545.1). GTDB lineage: Bacteria > Bacillota > Clostridia > Christensenellales > Pumilibacteraceae > Anaerocaecibacter. Next base: position 203,383 of record CAJTPT010000002.1, read on the forward strand.
CTATCCACACGCGATTTAACGATGTCAGGAGGAAGAGTTTTATATTTACGTGCCGCCAACGTTCCTGCGCGACTACTGTACGGAAATACATGGATATCGCTAAAAGAACATTGTTTTATAAAGTCAATACTACTATCAAATAAACTATCCGTTTCAGTCGGAAAGCCGACTATTATGTCGGTTGTAATTGCCGCCATAGGATAATATTTACGAATAAGTTCAACCTTACTTAAAAATAAATCACAAGTATACCGACGGTTCATCGACCTTAAAACAACGTCACTGCCGCTTTGCAAAGACAAGTGAAAGTGCGGGCAAAAATCGCTCTCTTTCATTGCCGAAAGAATCCTATCATCAATAATTTCACACTCAAGAGATCCCAGTCTTTTTCTCGCGCTAAAACCACGAAGCGCACAAATCAACGCCGTCAAATTAGTATCGATATCGGCACCGTATGACGACATATCGATTCCCGTAATAACTATTTCCCTTGAGTCAATCAACTTACACTCTTCAACAATATCCGATATCGGACGAGACCTGTTTCGCCCTCTCAAATACGGTATTATACAGTACGTACAAAACCTATTACAACCGTCCTGAATTTTAATAAACGCTCTTGTTTTATCTGAAACCGGGTAATTTTCACAACAATACACCCTTTCTTGCTCAATTTTATCTATATTTTCATCAAAAACTATTCTACCTGATAGAGTATTATAATTGTTTTTAAATAATAATTTTAGTGAATTTAATACAAAATCGACCTTATGCGAGGTCCCGCCCACCGAAAAAACGTTATTTTTATTAAATTGCTCAGGTTTATTTTGTGAGCTGCACCCTACTACTATTATATGGCACAATGGATTAAGCTTTATCATTTTTGTCACGTATTGGCGCGATTTTTTATCCGCTTCCGCAGTTACGGAACAGGTGTTTAAAATATAAACGTCGGCAGGGTCTAAACCTTCCGACGCATTATAATTATTTGAACGAAGGGCGGATACTATTGAGGCGCTCTCGCATTGATTTACCTTACATCCAAGCGTTACGATTTTTATTATCAAAGGTTCCACTCTCCCATTTCATAGTACACAACGGATAATGTCGTGATAGCGGCTGTTTCGGCGCGCAATATTCTTTTTCCAAGCGTAACAGATTTTGCGCCGCTTTCGGTAAGTTGTGTTTGTTCGTAATCCGAAATTCCGCCTTCCGGTCCAATAAAAACAGAAACGTCCTTTACCGTTTTATCAATAGCGTTACTGAGCTTGTTGTTTGTTTCATGCTCCCACGGAAAAATCATATACGTATTTTGCGCACGTGACAGAAGCTCTTTAAACTCGATACTTTGTTCTATTATCGGTAAAACGCTACGCCCGCATTGCTCACACGCCGATACCGCTATTTTATTAAGGCGGTCGTAATTGAGTTTAACGTTATGCTGCGCATACGCAGAATAAACCGGAACTATTCGTTTTACGCCAAGCTCTGTTGCTTTTTGAACGGCGATTTCAAAACGATCCTGCTTTATGACGGCGAGATACAGCGAGACGTCTATTTTCGCCTCACGTACGTTGTGCGCAGTATCAAGTACGCGAAGCAATGTTTTATCCTTTTTTATCTCTTCGACCTTACACGAATAGTCATTGCCTGTCCCGTCGAACACGGTTATATTATCGCCTACGCGTATTCGCAACACATATGCGGCATGAGTGTGCGCTTCACGCGTAAGTTCTAAACGCGCACCGTTTTTTATGTCTGGCAGATAAAATCTCATAATTTAAACAGATAGGCGCTCCATTCGTTTTTGTGCTCGCTTTCCACAAGTGTAAAATGTTTACTGTACGCGTCGATAACAATTTGTTTCTTATCGGAAATAATCCCGCTTATAATGGCAAAACCTCCGTTTTTCAGTGCGGATTTTATTATCGGTTCGACTGCAATCAGCACGTCGGCCGTTATGTTTGCAACCACTATATCGGCAGGCTCTTTCATTTCCCGCACGTCTTTTTGATAAACACACGGATTTTCAATTCCGTTTATTTTACAGTTATATTCTGTAGCAGTAACGGCTTGCTCGTCGGTATCGGCAAAAACAACTTTTTTCGCGTTCAATGCCGTTGCGCATATTCCCAAAATTCCGCTTCCGCACCCGAAATCCAAGACGAGTTTATCGGCTAAAGGAATGCGTTGCATCAAGGAAATACACATAGACGTCGTTTCGTGCATACCGGTGCCGAAAGCGAGTCCTGGATTAAGCGTAACCTTAACGTCACCGCCTATAGGCGTATAGTCTATCCATTCCGGAACAATTACTACTTTACCGATATTAAACGGCTTATAGTATTTTTTCCACTCGTTTTCCCACTCGACTGAATCGATGATTTCAACGTGCGCGGCAAGCGTAGAAAAATCCGCCCAATCTTCCGATTTAAGTGACATAATCTTTTGAATTATCATATTCTCGTCGAGTTCAATCGAAAAATATCCGCTGACGGAACACTTGTCGTCCGCTTCAAAAAGTGACGCGTCGGCATAATCCCAACGCTTTGCCTCAAGCACTTCTTTTATATTGCTGTAATCCTCAAAAACCTCCCCCATACTTCCCGCTTCGTGCAATATATAAGATACGGCGTCTGAGGTTTGCGAGGTACAGTTTACTATTATTTGCTTAAAACGCATTATTTAGCGATTGTGCACTGGAGCGCAGTCATTGCTACGACATTGACAACGTCCTCGCTGCTACAGCCTCTTGAAAGGTCGTTTACAGGCATATTAAAGCCTTGGCAGATAGGTCCGATAGCTTCCGCACCCGCAAGGCGCTGAACAAGCTTGTATCCGATATTTCCTGCTTGTAGATCGGGGAAAATCAAAACGTTGGCCTTACCCGCAACCGTGCTGCCGGGCGCTTTTAGGTCTGCTACGGTAGGCACAAGCGCGGCGTCGGCTTGAAGTTCACCGTCAATCTGAAGCTCCGGACGAGCCTGCTTTACAATGCCGAGCGCTGTCGCAATCTTGTCTACAAGCTCGCCCTTTGCGGAGCCTTTGGTCGAGTACGACAAGAGCGCAACGCGCGGAGTAATGCCGGCAATAGCGGCAGCCGTATCTGCGGAAGCCATTGCAATATCGGCAAGCTGATTGGCGTCGGGATTGGGATTGACCGCACAATCGCCGAAAACCATAATGCCGTTTTGACCGTATTTTGAGTTTGTGTCCAGACACATAATAAAGCACGAACTGACCGTTTTAATACCGGGCGCGGTTTTTATTATCTGAAGCGCGGGGCGTAATACGTCGCCTGTCGCGTTGACGGAGCCCGCAACCATACCGTCTGCCTCACCGCGTTTAACCATTAAAACGCCGAAGTACAGCGGATTATGCGCAAGTTTGGTGGCGGTTTCCATGTCAAGCCCCTTGGCCTTTCTGAGCTCGTACAAAAGCTCGGCGTAAGGTTTTACGTCGACCGTTTTAATGTTTATTACCTTAATTCCATTAAGATCGACTGCAGGGCACTTTTCCTTGATAACATCGGGGTCGCCGAGAAGCACGACCTTAGCAATGCCTTCGGCATTCACTTTTGCCGCGGCAGTGATTATGCGCGGCTCCTCGCCCTCTGCCAAAACAATCGTCTTTTTAAGGGCCTTGGCTTTTTCTCTTACCGAATTTAACAAATCGTTCATGATATCCTCCGAATGTATTTACATTTTTTTTTGACTGTGGTAAAATAATTGTGATTGCAAAATCAGACTACTGTTACCGTATAATATTATACACTTGTTGCACGACATTGTAAAGTAATTGATATGAAAAATTGTGCCGTCATATGCGAATATAATCCCTTTCACACAGGACACAAATACCAGCTTGATACTTTGCGTTCTTTGTCTGTTGACAATATTTTTTGCGTCATGAGCGGCGATTTCGTTCAGTCGGCTATGCCTGCTTTTTGCGACAAAGCGATCAGAGCCGAGTGCGCTATTCGCGGCGGCGCGGACGCCGTTATAGAATTACCTACCGTATACGCGACCGCAGGCGCACAGTATTTTGCGGAAGGCGCAGTAAAAATAATATCCGATATAAAAGACGTAACCAATATCGCCATGGGCGGTGTGGGTAATCAAGACGATATATTGCGCTTGGCCGAGCTTAAAATCAAGCACGGACAACGGTTTTCAAATCTCTTAAAAACAAACCTCGACAGCGGTAAAAGCTATAATTCGGCTTCGGTTGCGGCTTTGTGCTCGCTTTACGGCGAATATTATCCGAGTAACGACGGTATTGCCGAGCTTTTAACCGATCCCAACAATATTTTGTGTATCGAATATATCTCGGCAATTGACAAGCTGTGCCCTAAAATCCAACCCGTAATTATACAGCGACAGGGCGCAACACATACGAACACTGCGGAAAGCGGTCTTTACGTTTCGGCAACCGCGATACGCAATGCCGAGAATAACGGCGAGCTTGATAAAATGCAACGGTATATTCCGTTTTTATTCGACGCAATAAAAGAACAGCGACAAAACCATATGCCTAATATAAGACAATATAAATCAATGGCTGTTTTCGCGCTGAAATGCGCCGAGCCGAACGATATTGCACGACTTCGCAACTGCTCGGAAGGCATGGAATACTTATTAAAAAACACGTCGCGCTTATATGATTTCGACGAGTATATAGAAGCGACGATCGGAAAGCGCTACGGCAAAAAAAGACTGTATAGGCTGTTTTTTGATATCCTCTTATCGATTGACAAATCGCTTTTGGATATGCCGTTCTGCACAAGGCTGTTGGCATGCAAAAACGGTTTTGACTTTACCCTTCTACCAGGCTGCGTAAAAACAACCAACGCCGCAATCAAGCAAATTGCTTCGTCTAATCCGCAAATCAACAAGGTGCTTGACGTGGATAAAAAAGCCGTATCGCTGTTTAACCTTATCAGTAGCAAAAATGGGGATTACTTTAATTACTCGTTGGTGAAAGTATGAAAACGGTTATTCCAGAAGAAACGATATTCAAGCTTGCGGAAGCGTCGTTACACAGCGCATTCCGTGCGCAAGTGGCGTTTACGGTTACGAAGCGGTTTAGAAGCATGCACTACATGTCGAGCGCCCTTATTTGCGATTGCGTCGTTCTTAACGTTCTGCTTAATGACAATATAACTCCGTCGTCCGCGGACGAAATAATTACGTGCATTCGTCGAAGAAATAAATCAATGTACACCACTATAGAAAGCGCATATTTTCCAATCGAAAACAGATTTGACGAATATGCAAAAAACTTGCTCGAAGAAAAGTACGAGCAAGTAAAAGCTATGGATTTGCGCACGACAAACTATATTATTTACGTTTTATCCGAGGAAATCAGCCGTAATAAAAACCTCGACTCGAAAGAAATTTACCGTCTTGCTTATAGCTATTACGAGCTGATAAATATCGAGCTTCCGCATTATTAATTTACTTTATTTCTACTATTGTAACGCCTGTATCGCCCTCGCCGTATCTGCCGTATCTAAACGACTTAACACGCGGCTGGCGTCTTAAATATGCTTGAATACCTTTGCCAAGCGCCCCTGTACCTTTGCCGTGAACGATACGCAAAGTGCTTTGCGGCGCGATATCCGCCAGCACGAGATCTATTTGGTATGTTGCTTCATCGACAGTCTTTCCAAGTAGCATAATCTCTCTGTTTTCCGATTCTCTGTGTGAAGAGCCTTCACTTCGCGCCTTTTTTACTTGCTTTTGCTTTATAAGCAGCAATGACGAAACCGGTACGTCCGTCTTGATTGAGCCGATTGCTACAACGACTTTATTACCGCGAGGCGCCGCCGTAATAATCCCCTCTTTATTTAGTCCCGAAACAAACACAGCCGTTCCGACTGTAAGCTCGGACGGATCCGGCGGCGCATCGGACGTATGAGGTTTGATCTCGTCCGACGGGATATCGCGTTGCAGTTTTTTTGCTATCTTACGCGCTTCAAACAATGCTGTTTCGTTTGCATTTTTAAGCAAATCCTTTAGCTGTTCGATAATATCGTCGGCACGGTCGGAATAATCGTCTGCAAGGCGCTTAACCATTGCCGTCGCGTTATTGCTGATATCCGCGAGCTTACGTTCGTAATCACGCTTGATTTTTTCGGTGCGTTCGGCGTCTTCCTTGGCCTGCATTCGCAAACGCTCCCACTCTGCTTTATCTGCTAACGATTGATTGCGCAAGTTTTCCGCCTCGCGCAAAATCTTATCAAACACGACCTTTTCCGCACTTAATGCGTTGTGCGCGTCCTCGATTATATCCTGCGAAAGCCCGAGCTTTTCGGCAATCTCGAGCGCATAGCTCGATCCGGAAACGCCGCGGATAAGCTTGTACGTCGGACGGAAATTTACGTTGTCGAATTGCATACAGGCGTTGGAAATGCCGTTACAAGCAATTGCGAATTCCTTGACTGAGTTAAAGTGAGTTGTTACAACGGCCGTAGCCGACTCGCGCAGTATTTTTTTGATAACGGCAATAGCAAGCGCGGCGCCCTCTTCGGGATCGGTTCCGTCGCCCGGCTCGTCAAGCAAAACCAACGATTTATCGTTCATAGCGGATGTAATTGCGGAAAGGTTGGCTATATGTGCGGAAAATGTGCTAAGCGACTGCGCAATGCTTTGAGAGTCTCCGATATCGCAATAGATATCAGAAAACAAGCTTATTTCGCTCCCATCGTTTGCAGGCAAAAATATTCCGCAAGCGCTGAACAACGAAAATAATCCTACGGTCTTAAGAGCGACCGTTTTGCCGCCCGTGTTAGGACCTGAAATCAAAAGCACTCGTTTATCGTCCAGCGATATATCTACGGGGACTACCACACTACTGTCTATCAACGGGTGCCGCGCTCCTTTTAGATTAATCCTACCGCTGTCGTTAATTGAAGGACGGTATGCGTTTTGCCGTTTTGAATATTCAGCCTTAGCAAAAATAACGCCGCATTCTACAAGCACATGCTGTCCTATAACGAGCTCGGTCGCATTTGATACGACGCTTTTACTCAAATCGGCAAGAATACGCTCTATCTCGTTTTGCTCCTCGTTCTTGAGCGTAATTATTTCGTTGTTGGCCTCTACGACTGCAAATGGCTCGATAAACACCGTCGCACCTGTCGATGATACGTCGTGAACAAGTCCTTTTACGTTTGAGCGGCAATCGCTACGTACAGGCAAAACGTATCTTCCGCCGCGCATAGTAACTATATTATCACGCAAAAACTTGCTTATATCGCTTAGCCGCGTATAACTGTCAAGCTTATCCTTAAGACGTGCCGAAGCTTTTATAATCGATTTTCTAAGTATGGCAAGCCGCTCACTTGCGCTGTCCTTGAGGTCCGTTTCATTCTCAATTGCACGCTCGATTGCATACTCGAGTTCCTCACACAATCCGACGTACGCGGTGATATCCTTTAATGAATCTACCCCGTCAGTGCATTCGACGGCGGTTTTAAGCGACCGCAAGGCATTTATACTGCTTTTAATCGACAACAGCTCTTTTGGCGAAAGAACGGCACCTACACGCGCCTTGGCAATAAGCGGCTCGACGTCGTCGAAATAAAGCGACGGACGGTGTGACGCCAATACGGTTATTGCGTCGCCTGTTTGCGTCAAAAGCTTATTGGCAACGTCAAGCTCATCGGTCGGCTTTGTATTTAATATAGCGGCCGCAACTACGTCGGATGAAGACATCGACGCGATTTGCTGTAGGATTATATCGAATTCAAGGTCTTTAAATATCTTCATTATTTTAAACCCTTATTAATGTTGCCGCGCGTGAAATTGCTGTCAAACCGACCATTAAGCACTTCGGCAATCTGTTTTTTACCGATTACGGTGCAGTCGTAAAATCTGTTTTGCACGTTATCGACGGGAAGAAAATGCGGCACGCAGTTTAATAATTGCCAATAACAATGCGCTTCCTTTACCCTGCGCAATTTAAATACCCTGCCGTTTTCGTCTTTTAGCTCGTCGTGTCCCGAGCAGTTGATACACTTGCCGTACGGACAATGACAAAGGGTCATGACGGGCGCGTACCCGAATACGTAGGCAAAACCGTTATCAAGGCAATCGGCTTCAAACGACGTAACATGCGGCAAATCGGTCTGCCCGATTAAATTATGTCCGACGCCGAATAATATCGGTTTCTCGGTCAATCCGAGTGTGTAAAGATTGTTTGAAACCACGCCGTATATTTCGGGGCGGTTAACCGCGTTGACGAGAATATCCCTATCCTCGCCACGCATTGTTATGGGCATATTCAGAAGTATCGGTTTGTCGATTTGCGGAACGGCAAACTTGCTGTAATCGGACGGATTTAACACCAAGTAATCTATTTTAGAAATTATTTCAGAGGAAAGCTGTCGCTCGTTTTCCACCATCAAAAGAGTACCTTTTCCGTCAAACTTTTTATACCGCAGTCCATTATAAGACAAACCGTGTTTTACTACCGAATAGTGCCGTAAAATGCTTTCACGCAATACAGAGTAAGACTCTCTTCTTAGTAAATTCAATTCAGACAGCGGCATAAATACGTCGCCATCAATATTCACAATCACGCAAGGATTAAACGGATATTCATCCGATAAGCCTTTTGCAAACGTATTAACAACATCATCTCGAGTAATTGGATGATTATTCGCTTTATAGGCGTCTGTTTTGCCGATATATTGTTCTGCAATACCATTCGCTGTTGCAAGCGTAACAATCGGTTTGGCGTTCTCTTTTAATTGGACGTTAACAGTAACATCTATTCGACGCGGTTGAGCATGGGAAATTTGTTTAGAGAGTGCTCCGTCAAATGTTCGCCTAAGCTCGTCACCCGCCCGACATTTACCGTCCGAAATGATTTTTCCGTCGCGAACAGTTGCGCCACCGACTTCTTTTTTGTTGCGCATAACCTTAAAGCCGTCGTTTTTGTGCGGCGTAAAATCTTTAACCCATAGTGTTTTTCCGACAACTGACGAGATTTTCCCGACAGACAACCCGATATTGCCCTGTGATTGCGGGTATATGACGCGAAACGGTGATTCTTTGTCCAAATACGCGGAACAGTAATCGCCTCTGTTAAAGACCGATTTCAAGGCTTCCACGGCGGCGGGCACGTCATAATCAGAGCTATACACGCTACATGCCGTATAAGCATACTCTTCAGAACGCATACGCCCCTCGATTTTTATAGCGTCAACACCTAATTCCTCAAGCTCTTTAAGCCTATCGTAAAGGCAAATATCTTTAGCCGAAAGAAAGTATCCGCGCTCGCCGTTAAAATAATACGGTTTACGGCAGATCTGCATACATTTGCCGCGGTTTCCGCTGTATGACGAAGCGAGCGACGAAAAGTAGCAGTTGCCCGAAAAACAAACACATAGCGCACCCTGAACGAAGAACTCTATCTCTATCCCTGTCTGTTTGATTTCGACTATATCCGAAGGCAGAGTTTCGCGCGCAAGGACGGCGCGCTTGATACCCAAATCCAATAATTGCTTTGCGCCGTCGGCATTATGGATCCCCATTTGGGTACTGGCGTGCAGGGTCAAATCTGGCAGCTCTTTTTTTAACAGTTTAATAAAGCGTAAGTCCTGGACTATTGCGGCATCCACGCCGAGTCCATACGCGTCGCGTGCGGCGTTTAAAGCATCGCCAAGCTCTTTATCTTTAATCAATGTGTTGAGAGTAACAAATACCTTTACCCCGAAAACGTGAGCGTTTTCGACCGCCTGCTTTAGTGCCAAGCAATCAAAGTTTTCGGCTTTTGCTCGTGCACCGAAATGCGGCATACCTAAGTACACCGCATCGGCTCCGCCGTGTATACTTGCTATTAAGGACTTTGAGTTTCCGGCAGGCGCTACGATTTGCATACTATCTAAGTCTTGCGCCAAAACCTTGCGCGGCGGTCGCTATAGCCTTATCTACTATTTCCTTAATCATATTATCCGAGAAGGGACTGTCAGTGGGCTGAATGCGAATGGAAAATGCGACGCTCTTACAGCCGTGTTCTATTTGTTCTCCGTCGTAGATATCAAACAGCTTAACCTCGGCAATGTACGGGCTGACCGCCTTTACTGCGGCAAGCATATCACCTACAGCTACTGACTTTTCCACAACCAACGCGAGATCCCTATCAATCGGATGCTGTTTGGAAATACCCGTGTAAAGCGGCAATGAAACTTGGCTATTAAGCGCGTCCGATATATCCAAATGTGCTACGTAAACGTTGTCCTGCAAATCGAAGTTTTCGCATACAAGCGGATGAAGTTTGCCGAAGTCGCCGGTGATTCCGCCGCACTCGACATGCAATGATTGTTTGGGATGAAGGTACGCTGTTTTTGACGGCGTATAAACAGGTGCGCCGAATATCTTTACAATCTCGGTAACGATTGCTTTTAGCGTATAAAAATCGCCGTCGTTACAAATGCCGATGCACAATGCGTCACGCTCGTCGGGAAGTTTAACAAGAGGCAGACTTTCCGGAATAAAGACCTTGCCTATTTCGTAAAAACGCAGAACATTGTTTTTGCGGGCGCAGTTGCGCGAAAACGAAGTAAGCATTCCATACGCGAGCTGAGTACGCATAACAGATATATCGCGGCTTATGGGATTCAAAATCGGAATCATATTGCGAAGAGTGCTGTCCGAGGGCAAAAGTAATTTGTCGGATGCGTCGGGCGAAATAAATGAATAGTTGAATATCTCGTCGCAACCCAATGCCCGAAGCTTGTCCTTGACGGACTGCATATTCTCATCGTGGACACTGCGGAAACCGCGTGTTTGGTGTGTATTTTCCGAGTATGTTGATACGATGTTATCATATCCGTAAAAACGCATAATATCTTCGGCAAGATCGGGATAGGCGTCGATATCTTCGCGAATAAGCGGTATATTACACACAAGGGTTTTGCCCTCTTTTTTGACGGTGATACCCTGTTTTTTCAATATCGATACAATGGTTTTTTGTTCAATATCAATACCCAAAAGCGCGCAAATCTCTTGCTTAGTAGTGCGAATAACTTTTTCGGTCGGAGCCTCGATACCATCCGAAACAGTCTCCGCACATATTTTGCCGCATTTCAACTGGTCTATAAGCGCCAAGGCGCGTGCAGAACCCATTTCGACTGACGGCCAGTCCACGCCCTTTTCGTAACGTGCCGACGAATCGGAACGCAAGCCGATTTTGCGTGACGTGCGGCGGATATTGCTTCTCTCGAAACGCGCCGCTTCCAAAAACACGGTTTGAGTATCGGGGAAAATACTTGTGTACTCGCCACCCATTATTCCGGCAATGGCAAGCGGCTTTTTATCGTCCGCAATAACAAGCACGTCGTTTACGGCGTACTCTTTACCGTCAAGCGCTACGATTTTTTCGCCATCAACGCCCTTGCGCACGTTTATTCCGCCATCGATAAATTTGAGGTCGAATGCGTGCAGGGGCTGACCTATTTCCAAAAGAACGTAGTTAGTAATATCAACAAGATTGTTTATAGGGCGTATGCCGCACATTCTCAATCTATCGCGCATCCACTTGGGTGACTTTCCGATTTTTATATCGTTGATAACTCTACCGACGTAATGGCTGCACAGTTTTTTTTCGGTTATTTTAACCGAAGGCATATCGCCAGCCGTACCGGTTACTTTGTAAGTAAGCTTGGGCTTTTTAAACGGTTTGTCGAGAAGAACGGATATTTCACGCGCAAGGTTGACAATGGCCTGACAATCGGGGCGATTAGCCGTAATAGATACGTCAAGCACGGTATCGTCCAAACCGAGCGTGTGCATGACATTATCTCCTACGACACTGTCGTTCGGCAAAATGAGAATCCCATCCACACCGGCACCTTCAACGATGTCTTCGTCGACCTCGAGCTCGCTTCCGCCGCACAGCATACCGTAGCTATCCACGCCGCGAAGCGTGGCTTTTTCTATATGCTTGCCGCTGGGAAGGTTTGCGCCGACAGTAGCGACGGGAACAAAATCTCCCTGCTTAACATTTTGCGCGCCCGTAATTATTTGCACGGTTTCTGTTCCTATCTCAATAGAACAAATCCACAGCTTGTCCGAATTTTCGTGGTGAACGATACTTTTAACGTAACCGACTACCACGCCGGTTATATCCGTGCGCGGTTTTATAATCTCTTCAACCTCAAACCCGATAGACAAAAGCTTGTCCGATAATTGTTCGGGTGTAAGATCGCCGATATCTACGTAATCTTTTAACCAACTTAAAGGCAGTTTCATATATACCTCCTACTTAAACATGTGCAAGAAACGCACGTCGTTTTCCCACATCAACTTTATATCGTTGATCGCGCAAAGAATCATCGTTATACGATCGAGCCCCATTCCAAAAGCAAAGCCGTGATATTCGTCGGGATCGATACCGCAGTTTTGCAAAACCTTACGGTTAACCATACCGGCACCAAGTATCTCTATCCAGCCCGTGTTTTTGCATACCCTACAGCCTTTGCCATGGCAGTTAAAGCACGAGACATCGACTTCGACGCTCGGTTCGGTAAACGGAAAGTAACTCGGCCTAAAACGGATTTGCGTTTGCTCACCGAAAATGAACTTGGCAAACCCGTCAAGCGCACCCTTAAGATCGCACAGCGTTACGTTTTTGTCTATAACAAGCCCTTCCATTTGGTGGAATACGGGCGAATGCGTGGAATCGTCGTCATTACGGAAAACACGTCCGGGACAAATCATCTTAAGCGGCGGCTTATACTTTTCCATAAGCCTTATCTGCCCGCTCGATGTTTGAGTGCGCAACAGGATATTATCGTTTATAAAAAACGTGTCCTGCATGTCGCGCGCAGGATGATCCGGCGGAACGTTTAGAGCCTGAAAATTATAATAATCGGTCTCGATCTCGGGGCTATCATAAACGATATAGCCGTTACCGACAAAGTAGTCGGTCAGCATGCGCCTTACGCGATTGAGCGGATGCACGGATCCTATAGCGTGCTCGGGTCTGTCTATCGATAAATCAAGTTCTTGCGAGTTGATTGCTTGCTCGATTGCAATGCGGTGAATATCCTTTTCCAGCTCGGCGCAAATGCCCGCAAGCTCGACGCGAAGATCGTTTATATCCTTGCCTACCTGCGGTTTTTGCTCGGGCGGAAGAACTTTGAGCGACTTCATCAAACCCGTTAAAACACCGTTCTTTCCGAAAAAGTAGGTTTTTAGTTCTGCCAAATCCCGATCTGTTTTTGGATGAAGCTCGTCGATTTTCTTTAACGCCTGTGCGCGTATTTCCTTAACGTCCATACAACCTCCATAATTTAAAACGCCCCGAGGACAGCAAAAAAGCCGTCACATCGGGGCGTCAAGCTAACGCGGTACCACCCGAATTGGGTCTCGTTTTTGGCACGTAACGCGGCCAACGCCGTCGCTTACTAAATGTTTGGCGACGGTGCTTGTACGGTGAATATCTTTAGGCGCATGTCGTTTTTCAGCCGAGAACGACTCTCTGTTGTTCGCGCTTTTTCTTATGCCGCACTCAATCGCATCTTGAAAGTAAGCTCACCGCTAAATCGGCAAGTGCTTTTCTTTATTAATAGTATAACACATCTTTTAAGATAGTGCAATCGTTTTCGTGCACCAAATATTCTATTTTACCGCTAAATCCAGTATATCGCCTATCGTGGTTGATTGCAAGTATGTGGGCGGAACTTCGCCTACTATAAGCGTTTCACCCAAAAGGACTTGAGCGGAAACTTTAATCGTGGAAGGAATGCCGGGTACCGCGACAGCGATATTGCCGTAAATGGTAAAATACAGACGGTGAAGGGTTTGGTTTATCCCCGCAGACGTAAACACGGACGTCATTTCGGCATAAGTCGAACCGACAAGATAAACGCGCATGTTAATATCGGGCCCCAATCCCGTAAACATGGAAAAGCCGCTAAGCGAGCCGAGCGGAATTTTTATCCCGTCGCTACCGACGTCCGTTATGTATTGCTGAGCAGTAAGCGCAATCTGTTCTGCAAGCACGGACGCCGCTTTCCCGTTTACGCTTACGCTTTTTATGTTCTCTTTTTCGTCGCGAGTTATTTCAAGGTAATCCATGTCGTTATTCTGCGCCAAAACGTCGACAACCGCCATACTAACCGCATCAGCAGTAAGCGAACGAACCCGTTCTTCAGACAACGCCACAACCATCGGCGTGACGTTATATTTAAAAAACATCACAGCAGCAATGACTACGGACGCTATAATCAAAAGCGTAACAAACAGAATTTTTCGTTTGTTACGCTTAGCCTTGATTTTTTTGCAACGGTTATTATGCACGTATTATATATATGCAATACAGCTCTTTTTCGGAATAAAAATCTTTATTTTGCCTTTGCCGTAAATATTAAAGTTACAAGATAGCTCATGACGATTGCAACACCCACGCCGTACGCCGTGCGAACGAGTCCGCCGGCAAACGCGCCTACAAACCCGACTTGGTGCGCCATTTCAATCGAGCCCTTGGCAAGCGCCGCGCCAAACCCGACTATAGGCACGCTAATACCCGCTTGACATACCTTAAAGATATAATCGTAAACGCCTATTCCCTCAAGGATAATTCCGACTATAAGAAATATTACGAGTATACGTGCGGGCGTAAGCTTTGTGCGCACGATTAATAGCTCGGCTATAGCACACAGCGCACCGCCGACGGCAAAAACTATAGCGTAAGTTCCTATATTTTGTAAAACGTTCATGATTTTATTCTCCTTGGAACGGGCTTTCAACAACTACTGCATGCGATATGCCCGGAATGGTTTCACCCTGGTAACAGCTTTGGGTACTCATAAGCGCGCCCGTTGCGAGATACGCGATCCTGCGGTATTCCCCGCTCATCAGCTTGTCCATGATAAACGAGTTAAACACAGTTGCCGAACACGCACACCCGCTTCCGCCCTGATAGCATTTTTGGTTTACGTCATACACGATATTGCCGCAATCTATATAGTTTTGCCCGAGCTTAATGCCGCGCTCACGCATAAGGTCGCGCAATATATCCGACCCGAGCTTACCCAAATCACCCGTTACGATCAAATCGAAATCGTCGACGGTAAAACCGGATTGCGTCAGAAGCGTATACATTGTATCATGCGCGGCGGGAGCCATAGCGGCGCCCATATTATTTAAATCGTTTACCCCGTAATCGACAATCAATCCGGGAATAGCCATAACGATTTTTGGAAACCGCTCGGTGTCCTTGGTGTTTTTGGATACGACGGACGCACCCGCACCCGTCACCGTCCACTGCGCGTATGGCGGACGTTGACAACCGTATTCCAACGGGTACCTAAACTGTCGCTCCGCCGTGGCAAAATGGCTCGAAGCCGCACAAACGATATTCTTAAAAAAACCACCGTCTACCAACGAAGCGGACAGCATGAGCCCCTCTGTCATTGTAGAGCACGCGCCGTAAATGCCTATGTGCGGTATGCCTATATCGCGGGCGGCGTAGCTTGACGTCGTCATCTGATTGAGCAAATCGCCGGAAATCATAACGTCAATGTCTTCTATATCCATACGCGCGTCTCGGATTGCACCGCGCACCGCGCAGTCAAACATGCGTATTTCGGCACGCTCAAAAGTTTTTTCGCCCATTTTGTCGTCGGTTTCACATTGGGTAAAATACTTGCCGAGTGGACCTTTGGATTCCTTTTCGCCGACGACGCTCATGCGCCCTACAATGCGCGGTGTGTTTTTAAACTTCATTACGCGCGGTCGCCTTGTTATTGCCGACTCGGTAATACTTTCCATTACTGCGGATTGCGACGCCGCGTCATCTTTTTGTGCTTTTTTAAAAATCGACATTCTACATCCCCGTTATCCAAAGATTCAAAAGCCCGGCAACTGTCGACCAAACGATACCGTTTACAACGACAGGCCCGACTACGGAAAACAGCTTAACACTCGTACCGAATATCAAGCCCTCGGTTTTGAATTCCATGGACGCGCTCGCCATTGCGTTTGCAAAACCCGTAATAGGCAAGAACGAGCCGGCTCCGCCCTGCCGCGCAATCACGTCAAAAACACCGATTCCTGTCAATAAAATAGCTATCGTGACGAGAATCATAGACGATATATTACCGACCATGTCGTTTGACATAGACGGCGCAATAAGCTTAACGATATCGCCTATGCCCTGTCCAATCATACAGGTAACTCCGCCGAAAACAAAACTGTGAAAAAGCGCCTTCGGAATACTGGTCTTTGGCGTAACGGTTTCCACATAGTTATTATAAAGCGCATTGCGTGCTGTAATTACACTTGAGCTTTTAGCCATATCCACCTCGCTAATTGCGCGCATCGAACGATTTAATTTGCTTTGAAAGCACTTCACGCTCGGTGCAATCAATCAAACCTTCGCCTACACAACGATCTTGTTTTTTCATATAGATAATTTGCCGAAATGAATAAAGATTTATTCATGCACACAAAAAAACACGGAGGAGCGTACTTAGCTGCCCCGTGTTAAAATGATATCAACAAAATAAATCTACTTTGCCTTTTTAGCTTTACTTTTGGGAATGGGTGTAATTCTTTCCAAAACCGCAATAACTGCTCTTACTTTTTCACCGCAGTCCATATCCAATACGTAGTGCTCTTTTGTACCACCATACGGGATAGCACGCTCGGTATTTGTCATTATCGCTTCAAGCTCGGGCAGAATTTTGACGTAAACACAATTATCACAAACCAATAGTATCGGCTTGTCGTTTACGTAAACCATGTCTCGCCGAACATTTTTTTGTATCGCACAGCATAATCGCCGACGATTTGTTCACAAACGTATTCGATATAATCCAAAGAAGTCGCCATTTATATAACCTAAAACTAATCCGATTGTTTCCACTCTTTGCACCGCTCTATACGCTTACCATCATCGCCCTGATTTTCATCATACGCAAATGAGTGCAAAAGCTCGCAAGTAAAGCTATCGCACAGACCGCAATGTGTGTGCGCCTTAGATTCACAGCACGACTTGACCGGACAAACGGCGCCCCAAAACGGCTTGTCTATTTGTGTACAACCGCTACAACCCATTTGTTCCTTATATTCGCATTCACTACATAGCAGACCGCATCTCGATTCTACCATAGCACACCTCCATGTATCGGCATTCAGCCGCTGTATGAACATATTTTACTATACAATTACGTCAAAATATTGTAAAAATGCGACAACTTTAAATATTCTTGTCGCGCCTGTTTAAATCCGATACCGTGATACTGTTTAAAACTGTTATACAAATGCGCTTCGTCATAGTAACCGAACTTAAAAGCACTATCGGCGGCGGAAAAATCACTTTGTGTAATAGTCTGCCACAGTAATTGATATCGCAATAAATTGATTAGCGTCTTAGGCGGAATGCCCGTGTAGTCAATAAACCTGCGCTCGAACGTGCGCTTCGACACAGCACAATAATCGGACAAATCTTTTACTGTAACTCGACAATCGCTACTTATTGCGTGATAAATTCCATTCATAACGTCCGCGCAAATTTTACCGTTATATAATCGCATTAAATAATTTTGTGCGCAATCGACGCGACATGTATTATCATGCTCATCTATGATTTGCAGTTGCAATTCGTCAAAGTTTTTTAATATGGTATTGACGGGTATAGCATTGTTGAAAGTATCAAAAAGATTGATATGTAAAAAATACGCAACGGTCCACGCGTATAACCGTATGCCAAAAACGTCGCCCGTTTTTTGAGTAATAAAGCTATTATCACTCGCTCCGACAAAAAAAGCAGGCGTACCGTCAAGCGGTATAATAATATCGGCACAACAATCGGGTATTATTCTGAAAAAATGCGAACCAAGACCGCAGTCATACGTCCAGAAACAACGTATAAACGGTCTTAACTCCGCGGTGGGCGGTATTTCGATAATACCGCAACCACGCGGCAAAGCGGTGCGAGTAGTAAAAATACTATCGAGAGAAAATGCCATTAAAAATCCTCTCGATTATTTTATCATGAACATACAGGTATGTCAAACACTTTCATTTTACTACCCGTCGCTGTATTCGGCGCGAATTTTACTTAATATTTTATTTTCCAATCGTGATATTTGCACCTGTGACACACATAAAACGCGTGCGACCTCGGACTGCGTTTTATCGGCAAAATATCTCAGCATTATTATCTTCTTATCACGCGGGGAAAGTTCGTTGATTATTTTTTTAAGCATCATTTTATCGAGCTTTTCTTCCTCGTTTTCCGGCGATTGTAGCTTATCCATTATGGTACGCCCGCTGTCGTCGTTGCTCTCGTATATCGACACAGGGTATTTTCCCGAATCCATAATAAAAACGACTTCCTGTGGCTCTAACGCAAATTCCTTTGCTATTATTTCCACTGTCGGGCTTTCACCGTTTTCGCGTTTATACTTTTCGACGAATACCGTTATTTTTATTGAAGCGGTTTTGGTGCCTCGCGACACCTTAATTGGACCGTCGTCACGTAAAAAGCGTTTTACCTCGCCCGCAATCATCGGCACGGCATAGGTAGAAAACTTCACCTCGAAATCGAAGGAAAAGTTTTTTACAGCCTTAACAAACCCGACGCAACCGAGTTGATACAAATCGTCGTACTCAACACCTTTGTTTTTGTACCTGCGTATGACCGATTTGATAAGCGGTGAATTGCTTGTTAAAAGCCGTTCGCACGCACAATTATCCCCTTGTTGCGCCGCACGTATTAAATTTAACGTTTCTTCTCTTTCCAATCCGCACCTCTAATCGTCTTGGACATGGAAACGACCGTTCCCGTCGGCGTGTTGGGTGTAACGGAAAGAGAGTCCATAAAGGATTCCATTACCGTAAAACCCATTCCGCTCCGTTCCTGTTCGGGCTTGGTGGTATAAAACGGCTGCATGGCGCTATTGACGTCATCAATGCCTATACCGTTGTCCGAAACGACGATATGTACCGATTGGTCTGTGACCGTGGCGGTTATTGTTATTTTGTTGTCGGCCGATTTGTTCGGATATGCGTGAACAATACAGTTGGTTACCGCCTCTGAAACTGCGGTTTTTATATCGTTTATTTGGTCGATTGTCGGATCGAGCGACACGCAAAACGCGGCGACGGTATTACGCGCGAACGCCTCGTTTTCCGTAACAGCGTTAAAAATAACAGTCATTTGATTTTCCATATTAACCTGCCTTAATCATAATGTTGTAGATGCCCGATAACCCCAAAACCTTATCGACCGCGGGCGGCGGCGATTGAATAAAAATCGGAATGCCGCGCGGCTTAAGTTTTTTGTACCGTCCGATTAAAACGCCTATGCCCGTTGAATCCATAAACGTCAAATCGGACATATCAATATAAAGCCGCTGAATACTTTTACTGTCAGTAAGTAGGTCGAGCGTCATGCGCGCATATGCGCTGTGATGCTCGTCCAATTCGCCATTAAGCTTTACGTACAAATTACCGTTTTGTGTGTAGTGATCGATCTTCATTTTCAAACTCCTAATTTATAGTAGCAAAAAAAATACGGACAAATTTGTCCGTATTAGTCGAGATAAAACGATATTTATCAAATCCAAGAAAGAATTAGTGTTTAGAATTTTTGTTGATATCGGAACGCAAAATAGAATATACACATTCGTCAACTATGCCTTGAATGTTTTTACCGTGTTGGCGTAGCGTTCCCTCGTATTGCATACTGCATTTTTTCATTACGCCGCCCGAATGAGGATTGCGAACGTCGTGCATTGATTCTATGCGGTTGCAGTCCGTATTGTCAAACAGATACTTTATAACAGCCCCCAATGCTTCGGATGTAATTCCCTGATGCCAATATTTTTTGGAAATACAATAACCCACCGCGATAATATTCTTAGCATCATCATATGAAACACTGCCGATAGAACCGATAGGTTCACCTATATCCTTCAACACAATAGCCCAGTTGTAATAATCAACTTGCGAATAAGACTTATGCCATTCCTGTAATAGAGCCTTTGTGACAGAAATATCGCCGTGCGGCCCCCACGTCATATACCTTGTAACATCGGGATCATTCGCCCAATTGTTAAACATAAGCTCGGCGTCGGACTCTTCAAATCGACGCAAAATAAGCCGTTCTGTTATTATTAATTTAGTTCCGCAATGTCTCATTATATTCCTAAATTATTTACACAAAAAGGAGCGAACAAAATATTATCCGTTCCTTAATCGCTCATACAGAAATTATTTTGCGTATTCGACAGCGCGAGTTTCGCGAATGACGTTAACCTTGATTTGTCCCGGATACTGCATATCCTGTTCGATTTGCTTGGCAATCTCTTTGGACATATACATGGCTTGAACGTCGTCCACGACTTCCGGCTTGACTATAATGCGGATTTCGCGGCCCGCTTGTACGGCAAACGATTTTTCAACGCCCTCAAAGCTGTTTGCGATTTCCTCGAGCTTTTCAAGGCGTTTGACGTAGTTATCAAGCGATTCGCGCCGAGCGCCGGGACGGGCGCCTGATATAGCGTCGGCACACTGAACGATGACTGCCTCGATAGTTTCGGGATCGACGTCATTATGGTGCGCGGCGATACAGTGCACTACTTCCTTGCTTTCCTTGTACTTTTTGGCAACGTCCACGCCTATCGACACGTGAGTGCCATCGATCTCGTGGTCGAGCGCCTTACCGATGTCGTGTAACAGTCCGGCGCGTTTGCAAAGCATAACGTTAGCGCCGAGCTCGCCCGCCATAACGGCGGCAAGATGCGACGTTTCTATTGAATGACGCAATACGTTTTGACCGTAGCTCGTACGGAAACGGAGTCTGCCGAGTATTTTTACAAGCTCCGGAGCCAAGCCGAAAACACCCGTTTCATACATAGCGTTCTCGCCCGCTTCCTTAATTTTAACATCGACTTCTTTTTGCGCTTTTTCGACCAAGTCTTCTATTCTACCCGGGTGAATACGCCCGTCGCTTATAAGCTTTTCCAAAGCGATACGCGCAACCTCGCGACGAACGGGATCGAAACAAGAAAGCACCACTGCTTCGGGGGTATCGTCTATTATCAAATCGCAACCGGTAGCCGTTTCGAGTGCGCGGATATTGCGCCCCTCCCTGCCGATTATGCGACCTTTCATCTCGTCGTTGGGAAGCGGCACGGTTGATACGGTAATCTCTGCGCTGTGGTCTACCGCGCAGCGCTGAACGGCAAGCGATACAATTTTTTTAGCACGCTTTTCGGCTTCCTCTTTGGCTTCGGCGTCGATTTCGCGCACCATCTTGGCGGCGTCGTGCTTTGCTTCATCGCGTATAGCGTCTATAAGTTGAGCCTTAGCTTCTTCCTTAGACATGGTTGCAACGCGTTGTACCTCGTCCAAAACGCGGCTGTTAGCCTGTGCAAGCTCGGCTTTGAGCTTGTCCGCTTCGGCGTGCTTTTGCGTAAGCGTTGCCTTTTGCGCGTCCAGTTCATCACTCTTCTTATCAAGCTGTTGCTCTTTCTTGTCGAGTGTTTCCTCACGCTGAATAAGTCGTTGTTGCATGCGAGACAGCTCCGCCTGCTTTTCGCGCATTTCGCGCTCCTGTTCACTGCGCTCCTTTGCGAGTTCTTCCTTGGCCTCTCGCGTTGCCGTCTTGCGCATTTCTTTTACTTCGTTTACGGCATCTTCAACCATTTTGTTGGCAACCTGCTTAGCCGCGCCGAGCTTTTTGCCTTGGATTGCTCTAAACACAACTATGCCTACTGCCGCGCCGACAATCAAAGCAACTATCGGCAAAACGACAGCTAAAACAACCGCCGTACTACTTGAAAAAAGTAGGGTCATAAAACATGCTCCTTGTAATATTTTGTATGTGAATTTGTGTTATTATTTTTCTGCACGATTTTACCCTCTGGCAAAACCGTCAATCCAATCAACAGAGGTACACATACTGTACCGATAGCAACCCACAAGGCAATGTTTTACCGAATAACACAACCCATATTAGTTACTACTGATAATATAACACAATATCTATTTTTAGTCAAGTTTTTTACTTGCGAAATTCTGCGATATTTTGAGTCGGTTTATCCAAAACAGGACGTTCCGGAACGGAAGCAAAAGTCAAAACGTACACAACTTTTGCACCGTTTCTTTTAAGCACCTTACTACACTCGTTGACGGTTGCGCCCGTAGTCATTACGTCGTCTACTAAAATCACGTGCTCGGGGCATTCACCCATTGCCGAAAACGAGCCCTTTATGGTTTCCAATCGTTCGGTTCTGTCCAATCGTGCTTGATTGACCGTCTTTTTGTTTTTTCCGAGCAAAGCTTTGCAAGGTATATCCACGCAGTCGGCAAGAGCTTTTGCAAGACGTTCGGCTTGATTGTAGCCGCGTTTTTTCTGCCGCGACCTGTGCATCGGAACAAACGTTATGCAATCGGCATACCAGTCCGAAAACAATAACACATCGAGTAAATATTGACTCAATGTGTTAACCAAATAAACCGCATTGCCGTATTTTAGCCTGCGAATTAACTCTTTTGCGTTGCCGTCGTAGTTTACACAACTGCGGGCTTCATCGAAGTACAGCGGCATTTTTGCGCATTCGTCACAATAATCGCCGATACCGACTTTGTGCCGTCCGCACCGCACACAATAGTTGTCGTTTATCTCCAATTTACACTCGTCGCACAAACCGTATCGGTTTGGCGAGATTTCTCTTTCGCAGACGATACATTTTATATCGTCCGGGAAGAGCATTCTAACTATTTCGTTTTTAACCGAAAGCTTCAATCGTTTTTGTGTTTAAGCGTTTCGCGCGCGATATACAGTTCCTCGTTGGTAGGAATGATGTAGACCTTAACTTTGGAATCTTTTGTGCTTATAAGCGTTTCCTCGTCACGCGGCGGGTTGGCGTTCTTTTTTAGATCGAGCTTTATACCGAGGAATTCCATATCCTTGCAGACTCTTTCTCTTACACAAACGGTATGTTCGCCTATTCCGCCGGTAAAGACCAAGCAGTCCAGTCCGCCCATTGCCGCGGCATATGAACCGACGTATTTTTTAACGCGGTAGCTGAACATATCGATTGCAAGCAACGCTCTCGGATTGCCTTTGTCGGAGGCAGCTTCCAAATCACGGAAGTCGGAGCTTATACCGCTTATGCCAAAAACACCGCACTGTTTATTAAGGTAGTTTGTCATCTCGTGAATGTCACAGCCCTTCTTGCCCATAAGGTATTCGAGTACGGCGGGATCGATATCGCCGCAACGCGTACCCATAATAAGCCCCTCCAACGGAGTCAAGCCCATGGACGTATCAACGCACTTTCCGTCCTTAACCGCGCTTATGCTTGCGCCGTTGCCCAAGTGGCAAACGACCGTCTTGATTTTGTCAGTTCCCATAAGCTCGGATGCACGACCGGAAACGTATGCATGGCTAGTACCGTGGAAGCCGTATTTGCGCACCTTGTATTTTTTGTAGTCGTCGTAAGCTATGCCGTACATATAAGCATACTCGGGCATAGTGGCATGGAAAGTCGTATCGAATACTGCTACCATTGGTGCATTTGGCATAACCTCTTGGCACGCCTTGATTCCCATAATGTTTGCAGGCATGTGAAGAGGTCCGAGGTCGGTATTGGTTTCGATAAGCTTTAGCGTTTCAGGCGTGACAAGCACAGAATCTTTAAAGTTTTCGCCCGCATGAAGAACGCGGTGTCCGACTGCCGCAATCTCCGACATGTCTTTTATTACGCCGTACTTAGGATTAACAAGCGCGTCCAAAACAAGCTTGATTGCTTCCTTGTGCGATGGCATCGGTTCTTTGATTTCCGCCTTTACTGATCCCGTATGATTAAGCACCGATCCGTCTATTCCTATGCGCTCGCAAACGCCTTTAGCAAGTACCTTTTGGCTTTCTATTTCGATGAGCTGGTATTTCAACGAGGAGCTACCGGCATTGATAACAAGTATTTTCATTATACCTCCTAAACGCAAATGACCGCCGAATACTCGGCGGCACTGCGTCGTTGTTTAGTTATTTTTTAAGGAAATCCCGAGCCTTGTCGTATTGTTCGGGCTTTAAGCTCTCGTGCAATTCCTTGATTTTTTGCCGTTGTTCTTTTGTAAGATTTTTAGGCAGTTCTATGTCGATCGTAACAAGCAAATCGCCTTTAAGCTGTTTTTTGGGGTTTTCCAAGCCTTGTTCCTTAAGCTTGAACGTCATTCCGCTTTGTGCGCCCTCGGGCAGAGAAAACGCAATCTTATTACCCTTAAGCGTAGGCACAAGTACCTTGTCGCCCATTAACGCCTGTGTAAACGCAACCGGAATATCAACGAGCAAATCCAATCCCTTGCGACGGAAAAGTTTATGCGGCAACACGGTGATATTCAAAATCAAGTTGCCGGCTTTCGATCCCGAACGCGTGCGTTCACCCTCTCCGGGTATTGTCATAATTTGGTTATGCTCTACGCCCGGAGGGAACGTTATGCGCAGATTGGAATTTTTCCGCAAAGAACCACGGCCTCCGCACGAAGTGCAGGGCTCTTTAATAATTCTGCCGCTGCCGCCGCAAACATTACAAGGCTTCATGCTTACAACTCTGCCGAACGGCGTTTCCTGGGCATACCTTACTTTACCGCTGCCGCCGCAGTTTGTACACTTAACAAACTGTGTGCCGTTTTTCGCACCGGTACCGCGACAAGCCGCGCAATGCTCGAAACGATTGACGGTAATTTCCTTTTGGGTACCGTATGCCGCTTCTTCAAAGGAAAGCGTAACGTTAAGGCTGATATCACCTGGACCGCCGTGCGCACCATGGTGCGGATCATTGCCAAACATATTGACGAACTCGTCGAAAAAGCTACCGCCGGCACCCTGTCCGCGAGCGCCGCCACCGCCTTGTCCGCCACCGAACTGCGAACTGCCACCCGCTTGAGCTGCGTCGTATTCCGCACGCTTTTGCGGATCGTTAAGGGTTTCGTAAGCCTCGTTTACTTCCTTGAATTTATTTGCCGCAGCCTCGTCGCCGGGGTGCAAGTCGGGGTGATATTGCCGAGCAAGCTTACGGAATGCCGATTTAAGCTCTTCCTCCGTAGCAGTTTTGGATACACCCAAAATTTCATAATAATTTTTTGCCATTTTTACTCCGCAATCCCGAAGGATTGTTTATGCCGATATAACAAGTACGTTTGCACATTCACTCGTAATGCGTCAATACTTGTCTGTAAAGGAACAATACCCCGACGAATACAGTCGGCTCATCGGGGTATTTCCTATTAATCGAATTGGTAATTAGTTATTGCCGTCGTCAACGACTTCGGGATTATCAACAACAACATCGTCCTCGGGAGACGTAGTCGTGCCGTTCTCGTAAAGTTTGGAGAATATGTCGTTGGAAAGCTTTTGAAGCGCTTCCACAGCGTCGCGGATAGCCTCGAGGTCGTCTGTCTTGATGACCTCTTTAACGTTAGCCATCTCTTTGTTGAGCTCGGACTTTTCGTCGGCGGAAACGGTATCCCCGTTCTCGCGCAAGAACTTTTCGATAGAGAATACAAGCATATCAGCCTGGTTTTTCGCCTCGACAACCTCTTTACGCTGCGCGTCTTCCTCGGCAAACTTTTCGGCGTCTTTTATAGCCTGATTGATTTGCGCTTCGGTAAGGTTGGTAGATGCTGTAACCGTAACGCGTTGTTCCTTGCCTGTGCCCTTATCCTTAGCGGAAACGTGGACTATACCGTTTGCGTCAATATCGAAGGTAACCTCGATTTGAGGAACGCCGCGAGGTGCGGGCGGAATGCCGCCGAGCTCGAAGCGTGCAAGCGTCTTGTTGTGAGCGGCGATTTCACGCTCGCCCTGCAATACGTGAATGTCAACCGAGGGCTGATTGTCGGTAGCAGTCGAGAAGACCTGAGACTTTTTGGTAGGGATAGTGGTATTTCTCGGAATAAGCTTAGTGAATATTCCGCCGACGGTTTCGATACCGAGGGAAAGCGGCGTAACGTCCAGAAGCAATACGTCCTTAACCTCGCCCGCAAGAACGCCGCCCTGAATAGCCGCGCCAACAGCAACACATTCGTCAGGGTTTATGCCCTTGAACGGCTCTTTTCCGGAAAGCTTGCGAACAGCGTCCACAACAGCGGGAATACGAGTCGAACCGCCGACAAGTATAACCTTATCGATATCGTTGTTGGTGTAGCCTGCGTCCGCCATAGCTTTTTTGGTAAGCTCAATCGAACGGTCGATAAGCTTTTGGGAAAGCGCCTCGAATTTAGCACGGGTAATCTCGTACTCAAGGTGCTTGGGTCCGGTCGCGTCCGCAGTGATGAACGGCAAGCTGACAGTGGTCTTTTGCGTGCCTGAAAGGTCGATCTTCGCCTTTTCCGCCGCTTCCTTAAGACGTTGCATAGCCATACGGTCTTTGCTGAGGTCTATGCCTTGATCGTTCTTGAACTGCTGAACGAGATAATCGATAATAACTTGGTCGAAGTCGTCACCGCCGAGATGTGTATCACCGGCAGTTGCGATAACCTCAAAAACTCCGTCGCCGATTTCCAAAATGGAAATATCAAACGTACCACCGCCAAGGTCGTAAATAAATACCTTTTGGCTGGAGTTTTGCCCCTTGTCCAAGCCGTAAGCAAGCGCGGCCGCCGTAGGCTCGTTGATTATACGCAAAACTTCGAGACCGGCAATCTTGCCCGCGTCCTTTGTTGCCTGACGCTGAGAGTCGTTGAAGTATGCCGGAACGGTAATAACCGCTTGCGAAACGGTTTCACCGAGATAGGACTCCGCGTCCTTCTTGAGCTTTGTCAAAATCATAGCGGAAATCTCTTGCGGCGAATAGTCTTTTTTGTCGATGTTGACCTTTCTCGACGTACCCATATCGCGCTTTATGGAAATAATCGTTCTGTCGGGGTTAGCAACAGCCTGACGCTTAGCGACCTGTCCGACAAGTCTTTCGCCGTCTTTTGCAAAGCCGACGACGGACGGAGTTGTACGACCGCCTTCCGCATTGGGAATAACGACGGGCTCACCGCCCTCGAGCACGGCCACACACGAGTTGGTAGTACCTAAGTCGATACCAATAATTTTGCCCATAATATAAATCCTCCAAAAATTTTTTAACTAATTATATATTGTACTAATTGGCAACTCTTACGATGCTGTGTCGTAAAATTCTGTCGCCTAATCGGTAGCCCTTGTTATAAACCTCGACTATCATATTGACTTTGGTCGGGTCGTTGGTCTTGGTCTGCATAACGGCGTTGTGCAGATTTGGATCGAATTGCTGTCCGAGTGCGGGGATTTCTTCCACGCCGAACGAAGTCAAAACGTCCACTATACGGCGGTAAATCATTTTAACGCCCTCGGCGATCTTTTCGTCCGTAATGGTCTGAATCGCCTGCTTTAAAACGTCAAGCTCAGGAATTATTTTTTCCAAAACGGCGCACATACCGTCCTCTTTAAGCTTTTTGTTGTTCTCGTTCATACGCTTGCGGTAGTTATCAAAATCCGCCTGCATACGGTTGACCAGGTTAGAAAGCTCCTCCGATCTCGCCTTTTCCTTAACGGCAATAGCTTGAGCAATGCTAAGCTGTTGCGTCACGGTCTGCAATTGGTTTTGCATGGCGATGTAGTCTTCCACCGAGCCCCCGATACCGGGCAACTCTCGGGTGCGCTCTCTCGTCTTTTCGTCCATTAGTTCCTCCGTTCCAAAAATTTTTTATTCGTCCGCATCGGAATTTAGCATTGTCGAAGCGTATTCGTCTTCCGAGCCTTCCGCCGCGCCGTCGCCGCTCTGCGTGCTTTCGCCCGCAGGAAGCATTTGCACGGTTCTAGACAGATAGTCCAGCACGGAAACGACTTTGGAATAGTCCATTCTTATCGGGCCTATAACGCCCGCGTTTCCGACAGTGACGCCGCCTATATTATATGAGGCGGTTACAATCGCACATTCCGGCATACCCTCGCGAATCTCGTTATCCCTGCCGATTTTGAATGTGATATTGACGTCATCCGAGTTTTGAAGCACAGGGATGAGCTCCTCTTTGGCGTCCAAGAACTCCAGCATGGCTTTTGCTTTTTTAAGGTTGGAGTATTCCGGCTGTTCGAGGATTTTTGCACTACCCTCCAAAACGATATCGGAAAACAACTCGTCATGTGAATATGATTTGAAGATACGAAGTATTGTAGCAAAAACCCGTTCGTACTCCTTTTTGACCTTTTTGACGGTTTTGTTGGGATGCTTGTTAATCTCACTGATTTTAAATCCCGCAAACGACTCGGTAACGAATTTGGAAACCTGTTCGCAGTATTCGTCCGTAACCCCGCTACCAATATGCACAGTCGTATCTTTTAGCACTCCCATATTTGTAACTATTATAATGAGCGCAGAAGAATCGGTTATCCTGACGATTTTTATATTAAGAATAGTGGCGTCGTTCGGATTATGCACATAAGCGACCGACGTGAGATTGGTAATTTCCGATATTACCTTTGCCGTGTTTTTGAGCACATCGTCAAGCTCGGTGATTTTTTTGTTAAAGTACCTTTTGACAATCTTAAGCTCGGACCGAGAAAGCTTGCGCCGCGGCATTAGCTTTTCCACATACAGCCTGTACGCGTCGGCGGTGGGAACTCTACCCGCAGACGTATGCGGTTGAGCGAGATATCCCATTTCCTCCAAAGCCGCCATCTCGTTACGAATAGTAGCGGATGACAATGCGGGCAAATGCTTTTCTTTGATTTCGGCACTGGAAACGGGCTGACAGCTTTCTATATAACCGTCGACAACAGCTTGAAGTATTCTTTCTTTTCTGCTTGTCAAACCCATTTGTATATATCCGATTATCAAAAAAATTTAGCAATCACATCTCTTGACTGCTAAACAAATTTTATCACATACCTTTACCTTTGTCAATCGTTTTTTGTCAAAATTATTATATCTTTTTCCAAAAATAGTATGCGGTTAAAAACTCACACACTATATATACAAATAGTTACGAAATTATTATTTTTTAGCTACGTCTTTACACGGTGCATAAATAATCACGTCAGTACCGCAATCGACTATAATACCGCCTTTTGGGGTCTTAGTCGCCTTGTTTATCATAAACGCGTCGGCAACCGAGCAAAATACATTGTACATGAGCGGCATAAAAACCATAGGGAAAAACTCTGCCGGAATTAATATACAAAGAGGTATAAACAGCGCACAGTAAAAAACAAAAGGAAACGACACCACAAAGAAGTATTGGGATTTATTAAAAATAATATCGGGCGATCCACAGTACGCAGCGAGCTTTCCGAACTTTACAGTCGGAATCTTTCCCCTGCATATGATAACGGCAAAAGCATGCGCAAACTCATGCACGTACGGATAAATCAAACAGTTTACAACACCGCACAATACGTATATAAAATATAATCCGCCCGGCTCTCCAAGCATGCGCAAACAATAATTAACCGTTATTCCGACAGCGCTTGTTATAACAATGGAAATAAACGCAAAAGCGTTGAGCTTATGCAGCATTTTGAATTTCGGGTCGGATAAATCCAACCTGTTTACGGCTTTATATTCCAAGTTTTTTTGCATTAAATCACCTGTCGATTATTTTATCAAAAAACATAAAGTTTAGTCAAGCATCAAGTCCTCTATGATTCCGTTCATAACAAACATGTACTTTGGCGAAATTCTAACAGAATTATCGGAAACGCAAATCAGTCCGTCCTTTTGCATACGTTCAACCGTTTTACTATTCCTCTCGACAAACGAATAACCGAAACGGCGCTCAAAATCGTTGATGTCAATACCATTTTCGGTGCGCAACGCGAGCATTACGTACTCGTTGAATTTATCTTTACCGGTCAAATCGTACCGAGTCGGCGTCGGATCCGAAATATATTCATTGATATTGTCCGAATGCGCATAACGAATACCGTCGCCGTCATATCCATGCGCGGCAACACCAAATCCCAAGTACGGCTCGCAATGCCAATACTTTAAATTATGCCGACTGAACGCACCCTCTTTTGCAAAATTGCTCACCTCGTATCGATTAAAACCATTATTACCGAGCAATTCAGCCGCATACTCATATAACTCGGCTATGTAATCGTCTGACGGACTGTAGTTTTCGGATTTTAACGGTGTGCCATCCTCAACAGTCAACGCATAAACCGACGCATGACGACAGTATTCCGATATCATTTCGACCGACCGCTTAACATCATCCTTTGTTTGATTAGGCAAACCGAGAATGACATCAGACGAGATATTGTCAAAGTAATCACGCAACAGTTTTACCGCATTTAAATAATCGGTATACGTATGAATACGCCCTATGGATTTTAAAACGCAATCGCTTGACGACTGCAACCCCATACTCACCCTGTTAATTCCACTGTTAACGCATTCCTCTATAAACTCGATATCCACGCTTTCGGGATTACATTCGACGGTTATCTCGGCGTTATTCGACACGCAAAAGCTATTCTTTACTGCGGACATAACATCTGAAATACCACCGCGAAACAAACAAGACGGCGTGCCACCGCCTATATAAACCGTATCTGCTTTTATTCCGCTATTTCGATAGCACGTGATTTCGTCAGTCAACACGCGAAGGTATGCTCTTTGCTGAGAAAAATCCGGCGTCGAAACAAAAGCGCAATATTTGCACTTTGATTTACAAAACGGGATATGAATATAAATACCGTATGTGCGCCCCGTCATTTTTTGTCGTTATCGAGCTTAAGTACCGACATAAATGCCTCGGACGGGATTTCCACCGTACCGAACTGCCGCATACGTTTTTTGCCTTCCTTCTGTTTTTCCAACAGTTTCTTTTTGCGTGTAACGTCACCACCGTAGCACTTTGCAAGAACGTCCTTGCGAAGCGCTTTTATTGTTTCGCGTGCGATGACCTTGCCGCCGATTGCCGCTTGAATGGGAATTTCAAATAGCTTGCGCGGAATTACGTCCTTTAGTTTTTCCGCCATAGCTCTTCCACGCGAATAGGCTTTTTCGCGGTGGACAATAATACTGAGTGCGTCGCAAATCTCGCCGTTAAGCATAATATCTAACTTAACGAGATCGCTCGTACGATATCCCGCTTGCTCGTAATCAAAGCTTGCGTACCCACGTGAGCGGCTTTTAAGTCCGTCAAAAAAGTCATAAACAATCTCGTTTAGCGGCATTGTGTACGTTAAGAGCACACGCGTTTTTTCTATATACGTCATATTAACGTACTCGCCGCGCTTGTCCTGACACAAATCCATAATCGGGCCGATGTATTCGGGCGGAGTGTAAATGGACGCCGTAACTACGGGCTCTTCCATATGCTCGATCTCGCCCGCAGGCGGCAGGTTGGACGGGTTGGTAACTTCAATCATGCCCGAGCCTGTATACACCTTATAAACAACGCCAGGAGCTGTAGTAATAATATCGAGATCGAACTCACGCTCGAGTCGCTCTTCGATGATTTCCATGTGCAACAGTCCCAAAAAACCGCAACGGAATCCGAAGCCGAGTGCGGACGAGGTTTCGGGTTCGTAAAAGAGCGACGCGTCGTTCAGCTTAAGCCGCTCGAGTGCGCCCTTTAAATCCTCGTATTTCGATCCGTCGGCAGGATAAATTCCGCTGTACACAACAGGCTTAACCTTTTTGTAACCGGGGCAAGGCTCTGCCGTAGGATTGTCGGCAAATGTTATGGTGTCGCCGGGCGCGGTATCGGCTATCGACTTAATCGACGCACACAAATACCCTACGTCGCCCGCCGATAACATTGCGATTGGCACGGGCTTAGGCTGAAATACACCTACTTCCGTAACGTCGTACATCTTACCGGTCGACATCATGGTTATTTTATCGCCTGCTTTTACTTTGCCGTCGACTACTCGGATAAGACAAACCGCACCCTTATAGTTGTCGTAATACGAATCAAAAATAAGCGATTTAAGCGGCTTTTCCACGTCGCCGCTCGGCGGCGGGACTTGCTCGACCACCGCGCGCAAAACGTCGTCAATATTAATGCCTTCCTTGGCGGAAATGCACGGCGCTTGATCGGCGGGCAGACCGATAATATCTTCTATTTCCTTTTTAACCTCTTCGGGTCTAGCCGCCGGCAAATCGATTTTGTTTATTACCGGACAAATCTCAAGGTTGTTGTCGAGCGCGAGATAAACGTTGGCAAGCGTTTGAGCTTCCACGCCCTGCGCCGCATCGACAACGAGAACGGCGCCTTCGCATGCGGCAAGACTGCGCGACACTTCGTAGGTAAAGTCGACGTGCCCCGGTGTGTCGATAAGGTTAAGCGTATACCGATCGCCGTTGTACTCGTAGAACATTCTGACAGGCGTAAGCTTAATAGTAATTCCGCGCTCACGTTCTATATCCATGCTGTCGAGCATTTGGTCTGACAGCTCGCGCTTAGTAAGCGTAGCGGTGCTTTCCATCAAACGGTCGGCAAGCGTGGATTTTCCATGGTCTATATGCGCAATAATACAAAAATTGCGTATATGCTTTTGATTATTCATAAGTAAATTATATCATATCGTTCAAAAAACAGCAATAAAAATCAATTAATAGCGCAAAATTTTGCTATATTTATTAAAAGTGTCTAAAATCAATTGTAAAATAAATAAAAAGATGATATAATTGTATTGATATGGAAACAAAAACTTCCTGGGTATTGAATAACCCAATCGCCCATCGCGGCTTACACAATTTTGAATTTCCCGAGAACTCGCTTCCCGCTTTTGATAATGCAGTAAATCACGGTTTTGCCATAGAGCTTGACGTTCGTCTCATCGACGACAATACCGTAATCGTATTTCACGACGAAAAACTCAGCCGTATCGCCAATCACGACGGCTACGTATCAAACCTTAAGGCGTCCGATTTAAAGGACATACGCCTTTGTAAAACGGAATACGGCATTCCTACGTTTGAGCAAGTTTTGGAAACAGTCAACGGAAAGGTCCCGCTTTTGATTGAAATTAAAAAATCCGAACAATCTTACGCTCTGGAAGAGCGCGTGATAGAAATGCTTAAACCTTATAACGGCGAGTATGCGGTGCAGTCATTCGACCCACTGTCAATGCAGTTTTTCTATAAAAATGCACCTCAAATCATGCGCGGACAGCTTTCCTCTTACTTTCATCACGCCGATTTAGACGTGCCGCGCCGTGAAAAAAAGCGGTTAAAAAAGCTGAAGTACAATGATATATCCCACCCTGATTTTATTGCGTACAAGGTAACAAATCTTCCCAATAAGTACGTAACCAACGCAGGACTTCCGGTTCTTGCGTGGACAATTAGAAGCGAGCTTGTAGCACAAAAAGCACAAAAGATTTGCGATAACTACATCTTTGAAGGTTTTATTCCACAAAAACCGTTGCAAAACAACGAATGATAAACTGCATTTATGAAGAAAGAGTTTTTTGAACTTCTAAAAAAACAAACGACTCTCGAGTTTTTAAAATCAATAGCGGTGGGACTTGCATCCAGCGCCGTTGATTTTTTGTTAACCGCGGTTTTTCTTTACGCTCACGGGCATGATTTTTACGTTGGATTTTGGGGCGTATTCTCGGGTGCAACTGTGGGAAACGTTCCGTATTCCCCTACGTTTTCCGTTTACATAACAGCCACCGTTATCGGCTTTATTTCCGCCGTATTCGTCAACTATGTTCTTTCGTTAATATTTGTTTACAAATATGGGAATGTCGGCAAAAACAAGTACGGGTTTATTAAGTTTATGTTTTTTTCGGCAATCGGGTTGGGCTTGACGTCGCTCGGCAGTTGGATCGGTTACGACGTTATAGGCGGAAATATTTGGATTGTCAAACTCATCGTTCAATTCATCGTATTTGTATACAACTTCATGATGCGTAAATTATTTATATTCAACGTCAACTTTATACGCGACGATGAAAACACAATCAATTTATAACGTACACACAAAAAAAACGCTCGGTTTTAAGGGTGTGTTCCATAGGGAATGAAAAAACGAATAACGATAAAGAACTCTTGAACAAATTGTTCAAGAGTTCTTTTTGCTTGAATTAAGTAAGCTAAATTGAAATTTATCGTTCTATATATGTATCGCAATTTTTAATGCAATCTGTAATTTATCAAGATTATGATTTGCGCCAGACAATTGGCTGTTGTTATAATTACCTTCGCATAACACATCGCCCGTCACAAGAAAATTGTACAGCTCAAAATTATAAAAATCACAAACCGCTTGAACCCCTGCGACCTCCATTTCAACTGCAATACAGCCCTCGTTTCTGCGCAACGCAACTTGTCCGACAGTTTCTCTCAACATTGCGTCAGTAGTCCAGATTCTTCCTTGTATATTGGGTATATTCCACATATCAAATAAAGATTTTATTCTATCACTGTTCTTGACTTTAATGTAGTCGCTCGGTGGCACATAGTGATAAGACATTCCCTCGTCACGATAGGCTTCCGTAGGAATCACATATTTATTTGTAGTTTTCTCGCCGTCTAAACTACCAGCGGAACCGAACATTATAAACTTTGAGGCACCAGTCAGCCAATTTGCTTCAATCGAAAACTGTGCCGCAGCGGTGGAGCCTATGGGCGATAAATAAAATGCTATATCTGTTCCTTGGTACGAAAATTTATAAACGGGAGTATGTCCGTTGCAGGCTTTAATTTCGGTAATTTTTTCACAATGAAAAGCCGATAAAATATAGTCGTAAATATTTTTAGAAAAAGTAATCAAGCATATATCGACCAAGTGTTTGCGTTCGCCGTAAAAATCTTTCAAAGTTAAAATTGGTTGAGTTTTATTATCAAACGAATCCGTAATCATTTTTTACTCCGTTAAATTACTGTTTATCGCTCTGTTATTATACAACAATTAAATGAACAAGTAAAGCAATAGCGCACTGCCTTGCTTGCAAGGTATAGTGCGCTATACTTATGTGGAAAAACTCCCTATGGGAACTGCTTATAACCGCCGAGCGTTTTTATATTTATCTAAAAATCAATCTGCCATATGCTTGATATCGTATTCCAACTTTTTAAAGATATCGAGCACCGTTTTGGTGGATTTAAAGAAGTACGCAATAGCATATTTAACACCGAGGAAAGACGATATTACAACCTCGTAGTTATCCGCGGCAAGCGCAAACTTAAGCCCGTTTACGCAAGCGCAAAACTCTGCGCGGTCAATGACGCCGATAATTGCCGAGTTGGCTATATCAATCAACGTTGCAACGCAGTTAAGCGCATCGGCACGCAAATCAGAACGGAATTTTCCGTTGACATCTTCATACGCGCGGTCCACTCCAATCCCTGTCTGAATCTCTCGAAGCATGGCGGGTTGCGAAAACAACGCCGCACAGTACGACTGGAAAGGCGCAACGACTTCCAAGCAAAACCGCGCATAAGACTCATTAAGCATGTGGCTGTAAAAGTACGCTTCCAAGAAATTCCTAAGCTCAATCTTGCCATTGTCAATATCGAACAAAAGGCGGAAAACCAAAGCAATCGCCTTTTTGGGGTCGGACGGCAATACGAACGCGCCTGTGTTAACGCTTTCGGCAAACGTGTAATTATAATCGAAGCCGTACAACGTCATTGCAAACATGGAATACAACTGTTTATTGTCGGCAATGGCTTTAAGCAATGCCGCAATCTTGCTTTCCGCAAGCACGTATTTGCAATTTTTTAACGCGTCACAGGCGGACATAAATTCGCCTATTCCGTCCGATTGCATTGTTTCCAAATAATTCCTACGCATAAAAACTCCGAGCAAACTAATAAATCACAACGAAAAAGTAATGCTATTTACAACAAACACAAAAAGGCATTTGCGCACAAACACCCGAAAAGCGAAACCCGATTTTAATATAAGCGGTGAGAAAACTCACCGCTTACACCGCATCGGAATAACTATTTTGCTATGTACTTATTGATATCCTTAAGTAATTCGTCGCAATTGTCGTTATAGATTTCGCAAACAATGGGCTTTCCGAGATCAAGCGAGAAAATACCCAAAAGCGACTTAGCGTCTACAACGTATCTCCCGCTGTGCAAATCTACTTCGTACGGATAACGCGAAACGTAGTTTACAAACTCTTTTACGCTGTCCATCGAGGGGAAATAAACTTTAACTGACTTCATAACAACCTCCCACGGTTAATTTTTATATTTGCAAGTCCGATATAAAATTACGGTCTTAAGCCAAAGATATTCTATCACACAACGTTCCGTTTTGCAATAGTTTTACAAAAAAATTTATTTAATTATATAAGCGTCGTTTTTACTAAGCGAATTAAGTTCTTGAAGCTTTGCCTCGTAGCCTGCTCTTCCGATCATTGCAAAAGTAGCTTTTTTACCCTCTTCGACGCCGGGCTGATTAAAGGTGTCTATACCGAGGTACGCACCGGCAAACGCGGTTTGGTACATAAAGTACATGAGAAGTTCGCCAACTGTTTCGGCGTTAACCTCGGGAAGAATAATCGTATAATTGGATCTACCCGCTTTTGTAAGGGCAAATTCGGTTGACTTACGCTCGGCGGTGATAAGCTCGTTAAGCGTATGTCCTTTTAAGAAGTTGCCTACGTCCGACGTTTCGGCGGCTGGAATATTAACAGTTGCGCCGTAATTTTCGACGCCGATAAAGGTTACAACCTTGTCGTAGGGACCCTCGGTATAAAGCTGAACCTGGCTGTGCTGATCGGTAACGCCAAGCGATTTTGCGGGCGTTTGACCGCAGTTGACGGTCTTGCCTTTTTTGTCGACAGCCTTACCGAGCGACTCCGCCCAAATCTGGCAGTAAAAGTCCGCCATGGTTTTGAGCCCATCGGCGTACGGCATCATAACGGATATATTCTTACCCGCCTGCATCGACTTGACTTGCAAAAATGCAGTCATAAGCGCGGGGTTGGTATTAATATCGGTGCGTTCGCAAGCCTCGCGCATAGCGCGTGCACCGGCAATCATGCTTTGAATATCAACGCCCATAACGGCAAACGGTACAAGACCGACGTTTGAAAGAACGGAGAATCTACCGCCCACACCGCTCGGAATGCCGAAAATCTTAAAGCCTTCCTTTTCCGCAACGTTGTACAAAGCGCCCTTGCCAACAGTGGTAGTTACGAAAATATGTTCTTTGGCTTTCTTTTCGCCAACTGTTTTTTTGAGCAGGTTGTACAGAATAATGAACTGACTGAGCGTTTCGCTCGTTTCACCAGACTTGGTAATAACGTTAAAGTACGTGGTTTTTAAATCTATAATATCCAACAGCGACGCCATGCGCTCGGGATCGACGTTATCCTCAACGTAAATCTTTGGCGCCTTACGCATTTTTTCGGGCAACTCGTTGTGATGCAAATGCAAAAGCGCGTTAAACACGCAAATCGGTCCGAGCGCCGATCCGCCTATGCCGAGAACAACAAAACTTGATGCCTTTTCACGGATTTTCGCACCGAAAGCGTTAAGCTCGTCTATTTCCTTTTGTGGAATGAGCGGGCATTCCGTCCACTCCTGCCAACCCCTACCGCTGTTTTCCACAACTTCCTTGTAGGCGGCGGAATGAAGTGACGACGCGGCTGAAATTTCCGACGGCTTAATGCCGTGTGCGCCTATTGCGCTATCCATCATGTTGTTGTAATCGAACTTGAGTTTCATAAAAATTAGCTCTCCTATATGGAAAAAATTCTATAAAATATTATATATCTTAATGCGTTTAAAATCAAGCAATATTATACTATTTTCACAACAAAAAAAGAACAAAAAAGACGGTGAAACTTCTTCACCGTCTTCTTTAAATTACACAACAGTTTCGATTAAACCGTAGTTTCCGTCGTTACGCACGTACAAAACGTTAATCGAGTTGGTGCTTTTGTTGAGGAATACATAAAAGTTGTGACCTACGAGCTCAAGCTCTTCTATAGCGTCGTCAATAGACATAGGAATTAGCGTGTAGCACTTGGATTTTACAAGAGCCTTTTCCTCCGTTACTTCTTCTTCTACAATGTCGCCGGGTATGGAAAAATCCTTTGCACGAAGCTTTTTGGACTTGGACTCAAGTTTTTTATGATGACGTATAATCTGCTTTTCGAGCTTGGGAATAGCAAGATCAATGTTGTTGTACATATTGTCGCTTGTTACCTCGGCACGAAGAACGGTGCCGTCAAGCATTATCGTAAGCTCAAGCGTATAAAGGTCGTCGGTACTGCGCGTATTGCCCTTTTTAAGCGCTATTTTAATGCGCGTATCGTCCTCAAAAAACTTATCGAGCTTTTGAATCTTTTTGTCGATAACGGTCTTGAGCTTTTCGCTCGCGTCATAATTTTTGCAAAGGTAGTCGATTTTCATAGTTTCCTCCTATAAATAACAATAGTTGATTTTAAAGCGTTTATCGGCGCGATAATATCTGCCTATATTATATCATGCCGAGCAACGTTTGTAAATGGGTTTACAAAAATTTACCTTATAACAATTTTGCCGTCAATGCAGTCGACGATTACCGAAGAATTGCTTTGGATTTTTCCGCCGATAATAGCTTCGGCTATCTCGTCCTCGACGTTTTGCTCGATGACTCTGCGCAACGGTCGCGCGCCGTATTCTGCGTCATAGCCCTTGTCGATAAGCCACTCTATTGCCGCGGGCGAGATTGTAATAGAAATGTTTTTGTCTTTAAGCGAGTTTTCCACACGTTTCAGCATTATCTCGGCTATACGCGCCACGTCGGACTTAGACAGTCTGTCAAACACGCAAATCACATCGATACGATTTAGGAATTCGGGTTTAAACGTGCCGCGAAGCGCATTCATATACTCATCGTCGCGAACGTCGCTGTCCTTTTTACCGACAGCGTTAAACCCTATTTCTCGTTTTGCCGCGGCGGCTGTTGCCCCCACATTACTCGTCATTATGATTATGGTATTTTTAAACGACACCGTGCGCCCTTGCGAATCGGTAAGTCTGCCGTCGTCAAGCAACTGCAAGAGGATATTAAAAACGTCGGGATGCGCTTTTTCTATCTCGTCGAACAAAACTATTGAGTACGGGTGACGGCGCACCTTTTCGGTAAGCTGTCCGCCGTCGTCAAAGCCGACGTATCCGGGCGGTGCGCCTATAAGCTTGGACACGGAATGCGATTCCATAAACTCGCTCATGTCAAGGCGTATAACGGAGTTTTCGTTATCAAACATAGCCTCGGCAAGCGCTTTGGTAAGCTCGGTTTTTCCAACGCCCGTAGGACCGAGGAAAATAAACGAACCAATCGGACGGTTGTCGCTTTTAAGTCCCGCACGAGCTCGGCGTATCGCCTTGGACACTGCCTCGACAGCTCGGTTTTGCCCAATAACACGTTTATGCAAAATGTCCTCGAGGTTTTGCAGTCTGGCGCTTTCCGTTTCGGTAAGCTTATTTACCGGAATCTTAGTCCACCGCGACACTACGTCCGCGATATTATCGGCGGTGATTGTTTTTACGGTCTTTTCTTGGGCGGCTGAGTTTTGCAACGATCGCGACTTTATTGTGCGCTCTAGGTCTTCCGTTTTTTGCTTGTACTGCTCGGCTTGCGCATAGTCCTGTCGATCGGCACACTCGCGCATCTTCTTTTTGTACTCAGCAAGCTGAGCGTTAAGCTCGGATAAATCGGCAGGCGCAAGTGAAGCTCCGACCTTGGCACAGCTCATAGCCTCGTCTATTAGATCGATTGCCTTGTCGGGCAAAAATCTATCGGCAATGTATTTATCGGAAAGCTTGGCGGCGGCTACTATCGCCTCGTCGGAAAGCTTGACGTTGTGGAAGTTTTCGTAATTGGTGCGTAAGCCTTTTAGTATCTCTATAGTCTGCTCGACGGTGGGCGGATCGACGATTATAGGCTGGAAACGGCGTTCCATGGCTTTGTCGGCTTCTATATACTTTCGGTACTCGTCGGTTGTCGTCGCGCCTATGGTGTGCATTTCGCCGCGCGCAAGATAGGGCTTGAGTATATCGGCAGGCGTAACCTCGCCGTCCTTAGACCCCGCTTGCATAAGCGTATGAAGTTCGTCGATAAACACGATTATGTTGCCGCTTCCTATAATCAAGTCAATAGCGGATTTAAGTTTTTCCTCAAGCTGACCGCGGTATTTTGTGCCGGCCATAAGCGAGCCGATATTAAGCGAAAATATTATGTTGTTTTGCAACTGACGCGGCACCTTGCCGTCAACAATCGCCTTTGCAAGCCCGTCGATAATCGCGCTTTTGCCTACGCCCGGCTCGCCTATAAGCACGGGGTTGTTCTTGGTCTTGCGGCACAAGATCTCTATGAGTCGTTCAACCTCGTGCTCACGCCCGATTACGGGATCGAGTTTATTCTGTCGCGCCTTTGCCGTAACATCCACGCCGAGATCGGCAAGCTGTGCGGGAAGCTCATGCCCCGAACCGTTTACGCCGTCGGAAACCGGTCCGCCGTAACCCCCCGTCGAGAACGCGCCTAACGGCGAAGAAAACTGCGAACCGCCAAAAGGCTGTTCTTTACTTGCC
This sequence comes from uncultured Christensenella sp., assembly GCA_910578545.1. Taxonomy (GTDB): domain Bacteria; phylum Bacillota; class Clostridia; order Christensenellales; family Pumilibacteraceae; genus Anaerocaecibacter. Next base: position 243,887 of record CAJTPT010000002.1, read on the forward strand.
TGCCCCGTTTGTAAAAGCTTTAAAATCGATCGTCTGTAGGCGGCAATATTAATATTGTAAATTTGATAAAGCGCGTCGGAAGCTACGCAGTTGCGATCCTCCAAAATGGCAAGCATGAGATGATCGGGCGAGATCGTGGACGCTCCAATTTGCGCGGCAATACTGTACGCCGTAAAAGGAATAGATTCACGCACACGCGGCGAATCGGTCGGCTCGGACAGCGACGGCTTTTCTTTTTCGTCCTCAAAAATCTGCACTAGTCCTTCGGGCGAAAACCCGTTTGCCGCAAAAATCTTTGCCGCAATGCATTCCACTTTTAGGATACCGTAAAGCAGATGCTCGGTACCCGTGTACTCGTTAGAGTAATATTTGGCTGTCTTTCTTGCTATGTCATACGCTTTAAGCGCATTTTCGTCCATTGAATATTCCATAATGCTCCTCCGTTAAATTGTCTTTTTACAAAGCGAGGTCAGCGACGAAGCAATATACCTTGCTCGCATAACGTCGCGTTCGTCAACGCTCATTTGATTGCCACCCAAACGTTGCATGTTTGCGGGTTGACAGGTTGTGATTATGTTTTGGAACTCATTGCCGTCGGCTATATCTATATAGTCATAATAACCGCCGAGTCTTACGAGCGCCAAGTACTTCATTGCTTCCTCGGTTGAAAGCTTGTACGCATTTGTGAGTATACCCCACGCCCTGCAAATTCTGTCTTTTAACTCAGGTTCGTCGCGCTTTAAAAGCTGTCGGGCGCGGTTTTCGGCGTCCAGTATATGATTGATAGCATCGTCGACGGCTTCCAGGATTTCGGTTTCCTTTACGCCGAGCGTGCGTTGATTACTTATTTGATAAAGAAATCCTTCCGCTTTACTACCCTCGCCGTAAACGCCGCGAACCGTCATATTAAGTCGAGCTACGTCGTTTATACACCCCTCTATCAGGTTTTGCATTGTAAGAGCGGGCAAAAACACCATGACCGACGCACGCATTCCCGTACCGAGATTTGTCGCACAAGAAGTAAGATATCCAAAGCGGTTATCAAACGCAAACTTCATATTGCGACTTAATACGTCGTCTATTAAATTGACGCGCTCGTACGCCGAATCGAGCGACAAGCCGGGCAAGATTACCTGCTCACGGATATGGTCTTCCTCGTTAACCATAACGGCAACGGTTTCGTCGGCGCTTATAAGCGCAGAACCGAACGGACACGATTCCAATAAATCGGGGCTTATCAAATGCTTTTCCTGCAAAACCGTGCCATCGAGCTCGGAAAGCCCGTGCATATCGTAGCGAGTGAATTTATCCACAGGCGAAAGCGAGCGCTCCACCTTGTCGACTATCTGTTTTGCAGGCATTTCGGCAAGCTTGTGCGGAAAAGGCAAGCCGTCTATATTGCGTGCAAGCCGCAGTCTTGTAGAAACAATTATCGAATCTGCCGAAGCCATGCTATTTATCCTCCCGTCTGTTGCCGACAAGCTGTTTAAGTCTTTCGCTAAGCTCGCTTATTCTTGCATAATCGCCGCTGTCAAACGCCGCTTGAAGCTCTGACTTAAGCCTCGCCTCTTCGGTTGCAACGTCCACGGCGCCGTACGGCGTTTTGCCTACGTGCCTATCGGACTGCTGAAGCTTTTTGACAGTCTGAACAATAAGCGGCTCAAAGACCTTGTAACACCTAGGACAACCGACAAAACCGCTTTTGATAAATTCTTGGCTCGTCGTTTTGCAGTCGGGACAGACAAGCGCGCGCGCAGTCGGCGCGTCAAACAGATTATTAAAGTTATTTAAAAGCCCCATCGGCGAGCCGTTTATCAATTTATTAAGAACATCAAAGCTGTCGAGTCCGATGTCCGGTCTGAAATTACTTGCACACTCGTCGCACAAAAACATTTTTTCTACGTGGTTATTGCGCTGAACAAGCACTTCGGTAGTGGCGTCGCGCAATCCGCATTTAGTACACTTCATTTTTACCTCCGATTATTCGTTGTCGTCGTGCGTTTTAAGTGTTTCCAAAAGCACGCTTTTAAGTATAGAACCGCGCAATTTATTTTTTGCAACAGTAGGCGCGAGTAGCGCTTTATCCGAAATCGCCGCTTTGACAAGCCGTCCTTCCGATTGCGTAAAAATACCGTCCTCGCACAGCCGGTCTATTATTTGACATGCTTTGCCGTATTCTATTCCATCGGACAAAGTTTTGTCTATATACCCGATAAGTACGTCGTCGGCATTCTCGTTGACTTTAATCAACGTTATCGATCCGCCCCCACCCCTGCGACTTTCTATTACGTACCCGCGCTCGGGTGTAAACCTTGTAGCCAGCACGTAATTTATTTGACTCGGCGCCACCGCAAAGTACGCCGCAAGCTCGTTTCGATTAAAATTGACCGACAGCTCATCGCCGAGCGTATCTAGCAAAAACCGTTCGATTATATCGCTTACCGTCATGTCACCCTCCTAGGTATTTAAAGTCAGACCGAAAGTCAAAAGTCAAAGAAAGTCAAACTTTATGCTTCAATTATAATACCACAAAATAAGCTTGTCAAGTGTTTTTAAGATTTTTGCAAAAAAAATTTACAATAAAAAAGGCTCTCGAATTTTTTCACGAAAGTCTTTTATAGTAATTACTTACGTTTACCCTATTTGGGTTATGCCAATTCCAAATCGACAAACTTCTTTTTCTTATCGGCAAATTTCATTGTAAGCCAATCGAAGCCTATTGACTTAGCCTTGTTCCAGTCAAGGTACGAGCCGTCGATTAGCTGTACCTCGTTATTAACATTAAACGTATAATCGTCCTTTTCGTCTTCATAATCGATTGCATAGCCGAGAGTAATCTCGATTTTGCCTTTAGCGTACCCGTATAGCTCTAACTCTCTGCCTTCCTCACCCATCGGATCGTTGCAAAACATACCGTCATAACCATGTTTAGCGCCGTCAAAAACTACGAATTGCTCATTTGTTAACGGGTCTTTAGCAACGATTAAACAAGGATACTCGCTGTCCGCGATATACGGAAATTTGCCAATCGGCAACAATTCCCCGTAATACCAAATTTCCAAATCGGTGTTACCTGACGAAGAAATCAAAACGCCAACAATTTTATCCTTTTTTTCTTTGACGTTTGTTAGATGAGCCGTCAAATAATACGGAATCATGCAATTCCTCCCAAAATATCCTGAAGGCTACCGCCCGAAACCATTACAACGATACTTGTTACCAACACGAATATAAATGCAATTATGCCGATAGCAAAGCATATTATATCGGAATTAGTGTGCTTGCCGTCTTGCGATTTTAGCATCCAATATCTATAAATACCAAGCATGCAAAACACGAAAGCAAACAAAATAGCAAACACGCCGAGCACTATGCCGAGCCAATACGTTGAATAAATAAACAATACCGACAATTCCTTAAGCGCCCAAACCATCACGCCCACAATAACGAACGTCGGCATAAAACGCTCGGCTAAAAAGCCGTTAACTTTTTTTACGTCAAACGAGCTTTGCTTAGGCTGTTGTTGTTCCGCCAAAGCGGGCGGCTGCGAGTTTACGGTCTGTTGTTCCGGCTGTTCTACAGGCTCTTGTTCTGCGGGAGCTTTGCCGAGTTTTTCGCCGCACTTCGTACAGAAGTTTGCGTGCTCGGGCATATCGGCGCCGCACTTTGGACACTTCATAATTTTCACCTCTTATTAATAATAATTTATATTTTATATTTGTGATTCGAATTTTTCGATTTTTACGCCTGCTTCCTCGAATAATTCCAAAGAGAATTCATCGGGATAGCCTTCTTTGTACACAACGCGCGTAATGCCGCTGTTGATTATCATTTTTGTACAAATCGCACAAGGCTGATGGGTGCAGTAAAGAGTCGCGCCGTCTATACATATTCCCATACGCGCCGCCTGAATTATCGCGTTTTGCTCGGCATGCGTGGCATAGCAAAGCTCGTGGCGAGTGCCTGATACAATATTAAGCTTACGCCTTAAGCATTCACCCTTGTCCTTACAGCTTTTTATACCCGAGCTTGCACCGTTATAACCGGTGGTCATAATGCGTTTGTTTTTGGCTATTACGGCGCCGACCTGTCGGTTTTCCTGATAACAACTCGACCACGTAGCAACAGCGTGCGCTATTTCCATGAAACGCTCATCCCACTTATCCATTAAAACTTCCTCCGTAAAACGTTATTATCACACAAGCCGCTTGCGTCGAACTATATTAGTTTATCATAATTCAAAATTATATGCAATACATTTTATCAAATTTCTATCCGATTGTAGTATTCTTCGCATTTTCTATACAGCACGATATTTATAACCGCAAAGCAAGCAAGCTCAAAATACAGTAACGCCCAACAAAGCGGCGCGGTTATATTCATGCCAACGCCGTTAGAGATTAGAATATTGACTAAAAACAGCACGATAAGTCCACAGCCGAGGCTTATAAGCTGAGCAATAGTTACGTGTCCGTTGTGCTTTATCGCCTGCATGGGATCGGTCCACTTAAGTTTTGGCGCAGATAAATCCCACAACGCGCCGAAGATTACAAACATGCCGGCAAGCGGAATGAGCAAGAAGAAGGACAGCAGAAAGTTTTGCCATTCAAACGCGAAAGCGTTGACCGTCACTACCGCAATGGTAGCCGTCGGAATGGCTAAAAACAGCCAAGCCATTATTTTTGCTTTAAGTATCGACTTGATGCCAATGGGTAAAATCTTTAACGACGCTATTGCCCCGCCCTCGCGTGAAAAGGTTGTCGCCGCAGCATTCCCAGTTGACGCAAAAACTGCCGCAAGAGTACAGAACGACATCAACCGAACGCTTTCGCTCAAACCGATTTCGACGCCTTTCTCTGCCATATTATCAAACATGGCGGAAGTCTGCGTTATCATTATTCCGAATATAATCGAAATAATAATCGGCAAAAGCATAACAAAATAACATTGAAACGCCGTTTGAGTCGTGCGCATAGAGCTTAGGTACTCGCGTTTAACAAGAGCGCGGAATGACGTTGTCGTTTTAAACTCGCTCTTTTTCGCCTTAGAATTGTCGGTCTGGTTGTTTGCCTTTACGGATTGCGAGTACATAAACTTAGCGGCAAACAGCAAAATAACAACCAATACGACCGAGCTTCCGATAAAAATCAACAGGTTTACTACGGTCGACATTCCGATTGATAACCCAAATGACGAAAACCCGCAAGCCGCATACGCAAGCGCTTTGTACGGATAGAATGCGTTTAGCACTGCGGATATGCCATGAAACAACGAATAAATCGCCTCTTCGGAAATAGTTGACATTGCCCATATAAAATAAATATAAACGCCGAACAATGCGCCAAACAGAATCATGTAAAACAGCAACGCAACGACGCCGCGATTTTTCATCTTACTCGCAATAAACATTACGGGTATCCCCAATATAGCGGCAAGCACGAGCGGCAATGCGGGAACAATAAAAATCAGCAATAACGTAATAACGTAATACAACGCCCATGCGTGAATTATTATTCCGTACGCTATCAGTAGCGGTAACGCAAGCGCCGCCACAAGCGCGGTTTCGATTATATAGACAAATGCAATCTTTGCCGCAAACACAACGTGCGACTTAACGGGCAAAACCGAAAAAAAGTCGGTATCCTTAGACAAATACAGCGTTGAAATCAAAAAGATTATTCCGAATATAAGCACAATAAGCGCACAAGTGATAAGCACGAAAAAATAAAATACTGGTGCATACGACGACGCTAAAACCGATAAAAAATCTTTTAGAAGAACCAATATAAGTATAAAAGCGGAAACACAAATAACGTAGGCAAAACCCAAAAACACAACAAACGCAATAACGCTCTTTTTGGATTTGCTCTCGTCGATACGAAATTTATTTTTAAAAAGCGCGGCGAGAATAATCAAAAAATCACTCATTGTTTCCCTCGCCAGCAACCGACAAAAAGATTTCTTCCAAGCTCTCGTCACCTTTTGCCGCTTTGATTTCGTCCATATCACCGCAAAGCACTAACTTGCCTTTATTTATTATGGCAACGCGGTCGCAAAGCTTTTCCGCAACCTCAAGCACGTGGGTGGAAAAGAAAACCGTCTTACCGGCGTTACGGTGCTCCTTCATCAATTCCTTAAGCGCAAAAGAGGATTGCGGATCGAGTCCCATCATGGGCTCGTCCAAAATCCACAGCGCAGGACTATGTATGAGCGCGCCGATAATAGCTATTTTTTGCTTCATGCCGTGCGAATAACCGCTAATACGTTTGTCAAATGCGTCCTCTAAATTAAAGCGCTTTAGAAGATCGGATGATACGCGCTCACGGTCTTCCTTGCTCACGCCGTAAATATCACCCAAAAAATCAACATATTCTCGCCCTGTGTATTTATCGAATATTATCGGCGAATCGGGAACAAATCCGAAATTACGCTTTGCCTCAATCGGGTCGCGCGTAATATCGCGTCCACAAATTTCAATGCTTCCCGACTTAACAGGCAAAATACCCGTTGCCATTTTTATGGTTGTGGTTTTACCTGCGCCGTTAGCGCCCAAAAAACCGAATATCTCGCCCGCCTTTAACGAGAAAGACAGATCGTCAACAGCTTTAACGTTGCCGTTGGCGTATGACATGGAAACGTGATTCACACTAAGCAAGCAGTCCGTTTCGACCTTTTTATTTATATCTTCAGCCATACAACAAACCTCCATTTTTCCTTTGGCATAATAATAAATATATCACAAAACGGTAATGATTACAAGCGTTTTACTCTATTCCGTCACGATAAAAGATTATATCCCCCGATAAATCCGAAATATCCACCGAATCCGACGAATAGCTTATTCTATCCACACGCATTTTCCAGCTTCCGACAGGCTCGGCGCTATCGATCAGAACGTGTGCGTCATTTGTCTTGCCGTACAGATCCAGCTCGATTTGCGGACAGTCGGCGGAAGTTTTTGGCAATAATCTTATCCGTTTGCCGCGCATTGATATTCCGAGTAGCATTTCGGTTACCGTCAAGTAATAAATCGCCGAGCCGAGCACACTGCAGTCCAAATCGACGCTTTCCGTTTTTCCGTCGTAATGCTTTAACCGTTCAATAGGATTATTATACTTAAGAATATTGTACGCCTTTTCGTTTTCGTCGGCGGAAAACAACAGATAAGCGCACAAATATGCGTCCTCGACACTTTTGAACCTAAAAAAGCAATCGGACTTAATATACTTTACAGATTGCGCATATCGCCCTGCCACGTTTCGGTACAAAGCAATATATCGCTTTTCACGAGCGCTGCTAAGTTTAATATAATCGGCAAAATAATTAATGAGTAAAAGAGTTATTCGTTCGTTAATAATCGAGTGGAATTTATTACCGCCGAAGTACAATCGGCCGACCGAAGTATCGATTGCACGCAAACAATGCTCGTATACCGGTGCACGCTCAGTCAGAGTTTTGCCGTTGCTTCGTGAAGGAAGGAAAGAATACACCTCGCGCAAAAAATCTTTGTCACCCGAAAAATTGACGTAATCCATGACGGAATACGCAAAATACAACCCGTCTATACGACTATCGGACAGACATCCGCTGTTGTGTTGTTTGATCATTTGTCCTATCAGTCTATCCTTGACTGCCGCATGATTAATATATTTAACACAACCATATACAAAAGCCATTTCGGATGCCGGCATACTTTTGTTTGCAAGAAAACCGAAATTATACACAACGTATAATGCACGCTTGTACGAGATATTAAGCACTGTATCATCGGAGTGCAATCCGATTTTCCCTAACCGATTATATATTTTCTCGACTTTTTCGTAAGCGCTTTGCACGTCTAAGTTGTCAAAAACATTATGCTCGCGACTTGATAAAGCAAAGCCGATTATTATCTCGCCATTCGGCTCAATCTGCTTTTTTACCGAAATCGTGGGCGCAGGCGTATTACCGCCGTCACGAAAATCCGAAACGCGGTCTATCCTTCCTCGGTTAAAATATCCCTCTTTATATTGGCACATGCAATCTGCGCTTGGTAACGAATGCAAGTAGACCGCTCTTTTTCCGCCTAATGATAAAACCCCGTCCTCATAACAAAGCTTATCGGTTGCCGACAAAAGAGAAAACATTACGGAAAGCTCGCGAGCAACCTCTATATTATTCTTGATTTTGACCTCGAATACAAGTGTATCGTCGCCGTAAATAAAACACCGCATACAGCTTACAGTTCCATTATACGAGCAAACGTATTCGGAATACCCGAACCCGTTTTTATACACCGTTTCGCCTTTACCGAGCGGTTTAAGCGACGGCGACCAAAACACGTTGTGCTCACCTATGACGATGTATGCCTGCGGATTGAACATCACGTCGTCTTCCGCGGCTGTGACTGATTTACCAAAACGTACCGACTGTACGCCGAAACGATTTAGTTTTGCCGTTATTATGCCGTTAGAGATTATATTTTCGTGCGGCGTAAAGCCGTCGGTTGTAACATATTCACCTGACTGTAAAATTTTTACGTCGGACAAACTAATTACGCTTTTTTCTTCCGTTATATTCGGACTTTCATAAACCTTTTCTGCGCTTTCATTACAGTGGTGCATTTCCTCCATTAAACTATCCGGAAACGGCGGCGCTTGATTGGATACGCAAAACTGCTCTGCACAACATGTGGCGTACTCAAAAAAACCGTCCGACGAAACGTAGCGAATAACGCTTTCAACCTCGCGTTTGCTTTTTCCGAATACCGCGTATGCGTATAAAATATTTTTTGCAAACGGCTTTACGCTAAAATCATTCTGACCTATCAATGCGAGCCGTCCGTCACAGCACGTCTGCAACGGTTTACCGAAAAGAAACTCGCGCACGTTACCACCGTACCGCGCACCGTCGCCCGCATGAAGCGCAACACAGTACTCGTCGGATTGAACGGTCGCGCCGTTGTTGATAAATTCGACGCGGCGTGTTCTGCACCGCTCACCCGTTAGCACAGTCGTAATCGTACCGCTATGTTCCAATCCGGTGCGGTTTATAATACATAATTCAATCAAACACGCATTGCTGTCTACTGCGGAAATGATTTGCGCGCTGAATTCCACGTCGCGCTTAGCCAGGTGGTACAAACTCTTATGCCGCAAAAACACCCCGTCGCACTCACACAAACTAATATCTGTTCCGTTGACTTGACATGACAAATCCAAGCAAAAAGTATTAATGCGCCCGCTTAACGAGCTATCTATATATATCGTACCTCTGTTATCGGCACGGACGGTTGTATATCCGCAGTCTACCGAATTAAGCGCATACTCGGTACCACCGCCAAAATACGCAGTTTCGGTCATATATTCTCGGTTGCGAACCGGGCTGTTTTCGGTAACGCGTTTTTTTAGCTTCGGGATTTTAAAAAGTCTATTTATTCTCGTAAAATCCAATAATGCATCGACGCCGTAAAGAAGAGGTATTCGTATTCCGATATACGTTAAAACCGCCGCGACAACAAAAAGCGCCACGTACTGCGGTGACGCAAATATACATGTAAATATTCCGTAAACGACAATCAAAGCCAAGATTAACACTTTACTTATAACAATCCGCTTGTGCGGCACGTGCACGGCGGGCTTTGCAGGACAGACTTCTTTTTTCCATTCCGGTACGGCTTTTATCGACCGCAACACGGACTTAATAACGGCGTACGTGTATGCCAAGCTGTTTTTTCGTTTCTTTATCGCTGCATCTGTATCCAAACAATTACAATCGAGCAACTGTTTTACGGCGTCAAGCTCGTCTGCCGATGTATGCTCGATAAGCCCGCAAACGTAATCGCCGTAATCGATATAATCGAGCGCAACCTTTCCGCTTTGTCCGTCTGTTGCGCCCTTATCATAAACGGCGCTTTTGCGCAATTCATCGCTAACAACAGTACACATATAGCCGACAAGACAATAAATCATATACGACGGCAATATTTCGCGCTCGCGTTCAGTCAACTTTGATTTTTTCTCGAACGCAGACAATCCGTCAGATAACAATTTAACGGAAATGTCGCCGCCGCTACATTCGCACAACGTTTTGCAAAACAAAAAAACGCGCGGGAACCCGTTGACGTGTCCGCAGTAAGCACCCGAAATAACATCTTTTTTACAATCGGAAAATGCCGCATTAATATAATCGGCATTGTTTATAAACTCAGATCGCCACAAAACGCTCTTATCCGTATGTCTTCGCATAACCGTATTTAACAGCCGCTTCGGTTTAACAAAGGAATACTTTATTCCAAAGCCATTTTTTGTTACGGCACACGAAAGCCCTAGCATACGCAATTTTGCAATTATTACGTCGGTCGGCAATCTTTCCGCTATTTTAAATAACGGCCTTGCTTGCGGCGCGATGTAATTAAAAAGCAGTACGATTGCAATAAATATGGCAGTAATTATCAATACGGTGTGCACACATCAATTATTGACCGCACGCATTTACAGAATACAAAAAAAGCAAAAAAAATCGACGAACAATGCCGTCGATAAATTATCTACATATTATTTCTCTTTAATCTTAGCCGCTTTACCTGAAAGGTTACGCAAATAGTAAAGCTTTGCTCTGCGAACTTTGCCGTGCTTAATAACCGCGATATCGGTGATACGGGGCGAATGAAGCGGAAAAGTACGCTCGATACCTACGCCGAAAGAAACACGGCGAACGGTAAATGTTTCACGAACGGAACCGTTCTTTTTGGCAATGACTATACCCTCAAACGCTTGAATGCGCTCACGGTTGCCTTCCTTAACTTTAACGGAAACGCGAACGGTGTCGCCGACCTCAAACTGAGGAACGTCCTGTTTCATGTACTCTTTTTCGATTTCGGCAATGATATTGCTCATGATACCTCCTATGTCTTTAAAAAACTCCGCATTACTAAACAAACGCATTAGCGAAGTAACATTACATATTACCGATAAATTATATCATATGTGATTTATTTACGCAAGTAATTTAAACGCCTTTTTTCGAGTTTTTTAAAGATTATCAATATTTTTTTGTTCGACAGTGCGGTTTTTCAGCTGACCGCACGCACCCGCTACGTCAGATCCCATAGACCGCCGCACCGACGCCGATACACCAACTGCTTTAAGCTGTTCGCAAAATTCGTATGCACGTTTTTTCCCTGGCGGTGTTAGATCGCAATGATCGGTCTTGTTAAGAGGGATCAAATTGACGTGACAGCATAGTCCTTTTAGCAAGTCCCTTAACGCCGTAACGTCCGCTCTTGTATCGTTAAACCCGCCTATCAAAATATACTCGAGCACTACCCTGCGCCCCGTTTTGTCAAAGTATTCGCGCATAGCCCCAATAAGCTCATGTACCGAATACTTATCGGCAATGCGCATTATTTGCTTTCTCTTTTCGTCTGTCGCGGCGTGCAGGGAAAGCGATAACGTGCAAGTTATTCCGTCTTCTGCTAGCCGTTTAATATTGTCGGGCAGACCGCACGTGGAAACCGATACAGAGCGCATTCCGATATTCGGACCGTCTGCGGAATTTACAAGCCGAATAAACTTAAGCGTATTATCGTAATTTGCAAGCGGCTCGCCGCTACCCATCATTACTATCTTGTTAATGCCGCCGTCATTCTTTTTGTCGCGGGCAATATAAAGAACTTGCGACAGAATTTCACCTGCCGACAGATTGCGCTTTAATCCGTAATGTCCCGAAGCACAAAACACGCAACCCATACCGCAACCGACCTGACAGGACACGCACACGCAATTACCGTAGTCGTGCGGAAGAAAAACTGATTCTATCAAATCACCGTCCGTCGTTTCAAACAGATAACGTATCGCCCCGTCGCCGGCAGTGACGCGCGTTTTTTCGGTAACAGCTCGGCTGACGTAATCCGCTTTAAGCTTTTGTATAAGCGACTTGGGAATATCAGTATATTCGTCAAAGCCGTCAAAAGCCACGATATGCCGCATAAGCTGTTTGGCGCGGTATTTGGGCTCGCCCATGCCAACAACGATATCGGTCAATTCGGACATATTAAATTGCGCAAGCGGTGTTTTCACTTGACCTCCCGCAAAAATCGTGCGATATAAAACCCGTCGCATTTATCGGTATTGGGAAGAAGCTTTGTTTCGTCTATAAGCTTAAAATCGGTATGACTAAATAAAAAGTCTTGCGTGATTTTTTCGTTTTCGGCACACAGTATCGAGCAGGTCGAATAGCAAAGAACTCCGTTCGGCTTGCAATAAGTTGCGGCAACGGACAGTATATTCTTTTGCAGCACCGTAAGCTCGTCGATATCGGACGGCTTGCGGTTTAACAAAATATCGGGTTTGGTCTTTAGCGTTCCCGTTCCACTGCACGGACAATCGGCTATTACGATATCGAATTTATCTACGTACGCGTCGTTTTTAACCGTAGCGTCGTTGAGCGCAACGTCTATTTTAGCGCCCAACTTTTTGGCATAACCGCGCATTAAATCGAGCTTGTGCGGATACACGTCGCAAGCGGTGATTTTATAATCCCCGAGTTCACTTAAATACACAGACTTTCCGCCGGGCGCGGCACACAGATCGATAACGTCGCCTTTAGTAAAACCCTTTACGTACGTGTTGACGGCACGAATGGACGAGATCGACTGCACGGCATACGTTCCGGGTTCAAGCTTATCTAACGTATGTTTGTCTACGTAACAGCCGTATTCCGTAAACTCGTTACCCTCTAAAATAGCTTTAAACTTTTCGCGCGGAATAAAACGTTTCACGGGACGAATATGCGTCTTTTGCGGCAACGTAGCGCCGAGTATCGCCTTTGCCTTTACCTCGCCGTAGTCGGAAATAAGCTGTCTACACAGCCATTCCGGCGTATTGTACGTATAACAAAATTTGTCTAACTCGCCGTTAAACGTCGGTTCAAAGCCTATCGATTTTTTTACTACCGCGTTAACAAACCCACTGCACGCACCAACGTTTTTGGATAGCTCGACAGTGCGGTTGACAGCCGCATACGACGGCATATCCGCATAATTGCAGTAGTACATTCCTATTTTAAGCACTATCGCCGTGTTTTTATCGGGAAACCGCTCGCACAAAGAAGCAATCATCTTTTCAAGCCGAATATTGTTGTCGAGTATCCCGTAAAATGCGCTCGTAACAAATGGGTGCTGACGCTCGTTTCTAAAACCCTTTAACGCCTTGGTTATTGCGGGCGCGCAATACGAACCCTCTATAAACACCATTCGGAGCGCGTTATACAGTGCGCGGTCCGCGCCCAAGCCGTTATCGCCGACCGGCTTTTTCTTATGATAGTTACGGTTGCTTTGCACAAATCACCCCGACGTCAAACTTTCGCCCACGAAGAAAATCGGATATATCCATCGCACGCTTGGACGGCGCTTGGATCGTTTTTACCTCGATTGCGCCGTTCCCACATGCAATTATCAATTTATCCTTGCAAAATACAATCTCGCCTGCCTGCGCCTTTACAAATAAATCGCTCACAAGTGCGTTATAGATTTTAAACTGCTCACCGTTAATAAAGGTCTTTGCGCACGGCAACGGGCTAAGCGATCTTATGCGGTTTACAACAGCGCGGCAGTCAAGAGAAAAATCAATAAACTGTTCTTCCTTGGATATTACGCGGCAATTTGTCGCAAGCTCGCCATTCTGTTTTTCGGGCGTTATGTCGGCATAGTTATCGAGCGTTTCTACAAGTAGCTTTGCCCCCATTTCCGCAAGGCGCACGGTAAGTTCACCCGCCGTTTCGTACTCACCGATCGGAGTGGAAACAGCGGTCAAAATATCGCCAGTGTCCAATCCTCGCTCGGTCTTCATGATCGTAACGCCTGTAACTATTTCGCCCGACGCGATAGCCGACTGTATGGGCGACGCACCGCGGTACTTCGGAAGTAACGACGCATGTACGTTAATAACGCCGTACGGAAAGGCGTTTAGCACTCCATCGGTTAGGATTTGTCCGTATGCCGCAGTAACGGCTATATCGGCATTAAACGCCTTAAGCTCGTCAACGTGCTCGCGTATTTTAACAGGCTGAAATACTTTAAGTCCGTGATTTGTCGCTTCGGTCTTAACGGCGCCGACTTCTGTTTTTCCGTGCTTGAGTGCGCGATCGGGCTGACATACAACACCTACCACTTCATGCTTGGAATCAAGCAAAGCCTTTAAACTCGGCACTGCAAAGTCGGGCGTTCCCAAGAATAAAACTTTCATCTGTTCTTCCTACGCAGTGATTTATCGGTAAAAAGTATACCGTCCAAATGGTCGATTTCGTGACAATAGCACGATGCTTCAAAGTTATCCGCTTTGAGCACTATAGGATTACCGTGACGGTCGAACGCGTGCACTACAACATGGCGCGGGCGTTCCACCTTTTCGCTTATATTGGGAATAGAAAGGCAACCTTCCGCCGCAACGCGCTTGCCCTTAGCTTCCACGATTACGGGGTTGACAGCCTCGATAAACGTTCGACCGCCGTCAAATGTTGCAACGAATATACGCTTAAGAACACCCACCTGCGGAGCGGCAAGTCCCGCTCCGTCAGCGTAAACAAGCGTATCAATCATGTCATCCATGAGTGCGGAAAGCTTATCGTCAAACTCCGTGACGGGCTTACTGACTTGGCGAAGCGTGTCGTCGCCTATTTGATAAATTTTTCGTCTTGCCATAATGTTATCTCCCGAATTTTAACTGAGATCGTTAGGATTGATTTCCGTAAAACAGCCTACCGACGGAAAGCTTTGCGTAACCTCGTCGGCTACCGCATAGACTGCGCGCCTTAGCTCGTCGCAGTCGGGCTTAATGCGCATAAGCACTTGCATGCGGTGTTTGGTCTGAATGCGTTTTTTAGGTGAACGCATAGCCGTTAAATATATAAAATCGTTCGCTCTCTTATCCGCAACGGCTCTGACCTTATCTATAGCGAGCTTTGTCGCGTCGAGCGCCGTCTGTTCGTTTTCGCACGAAATAAGCATGCGCAGTATTTCGGTAAACGGCGGAAAGCCCGTAGCTTGCAAAAGGTTTATTTCCTTTTCGTAAAAGCCCTCGTAATCGTAGCTTGTCGCAAACCTGTACACATAATGACCGGGCGTATGCGTTTGTAGAATTACCTTGCCCGGCTTTTGCTCTCGCCCCGCGCGACCCGCAACCTGCGTTATCAACTGAAAGGTTCGCTCAACGGCGCGAAAGTCGGAAAAGTGCAAGCTCATATCCGCGTCGATTATACCCACAAGCGTCACGTTTGCAAAGTCGTGCCCTTTTGCCACCATTTGCGTACCGACGAGTATATCGGCATTGCCGCTTGCAAACTCACCGAGAAGCTTAAGGTGTGCGTCCTTGCCACGCGTCGTATCGTTGTCCATGCGAATAACGCGCGCCGACGGAAACATCTTTTTTATTTGCTCGACAATCCGTTCCGTACCGACAAAACCCTGCTTGATATGCGGGCTCTTACAGTTTGGACAAAGATCGAGCATCGCATACCGCCGCTGACAGTAATGACACTTTAAAAGATTCTCTTCCTTGTGGTATACGAGCGAAACGTCGCAATCGTCGCACTTTGCAACGTATCCGCATTTACGGCACATAACGTACGAGCTGTAACCGCGTCTGTTTAAAAACAATATCGCCTGATTACCCGCATTTAAGCACTCGTCTATTGCCGAAACGAGCGAGGCTGAAAACATGCCCGAATTGCCGTATGAAACCTCTTTACACATGTTGACTATTTTAATCTCGGGCATTTCGCGCTTGTTGACTCGGTGCTTGAGGTAAACGGCGTTATAAATTCCGTTTTTAGCGGCGTAAAAGCTTTCCACGGACGGAGTAGCCGAACCCATTACAACCTTGGCGTTGTTGTGCTTTGCTCTAAAAAAAGCCACGTCGCGCGTTATATAGCGCGGGTTTGATTCGGATACGTACGACGTGTCGTGTTCCTCGTCGATAACGATTAGTCCGACGTCAGTAAGCGGAGCAAAAACCGCCGACCTCGCTCCGACCGCTACGCGCGCCTCGCCCGTAAGCAGTCTGCGCCATTCGTCAAAGCGCTCGCCATCGCTCAAGCCCGAGTGAAGTAGCGCCACGTCGTCGCCGAACCGCGAACGGAATATACGCATAACCTGCGGCGTTAACGATATTTCGGGAACAAGCATTATTGCCGTCTTACCGTCTTTGAGCGCACGCTCTATGCAGTTTAGATAAACCTCGGTCTTGCCGCTTCCCGTAACGCCAAACAGCAACGTCGGTTTATCGGATAACATAATCGACTCAACCGCATTGCTTTGCTCTGGCGTAAGCGTTACTCTGTCATCCTTTTGCACTATACCCTTGTAGGGCGTGCGCAAAACATTTTCCGTCTTTACCAAAAACACATTCCGACCGACAAGGTTGCGAACAGCCGCCGCAGAAAAATTCGCGTTTAAGTAGCTTTGCTCCGCCGTACCAACGTCGAGCAGATACTCGTAAACCTCCATTTGCGCGCCGGCCGTCTTTTTTATAAACAGATTAGGGTCGACGTCGATATACTCGGGATTAATAAAAATAAAGTTTTTTTTGAGCTCCTTTATTCTGCCGCCGCGCATTTTGGCAGGCAAAAACAGTCTGAATACGTCTATCTTACGCAAGTGAAAGCGATCGGTCATGTAGTCGCATAAATGCAAAAACTCTTCCGAAATAATAGGACGGTCGTCCAGTACGGAAGAAACATCCTTTAGCTTATCCTCGGGCACATCGGTGGTATCGCAAACGTCTATAACATATCCCTCGACATTCTGTCTGCCGAACGGAACGAGTACGCGCAAGCCGCGCTGAATTTCGTCGCTTGCACGGTAATCGAAAACTCTGTCCACGTCGCTTGCGGAAATATCAACGATAACTCTTGCAATCATAACTTGATTACTTTATCCCAAATACGTTCGGCAACGTCCGACTTACTCATCAAAGGAAGCTTTTCGCTTGTTTTTTCGGTAATAAGCGTGACGATATTTGTATCCACGTAAAAACCTGCGCCCGCAGCCGTAACGTCGTTAAGAACGACTAAATCGGCGTTTTTCGCCTTTAGCTTAGCGCGCGCATTTTGTTCGCCGTTCTCGGTTTCAGCCGCAAAAATAACAAGCTTTCCTTTTTTATTTTTGCCGACATATGCGGCAATATCCGTTGTCTTTTTCAGTTCCAAAACAACCGTTTCGGATTTGATTTTGTTGTTTGCGGATTTTATTACGTAATCGCACGGCGCCGCCGCCATAACGCAAACGTCACAGCTACCGTAATGCCTTTTTACACCGTCCAGCATATCGTCGGTGGTGTTAGCGCTCTCGACTGTCCAATCGGACGGCAAATCGAACTTATCGGTATGACCTTTTACAAAAACGATATCGGCGCCGCGACGGTATGCCGCCAGCGCGAGGAAATATCCCATTTTTCCGCTCGAACGGTTAGATATAAACCTTACGGGATCGATATCGCAACGCGTGCCGCCGGCAGTAATAAGCACCTTTTTGCCGACCAAATCGAGACCTGCTTTGAAAAGACTTTTCACCTCTTCAAACAACACATCGGGCTCGGCCATACGACCGCTTCCGCTATCCCCGCAAGCAAGATACCCTTCGGTGCCGTAAACAGCCCTCATACCGCGCGACACGAGCGTATTGATATTTTGCCGAGTGACGGGATTATCGAGCATTGCGGTGTTCATTGCAGGCGCAAATATAATCGGACAAGTACAAGCAAGCACTGTCGTAGTTAAGAAATCATCAGCAATGCCGCACGCCATTTTGGCAATCACATTTGCCGTTGCGGGCGCGATAACAACTGCGTCCGCTTTTTTGGATAATGCTACGTGCTCGACCTCATAGACAAAATTACGGTCAAAGCTATCGACAACCACGCGATTGTGCGACAGCGTTTCAAACGAAAGCGGCGCGACGAATTCCGTCGCGCTTTTTGTCATCATCACATGAACTGCGGCACCGCTTTGCACAAGCTTGGAAACAAGTGCGCACGTCTTGTATGCCGCTATTCCGCCGGAAACACCGACTACAACAGTTTTTCCTCGAAGTTCGTGCAAGATATCAACCTTCTTCTACACCCTCGACTTTACCTTCCACAACCTCTTTGGCGGCATAAGAAACGGCATTGATACCCTCTTGCTCCAAATAGTCGTGGCGTTTGTCCATAAGCGTACGGGCACGCTTGCTTAAAATGCCTACAAGCGCGTATTTGTTTCCTACGGTTTCTACCATTTTATCAATAGGCGGATCTACTAACATATTTTATTTACCTCTTTAAAGATTATTGACTGTTTACTCTTTGTTCAAAAGCGACTTTATAATCCGAACGTTGTTCTTGATTCTGCGCTTTTCGGCGTCAACTATATCCAACACCTCTTGAACAGCTTGCTCCAAGTCGTCGTTAAAAACGATGTAATCAAACATCTCGTACTGACTGAGTTCTCGGCGAGCCGCGCCCAAACGCGTTTTAAGACTTGTTTCGTTTTCCGTGCCGCGGCCGCGAAGCCTGGCTTCCAACGTTTCAAAATCGGGCGTCATAACGAATATTAAAACCGCTTCCGGATACTTGGTCTTAATCGACTTTGCGCCGTGAACGTCCACCTCGAACAAAACGTCGAAGCCGTTATCGAGGTTTTCAAACACAGGCGCCTTGGGCGTGCCATAGTAGTTGTGATAAACTGCGGCGGTTTCCAAAAACTCGCCTGCGGCAATCATGTGCTGATACTCTTCCTCGGTACGGAAAAAGTAGTTAACGCCTTCCACCTCGCCGGGTCTAGGCTGACGGGTTGTGACCGAAACAGAGCGCTTCATACCGGTACGCTCAATAACCTTGGCGTAAATCGAGCCCTTGCCCGCACCCGACGGACCAGAAATTACAACAAGCTGTCCTTTTTTCATTATTCGACGTTCCTTATCTGTTCTTTGATTTTTTCGACTTCGTTTTTCATGGCGATGACATAACCGGTGAGCGTAATATCGTTTGACTTACTGCCCATGGTGTTAACCTCGCGCACCATCTCCTGCGACAGAAAATCCAATCTTCTGCCTTTTGCCGTTTTGTTCTCGGCGCAAATTGCTCTGAATTGGGAAATATGCGAACCGAGCCGCGAAATTTCCTCGTTGATATCTGCTTTATCCGCAAAAAAAGCAACCTCGTTGAGAAGTTTGGACTCGTCGGGCTCATACCCGTCCAACAGTTCTTTTACACGGGCTATAAGCGCATTTTTGTATTCGGCGACTACCTTTGGCGCACGCGCCTTTGCTTTGATAAGTAAGCCATCCAGATTGTTAACAAGCGACGTCAAATCGTCGTATATGCCTTTACCTTCCGTAACGCGCATTTTATCGAGAGCATCAAGCGCTTCCGCAACAGCCTGCTTTGTAAGCGCCGCAACAAGCTCTCTGTCATCCTCGGGAACGGTAACTGTAACTATCTCGGGCGTACGTATAAGAGCAGTTACGTTAAAATCATCTTCGAGCATGTATTCGGAGCGCAACGTCTTTGCCGCGTTTACATACTCTGCGGCGAGCGCCTTGTCGACAGTAACTTTTTTGGACGATTCGGAAAGATTTACGTACGAGAAAAACACGTCAAAGCTACCGCGCGAAGCTACCGCTTTTATACCCTTTTGAATGACGTCCTCGATATACATCAAAGACTTGGGTAGCTTGCAGGCAATCTCTAAAAATCTATTATTTACGGATTTGATTTCCACGGTAACGGTGCGCTTACCTTCTGTGGCAACACCCTTGCCGTAGCCCGTCATGCTTTTCATACACAACCTCTTACTTTGTTAAATTATATTATACTACATTTATCTTATAATTTCAAGTGTTTAACAGGTTTTTAAACTCGATTTCGTCGATTATTTTTTTACCCAAAGCGCGAGCTTTTTCCAGCTTGCTTCCCGCATTTTCCCCAGCAACCACTATATCGGTCAGCTTGGAAACAGACGACTGAACTATTCCGCCCAGGGACTCTATGAGTCGCGCCGCGCCGTCACGCGTAAATTCGGAAAGAGCGCCCGTAAGCACAAACTTTAATCCCTCAAGCTTGCCGCCCGTGCGCTTAACGTACTCGGGGTTTATACCAAGTGATTTAAACTTTTGAACGACATCAGAATGTCGCGCAAAGTAGTCTACAATCGACGCAGCTACAATCTCGCCCACATCCTGTATTGCAGTCAATTCCTCTACGGTTGCAGCCGCCAAACCGTCAACGGAACCGAAATGCTCGGCAAGATCCTTTGCCGTCACCTTGCCGACGTTATCGATACACAGCGCATTGATAAAATGCGGTAAATCAACATTTTTGGAATTGCGCACGGCGGTTAGAAAATTGTTTATCTTTTTTGCTTTAAACCCGTCGATTTTGGCTAGGTCATCCGCAGTCAAATCGTAAAGCATTGTCGGCGAATGCACGCCGAGCACATCGTATAGCAGTTCGGCGGTCTTTATGCTTACGCCATCTATATCCATGCAATCCTTTGTGCAGAACTGAACAATCCGCGCAACTGCCTGAGCGCGGCATCCGTAAAAGTTGGGACAAAATAGATTTGCACCGTCCTCTATAAGCTCATGCCCACAACACGGACACTTGTTAGGTTTAGATATTTCACGCGCACCGTCACGCGTTTCCGCAACGCCGAGAATTTCGGGGATAACATCGTTACTGCGCCGAATAAACACGCGCGACCCGATAGTAACGCCTTTGCGGACTATATCGCCGTAGTTATTTAAAGTGGCGCGTTTTACTGTCGCACCGCAGAGCTCGACAGGCTCCAACAACGCAAGCGGCGTAAGCTTGCCCGTTCTGCCGACCTGCCATGCAACGTCGCAAAGGGTCGTGGTGGTTTCCTCCGCCTCGAACTTAAACGCCATCGCCCATTTTGGAAATTTGTCCGTATAACCGAGAACTGTACGAGCATTAGAAGAATTGACTTTAATCACCATTCCGTCTATGGCAAAGTCAAGCGCGTTGCGGTCTACCGCTTGAATTTGAGCGATTATCTCTTCTATATCGTTTGACACGAAGCACATGTCCGTTTTAAAACGGTTGGACTTTAAAAATTCTATCTGCTCGGTTTGGCTTGTAAATACCTTATCGCCCGAAAAGTTGATATTATAAAATACCGCGTCGAGATTGCGTTTTGCCGTTTCTTTTACGTCGAGATTACGGATAGCGCCGGCAACTGCGTTGCGCGGATTTTTCAGAGGAACAGCGGCGGTTGCGTTATACTTATTAAGCGCACTTATCCGCATAATGCCCTCGCCCTGCACCTCGATTTCGCCCTTGTACGGAATTGACAGCGGCACTGACCGAATTGTCTTTATCTGCTCGGTCACGTTTTCGCCAACCTCGCCGTTACCGCGTGTAGAGCCGCATACAAGTTGTCCATCACGGTAAGTCAAGCAAACGGTCAAACCGTCAAGCTTATACTCGAGCGTACATTCGGGCGCCGACCCGAGCGCCGTTTTGAGCTTCTCAAACCAAGCGCGAAGCTCGTCAAAGCTGTTGCACTTATCAAGACTGTATAAACGCCTGATATGTGTGTGCGGAACAAACTGTTTTAACGGCTCGCCGCCTACGCGCTTTGTCGGCGAATCGGGCAAAACCGTACCGGACTCGGCTTCCAACTTTAACAGCTCGTCATAAAGCGCGTCGTATTCCTTATCGGATACAATCGGGTCGTCGAGAACGTAGTATCTGTAAGCCAAATCGTTAAGCTTATTTACAAGCTCGCGCATATTCATAGTCCGCTCCTTAGTCGTTTATAACGGTAATCGGCGCGAAGTCGGCGGACAGCAACATCACGCCCCCGCGCTCGAAATCAATTTTGAGATAAACGCTGTTACCCATGTTTTCCACACCGACAATCTTGCCCTTTCCGAGCCGCTTGTGCATAACCGTTGCGCCCACCGTATAATCGGATTTTGCGCCGTCGGTCTTGTGCGGCTGAGCTTGCGTTTTTCCGAAATCGCTCTTATACGTGCCGTGAAAGCTTTCGCCAACCGGCGTACGAGTAGGCGTACCGCGCGACTGTAAGTTTTGGGGACTACGCACAAACTCATCCACACCTCGGTATGTATGCGACGGAGAGCTTGTAAACACATCGGTACTGTTTGACGGGCGCGTAACCAATCCGCACTCGGACAAAAAGCGCGACGGAATACGGTACTCGGTATTGCCGTACAAGAAACGGGATTTCGCATACGTCAAAAACAGTCGCCGTTTAGCACGCGTGACCGCAACATACATAAGCCGCCGCTCTTCTTCCATATGATCGGAAGTATTCTCGTTCATACGTAGTGACGGAAAAAGCCCGTCTTCCAATCCGACAACAAACACGACGGGAAATTCCAAGCCCTTTGCGCTGTGCACCGTGGCAAGAGTAACGGCATTGTCGTCGTTCATATCGTCGGTATCACTGTAAAGCGACACGGTTTGCAGGTAGTCGAACAGCGTAGATCCTGGATTGTTCTTTACGTGGTCGCGTACCGAATTTACAAGCTCGTTCAAGTTGTCCAACCGCGCCCGGTCTTCGTCATCGTCGACCGAAAAAATATTCATAACGTTAAGCACGTCAAACAAAAGATACTTAAAGTATGCCGTTACTTCGCCGTCTGCGTGCGCATGAAGAGCCGAAAGCGTTTTACCGAACTCGGTAAGCTTTGTTTTTAGCGCCGACGGAAACGGTGTATCCTGTGCGTTTATAATAACTTGATACGCGCTTAAACCCGTCTGCTTACAATACGTGCGGATTTTTTCTATCGACGTTTCGCCTATGCCGCGACGCGGAAAATTGATTATGCGGTAAACAGCCTCGTCATCACGCGTATTGACCGAAACGCGGGCGTATGCCAAAACGTCCTTTATTTCCTTGCGATCGTAAAATTTAAAACCGCCGTAAACATTGTGCGATATACCGTACTGCAAAAGCCGCTCTTCAAAGTGTCTGGTGAGTGCGTTGACCCTAAACAAAATTGCGCAGTCCGAAAAGTTGTACTCACCGTCGTAAACGAGCTCGAGTATCGTTTTGACTACGTAATCCGCCTCGAAACCCTCTGTCGCCGCGCCGAAGCAAACCACCTTTTCGCCCATGCCGTTGCCTGTCCATAGCCTTTTGTCTAACCTCTTTGTGTTACCATTGATAATCTTGTTTGCAACGGTCAAAATACTTTCCGTGGAACGATAGTTTTGCTCGAGCTTGTATACCTTACACTCGAAGTCTTTTTGGAAATTGAATATATTATCTATTGTCGCGCCGCGCCATGTGTATATACACTGATCCTCGTCTCCGACGGCAAATATATTTCCATGCTTTCCCGCTAAAACGGACGCGATTTCATACTGAACCGTATTAGTGTCCTGAAACTCGTCGATATGAATATATCTGAATTTATTTTGATAATACTCGCGCGCTTCGTCGCACGTCTTTAAAATAAACAGCGCTTGCAATAAAAGATCGTCATAATCAAGCGCATTATTAGCTTTGAGCGTGGCTTGATATTCGTAGTACGCACGCGCTATTATTTCCGAATCCTGCGCGAATTTATAAACAGACTCATACTGCTCGGGCGCAATACCGTTATTTTTTGCAGTGGAAATCGCCGAGAGTATGCGTTTTATCATATCCTCGTTTAAGTCGTTTTCTTTTACAAACCGCTTTACAACAGCCTTGCTTTCCGCTTCGCCGTAAATAGTGAAGTTTTTGTCAAAGCCGATTTTATCAATAAAGTGTCTGAGTATTCGCACGCAAGCGGCATGAAATGTAAAAATCCATATCCCGTCGATATTACCGAGCATGCCCTCAAGCCTGACGCGCATTTCCTCTGCGGCTTTATTAGTAAACGTTATAGCTATAATATTGTACGGCGGCACGTTTAGGTCTTTTATTAAGTGCGCAATTCTGTGCGTCAAAAGCTTGGTTTTTCCGCTTCCCGCACCCGCCGTAACAAGCACCGCGCCCTCTGTATCGAGCACCGCCTTTTGCTGTATGTCGTTTAGTGTTTCCGGATTGTACATAAAACCTCTTTAGTTTACGAGCCTGTTTTCTCGCGGTAATATCTTGCCTGAAGCTCTCTGAATTTTTCGGATAATTCCAATATATAACGTTGTTTGCCCGCAGGATCGAGCCCGTCATATACGGAGCGGTCTATCAGTTGACCGATTGGGTTCATGGTTACTTCCGTGCTGTCCAAAATCTCGCAGACTTTGCGGTACATGCGCTCTTCCTCTGCGGACGGCGCGTATGCCGTGCCGTCGACATCGCGCGTTCGCCTTGCGTATTCCACCGCAATGGAACGCACGTCCACCTCGTCCGCACACGACTGTTCGCGCTTGAGCGATTCCCAATATCCCATTTTAAGCCGCTGTTTAGCGAGCCAGCACCGCCTTTTAAGCTCTCCGTTTTTTCTTGTCATGTCGATCTCCTCCGTTCGGAAATCATTATAACATGACGGGATACAAATGATTTTACTTCCGCGCAATGTCGACGACAGTCGAGCGTATTCGACGAGTATCGACAGCTTTTACGCGAATAAATTTCCAAACCGAATGCTCACGGACAAAAGCGTAATAAACACTTTTATCGTAAAAGAATAAATGTTTAGTTGCCGCCGTTTCCGTCTGTCAGCGCCGCTCTCAATTCCTCGCGATTAGTGCGCACGACGGACAACGTTGAGCAAAGGAAGTTTTCCGTTTCCTTAAAAAGGTTGTCCAAGTGCGCCTTTGTGCGCAAAATAAGATTGTCGCACTGAGCATACGCGTTTTCAATTATCTGCTTGGACGCGACCTGTGCCGAGCGCACAATCTCTGACTCGGAAACAAGCTTGTTCGCCTTTTCCTCTGCGGCGCGGATTGTGTTTTTGGCAACCACATCGGCGTTTGACAAGATGTCCTTGCGCTTTTCCTTAATCTCGTTTGCCTCTTTGATATACTCGGGCAATATCTCTGTCAGTCTATCGCACAAATCCATGCACAAATCCAAGTCGGGCTTTTTGGAAAAAAATCCATGACCGTTATCCAATTCCGCCCGAAGCTTTTCCAAAATCTCGAGTGCGTCCTGTTGTTCTTTCATAGCTCTCCTTTATTCGGCTGACCGCCGTAAATACGCATTATTGACTTCTTGGTACACGGTTCTACAAATCCGTCCAGTTCCCCGCCGAGTGCGGCAAGCGCCCGTACCGTCGTGGAAGAAACATGTTCATATTCGGCGTCCGGCATTATAAATACCGTTTGCACGCCGCAAAGCTGTTTGTAAACACGAGTCAGGTCGCGCTCGTATTCGAGGTCTTTAGTCGAACGCACGCCTCGAACAAGCACGCACGGCTCGCCGATCGACTTAACGTAGTCGGTCAACAACCCGTCAAAGTTCTCGACGGTAACGCCTTTTAAATCTGCCGTCGCTTGTTTTGCGATTTCGGTGCGCTTTGATATCGGCACAGTCGACTTACCGGTTTCCACTGCAACAGCGACAGTCACAGACCCGAAAACATCAAGCGCGCGCTTGACTATGTTTTTATGCCCCAAAGTAAACGGATTAAACGTTCCCGCAAATATCGCTTTCATTGCCACCTCCGACAAGCACGTACGCCGACGCACCAAACGTTCTCTGTTCGATTATACAAGATTGCGGAATATTTTTCAACTCCTTTGCGCCCGAGTGTTCCAAAACGGCTATACCGTCACTACAGAGCATGCCGTACTTGACAAGAAGCTTATACGATTGCTCGGCGTAATCGGTGCGGTACGGCGGATCACAAAACACCAAGTCGAACCGCTTATCGCGCAGTTGTCTTATAACTCGACGGAAATCGCCGTATACTACTTCCTGTACGATTTTAAGCTTGTCCAAGTTTGCCGCAACGTTTTGCGTTTGCATATCCACAAAAACACATGAATCCGCACCGCGCGATAACGCCTCGATGCCTAGAGAGCCGCTCCCGCAAAACAAATCCAAACAACGGGCATTACGCACAAACCCTCTTGATTCGAGCATGGAAAACAAACTACCCTTTACCAAGTCGGTAGTCGGTCTTACCTCGCCGCGCGGCGAAATAAGCTTTGCGCCTTTATACTGTCCCGCAATAACTCGCATGACTAAAAGTATATCACATTTTTTTCCGTTACGCAACAATCGAGGGGTATATCGGCAGTATCGGGCAAGAAATTTGTGCGTTGACAGTCAAACGCCAAACCGATTTTTAATGAGCTGTTCGACAAGAAAAACCTGTCGTAACAACCCATACCGTATCCTATGCGGTAGCCGTTTTTGTTAAAACCAAGTAGCGGTGTCACGCAACAGTCTATTTTAGGCGAATCTTCGGTCAAACCGTAACAATTTTCGGGAAGATTGCCGATTTTGTTCGGTTTGTCCGTTTTTACAAGCAACCGCGGCGTAATTATACCACCAATCGTATACGGCGCGTACACCTTATTTCCGCGTTTAAAAAGTTCGTCTATCAAATAAACGGTACTGACTTCCGACCCAATAGACACGTATACCATAACGTTGCCGTGCAATAGCTCAACCGCACGACGAGCTATATAGACAGACCGCGACAGCTTGTCCGTAACGCTCTCGCGCAAAAGCAACAAACGCTGTCGCTCTTGCGCTTTACGACTATTATCATATGTAAAATCTTTGCGTTCGTCCATTAAAGCCTGTTAAAACCTCGTAAACAATGGTGCCGTAGCATTTGGCAAGATATTCTGCGTCTTCCTTATCCGCTATAAGATACGCATACTCGCCGACGCGGCAAGGCAAATTTGTTACGTCAATCATGCACAAATCCATGCACGGCACGCCTATTATAGGACACTTAACGCCGCGCACCTTTAGGTAAAGCTGTTTGTCGGTGCGGCGCAGTCCGTCGGCATAGCCGCATCTAACGGTTGCAATGAGCGAGTCTTTTTCAATCACATAATCGCCGTAGCCGACGTGTTCGCCTTTTGATACTCTGGAAAGCCCGACGATTTTAGCTCGCACACGCATTGCAATATCTGTATAACGGCTGTACCCGTACATGGCAATTCCCGCTCTCGTCATGCCAAACAAATCAAATCCGTCAAGGTCGAGTGCATTTGAACAATACAAGTGCCTATTTTCTCGCAAAATCGGATTTTCCGTCAGTCGTTCAAACTCTTCGGACTGACCGACCGCTGATCCCAACGAATACAAATGCGAGTACACAGACCACGGCACAACGTTATTATCTTTGCAATATGATACGATATCGGCAAGTTTTCGCTCGTCCGCGCCCAACCTATTCATACCTGTATTGATCGCGACCGAAAATCGTTTGTAACCTGCACGAACGATAGCATCAAGCTGTTGCGCATCACAAACCGTCGGAACGATATTTGGCGACAGAAGCCTTAAATACTGCGAAATATCTCCGCCCAAAGTAAGTATGGACTTGTTGACCGTAAGCGCAAGCTCAAACGCTTCGTCCGCCGTAGCTACCATAAAGCAATTAACGACGGGCTCGATAAACGGCGCAATTCCTATTCCGTGTCCGTAGGCATTTGCCTTGACGACAGCGCAAAACCCGTTGCGCGTTTGAGCTTTTATTCTTCTGACATTGTGCCGCAGTCGCGA
This sequence comes from uncultured Christensenella sp., assembly GCA_910578545.1. Classification (GTDB taxonomy): domain Bacteria; phylum Bacillota; class Clostridia; order Christensenellales; family Pumilibacteraceae; genus Anaerocaecibacter. Next base: position 271,508 of record CAJTPT010000002.1, read on the forward strand.
CAGATTGACAACCGTTTGCATAGCATAATTTATTTATGCAGTGTCACGCAATACGGTTACCGAAAATCATTACCTCGCAACTAAAAAGTTTCGTCTGGCAAATTCTTATCCCTAAGCTGTTTTATGGAAGAAGCAATCTTTGCTTTTGCGAATTTATATTCTTTGTCGGAAGACACCTGCTCTTCGACTTCCGGTTCATCGGCATTACGGCAAAATCCCGTTATAAGCGATATTCCGTCGGATTTGACGCATATTATCCCATCCGAACAAGTAAACGCCGTCTTTTGCCCGTCAACGGTGATTTCGATTTTTCCCGCAGACAAAACGGCAATTTTGGCAATAGCGCCGCGCATAAATCCTTCTCTGCCGTTAGGGGTATTGACTGAGAGATATTCCACCTTACCCGAAAAAAAGTCACGGTCGGGCGTTGCGATTTTCAAGAAAAACGAGCTCAATTAAACGCCTTCTCCTTAACCTCGTCGAGATCGCCCACCATAAAAAATGCCGATTCGGGATAGATATCCGCTTCGCCCTTAAGTATTGCGTCAAAACATTCAAGAGTTGTTTTAAGTTTGACAAACCGCCCTTCCATGCCGGTAAAGCTTTGCGCCACAAACAACGGCTGAGAGAAAAACCTTTGTATTTTGCGTGCACGGTATACAACGGCCTTATCCTCGTCGGACAACTCGTCCATTCCGAGTATGGATATTATATCATTGAGGTCGGCGTAACGCTGTAAAGTGGACTGAACGCCGCGCGCAACCTCATAATGGTATACGCCGACAACCGATTTTTCGAGTATTCGGCTTGTGGATTGAAGCGGGTCTACCGCAGGATAAATTCCCTGCTCGACAATCTTTCTGTTAAGAACTGTGGTGGCGTCTAAGTGCGTGAATATTGCTGCAGGCGCGGGATCGGTAAGATCGTCCGCAGGCACGTATACCGCCTGAATAGACGTGATAGACCCGTTTTTAGTCGTCGCTATACGTTCTTCGAGAGATCCGAGCTCGGTTGCAAGCGTCGGCTGATAACCTACGGCTGACGGAAGCCTGCCGAGGAGGGCCGACACCTCCGACCCCGCTTGGATATATCGGTAGATATTGTCTATAAAAAGCAATACATCCTTATTCATCTCGTCGCGAAAATACTCGGCAACGGTAAGTCCTGTAAGCGCCGTGCGCATACGCGATCCGGGCGGTTCGTTCATCTGACCGAAAACAAGCGCGGTTTTATCGAGTACGCCGCTTGCCGTCATGTCCTCGATCATCTCGTAGCCTTCGCGACTGCGCTCGCCCACGCCCGTAAAAATGGAATAACCGCCGTGTTCGGTCGCAACGTTGTGAATAAGTTCCATGATAAGAACAGTTTTACCGACGCCGGCGCCGCCGAAAAGTCCTATCTTTCCGCCGCGCTGGTACGGCGCGATAAGATCTATTACTTTAATACCGGTTTCCATTATTTCCGCGCCCGTCTTTTGCTCGTAAAATTCGGGGGCTTTGCGGTGAATGGACCTATGGGTTTGCGCGTTTATTTCGCCCTTACCGTCAATCGGTTCGCCGAGCATATTCATAACGCGCCCCAGCACGCTTTCGCCTACAGGCACCGAAATGGGATGTCCCGTACCGTACGCCGCCATACCGCGTGCCAGTCCCTCGGTCGGCTCGAGCGCGATACAACGCGCAGTAGACGGCGGGATATGGCTCATGACCTCAAGCGTGATAAATCCATCGGCAGGGTTACTGCTTAACCCTCCGCTCGCTATCATGTCGCGCGTATCGACTATGACCTTTTCGTAAATTTTGGGTAGCTTGGTTTCAAATTTAACGTCGACAACCGGACCCAAAACAACCGATACTTTTCCTGCATTAAGATTTTTCACTGTCGACTGCTCCTATATCGACCATGGCGGACGTAGCGCCTATAATCTCTGTAATCTGTTCCGTTACGGACGACTGTCTTACTCTGTTGTAATCCATTGTAAGCTGATAAATAAGCTTATCCGCACTTTCAGTTGCGGCTGACATTGCGGCGTGCCGAGCGCTGTGCTCTGCCGCTACGTTGTTAAGTATAGCGCAGTATATCAAATCGGCAAAGTATAGCGGCAATAATGTTTTATACACGACGTTGACCGACGGCTCGACTATACTCGGCACAGAACGCTTTTGTTTACCATCCTTTTTTAAAGGCAAAAGCCGCTCGACAACCGCTTCAGTTCGACTACCCGATAGTTTGGAATACGCAATGCTTATACTCTTTATGCCGTTGCCGTAAAGCGTTAAAAGCTCGGCGGCAATATCGCTTGCGTTTTTATAAGTCGAGATATAGCGTTTCCCGAATCTAAAATCGACGTTCGGCTTATCCTTGTAGTAATCGATGCACGCCTGTCCAATGGGAAAAAGCGTAGTGTTACCGTCGATCTGTCCGACAAATCTAAACAAGTCGTGATCGAACGCACCGCATAGTCCCTTGTCGGACGAAAGAATGATAAGCGCGTCGCGGCCGTTTTTCGGCTCATAGTCGGAAGCACTGTCCAAAACGGCGTACATAATATCGGATACCGCGTCCTTATACGCACTGCAATTTTCGCACTGTTCTATAGCCTTGCGCATTTTGGCGACTGATACCGTTTCCATTGCACCCGTAATCTGTCTTGTTTGCTTTACCGACGAAAGACGGCGCTTTATATCGGACAGATTACTCATTATTGCCGTCCTTTAAAAAATACTGAGTAAACTCGTTGATCGCTTCCTCGATTTTAATTCCCACGTCCATCGTAATTTCGCCGCCGTCAAAAAGAGCGTCCGTGATTTCCGAATGATTAACATCTAAAAACTTGAGGAACTTATTGCTAAAATCCGAGATTTTTGCAAGCGGAACGTGCGCAATCAAATCCTTGATAGTGATATACAACAAAATGATTTGGTGCTCGAGCCGCATGGGCTTGTGAACGTCCTGTTTGATTATTTCGGTCGTGCGCTTGCCCTTTTCCAATGACGCGGCGGTCGTTTCGTCCAAGTCCGCGCCGAACTGCGAGAACGCGGCAAGCTCGCGGTACTGTGATAAATCGAGTCGCAGCTTTCCCGACACCTTACGCATTGCATTAGTTTGTGCGCTTCCGCCAACACGCGACACCGAAAGTCCCACGTTGATTGCAGGACGAATGCCCGAATTAAACAGGTCGCTTTCAAGATAAATCTGTCCGTCGGTTATGGATATGATATTGGTCGGAATGTATGCCGAAATATCGCCGGCAAGAGTTTCCACTATAGGTAATGCCGTAATCGAGCCCCCGCCGAGCTCGGGCGAAAGCTGTGCGGCACGCTCTAACAATCTCGAGTGCAAATAGAATATATCGCCGGGGAACGCCTCGCGACCGGGCGGGCGCTTTAACAGCAAGCTCATTGCGCGGTAAGCGACTGCGTGCTTGGACAAATCGTCGTAAACTATAAGCACATCCTTGCCCGCATACATAAATTCCTCGGCAATGGCACAGCCCGCATACGGCGCAATGTACTGTAACGGCGCACTGTCTTTTGCCGAAGCGCTGACAATAACCGTATAGTCCATAGCGCCGTGCTCGGTAAGAGTGTTGTAAATATTGGATACGGTGGACGATTTTTGCCCTATAGCCACGTAAACGCAAATAACGTCCTTGCCTTTTTGATTGAGTATGGTATCAACGGCAATAGAGGTTTTGCCGGTTTGACGGTCGCCTATTATAAGCTCACGCTGACCGCGACCGATAGGTATCATGGAATCGACCGCAATAAGCCCTGTAAGCATAGGCATATTTACCTTGCCGCGGTCTTTAATAGCCGGTGCGGCGTTCTCTATCGGGCGGAATTTATCCGTTTTTATCTCAGCAAGTCCGTCTATCGCCTTGCCAAGCGGGTTTACAACTCTGCCCAAAAGCTTTTCGCCGACAGGTACGGACACGATCATACCCGTGGTCTTGACTACCATGTGCGCAGATACTTTATCATCGTCGTCAAGCACAATCGCACCGACGTGATCCTCCGACAAATCCAGAGCAATCGCCTGCGCACCGTTCTCGACGTAAAGCATCTCGCCGTACTCGGCTTTTGATAAGCCCGAACACATGATAACTCCGTCGCCGCAAAACTCCACTCTGCCTGCATGACGAACACGATATTTTTTATTGAATTGCGCAACCGTTTGCGACAGCTCTTCTTCGGTGGTTTCCTTAATGTAATCGGCCGTTATATGTTGAGGAACGTCGTGGTGCTGTCGTTTGTTTTCCTGTTTTTTAGGACTCTTGTTTTTTCCACGCTTTGGTGTAGCCGCCTGAACGTAGTTTTCGCCCAACTTAAAATGGGTACCCAACCGCTCTAACTGCGAGCGCATGGTTCCGTCGTAATACTTATCGCCGTCGATTACTATAATACCGCCGATAAGCTCTTTATCTATAGAGTAAACAAACTCGACCGATTCGCCTTTATGCTTGGCGGAAAAAACCTTTTCAAGCCGATTGCGTTGCGCAACGGCAAGCTCGGTTGCGGATGAAACCCTTATAACGGCGCTCATCAATCATTCTCCCAATCGGAAAGCACCTGCTCTATAAGCGCGGCATTATCCGTTTCGGTTATTTCGCGCTCGAGTAGTTTTTGCGCGATTTTAACAGCCAAGTCGTTAACAGTCTCACGGTATTCACCTTTAAGCTGTTCGGCTTGAGTTGCGCTCTCGGACTTAGCCGCGGCAATAATCGTTTTGGCCTGCTCCTGCGCTTCCTCTATAATCGCGTCAGCCTTTTGCTGTGCGGCGGCGGAAATTGTTGCGGCAGTCTTAGTATATTCAAGCTTCATTTCTGTGAGAGTTTGTTCGCACTCCGCCTTTTGCTTTTCGCTTTCGTCCTTAAGTCTCTCGTTTTCGGCGTACACATCGTCAAGGCTTTGACGCTTGGCTTTGAGCATTTTTTTGACAGGCTTGTACAAAAGCCCAATCAACGCGCCGAGCAGTATTAAAAAATTGACGATATAAAAGAGCATCGACTTCCAGTCAAGCCCAAATACCTCAAGTATATTTGCAGAAATAAACACAGACATGGATATACCTTACTTACATAACGATAAGCATGATAGCGACTAACAAGCCGTAGATTGCCGTGGTTTCGCAAAATGCCAAGCCGATAAATAGCGACGAGCGGATCTGCTTAGTCGCCTCGGGTTGACGCGCCATGCTCTCTACCGCCTTGCTGGTAGACATACCCATACCGATAGCGGCACCGATACATGCGAGCGCTGCGATACCGGCGCCTACTGCCGCCATGCCCTCTATACCCAAAAATGACATGATAGCACTGAAAAAAACCTGCATAATAGCCTCCGTTTAATTACTTATTCTAACGCTTCATTTATGAAGTTCATTGACAGGAACATGAAAATATATGCTTGCATTACCGCGTGGAATAGCGTAAAAAGCGGGTCCAAAACGACGGGCAAAATATTGCGCAATGCCGTTTGGTACACGATATCCATGATAAGATATCCCGAATAAACACTGCCGAACAATCGCAGTGCCATAGAAAACGGCACTACGCAATCGGTAACAAGCGGAATGACAGTGGCGTAGTGAGCAAGCCGCCGCACGCGCTTTTTCATAAAACCGATTATCAGTATCGCAAAGAACGTTATAAGTCCGAGTATGATATTGCAATTTAAATCAGACATCGGCGAACGCAGTCCGAATAGCTCTATAAGTATTCCGAACATTATAAACGCCGAGCAACCGAAGTACAACGCACCTACCGTGCCGCTGTAGTTTTCGGTCAAATCTTTTGAGTTATTATCAAACAATCCCACAGCCCACTCTATAAACATTCTAAGCACAGAAGTATGCTTAAAATCATTGTTCCAGCGCGGAATAAAGAATATGCGAAGGACTGCTGCAAATATTATTAAAGCAAGCGTTACGATACACGTCGAAAACATTGTGATCGTGATATCAAACGAGCCTATTGTAAACAGCACGCGCGGTGCGATTGTAGGTAATTCAAAATCCATCGATTGCTAATATAGCACTTTGATTTTAAAATTGCAACTGTTTTGTGAAAATTTGAACACAATACAATGTTTTTTTGAGTAATAATAAAAAAATAGCGCCGATAGCGCCATTTCAGTAATTAAGATAACAATCGAATGCGTTGATTATATGGTTGACCGTTTTGTCGTTTAAATACACTTCCACCACGTCGAATCTTACGGGAACGTCAAATAATCTGAATTGCTTTATATACTGCGAAGTGACTTGCGAAATCTTTTTTATCTTTTGGTGTCCTACCGCTTCGGCAGGCGTGCCGTATTCGAGCGACAGTCGCGACTTGACCTCCACTGCAATAAGCGTTTTTTCGTCGGTAACAAATATGTCCACCTCGCCTACATCCGTCGTATAATTGCGGTCGAGCACTCGGTAGCCATGCGTTTCCAAATATTTAACGGCAAGATCCTCGCCGCTCTTTCCCTGCGCGTTTACGCGTTTTTTGCGTTTACCGAACATTACTGTTTTCCGCCCGGATAAAGTTTTTTATAAAAGTAGTACGGTGCTCCGGGCATGCGCCTAAAGCTCTAATAGCGGCAATATGCTCTGCGGTACCGTAACCCTTGTTTTTTGCAAACCCGTACTGCGGAAAGGCCTTGCCAAGTTCGCGCATAATACGGTCACGGGTGACTTTTGCAATAATAGACGCCGCGGCGGTACAATAGCTTTTTGCGTCAGCCTTGATGACAGAACTAAACGGCACGGATATATCCAAGCCTTTTACGGCATCCACCACCACGTGGTCGGGCGTAGTTTTAAGCCCTTCCACAGCTTGCTTCATACCGAGCTTTGTCGCCTCTAAAATATTTATTCTGTCAATAGTGATATTATCTATTAACACAACGCAGTAATCTGAAACCGCAATTATTTGCTCAAAAAGAAGCTCTCGCTTTTTTTCGCTCAGCTTTTTGCTGTCGTCAACGCCGGGGATAACAACGCCGTCCGGAATCACACAAGCGCAAACGGAAACCGGTCCCGCAAGCGGACCGCGCCCCGCCTCGTCCACGCCGCAAAGCCTTACGGCGTTAAATGCTTTGTCAAATTCAATAAGCTTCGACGTTTTTTCCAAATCGGATAATCTCATTACTTCGCTCGCTCCAAAGCTACCTTGCCCAGTCGGCCTTTTCTGTAATCATCTATAAGCGTTTTTGCAGCACGTTCTACGTCATACTCGCCGCCGCGTATCTTAAACCCTCTTGCCTGCGCAATGCTATCAAGCCCGCTTTGCTCGTCCACAGTCACGCCATATCGAGCGACAAGAATATTTTCGTCAATACGGTTAAGCCGCGAAATGAGCGCGACGGCAAGCTCCGAAACATCCAAAACCTCATCGCGTATACTGCCTATTATAGCAAGGTTTTCGCCCACGGTTCTGTCGGTGATTTTGGGATATAAAGTACCGGGGGTATCGAGTACGTCGAGCGTATTATCCACTCTCGCCCATTTTGACGCGCGCGTAACGCCTGCACGGTCGCCCGTGTCCAAACGCGCCTTACCGCAAAGACTGTTTATTACAGTGGATTTACCCGTATTGGGAACGCCTATAACGACTGCACGAACGTGAGTATTAAGTCCGCGGCTACGCTGTTTTTCAAGCGTTTTTGCACAAGCCGTTTTTATTGCGGATAGCAGCTTTTTTTTGCACGACGAGCTTGTACCCTCAACTGCAACGGCTATGTTGTTGTTTGCAGTCAAAGCCTTTAACCACTCGTTTACGCATTCATCGCCTACCGTATCGGTCTTATTGAGAACGTAAACTATAGGAACGTTTATCATGCGGTCAAATGCGGGATTAAAGCACGACTTTACAGCGCGGCAGTCCAAAACATACAAAGCGCAATCGGCGTAGCTAAGGCTGTTTTCTATCTCCCGCGTCGACTTTGCCATATGTCCGGGGAACCAATTTATATCCATGATTACCTCGGCTCCCCGTCGGGTTTAATAAGGTCGGGTCTACGCTCGGCCGTAAGCTCCGCACTCTTTTGCCTGCGGAATTTATCTATCTCTTTATGGTTGCCGTTTAACAAAACCTCGGGCACCTTTAGTCCCATAAACTCAGGCGGGCGCGTATATTGCGGATACTCGAGCAAACCGTCCGAAAAGCTTTCGTCCTCATGCGACACTGCGCTTCCTAGTACGCCTTCCACAAAACGGCTGACGCCGTCTATAACGACCATAGCGGCAAGCTCGCCGCCCGAAAGCACATAGTCGCCGATTGACACTTCGCGATCGATACACAAGTCGAGCACACGCTGATCAACGCCCTCGTAGTGTCCGCAAAGTAGTAAGATATTTTGGTTTATAGCAAGCTCGCGGCACAAGCCATCGCTTAAACGCTCACCTTTGGGCGACATATAAATGCGCAAATATTCGTGATTAGGGTCGACGGCATTTATGCAATCGTAAATAGGCTGTGCGGTCATGACCATGCCCGCGCCGCCGCCGTACGGTGTATCGTCGCACTTTTGATGCTTGTCCTTGGAAAAACTGCGAATGTCCACCGCATCAAAATCGAGTATGCCGTTTTTTATTGCTCGTCCTAAAATGCTCTCGTTAATGCAATCGAACATCTTTGGAAAAAGCGTTAGCGCCCTAATTTTCATTGTAGACAGATACTTCTTTGAGAATTTTGCCGTCGACCGTGAATATACCGTTATCGCTGTCGAGCTGTGCCTTTAATGTCGCGAGGAACGGAAACTCAAGCTTCCGACCATCCGCGCAATCTATGGAAAACACATCGGTCGCACCAAAGTTTTCGACTGACTTTATCTTACCGACTTCAGTTAGAACGCCATCCTCAATCGACACGAGCGAGCAACCGACCACGTCGTCGATAAAGAACTCGCCGTCCTCGAGCGGAACCGCAAGAACGCGCTCTATTTGCACGAGCTTGTTGCGGAGATTTTCGGCGCCGTTACGGTCGTCCACGGTATACAGCTTTAAAAACACAAACTCACCGACGACGCGCGCCGACGTAACCTTGTACACGCGATTATCCACATGCACCGTTTTTAATACGCAAAAGCGCGACGGGTCATTGGTCATAGGTTTGACCTTGACTTCGCCGCGCACGCCTTGCGGTTTAACTATTTGTCCGATGGTAATCAAACTACTCGTCTATCTCCACCGAATAATTTTTGTCCTGCTTTGCGGACGCCGCTTTGACAACGGAACGAATGGACTTGATGATACGACCCTGCTTGCCTATCACCTTTCCTATATCGTCCTTTGCAACCTTAACGGTAATAACGTCGCCGTCCTCGGTAACCGTAACCTCATCCTTGTTGTCGACAAGCGCGGTAACCATATACTTTACAAGTTCAGTCATTACAGATTACTCCGCTTTTTTCTTCTTTTCCACTTTGGTTTTTTGCGTGGACTTTTTGGTATCCATAGCGCCCGCCTTTACCAAAAGCGCACGGACGGTATCTGTAGGCTGAGCGCCGTTTTTAATCCAGGTCTTTGCCTTTTCTACGTCGACCTTAAGCCCCTCGTCGAGGTGCGGATCGTACGTACCGAGAATATCGATAAATCTGCCGTCACGGGGTGAACGCGAGTCGGCAACGATTATACGGTAGAACGGGGATTTGTGATCGCCCATACGGGTAAGTCTGATTTTAACCATGATTATTTTCTCCTTGAAAATGTCGTTATTTATTTTGTTTTTGTCTTGCGACAATTAAAACCTAATTATCTGAAACGGCGTTTTTGCCTGATTATACGTTGCGGTTGTATCGGCATTTTACCCGAGCTTGCCGCCTTCATCATCTCTTTGGTCTGTTCGTACTGTTTGAGTAGCGCGTTGACCTCTTGCACAGTAGTGCCGCTACCTGCGGCTATGCGCTTACGGCGCGACGATTTGATTATATCCGGATGATTGCGCTCATGCGGCGTCATGGAAAGAATTATCGCCTTATACTTACCTATACGCTCGTCTATCTGTTTGGAATCGACGTTAGCTCTGTTCATACCCGGGATCATAGCAACAACGTCGTTTATATCGCCCATTTTTGCGAGGGATTGGAATTGGGTGAGGAAGTCCTCGAGCGTGAACTTGTTTTCACGCATGCGCTTTTCCATTTTTTTGAGCTCTTCCTCGGAAACGACCTCTTGCGCCTTTTCGATAAGGGACAGTACGTCGCCCATGCCGAGTATACGCGACGCCATTCTATCGGGGTAGAACGGTTCGATATCGCCCGATTTTTCGCCCGTACCGCAAAACTTAATCGGCTTACCGGTTACCGAACGAATGGACAGCGCCGCACCGCCGCGCGTATCGCCGTCAAGCTTGGTAAGAATAACACCTGTTATATCAAGCTCGTCGTTAAACGTTTTAGCTACGTTTACGGCGTCCTGACCGGTCATTGCGTCGACAGTAAGAAGTATTTCGGTCGGATCGGTCTTTTGCTTTATTTCCTTAAGCTCGTTCATGAGCTCTGCGTTAATGTGAAGACGACCCGCCGTATCTATAATGACGGTATCATATCCAAGTTTTATCGCCTCTTCCACAGCCTTGGCGGCAATCTTGACGGGGTTACCTGCGCCTTGCTCGAAAACCGGAATATTAACCTTTTTTCCGACAACCTGCAACTGGTTGATAGCCGCGGGCCTATATACGTCGCACGCCGCAAACATCGGTTTTTTGCCTTGTTTTGTAAGGTAGCTTCCCAGCTTGCCGCAAAATGTGGTCTTACCCGCGCCCTGAAGTCCGCACATCATAATTACGGTAGGCGGCTTAGGCGAAACCTCGAGCTTCGAGTTGGTAGAGCCCATAAGCTCAATAAGCTCGTCGTTGACTATTTTTACAACCTGCTGTCCGGGCGTAAGCGATTTTAACACCTGCTCGCCAACAGCCTTTTCGGACACGCGCGCCACAAAGTCTTTTACGACGGCATAGTTGACGTCGGCTTCCAAAAGCGCAATGCGTATCTCGCGCATCGCTTGCTTTATTTCGCCCTCTGTCAGCTTGCCGCGCGAGGTTATTTTGGAAAACACGTTGCCGAGCTTTTCCGATAATGAAGAAAATAAACCCATGTTTACCTCGTTACTGTCGTAAATCGGATAACAATCCGTTAAGCGTATCTTTAGCCTTGGCTACGTCGCCGTCAAGCTGTTCCAGCGCGGTTAACAAACCAAATTCCAATCTGTCCGCCCGCTCGACAAGCCTTAGCTTTGCCTCATACTCAAACAACTGTTTTTCCGCCTGTTTGATACTGCACAGCGCCGCCTGCCTTGTAATGCCGAAGTTTTCGGCAATCTCCGCAAGCGAAAGATCGTCGTCGTAATAATTGCGGATAATCTCCAGCCTATGCGGTGTGAGTAGCGCCCCGTAAGCGTCGCACAGTCTTGTTACGTTTAAGTCTTTGCTCATAAAAAGGTGTAAAGCGTATTTACTTTACACCTTAATTATACACCTTATTTTTGGGTAATGCAACTGTTTTTAACCGACAAATGAAAAACAACCCAAAAAAATCAATAATATTTACAGTATTTCAATATTTACAGTATTTCCTAACAGCTGTATCATATTCATCTTGTGTGAAATACCGTTTATATACAGGGTCCTTCTCTAATTGCATTTTTTCAAATATATGGCAATATCTCAGCATTTGAGGAATACACAGCTCAAATCTTACATGATGTTCCTTTTTAAACGCTTTCGCCTTTTGGGTAAGCTTTACTTTGTTATTTATAATCTCCAAGTATCCTTCGCTTTCCAACCTACTCATTCCGTCGTTTATTTCGTCTAAATTAAATATGGCGTGATTAACATAATCGCCGGACATAATCATGCAATACAAATATTTGACATTTAGTTTGCCGTTGTTCAAACACCAAAACACCCAGCCGTCGCTATGTTTAAAATACTCTTCCTTTTCCAAACCGTCACCTCAAAAACAATTTTACTATTTTGTTTTAACGACCAATTTATCGCCGAACACCGACAATTAAAACACTGTCGGAAAACTTAGCTCTATATAACACGCATTCGTCGGATAACTGACCTTCAAACCGAACCATTTTATTCGTCGCCCATTATTCCGGCAACAAAATCTTCGGAATCGAAGTCTTCAAGGTCGTCTATTCCCTCGCCGACGCCGACGTACACAACGGGAACGGACAGCTCGCCCGCAATAGCCAAAACTACGCCGCCCTTTGCCGTTCCGTCAAGCTTAGTCAAGATTATACCGTCGATATCAATCGCTTCGTTAAACAAATCCACCTGCGAAATAGCGTTTTGACCGGTCGTCGCGTCGAGTACGATATAGTTATAAACAGTCGCGTCGGGAAGCTCCCGGTCGACAACGCGCGAAATCTTTTTGAGCTCTTCCATAAGATTCTTTTTGTTATGAAGTCTGCCCGCAGTATCGATCAATAGAACGTCGCCCTTTTTGCTCTTTACGCTCTGCGCCGCGTCGTACACTACGGCCGCAGGATCCGCGCCCTCGGAATGCTTGATTATTCTAACGCCTGCACGTTCCGCCCACACCGTCAACTGATCGGCGGCGGCGGCACGAAAAGTATCGGCGGCGGCTATCGTTACAGATTTGCCTTGCGATTTAAACTTTTTGGCAAGCTTGCCTATCGCCGTAGTCTTGCCCACGCCGTTTACGCCCGAAAGCATGATAACAAGCGGATAGTCGTATTCAGGCTGTTCGTTTTCATCGAGAAGCTCGACAAGAATATTCTTTAATAAATCTCTGACGGTAGAAGTATCACGGACGTGATTTTTATCTATTTCCGCTTTGAGTCTATCCATTATATCATCGGTTGTTTGCGCGCCGATATCGGACGTCAACAGCGTTTCCTCGAGTTCGTCGTAAAACTCGTCGTTAAGCACACCGCCCGTGAACAGCTTGTTAAGCTTGTATGCGATAGCTTCCTTGGTGCGTTTAAGCCCGTTTTTTATCTTGGAAAATAAACCCATGATTGTGACCTCAAAGTTATTCGCTCTTTGACTTGGTAATGGTTACTGCGTTTTTGAGCGCGTCGTTAAGTCTAACGGATACGATAGTTGACACGCCCTCTTCTTCCATGGTTACGCCGTACAGACAGTCGGCTTCTTCCATTGTGGGCTTTCTGTGCGTAATAACGATAAACTGCGTGGACTGAGAAAAACGCTTTATCATGGAAGCTACTCTGCCGACGTTTGCGTCGTCCAAAGCCGCCTCGATCTCGTCGAGAATACAGAACGGCATGGGGCGAAGCTTCATTATGGCAAACATAATCGCAATCGCGGTAAGAGTTTTTTCTCCGCCCGAAAACAACGAAATGGATTGCAAGTTTTTGGACGGCGGTTGAGCAATGATTTCCACACCGCGAAGGAGCGGATCCTCGTTTTCGGTAAGTTCCAAGTCGGCATTACCGCCGCCGAACAGCTCGCGGAATATCTCGCGGAAGTTTTGGCGTATTTGCTCGAAGCACGCGTCGAAGTCGCGCATCATATTTGCAGACATTTCCTTGATAATGCGTTCCTCGTCCGCAAGGCTCTTCATCATATCGTCGCGCTGTTCGGAAAGCTTGCCAACCTTTTGCGACAGCTCTTGGGCTTCCTCCACGGCGTTTTCGTTTATACTGCCGAGATACTGTATACGACGGCGAAGCTTGGCAATCTCTATCTCGCCGCTTTCCGCGTCGTAATTCTCTTCCTTATACTGCAGGCAATCTTCGTACGTCAACCCGTAGTTATCGCTTATGGAAGCCTGCATATTTTCCATATTGACGTCGACCTGCGCGAGTAGAATTTCTTGCTCGTGCTTACGCTCGGTCAACTGCGCAATAACGTCGTTATATTCCATTCTCGCCTTGTCGCTCTCGACCGTCTTAACGTTGAGGTCGGTCTTGTATTGCGACAGTCCGTCGATTTTGGCTTTTATTTCCTCGCGACGCTTATCGTTGCCGTCGGAAACGCTTGACGACATGTGTTGGATCTTTTCGTCAAAGCCCTGTATGGTTTGATTGTTTTCCACAATCTTACCGTTATTGCTTTCTATGCGCGCGGCGGTCGCTACGGCCTCGCTTTTAAGCCTTGCAATATCGTTTTGAAGCGCTTCTATATCCTTTTCAAGCGTTACGATATGAACGTGAATATCGTTCACTTTATCGTGCATGCTGTCGCGCTCGGCGCGAAGCTGTTCAAACTGCTTGTCGACCTTCGTATTTTGCGCATTATCAACGTCGACCTGGTTATCGTCGCCATGCTCGACAGCTTCCAGGTCTGCCGAAATTTCCGCCAACCTCGCGGAAAGTTGTTCGAGAGTATTGCCGTCGGCAATTTTACTTTCGCTCGCCGCGGCAAGCTCGGCTCGAAGTGCGGCGTTTTCCGCAGTCTTGGCCGCCTCAGCCAAATCGTAGTCGTGAATATCCTGCGTAAGCTCTCTTATGCGTTTTGCAAGTGCCTCGTTGCGCGATGTAAGCTCGTTGCGCTCGGACTGCATACCGTCTATACTCTTTTGCAAGGCATCGATTTGACCGATTAGCTCTTTAAGCGTGCGCTCGTGCGAGAACACGTTGGTCGCATCCGACTTTTTGCTACCGCCGGTAATGGCGCCCTGCGGCGTAACGATATCGCCGTCGAGCGTTACAATCCTAAATCCGTACTTGCTGTCGCGTGCAAGAGATACCGCCGTATCTATTGTATCGACTATAACCGTACTGCCGAGTAAGCCCTTGATAACCGGATCGAAAACCGAATCATAAGTGAGCGCATTAGTCGCAACCCCGAAACATCCGTTGCGTCTTAACAGCGGCATAAGATTGGGTTCGATAGACCGCGGTTTAAAGCTTGTAATCGGCAAGAACGTAGCTCTGCCGTATCTGTTGACTTTGAGGTGTTCGACCAAAAGCTTTGCGTCATCCTCATTCTTGGTTACTACGTTATTGACAGCCGAACCAAGCGCCATATCGATAGCCGCTTCAAACCCGTCTTTAACGGAAATGACCTGACCTATGACGCCGACGATTGCGTCCTTTATCTTGTTATTTGTCCGGGCGTCGTCCAAAAGCTTGCGCACGGTATGTGTGTAAGCGTCTCTTTGTACGTCGTCCAATACTTTTTTGCGCGAAACGAGCGCGGAATAATCCTGCTTGGCTTGACCGAGCTCGCTTCCCAATTGAGCCAGCCTTGCAACAACCTCCGTGTTTTCGGCGGAAACCTGTACCTTTTGGGCGTTAAGCTCGTCGCGTTCACGACCGAGACTTTCGAGTTCTGTGACTTTAGTATCCACAGATTGCGTAAGCTCTGCGATCTTACGCTCGTAATCGGATAGCCGTGCTTTAATTTCTTCTATCTGCTCGGAAATAACCGAACGCTCGGCGGTAAGCTCGCCTACGCTTCTGTTGACTAAAGCACGCCGTTCCATTGCCGCAATAAGCGCGCGACGGGCGTTGTTAATCTTAATTTCCTCGGCAGTAACTAGTTCGGCAAGCTCGGAATACTTTTTGTTAAACTCGCCGTACTGCGTTTGCAAAAGCTTGAGCTCGTCGTTTTTGCGCTTGAGCTCGTCCTGCTTTTCGGTTGCCGTGAAGGTAAGGTTGCCATAGTTCTCGTTAAGCGTGGCATTGGTCGCCATAAGCGACATGTTTTGGCTATTGAGAATCTCTATCTGTTGCTTTAATAGTTCGATTTGACCGGAAACCTTTTCGCGGTCGACAGACAAATCCATCAGTTCGGTTCTGTATCTTTCGAGCGTGCTGTCTATGGACTGCAACTCGTTCATTGCCGAATTATATTCATCGGTGGCGGCATTGTACGCGTCTTGAGCCTCGGCTATTTGCGCCTCGATGCCTGCTATGACTTCGGACAGCTTGTCCTTAGTGTCGGACGCCGTTTCGTAACGATTGATATAAAGGTTAACCTCGTGAAACTTGAGTTTTTCCTTTAAATCAAGATAAGTGCGGGTCTTTTCCGCCTGACGTGCAAGCGGAGCAAGCCGCTCAGTATCGTTGGAAAGAATATCGTTAAGACGGATAAGGTTTTCACGAGTACGCGCGTTTTTGCGCTCCGCCTCGAGCTTTTTGTATTTATACTTGCTTATACCCGCCGCTTCCTCGAACACGGATCGACGATCCTCGGGCTTGGCATTGATTATTTCCATGACCCTGCCTTGTCCGATAATGGTATAGCCCTCTATGGCAAACCCCGCGTCGCGAAGCATGTTGTTAATATCGCGAAGCTTGCATGTAGCGCCGTTTATGTAATACTCGCTCTCGCCCGAACGGAAAAGCTTACGGGTTATAACTACTTCCTCAAACTCGCACGACGGAAAAAGCGAACGGTTGTGGTTGTCAAACGTAAGCGAAACCTCGGCGTACGACAAAGCCTTGCGCTTTTTGGATCCGTTAAATATAACGTCCATCATTTTGGAACCACGCAAAAGCTTGGCGGATTGTTCGCCCAGAACCCACCTAACCGCGTCCGCAACGTTGCTCTTTCCGCAACCGTTAGGACCGACAATAGCCGTTATGCCTTCGCCGAACTTAACTTCTAACTTGTTGGCAAAGGATTTAAACCCGATAAGGGACAGCTTTTTAAATTTCAAAGATGTTACCCGCTTTTTCGTATATGCGTAATTATTAGTTTAACACATACTACTTAAAAAAGCAATCAAAATAAACAATAACGGAACTAATTTTGTAATTATTCGGTATCGGTTTGTGCCAAAGCTTTGTAAACGGTTTCGGCAAGCTTCTTTTCGGCGTCGTGCTTTGACCTGCCTTTTTCGCAAAATCTTTTTCCGACCGCGTCCATTTCCGCCACAAACATACCGTCTTGCATGTAGGCGTCATACCAAAACAAAGAAATGCCGTGCTCTTCACCGTAATTTTTAAGTGCGCTGATATAATCGCGTTCCGGGATTACGAAGTCGTAATAAATCTTGTCGAGCACGATTCGGCACGCGTCCATACCGCCGTCCAGATACACAGCGCCCAACAGCGCCTCGAATATGTCCGACCGCGCCTTTTCCGCAAACGCATTTTTATTCACGCCGGCGCCGACGCGTAGATACCGCATAAGCCCGAGCTTGTCCACAATACGCGCAAGCGGCGTACGCGAAACGAGCGTCGACCGCTTAGCTGAAAGCCCGCCCTCGCTCGCCGTGCGGTCAAGCAAAAACAAACGCTCACCCACCAAAAAATTCAGCACACAATCGCCTAAAAACTCTATACGCTCATTGCCGACGGCAGGATGCTCGTTGACGTACGAAGAATGAGTAAACGCCGCAGACAGAAGATTACCATTATTAAAAGTATATCCAATCAAATCTTGGACACATGTTAATTCGGGATTATTCACTCTCGACTTGTTCCGCAGGTTTTACGTCCATGCCCGACTTAATGTCGGACAAGATATTATGCTCGTACATTCTTATGACGTTGCGAATGGACGCCTTAGTGGAAACCTCGTTGGACGAGCCGTGAGTTTTGACCACAAGCTTTTTAACGCCCAAAAAAGCCGCGCCGCCGTAAGCATGGTAATCCATTTTGGTCTTTAGCTGACCGAGAGAGCCTTTTACAAGAAGAGCGCCCATCTTGGATGTAAATGACGACATAAGCGCTTTTTTAAGTTCTTTCATTATAAGTTTGGCAGTGCCTTCCATAGACTTAATAAGAACATTACCTGCAAAACCGTCGGAAACAATTATGTCGTACTCGCCCGTCATAACATCGCGAGCTTCCACGTTGCCCACAAAGTTGAGCGAAGTATTTTCCTTTAGAAGCGCGAATGTCGCCTTTGACCGCTCATCGCCCTTGTGATCCTCGGAACCTACGGACAAAAGGCCTATTTTAGGCTCGGCAACGCCAAAAAGAGCCTTAACGTACAAGTTAGCCATAACTGCGAACTGCGCCAAAAATTCGGGCGTAGAATCAACGTTTGCTCCGCAGTCGGCAACACACACAAGCTTGCCGTCGATTGCCGTCGGCATTACGCATGCAAGAACAGGCCGGTGAACACCCTTGATGCGTCCGACCATAAGAGTTGCACCGGTAAGAACAGCGCCCGTGCTTCCGCCACTCACAAGACCGATCGCATCCTCCGAGCCGTTCAAAAGATTGATTGCTTTAACAAGCGACGAATCCGGTTTTTGGCGAATGGCGCGCGTAGGCGTATCGTTGTTTTCGATAATCTCGGACGCATGCACAATCTCAAAATTGGTCGGAACGGGATTGCCCGCCGCTTTTCCGATAAGCTCGGAATTACCCACTACGACTATTGTATAGTCTTTAAATTCTTTTGCGGCTTCGACTGCGCCACGCACCATTTTTTCGGGCGTATCGCACGCACCGATATCGACCATTATCTTTTTCATAATAAAACCTCTACTAAAAAATTTACCCCGTTGTTCGCGGGGTAAATTTTATTTAGTCGTTACCTTGATTTTTTTCGATTTTAAGTTCGGTATCGTAATACCCGCAGTTGGGGCAAACACGATGCAACTGAACAAGCGAATGACAGTTCTTGCACTCTACCAATGCGGGTCCGGATAATTTCCACTGCGAGCCGCGGGTGTGCGTACGCTGTTTCGACGTCTTATGCTTGGGGACAGCCATAATCCACCTCCTTATGTATCAAAATGATTATACAGCATATTGTTCGGCTTGTCAAACATTTTTTAACTATTTCGCAGATTTTTTATTTAAAATGCTTGACAAACATATTGATAAATGGTATATTGACTATGCTGTTTGAAACAGCGCAACAAAAAACTTATGCGGAAGTGGCTCAGGGGTAGAGCATCACCTTGCCAAGGTGAGGGTCGCGGGTTCGAATCTCGTCTTCCGCTCCATCAGGGACACCGAATCGGTGTTCTTTTTTTGTTCACAAAACAGACGACTTTAATATCGTCGATTAATATTTATCGAGATTATACCGTTCGTCATTATTAATATCATTTTTACCGTCTCCCTGACCGGTAATCATGCGTTGTAAAAAGCAAGTCATTATTTTTTACAATACGCGCCAAACACTGTACGTGGATCGCGTAATTCTCAAAATCGAACATCAGCATATTCAAAGCAAGATTAATATCGGCTAAGTGTAGCCCAACAATATTATAAAACATTTTTTTCAAATCAAAAAACTCATAACTTCTCTAAAGTGTTGCTATTCAATTCTTTGGTCTACGGCATAATCCCAATCGATGACGCTCGGCGGTACGGATAACTGTTTATATGCCTGCCACATCCTTTTTGCGACGGTATCATAATCGACACAACCCGTTGCGCCGCCGAATGCGGGTATGACGACCGACTTTACCCCGCCGCTTAGCGCGGCTATCAAACACGACCGCATGCAATGATAAATAACCATATCGTCTTTTATAATCCCGGGATAGCGCATTGTCGGCGTATGAATAAGCTTAATGCTATTTATATCTGTTTCAAGCATAATACTCGAACCAACAGGCTGTTCCCCGTACAGATTGTCTATTATGTATTGCTGAACGCTCTTTTGCAGATCAGGTCCGAACCAATCGGTAATAGCTTGATCGTATCCGCCATCCATAAGCCCATATCCGTTTGCAGGCGACACCACGCAATCGACCTTATACTGCCTCATAAATGCGAGAAAATCCAAGCATACGACCTCTACGTTTGGAACACTTAAAAAGTATTTATTCCAAGCGCCGCATGTTTCGATATTTCTGTCCAACAAATAGATCTTCATATCCTCAAGTTTACACATAAATCCCCCATTACTCGCTCGCTTTAAAGTTATAGACCGGCTTGATTATCTTTTCGATATCCACTGTATCCGCGACAAGCGAGATTATCTCTTCCGACGGTTTATATGCAAACGGCGCTTCGTCCACCGTATCTTGGCAAACGGTAGTCGAATATATGCCCTGCATCGTGTTTTTAAAATCGTCGACTCTGATATTCGCACGAGCCTTGGCGCGCGACATTATTCGGCCCGCACCGTGCGGTGCGGAATAGTTCCATTCGGGATTTCCCTTGCCGATACCTATAATACACCCATCGCGCATGTTTAGCGGAATCAAAACACGCTCACCCGCCTTTGCCGAAATCGCGCCCTTGCGGATATACCTATCCGCACCGATATAGTTGTGCCTTGTCGTAAAGGAATACAATCCGTCGACGCCGGCGCCCATAAGCGCCGAAAGTATCTTATCGCCTATCATTTTACGGTTCGAATCTGCAAACTCTGTACAAACGTCCATATCGTGCAAATAGTCGCTTAAAGCCTCGCCATGTACGTAACACAAATCGCGCGGAAGCTTAGGGGCGCGCACAGCCGCATTTATCGCTGCAGAAAGCTCTTTTTCACGGCCCTGCGCTTTGTATTCACGAATCAACTCCGACACAGTTCCATGGTTAGCTTCCTTGATAGCTCGCTCTTGATAATATTCGGCCACCTGCTTTCCGAAATTACGCGAACCGCTGTGAATAATCAAATACTTTTCACCGTCCTCATCGATGTCAACTTCGATAAAATGATTGCCTCCGCCGAGCGTGCCGAGCGAGCGCTCCAGCCAATCATGCTTGACCAAATGCTGTTTGCAAAGCAATGACTGTAGTAGTTCGCGCGCATAACCGTTAAACTCGCCGACATTACGACCGGACGGAATGTTGGTTTTGATAATATTGTCAAGCTCGGCGAAATCGATATCGACCTTACCGAGGCTAATGCACAGCATACCGCAACCGATATCCACACCGACAAGGTTGGGAATAATCTTATCGTTTATCGGCGCAGTAAACCCGATAACGCACCCTGCGCCCGTATGCACGTCGGGCATTATTCTTATGGGCTGACCGTCGAACACACCTGTCGTCACAAGCACATGCAGTTGCTCGAGTGCAGACTGCTCTATATTATCCGTAAAAATCTTTACGTTATCAAATTCTATCATTGTTGTAGATCCCATTATAACAAACAGTTTTCGGCAAAAAAGAAAACGTCGAAAAGACGTTTCACTAATCAAATTCGACGTTTTGGAGCCGAAGATGGGACTTGAACCCGCAACCTACTGATTACAAGTCAGTTGCTCTACCGATTGAGCTACTTCGGCGCACAGAGAGTAGATTGTGGTGCCTCGGGGCGGAATCGAACCACCGACACAGGGATTTTCAGTCCCTTGCTCTACCGACTGAGCTACCGAGGCAAAAGTTTGGCGACCCGGAAGGGACTTGAACCCTCGACCTCCAGCGTGACAGGCTGGCGTACTAACCATCTGTACTACCGGGCCACAAAATTGGTGGACCTTCAGGGACTTGAACCCCGGACAAACCGGTTATGAGCCGGTTGCTCTAACCAACTGAGCTAAAGGTCCAAAACCCATGTGCTAAGCTTTAATAATATACAATATACAGAATAATTTGTCAACAAAAAAAGCATGCTTTTTACAATGTTTTAAAAAATTTTTTATCCTACTCTATTAGGTAAGATTAGATATGTATCATTAGATATGTCTATACAAACTATTTACATATAGCTTTACTGACAAATTCTTTTTTAAAAGAAGTATTGCGAATTTTGTATTATTGCGTAAAAATCCTTGACATTTACTTTTTACTGTGGTAATATAACAATGCTTTGAGCATCCTTAGCTCAGTTGGTAGAGCAACTGACTCTTAATCAGTGGGTCCGGAGTTCGAGTCTCCGAGGGTGTACCAAAAATCCCGTCGACTAATGTCGGTGGGATTTTTGCTTATCTTCACTATATGATAATTCCAATCGCAACAATTATCCTTTTATGCTTTACATATAAGTAATAATACTATAAACTGTAAATATGAAACCTCAAGCCGCAATTCGCCATGCAAGGCACGACGACGTTCCGCCGATTATAGACGACAAGTGTACCGTGCTTATATTAGGATCCATGCTCTCGCCCAAATCCGCCGAGCAAGGCTTTTACTACGCACATCCGCAAAACAGATTTTGGCGAGTGTTTGCCGCAGTATACGGGTGCGAATGCCCGAATGACAATAAACAAAAGGCAGAGCTTGCACTTTCGCACAAGACCGCATTATGGGACGTTCTTGCAAGCTGTGACATAGTAGGAGCATCCGACAGCACAATCGGCAACGCCGTCTATAACGATATTGTCGGAATTCTTTGTACGCACCAAAGTATAACACGCATATATACGACAGGCGGCAAGGCGCATGAGCTACTTATGCGGTACAACAAAGCGCACAACAATCCGATTATCTCAAATGCCGTTAGACTACCGTCTACAAGCCCGTTAAATTGCGCTACAACGCTCGAAAATCTCATAGACGCTTATTCGGTCATTAAAACATAATCCATTTTATCAACAAACAAAAAGCACACTGTACGCAATAATCAACAGTGTGCTTTTTTATCATTATACGTTTAGTAGCTATTTCTTAGAATTTCTCTTATTTCGGATTTATCGAGGACTTTATATCCGCCGCCCATAATAAGCGTGCTTTCTACTATTCCGCTAAGCATATCCATTGTCGCGCCCAGATCAAATAAGCTCATAACGAGTCCGATTTTTTTCATCCATTTTTCCATGGCGTCAAGACCTTCGCTTGCGACTTGTTCTTTAGTCTTACCTTTCGCGTCGATATCCCAAACGTTTATCGCGTAGCGGTAAAACTTATCAAGCCCGTAAGGCATAATATAGCGGTAGTACGGCATACTGACGGAGGCAAGCGTCATTCCATGCGTTGCGTCCGTATGTGCGGCAACCGCCTGTCCGAGCATGTGCACCATCCAATCGGTTGTTTTCCCTTTTGCAATAAGAGTATTTAACGCCCACGTCGCAGTCCACATGATATTGCTTCGTGCCTCGTAATCGGTAGGATTATCGATCGCTACATTAGCGCTGTGAATGAGCGAGCGCAACAAGCCCTCCGCAATATAATCGCTCGTATTGTCGTCTGTGCCGGAAAAATACTGTTCCAGGATATGCGACATAACGTCGTAAATACCCGAAACCATTTGGTACTTAGGCACCGTATAAGTAAACTCGGGATCCAAAATAGAAAACCTGGGAAATACGTTTTCGCCGAATACGTGTCCGATTTTGAGCTTTTGCGCATGATTGGTTATAACGGATCCGCCATTCATCTCGCTGCCCGTACCAACCATGGTAAGCACACAGCCGACGGGTATTATCTTGCAATTGGGTTCTTCAAAACGAATAAAATATTTATCCCACGGATCGTCCTTGCAGTTAACCGAAACGGAAACGGCTTTTGCATAGTCGCAAACGGATCCACCGCCGACAGCAAGGATTAAATCGGCATTAGCCTTTTTAGCGCGCTCTACGCCCTCTTTTAGCTTATCCACAGTCGGGTTAGGCATAACGCCGCTATCCTCGTAGATTTCTTTTCCGCTTTCTTTGAGGATTTTAACGACTTTATCGTAAATACCGTTCTTTTTTATAGAGCCGCCACCGTAAACGAGCAAAACGTTTTTGCCATATTTGGGTAGCTCCTCGGCAAGCCCGTTTAAGGCGTCCTTACCGAAATACAGCTTTGTTGGATTGCAAAACGTAAAATTACCTAACATAAACAGTACCTATTATTGTAAAATCAAACTTATTTTGTAAGCTCGTTGCACAAACCGACTATGGACTGCTCGGCGTCAGCGGTGAGCGACGACGGAACCGTAACGGTATGCTCGATAAACTCGATATTCTTCATGGTTTCAAACTGCGCGCGCATAAGCTTGGCAGACATAGGCGCCCAGCTTCCGTTTTCTATAAACGCAACTTTGCGGTTTTGGAACTGCTTGCTTTTAAGACGGTTGATAAACAACTCCGTCGCAGGGAAAAGTCCGCCGTCATACGTTACGGACGCCAAAACGAGCCTGTCGTATCTAAACGCCGACTCTACAGCTTCGGCAAGATCGTCGCGAGCAAGATCGAAAATCTCTACACGCTCGCCCTTCTTATTAAGAAGATAAGCAAGCTTTTTGGCAGCATCGGCGGTATTCCCATAAATTGACGAATAAGCCACGGTAACGCCCTTATCCTCGGGAATATACGAGCTCCAAACATTATACTTGCCGATATAATATCCGAGGTTTTCGGAAAGAACGGGGCCGTGTAACGGGCAGATTATCTCAACATCGAGCTGAGCAACCTTCTTTAACGCGCTCTGAACGGTAGCACCATACTTGCCGACGATATTGATATAATATCTACGCGCCTCGCACGTCCAATCCTCTTCGGTATCAAGTGCCCCAAACTTGCCGAACGCATCCGCCGAGAACAGTATTTTTTCACTCTTTTCATAAGTGAACATTACCTCGGGCCAATGAACCATAGGCGCAAACACAAACTTAAGCGTGTGCTTGCCGACAGCCAACTCGTCGCCGTCTTTAACTACATGCCTGTTCGGGAAAATGTTTCCGAAAAAGCGCTCCGCGATATTGAACGTCTTATCGTTACCGACAACAACGACGGAAGGATACTTTGCCAAGAAGGCTTTTATGCTCGCCGAATGGTCGGGCTCCATGTGCGAAATCACAAGATAATCGGGCACTCTTCCTGCCAAAGCAATCTCGACGTTATCGAGCCACTCCTCGGTTTTACGCTTGTCAACGGTATCAAATATGACGATTTTTTCATCTATTATCGCATAGGAATTGTACGAAACTCCGTTTGGAACAACGTATTGCCCCTCGAATAAATCTATGTTTTTGTCGTTTACACCCAGGTATTTAACACTATCCGTAACAGTTATCATTATTTCCTCCGAGAATGAATTTTTACTAAAATAGTATACACGAAAGATAAATTTTTTACAAGCGTTTGCATTATATCACAACCATGCAAAAAACCGTAATCAAAACAGCTCTGGCTTATTTGCAAGTCTATCGCTTTCCGTGATTTTACGCACGACGCGGCAGGGATTTCCGTACGCCACGCTGTTGGGCGGGATTTCGCCCGCCACGACAGAGCCTGCGCCTATTACGCTACCCGCACCGATTTTCGCGCCCGCAAGTATAGTCACGTTGCCCGCAATCCAACAGTTGTCGCCTATGGTTATCGGCGCACCGTATTCCCTATCCGTTATGCACCCCGCGGCATTTACGTACTGATTTCTGTCATGGTAGTCCAGCGGATGTTTGGGCGTAAGAATGGATACGTTAGGTCCCACAAAAACATTATCGCCTATCGTAACGGGACACACGTCAAGCACAGTAAAATTAAAGTTAGCGTAAAAGTTTTTTCCGAGTTGGGTAAATACACCGTAATCGAAAAAAATCGGGCCTTGAAGATAGATATTCTTTTCAGACACATTCGGAAAGAACGCAGACAAAATGCGATTTCGCTCTTCCGTCATATCCTCGGTTGTATCGTTATACTGCTTACAGAGAATATGCGCTTTACGCCGAAGCTCAAAAAGCTCGGGATTACTCGGATCGTATATTTTACCGTTAAGCATTTTTTCTTTTTCTGTCATAACAACCTCAACCGTGCCCCTTAACAGATAACGCACTTTCCAAAATATCCACCGCCGAATCGATATAACCGCAATCTGACTCGTCCATTGTTCCGTTGTCCGCAGCGGAAACAAGACATGCGTCAAACGGTATTTCGGCAAGAAGCGGCAAACCGAACTTTTGCGCAACTGCGCTCACGCGTTTACCGTCACCGTAAATATCGATTTTTTCACTACAGTTGGGGCAAACGATATAGCTCATATTCTCGACAAGACCCAATACGGGAATTTTCATCATGTTCGCCATATTTACAGCCTTTTCGACTATCATGGAAACTAGATCGGACGGCGTTGTCACCACAATTATACCGTCAACCTTAATCGACTGAAAAACGGTAAGCGGAACATCGCCCGTTCCCGGCGGGCAATCAATAAACATGTAATCGACGTCGCCCCAAATAACGTCAGTCCAAAACTGCTTTACCATTCCGGCAATCATGGGTCCGCGCCATACAATGGGATCGCCCTCATGCTCGAGAAGCAGGTTTGCCGAAATAACGCGTATACCTTTTTTTGTTTCGGCGGGGAACATACCCGTTCCGTCACTTTGAATTCCGCCGTGCAAACCGAACATTTTAGGCATCGACGCGCCCGTTATGTCTGCGTCGAGTACCGCACAGGAATACCCTTTTTTATTCATGGCGGCGGCAAGCATTGCAGTAACCGAAGATTTACCCACTCCGCCCTTTCCGCTCATTACGGCAATTACACGGTTTATATGTGAAAACTCATGCGGATTATCCGTCTGCGGCACGTCGCATTTTTCGCCACAGCTGTTGCAATTATGATTGCATGCCATCGTTGTTTACCTCGTTTGTAAGATTATTTTGTTCGGAATTATCCTTTTTATCGCCGGATATATTATCTGCATTTTCATTTAAATGGATTTGGACGGGTTTGACCGCACAGTTGGTTTTGATTGCACGCACGTCACATTCTATTAATGCGAGCATAACCCCATAGTACAAAAGATGAAGCGGTTCCGTCATGTATATATCAAGCAACGAATTAATGAGCAATGTCAAAACCGACAAAGCCACAAAAATACGCTCAACCGTCAGCTTTGCCGAAAAGAACGATCTAACCGTTTTATATCTGTGGTAACAGTAAGCCGCAAGACCGAGAATACCCGCACAATATAGGTATGTAAGCGGTGTACAGTGGAACGAATGGTAAAAATGCAACGGCGCTTGAACCTGAGGTAAATACCACAAACCGATACCGAATATGGGATTGTTTTTCCAAAGTTCAAAGCCCTCTCCCCATAAGCCTGTGCGTCCGCTACCTGACCAAAAGTTGGATCCTACCAGCCCTTTAATTTGATTAATAATCGTATCCCTAAATATAATAGCGATAACCAAAACAATGGCGCACGCTATCCCAAATGAAATCCGGTATGCCAGTCTGCCGTTTTTCTTTTTAAAACACAACACAATTGCAACTATAGCAGTACCAACAACGGCAACGAGTAACGTCGCTCTCGAATACGTCAAAAATATTGTTATAAGATCAAGCGCTACGGCAAATAAAAATGCGAAGCCATGCTTATACTTATACACCATATAAAACGTCATAGGTAACGCCATTAAAACTATTACGGCGGCGCTGTTTGATACCGTATGCCCAAACTCCAAAAGGTTTTTCGGATGATAGCTTAAGCTAAGTCCGTGGATAATATACTGCTGAATTACCGCCTCGAAAATTACTACGGCGGCAATAATCAACGCCCACGCAAAATATTCAATAGTTTTACGTCCCTTATACTCGCCGCAATTAAACAAAAGACTGTACGGCAAAAATATACATGCGCCTATCGCAAGCGCCATTCCGACGCCTGTCCATGAACGCAAAGACGTCCAAATTCCACCGACGACAAGAGCTCCGGTAATCAATGCCACAGAAACAGAAAGATACGCACGCTTAAAGATTTTGCGCCATTTCCCATAGTATATCAAATTAAACACCAACATTACCACCAATGTGGCAAATAAAAGGCACAAAACTGTTATTTTGAGCGGTGAATTGAAATACCCTGTGTTAGGCTTTGTATCGACAGACAAAACAAACGAACACATCAAAAAAAACGGAACAAGGGTAAAAGAATTTTTGCAGAATACAAAAGACAACGACAGCAATACAGTAAGTAATGCCGCACCTATAACAGGTAAATTAAAAGCGTGGGATAACGTAACTACAATTCCGTAAGCTAATATATACCAAACCGAATTGCAAAACCAATCGATTTTTTTCCCGATAGGGCTTTCTACAAGCTTTTGGAACTTCTCTTTCATACGTTTAGTATATCATTAAAAACAAGCAAAAGCAAGCTTTTGTTACGTTACTTTTAAATAGGACGGAAAAATTCGTCAAAATTTGATTTTGTCAGCCGCAAGCCGCTTTGCAAACGAAAGTGTAAGTTCGTTTGCCGCCGCGGCGTCGTCGCCGCTCCACGTTAACGAAAAGCAATGATTCGAACCATGGTAGCGCGCCGAAAAATATTCCAAGTACACACTATTTTTATTGAGCTTATCAACCATTATATTCCCTTGCCCGTTGCAAAAAATATCGTTGTCGGAATAAATCAAAAAGCAAGGCGGAAAATTACTCGTTACAAAATCTATAGGCGCGCAACAATCACGGTACTCGTATTTGTCGAGGTCCTTTGCGTGAATGCCTGTTAAGCTAAGTATCACTCCGTCGGCGAATCGGTACATAATACTGTTTTTGTCAAGCGCCGAGTCCAAATCGTAAACACCGCAGTTTAAAAGCGCACCGAAAAATTTGAATTTGGGCGCACATCCCAATATGGTCTTTAGCTTTTCGGAAGAGTTGATTACCGACACCATTGCCGCATAATAAGCGCCCGCACTGTCACCGTCGACAAATATTTTGTTGACGTCGATATTAAATCTATCGGCGCTGTCGTACACATAGTTTACCGCCGAAACGATATGCTTTAACGGATCGGGGTACAAAAAATCAGGCGCAAGTCCGTAGTTTATACAAAACACGCTAAATCCGTTTATAGCAAAGAATTGAGCCCTGCCTTTTCGAAATTTCTTATCGCCCGCAGTAAATCCTCCGCCGTGAATTATAATAATAGCAGGCTGTTTTTGCTCCGATTTGTCGCGGTAAAAATCCAATCGGCAAACGTCAGACAAGCTTTCGTCATATACGATGTCATTCTCGGCAATCAGGTTTTCCGCATCGTCCTTCTTTACGTGAGGACACGAATTTTGCGCGGTAGCAAAAAGAATATCTATGGCGCGAAAAATCTTTTTTATCTGACGCACCACGATTTTGCGGCGACTTTTCTCAAGCTTAGACAGCCCTTTGTCGCTTTCGGCGCTTTGATCGATATAATTGTTTATTTTCTCTTCAGAACGATTTTTGTTTGCTTTTTTACCCATAATACCCTCGCCTATATTCTACAAAACCGACAACGTATTGTCAAGACCAAACGGCAAAAAATTTTACCGTCAAACAATGATAATCGTTGAAAATACTTTACTATACCCGTAAAAAATGTTATCCTAAATCAAAACACTTTGAGGTGATTATGAAAAACAATAAAACGGCAATTCTCGTTGTGGACATGCTAAACGACTTTGTAACGGGCGCGCTAAAATGCGACAGAGGACTTTCGATAGTTCCAAAAACCGCCGAGCTGTTGACTGCCGCTCGACAAAACGGCGTATCCGTCATTTTCTGCAATGACGCGCACTTAAAAGGCGTAGATCACGAGCTTAAGCTTTGGGGCGATCATGCGATAGCGGGAACTGACGGCGCAAAGGTTATTCCGGAGCTCGGCGTATGCGAAACAGACTATATCGTTCCCAAACGCAGATACAGCGGATTTTTCCACACCGACCTTGATTTACTTTTACGCGAGCTGTGCGTTGATACGGTAATCCTTACCGGACTTCATACCCACATGTGTGTCAGACACACTGCCGCCGATGCGTACTGTCTGGGGTATAATGTTGTAGTCGCATCTGACGCCACTAACTCGTTTACCGAAGAGGACTACACAAACGGCATAAAATACTTAAAAGAAGTATACGCAGCAAGCGCTTACACAGTCAACGAACTTATTGAAATATTCAAAAAAAGTAAATAGTATAACTAATACAAAAAGACGCCGTGCAATCGACGTCTTTTTTCATTAATCAATAAACCAACCGTTAAGCCAGCACACTATTATTCCGATAGTAATCCCGAACCCAACCAAAACGGCAAACAGGCGCGGAAGATATACCGAAAACCATGCGCCAATCATGGCGCGTTTTTCCTTGCGCGACGGCTTATCCTCGTCATCGACCTTACGCTTATTCTTAGGCGTAGGCGTGTACCAAGGCATACCCTCGACATTCATATCGATAATGGTTCTACCGTCATCGTCGGCATACTTTTTTTTACCCTTTCGGAACATATAACCTCAGTCTTGCGGATACAAATGACAAGCGCACATGTGTCCGTTGCCGTAGTCCTTAAACTTAGGTTCTACGTGCTTGCAGATTTCCATGCACTTAGAACATCTCGTGTGGAACTTACAGCCTTCCGGCGGATGCGCGGGGCTCGGAATGTCGCCGGTCAATATTATGCGATTGCCCTTGTAATGCGGATCGGGCACAGGCACTGCCGAAAACAATGCGTGCGTGTACGGGTGCATGGGGTTATCGAATATTTCTCTCTCATCGCCGAGCTCGACAAAGTTACCCAAATACATGACCCCCACCCTGTCCGAAATATGCTGAACAACGCTGAGGTCGTGCGATATAAACAAGTACGTCAAATTCATATCGCGCTGTAATTCCTTAAGAAGGTTGATTACCTGCGCCTGTATGGACACGTCAAGCGCCGAAACGGGCTCGTCGCAAACAACGAACTTCGGTCTTACTGCCAATGCGCGCGCTATGCAAATACGCTGACGCTGACCGCCCGAAAACTCATGCGGATAACGGTCGAAATAAAAGTCCTGCAAGCCGCACTTGCGCATGATATTGATAATGTAATCACGATATTCGGACTTAGGCACAATTTTGTGGACCTTGACCGCTTCGCCTATAATTTCACCGACGGGACTACGGGGCGGTAAGCTTCCGTACGGATCTTGGAAAATAATCTGCATTTGCGTGCGAATCTTACGCAGATCGTGCGCTTTAAGCGCAGTTATATCCGTACCGTCAAAAACAACCTTTCCGCCCGTTATATCAAACAAACGAAGGATGCTTCTGCCCATCGTGCTCTTGCCGCAACCGCTTTCGCCGACTATGCCGAGCGTTTCGCCGCGGTGCATTTTAAAGCTGACGCCATTAACCGCTTTAACATACGTTTTTTCGTAAATAAGCTTACGCTTAGTCTTGTTCTGAATCGGCTCGATGCTATCTACGTGTGCGCGTTGTTGAAGCTCGCCTACATCGGCCGCGGCGCTATCCGATACAACGTCCAAAGACGATGGCTCTTGCGGCTCTACGTGTTCCGACGCTGACTGCGCGGCAAGCAATAACGAAGAATTTTTGGGCTCGTGTAATTTAACAAGCTTCCATTCTTTTTTTGCCAAAAAGTATTTTTTTAAATCGTATACTTCGAGGATATAATCCTCTTTTTTAGGCGTGGCTTCGCTCGGAACCTCGGTGTTATTATTCATCTCGGTTTTGATTTCTTCCGACATTACTTATTCTCCTCGCCGTCTGTCTTGGTTGCGGTTTTCTTAGCCGTCGGCTTCCCGGTAGTTGTCGACTTCGTCTTGGCGGTAGACGTAGTTTTCTTTGTGCCGGCAGACGCACTCTGTGCTTCAGACTTTTTAGCTGCTGTCGCCGACTTCGTCTTGGCGGCAGACGTAGTTTTTTTTGCACCGGCAGTGCCCTTTGTCGAAGGCTTTTTGGCGGCAGTCTTTTTAGCGGTTGTTTTAGGCTTAGCTGATTTTTTAGCCTTTGTTGGCTCTTCAGTCGGTTGATCGACTACGGCAACCGTTTCCGAATCGGTTTGTGAAATTTGAGCGTTACTCGAAATTAAATCCGCTTCCTTTAATTCCTGCGCATTTCTGGCTTCTTCCAAAGCCGCCATCTTTTCCGACGCGCGATAGCATGCAACGTAGTGCGTGGCAGAAACTTGCACAAGCGGCGGGTACTCGCCGTCACAACATTCCTGACACTCTTCGCAGCGGTCTTTAAAATAGCAGTACGTCGGCATATTAATCGGGTTGGGAACCTGACCTTTTATACTGTACAGCCAATCGACGTCTTTATTAATAACGGGTTTGCTCTTTTGCAGACCGACAGTATACGGGTGAAGCGGCGTGTCGAATATATCCTCGACTGTGCCCTTTTCGATAATACGCCCGGCATACATAACAACGACGTAATCCGCCATACCGGCAATAACGCCTAGGTCATGCGTGATTATCATAATCGAACCGTTGATTTTGGTTTTGATTTCCTTGAGCAGATCCAAAACCTGTGCTTGTATAGTAACGTCAAGCGCAGTCGTTGGCTCGTCCGCCACGATAAGCTTTGGGTTGCAGGCAAGCGCCATGGCTATCATAACACGCTGACGCATACCACCCGAAAGCTCGTGCGGGTAGTTTTTGTAAACAATATCGGGCATAGCTATGCCGACAAGACTGAGCATCTCGAGCGTGCGCTTTTTCGCAAGCGCCTTATCCGCGCCCGGCGTGTGAAGCAGAACGACCTCGTCCAACTGATTACCTATGGTAAACAGCGGATTAAGGCTAGTCATAGGCTCTTGGAAAATCATTGCGATTTCCTTGCCACGAATGCGTTGCATAGCACGCGTAGGCATTTTGGCAATATCAAAAACCTTGTCTTCCATTTCAAACGCAGGAAAACCGTTTCCGTCCAAGGACTGAACCTGTTCCATCACAGGCTTGCCATCTTTATCCACTACGGGCTTACCCTTTTTGTCGAGCTTTTGGCGCGTTTTGATAACACGCTCACCGTCAACTTCCTCGTATTCCCAAATGGGAATAGGCTTGCCGTCAGGGCCCTTTTTGTAGTCCTGCGTATTAAACCTGATCGAGCCGTCTACAATCTGTCCCTGCGGTGCTTGAACAAGCTGCATAACCGAAAGCGAGGTAACCGATTTACCGCAACCGCTCTCGCCTACTACGCCGACGATAGAGCTTTTTGGTATTTCAAACGAAACTCCGTCGACAGCCTTGGATATGCCGGCGTCGGTAAAAAAGTAAGTGCGCAAGTCCTCGATTTCCAAAATATTGGAAGGGTCTTTCATTTGCGTAACGTATTCCGTTTCGGGAACGCTACTACGCTTTTTCTTTTCAAATTCACGCGTTGTTTTGCGGTTTTCAGATGAAATCCTACGCGCTTCCTTACCTGTTATATAGTGCGGATCGTCCTTGTGTGTAACGTGACGGTACCAATCCTTTACACGAATAAAAAATGATTTTTTTTCAGCCATACTTTACCTCTTCATCTTGGGATCGAGCGCGTCACGCAATCCGTCGCCGATAAAGTTGAAAGCCACAACCGCAAGAATAATCAAAAATCCGGCGGGCAACCAATCGAGCACGTGGTTGGCAAGGACAGTGGGGGCTTTAGCCGAATTGACCATTTGCCCAAGCGAAGCCGTATCCTTCGGCGCACCAAGACCAAGGAAGCTAAGCGAAGCCTCCGTCAATATCGTTCCGCCCAAGCCGAGCGTCATCGAAACAATCAGCTGTGGCATGACGTTGGGAACAAGGTGCTTAAATATCTTACGTACAGGACTAAAGCCCAATGCGTCGGTAGCTATCATATACTCTTGCTCACGCAGGTACAAAATTTGGCCTCTGACTAACCGCGCAGTACCCGACCAACTCATCAGAGTGAGCACGCCCATCATGAAGTATATTCTAAGGTCGGGATCAAGTCCCGATCCATCAAAGAACGCGCCGACAATAAGCATGATCGGAAGTGACGGCAAACAGTTAAGTATATCGACAAGTCGCATTATAAGCATATCGACCCAGCCGCCGAAATATCCTGCAAGCCCACCCAGAATAACGCCTATGAGCGTATAAACAATAACGACCAAAAAGCTGAGCATAAGCGACAGTCTTCCGCCGTACATAAGCCTTACAAAAATATCCTGACCTTCTTCGTCCGTACCCAAAACATGCAAGGCCTTTTTGCCGTCTTCGTTTATCCCATATGTAAACGGGCGCGCCCATTGATTGAAATCTTCGGGACGGCTTACTGTATATGTATAGTAAGTAAATTTATCATCGCCCGATCCTTCCTCGTATTTTGCAAACTGATATTCGGTACGATCGGCAAGGGAACGGTCTACCTCGGACTGACCCCAACCGATAAATACAGGGCCTAAGAAAGAGAATACGACTACTGCCAAAAATATAACGAGTCCGATAACCGAAAGCCGTGAACGGAAAAACCGCTTAAAAACGAGTTTAGTAGGCGAAACAATCCTTACCCTATCGGCAAGTGATTCGGCATCATTATTTTTATTTTGCGTTGATTCAACCGCGACAGAATCCCGTGCTTCCGAATCATGAACTTCTATTTGTTCGCTTGCGGAATTATCGACAATCGGCGTTTCGACAGTTTCGGTTTGATCTTCGACTGTCTCTGCCGTTTGCAAGTGCGCGTTTTCGGCCGGAACGCTGTTTTCTATTAAATCTTGTTTCTTTTTAGCCATATTACACCGCCTACTTGGAAATCTTGATTCGCGGATCGACCAACATATAGGTTATATCCGACAGTAGCGTTCCGATAACGGAAAGAATTGAGATGAACATGTTATAACCCATTACAAGCGGAATATCCCCCACCTGCAAAGCTTGATAAGCAATTCGACCTATTCCGTTTATTGCAAAGACGTCCTCGAGTATCATCATACCGCCAAACAACCCGGGAATAATTCCCGCCATCATTGTAACGATAGGTACCATGGTATTGCGGAAGACATGCTTATATACGACCTTGCGTTCGGAAAGACCCTTTGCTCGTGCAGTACGCACATAATCCTGATTAAGCACTTCCAAAGTATTTGTACGCGTGTGTCGCATTAGTCCGCCTATAGAACCGATAATAACGGTCACCATCGGCAAAACCATATGCCACAATAAGTCCCATAAATCAAAGCCTGTAGTATCGCCTGCGGCAGTACCCTGTAACGGGAACCATCCGAGTCCGACGGCAAAAACGCGCAATAATAGGTAAGCCAAGAAGAACGACGGCAAAGAAATACCGATCATCGCCAAAACCGACGTTGTATAGTCGACCGCACCGTATTGATTGGTCGCCGCTTTAACGCCGAGCGGGATAGCAATGAGGAATTGAAATATGTACGCAAAAATACCGATACCGAACGATATCCACATATGATCGGATATAACGGTAGCAACGGGTTCGTTGTGCTTAAATGACAATCCTAAATCGCCGCTAAGAGCGCCAGAAAACCACTTCCAATACCCTTTCCATAGACCAATGAATGAGCTATCGTCAAGACCGTAAAGCGCTTTAATCCTTTGGACATCCTCTAGTGAAATTAGCTGTTGCTGCAACTGAGCCGCAAAACTTTTATCAACAAAGTCGGACGGAATCATTCGCATAATAAAGTACAGCAAAATAGACACCAAAAGCAAAATCACTATTGAGTATAAAACTCTTTTGAGTATGTACTTAACCATTTAGTAAACCTTTTTTTGTTAGTCGATTGCTTATTTGGATTTAGTCAATTTAACTTCCCAAATTCTGGAAAGTGGTGATTGATAGGCGTTGACTTGACTGCCGGTAAGCATAGTGGATTCGTCAAATACGCCCTTTTTCCAAATGTAGAAAACCTTTCTTTGATAGGTCGGGAATTCTACAGCCAAGTCCAAAAGCTTGTTTTGCGCACGCGCGTAAACTTCTTGACGGACTATTTCTTCTAACGATTCTCTACCCTCGTCGATAATATCGGAAAGCTCCTCAATCATCTTCTTTTGATTGTAGTTACGAGGGTTATTTATAGCTGAAAGCTCTTTAAACTCACTACTGAATATGTATCTGTAACCCCATGCGGTCGTGCTGGTTGCCTGAGAATCCTTGTGATAGACCTGGAACATATCGGGATCGGATGACGAACTCCAAGCAGCAGCCCAAACTGTCAACTGTCCGCTTGTAAGTTTAACAAGAGCATTCGAGTCGTTAACAACGGTTATATCGCAACCCAACTTATTTAATATCTCTGCGGACTGTTTAAGCATCGCATACGCAGGGTGATCGTCGCTGTCGCCGGCAATCGTGAATGTGTATTTTATCGGCTTATTCTTTTCATCGCGCATCACGTCGCCGCGAGGTGAGCAACCACCTAAAGTGAGAAGCTCGAGAGCCTTTGCGCCCGTCGGGTCGAAATCGTATTCATCGCCAATACCCTGTTCCTTTACGTAAGCTTCTGCAACGTCATAATATTTTTTCAGTGTTTTTGACATGGGAACGGTTATCGTAGACGCACCGTCATTGCCGTAATAGTTAATGATAGATTCTCTATTTAATGTGGTCATTATAGCCTTACGGATATAGATATTAGGAATATATCTTGCACTTATTCCTATATAGCCGTAACCAAGGTTATCCGTCATAACGTAATTGAGGTCTTTTTCGTTATTAATCTCCGTTATATCATCCTTTTTCATCGAGGGAGACGCATAGTCAACCTCGCCCGTCTTTACCGCATTGTAAAGCTGAGAACTGCTTATAACCTTATATCTAAGGCGCTTAATCAAAGGTTCGCCCAACAAGAAGTTAGGATTGCTGATAAAGTTAACGATATTTTTTGAGCTTTTATAGAAATCGGACTTGGACGACGCTTTGGTGTTTTTCTCCGTAGCAGCCATAAACGGACCTGCGCCCATAGGAAGCTGCTTTTGTTTTACCATATTCATAAAGTTAGGATCGGAGAATTTAACGCCGAAGAATTCCTCATCATTAGTATCGTCAACAGCTTTTTTCCATGTTTCTTTATCGGAATAATAGTGACCGGGCGCAACGGTAAAGCCAAAGTTTTGAATAGCCTTAGGATCAACGCCTTTAATCTTTATATGAAGAATATCATAGTTGCTAACGTTGCCGTCTTTATCTTTTAACGACTTAGTGTGTTTTACGAGTTTATCATCGGTATACTCTATTTTATTATCGTTTTCAATCCAAATACCGCTGACTTTTTTGACGTTCATGTTATCCTTGAACATACGATACTTAACGTCGGAAAGCAGGTAATCGTTCATGTAAACGTTAACGGGATAAGAATATAAAACATTGCCGAGATTTTGCTTGTAACTCTCCGTAGCATTCTTTTGCTCGAAGAACATACTATCGTAAACGTGCTGAATAAGGGTAGCCTGATCTTTCTTTTTGTTCGCAGGATAGTTATTGATTGCGGTATAGTGATCGATTTTTGCGTCAGAACCGGAACCAACCCATTCTTCCTGCAAAGTAAATTGTCCGTACATAAGCAAGAACAGCTGCCAAGCCTCGGTTATAATCACATTACCGTCCTTATCTTTGTACTTTTCGTATTCTTTTTCGATATCGGCAGAAACAACGGACGTCCAAGTTTCCTCCAACGACTGTTTAAAGAACGTTTGGATTTGCTCGATATCCTTTTGTACGACGGCCTCACCCTCGTACATCTCATAACCATCCCACTGTCCCCAATCGCCTTCTTCGTCGTTCTCAATCCAGTTGATGATATTTTCCAGACGACGCGTCACTTCTGTCTGGAAAAACGCATTAGATCCGTCGATATTGTTAACGTCTTCGGTCTGCGTTCTGTACTCGTCAAGACCCATGATTTTGACCGAGTACAAAGTGCTCGAGCCGGTATAAGCCGGGTCGAGATACATGTAAATATTAAACAGAACGTCGTCTTTGGTTAAAGGCTGACCGTCACTGAATTTAATGTTATCCTTTAAAGCAAATGAATATTCGGTATAGTAATTGCTGTAATCCGTGCCGTTAATTACGTTATCAGGATTACCGACTCGAACCGTAGAATAATCGAACGCCACGCACGGTTCATCCCAGCCTACAAGCGGCTTACCTTCCGAGTCACTCGAAATCATACCGATTTGGGTTTGGCTTACTATCTCGCCGTCGGCACCCGCCGTATAAAAGAAGGGGTTGAAATTGCCGTCCAATGCTTCCGACGACAAAATCAAAGTGGGGCCAGTATTACCATCACCTCCACAAGCGACAAGCGGAGCGGCAACCGCACCTGCTAATGTTGTAATGCACAAAAGCTTTGCAACACCTTTTGTAAATCTGCTATTTTTCATATTTACCTCCCACAAATAAGAGAAATTGTTTTTTATTGTTTATAACTGAACTATAGTGGCCATTATTGCCGTTCCGTCGATTGAGAACGTAATGTCGAGCCTTGCATTAGTCGTTTGCTCTAAGATGAAATGATTTTCGCCTTGTTTCTCCACACTACGGATTGACTTCCTCGAATAGTTACCGGCGTTGTTTTTGGTTGCAAGACCGTAAATCGGAGCGTCGAAAGGCGTGGTGTCCGCAAGTATAACTACTCCATCATGAATACGATAAGTAAAGTATATTGCAATATTCTTGTCGGAAGAGTAAGCTACGTCGGAAACTATCATATCGACTTTATCAACAGTACAGTTGACTGTTGCCGACTCTGCCTTTACAGCTACCGTCATATCGCTGGCCACGTTGACAACCTTGGGGTCCATACCTATTCCAAGTTTATAAGATAGAGCACACACATTGTCTTCCGACTCTTCGGCAGTAGTAATCGTGACGTTGTTCACCTTTGCCCCGCCGCTCACCTGACCTGCCAACATACCTAAGTTGTACGTGGTTACGTCCTTGTTGGAAAGATCGGTGTTAATAACTACGTTTTCAAACGTGACGTCGGTAATTTCCGCTTCATCGCCAAGCGACCTGAATAAACCAAAATCACGGTACGAATTATCAAGAGTGCTAAGATTAAGAGTAAAGTTGCTAATAGTGTGGTCATTGCCAACAAACTTTCCTGAATAAACCTTAGGCAACTTAGTGTAAGCCGTTTGATCGTCATACTCCGCGCCACCCAAGTCGATATCGGCTAGAAGGTAGTAATTAACATCCTCACCTACAGGCGCACCCATGAGATCGTTCGCCGTTCTGATAAGAGAGTAAGTGCCCTTGAGTGCATTGCCGTACACGTGAACGGTAAGCTTATCATCTGACTTTTCAAAGTCGTCCGATTTAAGCGTATACGGGAACGCACCGATAACCGTTCTGCCTTCAGCCCCGTCAAGTTCGTACGATAAGAAGGTGTAATCGGGAATCCTTAAGTTAGATTCAAACAACTTATTTGGTTTACCGCTCTCTTCACGGGATATTTCAAAAACCTTGGTTTGGTCGTAATTTGCGTCGACGCCGTAATGCAACGTGACCTTATAGTTATCCCAATATGTAGCGCAAAGGTAAACGTCCTTATCGGCAACCCTATCGGTATCGAAGTTCCACACGGTTTCCGACGGAATCATTTTGTTATCCTCGTCAAGCACAGGCTTTCCGTCCTCATCGAGCACGGCAAGCGTGAAGCATTTAAAGGAATACCCGGACTTAGCAGGAACACCGATAGCGCCTTGCCCGTTGCGCGGCGCAGGTAGTTTGCTGTTTTTCGCAACAAGTATCGTTACCGATTGCTTATTGTTTGCCGTCCCGCCCTGGTAATCGTATTCAACGGTAATAGGAAAACCGAGATTTTTAATATCATCAACGGTTACCTCGTCTCTACACGCAACAAGACCGAAAACCCCGAATAGGGCTAATGCGGAAAGAACTATTGACAGAAACAATTTTCTGCGCTTTGTCAAAACGTTTTTTTGCATTTGCTTACCTTACTTAGCAGAGAATTTGTCTTTGAGGTCTACGTACGAAGCTTGATAGGACGCCAAGAGCGACCCGGGTACGTATATGTTAGAGATATCACAGCCATCAAAAGCTTTTTCATGTATAGTGACCTTGCTTTGACAGTTGAGCGTAACAGTCTTTAGCTTGGTGCAACCCGAGAAAGTGTACTCGCCGATATAGTCGACGTTTTGAGGAATAACGATTTCGGTTAAGAACTTGCAGTCGTTGAACGTATACTCGCCGAGCGAAGTCAAGCCCTCGGGCAAAGTCACGCTTTCGAGCACGGCACAGCCGTTAAACGCACCGCTACCAATCGACTCAACCGACGAAATATCGCCGATATCTTTAAGCCGACGGTTATTGTAAAAAGCGTCCTTGCCTATTGTGCTAACATTGTCCGAAAGATTGACGCTAACAAGGTACTGACAGTCATAAAACGCGTAATCGGATATACGCTGTATTGACTTGGGCAACGTGACCGAAGTAATGCTTACGAGCTCGCCCGTTCTGCAAAATGCGTTTGCCCCTATACCTGTTACAGCCCTGCCGTCAAACATGGACGGAACAACTACGTCGCCGGAGTTTCCGTCATAGGAATTGACTACGCCGTTTTTGATTGTAAGTCCTTTTGTGTAGTAAGTATTATACAGCGAAAGATTAGCGGTTGCCTTGCCTGCCGTATAAGGCTTTGTAAGCTTGGCGTCTGTGTACCAATCGCCTATGATAAGGTCGTCACCCTCGATTATGTCGGTGGGAACGTCCGCGTTAAGCTTTACCGGTTTGACTTCTATAAGCTCGCCGTTTCCATAATACGATATGTATGCGTACTCTGAACTTTGAGCCCATTTGGCGTAAACCTTGGTATCGGCGCTCGGGAACACGGTAAGATTAAACTTGCTGTAACACTCGGGCTCGGTATACCATCCGTCAAAAACGTAACCCTCGCGAGTCGGCTCTGCGGACGGTGCGGATAGCTGAGTACCGACAGCGCCTGCAACTATGTAAGTGTAGCCGCTTTCAAACGCGCCGTTATTGGCATTATACTCAACCTTAACGCTTAAGTCGCCTATCCAACCTGCATACAGCGTGATGTTGCCGGTTATCTTTGTGCCGAACTTGAACTTTTGTAACGTGCCAGGCGTTTTGGGATCTTCCCAATACCAACCGTCGAATGTGAACATTTCCTTTTGCGGATCTTTGGGCTTATTAATCGCAGAGCCCGCAGTAAGCTTGTACGAGGAAATAGTAGTGCCACCCATTGAATCAAAAGTGACGGTATACTGTTTGGTGTTCTTTTTTCCTCCGCAAGCCACGCAAACGGAAACGGTCGCCGCTGTTACTAAACATACTAATGCTTTATGGATTTTTTTCATTATTTGCGGCTCCTTCTTTTTGTATTAATTACCGTTGCAAGAACAACGACAAGCACGGAAATAACCAGTATACAAACCGGCACGACAACACCGAGATCTGAGTCGGCGATTATTCCGAAGCCCGCGCCATTGGCATTGCCCGAAGCTTTGGCGGTCTTGCCGTTAAGGCTGTTAAGCAGTGCGTAATAGTCGATACCGCCGAGCGTTGCCGTGTAGTAGGCTTTATCTACGCTCTTGCCGTTTTCTTTGTAATCATAGTTACCCTCTACAATCGCCTGCTGTGACTTGGACATTAAGCCGTAGCTTTTGATCAATCTTGCGATATCATCAGGATTGTGCGTAGTCTTTTCCGCCTCTGCAAGAATATCATCGATCAATTCAAGCGTTCCGAGCGTGGCATGAATGTAGTCGGTTGCATGAAGCTGCTTACCAACGTATAGGCTCCAAATACGGTTACTATAGCCGCTGTTATTAAACGGCATATAGATGTTGAGCTTCTGTTCTTCACCTGCGTCATCATAGGCAAAGCTGAAGTTGTCATAGTAGTTGACATACTCTACGCCGTCGAGGATTTTGTTTTCGTTTTCGTCCAAAATATCCTCGTACTTATCGTCGGCAATATCGCCGCTTTCAGTCTCACCATCCGACGGCTTGTCGACAACAACAATCTTTGTGGCGCTTTCAAGCGTAGGTGCGGCAACGGCATTGATAGTAAGTGTGTTCAATGATGTCATGCCGTTCATTGCGGAAACACCTATAACTTGCATGTATGCCGGCAACGTAATCTCTTCGAGGTGTTTATTGCTGTTAAACGCATAAGCCCCGAGCTTAATTGTATGATGATATACGTTGTACGCAGTAACGTCATTCTTGCCTGCGGGATAGCTGACAAGCGTGTACAAGCCGTTATCGTTAAAGCTGTACAACACGCCGCCATCCATTGATTTGTAGGTCGGGTTCTTACTGTCCACGTTAATCGCGGTCAAGCTGTCCGCACCGTAGAATGCCTTATCCTCAAGCTTGGCAAGCGTTGCGGGAAGCTGAATCGTAGTGATTGCCGTGCCGGAGAACGCTTCCGCACCGATTTCTTGAATCTTGGGAAGAGTTACTGCCGTAACACCGCTTGCGCCCTTAAATGCGCGCGCACCAAGCGTTGTAAGATTGTTTAACGTAACGGCGCCTATACTAGTGCAATCCTTAAACGCTTCTCTGCCCAGATAATCTACCGCGTCTAATACAATATCGCTTAGCGCTTCACAGCCGTCAAACGCGTTGTTTCCAACATACTTAGCGTACGGGAAGTGCGCGGTCGCAAGCTCTTTACAGTTTATAAATGCCCCGCTGTCAATGAACGTAACGGCAAATTTTTCGCCTGTGGACTCGATCGAAGAAAGCGCGGTATCAGCAAAAGCAAGCTTGCCGATCGAAGTTGTATTCTTGAGATCGAATTCGGAAATGCCTGTGCCACGGAATGCGCCGTCACCTATAGAAGCGACAGACACGGGAAGATTAAACGAAGTGATTGCCGTGCCAGAGAACGCACCTGCGGGTATAGAGGTTATGCCAACCCGTTTTCCGCTTTCGTCTATAGATCCCTCGTCAAGCTTGACGTTAGCAAGATTGACACAATCCTTAAATACTTCCTCACCAAGCGACTTGATCGTCGACGGAATAATTACGCTGGTAAGAGCATTACAACCCTCAAACATACCGTCGCTAAGCGACTCAAGGTTGCCGAAATTGATGCTCGTAAGTCTTGAACAACCGGCAAACACCGCAGCACCGACCTGCTTAATCGAACTATTCGCAAACGTTACGCTCGATATAGGGTAATTATAATCGCCCTGTTTGAACACAACGCCGCTAAAAGCACCCATGCCGAGATATTCGAGGTTGGTCGGAATAACCAAATTGTACGAAGAAGCGCTTCCTAAGTATATTGCGGCGCCAAACGCCATATCGCCTATATAGGTTGTTTTTTCCACGGAAATCGGATATGACGAACCGATAAATGCGTTATAGAATGCAAAATTACCTATATATTTTATATTGCTAGTACCGGTAAATACAACTCCACCCTGTCCGCCGTTTGATATCACCGACATGCCGTAAAACGCGTAGCTTTCGATATATTCAACATTATTCAGATTTATAGAGCTGAGTAAATAGTTATGAGCAACCGAAGTAAGCGGATCGTTACCCTCATCGTCGGGCTCGTTGGGCACATAACCGAAGGTATTTGAGAATGCACCGTTACCAATCGTCTTGACAGTTGCAGGAACAGTAAACGATGAAGTCGTTTTTCCTGCGGGATAAGCAATCAGCTTCTTTTGCGCTCTGTCGTAAAGCACACCGTCGCGCGAAGAAAGATACTTATTACCGTCGGCAACCGAGAATTCGGCAACTCTGATCGCGCCGAGCGATGAAAGTCCGAGTTCTTCCAAAAGCGCACCAGACGAAATGCTAATCTTGGTAAGATTATCGCAAAGTTGGAAAACGTTGGAACCCAAAACAGTCAAGCCGTCGGGAAGCGTAATCGATTTAAGCGACGGGCAGTACGCAAATGCACAATTACCGATTTCACGCACTTCGCCCTCGAATATAACGTTCTCGAGCTCAAGGCATGATGAAAACGCATAATCATCTATGATATTAACGTCATTTTTAAATATTACCGTTTTAAGGTTATAGCAGAAGCGGAATGCGTGTTTACCTATATTACCCGACTCTATAATAAGAGTTTCGAGGTTTTCGCATGCACCGAATGCACAACCGAGGTCGGATCTTCTATCCTCGTCCTCGAGTTCCAAATAGGTCGTGTCGTAGGAAATTGACGTATTAGACGGAATTGTAACCTCTTTCAAACCTGTGCAAGCGAAGAACGCACCACCGCCGACAACACCTACGCGCCCCAAATCCAAGCTTGTTAGAGACGAGCAACCAAAGAAAGCGTAGTTATCGATATACGTGCATTTAACGAATTTGACCTCTTCCAAAGAAGAGCAGTTCCAGAACGCAGAATCACCGATAGACTTAACGTTTTCGAGGTTAATCTTTTTGAGGTTGTCACAGTCCGCGAACGCCGCAAGCTCAATCGTTTCCAGCGACTCGGGAAGAACGACTTCCTCAAGGCTTTCACACCCCATGAACGCACCACGCATAATCGTGTTTACGCCCTCCGGAATGATTACCTTTTTGATGTACTTGTTGTTTTGGAATGCGCCGGGATAGATGTACACAACGCCCTTATCCTCGGGAATTTCCACAACGTTATCAACAGGATCGCCGCGACCGGTATAAATGCGGAGATAGGAATTGTTATAAATATTGAATTCTTCCAAAACCGTTACAGTGCAATAACCGGATATGTACGAACCGACAACGTTGGCTTGAATGGTTGCCCGTCCGCTCTTTTCGGGTGTAATTTCAACAGACATTCCGTCATCCGATACCTTGATAGAAACAACCT
Organism: uncultured Christensenella sp.; assembly: GCA_910578545.1. Classification (GTDB taxonomy): domain Bacteria; phylum Bacillota; class Clostridia; order Christensenellales; family Pumilibacteraceae; genus Anaerocaecibacter. The sequence goes on from CAJTPT010000002.1 coordinate 315,745, forward strand.
TGTCGTTGGTTGTCGACCATCTGAGTTGGTACTGCCCCTCATAATTAGCGGGTTTGATCGTAGCGGAAATTTTGATTTTGTCACCGTTATCTTTGAGCTCGCCGCGTTCAACAGAGAGCGACGTTGCCGACAAATCGATGCCACTGAGAGCTATTCCGCCGGGTTGCGTCTGCGTAGAAACGGTTACGTTAAACTTTAAGCAATGGTTCTTATCCGTTTCGTCAAACACACTGACATTAGGGGTACGTACCGTGATTTGCGCCGTTCCCGCTTTAATACCGGTGATTACACCGCCGTTGGCAGTAACGTCGACGATTTCGGGATGGTTGCTTTCCCAAATCAAATCCTTCATCCAATACCCTTCCTGGTAATTGGGTGCAAGATCTGTGCCCTCGTTGATATTCGCCAAAACGGTAAGATTATCACTTAGGTCGACCTGTTCGTTGATTTTAATGGAATAATCGGTAGCGGTATTGCGCTTTTGCGAGATAGTTATGTCTTCCTTAGGCAACGCAATAACGTCGCCATTGGAATATTCGGGAACACTGCCCGTTTCCGTAATTACTACCTCGTATGCCGACATATTTTTGGCATAGTCGTAAACGGTAAGATAAAGCTTGCCGTCGTTTTCCATGATGGTGTTCCAATAACCTGTTATATCGATCGAGCAAAGGGTTTCGTCGTTGTATTCTCCCTCGACGGGGATAACGCCGTCTGCAATGGACTTTTCGCCGACAAGACGCTCGGAACCGTTTACCGTTTGCTTTCCGGCATACGTGTAAATACCGTAGCCCTGTATATAATGGTTGTCAAAAAGACCTGTTTCCAAGTAGTAGCGGTAATTGTTTGTACCGTCCTCTACCTTTCTGACCGACGCGCGAGTAAGAACAGGCGCCTCGTTATCGACAGTAAATTCAAACGAGAACGTATTGCGATTGCCGTACTTATATTCATCCATCTTATCTAACTGATCGTCGGAATCGGTTAAGTACGAATTATCACCCTTCCAATCGAGGTAGCACGTCATATTAAACGTATACTTGGAATTATTAGGCAAATTAAGCGTACGAATATCAAGCTCAATTGTTACAAACCCGCCGACCTGTTCGCCGCTCGCGTGCGATTTACGCGCATTATAATCGGTGCCAGACCAAATGAGCTCGCCCGTGGCGCTGTTGCGTATTTCCATTTCAACGCGTTTTGCGCCGCGCAACAATCCCGCGCTGACCATATAGAACATAAAATCGCCGTCGGAATTAGTGGTAAGCGCCGCGTACTTTTCCTGAGTTGCAGGCGTTGCATAACCGCTTGCGGGAACGAAAGCAAATGCGCCCATGCCGTAGTAGCCCATACCGTCATCGGCCGAAGACGAATAGAAGCCCGAATAAGGAAGCGTAGCATAAACGTCGGGTCTTAACTTTTCTTCTTCAAGTACGGAATCGTCGGACTGAGATTCGCCTACCTCATATGCCGTAACGTCAAGCATAGGCGCGTCCGTCCAGTCGCCGTAAAAAGCAAGGAACGGGATATTAAGGTCGATCATATCGAGGTTGTTGCTCTTGAGCAAAACGTAACCCTCGACGTACATACCGTTTACAAACAAGTCGTTAAGATATTTCTTATCGGCGGCGGAAAGCGTGATTTTTACGGTAATGGCAACCGATCCGTAGCCGCTGACAGATACGGTACTTCCGTTTATATTGTAAGTACCTTTTATTTTGCTGACCGAGTACGAGGTTGCAACATCGTCAAACATGTGTGCTTTTTCGGCAACCGTACGGTCGTCGCTCGACATGCTTTCGGTCATTACATACTGGTCGAGGTTATAGCTTATCGCATTACCCGACGTGTTTACAAGATTAAAGTTGAGCGTGTATTCACCCTTGCGCTCGGGATCGTCGCCCAGCGAGAGCTTCGGCTTGTTAAGTCCGTCAACGGTGAGATACGCCTTGGTGTTTATAGAGTGAGCAATATCGGCAATACCCGAGCCCTGTTTACGAGGCGAATACGGATTGCCCTCTTCGTTTTTGACTATGGTCGCCGTGCTCATCATACGGCTGTACGACTCGTCGCGAACCTGAGTAGTCGTGTATTCGGGATGATTTTCCTTGACCGATTCACGCACAAGTATAGTCGCGCCTGCAACGTTAGGGCTCGCCATAGACGTGCCGCTGTATTTATCATAAAGATTGGTGCCCGCAACAGCCGAGTAAATATCTCCGCCGTGACCGGTTATATCCGGAGCAAGAACGAGATTGGGAAGAGCACCCCAGCTAGAGAAGTCGGACATGAACGGACCCGCAAGGTACGACTGCGAAAGCTTGATCTTGCCGCTACCGGCCGCAACCATTTGCTCGGACATATCCATTGTAACAAAACAGCTGGGAACAAGCATCTTGGTACCGACCGACATGCTTATCGTACCCGAAACGTTGTTGTAAACTATAACGCCTGCGGCGCCTTGGCTTGCGGCAACACGCACCTTTTCCTCAAACGAGTTTGTTCCGCGCTTGACGACGGCAATCTTACCTTTGATGTCCAAATTCATATAGCTGACGGGAAGTCCTATGCCGGGAACGACAACGTATTCAAACTCGCCGGATTGTTTGTCGCCGAGTAAGCCCGACACAAAATCGTTGGGTTCGGTCTTGCCGACCAAACGCGATTCGGCAAAGTAAACTTCCTTGCCCTGAGCCATGAAGTATTTGGTTTTTACACCGCTGACCGATGCGACGGAAAGAGATGCGCTGTACGAACCGGGCGAGCCGAGCGTACCCGAATCGGGGTTGGAAGCGAGGTTGGTGTTACCCCAGGTGCTGTTTTGCGCCGACGAGGCGTCGTTGCTTGCCGCAACAACCAAACAAATACCTGCGTCGTTGATAGCGTCGTAAACTTTGTTTACCGCTTTCTCGTCAACTTCGCGCGAGAAACCGCAGGACGTTCCGAGCGACATGTTGATAGCGTCAACACCAAGCGTAACGGCGTCGTTAAGCCCCGCCAAAATCCACTCGGTTTTTGCGCCGTCGGTGTAGTCGGAGAAAACCTTGAACGTGGCAATCTGCGCGCCGGTCGCAACGCCAGTGATGACGTCCGACTTACCCGCTATTATACCGGCAACGTGAGTACCGTGCGAGTTGTGCGGATAAACATTGGCATCGCTGTCCGCATAGTCGTACGCGTAAGGAAGCTTGGAAGAAAGATAAAGATTATCTTCGGTTATGGCGTCACCCTTATCCGCCGAAAGCGAAGTTGCGGTAAGACCGGATACAATGCTTGCCACCATATCTTTGTTAATTGCAAGCCTGTTGGGATCGAGTTCCATATCGAAAACTTCGTGAGTATAGTCGGTACCGGTATCGAGTACCGCTACGACTGTACCCGTGCCGTCATAGCCAACACCCTCGGAATTGAAAATACCCGTGTCGTAAACGTTGACCGTGTTTTCGGTTATAGCCTCGGGGGCGAGATAGGTTTCGGAAAGAATAACCTCTTTCACGTAAGAATTGCGCTTGATAGCTTCAATATCGCCGTACTTAACGGTTGCGGAAAAACCGTTCATGACGGTCGAGTAATCGTAACGCTTTTCGATTATGTATTTTGAAACGCTGTCAAAAGCAGACTGACGTATAAAGTCGAGTCTTGCCAAATTCTTTTGCCCGTCGACCGTAGCAAGCGCACGAGCAACGGTAATGTTCTTTTGCGAAGCATATTCGAGCATGGACGTACCGTCGAGCGATATGATAACGTCGACATTTTTATCTGCCGCGGGCGTCGCAAAAGACGAGCTACCGCCGCTCACCGACGAATCGGAAAGAGCGTACTCGTTATCGACAAGCCCATTGGAAGCGGGAGTATAAGTAATACCTACCCCATTCATCTCGTCTGCCGCCGCGGAATTGCCGCCGGGCGCATACGGAAAAGATGGCGCGTATACGCACTGCGCCGCTATGACGAGCGCTAACAGCACGCCAAGCATTACCAAAATTATTTTTTGTTTGAGTGATTTACTAACAGATTTTGTCATGTCCGTCCTCTCAAGAAAGTGTGTGTCTTTGTTCTCAGAGCCAATTCACTTAAATCGGCATATGCCGAGTGATAATATAGTTAACGTTTCGGATGTTGCCGAAGGCAACGGCGTTCATAAAAGTGCCCATAAAGCGGATAATTTGTCCGTTTTTTTATAGCACAATATCGGCATTGGCGGACGCCATTGTCCAAATCCAACGCCGATATTCTTATATATTATACCCGTTTAGTCAACTTTTGTCAAACATATATATCTTTTTTTATACAAATTATCAATTAAAATTTTGCGATTACGTTCTGTTTTGCGAAAAGAAATTCCACATTATGATGTATACTTCACATTACTAAAATATATATGCATATTAAACCATTTTGTGCACAACAATAAATTTCCACAGATATACAGTAATTTTAGCTAAAAAACTGCTTTATACGTAACAATTTTTTGCAACGATCATATCGGTATGTACAAGTAGAACCTATTGTTTAAAGCGCCCTCGACAATACATCAAACATAGCAAAAAAACTCAATGTCAGACTATGCTCTGCAAAGTTAATAGTCATATCAAAAGTGAATAAGTAAAAATCGACAAACGCTTAGCATTTGTCGATTTTTGGTGCGGTCGACAGGACTTGAACCTGCACGGAGTTACCACAAGATCCTTAGTCTTGCGCGTCTGCCAATTCCGCCACGACCGCATTAATTGTATTTTACTAAATTATTAATTATTTGTCAACTTATTTTTATTGCAATATGCAATATTTTTTATTCAAAAGCAAAAATCTTTTTTATTTCATTTTTGCTCAATGCGTTTTCGGTACGCATTTCGGCGTTAGCAGTCAACGATAAAAACTTTATTTCGTAATCGAGATCGGCGGATTGATTGTATTTTCCGTCGTAAGTACCTATCCCTACGCGTATTCCCCTACGCAACGCCGCGCACACCGGCGCATAACCGTGACCGTAACCGGCGTCGGCCGTAGGTAACAACACAAGCGGAATATTCTCTTGCGCCATTAGATCAAGGTCGTCGTTATCCAAGCACACCCCGCCGACGATTGTGCATTTATCTATTATTCCGAGCTTATGCAATAGCATAATCGACGAAAGCTTGTATTTTGCCTCGATAAGCCCTGTTTCATTCAAGTCATACGCCGCCCGTACGATTGCACTTGCGCCCGAATTAAACAGATAGTCGCATGCGTTTTCGAGCACATTATCGTCAAGCAAACCGTCAAGATAGATATTGCCAGACGTAAGTCCAATCTTGTACGGAATAAAATAATCAACGCCGTCTATTTTCTTTTGCTCGCTAACGCAAGCAATAAGTCTGTCGCAGCTATCCTTTGCCTTGCTTATATTATCGATACAAAACGCGTTAATTTTCATTAGCCAACACCGACTGCAAGTATACTTTAAATTTATCGCCGAACTCGGGGTTGTTAAGCGCGAAGTCGACGGTTGCCGTTAACGCGCCGAACTTATCGCCCATATCGTACCGCTTTCCGTCAAACTCGTAGGCATACACCTTACCATCCTTCATCATGGAACAAATCGCGTCGGTTAGCCCTATCTCGCCGTTTACCATGGGCACAGACTGAATACGCTCGTAAATTTCAGGCGTAAGCACGTATCTGCCGAGTGCGGCGTAAAGCGACGGCGGATTGCTCTTTGGCTTTTCTATTATGTTTTTGCACCATACGGTTTTGCCGTCCGTCTTTGTAGGCTCGATTATGCCGTACTTATCCGTTTCGGACAATGCCACCTTTTGAACGCCGAGGACGAGCGCAGGGTTTATCGCATATGCGTCCATAAGCTGTTTTGACGCAGGAACGTCGCTCACAATAATGTCATCGCCGTTACACATGACAAAAGGCTCGTCGCGCGTAAAATCCTTTGCGCACATTACAGCGTCGCCGCTTCCGCGTGGTACGGACTGCATCCCGAATACTATCTCGGCGTTTTTACTGATTCTTCTTAGAGTTTCCAAAAGCGCGGGCTTGTTTTTGAGCGCATTTTCAAGCCGTGCGTTGGGCGTAAAATACTCTTTTATCGCATGCTTACCTTCGCCGAGAATAATCATTATCTGTTCGACGCCGCTATCGATTAGTTCGTCGACGATATACGAAAGAACGGGCGTATCGACTATAGGTAAAATTTCCTTTGGTATTGCCTTAGTCGCAGGCAAAAATCTAGTTCCCATGCCGCCGCACGGAATAATCGCTTTGCGTATTGTGCGCATTATTTACCTCTTAATCAATCAAACAAGACTATTATTCTGTGACAGTTTTCACAGCGGAACCAACCCTGGTCGCGAAGCGAACCGTTGCCCTTTTCAGGCAGGCTTAGCCCGCAACCGCCACAGTTGAACACGTTCTTTTTGGCGTCGCCCGCCGCGGGAACGATGGGCGGAAATTTATTTTCCTCTACAAGCTTGCAATACTCGGCATAAAGCTTGGAATCGAGTTCTACACGCATTTTGTCAAGCTCTGCCTTAAGTTTGTTTATTTCGCCCTCTTTTGAGCCGACAAGCTTGGCGTGCTTTTCGCGCGCTTCGGCGTGCTTTTGCTGAGCGGCCTTGCCCGTCTTTAACGAATCGGCACGACGCGCGCAAACGGCTTTTGCCTTTTCCTCTATATCGTGCATTTTTTTATCTGCATTTTGGAACTTGGATTTTAAGCTTTCCAAACGCTTGACGCGCGCTTCGATTTCTGCCTCTGTCTCGCATTCCGCACCCTCGAGTTCGGCAAGCAAACTCTCGTTGTCCTCGATATACTTTTGAAGCTCGGCAAAAGCGTCCAAAAGTATTGCGGCTTGCTGTTCGCATTCCGCAATTGCCAGTTTGGCGTCGTTAAACGCGCGCTTGTATCTGTTCATGCTCGCAAGCGCCTCGTCGCGTTCGATAAGGCTGTTGAGCTTGCGAAGCTCGATATCCTTCTTTTGATAGTCGAGCAGCATTTTAAAGCTTTGTTTCATTTTAGCGTCCATAGTTCTCTCCTTTATTTTACGTGGGCGTCACCGTCAGGCGCTACACCCTGCAGCCGCATTGCCGCAACTACTTGATCGAGCTTGACTTTGTTTTTATCAGCCGCCGCCGCATACGTATTGTATAGTTTTTTTAGTTGCGTCCGTAACGCCTCGGACGGAACGTCACATTCCGCGCCGAACAACATTTGCGTTTCGGACAGTTTGTTATTGCCGCCGCCCATAACGGCGCGTATGACCGCATAGAACTTGCCGCGGTCTATAATAGGAATATCACGGTCTATACCGTAACCGAGCTCGCAAAGCGTTTTGCGTAAAACGTAGTGATCTCTGTGTGGGCTGACTATAAGCGTTTTTGGTTTTACCGTCGCCGAACGAATAATATCGGCAATAAGTATACCGCCCATGCCCGCAATTATCGCCTCGTCGCAATCGTACGCAATTCCGTCGCAACACCTAAACTCGACGTTGTTACAGCCGCCGAGCAAAGTTTTGGCTTTAAGCAGGCATTTATCGCTTACGTCCGACGCAATCACATTTTTGCACGGCACGTTTCTTGCGCAATGCTCGGCTATCCGTCCGTGATCGCACCCGACGTCCGCAATTACATCCGCCGGGATTATAAGCGATTTTATAAGGTCAAGCCGCTCGCTCATTTATCTGTCTGTAAAGTCCTTCAAGCGCTTTGAGCGATTAGGATGACGAAGCTTACGAAGCGCTTTTGCCTCTATTTGCCGTATACGCTCACGGGTAACACCGAATTCCTTGCCTACGTCCTCGAGCGTGCGCGGATGCGCGTCGTCCAGTCCGTATCTCAGTCGAATAACCATTTCCTCGCGCGGTGTAAGAGTGTTAAGCACTGCGGCGAGCTGCTCGCGCAGCATACCGGATTCGGCAAAATCCTGCGGCGCCTTGGATTTTTCATCTTCCAAAAAATCGCCGAGGTGACTGTCCTCTTCCTCGCCGACGGGCATTTCTAGCGATACCGGCTCTTGATTGATGCGCTGAATTTCCATAACGCGATCGACAGGCAATCCCATTGCTTCCGCAAGTTCTTCCGGCGTGGGGTCTCGACCGAGCTGTTGCACAAGCACGCGTGTCGTGCGGGCAAGCTTGTTTATCGTTTCCACCATGTGCACCGGGATTCTTATAGTACGGGCTTGGTCGGCTATCGCGCGGGTAATCGCCTGGCGTATCCACCATGTCGCATAAGTCGAGAATCTAAAGCCGCGCGTGTAGTCGAATTTTTCTACCGCTTTCATCAAGCCGAGGTTGCCCTCTTGTATCAAATCGAGTAACGGCATGCCGCGTCCGACGTAGCGCTTGGCGATAGCTACGACAAGCCTGAGATTAGCCTCGGTAAGCTTGTTTTTTGCGTACTCATCGCCCTCGGACATTCTGCGCGCGAGCTCGGCTTCCTCGTCCGCGCTGAGAAGCGGGATCTTGCCTATGTCCTTAAGGAAAACCTTGACAGAATCGTCCGCACCGACCTCTCCGCCTATAAGCGTGTCTATGCTTTTAAGTTCGGCGCTCTTAACCTGACCGTCTGTAATCTCTATATCGCTCTCGCGGATTATGCGCATGGCCTCCTCGAGCTGTTGCGCGTCCGCACCGCAATCGATAGAAAGCTTTTCGGCAATCTCAACGTTAGACAAATAAGTGCGGGTCTTGCCGAGTGCAATAAGTTTGGAAAGCACGTTGTTCATCTTAGACGTAAGGATGGGCGCCTTTTTGCCGTCCTTAAGTATACTTATTCCGTTGTCCTCGAAATACTTAAGCGCGTAATCCATGTCGAGTGCGCACGCTTCGATAGGAACAAGCTTATCAAGCAACGTGTTGTATTCTATTCCGCCGTCAACCGCGCCGGATAGCAACTCGTCGAGCGCGCTTTTAATCGGCTCGGACGGGGCATACTCCGCTTCGGCGGGAACTTCCTCTTGAACAGGTTTCGTTTTGGCTTCCTTCTTTTTATCACTCATGTGTTAAAACTCCTTAACTGCGGTATTTCTTGTATTTGGCGAGCTCGGCGGTAATTGCGCCGATTCTTTCGAGATGGCTTTTGTCTTTTGTTTTTTCGTAAAGCGCGGACAATCTTTTTTTCTCTTTTTCCAGAGCGCGTCTGTACAATTCGTTTTCGACGTCCACAAACTTCTGTCTGTTGTCTCCGGGCAAGCCGCGGTAGTCGTACAGCTCTGACAGCACCGAGTTGTCGTGCCCGAATGCAGTAAATATGTCGGACGGCTTAAAGCCTTTGTGCGACCGACACCAACCGTAAAGCTGTTGGGAAAACGCATCTGGCAATCCGCCCGTTACGTCCTTGTCGTAATCGACGTAATCTTCCGCACTTATCAAACTCGATAAAAAAAACTTTACGACATCGTCATACTTTATATCCTCAGAATCCGGCGGCGGATCATTATTCTCCGGGGGCGACGTTTTTTGTTTAACCGCATTTTTTGTAACGAAATTTGCTTGCAACTTGATTGCGTCGACCGCGAACCCCGTCTGACGGGCAATATACTCGAAATACTGTTCTTGCTCGATCGGGTTATCGAGCGACATGACAATGCTTGTTGCGCTCTCTATAGCGAACTTTGCGCGCTCGTCGGGGTCGCTTAAGTCGTACTTGGCTTTTAAAACGTCTATCTTGAACGCCGTGAGCGGAATTGCCTCGTCCAAAAGCCTTTGGTATCCCGCCGCCCCGTACTGCTTGATAACGTCGTCGGGATCGAGTTTGTCGGGTAATCGCACGACCTTAACCGTCACGCCCGCTTCCCTCAGTATGTCAAGTCCGCGAAGCATACCTTTTTGCCCTGCGGTGTCGCCGTCATAGCTGATGTAAACGAGATCGGTGTACAACTTGAGCTGTCGGGATTGCTTGGCGGTTAGCGCCGTGCCCATAGAAGCGACCGCAGTATCGAAGCCGCCCTTATGTAGTGAAATCACATCCATATACCCTTCTACCATGATAACATAGTCTATCGGGGCTTTGGTCTTGCGCTTTTTTAACAGGTTGATACCGTAAATAACGTTTGACTTGTCAAAAATATCCGTCTGCGAGCTGTTGCGATACTTGGCGAAGTTGGCATCTTTTTGAAGAGTCCGTCCGCCAAACGCCACGACGTTGTTCATATTATCTATGATGGGATACATCAAACGTTTACCGAATACGTCGTAATTCCTGCCGTCCTTATTTTCGCAAATTCCCGCCGCGTGAATCTGGTCAACGGTGTAGCCTTTTCCGACAAGATAGTTAATCATTTCGTTAAAATCCAGACTGGCGCCAAGTCCGAACCGCTTGACAAGCGCAGGTGTTATCTGCCGTTCGGCAAGATAATCGTTAAACGGCTTTGCCTGCGGCGACGACAGGTTTTCGTGATAGTGCCGCGCAGCATCGCGCATTAGGCTGTAAAGGATCTGGCGCTGTTTTCGGTCTATTCGCGGCTCGAACGAGCCCGACTTGGGCTTTGGCATTTCCATACCTGCCTGCTCAGCAAGCATTTTAAGCGCGTCAATAAACTCTATGTTTTCGATTTCCATTAGGAAAGAAATCGCGTTGCCGCTCTTTTTGCACCCGAAACAGTGAAACAACTGCTTGTCCGAAGAAATAGAGAAAGAGGGTTGTGTTTCATGGTGAAACGGACAGCACGCCCAGTGCGTGTTGCCCTTGCGCTCGACCTTGACGTACCGCGAAATAAGCGATACTATATCCGTCCTGTCAAGCACTGCGGAAATGAAATCGGAAAACTCTCTATCCACAAATCTCCTGTCGGTTTAAAAAAGTTACGCCATTACAGCTTTGACCAATTGCGCGGAACGGTTAGCGCTTCAAACTGCCTTACCGCATACTGATCGGACATAGTCGAAATATAGTCGCACACCCGCCGTTCTATAGGGTCGCTGTCGTAAATAAACTGCGCCGGCAACTCGCTTTCGTGATCGAGATAGTACAGATACAGATACTCGATCATCTTAATCGCCTTTTTTTCCTCTGCTTTGGCAAGCGGCGAAGTGTACACATTGTCAAACATGAACTGCCTAAGCTCGTTTGTTCCGTCTGCAAACTCAGTTGACTGCGTAATCGTATTTTTCCCATTACTCGCACTTATTATATCGTAAATCATGGACGAAATACGTTCGCCGTGCGTATCGCCGAAAAGCTTGGTAAAACGCTTGGGGATATCATTCGCCTTTATAACGCCGGCGCGTACGGCGTCGTCTATATCGTGATTGATATACGCTATTCGATCGGCGTAAGCTACAATCACGCCCTCGAGCGTGCATGCGCTTTGCCCACCTGTGTGGTGGAGTATCCCGTCGCGCACCTCATACGTAAGATTCATACCATTGCCGTCGTTTTCGATACGGTCAACCATTCTAAGGCTCTGCTCGTTGTGAGCAAAGTGCGTAAACTTACCGAGCGCACGCTCGCCCGCATGACCGTAAGGCGTATGCCCGAGATCGTGTCCGAGCGCAATCGCCTCGGTTAAATCCTCGTTCATTCTAAGACACCGCGCAATCGTTCGCGCAATCTGACTGACCTCAAGCGTGTGCGTAAGGCGCGTTCTGTAATGATCGCCCTCAGGCGACAGAAAAACCTGCGTTTTATGCTTGAGCCGTCTAAACGCTTTGCTGTGAATTATTCTATCACGGTCGCGCTGAAATTCAGTACGCATAGGACAAAACGAAATAGGACGCTCGCGACCTTTGCTGTCTTTATCCTTGCACGCGTACGGCGACAAAAATTTATCTTGGAATTCGTAATTGACCGATTTGTAATCCATAACCTTACCGATTTAACAGATTTTAACAAAAAACGCTCTCCCGATATAACAATCGACAGAAAACCGAGATTATTATATCAAAAAAACATATTCGTGTCAAGTAAAGTTTATAATTACGTATCAGTCTACGATAAGTTACAAAAAATCAACAAATACACTTGACCAAAGCTCGTAGCCCGTAAGGTTTAAATGCAACCCGTCGGAAACGAAAAGTCCGTCAAAACCGTGTACGTATTCCCCGCCGTTCATAAACAAAGAAACGGTATCTATATACGTAGCGCCCGACTGCATACAAAGCTTTTTGAGTAAGCCGTTAGCTCGCTTTTCCGCGCCTAAAAAGCTTTTAAAATGAATACTGGGCGAAATGGACAAAATATATATATGCGCGGTCTTGTTGTGATTGCGGATAGCTGCCACCGCCTTTTTTGCCGCATTCGCGACTGACGACGGGCTATCGTGACTGTGTATGTCGTTAAAGCCGAGATTGATTATTACGCGCTCAAACTCGATTTTGGACAGCAAATCGTCAAGGAAGTATTTGTTCCACTGCTTATACGTTGACCCGCCTATGCCGATATCGATTACGCTTTTGCCTGCCGTATCGGCGTCGAACTTTTGCGGATAAACCGTCTGATAAAACTCGAACCAACTGTCGCCGAGCAAAACAGTTTTGCACTTTGCACCGCCCGCCAGTCGATTTAACAGATGTTGCGAACGGTGGTAGTGCGGCGGAAACTGTTTGATTTCCATTTCCGCGGTAAAACCGGGAAGTAACAAGTCGGGCGTAAACTTACCGCGCCAATTTCCGCGCACGTCCGTCGCATAAAAATATCCTTTTATAAACGCCGCGGGATTGCCGTAGCCGTCTTTAAAATACAAAACGCCGTTGCCGAAAATCCACTCGGTCACGCGGTAGTCGTAAAACCCTACAAACTTGTACGGCACAAGTGTATCGGGCGCGTTAAAATCCGCCGCAGACATACAGCTGTTTGTAAAATCCTGTTCGCCGTAGCCGTATTTTTCATACGCGCCGTTAACGTATATAAGCGAGCCCGTATAAACGGAACCCTCGGCATAACGAACCGAGCCGAATCCTATTTGCCTATCTCGCAATACGCCGTCCGCCGAGTCGAACGAAAAAGAAATCGGCATTGCGTTTGCGCTATCGGAATTACTAAACGTGATCGTTTTCCACATGTTTACCGTACCTCACATGTTGATTATACGGGAATACTCGTCCGTTGTCAATCGTACGGCGTGCGTTACGTTTTGTTATTTATATTACTCGTCAACTTCGGAAAAACACGAGCCGCCGATAAATTCGCGAAGTAGCGAGTTGCACGGCACCCACCGCTCGTCCAAATCATTAAAACATTTTAAAAACTTAATCAATCTACTTGCTGTTATGTTATGCGGACTATCCGACTTTACTTCTTGCAATGCAGGCAAGGCATACTTTTTAAGCACGCACAGCTCGTACGTCAATGCGGAATTGAACACGTAGTTACACCCCTCTTGATAAGGGTATATCCACTTAAATTCGCCCCTGCGAACACTCGGCCACATTTCGAGTGTGCGCTCCGCAGTTGCACCCCGATACTTTTTGTCGCGAACAATTCTGCGCAACAAACGTATATCGGTAAAGCTTATCGGGTTGTGATAGTCTATGTTTATTTGGAACTGCGGCGCAATGTAAATCTTGAATTTTTGATGCTTGGGGATTCCAAAGGAAAGCTCGTCGTTAAGCGCGTGTATTCCCTCTATGATGATCGGCGTATTGTCTGAAATCTTAGTTAGCACGGTTTTTCCCGTCGTACCATTGTCAAACCCGTAATTGGGCAATTCCACTTCCTCGCCGTCGATAAGCGCTTCCATATGCTCGTTAAAAAGCTTGATGTTAAGCGCGTTTATATCCTCGAAATCCGGCGCGCCGTCCTCATCGATTGGAATATCCTTTCTATCTTTATAGTACATATCCAACGAGATGCGCAACGGATTAATTCCGCGTGACATAAGCTCAATTTTTAAGCGGTTGGAAAAAGTCGTTTTGCCAGAGCTCGACGGACCGGCAATGCAAATCAAGCGAATATTTTCGATATCTTCTGCAATCATTCCGCCAAGATCGTGAAGCATACCGTTATGCAACGTTTCGTTCATGTTGATAAAGTCCACCGCGTCGCTTTCCTCGACGCGTTTGTTCATCTTGGCGATTACATCTGCATTGCAAAGCTTTGCCCATTTAAAGGCGCGCTTAAGCACTTTGGCAAATCTCGGCTCGTCCTTGAACGGAGGGATCGTACCGTTGACCTCGTAACGCGGGTACTGTACGATAAAATGTCCGTCATACATGAATATATTAAACTGCTTTAAATACCCTGTCGACGGCGTCATATATCCGTACATATAATTTATGTAATCGCCGCACTTATAGAAGTTACAAAACTTTTCGGAACGGTACTGCACCGTATCCGCTTTATCGGGTTGGTTGGTCGACACAAAGTAATCGTATGCTTCTTCTTTTGACAGCGAAATCTTTTCAAACGGCAAATCGGCCGCAATAAGCCGCTCCATTTCCGCCTTGACGGCATTTAACATGCTTTTGTCCATGGGAACCTTTGGTTGCATGACGGTAATCATAATAGAGCGCGATATACCGTAGCTTAGCTTTACTTGGTAATCGGGATGTAAATTATGAAAAGCCAAAGCAATAAGATAACGCATGCTCGTTTCATACACCTTGACGGCGTCGGACGAGTTTAAATCCAATGGAATAACGTCGCAATCATAGTTTAACTCGAAGTTAAGCTCTCTCAAGCGATTGTTCACTTTGACAGCCATATAACGTTTTTCTTTGTCGTTTAACAGCTGAATGGCCGGCGTGCGTTCGTTTAATGTATGTGTTTGATTAAGAATATTTACGGTAAACATCATTAACCTCCTGTGTAACTTCACTTTGGAATATATATTAACATATTTTTCGGGCAAGGTCAATATGCCTTGCAAAATTTGTTGTCACTTTATGTCGACTTTATATCGACAAAATATAAAAGGACTTTCTTATACGTATAAGCAAGGCCTTTAAAAATCTTTATGTTTTTACGATTTGCCAAATATTACGCGTTCGTTAAATCAAAGTCACATACCAAACTCGTTTTGTATTTTTTTGACGATGCCGTTTTTGGCAAGCGCATAAGCGTTTTCGATAATATGATAAACGGTTTCCGCCGTTGCCGCGCCGTGCCCCTTTACGATAGGCGTTTTAAACCCGAGAAGCAATGCGCCGCCCTGCGTGGTATAATCGTATTCGCGATACACTTTACCGAGAATGTTTTCGAGCATTGCTTTACTTTCATCCGCTATCTGTGCTTTTTCAAGCAAATCCCGCGTTTGATTTATCGCGGCTTTTGCACTGCCCTCGATAGTCTTTAACAAAACGTTGCCAGAAAAACCGTCGCAGACTATTACGTCGCCGCCCGAATCCGCTAAAACGTCAGTACCCTCTACGTTACCTATAAAATTCAAACCGCTTTTTTTTAGTAGCTCGTTTGCCTGCTTGGTGAATTTATTACCTTTTTCGTCCTCGGCACCGTTTGACAGCAACGCGATACGCGGCTCGCGCACGCCGACGGTTTTCATATATGCGGCGCCGATTCGCGCAAAATCCTCTACACGCTCAGGTCTGCAATCGACGTTTGCTCCGCAGTCGGCAATGCAAAACGGCACACCGTTTGGCTTTCGCAGCGCACAGATCAACGTCGGACTTTTTACTAATTTGTCAAGATTCATCATTGCGGCAATCAACATCGCACCCGTCGCACCGCATGTAACAAAGGCCCCGACGTCAGGGTCCGTTTTGCACAGAGTTATTCCCTTTACAAGCGAAGAGTCTTTTTTGTTCGTTACGGCGGAAATAGGCTTTTCATCGTTGGTGATTGTATGCGGCGCGTCGATTATTAACATACGCGATTCGTCATACGCAACGCCGTCCAATGCGGCAGTCAGTACGGTTTTATCTCCGCACAGACAAACGTACAAATCGCGATTGTCGCGCAGCGCATTTATAACGCCGTCAACCAGCGACGATGCGCCGTTATCAGCGCCCTGAATGTCCACCACTATTTTAATCATTATCGTCACCGTTCTTTTGGTTTTCCCAAAATTTATCCAATAGCACTCTGTACGTTTCTTCCGAAAATGGCGGCTGAGCCAACGCTTGCAACTCCTCTTCGGTAAGCTTCCCGTTTACAGCAAACGACCTGCCGGCATCCTCGAACTTTTTTAGATACCGCGTTAAGCGCGACGGCGTGCCGAGCTTTGACATAGTAAAAAGCTGTGGACATAATATTGCTGTGTAATTGCCCTTGCCGCAAATGAAATCATACTGTTTTAACAATGAATCGTAAACGAACTCGGTATCCGAATAAGCGCAGCTCGAAATAAGAATAAACTTCTGTTCCTCGCGCCTGTTGCGAATTCCGTGAACCGATGCCTGCGAATTTTCGGGCGGACGACCGTTGTAAGTACGCATCATGCTTAGCATGCGGTCGGTAAACACCTTCATCGTTCCCGGCATGCCGAAAAAGTATAACGGGAAGCTTTCTATCACGTAGTCGGCGGCAAGGATTTTGTCCTTTACCGTTTCTATATCGTCGTCACTGATTATACACGAGCCTTCCGTCCTCCCCCAACATGAAAGACAACCGCAACAGGGTTTTACGTTAAGCTCGGATATATTTAAGTACTCGCAATCGATCTGCGTATTTTCGCATAAACCGTTAACAAACGCACGCGCGACTTGAAGAGTCGAGCTATTTTCTTTTTTGGGACTGCCGTTCAGAATAATCGCTTTTTTTATGTTTTTGCCACCCATAACGATCATAAGCCTACCCTTTTTTATCACTTAAACTCGGCGAAACGTCCGATCTTTCTGTACTTCTCATACCTTTTTCGCACAAGCTTGTTGGGATTGACATTTTTTAGCGCGGATATTTTTGCGCACATATCCGTTTTTAACGCAGACATAAATTGCGCTTTTTGCGTCGCGTCGGAAAAATTTCCGGGCTCACTCACTATCTTTTCGACCACGCCGAAAGAATGTAGATCCGCCGCCGTTAGCTTTAGGTATTCCGCGACCTCTGCGGCGCGTGACGGTTCTTTAAACAGTATACTTGCGCAAGACTCGGGCGTAATGACGGAATAGTACGCATTTTCGAGCATCCATATTTCGTCCGCCACCGATAACGCAAGTGCGCCGCCGCTCCCGCCCTCGCCTATTACTACCGTAAGAATGGGGGTTTTAACCGCACCCAACTCGTAAAGGTTTTCGGCTATCGCTTCGCCTATGCCGCGCTCCTCGGCGCCTGCGCCGCAGTTGGCGCCCTGAATATCGACAAAGCATATGACGGGTCTTTTAAACTTTTCGGCTTGCTTTATCAACCGCAACGCCTTGCGGTATCCCTCGGGAAGCGCGCAACCGAAATTTCGACGCAACCGCTCTTGTATATCGTGCCCCTTTTCCGTGCCAACAACAGTCACGGGCATTCCGCCAAGACTTGCTATTCCGCCGATTACCGCAGTATCGTCACCGAAACGTCTATCACCGTGCAGTTCGATAAAATCGTCGAATAATCCCTTTATATAATCGGTTACAGTCGCTCTGCCAGAGCTTCTGGTAAGCCTGACTTTTTCGTATGCAGTCATATTATTTTCCATAATCATCGCCCGTATTTAATCTTGCCGCAGTGAAAAGCAAGCATTTTGGTCAAGTACTCTTTTTGATCTTTTCGCTCGACTATGCCGTCTACAAAACCGCTCTTCAATTGAAATTCCGCGCTCTGGAAATCGTCGGGTAGCTTTGCGCCCGTATTTTGCTCGATTACTCTTTTGCCTGCAAAGCCTACTTGAGCTTCCGGTTCTGCTATTACAACGTCGCCGAGGCTTGCAAAACTTGCCGTTACTCCGCCCATTGTCGGGTCTGTAAGACAAACCAGATAGAACAGTCCCGCGTCGCTGTGCTTTTTAACGGCAAGCGAAACCTTTGCCATTTGCATAAGCGACAAAACGCCCTCTTGCATTCTCGCTCCGCCCGATGCGGTATAACCGATTACGGGCAGCTTGTGCGAAACGGCGTACTCAAACAGCGCCGCAATCTTATCGCCGACGACGGTGCCCATTGACGCCATCATAAACTCGGGATTCATTACAAAAATACAGGTCGGATAACCGCCGATTTTAGCGCTGCCGCACAGCACGGCTTCGTTTTCCCCGCTGCTTTGCCTTGCCGAAGATATTTTATTTTTATAGTTTGGGAAAGCTATCGGATCGGTTTCTATTTGATTACCGAACAGCTCGCAGAACGAGCCTTTATCCGTCAAAAACTCTATTCTGACGCGCGGGGCAATCCTGTTGTACTTGCCGCATTTAGGACAGATATAACAGTTATCGGCAAGCTCCGAAGCCATAACGGGCTGTTTACACTTACAGCAAACCGTACTTTCGTTTGTCACAGTTCACCTCCGTTTAACGCCGAAACGGTAGCATCCAACGACGCGACGTCCGTTACCGTAAAAGTTTTTACGTCGGACAGCGTGCGCTTAACAAAGCCCGTCAGCGTACTGCCTGCCCCGACCTCTATAAAGGTATCTATACCTTCGTCATACATTTTTGAAATAATATCCTGCCACTTGACCGGCGAACAGACCTGGTTAGCAATCGTTTCGATAATTTCCTTATCGGTCTTACCGTACTTATCCCCGGTCAAATCGGAATAAAGCGGTATTAACGGCGCGCCTACACGCATTCCGCCAAGCGTACGCCTTAACGTTTCAGCACACTCGGCCATATACGGGGTATGGAATGCGCCGCTTACCTGCAATTTTACAGCCCTGCCGCCCTTTTCCTTTATTCTTTCGCAAAGCATGTCCAGTCGGTCGGGCGCACCGGAGCATGATATTTGCCCGGGGCAATTATAATTGACCGCCCAAACCTCGGAAAACTCGGCACACAGACTTTCCACCGTAGCCGCGTCAAGCTTTAATGCCGCAATCATGCCGCCGCCGTACTTTGCAGAAAGCTCCGCCATTTTGCGCGAGCGTTCAAGCACAAGCCCGTATGCGTCCTCGACAGACAGCACGCCGCAGTATGCGAGCGCAGGAATCTCGCCGAGCGAAAAACCCGCCGCCGCGTCGGCAACTATGCCGCGACTTTTAAGCTCATTTGCAAATGCAAGCCCGGTAAGGAACAGGCACGGCTGAGCGTATTCCGTTCGCTTTAATAATTCGGAATCACCGTTAAAACATACGTCGACAATGCCGTCGCTGACACCGTTTGCAAAATCGTAAAGATGTTTTGCTCTGTTTGAAATCTCGTACAAATCCTTGCCCATGCCGACCGCTTGCGCGCCTTGACCTGCAAAAAGAATAGCCGTTTTACCCATAATACTCCGTCTTATTTTTCCGCGTATACCGCGGCCTTATCTACTGCCGTAAAAGTCATACTACCTTTTGCACATACGGCAGCCCCGACGCTGACAGTCGCGTCAAAGCTGACTATACTGCCACCGGCACGCGTCTTTTTGACCGATACGGTTAACGTGTCGCCTGGAACAATCGGCTTGACAAACTTAAAGTTATCCACCTTTAAAAGCACGTACAGCATGCCGTCGTCGGCTTTTTCGTCTACGTTCATTACGATAGAACACAGTTGTGCACAGCTCTCTATGATAAGCACACCGGGCATAATCGGCGCATCGGGAAAATGTCCGATAAAGTACGGCTCGTTTATCGATACGTTTTTTATGCCGCACGCACTCTCACCGGGAACGATTTCCGTCACCCGTTCTATCATTTGAAAAGGCGGACGCTGTTTTATTTTTCGGTTGACCCAATCTATATTCATCACAGCGACAATCCCCCGTCCATAGTAATTATTTGACCCGTCATATAGGAACACGCGTCGGACACAAGCATAGCCACCGTTGCCGCGACCTCTTCTGCCGTACCGAATCTGCGCATAGGGATTGCGTTTAGATATTCCTCGACCTTTTCCTTGGGAAGAGCGTCTATCATTTCGGTGACGATAAATCCGGGTGCGACGGCATTTACACGAATGCCTTTGACCGCAAGCTCTTTAGCCAGCACACGGGTCATCGAGTTTATTGCACCCTTGGTTGCGCTGTACACGCTTTGCCCCGCAAGCGCTATCTCGCCGCTTACCGAAGACATGTTTATTATTACGCCGCTTTTGCGCCTAAACATTTTAAGAGCCGCCTGCTGTGCACAGTAAAAATAACCCTTTATGTTTAAATCAAAACATTTGTCGAGTGTGGATTTTTGCAACATCAATAGATATTCGTCTTTGACCATCCCGGCGTTGTTGACAAGCACGTCGATCTGCCCGTACGCCTTGTCGACGTCACGTATCATAGTCTTTACTTGCTCGAGATCGGTAACGTCGGCACAATATGTCATGCCGTCGCCGCCGTTAGCCTTAATTGTGCGTAGCGCTTCCTCCGCTTCATCGCGGCTTCTGCTGTAGTTTACGACCACGGTATAGCCTTCCTTGGCAAGCCTTATCGCGCAAGCCTTGCCTATACCGCGCGAAGCTCCGGTTACTATCGCAGTTTTCATCATATTGCTCCTTAATCTTTTGAAATAACGATTGCGCAATACGATCCGCCTGCGCCGAAAGACGTTACGAGTATATTTTTCAGCCCGTCGCATTTAAGCGGTTTGCGCTTTGCTTTTCCGACTTTATCAATCGCAAACGCGCTGTTCTCTTTTTTGATATCGCCGTGAAGCAGTAATGCTCCGTGCGCTACGCCCAGCGCCGCCGCCGAGGCGCGACCTTCGCCCATGCGCTCTTTGACTGAAATAATCGGGATATTATTCATTGCACTGCCGAATACGCGATAATACGAATCGACCTCGATACGGTCTATAGTTTCGTGTCCGTTTGCAAAGCCTATCACGGCGTCAATATCGTCAAGCGACAAGCCTGCGTCTTTTATTGCCGCGATAACAGCGGCATCAAGAGCCTTGCCCGAGCCCGCAAGCGTGCCGAAGCTGACGCCGGCGTGTCCCGAACCGAGCCCTGCAATACGGCAAAATTTATCCGCCTGTCTAAGCTCTGCACTTTCCTCACTTTCCAGCATAAGCGACACACTGCCGTCCGATAGCGCAAACGCCTGTGAGTCAAAACCGTAAAGCGCAACCGCCTTGTCGGATACCAAGCCGAGTCCACGGTACAGCTCGTCCATTATATCGCTGTTTTCGTCCGTGCCGCTTGCAAGCATTGCTTTTTCTTCGCCCGAACGTATAACGTCGGTTGCATACGCTATACTGAAAAGCCCCGACTGCGCGCCGTTAGTAACGGTAACGTTATATCCGCGTATTCCCGAGCAGATAGATAGGTACCCGCCTGCCGCGTTATAAACCGTGTTAGGAAACTTAAACGCGCTCCCGGCCGCATTGCCGCGTTCCGCTATCTGTATTTCAAAGTCGCAACCCGGTCCGAGCGCGCCCTCGGATGTTCCCACAATTATTCCGATGTCCGATGCATTGCCGGGAGTTATCTCGTATTTTGCATTTGCAAGCGCCTGCATGCCGGAAACCGCTTGAAGCTGACTGAATCTGTCAAGCTTACGGTAGAACGCCATTTTGAGTCCGACCGAATCATAGTCATCGCTTGCGACGGACGACCGTGCGCTTTGTTCGGTAATTTTTTCGTCGTTAGTGCAAACTTCGATATATCTTTCGACGCCGTTGCCGAGCGGTGTAACCGCACCTATACCAGTGATATACACGTTGGATTTTTTATCTTGTACCCTAACGTCGCCCTTATTCTTGCCGAAAATGATACTGGCATTATTGCCGCCGAATGCAAACGAATTGTTCATTACGGTGTTCAACTGCTTGCTGCGAGGCTTATTGGGGCAAAAATCTATATCTCCCGCCTTGTCGGCAAGCGCCTTAATATCCTCGGGGCTGTAGCCGACTGTAGGCGGCACTACGTTTTGCGTAAGCGCCTTTATCGCAAACACGGCTTCTATTGCGCCCGCCGCACCAAGACAGTGACCTGTAAGCGCCTTGGTAGAACTGACGCTCAAGTCCTTGTTTTTGCCGTCGAATATTGTATGCAATGACAGAAATTCTGCCTCGTCGTTTTTTGCGGTACCTGTTCCGTGCGCATTGACGTATCCTATATCCGATTCGGTTACACCCGAATTGCTAAGCGCTCTGCAAATGGCGCTCATTTGCCCCGCTCCGTCGGGACGCGGCGCGGTTATATGATGAGCGTCGCTACTTATACCGCTACCCAATACTTCGCAGTACATCTTTGCACCGCGCGCTTTGGCATGTTCGTACGACTCGACTATAACTATACCTGCGCCCTCGCCAAGCGTAAGCCCGGAAGAGTGATTGAACGGCGAACACGGGTCGGACGATAAAGCATGCAAGGATATAAATCCCGCATACGGCACCGAAGCAAACGCGTCCGCTCCGCCCGCTACGACTATATCGGCTTTTCCGTCACGTATTAGATCGGACGCATAAGCTATGCTTATCGTTCCCGCCGCGCAAGCGTTGGCGACATTGGTAACTACGCCGCCCGCGTTGACCGCGCCTGCCACCTGCGACGCGATAGCGGATATGGGCATTTGCTTTATGTACTCGGGCTTTTTTGCCTCGGTATAATATTTTTCTATGCTGACTACGCCGCCGACACAGCTACCGATAATTACGCTACAGCGCGGGTCGCCATTAAATTTGGGCAAACCTGCGTCGGACATTGCCTCTGAAGCCGCTTTAATGCACAGCTTTGACACCCGATCCATATTATTTGTATCGGGTCCGTCCAATTCGTCGCAATGCACTTCGGCCGCATAATCGGCGTAACAATTAACCGTGTCAACCGTTTTGGTGTGCGCTATTCCGGATACGGAACGCAAAGCGCTGTCCCAACATTCGTCTACGTTATTGCCGATGGCACATATCATACCAAGCCCTGTTATTACACAGCGCTTATTGTCGTTTGTCATATATTCACCTGCCGATAATGATTTCGAGCGTTACGTCAGTACACTCAACGCACTATGCGTGCGCAACAATATAAGCCGTAAGACTTTCGATATTGTAAAAATGCTCTTTGCCGACGCCCGTCATAGAAACGCCGTACGTGCTGTCCACGTACGCTATAATCTCAAGCGAATCAATCGAATCAAGACCGATACCTTCCGAAAACAACGGCGTATCGTATTCAAGTGCGTCGGCTTCGATGCCGAGATTACTACATAAAAAGTCTTTAAGACCTTGTTTAATTTCGAGTTCGTTCATAATAATTCTCCTTGGAATGAGTATTTTATTTATTCCGAATACAAATAGCGGTACGCAAAATCGATCCGAAATTTCAGATTATATAAATTATACATGACAAATCTAAACTGAATCTAAACTTACTATATAAAAAAAGAAATTATTTGATTAAAATAGTAATTTTACAGCGGCAACGTCACCGTAAATACTGTCATATCGTTTTCGCGCGCGACAGAAATCGCGCCTTTATGAAGCTCAACTATACGCTTAACTATGGATAGACCTATACCGTTACCGGATTTGGCGTGAGTCTTGTCCGCTTGATAAAACTTATTGAATATTTTTTCGCAGTCGCTCTCGGATATTATCGTTCCCGAATTACCGATTTTTACAAACAGCATGCCGTTATTGTTTTTGCCGATATTCACGCTCAACGCGCCGCCGTCGTCCGCAAATTTAACCGCATTGTCTAAAATATTCAACCATACCTGCTTCATCAAATCCTCGTTAGCGTCTATAAAAAACTCGTCGAAGTCCATTGTAAGATTCAATCTTTTCTGCGTCCACTGCCGCTCCAAAAGCAATACGCACATGCGCACCTGTTCGGAAATGTTGTATTTGTGTTTGTCCGCCAATATTTCCTGATTTTCAAGTTTGGTAATATTCAAAATATTTGTGGTCAGCAACGTCAATCGGCTTGTTTCCTCTTCTATGATATTAAGATACTCTATCTGTTTTTCTCGGGGCAAGTCGTTGTTTTTCATAAGCCCGATAAGTCCGTTGATCGACATTAGCGGCGTCTTAAACTCATGCGAAAAATTATTAACAAAATCGGACTGAATAATCTCCACGTTTTGAAGCTCTTGTGCAAGAGAATTAAAACTGTTGTATATCGGCTCTACGATACTGCCCTCGCGATAGTTCAGCCGAGAATCGTACTTGCCTTCCGAAAGCTTGGACATTCCGTCAAGTATCGTGTTGATTGGTCTAAGAATAATATTACTTGTAAAATAGAACAGTATCACGCCCGTTATCGAGCCCGTAAGCCCGATGGCAACATACTGAAAAATCTGCTCGTCCTCAAACCAGCCGAAACGCGACACGAGCCATTCCAAAATAACGGTGGTTACAATAATAAACGCCATAACCAGCGCCGTACCGATTATAAAGTAATTGCGAAGCTTTTTTTTGGGCTTTGCATACTGTATTTCTTGTGTTGTATTGCTCATACTTTTTTTACCGCCTTATACCCGAGTCCGCGAATGTTTTCTATTTTGAACTCGTCCCAATCCTCAAACCGCTTGCGCAATCTCGCTATATGTACCGTAACGGTTTCCATGCCCGTATCGCAGTCAACCCCCCAAATATCGTCCATAAGCTGTATCTGCGTAAATATCTTGTTAGGAGAAGATAACAGCTTGTACAACAGCATAAATTCCTTTTGCGGCAATTCCATAACATGACCGTGCCCCGATACCGTAAACGATTCGTAATCGAGCGTGACGTCGCCTATTGTAATCTTGCGCTCGCTAACCGCTTTTGCGCGGTGAAAAAGCGTCTTTACGTGCAACACAAGCTCTTCAGCGTCAATAGGCTTGGACATATAATCGTCTATGCCTGCCAAAAACCCTTTTTTTCGATCTTCCGAAAGTTGTTTTGCGGAAATCATAAGAATAAGCAAATCCTTATTTGTCAACCGCAATTGCCGCGTCAGCTCGTACCCGTCTATCTTGGGCATCATAATATCGACGATAACAAGATCTATTATTTCTTTCTCGAATATATTATACGCTTCCTCGCCGTTGCACGCACAAAACACATTGTAGTGCGCAAGCTCCAATGCCTCTTTTATAAAGTATCTGGTGTTTTTGTCATCATCTACAACAAGAATTCGGAACATGTTTTCTCCATACCGATCTTACGACAAAGACCGTAACTCTGACAATAAGATGTGCAATCATACGTTAATCCTGCGAATGCGGCATTGCCATTGCAATCAAACAAATCTATTATATCACATATAAACCGCAAAGTCAAAGTATAAATTCGCTGACAAAAACAATTACGTATCATTAACGCACGCAAATGAGCCTGACAGTTTTATTTAGCTACAAATTTTCCATACCTATAATAAAATACTTTAAAAATCTCAGGCGCGGTAAACCGTTTTAACTTACCTCCTCGGGTTCTTGATGTTTGCCTGTACCACAATCCACTATTAACATAAACAATATTTTCCATTAATAAATTTTATACCGTTAATTAATTCTTGCCATAAATCGACATCTCCACGCGCTTTTCATTTTGTATTAAGTTTGTGAATTTTTGATTTGTTCAATAGACAGCAGTAATTTATCAACGAACGGCGCTACCTTCGACCTGTCAGTAACTTCTTTGTTGTAATCTGGATAGTTGGATAATTCCGTCCCGCCCGCCTTTATTGAGATAACGCTGCTTCCTACGGTACATTCCAAATACGAAGTTACGCCGTTGATCTCTTCTGTTTTATTCACGACGATTTCCCGCCAAGCAGATGACCAGAAATAAGGAATTTCTCGGGGATCCTCCTCTGCCACGATATGACACCTGTTTTGGCATTGCCAACCCCTATTAAGTAGCTCGCAAATGATTTCATTTCTATATCCCCATACAAAAATCCAGTCATAAGAGCTGTTAGGTCTGGAAATATAGTTATCCTTTATAACTCATTTTAATAGTAAAGGCTATTGCGTACAAAAGCCCTATTGACTCTTTATACTCGCCACTTTCGTCGTTGGGATTACCTTTACCGCGTACCGCTATATAATTCATTTTCGGCACAGTAACGATAGACGGCTTGTTTGCCGGCATATAAAATTCTTTGTATTCTTTTTATAATCGAATGCCATAATCGTACTCCATTAAATTACTGTTTATCGTAGTTACATTTTCGGCATAGGCGCATTGTAAAAGCCGAGCTTATGAAAATCATACCAGCCTTTTATTTGTTCTTCGGTTGATACCAATAAAGCTCGTAATACTTCTTGCGCAAATTCAAGAGCTGCCGTTCCATTTGCCGTGATAACATTATTGTCCAATACCGCTTGCCTATGCATAAAGCCTTGTTCGTTTGTATAAGACGAATATTGTTTTAATTCGTTCAAATCATTAGCCGTATGTTTTGCGCCATTCAACGCCCCAATAGAGCCTAAAAATCTACAAGCATCGCAAATCGCACCTACCACTTTGCCGCTCTTAATGCAAGCATCAATAAGCGGCTTAACTTGCATAGCGTTCTCGTTATGCCACGACATACCACCGATAAGTATTACGGCACCATAATCGGACGGTAATGTAAGTAAATCATAATCAGGCAAACACTTAACACCGCCAATAGAGGTAACGGCGTTCTTTGTAAGTGA
>CAJTPT010000003.1:0-289742 GCA_910578545.1 uncultured Christensenella sp.
CGATAAGCGCAACAAACAGTTCGTACGTGAGCGACGCAGTGCGGATACTGTACGGGACCGAGATAGAGAACTTAGTATACGGCAAGAGCGTGCTTACGTGGGACGGACTGCTGCGAGCCGAAAGGTACGAGGTACGAGTAAACGAAGGCATGCCGCAAGAGGTGACAAAGGGACAGTTTAGTGCGGCCGTAACGCTTACCGGCAAGACCAACGTGCTTTCGGTACGCATGTACGACGCCGACGGCAATGCGAGCGCATGGTCGTCTATTTCCGTCGACGCGTTCGAGATTAAGTTCGACGCGCAAAGCGGTTTGCCTATCGGCAACTTTTACAAGGCGACGGGCGACCCGATTAATCTTCCTACGACCGAGCGTATCGGTTACACGTTTGCCAACTGGTACACCGACGTCGAAAACGGCAGAGCGTATACCGACCAAACCTTTAACGGCACGGCGGACATGACTTTGTACGCCCGTTGGTCGGCAAATACATATAAAGTAACTCTCAACTACGGCGAAGCCGGCGAGGGCGCTCAAGAAACCGCGGACATTCTTTACGGAAGCGACAGCTACACTCTTCCCGTGCCGCAAATCGTTGATAAACACAAGGTCTTTATGGGGTGGAACGCCGCGCCCAACGGTGCGGGTACCGCGTATTCCGATTACAAGGGCAACGCTACTTCGACATGGAATAACGCTACAGACGAGCTTGTAATATACGCATACTATCTTCATGCGTTCGAGTTCGTTGCGGACGGAACTAACGGTTACGCCGTAAAGGCCGGTGCGGATATCAGTTCCGTGGCGCATCTTATCATTCCCGAACAGTTCGAGGGTAAGCCCGTAATATCTATCGTAGACGACGCGTTTAAGGGCTACGTAAATCTTATAAGCGTAGCTATTCCCGATACCGTTTACAGCGTATCGTTGCTCGCGTTTGATAAGTGTACGGCGATTAAAAGCTTTGAGGTGTACACGACCGGCTTGAACGCCGCCCCCGTGCTCGGCTCGGACGACAACGGCGCGCTCGTGCTTAAAAACACCGACGGTACGGTGCAGTTGTTCTTAGTTCCCGCCGCATACGACGGCGAGGTGTTTACCGTAGCCGACGGCGTAACGTATATCGGCGCCGACGCGCTTAACGGCTTTAAGACGATAAATGAAATCCAAATCTCTTCGACTGTTACCGAGATTGCGGCAAGCGCGTTTATAGCATTGTCTTCGCTGACGACGGTGACATTCCTTCCCGCGCCCGAAGGCACGGATGACGCTTCGCTCACGATAAGCTCGACGGCGTTTGTAAACTGCACTAATATCACGACGTTCAATCTTCCCGCACGGCTTTCTGTCATCAAATCGGCGGGTGGCGCCAATCTCATGACCGATACGCCGACCTTCTTTACGCAGTTTGCGCGGCTTGAAAAGATAAACGTCGAAGCAAAGGAAAACGCAACGCTCTCGTCCAACGAGGAGGGCTTCCTTTTGGACGCCGACGGCGACACCATATTGTATTATCCGTCGGCGTCGACCGAAACCGAGTACGTTGTTCCGAATACCGTTTTGCACATCGGCAAAAACGCGTTTGACGGGTCGAAGGCGCCTGCTTCGACAGGGTCGAGCACGTCCAGGCATGCGCTTACGACGATTACCTTCCACGACCAAATGATGACGATAGGCGAGCGCGCGTTTTACAGAAGCAATCTTACTACCGTCACGTTTAAGGCGGGCATGATCGTTGGCGGAAACATCACAATCGGCGCCGAAGCGTTTTACGGCTGTTCCAAGCTGACCTCGCTCATATTTGAGGAAACGGGCGCGCTTAACGAAGCGGCGTACGAGTATGTTGCGACCGCAAGCTGTAACGTGGCGAGCATAGGCGAGCGTGCGTTTAGCGGCATTCGCGTAACAACTATAGTACTGCCGTCCACGCTTAACTTTATCCGCGACAACGCGTTCGGCTCGAATACGGTGCTTACTACAATAGACTTCAGTCACGTCAATTCCTCGCTCGTTTTCGGCGACGGTATTTTCAGCGGCGCAACGGCGCTTACTTCGGTCGACATCACGCCTAACGTAGGCACCATGAGCTTTAAGTCTGTGTTTATGGGCTGCTCCAAGCTCGGCGCTATTTCGGTCGAGAACAACCCCAACTATTCGACGGACGCCGACGGACTCGTATACAACAACGCTCAGACCGAGCTGTTGTACGTTCCCGAGGGCGCAGTGCTAGGCGATTACACCGTTAAATCGACTGTCGCCAAGATAGGCGCCAATGTGTTTGAGTACAGAGAGGACCTCACCGGCGTCACTATCCCCGACAGTGTAACGATTATAGATAACTACGCGTTCCGCGGTTGCACCGCGCTTGAAACAGTTACTTTCTTAAACGAGGATTCAACCAATCCCTTGACTCTCGGCGACTTCGCATTTAACGGCTGTTCGCTTCTTAAAGAAATCACTATTCCCAAGCGCGTAACCAAGCTGGGCAACAGCATATTTACCGGCACTCGGCTGTCTGCGATTACTCTAAACGAGGGCTTGACCGAAATAGGCGAGCGCGCATTCGAGAACAATGCGTATATGTCCGAAATAGTTATCCCGAGCACCGTCGTAAAAATCGGCTCCCGCGCATTTATAGGCAGTGCGCTTACTAAGCTCACGTTTGCAAACGCGACCACACCTACCAATGTGGAAAAAATCTTCGGCGAAAGCGCGTTTGAACAATGTCTCGGACTCAAGAACGTGGTTTTGCCGGAGGGCTTGGCTTATATTCCCGCCTCGCTGTTTAATGGCTGTTCGGGGCTTTTGTCGGTAACGATTCCTACTACCGTCGGCAACTATCAAGACGGAAGCGATATGCTGTATGCGGTCGGGCAAGCCGCCTTCCAGGACTGTTCGAGCCTTACCGAGTTTGTTTGGACGGAAAACGGCACGCGCCCCGTATCGTTTGCGTACGCGTCGCTTGCACGGCTTACTTCCATGACGACGCTCAATCTTCCCGCACGCGTCGCCGCTTACTCGGGCAAGGGTAATTACGACCTGTTCCAGCAGGCAAAATCCAACGTTTACAGATATTCGGCTTGGACGAGTACGTCCAATACAGTCACTGTGGATCCCGCGCCGTTCACGGCTATCCAAGTGGAAGAGGGCGGCGACGAGTTTTCGTCGTTTGACGGCGTGCTGTACACAGCCGGTATGAGGGAACTTATTTACTGCCCCGAAAAGTACGCGGGCAAAACAGGCGCCCTGTCCGGCAAGGAAAATACCCTTATCGTTTCCAAGAATGCGGCTACATTCCGTCCGCAGTCATTCCTTAATTGCAGTCTTATCAAGAATATCGAGTTCGAGCCCGCAGACGACAACTCGCCCGACTTTTACATGGACGACGTTACGACGTCGCCTATGCGCAACGGACTTGTTTTCGGCGGCTGTACTTCGCTTACTTCCATCACGTTCCCCGCCCGTCTTACAAAGCTCGGCGATTACGCGCTGTGGAGATCGGCGAGCGACAGAGATAATCAACAGCTTACTTCTATAGCGTTTGAGGAAGGCTGTAGGTTGAACGAGATAGGCGACGGCGTATTTACCTACAGCCTTATCACCGAAATAGAATTGCCTGCGTCGCTGACAACGGTAGGCAACAATCCGTTTAACTCTTGTACCAAGCTCGAAACGATTTACGTGGACAGCAACGTAGAGCTGGAAACGGTTGCGAGCATAGGTAACGGCATGCCTGCAAATGCAAGTATAGTCGTAAAGGGCGAGGGCGGCAAGCTTGTCGTTCACTCGGGTATCATTTACGGCAAAGATACTTTAACGTTGGGCGAGGGCGCCGCCGCCGTCGATTACACTGTGCTCAAGGCGCTCTTTGTTCCCAACAATATAGCGCAAGCCGAGTTGGAAATCCCCGCCAACGTGGTGGAAATCCCCGCCGGCGCGCACATGTTTGCCAACAATAAATCGCTTAAAGCAATCACCTTTGCCGTGCCCGAAGAGGGTGAGCCCGAATTGCCGCTTACCGTTGCGGCAAACGCGTTTGAAGGCTCGGGCATTACCGAAATAGTATTGCCTAAGCGCTTGACCGCGTTTAACGCCGGTCTGTTTAAAAACGCCAAGTCGCTTAAGACCGTAGGCTTCGAGGACGGATATGCGCTAAGCAATATTCCCGATTCCGCGTTTTACGGTTGCTCGGCGCTTGTAGGCGACGAAGAGGACGGAATAGCCCTTCCCGACTGTGTGACGTCGATTGCCGCTAACGCTTTCTACGGCTGTTCGGCGCTCAAAAAGCTTAAAATGGAATGCGTGACCTCGCTCGGCGACGGTGCGTTCCAAGGCTGTAAGCTTCTCGATACATTGGCTTTGCCGAACGGCACGCTTGCCGTTCCCGCCAACGTGTTTAACGGCTGTTCTGCGCTCACCTCGGTGGATATTCCCGCAACGGTGACGGCAATCGGCGCGGGTGCGTTTAAGGGCACAGGCATAACTTCCGTAATAATCCCCGCAGGCGTGACGGCTATAGGCGCAAATGCATTTGAAAACTGCAAACAGCTTGTTACCGTTACGATAGGGGAAGAGGGCAGAGCCCCGTCGCTTGCTTCTATAGGCGCCGCCGCGTTTAAGGGTTGTTCAAGCCTTAAGGGAAGTGAAACCGACGGCTTTGTAGTTCCCGCAAACGTCACGACCATAGGCGCCAATGCGTTTGAAAACTGCACGTCGCTTACGTTTGTTTCGATTACTAACTACGACGACGCCAATGCGTTTACGCAGATTTCCGCGTCGTTGTTTGCCGGCTGTACCTCGCTCGAAAAGGTGGCTATACCTACCTCGGGCAAGATAACGTTTATCGGCGCAAGCGCATTCTACAAATGCTCGAATCTCAGATTTATCGGCACTATAGTAAAGGGCGACGGCGACACCGTTACCGAAACCTACGGCTTGCCCGCAAGCGTATTGAGAATAGGCGTAAGCGCGTTTGAGGGTTGCCATCAGCTCGGCGAATTCGTGAAAAACGTCGACGAAGACGGCACGGTTACTTATACCAAGTCCAACGAGTCCATTCTTCCCGCCGCCTCCAAGGTTGCGGCAATAGGTCAAAAAGCGTTCTATGATTGCAGCTCGCTCGTAGTAATAGATCTTCCTTCAACGCTTGTCAATCTGGGCGCGACAAACGCTACGGCAACGAGCAACGGCACGGCAGTATCGTACTCGACCGACGCGTCGGTGTTTATCGGATGCACGTCGCTAACCACCGTTAATTTTGCGGCGACGATGTCGAGCTTTAAGATTATCGCAAAGAACACGTTTAAGGGGGCGACGGCGCTTACGGCTATTTCCATTCCGAGCGCGGTCACCACTATAAGCGAAAGCGCGTTTGAAAACTGCGCGGCGCTTGAAAGCGTGACCTTTAACGGCACGGCTTTGGTGACTATTGCAAAGGCGGCGTTTAAGAGCAGCGGACTCAAGAGCTTTACTATGCCGAGCAAGGTGACTAAGCTCGGTATCGCGTCCGGCACGCAAAAGGCTACGGACGACGCGCAAGTGTTTGCTAATTGCACATCGCTCGAAACGGTTGATTTTACCAATGCGGCTGCTACTTTTAAGATAATCGCAAAAAATATGTTCTTGGATTGCGAAAATCTGAAAACGATTAACTTGAAGGCGACCATAACCACAATCGGTCCCAATGCTTTCCAGGGCTGTAACAAAAAGCTCACTTCCGTCACCTTGGTAAATAGCGGCACGTTTACTCTAAACAATTACGCGTTTAAGGATTGTTCGTTGCTTAAAGAGGTAGTAACAAGCGGAACGGGCGCTATCACGTTGAATACAGGCGTGTTTGAGGGCTGTCATCCCCAAATCTCGTTTGTGTCCGCCAATCATCAGCGCGAGCCGGACGGCGGTCTGTACCAGATTGTGGAAAACGCCGACGGCACTATAAAGACCAAGACCCTTTTGGGTTACTATGGCGCCGCCGAAACGTACTACATCGACGACGATACGACCAATATATCCAACAAGGCGTTCTACGGCAATACCACGCTTGAAACGCTGTATGTTCCTGCGTCCATGGTTACGATCGGAACCAACGCGTTTGAAAAATGCTCGGCGCTTAATAAGGTCGTGTTCGGCTACGTCAAGCCGAGCGAGGACGGAAGCGAGGTTACCGCTCCCGCCGCGCAGACGGTGATTGGCAACAACGCTTTCCTTAATTGTACAGCTCTTGCCGAGCTTGATTTGACCGGAGTCAAGTCTATCGGTTCGAGCGCGTTTAAGGGATGTACGGCGCTCAAGGGCGATGTTACCGACGGACTTGTTATTCCGTCTTCCGTCACTACGCTTAACAGCAATGTATTCGAGGGTAGCGGCGTTGTTAAGGTTACTATCAACGCAACGCTCAGCGGATCGTGGAGTAACTGGTTCCTCAACTGCTTATCCCTTACTACCGTTCATATCGGCAAAAATGTAGGCAAGCTTAGCGGAAGCAACTTTAAGGGTTGTAGCGCCCTTACTGCCGTAACATTTGCCGAGAACTGTGCGCTTACCACGATAGGCGCAAGCATGTTCGAGGGTTGCGCTAAGCTTGCTGCAATAAACTTCGATAATTGCGTCAATCTTACCGCAACGGGCTTGGGCGAAAAGGCGTTTTTGGGTTGCACCGCTCTTAAAACGATAAAGATTCCCGACGGCGTAACTACTCTTCACAGAAACACCTTCCAGGGTTGTACCGGCATAGAGGAAGTCAATCTTAACAACGTAACGACGTTCTCGGGATATGTATACATGTTATACGGCAACGAGAAGGTCAAGTTTAAAAAGTCGGACGCCAATACGACGCTTATATTATCCGACGATAACACAATGATTAGCTTAAACGTCGACGGCGGCGGTATATCCTTTATTTACGGACGACCCGACAGCAACGGCGTGCTCACCGTGCCTAACGGCGTAACGGAAATTGCCGCATACGCATTTAGTGACAACCCGACGTTCCGCGGCGTTACTGCAATAGAGGGCTTTATTATGCCTGTTGAGGTCGTACTTCCCGATAGTGTAAAATCTATACGAAGCAACGCGTTTGCATACAGCAAGGTGCAAACTATCAATCTTCAAAACGTGACATGGATTGACGAATATGCGTTTACCTATTCGGCGATAACCACGTTTACTCTCAACACGACCGAAAACGTATTTATTTTCCAAAAGGCATTCCAAAACTGTACCTCGCTTACGGGCAAGATTGTAATTCCCGATACAGTCATATTTAACGGTACACAGCACTTTAACTTGACCGGAATTACCGAGCTCGAGTTTAACGCCAAACTTGTTTGGACGGGAACGTTGCCCAACGGCAATACAGGAGACGAAACGAAGACCGGCGGCATTACCGATATATTCAGCAGCTGTTCGTCGCTTGCAACCGTTACAATAGGGCATGGCGTTACGAGGATACCTAACAATATGTTTGTCAACTGCGGCGCGCTTGCATCTGATATAGTTATTCCGGATTCGGTGGTATATATCGGTACTTACGCATTCCAAAACTGCACGCTGCTCAAAAACGTTTACGTTTACGGTACTGTTACTACCATAGGCGGTAATGCGTTCAGCGGTTGGTCTGCCGCCAACGGACAGACGATACATGTAATCGGCGCTTCGGCAAAGCCCTCGGGTTGGTACAACTCTTGGATACCTACCGCGCAGGCTAACACCGGGCTTGTCGAGTGGGATTGCAGACACTCCGTCGGCACTGACGCCTAACAAATACGTCAATCGTTTTTTACCCCTTTTGTCCTGCCTCGAGAAAGGAACGGCAAAGGGGTTAAATCGTTTCGGTAAAGATATTTACGTAAATTTGTCAACAAAAATATACAGTCGGCATAAAACAAATTAAAGTAAATGCTTGACAGTGCACAAATTATGTGCTAAAATATCAAAAAGTGACAAAGGCGTCGCAATTCTTTTTGCGATGTCTTTTTATTTTAAAAGTCGGGATATTGTTTATGCTCGACGAGGAGGGCATGGGTCATGCAAAGAAATCCATTATTCAAAAAATATCAACGAAAGCTTATAGTCGAAGCGGTTATCAAATCGCTTATGATTGCGGCCAATATCGCGTTTGGCGCGGCGGCGGTTATTGCTTTTTCGTTTTGGTTTTCTTCGGTTAACGGAACGTGGTATGCGGTAGGCGCTATGCTCGTGCTGCTCGTCGGACTCACGCCCGTATTTTACTTTCTTAAATACCGCCCGACCGACGCCGATATTGCGCGCAGGTTGGATAGGCTCGGTTTGGAAGAGCGTATGATAACCATGACGGAGCTCGAGGGCGACAGCTCGTACCTTGCTCGCCGTCAGGCGGACGACGCCGCGACCACGCTTAACTCTGGCGCCGTAAAAGGTGCGCTCGCTATAGCGATATCCGGTCTCATGGCAATACCGCTTGCCGCAACCGCTGTTATTGGCGGCGGAATGGTGACTGTGGGCTTTCTTTCCGAGGCGAACGTCATTCGCAGCGGTAACGAGGTTTTGGAAGGCATTTTCAATCCTGAGGACGAACAGTACTATACCGTAAAGTATATAACCATGGGCGTTTCCGGCAACGGCATGCTCGACATGCAATTAGAGGAAGGCGTCGGTATGATAGAGGGCAACGAGGAACAGATCGTTGCGTACGGCGGCGGCGCTACGCCCGTTTTGGCTGTGGGCGACGATGAATGGACGTTCCTGTATTGGAGCGACCAGTCGACCGACCCTTACCGCGAGGATATAGAAATCGTTGCGGACGGCAATAATTCCGAGCTCGACGAACAGGGCAACGTGGTAGTTACCTATTATGCATTCTTTATGCAGGTAGATCCCGACAGCGGCGAAGATGGCGACCCGCAAGAGGGTGAAGGCGACCCGCAAGAGGGCGATAATCCTTCCGACGCTCCGCCCGAAGGCGACCAAGAGCCCGATCAAGAGCAAAGCGGCTCTCAGTCCGGCGACGACGGCGGCGACGACGGCGGCGGCTCGTATGACACCGACAAGGACAAAATAATCGACGGCGACAGAGATTACCACGAGGCTTACGACAAGTATTACGAGGAAGCCATGGAAATGCTCGAGAACGGCGAGGACGTGCCCGACTACATCAAGGAGATAGTAAAAGACTATTTCGGCATTATTATCTAATTACACAACAAATAAACAAATCGTTTTATCAAAAGCGGCGATTTTTCGGTTGCAACACCTCGAGTTCGGACAAAATCCGGCTCGGGGTTGTGCCGTATAAACGGGTGCCTTTAGATAGACGGTATCAAACACTTTTCCGAGGAGGATGGAAAAATGGTTACTGAGGAGAATCTTCAGGATTTCAGAAAACTGTGCGACGATATTTTTGCGCAGTTAAGGCGGGACGTAATAGGTCAGACGGAAGTCGTTGAGGGAACCGTTATCGCCATGATAGCCGGCGGCAACGTTTTGCTCGAGGGCGTGCCGGGTGTAGGCAAGACCCGTCTTGTACGTAGTTTGGGGCGCGTATTCAACATGCCGTTCTCGCGTATTCAGTTTACGCCCGACCTTATGCCCGCCGACGTTACAGGTACCAACATCATCGTCAAGGACGATAAGGGCAATTCCAAGTTCGAGTTCCAGCCCGGACCTATTTTCAGCAACATCATCCTTGCCGACGAGATCAACCGTGCAACGCCCAAAACGCAGTCGGCGCTTTTGGAAGCGATGCAAGAGCACACCGTTACGGTTATGGGCGTTTCGCGCAAGATGAACGAGCCGTTCTTCGTTTTGGCTACGCAAAACCCCGTCGAGCAGGACGGTACGTATCCGTTGCCCGAGGCGCAGATGGACCGCTTTATGTTTAAGCTTATCGTTCCCAATCCCGGTTTGGACGAGCTTATGCAAATAGTCAATATGACTCAGGCCACCATGGCCGAGGTTGCCGAGGCTGTTTGTAGCGGCGATCAGCTTTTGGAAATGCGCAAAACAGCCAATCAAATCCCTGTTGCCGAGGACGTCATGCGCTACGCCATGATGCTTTGCGCGGCAACGCACCCGACGGGCGAGTGCGCGTCCAATGCGGCCAAAAAGTACGTGCGTTTGGGCGCAAGCCCGCGTGCGGGACAAGCGCTTATTTCCGCCGCTAAGGTCAAGGCGCTAATCAAGGGTCGATTTAACGTTGCGTACAGCGATCTTAACGAGCTTGCGCCGGCAGTTCTCCGTCACCGCATGAAGATGAACTTTGAAGCGATCGCCGAGCGCGTTTCTCCCGACGACGTAGTCAAAATGATCATCGAAGAGGTGGGCAAGAGTTTCTCGCTTCACGCTAAGGCCAAAGCCGAAAAGCCCGACGAGCCTGCGGCGCAGGACGTACCTACGGAAACGCAGGACGAGCAAGAGCAAACCCCCGCCCCCAAAAAGAAAAAATTCGGACGGTCTAAAAAATAATGAAGGTGTCTTTCATTAACGATGAATTTTTCAGTCGTTTGGAAACGTCTTCATTGCATTTACGCGCTTCGTTGGCAGGCTTTTTCGGCGGGAAACATCTCGTTAAAACTTACGGGCAGACGGTTGAGTTTGCCGACTATCGCGAATATATGCTCGGCGACGACATCAGGCGTATAGATTGGAATCTTTACAGTCGTTTTGAAAAGTATTTCTTAAAACTGTTCACCGACGAGCGACAAATGCACACGCAGATTTTTTTGGATTGCTCGGCGTCCATCGGCAAGGCCGATCAGGGCAAGGCGGCGTATGCCATAGGGTTTGCCGCCGCGCTCGGTTTTTTGTCGGTGCACAACATGGACAGACTGTCGTTCAAGCTTATCAAGGACGACAAGGCGGACGACCCGTTTGGCAAAATCGTTGGCAAAACCAACTTTTTCCGCGTGGTAGGCGACCTGCAAAACATTGAATTCGACGGCGAGAGCGATCTCGAAAAGGCGATTATCGGGTGTTCTGACACCGGCAACAACGACGGACTTACTATTATAATCTCCGACTTCTTTACCGAAAGTAATTGGAAAAAGGCAGTCGATTATTTGTGCTATAAAAAACGTCAGGTGTTGCTTGTGCAAACGCTCACGCGCGAAGAGCTCGAGCCCGCGTATTACGGCAGAGTCAATCTTATCGACTCGGAAGCCGTCGACGTTGTTGACGACAAAAATATGAAGCTGCGCATAACCCGCGGTATGCAAATGGCGTATGACGAGGCATTGCACGACTTCCTTGCAGACATTAAGACCTTTTGCGATTCCCGCGGGGTCGGATACGTTACCGCAACCAGTGATATTCCCATAGAAAAAGAAATCTTCGGGAAACTACTCTCGGCAGGAATAATGGAATGAGTTTATTACTTCCTTTGGGCTTGTTGGCGCTGTTATCGCTTTTGATACTGTTGCTCATATACATACTAAAGCCCAACTATCAACAAAAGCTTATTTCCAGCACGTTCGTCTGGAAACTGAGCATGAAATACAAAAAGAAGCAGATACCTATAAGCAAGCTTAGGAATTTGCTTATTATCCTGTGTCAGGTTTGTATTTTGGCTATGGCGGCAATCGTCATATCCGATCCCGCCAAAGTGACGGTTGTTGATAAAATAGAAAACGAAAAAGTCATAATAATCGACGCGTCGGCTACCATGCTGATGAAGCACGACGACACTACGCGCTTTGAACGCGCTATCGCCGAAACCAAAAAGCTTTCTTCCGAAACGTTTGACAAAAACGGCACGGTAAGCATAGTGCTTGCCGGACCGGAAGCGCAGTTTGTGGTACAGCGCGCCACGGCGGGCGAACGCGAATACGTGGAACGGCGTGTCGACGGACTGTCCTGCACGTACGGCAGTGCGGACGTGGACGGCGCCGTCAAGCTGTCCGAAGAGCTTTTAAGCTTTAATCCCGACGCCGAAATAGTTTTGGTTACCGGCTCCGACTATTTGTCTACCGGCAACAAGATAGCTATTGACGACGTGTCGGAGGAGGGCGAGTGGAACGCCGCCATTCTCGACGTCACGGCGGAAAAGGAAAACGGCTTTTATACAATTACCGTCGAGGTCGCGTGCTACGGCGATACCGCCAAAACGATAGACCTTGACGCACGGGTAACCAATCCCAACGGTCAGCAGGATAACGTCGCCGAGGAATACCAAACGGCGGTACCGCTTCCCACAGCGACGGTTCACCTCGAAAACAACAAGGTTCACAAGATAGTTTATTCATCCGAAGTGCGCGACGAGTGGGGAAGCGACACCACGCTTGTAACGCTCACTGACGCAGAGCGGCTGTTCTCTTTCGGTCAGATATTCTTCTCTTTGGGCGAGAGCGACGGCTACACCTACGATAACGAGTATTACCTCTACGGCGGCACCAAGCCCTCCGTCAAGATTCAGTATTGCAGTACAGAGCACGAAAACTTTATAAGCGGCTCGCTCCTTCAGGTCACGGGCAGGTTCCGCGACAGGTGGGATATTTCGGTTACCGAAACCACGCCGGATAAGGTCGCGCTTTCGGGCTACGATATGTATATCTTCGAGCACCGGATGCCCGATACTCTGCCTACCGACGGCATAGTGCTTATGGTCGACCCCGATAAGTCTGCGGGCGGCGGCTTTACCGTCGGCAACAGGGTCACCATTCCGCAGGGAAATTGGACATCCGAGTACGGCGTGTCGCTTGCGCCCGGAATAGAGCACCCCATAATGAACTATGTTTTTGTAAACAGTATGTTCGTGTCGCAGTACACGGTCATTCCCGAGGGCTCGCTTGCCGACGGCTACGACGTTTTGCTTTACTACGAGAGCAATCCCGTGTTTATTGTCAAAAACGAGCCCGACTGCAAGATCGCCGTTTTGGCGCTCGCAACAGGCACGTCCAGCGTCGGCGTTGCAAGCGGCTTCCCCGTAATGATGATGAACTTTTACGACTACTTCCTTCCCGCCGTATTCGACAAATCGGTTTACAGCGTGTTCGATTCAGTGTCGCTTAAAGCGCGCGGCAATCGGCTTACCGTAACCGACGTAAACAAAAACGTGCATGAATACGATTCATTCCCCGCCGCGTACACCGTTACCGAGCCGGGAACGTACACCGTTTCGCAGACCATAATGAGCGGCGAAACGATTAATTCGCGTTTTTACGCGCGTATAGACAGCAAGCTCAGCAATATTGTAGGCGAGGAATACGTTATTACTTCGCCGACGGTGGCTTCCAAGCCGACCGAAACCTACGACGATTTGCTTATCTACTTTGCCGCCGTCATGGTCGCACTTCTGTTTGTGGAGTGGTGGTTGCAGTCGCGTAGCGGCATATAGGAGGGCGAAAGATATGTTTGATTTAAAAATGAATTTTTCGCAGCCCTGGTTGCTGTTGTTGTTAATCCCCGCAATCGCGCTGGCGCTGCTTCCGTACTTCCGCACGGCAAAGCGTTACCGCCGCAACCGCAACCGCGTCTGCTCGTTGGTATTGCACATAGCCGTCATGACGCTTAGCATTTTCGTGCTTTCGGGCATTAACTTTACCTATAGGGAATACAACGACAACAACGAAATACTCTTTGTTGTGGACGCGTCGTTCAGTACTTCGGAGCAGGAAAAAGCGACGACGGATTACATAAACGACGTAGTAAATATGAGTGATTCCAATGCCTACAAAATGGGCATTGTCACATTCGGCTATGATCAAAAATACGTTGCGCCGTTCACAAGCGATTACGGCGACCTTTTGTACCGCTACGAAACTGCGGAAAAGCCGAACACCGACGCTACCGATATTGCCTCGGCATTGCTTTTCGCACGCGACAGGTTCTCTAATCTCGAGGCGGCAAAAATCGTGCTCATATCAGACGGTGTGGAAACGGACGAACGCGCGTCTGCGGTTATCCGCATGCTTGCGGCGGACGGCATACGCGTGGATACGGTGTGCTGTTCTACGTTAGTTCCGCAGTCGGAAGTGCAAATCATAGGCACCGAATTCCCCGATGTCAATATTGCCGCGGGCGAGGAATTCGATATCGAGCTTACCGTAAAGAGCACCGCTTCGCCGCTAAACCACGTAAAGGCAACGCTCACAATGTCCGAGGGCGATAAGATCTTAGTCGAGTCCGAAGAAGAACTCACCTCGGCGACTCAAACTATCACCGTTCGTCACGCGGTTGAAGGCACAGGGCTTCACCCGTTCAGATTCGAGATAACGGGCGAGGGCGACGAGATTGCCGAAAACAACGCGGTGTATTCCTACCTGTACTTGGAAACATTCGACAAGGTGCTTATTATAGAAAGCGCCGATGGCGAGTCGCAACATCTCAAGCTTTTGCTCCAAGACTACGACGTCGACGTTGTCAATACCGCAAACGACGAGCTTCCCGTTTCGCTCGAGGCTCTTCGCGCCTACGACGAGGTTATTCTAAATAACGTTGCCAACGCCGATTTGACCGCAGAGTTTGTGGATATTCTGCACAGCTACGTATACGAGATAGGCGGCGGCTTGTTTACCGTCGGCGGCGGCGAGGACGGCAACCCCGAGGTCGCGCACGCCTACAACCGCAAGGACTTGGCCGGCACCAAGCTTCAGCAAATGTTGCCCGTTCAGGCGATTGACTATACGCCGCCCCTCGGTCTTGCAATTATAATCGACGTTTCGGGCAGTATGAGCGGCTCGAGATTGGAAGCGGCGAAAAATACCGCAACCACTATCGTTCAGGATCCCACGTGCTTGACCGAGCGCGACTACTGTGCAATACTCACGCTGAGCGATTCGTACACCGAAGAAATCAGACCCATTCCCATGACAAAACAGCCCGAGATACTCAACGCCATATACAATCTTAAAACGGGCGGCGGCACGCTGTTTTCACCCTCTATCGAGAGGGCGGCTATGGATCTTATAGCTACCAAAAACGAAGGGCTTGTCGAAAAAATGCACGTCATGCTGATTACCGACGGCGCGGTTTCCAACGACGACGCAACGCGGTACATGGACCTTGTAACCAAGTATCACGCCGAGGGCATAAGCTTCTCGTTTATCGCTATAGAAGCCAACGAGGCAAGCATGAACCAGTTAAGGCAGGCGGCGGAGCTCGGCGGCGGCAGGGCAATCAACAGCACTGCAAGCAATCTTACCATTCAGGTCAAGGACGATATTCGCGTACCCGAAATCAAGGAGGTCGAATACGGCACATTTAAGCCTACTATCGACTCCGAGTCCTACTTAGCAAAGCTGCTCAAAGAGGACGACGTCGTTCCAACGCTCGAGGGCTTTTACGGCACGCGCGTTCGCTCGAATGCGGAGCTCCATGTTATCGGCAATTACAACGTGCCTATTTACGCGCAGTGGAAGTACGGCAAGGGCACCGTAGGCAGTTTTATGTGCGACCTTAACGGCGTATGGTCGGCGGACTTCCTTGCAAGCGACGTAGGTCAAAAGCTTGTTATCGGTATGATAGGCAAGGTTTTCCCCACGGAAAACATTCAGCCAAAGGATATCGATATCGTAATGAACGAACAAAACTACACGACGCAAATCAATCTTTATCCCTCGACCGATCTTAAAGAGGGCGAGAGCATACGCATTACAGTCGAAAACCTCGTAGACGACACATATACGCCTATCGTCAATCAGCCTATAGCGAGCGAAAGCTACAGCCGTAGCTCGTTTACCGCGACGGTGGCCGGCGTGTACCGCATTACGGCGGAAAGATTGAACGCGAGCGGCGTAGTTTCCACGTCGGTCATATTTAAAAACTTCTCTTACTCGGCAGAGTACAACCTGGCAACCGACCCCGATATGGGCGCCGAGTATATGGAACAGCTCGCGGTTAACGGCAACGGGGACTTCGCGCTTATAGGCGATGCGGAGCCGTGGCGCGTGCTCGAAAACTTTGAAACCAGCTTCGCAAGAAGCTACGACCCTCGGCTTCCGCTTATCATTATAGCAATCGTGCTATTCCTTTTGGATATTGCCGTGCGCAAGTTTAAGTTTAAATGGATACACGAGCTTATTCGCGAGCGCAAGCAGAAGAAAGCCGAGAAAGGAGCGCAATCGTGAAAATCGCAAAATCAAAAAAGTCAAGATATCTGTTTTTCGCTCTGTTGCTCATTTTGTCCGTTTTTGGTCTTTTGGCTTGTTCGCCGTCGCTTGACGTGCCCACAAAGCTCGTTGTGGACAAAACGACGCTCACCCTTACTTGGAATGCCGTACCCCACGCCACGTCGTACAAAATAGATATAGACGGCAAGGAATACGCCTCGACCAATCCCAAGTATTCGTTGAGCTTCCTTAAAGAGGGCAAGCACACCATAAAGGTCAAGGCTCGCGACGCCGCAAACAATTACGGCGATTCGTCTTGGTCGTCGTCCGTATCATTCTATAAGGAATACGAAAGCGGCATTGTGTACACGCTTAAAAACGCTAATACCGAGTACGAGGTAAGCAAGGTCGGTACCGCCGCGGGCGACGTGGTTATAGAGGACGTGTATCGCGGCTTGCCCGTAACGAGCATAGCCTCGCGTGCATTTTACAACAGCCGTGCGCTGAGAAGCGTAGTTATCGGCAACAATGTAACCAGCATAGGCAGTCAGGCTTTTGCCAACTGCTCATACCTTAATTCGGTGGAAATCCCCGACAGCGTGACAAGCATAGGCGACAACGCGTTTGAATCCTGCCGCGTGCTTGCAAGCATAAAGCTTCCCAACGGCATTACGTCGATAGGAAACGCTACGTTCAGATATTGCTTGGGCCTTGCCGACTTGGATTTGGGCGACAGCGTAACTTCTATCGGAAGTGAAGCTTTTAGGCGTTGCGACAAGCTTACCGATATAGAGCTTCCCGCATCGGTGCAGACTATAGGCACGCAAGCGTTTTTGGAATGCGCGTCGCTTACTTCGGTCAAGCTCGGCGGCACGACCGTAATAGGCGAAAAGGCGTTCATGTCCTGCCGTCAGCTCCAAT
This sequence comes from uncultured Christensenella sp., assembly GCA_910578545.1. GTDB lineage: Bacteria > Bacillota > Clostridia > Christensenellales > Pumilibacteraceae > Anaerocaecibacter. Next base: position 16,940 of record CAJTPT010000003.1, read on the forward strand.
CTGTGTCCGACGCGAACCGCGTGGAAAGCATAGGTGATTCGGCCTTTGCGGGGTGTGTCGCGCTAAATGGCTTTGCTCTTGCCGACAGCGTTAAAACCGTTGGCGCAAGCGCATTCGGCGGTTGCACCGCCTTCCAATCGGTCACGACGGGAAGCGGGTTGGAAAAAATAGGCAAGGACGCTTTTGTGAATACCGCGCTGTACGAAAACGGCATGGATAACGGCATTATATACGCCGATAAATGGGTAATCGGTTGCGACCCCGATATAACCGCCATAACCTTGTTAAAGGACGGGATAGTCGGGTTTGCCGATAATTCGATGTTCGGAAGTAAAATCATGAGCATAGCGTTCCCGGCGTCCGTCAAATATATAGGCGACTATGCGTTTAGCTCGTGCGGCAGTCTTACGTCTATCGGTATCGGCAACGGCGTACTGCGCATAGGCAGATACGCGTTTGCCCGCAACAAGATTTTGGGCAGGGGCACCGTTAATCTCGGCACTTCAGTCGAGTTGATAGACAGCTATGCCTTTTACGATTGCCCCGACTTCGGTAATCCCGGATATACCGCCGGCAGAGAAATCACCATTCCGAGCACGGTAAAAGAGATAGGCACTTACACGTTTAGGGGCACCTATTTTTGGAACAGCGTGACAAGCGGAATCGTGTATCTCGATAAATGGGTAATCGGGTATATAGACAATCCCGAAACCCCCAACGTTACGATAAAGAAAGGCACTGTGGGAATAAGCAATTACGCGTTTTACAAGAGCCCGTCTTTGGCGACCGTCACCATTACAGAGGACGTTAAGATTATCGGCAAAAACGCGTTTAACTCGTGCCCCACGCTTGCCCGCGTGTTTATAGACGAATTCAACTCTATTACCGAGATAGGCGATTACGCGTTCTATAAATGCGAGTCTCTTAAAGAGGTGGATATTCCCGTCACCGTTACAAGGATAGGGCGCTCGGCGTTCTATAAGAGCGGCGTTATGTCGGTAACCATTCCTCGCAACGTAAAGGAAATCGCGCCGTATGCGTTTTACTGCTGTGCGGATTTGATCGATGTCAACCTGCCCGCAAATTCACAGCTTCAGTCGATAAGCGATTACGCATTCTATAAGTGCGAAAACCTGCGCACGATAAACCTTCCCGACAGCCTGACTACGATAGGCGCAAGAGCGTTTTACAAATGCACGCTTATGACCTCGGTCACGTTCGGCAACGGACTTACCCAAATAGGCGACCTCGCGTTTAACGAGTGCGCGCTTAGGTCGGTCGTTTTGCCCGACAGTCTTACCGAAATCGGCTCGCGCGCGTTTTACAAATGCAAGAGTCTGACTTCTGTCATGTTCGGCAACAACACTCAAGTGATCGGCGACAACGCGTTTTCCAACTGCGAAAAGCTTACCTCCCTCGACCTTCCGCATACGCTCACTGCGATAGGCAACTACGCCTTCCGCGGCTGCAAAGGCTTGACAGCGGTAGTTTTGCGTAGTAATATAATAAGCATAGGCGATCATGCTTTTAACGGTTGCAGTCAGCTTACGTTATTCGCAGAACATTCGGCAACCGACAACGGGTTTAACGCTCGCTGGAATTCCGGCTACCGTCCGGTGGTCTGGAACTGCAAGTTCGGCGAGGACGGCGATTACGTCGTTTCCTTTACCAAAACGGCTGCAAATCCCGTTAACGTAAATTCGTTTAACGGAATGTCCGCGCCCGTGCGCGACGGTTATACATTTGACGGTTGGGCGGCAAACGTCGGCGACACGCAAACTGTTTATCAACCCGACGAGCTTAAAGACGTTCCCGACGGCACGGCGCTTACCGCCGTTTGGTCGGTTGCGGAAGAAGGCTCCGAAGACTAACTCGCCGCGCAAAAAAATAGGCGGCGCACTCGAGATTTTCTCGAAGGAGAAACAAGATGAAAAAAAGAACCAAGCTTTTTGCGACCCTGCTCGGCGTTATCGCCGTTGTAGTCAGCGTGCTGTGCTTAGTCGCATGTAACAACAAAAAGGAATATACCTACCGTTTTGTTACATACGACGACCAATCGATATCGGTTAAGGGCACGGAGGGCGGTACTGTCAAGTTCCCGACAGTCGAGCGCGAAAACTACGCCTTTGACGGTTGGTACGTCAGCACAAGCTTTGACGGCGAGCCTGTTACGAGCGCCAAGTTTACGTCAAACGTCACGCTTTACGCAAAGTGGACGCCCGTGTACGCCGCCAATATCGATTTGGACGGCGGCTCGCTCGACGGCGTTACCGATAACAAGCTTTACATAAGGCTCGGCGCAAATATTGCCGAGTTTATGAAGGACTACGAGCCCGCAAAAGGCGAGTACAAGTTCGGCGGTTGGTTTGTCGGCGACGTCAAGCTTCCCGATACCGCAGTCATGACCGAAAACGGCATCAGCCTTACCGCAAGGTACATGGCGGAGTACACGCTAAACGTGTACCTGCAAAAAACCGATCTCAGCGGCTATGATTACAAGTCGAGCTATATAACCGATTACGCGCTTATAGACGACGAGCTCGACCTCGAAAAGTTAAATGTAAAGGGCTTCGAGTTTGCCGAAGCCGAGGGCGATCGCTCGAGCGATATCATCGACGCCGACAAGACCAAAAATGTGTTTACCATGCACTTCGACCGCAGTTTGTACGAGGTGGTGTTTAACGCTAACTATCCCGACGGCTCGACCGACGAGCACAACGAGTGGCACCTTTACGGCGTAGAGTTCGATCTTCCCGCCGACGTGTTCTCTTACGAGGGCGCGCGCTTCCTCGGTTGGGCGGAAAAGGCGGACGCCGATTATACTCAATATATAAAGGACGACAAGTACGCCCTTCAAAATCAAACGACCGCGCTGTATGCGCAGTGGAACGTCGGTTACACCGATATGTTCATGGGCTACGATACGATCTTTGTCAATCCCGACAAGCAGGGCGCTGTGCTTTGCCGCGGCGGAATCGACATTGCCGGAACGTACGACAGCGACAGAAATTACTATATATTCAGAGGCGAGGAAAAGAACGGCGAGAGAGTGACTCTTCGCGCCCGCCTTTCCGATAACAACAAGTTCATTTATTACGACGATCGTAGCGGCTCGTACACGATGTACGAGAACGGGTATCTTTACAAGAACGTAACCCTTTCCATAGACAACCTTAACAACGTCAACTACTACGATAATACCGATAACTTGGAAAAGGTTAAAAAGGGCACGTACACCATAAGCGAAGAGGGCTATTACGTAGCGGAGTTTATCGACGGCACGAGCTTTTCCTTCCTTATCGGCATGACTTCGGACAATACTCCTATTTTCCGTATACGCGGCGACGAGTACAAGTACGGCGTTATGCCGCAAATGGGTATGTATTATCCGTTAATCGCGCTTGACGGTTTCGGCAACGTGGACTATTTGCAAAGCAAAGATAGTAACCTGTTGTACGGCACGTACGCAATCAGCGATAATAAGCTTGAACTGTCGATCAGCGGACAAACGCTTTCTTTTAAGCTGTTCAAGTACAACGGCTCCGAGCTTTACAACGGCTTTGAGTTGTACGACGAGGATTGGGATACCGACGCCGAAGGTAAGCGTCCGTATACCGGTCCTATGGCTCAAATCCGACTTGACGGTTGTTCTAACGCGCGATATACGCGTAGCAACGGCAGCGGAAGCACGGATTATTACGACGCCAAGTATACGCTTGCTAAATCGGTACGGGGCGGACACATACTTACGCTTACGCAAACCGACGGCACCGTAACCAAGTTCAGACTGTACGAAGCCACAATGGGCGTTATAACTATTCCCACGTTTGACGCACTCGATGCGGATTATAACGAATACATGTACGCCGATCCCGACGGCAAGAGAGCTGTTTCGCCGTATCTTATCGTAAACGGCGACAAGGGTATGACGTACGAAGTTGACAGCAAAAAAGCAATTTATCTTGCATCCACCGGCACGATTGAAAAGCTGTCCGACGGGTCGTACACATATACGCCCGAAAAGTTCGAGGACGCGGCTCAGACTAAGTTTAAGTCCATGACGGTCAAGCTCGATACCGCTAATACCGAATACAACTATTACTATAGGCTTTCCGTAACAGACGAGGAAAACAATTCCGAAGATTACGGCGTGGTTTACAACCAAAAGGGCGGCACGGGCACTCTCAAGATTGTGTCGGCGTTTGCTACATACACGGATTCCAACGGTAAGACAGTAAGCGGTTTGTTTGTGGACAACACTACGTTTGTAACCGTTGCCGTTAACGGAACCGATTACTACTACTTTATTCTCGACAGGGATAATAACGAGTTCGAGGCGCTTGCTCAAGCGCCCATGAAGCTAACCAAGCGCGAGTATGTTGAGGAAACAGACGGCTATAAGACCACAAAAGAAATCACTCTTACTATAACGGGCAGGACCAATGCGGACGGCGCGCTCGAGTCCGTTTACGTGGATACCACTCAATCGGGCGAAACGTACAGCGGTTACAGCGTCGAAACCGTAATCGAGCTTCTCGGCGTAAAAGGCGTGATATACACGTTTACCTCAAACGACGGCGCGCATCAGTTTAAATACTATATTTCGGCATCCTCTTCGGCGATTTACTTTGTTTACTTCACCGCGAATGCCGAAATAACTATTGCCACGCTCAATGAGATAAATGACGATAACCTTTCCGATTCGTCCAAAAAGCTTGTAATTACCGACGCGTTACAGGACGGCAAAAACCGCGTTACTTACGTGGACGACAAACACGAAACACAGGGCTATGTTGTTCAAAACTCGCCGCACTACGCGTTCGGCGAGTACACCGTCGTGACTTATAGCTTTTATAACTTAGCGGGCATTAAGCAGTTTGACTTCACGCTCGCCGGTTCCTCGCTTTTCCGCAAGTGCGCGGAAGACGAAACGTTCACGTCCAAGGGCGGGGCGAAGCTCGAGCTTGACGGCGCCTCGCACATGGCGAGATACACGTATGCCGACGGCGTACGCCACATCGACCGCGATTATCTTATAGATACAAACGATGGCATGCGCACTATCGTAATGTATATCGGCGACGCCTACTGCTACTTTGACATAATGAACGAGGAAACCAATACGTTTGAAATGCGCGGAACGGACGCAGGTCTGTACATTTTGGTTTTCAACGGCAATATTCAAACGACTTCCGATCCCGACGACGCAGCCGGCGTGCTTATTGCTACCGTTTATCTCGACGGACACGGCAACGCTACGCTTTCGTACCTCAAAGAGGGCGCGCCCGAAACAGTAGGTACGTATTCGAGAAGCGGCGACGTTTACACCATAACGGCGGGCGAAAAGACGTTAGTAGGCAAGCTCGGCGTTTTGGCGGTCGGCGATGATCAGTTCCGCGCGTTTTACGTGCGTACCGACAACAACATTGCAGGCACGTATTTGGACAAAGTTTCGCTTGCCGTACTCGAACTCGACGACGTCGGCAACGTTGTAAAATACAATTCCTACGGTCAGCGCGACGAGGGCTCGTATCTGCGCCTTGACGATAACCTGTTCTACTACGTCAACGCCGCCAATACCGACGGCGCGATGTATACGCTTAACAAGCTTACGGGCGAGATCGTTGCATCCGATTACAAAACCACGTTCTATTCCGAAAACTTCGGGTCTATCGTGTTTTACGTCAACGGCGTCGTGCTTGTAAATAACGACACGAGCGACGTGACGTACTTCAACGAGGACGGCGGTAAGCTTTATTCCTACTCGTATGCACCCGACGCGGACGGCAACAAGTACGGCTATGTCAAGAGCGAGCGCTTTGTCGTAAAGACCGAAAAGAAAGGCGAGTCCGACGTCAAGTATATCGAGCTTGACGGCGTTAAGTATTACGAGTATGACGGCAAGTACGTCACGTTTACCGACGCGGACGGCGCTACTCTTACTTTCCAGCCGACGGGCGACGCTACGTTTACCGCCACCGCAACCTACAGAGCTAAGGATTCCGATAAGGACGTTACGCTGTTTGCCGTTGTATCGTATAACGACAACGGCGAGGTGGTCACCTTCTTGGCTTCCTACGAAAATCGCCCGATTGCCGGTAGCAGATATAATTATACCGTATTGTCAAGCTGGGATCTGGAACTTAACTTTGTAGATAGGACATTCGTATTCAATCCCGACCTTGCCACGTTTGACATCACGTACTACGACGCAACGTATGTTCAACTGTACCAGACCTACGGTAGCGCATTCATGTCGATGTTCGGTAAAAGCTATTTAGGCCTGATATACTTGGTCGGCACCGAAAATGCCGACGGCAGTGTGGATTACAAAGTTGCAGGTCAGTTCAATTACGTAACCGTTGCGGTCGAGGACGAAAACGGCGAAGAGAAAATGGCATACTTGTCGTTTACCGACGGCAAGCTGTCGCAGGCGGGCGTGTACAATTCGTCATATGGACATATGTACACTGTCGAGTTTACTGGCAACGACGGTGAGCTTTATCACCTCAATCTCTTCATGCTTCCGGGCGGCGCGTACATGATCTACTCGCTTACACGCGTTACTTCCACTATCGATTGCGGTAACGGCAGCTTCTTGTATACCGAGGAATTCGTATACTCGTACTTCAACCTGCCCAACGGCAAGACCAATGCCGAAACGGGCGACGCCGAGTATTACAAGAAGGGCGACGAGTATTTGCCTTCGCTCACGTATCAGGGCAAGATTGTAAGCGTCGCGTCTATCAATGGTTACGGCGAAGAGCCTGCGGCCGACGGCACGTATACCTGGGAATTTATGGCTGTTGAGTACTACGCAGATTCTCTTCAGGAATTTGCCTACGTGTTAAAGTTTAAGCTCGAGGATAAAGCCGACCGTAACGACGTAATCGTTCCTCAAAGCCTTGTGTGCTATAACGTAGAGGGCTATATCGACGGCGACAACAGGGCAGTCGTGTACGAGGATAACGACGGTAACATCGCGCAATTCTACGCGATTTATATCGGCAAAAATGCAGATCTCGTCAAGCAGTCGGAGTATAATTCCACTGACGGCACGTATACAGTAACAACCCAAAGCGGCAAAACCTATACCGTTAAGTTTACCACGACGGAGGACGAAAACGGCGACGAAGTTCGCACGGTGACTATTGCGGAAAAGCAAGAGTCAGACGCATAGGTTTTTGTTAATCGATTATGATTAAATGCCGCCGAGTAGGTTTATTCGGCGGCATTTTTCTATCAAAAAACGAAAAAGGGGTTTCGTAATGGAAAACAATCTTAAAATTTTTACACAAAACGTCGAACCGGAAGCGGTCAATCAGATCTATAACCTTTTGGCGCAACCGCCGTTTGCCGATTCCTCGGTGCGGATCATGCCCGACGTACACGTGGGTATGAACTGCGTCGTCGGCTTTACAGCAACGCTTGGCGACAAGATTATCCCAAACGTACTGGGGAGCGACCTCGGTTGCGGTATGCTTACAGTCGAGCTCGGCAAAAGCGATTTTCCGCTAGACGCGCTCGACAACTTTATACGCGCCAAAATCCCGTGCGGCAGTAACTACCGCAAAGAGGTCAACGGCGAGTCGCACGTCAAAAAGCTTAAATGCTTTTCCGAGCTTCGCGATTACGACAGACTGTACGGCTCGCTCGGCACGCTCGGCGGCGGCAACCACTTTATCGAGGTGGACGTCGGCGACAACGGCGAACGGTATCTGGTAATACACAGCGGGTCGCGCAACCTCGGGCTTCAGGTCGCAAAGATTTACCAAAAGCTCGCCGTAAACGACTGCAAGTTCTGCGCCGAAGAGCAAAAAACCGCGGCAAGTGAGCGGCTCAAGGCAATGGGCAGGCAGGCGGATATTCCCGCCGCGCTACAGCGGATTTCGGCGGAGTTCGCTTACAAAACAAAAATCCCGGCGGCGTATTGCTACCTTGAGGGGAATAATATGGCGGACTACATGCACGACCTCAAACTGTGCCAGCAGTTTGCCTTGATGAACAGACGGAAAATGGCGGACGATATTTTGAAGTTCCTCAAGATTTCGCGAAGTAACTCGTTTGAAACGGTACATAACTTTATCGACGAGGACAACGTTATACGGAAGGGCGCAATACCCGCGCACAGGGGTAAGCGCGTGATTATTCCCATGAATATGCGCGACGGGTGTCTTATCGCCGTCGGCAAGGGCAATCCCGACTGGAACAACTCGGCGCCCCACGGCGCGGGCAGAATACTAAAGCGCAGTGAGGCAAAGGATTACTTTACCGTCGACGAGTTTAAAGAGCAAATGAAGGGCATATATACGACCACCGTCGGCATGTCCACGCTTGACGAGTCGCCCATGGTGTATAAGCCGATGGACGAGATCGTCAGTCTTATCGAGCCTACCGTCGAGATAGAAAAGATAATCAAGCCTGTCTACAACTTTAAAGCGGGCGAGCAATAGTTAATTCGGAATTGTGAATTGTCGGCAATAGCGGGGTATGTGTTTGTGCATAGCCTTTCGTCAAAATAAAACTCACCCGTATATTCGGCGTTATTCAACCGGTTGTCAATGCGGGTTTTATGATATAATGACTGTATGATAAACAGTAGGTTACATAAGGAAAGTATAAAATGCGACCTAACGATATACTCGAATACTGCCTTGATAGTTTACCAGACACGGTTTTAGTAAGCAGTCTTGGCGAGAACGGAATTTTTTATAATTACGCAAACGGATACGATATTGCCCCCCCCGTTTGTGCTTGGATGAGTTGGGTGTGTGCGCTCAATCCGCCCGATATAACCTTTGAAAGATTAAAGCCGCTGATCCAAGAGGCTTATGAGTACGCAAAGGAAAAATATTCTAAAAGAAAGTAAGTTACAATACTATGAATACTATATGGTCGAAATATATACAAGGCGCAAAGACCTTGTATTACAGTCGTAAGTTGCGGTTTGACGACAAATTTGCAAGCGAGTACAAAGATTTATTTGGTTTGGACGAAAAAAAGAAACTGAAAATTCTTGAAATAGGCTGCGGTTCGGGCGCGCTTGCCGGATCTGTCGCACGTTGGTATCCAAATGCGGAAATAATTGCTATCGACCGCGACGGAGAATTTATACGCTTTGCAAAAGAACACGAAAAAGGCGTAACTTTTATAGAAGCCGATATTGCCGCATTACCGTTTGCAAATGAGAGCTTTGACGTTGTGATTTCCAACACCGTTTGCGAGCATATAGAACATTCCGTATTTTACAAAGAGCAACTGCGCGTATTGAAACCGAACGGCGTTTGCATTGTGCTTTCTTCGCGTAAAGGTATAACGGTTGCGCCCGATTGCTACGCGCAAAGCGATTACGAAAAAGAGTTTTGGCAAAAAGCGGAACAATTCGATAATGTCATTAAGAAATACGGCGTTGGTAAATATTATCTGAACGAGGCGGAATTGCCTGCCGTTATGGAACGATACGGGTTTAAGAGCGTTAAAACGGGATATGTAATGGCAAATTTAACGCCCGATAATCCTGATACTTCGCCCGAATTTGCCCATGCGATAATCAACGCCGACAGGTATGCGGCAATCGAATCGATAGAATCGGTTGCGTATTCTATTCCCGAATGCTTTTCGATCAAAGAACTAGCCGAAATGAAACGCATTGTGAATAACAAGTTCGATAGCCGTATCAAGCAATATAACAATAACGAAAAGCAATGGGATACGACCGTATCTATAACTATGGTTATGCGCGGAATCAAGAGATAAATTTCGTTTTCATTAAAAGAAAGAAATAGCCGGGACGTAAATTCGGGAAAATTATGAATAAACGCAGTCGGAAAATTTACTTAAAAGATAAAAAAGACAACGAAATTAAGCTCATTGTCTTTTTCTTTTTGAATTTGACGAACTTTCCGTTTGCCCGTGAACGTTGTTGTAATTGTTCGCGTAACCTCTCGGTGTGTATCGTCTTTTAGCAACAGTGCCCCGCAATCCATTCGGAAAGATATATTTCAATCCGTTTTCTTCTTGGTTCAAACATGGTTGCTCTTGGCGCAGTAATATGAAAAACAAATAAAAAAGTTCGGTTGGATCGCGTTCAACCAAACTTTTTTAACAGATATTTATAATCTCGAATTATTCAAACTCTTTTGTGAAGTTGCCGTCTTTAAAGATAGTAAGCGTTTTGCCGTCGCGGGTGAGCGCGGTGATAGACAGGTCGCGCGTGCCGACCATAAAGTCGACGTGGACGTCGGAATCGTTTATGCCGTGCTCTTTCAGCTGTTCGCTTGTCATTTCGTCGCCGCCCTCTAAGCAGTTGGGGTACGCCTGACCGATAGCAAAGTGACAGCTTGCGTTCTCGTCGAACAGCGTTTCGTAGAACAGCATGTCAAGCTTGCTGATGGGCGAGTCGTACGGCACGAGCGCAATCTCGCCGAGCGAGCGACTGCCTTCGTCCGTTTCGATTATGCCTTTAAGCGTTTCGAGATTGGTCTTGGCGTTGTATTCGGTTATAACGCCGTCTTTAAGCGTGAGCTCTAAGCCCTCGATTATCTTTCCGCTGTAGCATAGCGGCATGGACGCTTTAACCACGCCGTTGATATTGCGGCAGTCGGGCGCGGAAAAGACTTCTTCGGTCGGCATGTTGGCGTGAAAGAAAACGCCGTTGCAGTCTTTTGCGCCGCCCTCAAAAACGTAGCCCTCTGGCAAGCCGACGTGCAAGTCGGTGCCGAGCGAGTTGGTATAATGCAGTTCCTTTATGTTGGACGCATTAAGCTTTTTGCTGCGATTACTCAAAACGGCGGAATGTGCGCGCCACGCCGCTTCGGGGTCGCGGTTGTCGCACCTTGTCGTTTTGGCAATGTATTTGGCAAGCTTTTTCATAGCCGCTTTGGGCGCAAGGTCGGGGAACATCAGCTTAGCCCACGCAGGGTGGGGGTAAGCGATAATCGACCACTTGATCTTGTGCGTCATGGACTTGGCGTAGTAGGGCGCAAGACCTTTCATGTCCGCACGGCGGGACGCGGTCATTTTGGCGGTGTCGATTTCCGCCATGCCGTTGGGGTCGTCGCAGATTATATTGATAACGCAACCGTTGACGTCGGCAAAATAATTGCGCTCGTCGTAAACAAACTTGGGCTTGCTCGTAAGCGCGTCGGTTGTTTGGTACGTATAGTCGAGCTTGGTAAGCTCGGCGTCGCGATAGCGTACGATAACGCGCTTTGCGCCTCGCTCGTAGCAAAGCTTGACTATTTCGTGCGTCAGTTTAACGGCGTTGACCGACGAAATAACGTACACCTCTTCGCCCGGTTGCACGTTGACGCCCGAGCATACGACTGCTTTTGCCAAACCCTTGTTTAGTTTTTTCATACCCATACCTCGCTTTTGTACAATGCTGCGGCGCCGACTATACCGTGCGGCGCCTTAATAGCTTGTGTAACGGATTTGCTTCTTACGCCGATAAAATTCAGTTGAGCGTATTTGATATCCTATGCTTTTCCCAAAAAAACGGTGACAGAAAAAAGTTTATTTATCCGTAGTTTGGATATTGTAACATAAAAATTATACAAATGCAACTCTTTGCGTACGCAAATATTAAGTGGACAATCACTCGATATAATTTGATTGCTTTTGGCGGGGCATTGTGGTACAATATAGCAATGAGTTTGAAGTTTTGCACACTGGCTTCCGGGTCGAAGGGTAACTGCTGTTACGTTTCGGACGGAACAACCGACATATTGATAGACCTCGGGATCTCGGCGACCCGCGTCGAGAAATGTTTGTCTGTGCTCGGCGCCGCCCCCGACAAAACGCGTGTGCTTATAACTCACTCGCATTCCGATCACGTGTGCGGGCTTAAAGTGTTTTGCAAAAAGCACCCGACGGCAAAAATAATATGTCAGCAGGAGAGCGCGTCGGCAATAGCGCGGCAAGAGGGAATTGCTCCGCTTGTCGCACATCGTGAGTTTTCGGTCGGCGCTATTCGCGTCAGCGCGTTGCCCGTCAGTCACGACGTGCCGTGCTTCGGATACATTCTGTCCGACGGCAGTAAAAAAGTCGCGGTAGTGACCGACATCGGCACGATAACCGCCGAACAGCTAAACGCACTTAGCGGTGCGGATATAGTAATGCTCGAGTGCAACCACGACGTGGAAATGTTGCGCGCCAATCCGCGCTATACGCAAATGCTTAAAGCGCGTATTCTCTCGTCGCACGGGCATTTGTCCAACAATGACTGCGCCGCGGCGTGCGCCTTTCTTGCCGGCAACGGCGTAAAAAACTTTATTCTTGCGCACCTGTCCGAGGAAAATAACACCCCCGAGCTTGCATTAAATCAAGTAGTAGCTTCCATAGCCGATACGGGCGTTATGGGCGTGCGCGTAATAGCCGCGCGACAAGACGGAATGTCGGGATTGTTTGAAGTATGTTAAAGTCGTCTACAAAAATCAGACCGTTCGATTATTGCGCGGCGTGTACCTTTTACCTCGGCGCGATAGTAGTAACGCTGCTGTGTCAAGCGGTAGCGGGGTTTACTGCCGCCGCGCTCAGTTCGTCTTACCCCGATATTTCGAGCAACGGCTTGTTTTCGACGGCGTTCATGATAGTGATACAGGCGGCTAACCTTGCGTTTATTTTCAGCTACCGCAAGCTGTACGGATACCGATTTGATTGCGGCACGCTGACGCGCAGGGGGGATAAAAAGCTCGATTGGCGAACGATCGTTTTGCCTGTAATTGCGGGCGTGCTTATCATGCTTGCAATGTATCTGCCGACGGTGTGGTACGGGTATTTTACGCAGTATGCGCTCGGCATTTCGCCCGAAGTCGGCAACGTGGACGTATCGTCGGCGGGCGCAAAAATCATGATAGTTGTCGCGTCGGTGTTTATGGCGCCCGTGTTTGAGGAAACGATTTACCGCGGCGTGCTGTACAACGGACTGCGAAAAAGGTTTACTTTTATCAAGGCAGTGGCGCTGTGCGCGTTGTCGTTCATGCTGATGCACATGAGCCCCATGCAGGTTGTTTTTCAGTTTGCAATCGGTTTTTTGTGCGCGGCGGTCATGGAAAAAACGGACTCGCTGCTGCCTTGCGTCATACTGCACGCAACGGCAAACTCGCTCGCGCTTATTATGCAGCTGACTTCGCTTGCCGATGTTTTAAACGGCTTTTTAGCCTTTTTGACGGGCAATATCACGGCGGCGGTATTTATCACGCTCGCATTGGCTGTCGCGGGAATAGGCGCCCTTTTTGTGCTCGTACGTTATGGCTTAGGTAAAAAGCCCGAGCCGCAACGGGATGAAATTCAGTCCGAAACGTCGACCGAGGTACGCGACCAAATAACCGCCGAGGCGCGGGGGAAGGACGGCACGATGCGCTATTGTATAGCGATCGGCATAAGCGCAATACTATTTGTAATCAATCTTGTAACGGTGACGGTGTCATGACGGACGAACTTAAACGCGATTATAAATCAGTGTCGCTCGCGCTGTGTTCTGCCGTTCTTGGGCTGATATTCATGCGCGTGGTGGTTTACGTACTGCCGTTGCCGTCGGAAACGTACGGCGATACGCTGGGCACAAACGCGTTGTTTGCGATAGTCACACAGGTGATATTTTTTCTTGTCTTGCCCTTTTGCATATACAAGTTTTACGGTAAACGCACGGTAAAGCAGACGCTCGCGTTTAGCGGTATCGGCAAGTTTAAGGCGTACTATCTTTTGGCAATCCCGCTCGGCATAGCGGCGTTTGTCGTGACGATAGGTGTATCGTCGGCATGGACGGGACTGCTCAAGCTGACGGGGTATACCTACTCGCCGTCGCCGGACGAATTGCCCGATAATTTCGTGTTCGGATTTTTTATCGCCGATATTTTATTGACCGCAGTACTGCCCGCCGTGTGCGAGGAATTCGTTATGCGCGGCGGCACGCTCACAACGGCGCAAAACTCGTTTAAGCCGATAGTGTGCGTGATTATATGCGGCGTGGCGTTCGGGCTGTTTCACCAAAACATAAAACAAGTTTTTTACACAACGCTGTTCGGCATGCTCGCCGCGTACATGATTATCAAGACCAAGAGCATTTATCCCGCAATGATAATGCACTTTACCAACAACTTTTGCAGTGTGTTTTTGGACTACGCCGACCACTATAATTGGGCGTTCGGCGGCGGGTTTTACGACGTGCTCGGCAATATGTCGGTGTGGGGGCTCGCGCTCGTGTTTTTGGTAGCAGGCGCCCTCGCCGCGGTAATGGTAGCGTTAATGCTGTACATCCGCGACAAGCAGATGATAAACAAAAAGATGGCGGTAATCAAGGACGCCGCTTTCGACGCGACAAACAAGCGCGTGATCTTGCAGGGCGAGTTCGACGCCCAACGCGTAAGCGAGCTCGAAATGGAACGCGAGGTGTACGGCAGGGATTACGTGCGCCCGCTGTACAGACCGAGCCTGCGCGACACGGCGGTAATAATCGCTCTGGCCGTGGTAACTTTGCTTACAACGGTATTCACGTACGTGTGGGGGTTCTTCTATTGAAACGGATAAAAATCGTATGCGTCGGCAAGCTGAGCAAACAGTTTTGCCGCGACGGTTGCGCCGAGTATCTTAAACGGCTCAAATCGTTTTACGACGTGACTACCGTCGAGCTGTCCGAACAGCCAACCGTCAAAAAGGAATGCGACGAGATAGTAAAACGCCTAAGCGGCTACGTAGCGCTCATGGACGTGGGCGGCGCGGCGGTCAGCTCGGAAGAGCTTGCCGAGCTCGTCAAAACCGAGCATGAGCGGCACGACGAAATAACATTTGTAATAGGCGGTGCGGCGGGCGTGGACGACAGGGTGCGCATGGCGGCGCAAAAACGTATCTCGTTCGGGCGCGTGACCTATCCGCATCAGATAGCGCGAATGCTGTTGTGCGAACAGCTGTACCGCGCGGGCACGATAATAAAGGGCGTGCCCTACCACAAATAGCATATGTTTACGCCGCGCGCCGTATAGTAAAGCATGGGAATTATCGGCGAAACGGAAAGGCGATTAAACATTAGCGGCGCGGATATATCGGTCATCGGCAAAAGCTATTGCGGCAACGATATTTTGTGCGCGCACCGCGGCAGTTACGCGGGCAAGCAGATTATAATAACGGCGGCGATACACGCAAGAGAATGCTACACCGCGCTCGTAGCGCTCAAGCAGATAGAAAGTTGGACCGCGGTCAAGCGCGGCGGCGCGTACTTTATACCGATAGTCAATCCCGACGGCGCGGAATTCTTTGAAAGCGGCAGAACGTTCGGCGCGGATCTGTTGGAAAAGAACAAGGACTTAAATAAGCAGTGGAAAGCCAACGCGCAGGGTATTGACCTTAACTGCAACTTTGACGCCCGTTTCGGAAGCGGCGCACAGCAGAACAAGGATCGACCGAGCGCGCACGGCTACGTGGGCGAGTACCCGCTTAGCGCGCCCGAAACCAAGGCGCTTGCCGCATTCACGCTTAGGGTAAAGCCCGCGGCGACGATCAGCTATCATTGCATGGGCGGCGAGCTGTATTGGGAATTTTTTCAGAGCGCCAATAGACGGCGCGACAAGGCTTTT
Organism: uncultured Christensenella sp.; assembly: GCA_910578545.1. Taxonomy (GTDB): domain Bacteria; phylum Bacillota; class Clostridia; order Christensenellales; family Pumilibacteraceae; genus Anaerocaecibacter. Next base: position 32,512 of record CAJTPT010000003.1, read on the forward strand.
GCCACGGCGGTTGCAAAGCATATCGGCGTAAAGCGCGTGGACGGCGATCTTGCGTCGGCCGGCGGGTACAAGGACTGGTGCGTTATGCGGCTGGGTATTTCGGCATTGACGATAGAGCTGATAAAGCGCGGCTCGCACCCGTTTAACGCCGACGATTTCAGCGGCGATGTTGCGGCAAACGCCGATCTACCTAAGTTTATTTTGGATTACGTTTACGGAGAAAGCTATGAGTGACAGCGGACAAAACGGATATTCCGAGCGCGACGAGCGGTTTATGCGCGCCGCATTGGAAGCGCTTAAAACGTGCCCCGAATGCGAGGTGCCGGTTGCGGCAATCGTGGTTCGGGGCGAAGATATAATAGCGACAGGTGTTAACGGCAGGAACGTGCACAACGATCCCACCGCCCATGCCGAGATAGTCGCTATCCGCGAGGCGGCGCAAAAATTGGGCAGGTGGAATCTTGCCGAGTGCGAGCTGTATGTTACGCTCGAGCCGTGCGTCATGTGCGCTGGCGCGATAGTGTATTCTCGCATAAGACGCGTGGTGTTCGGCGCGTACGACCTGCGCTTCGGCGCGTGCGGCACGGCGCTTAACGTCGCGCAAAACGAAAAGCTAAACCACCGCGCCGAGCTCGTCGGCGGCGTTTTGGAACAGGAATGCGTTACGCCGTTAAAGGAATTTTTTAAGGCGAAGAGGAAAAACGGGTAATTCATAATTGTCTTAATGCGTTTTGCGCTTGTTCGGGATAAAAAAGGATGCCCTGCTTGCGGTCGGTCGACAAGTCCGCATTGCGAATTCACTATTCCGAATTATTTTCCAACATTAAAAACAGATTAAAAGTTGTCGGGCGGCGGCGTTTGACGTTGACAAAAAGGGCGGTATAAGATATACTACATTCAGTCTTTGCTCTTGTCGTACTGCGAGTGTGCTTTGACTAAGTATCACGGCGCGGATTGTCCCAAAACCCTTATGGGCTCGAGCGCGCCATGGCTACTCAGGGAGAAAAATAATGATAGTAGGAAGAATTATAAACAAATTTATCAATATCTTCACGGGACTGTTCGGCATAGCTACCGTCGTTTTGATGTTGATAATATATATAAACAACTCGATACCCGGTCCGCTCGTGCCCGTGGATATCGTAAAAAACATAGCCAATGCAAAGGACTACTGCGCGCTCGCAACGGTGTTTTGCGCGGGGTTGGAATTCACGCTGAAACGCAATATTATTCTTGCCGTTGTGTTTGCCGCGATAATCGCCGCGGTCTTCGCATTCATGACTTACAGCAATTACGCTGTATAATTATTGAAAAAAATCAAATTTAGCCCAAAAAGAGCATGGTCGGTATCGGTCGTGCTCTTTACTTTTTCGCTAAAATATGCTAAAATTATACAGATGGGTCCAGAGAAGGCAATTGGTAAATACTTGAAACGTTTAAAGCACGGCGAGCCATGTATGGAAGAGTTCGTCAACACGTTTACGGGTAAAATCAGGTACATCGCTTACACTTATCTTGTTGACAAATCTTATATTGACGACGTCGTAATGAATACGTTTTGCTGTATCTTCAACAGCATTGAGCATTACAAAGAGAGCGAGGGCGGAATGGCGTGGGTGTGCAAGATTGCGCAAAACGAGGCTTACAAAATAAACAACCGCGAACGTAAGCACACGCACGTATCGCTCGACGCAGTTAACGACGAGGTTGCAAGCGTATCCGACTTCACCGCCACAAGCGAGTTTATGGCAGGCTTGGAAATGGCGGTTAATAAGTTGCCCGAAATCGAAAGGAAAATCGTTCTAATGCGCTTGACCGACGGACTGACTTACCCGGAAATCGCCGAACGGTTGAATATGTACGTCGGTACGGTTTATAAATTTTACCAACGCGCATTAAAACAAATCACAAAAGATATTTTGTAACGTCGGGAAAATTTTAAGAACTCGCTGCGATATATATTTGCGAAGGAGACAGTAATGAAAAATTTCAACAAAAGATTAAGAGCGGTTTTATTCGTATTGCTGTGCGTGCCGTTTTGCGGCGCGTGGACAGTTGCGGCGGAACAGACCGAAACCCGATATACCGGCGGCGAGCTTATTAGCACGTACGCTTCCGAAACGATTTCGTATGTATCGAAGCAAGTAGTAGAGGATATAGCGACAGCAAACAATGCGCCATATTATTCGGCTGTAGGCGATTTGTCAAACGGTTGTGGGGCAATAGCTGGGGCGGTTATAGTCGGATTTTATGATAAATATTATTCAAATCTGATAGCAGGGTGGGATTCATATTATTCGACGGGAAGATACAAAGGCAAAGATACAGTATATGTACCCGCGCTCATGCACGACTTATTTGCGCGTATGAACACAAATCAAGTGCAACCGGGTGTATCCGAGAATGATTTTAAAACCGGTTTAAAAGCATACGTTAATAATCAAGGATATAATTTAACTTATTCTTCTCTCGGAAGCGGCAACAGCTTTAATTATACGGCATTTAAGACTGCAATAAATAATAACGAGGTGGTTGCGTTATTTGTACAACCGAGTAATTTGTATGCTCTTTCACCGTCCAATAATCAAGATTTATTAGTTTCTACAAGCATAAGTGGTAATCATATAATGGTTGCATATGGATATTATGAAGTCAAATATACTTTAAGTAGTGGTATACGGACAGATAAGTATTTGAGAGTTGCAACTGGATTGGCAGTTAGCACTGCGTTTTATAAAATCGGTTCTTACGTCGACGCGACGTATACTGTAAAAATAAGTTAGAGGTGAATATGCGTCAAGAACGCAAATTGGAAAAAGCGATACAGCGCGACGGCGAACAATCTCAGTCGGATATACTCGACGAGTTAAAGCGCCGTTATCCGCAGTATACAAAGCAAGCGGACAGTAAGCAAGCGACTGTAAAAAAACGCAGGATTGCCGTGTTTTCTTCTCTTGCGGCGGTTGCGGCGTGCTTGGCAATAATATTGCCTTGCTCACTTTTATTGCCTAATCATCAGCCGAATGGCGGTGGTAGTGAGAATTATTATTGTGCCATAGGACAGTACGAAAAAATTGCAAGCGAATATACTTTGCGTGAATATAGTGAAATTCATAATAGCAATATATCATATTTTGATTGGTACGACACTGCGGAAGATTGTTTTACAGAGTGCTTTATACGTATTAAGAGTAAAAAAACTCTTGGGATACAAGAATCAGCATATAATCCCGAAACTGATGAGTTTATTGAATTATCGGTAACTAAATCTAATGTGTACCTTGGTGGGTTAGAATCATATTTTCAAAGCTGTGTTAATGAACAAGTCGTTTTTAACTGTCTTGTTAGGTGGAATGTTATAATCGATTATTCTATTTGTATCTTTGAACACAACGGTTACAGATACTTTATTAAGATAGATGGCGGACAAGACGAGAACAGGCTGTTCGAGCTTGTCGAAGATCTTTTGCAAAACAAGTAAAAAATTATAAGTTGCGGAAAAAATGCGGGTTTATGTAGGATATATTTTTTAGGAAGCGGTAATGCTTCCAAGGCGCTGATTACGCACAAATGAATGCCGATATACTAAGGATAAAGCTTATATTCTAATGTTTTTTGGTCGACAACGCATTCATTTGTGTCGCTCGCCTTTAACAAAACGCAGGCTACGTCGGGCTTGCGTTTTTTGATTGACATAACTCTGCAAAAATGCTAAAATTCTTTTATGCCGTTTTTGGAATTTACAAACGTAGATTACTCGTACGTCGGCGGCGACGACGAGGTTATTCGCGCCTTGCGCTCGGTATCGTTTTCGGTCGAGCGCGGGGAGTTTGTCGCGCTCGTCGGTTGCAACGGGTCGGGCAAGTCCACGCTTGCAAGGCTGTGCAACGGGCTTATCATTCCCGACGCGGGCACGGTGACGGTCGACGGGGCGAGCACCGCCGAGCGGGCTTCGCTGTTTGACATTCGCAAAAAGATAGGCATAGTTTTTCAAAACCCGGATAACCAAATGGTGACGACTATCGTCGAGGACGACGTAGCGTTCGGGCCCGAAAATCTCGGACTGCCGCGCGAGGAAATACGAGAGCGCGTCGATTGGGCGCTTTCCGCAGTCGGCATGACCGAGTACAAAAACAGCGGCCCGTTCCGCCTGTCTGGCGGACAAAAACAGCGCATTGCAATCGCGGGCGTACTTGCTATTAAGCCGCAGCTTATGATACTCGACGAGGCGACGGGTATGCTCGACCCGAGCGGTCGGCGCGAGGTTTTGGACGTTGTAAAAAAGCTCAACCGCATTGATGGAATGTCCGTTATTATGATAACCCATTTTATGGAAGAAGCGGCGGAAGCGGATAGGATAATCGTACTCGAGCACGGACAAAAAAAGGCTGACGGCGGCAAAGAACTGTTTACGACCCCCGAGGTGTTTACGTGCGCGGGGCTCGATTTGCCGCTACCTGTACGCGTGGCGGAAAAGCTTCGTGAAGTCGGCGTCGACTTGGGCTGTCCGATTACTTCGGAAGAGCTTGTCGGCGCGGTGATCAAGTCGGTCAAGGGCGGTGCGGCATGATAGATGTAAAAGGACTTTCGTACGTGTACAGCCCTAAAACGCCGTTTATGACTCAGGCGTTGCACGATATAAATTTAACGATAGAAACGGGCGATTTTTTTGGGATAATAGGCAGTACCGGCGCGGGCAAGTCAACGCTTGTCAGTCATTTCAACGCGCTCACAAGAGTGCAAAAACACAGCGGCACCGTGCTCGTCGACGATATTGATTTGTCGGCAAAAAAGATAGATCTAAAAAAACTGCGCGCCAAGGTCGGCATGGTCTTTCAATACCCAGAGCATCAGCTTTTTGACGATACCGTTTTGAAGGACGTCATGTTCGGACCCAAAAACCTCGGGCTTTCTTACGACGAGCAAAAGACCCGTGCGTTCGACGCGCTTAAAATGGTGGGGCTCGACCCCGAGGTATTTGCCTCGCGTTCGCCGTTCGAGTTGTCGGGCGGACAAAAGCGCAGGGTGGCGCTCGCCGGCGTTATCGCCATGCACCCCGAAATACTCGTGCTCGACGAGCCGACGGCGGGGCTCGATCCCGTGGGCAAGCGCGACATAATGGATGTAGTTATGCACATAAAAGCCGACTGCCCGACGGTTGTCATGATTTCGCACAACATGAACGAGATTGCCGAATACTGCAACAAAATAGCCGTTCTCAGCCGCGGCACGGTTAAGGGTGTGTTCTCGCCGCGCGAGCTTTTCGGCTCGCAGGAGCTGTTAGAGGAATGCGGTGTGGAACTGCCGCTCGTCACCGAGATAGCCGTCAAGCTGAAGGCGGCGGGCGTGGATATCGACCAAACGATTTTGACCGAAGCGGAACTTGTGACCGCGCTTCAAAGGGTGGTGCGCCGTGCGTGACGTAGCGATCGGACAGTATTATCCTTCGTCGTCGGTGGTGCACCGTGCCGACCCGAGGTTTAAGCTTGTAATACTCGTGCTGTATCTTGTGACGGTATTTTTTTGCGAAAGCTTTTTTTCGTTCGGGTTTTTGACGGTGTTCGTCATAGTCACGATCTTTCTTTCGCGCGTGCCGATCGGCAAGGTGCTCAAAAGCCTGCGAATGATATTAATAATACTCATTTTTACGACCGTGCTTTTTATGGTGTTTTATTCCGACCCGGACAGCAAACCGCTCGCCGAGTGGGGGATATTCCATATCTATCTTAAAGGCATTTACGCGGCGGTAAAGCTCGGCTGGCGGCTTGTGCTGTTGGTGCTTATGCCGACCGTGCTAACGCTTACTTCCACGCCGACGGAATTGTGCGACGCGCTCGAGAGTCTGCTGTATCCGCTAAAGCTGTTGCACGTTCCCGTGCACGAGCTTGCGCTTATAATGAGCATTGCGCTTCGGCTGATTCCCACGCTCATCGAGGAAACCGACAAAATAACCAATGCGCAAAAGGCGCGCGGCGCGGCGTTCGATTCGCGCAACCCGTTTAAAAAAATCAAGGCGATGATACCCGTGTTGATCCCGCTGTTTGTGTCCAGCTTCCGCCGTGCGGACGACCTTGCCGACGCGATGGACAGCCGCTGTTACCGCGGCGCCAAGGGCAGAACGCGGCTTAAAAAACTGCACTTCCATGTCGGCGACGTTTTGGCATTGCTCTTTTGGTGCGCCGTGACGGTGTGTATTCTGTTCCTGAAATATAATTGGTTCGGGTGGGGCTTTATCGCTCTGCTGTCGATTTAGCTATGAAGTACAAAATAACTTTATCCTACGACGGAACGGGCTTTTGCGGTTGGCAACATCAGCCTAACGGCAACGGCGTCCAGGACGCGGTGCAGGACGCAGTGTTTAAGCTGTTCGGCGAACAGACCGCCGTCGTCGGTTCGGGGCGGACCGACGCAGGCGTGCACGCGCTCGGTCAGGTCGCGCACTTCGAAGTCGGTAAAGAACTGCCGCTTAAAAACGTTGTGGGCGGGCTCAACGCGTATTTGTCGCGCACGGTGCGGGTACTAAGCGCGGATATAGCAGAGGACGATTTTCACGCGCGCAAGAGCGTTAAGCGCAAAACCTATATGTATCTCATGTTTGACGGCGCAGACATTCCGCCGCTAAACGATAGGGCGGTGTGCTTGGGGTTCGAGCCCGATATACACAGCATGAACATATGCGCAAATGCGCTTGTGGGGCGGCATGACTTTTCCACGTTCATGTCGTCGGGCAGTAGCGCAAAGACCTTTACCCGAACGGTGTATGACGCCCGCGTAGAGCGCGACGGCAGGTTTATTAAATTCTTTATCACCGCCGACGGGTTTTTGTATAACATGGTGCGCATTATCGCCGCTCAGCTTATAAAGGCGGGGCGCGGCGAGTTCGTGGATATTCCCATGCTTTTATCTAAGCGCGACAGGGCGTATGCCAAGGACGTTGCGCCTGCGTGCGGGCTGTATTTGTATTCTGTAAATTACGGCGTTTAAAAGCGCATTCATCACGTGATACGGGCTACGTGCGACTCGCCGCCTCGGTCATGTAGGTGGGTCTACAATCCCTTCGACGGCTCGCCGCCTGTTGCCCGTCTGACGCGCGACTGCGCTTTTAAAAGACTTTGCTAATGGGTTTTGTACTATAAAGGAGCTTGTACTATAAATAATAGCGAGTATTTTTTTGAATATATGAAGTCGCTTTTGGGCGATAGGTACGGGGCATTTATTGACGCATACATGACCAAGCCGCGGCACAAGGCGCTTAGAGTGAATACGCTCAAAATATCTGCGGATAAGTTTAAAGATCTGTTCGGCGGTCCGCTCAAGCAAAACCCGTTGTGCGGTAATTCGTTTTACTGCGACGTCAAGCCGTCGCTCGATCCGCTGTACCACGCGGGGCTTTACTACATGCAAGAGCCGTCGGCATCTTGCGCGGTCGCGGCGTTCTCGCCGTATATAGGCGAGCGCGTTTTGGACCTTTGCGCCGCGCCGGGCGGCAAGTCCACGCAGGCGGCGGAGTACATGTCGGGCGGCGTGCTGTTTTGCAACGACAGCGAGTACAAGCGCACCAAGGCGCTTAGCGAGAACGTAGAGCGGTTGGGGATAAGCAACGCCGTTGTGACATGCGGTACGGCAAGCGATTACGTTGCCGCCGGGTTTACCGAATACTTCGATACTTTAATAGTCGACGCGCCGTGCAGCGGGGGCGGCATGATGCGGTACGAGAGCGTGCCGTATTCCGAGAATATAGTAAAGGGCTGCGCCGATCGTCAGCGGGAAATTCTTGCGGACGCGGTAAAGCTGTTATGCGGCGGCGGATATATGCTGTACAGCACGTGCACGTTTGCCAAAGAGGAAAACGAGGATAACGTAAATTTTTTGCGCTCGCTCGGCATGGAAACGGCGGACGTTCCGCTTAAAACGGGCGAGGAACGCGGTATCGATTTGCCCGACGCGCGCCGAGTTTACCCGATGAACTTTGACGGCGAGGGGCATTTTTACTGCGTGCTCAAAAAGACGGGCGGCGACCGTGCGGAACGCGATCCGTTGCGCAAAAAGCGCGGCAGTGTTAAATTCGGCAATCTTAAACTCAATATTGCGGAAATCGCCGGCAAGCGCGTTATACTCGACATGGATAATACGGCTTTTCCCGACGTTTCGGGGCTTAACGTTATCGCTCTCGGCACGTCGGTATTCGATGACGGCTTGCCGTCGCACGCGCTTACGCATGCGCTTGATGCGGATAGCGTTGCCAAGCTGGGCGCGGTAGAGCTCGGCGATTTTGCGCGGAACTATATTGCGGGCGAACAGATAGATCTATCCGCACCGCAGGGCAATTTGATTGCTGCCGTTAAAGGCTATGCGCTCGGGCTTGTAAAGTCGGCGGCGGGCGGCGACGGTAATCGCGTGCTGAAAAACAAATATCCCAAACAATTAAGATGTCGGAATTAGGAATTAGGAATTACGGTGCGCGGCAATCCGCGCTTCTTCTTGCCCGCCGAAGAATTTTACGAACATACATGGTGCAAGAAAAAGCTTGTATTCGGCACGGCTAAATGATATAATGGAAAAAAACAAATAATGGAGATTATCATGGAAAACGTAATTACCATAACAAAGACGGCACAAAAAAAGGTTGAAGCCAACTATGCGCGCATTTCGGTCACGGCTGTAGGCGAAAACAAAGAGTATTCCGTTGCCGCAACCACCGCCGAAAACGCGGCGGTGAGGCTGACGGCAATGCTTTCTCAGCTCGACGGGGTGGAAGTGACGAGCGGCGGCATATCCGTTTCCACCGTACAGAGCGATAAAAAGACGGTCGGGTACCGCGCCGTGCGCAAGCTGTTTGTTTGCTTCGAGTATTCGCACGAGCTGTGCGATAAGGTTGTGTACGTTCTTTCAGAGCTTCCCGTCGAGTTTAACGTTGCGTTCACGTACAAGGGCGAAAAGGATCGCGGTCTGTTGCAGCTCGCCGTCGTCGGTGCGCGCGAGGACGCGCTGTCTATCGCCGCCGCGGCAGGCGTCAAGCTCGGCAAGCTGTGCAAAACCGAGTATGCTTCAGACGGCGGGCATCCCGTTGTAATGCGCGCCGCGTACGGTATGACGCCCGAGCCCGAGCAAATCACTCTGTCCGAAACGGTTACATGTTCTTGGGAGATATTGTAATTCGGAATTAAGAATTATGAATTAGGAATAAAAGGGCGCGGCATGCCGCGCCCTTTTTTGTCCCCCGAAGCATCTCATGAACGCAGAGCATGCTCTAAAAAATTTTTTAAAATCCGCTTTATTTTGCTTGACATGTACGTTACTTAGAATATATAATATCAATACGGTTGCGCGTTGCTAACCAAAGTTGCATATTGCGAACAGTCGTGAATATATTGTTATCGGAGGTACATAATGTCGTTATCGCAAGCGGAAGTAGGAAAGTCCATGCTGGTCGTTCGCGTATCGTGTGACGCTAAGCTGCGCAAACATTTGGAAAGCTTGGGAATCATGACGGGCGCCGAGCTTACGCCGCTCAGTTATTCGGACGGCAATATGATCGTTCGCATTCACGATTCGCGTATCGCTATCAACAGCGACGTCGCCAATAATATTTCGGTTATCAAACGCTCGGCGTAAATTCTGTTTGTAGCAGTTGCTACGGATGATTTTACTCGCGCGTTTTTTTTCTGACTGAAGGTTAGCCGTTGCTAACCAAAATTACTAATCTTACAGGAGGTCGGTATGCAAAAAAAGTTATCGGAGTTTCAGCCTAACGAGAGCGGGTCTGTCGTTGCCGTAGGCGGCGAGGGCAGGATACGGCGCAGGCTGTTCGATATGGGTATTACGCCGGGCGCTGACGTAGTCATGCGCAAGCGCGCTCCGCTCGGCGACCCGATAGAGGTCACTCTGCGCGGGTATGAGCTCACGCTCAGAAAGACAGAGGCGGAATGCGTGACGGTCGAAGTGAAGTAAACAACATTAAAAAACATAATGTCGTGCTTAATGGAAAAGTGCAGTTAAGATGCGACTAAAAGGAGTTTGATATTATGAAGATAGCACTGATAGGCAATCCAAATTGCGGAAAGACTACGTTATTCAACAAGCTGACGGGTAGCACGGCGCACGTAGGCAACTGGCCGGGCGTAACCGTTGAAAAGCGTGAGGGCGTTTACCGCGGGTTCAAAAACAAGGGCGGGCAAAAATCCGAAAAAATCGAAATAGTCGATTTGCCGGGCATTTACTCGCTTTCGCCGTACACGCCCGAAGAGATTGTATCGCGCAATTTTATGATTGACGAGCGCCCCGACCTTGTTATCAACATCGTGGACGCGACCAACATAGAGCGAAATCTGTACCTCACGACGCAGGTGTTGGAAGCGGACGTGCCCGTTCTTATCGCGCTCAACATGATGGACGAGGTAAAGCGCGCGGGAGATAATATCGATATATCGGTATTGGAAGCCGGCTTGGGCGTTCCCGTCGTGCCGATAAGCGCGCTAAAGGGCGACGGCGTGGATAAGCTTATGCAACGTGCCGTAAGTATGGAAAGGACGCGCGAGGGCTCTACCGTTTTGCTCTCGGCGCTCGGTGACAAGATAAAACCCGCGCTCGAGTTTTACAAAGCCGCAGAGGTATCGAGCCCGTTGTTCCACGCGGTCAAGCTACTCGAAAACGACGAGACCGAGCTCGGACGCAAGGGCGCAAAGGAACTGCTCGATAGCATTTCCAACGGCGAAGACTTAGAGGCCGCGATAGTCGACGAGCGGTACAAGTACATAACTGCCAAGCTTGCGGTCGCAAAGACCAAGGGCAAAAAGCACGACATGACCAAGTCCGACAAGATAGACAAGGTTCTTACTCACAGAGTGTGGGCGCTTCCTATATTTGCCGTTATTCTGTTCGCAATATTCCACGTGACGTTTTCCGAGGACTTTTTGTACATCGGCGCGTGGGCGAGTCTTGGCGGCGGGTTGCCGGGTGTTGCCGACCTCGGTCTTTCCGAGGGTATGCAAACGTTTGTCGGTATCTTTTACGACGGCGCGGTGTTCTCGCCGGGCGTGATACTGTTTAATATGTTTGATACGCTGTTCTCTACGATACAGGAAGCGATAGGCGGCGCTATAACAACCGAATGGTTTGCCGGGCTTTTCGCCGACGGTATCCTCGGCGGTCTGTTTGCCGTGCTCGGCTTTTTGCCGCAAATACTCATGCTGTTTATGTGGTTCTCGATCCTCGAGGACTCGGGCTATATGGCGCGCGTCGCGTTTGTTCTTGACAGAATTTTCCGTCGTTTCGGACTTTCGGGCAGATCGTTTATGCCCATGATAATGGGCTTCGGTTGCAGTGTTCCCGCCATGGTAAACACGCGCACGCTCGCCGACGAGAACGAGCGCATCGCGACTATACGCGTCATACCGTTCTTTTCGTGCGGGGCTAAGCTTCCCATACTTACGGCGATTGCCGGCGGTATCTGCTCGTTCTTCGGCGTAGGCAATGCCGACCTAATAACCTACGGCATGTATGCGCTCGGCGTGTGTGCCGCAGTCATATGCGTTCTGCTCATGCGCAACACTACCATGAAAGGTGATATCCCGCCTTTCATCATGGAACTTCCCGCATACCACCGTCCGCAGTTTAAAAACCTTATGCTGCACCTGTGGGATAAGACCAAGCACTTCGTCAAAAAAGCGTTTACAATCATCTTTGCTTCGACGGTCATCATTTGGTTGTTCTCGCACCTTAATTGGTCGTGGCACTACCTGTCCGACGAACAAATGAACGATTCCATTCTGGCGTCGATAGGCAAGCTTATTCAGCCGCTGTTCACTCCGCTCGGCTTCGGCTCTCAGCTCAATCAGTACGGCTGGGTATTCGCGGTCGCCGCGCTTACCGGGCTTATCGCCAAGGAAAACGTTATCGCCACGTTCGGCACGCTCGGCGCATGCCTTATCGCGCTCGGCGCAAACGTTGGCGGTGTGACAAGCGGCGAGCTCCTTGCCGACGAGGAAGGCATTACTTCGGCTATCGCCATGATAACCGCAACCGGAATTTCCATCCCCGCACTGATTTCGTTCATTGCGTTCAACATGCTGACCATTCCGTGCTTTGCGGCTTGTGCAACGGCAAAGGCCGAACTTAGAAAGGGAACGTTCAGATGGACGCTTCTGTTCTGGATAGTCGCAAGCTACGTAACAAGCGCCGCGGTGTACACCATGGGCGCGTGGTGGTGGACTTCGTTCATTTGGATCGCAGTCGTCGCCGTGGCAGTTGCGCTTATCATACTGAACAACAAGGGTAAAATTAAATTACCGCGCCGCAAAGGCAAAGGCGGACAGGCGGCATGAAAGGCTGGGAAATAGCGATTCTCGTCGTGCTGTGTATAGGGTTTGCCGTCGCTGTAGGCATTACCGTATACAACAAGCTTAAAGGCAAAAGCGGTTGCGATTGCTGTTCGGAACGGAATAAATGCACAGGTCGTTGCCCATCGTGCAAGGCCGAGCAAAAAAACGATATTCCTAAAAAAGAAGATAAAAATCAATAGAGTGGATTTCGGGTGTACGCTTATAAGTGTATGCCCGAAATTGTTTTTAAAACGATTGACAATATATAAAAATTATAGTATCATATAAATACAAGTTTTAAAACTATTCACAGTCCGTGCAAAAACCTCTGCGCTTAATTTTAAAAGTTGAATTCTATAAGGAGTTTTTAGCACATGACCGACAAGACGTTGACTTGCAAAGACTGCGGCAAAGAGTTTGTTTTCACCGCGGGCGAGCAAGAGTTTTATGCGGAAAAAGGCTTCGAGCACGAACCGACTCGTTGCCCCGAATGCAGAAAGGCCCACAAGGCACAGCGCGCCGCTATGCGTAACAACAGACAACCCCGTCAGTAATCATAGTTATATCTGCCGCAAATGCGGCAAGTTATTTACAAAGTGTGATATTTCGCTTCAATGCGAAGTTAAGACAAATATAATATAACTTTGCGTTATCAAAATATCACCGTTTGCCACGCAAACGATATCACTGATGCTCTTATAAAAAAGTCCGCTGTATTCTCTTGCGATGATAGCGGGCTTTTTTATTGCGTAAATTCCGCATATCAAATACACCATTCGCACGGCAGATTTTTTTGCGGAATATTCGCGGCGCAAACAGTTGAAAATACATGCAAAGTATGGTACAATATAAAAAACGATTTAGGGATTGGCGGTCGGACGTCCGCCGTTTATCCGAGGTGAAAGATGAAAGGAAAGCTACTTGTAATATTCAGTTCCTCGCACGGTTACGCCAAGCGTTACGTCGATATCATAGGTAACGCGCTCGGTTGCGACGCAGTGCCTGCCGATAAGTTTAAGCCGGACATGCTCGGCGGCTACGACAAGCTGGTCTATATAGCGGGCATACACGGCGGTCAGCTCGGCGGTTTTAAACGCATATCAGAATACCTGGATATTATGTACGATAAGCTTGCCGTCTGCGGCGTGGGCATGTTCCCGTACAAAAAGGGTCTTGCCGAGAGCGTTCGCGATAGCTCGATAAGCGTTACGTACGAAAAATTTATTCCGGTGTTTTACGTGCAGGGCGGCTTTGATATGTCCGAGCTGTCGCGCAGGGAAAAACTGTCTATCAACATGACAGCCCGTCAAATCAAGATAAACAACATAATTTCCGAAAGCGACACGTTCTTCCTTAACACCATTGCAACGCCGATAGACGAGGTCAAGCTCGCCAATATCCGTCCGCTTATTGACTACCTCGACGGCAAGACTGTAGACGAGGAATTGTACGCGCCCGCCGAGATAACCGACCCCGAGGAAATCAAAAAGTTTTTCGAGGAACAGGAAGCCGCGGCCGCCGCGCCCGTCGACCCGAAACGCGCGCTCAAAAAGAAGCTCAAAAAGTAATAACGTGCAACTATATATTCCGTCCCCACGCGCACAACAGCGGGGGGCGGTTTTATTTTGAAAATAATTTATAATTATGGCGATTATGGCGTTAAAATATTTGACATATACAGCGATATACTGTATACTTGCCTGGGTTTACTAAATGTAAACAAATTGTTTAAGTAAACCAAACCGACTAAACAACATGTTTATTTATACCAAACCTATTCGTGCTTGAGGAATAACCGGAAATGAAAGAAGAAAACAACGTAACAATAGGGTCGAAGCTACGCGACCTTCGGCTTAAAAACGGGCTCACGCAAGAAGAGCTTGCCGACCGCGCCGAGCTTAGCAAGGGCTTTATAAGTCAGTTGGAAAACGACCTGACTTCGCCGTCCATTGCGACGCTTATAGACATCCTCACGCTTTTGGGGTCTAATCTTTCGTCGTTCTTTGCGGACTACGACCAGTCGCAGTTGGTGTTTACCCCCGACGACTTTTTTGAAAAAAAGACGGACGGCATAACGGTCAGCTGGATAGTGCCGACGGCGCAAAAGAATGCGATGGAACCGATTATCACGGTGCTTAATAAAGGCGCGTCCACCGACGAGGATTTTCCGCACGAGGGCGAGGAATTCGGTTACGTGTTGCAGGGCAGAGTAAAAGTGGTGGTGGGCGACAGAGCGGCGGAAGCCGCAGAGGGCGAAACCTTTTACTTTACCGCCGACAAAAAGCATTATATCCAAAACGTTTACGACGGCGTAAGCCGCGTGCTGTGGGTGTCATGCCCGCCGACGTTTTAGCTAAGTTAGAGGAAGAGTGAACAGTGATGTGGTTAGCGGATTTAATTAACGAATAAAAATCATAGCCACTTTACCTTTGACTCTTCACTATTTTTTCCGGAGGAAAAAACAATGGCAGTCACACGAGAAAAATTCGATAACATTATCGAGATACAAAACGTCACCAAGGTGTTTGACGGCATTACCGCCGTCGATAACGTCAACCTTGCGGTGCGACGCGGCGAGTTTGTCACACTGCTCGGTCCGTCGGGCTGTGGCAAAACGACTCTGCTCCGCATGATAGCGGGATTTGAAATGCCGACGAGCGGCTCTATATTTTTGGAAAAGCAGGACGTAACGTCTGTGCCGCCGCACATGCGCCCTATCAATACCGTGTTTCAAAAGTACGCGCTGTTTCCGCACCTTTCGGTTTTTAAAAATATCGCGTTCGGGTTAAAACTAAAAAAGATACCGACCGGCGAGGCGGACAAAAAGGGCAGACCGATTTACCGCAAGTTCACCAAGGATGAGATTGCCGAAAAGGTGGAGCGCGTGCTCAAGCTTGTCAACCTCGAAGCATACGGGCACCGCGATATTACGGGGCTTTCGGGCGGACAGCAACAGCGCATTGCAATCGCGCGCGCAATAGTGTGCGAGCCAAAGGTATTGCTTCTCGACGAGCCGCTCGGCGCGCTCGATCTTAAGATGCGCAAGGAAATGCAGTCCGAGCTTATGGCTATGCACAAGAACATAGGCATAACCTTTATATACGTCACCCACGACCAGGAAGAAGCGCTTACAATGTCCGACAAGGTAGTCGTTATGACGGACGGCGCGGTACAGCAGTACGGCCCGCCCAAAAAGATTTACGACGAGCCGGCAAATGCGTTTGTCGCCGACTTTATCGGAGAGAGTAACATTCTGTCCGGCGTTATGAAAAAGGACTTTTTGGTCGAGTTTTGCGGCACCGAGTTTAAGTGCTTGGACAAGGGCTTCGGCAAGGACGAAAAGGTCGACCTTGTTGTTCGCCCCGAGGATATCGTCGTCAGCCTGAAAAAGAGTGCAAAAAAGGACGCGCTTGCGGGCGAGGTGCTTTCCACCGTGTTCAAGGGCACATATTACGAAATGGAAATCATGGCGAGCGGCTATCAGTTCACCGTGCAAAACACCGTTGAGTACACGCCGGGAAGCAAGGTGTATCTGTCCGTCGAGCCCAACGGAATTCACATCATGAAAAAGCTCAAAACGGTCAACGAGTTTGACGGCGAGATTCTTTCCGAAACGACGGTCGGCTTCTGCGACGGCGAGTTCGAGTTTGAAAACGACGGAAGCTTCGAGCGCGGCGACGAGGTGCGCGTAAAGATACCGTTTGACAAGATCGAGCTTACCGACGACGAAGAGGACGGCGTTATCGGCGCAAACGTTACTCAAACGCTGTACAAGGGCAGTTACTATCAGGTTCAGGTATATACCGACGACGACAACGACTTTTTTATCGACACCGTCGACGAATGGGATATAGGCGACCGCGTGGGTATAAACATAAAGCCGTCGGACATCGCCGTTTCAAAAAAGATAGAAAAACCCGAAGAAGCGGATACTGCCGAAAACGCGGATGAACAAGCCGCAGATGGCGAGGTGCGCAATGAAGAATAGCGTTACCGTCGTGCCCGTAGGCGAGCAATTAAACGCCAACGGCGTGCCGACCGCGCCTGCGGAAGGAAATCCCAAGCAAGTCAAATTGCGCAAGGTGCGCGGAATAAAGCGCTCGGCGTTTTGTTTGCCCTATCTTGCGCTGAGCATAATATTCGTTATCGTGCCGCTTTTTATCATGCTTTACTACGCGTTTACCGACGGCGGAACGGGCGGATTTTCGGGCGCCAACTTTGCGCACTTTTTTTCTCGTCCCAACATAATGGCGGTTATGGGGAAGTCGTTCCTCGTCGCGTTTTTAACTACGTTTATCTGCTTGATTTTGGCGTTCCCGTTGGCGCTAGCGCTAAACAGTTCGCCGCTTAAAAAGAAGTTTATAATAGTCATGCTGTTCGTTCTGCCTATGTGGATAAATTCACTGCTCAGAACGTACGCGATAAAAATCGTGCTGTACATGCTTAATATAACAAATGCCTGGGTGGCGGTTACCGTCGGCATGGTATACGACTTTTTCCCGTTCATGCTGTTGCCGCTGTACTCTGTAATTTCGGGCATGGATAAGTCGCTTATCGAGGCGTCGCAGGACCTTGGCGCGTCGCCGCTCAAAACGCTTATAAAAGTGCGCATACCGCTGTCGCTTCCGGGTATCGTGTCGGGCGTTTTGATGGTGTTTATGCCCACCGTTTCCACTTTTGCAATATCGGACGTATTGGGCGACACGTCAACGTACATGTTCGGTAACATAATCAATCAGTGGTTTGCCAACAGCGGTGGCTGGAATATCGGCTCGGCGTACTCGTTTATCCTGTTGATACTCATTGCAGTTACAGTGCTTATCGCCAACAAGATAACCGGCGGCAAGACCGAGATAGGAGGTGTGCTGTGAGCAAAAGAGTCAAGACCTCGCTTATTTGGGCGTTTGTCGGCGTCATGCTTGCCGTCATGTATATTCCTATCGTAATACTTATAGTGTATTCGTTTACCGGCGCAAAGGCGCTCGGCGTGTGGAGCGGGTTTTCGTTCGAGCTGTACGCCGATTTGTTTACAAACAGCAGCATCATGAACGCGTTCAAAAACTCTTTGATACTCGCGCTCGTTTCGGCGCTGCTGTCAACCATTCTCGGCACAACCGCCGCAATCGGTATTTTCCACATGCGCAAGTGGAAAAAGTCGGCGGCAAACTTTATCGCCAATATCACCATGGAAAACGCCGAGATAGTGACGGGCGTATCGTTTATGATGTTCTTTTTGGTACTGCGCCTGCCGTACGGCTGGACTACGCTTATTATCGCGCACACCATGATTACAACGCCGTACGTAATACTGTCCGTCACGCCCAAACTAAGTCAGCTAAACCCCAACCTTTACGAAGCGGGACTCGACTTAGGCGCGTCGCCTATAAAGTCGATGTTTACGGTTATCGTGCCGCAGTTAATCCCCGGCATGCTCAGCGGATTCGTAATGGCGTTTGCACTGTCGCTCGACGACTTTATCGTAAGCAAGTTTGTAAACGGCAGTGTGGAAACAATACCCGTGTACCTGTACAACGCGCTCGCCAAGCGCGGCGCAGACCCTACGCTTCGCGCGCTGTCGTCCGTGCTGTTCGTAGCGGTGCTTGCCGTGCTTATAGCGCTCAACGCAGTGTCGGCTAAGCGCCGTAAAAAGTCCGTTCAGGGCTAAGAGAGGTATCGACATGAAAAAAAGATTGTTATCCGTAATAACGGCGGCGGCTATCGCGGTCGCGAGCGTGCCGATGTTTACAGGCTGTTCGCCGCGCAACGAGGTGCTCAAAATTTACAATTGGGGCGACTATATAGAAGAGAGTCTTATAGACGAGTTCGAGGAGTGGTACAAAGCGGAAACGGGCGAAAGCGTGTCCGTTCAGTATGACACGTTTAATACCAACGAGGACATGCTTATGCGCATAGAGGTGCTCAAGTCAGACTACGATTTGGTGTGCCCGTCCGACTATATGGCGGAGCGTATGATAGAGAACAAGCTTGTGCAAAAGGTAGACAAAAGGATAATCGATATTACCGAGGACGGATTTTTGGTCGACGACCTAATGGAAATGATACGCCCGTTCGATAAGAATAACGAGTATTTCGTGCCGTACGTTTGGGGTACGTTCGGAATTATGTACGACACAAATCACATAGCGGCCGGCTCGGCGGATATGAAGTCCTGGGGCGCAATGTGGGACAAAAAGTATAACAAGCACATTCTCATGAAGGACAGCGTGCGCGACGCATACTCGGTTGCGCAAATTTATGCGAATACCGATAAGCTTTCCGAGTTGTCAAACGGCTTTACCGACTATAACGACGATTACAGAGCAGAGCTTATTTCGTACTTTTCCACAGTGTCCGACAAGCTTATTAAATCGGCACGGGATTATCTTGTAAAGCAAAAAAGCTTGCTGTACAAGTACGAGGTCGACGACGGCAAAAACGATATGCTTGCCGGCACGACCGAGGCGCACCTCGGCTTGTTTTGGTCGTGCGATTCCGGTTTGATAATGCAGGAGGACGGCGGCGAACACTTTTACTACGAGGTGCCCAAAGAGGGTAGCAACGTTTGGGTGGACGGCTGGCTGATTCCTAAATACGCCAAAAACACAAAGGCGGCAAATTACTTTTTGAAGTTTATCAATCTGTACGACGACGAGTATGACTTTGCCATGACTAACTTCGATTATATGGGCACGTCTATGGCGGTCAAAGCGGTAATGGACGACGCCAAGACTGCGCTTATCGAGGACGAGGACGGCTTCTTCGAGGACAAGGAAGATTGGTTTAAGGACATGTACATCGATATGATGTTCCCGTCCAAGGACGTTTTGCGCCGTTGCGGCGTAATGCGCGACTTCGGCAAAAAGTGGAGCACCGAGCTCGACAGTATGTGGATCGACGTAAAGACTTTATAAGTCGGAAGCATTTAATAAATTTCAAAAATCAGTAAATATCTTTATTTCGTCATTTTCTTGCGTTATTTTTTATAAAGAGTATTTACAATAGCATGAATATAGTATATAATGAATAAAAAGGCAGTGAATGAAAATGAAAATTAAAAGGCTTGTATTGATTGCAGTAACTGTTATAACGCTATTGGCGGCTTCCGTTATTTGCTGTGCTTGCGGTAATGATGGAAATAATGAAGGAAAAAACGAAGTCAAGCCACCCGAGCCGAATTACTATACGGTGGAATTTGCCGTGTTTCATTTTGAAGGCGGGCGTATCGAAGGGCAAGCTCTTCAAAAGGTTCAAGAGGGCGGAAGTACCGAAAAAATTACGGCTATTGCCGATGATGGATACTATTTTGCAGGATGGATGGACGAAGGCGCGCATTTGACAGACGAAACGGTACGACAAGCCGAAAGGATAGTGCATAACGTTATTGAAGATGTACGCTGCATGGCGGTGTTTAAACTAATAACGTGTACCGTAACGTATGAAAGCGATAAAAACGGATATATAGACGGCGATTGCGTGCAAAGCGTAACGTACGGTGAACCGTGCAAAAGTGTTACCGCTGTTCCCAATATAGGATATATGTTTAAGGAATGGTCGGACGGCGTTAAGACGGCGACTCGTAGTGAGAGCGAGTTGCGCGAAAATAAAACGCTTACCGCAATATTCGAGACATTACAAAATACGTACACCTACGATTATAAATTTGCCGACGGCAACTGCGAAGACAAAGAAGCAACTCTTACGTACGGGCAACTTAATAGTGCTCGGCTTGCCGTTCCCATGCGTGAGCATGCTCGGTTTGACGGTTGGTATTCGGATAAATATTTGACCGAAAAGGTATCGGATAAGGATGGAAACGTATTAGTCGACGACAGCTTTTTGTATACCGCTGCCGATACTTTGTATTCAAAATGGATAAGTGAAAACAATCATCCATATAAGATCCTTATCGTTTACGTTACCGAAATCAAGGCGCAGTTAACGAGGCGTTCGGAAGACGGGAAAGAATACGTGCATTACGTAATGTCCGAAACGGAACGCAAGATATGTCACATGATAACCGAAAAATTGGCGTTTGAGCTTAACGATTTGGCAATCGCCGATTTTACGGTGGACGAATACTTTACAACCGTGCCGTTGGGAGAGGATAGTATTTGGGAATTTAAATATCCTAGTGGCGGAATTTGTAACGAAATTTTTCCGTATCATATAGCGGAAGCAAAGGATAAGTACAGCGATTACGACAGCGTGCTCACGTCGTTCAGCTTTAACGATTACAAAAATGAGTTTCATCGCGACGGAGGTACGGGGGAGGCAAAGTACGGGTGCGTTCATTTTGAAGAAAGTGTTGCTCAAGCATTGTTAGATAAATGGACATTCGATGATATAACAAATCCGGACTTTATAGGATGGGGTCGTATATTGAATTGTTACTTTCATGAATTGGCCCATACTATCGAGCAGCGCGTCAACGGCTTTTTTGATTATCATACTGTAGTAAGTAAATGCTGGGATTATAGACGTGGATCTTTTTACCCGACGCAATTGTATTTTCTAAATAAAGCGATAATAGACGGGAAAGCCGTAGGTATCCCGTACGAGTTTTGGGAGGGCAAGGTCGCACGGGTTTTTTACGAGGCAAAGGAAGGCGGCATGGTATACAAGGGCTTGGCTATTCTTAATAGTGAAGTAAGGTATGAAGATGAAATACAGTACGTCATGTATGGGCAGGACGCTCTATCCGTAAAAGCAATTGCAAAATACGGATATGAATTTGTAGGCTGGTCGGATGGCATTACCACAATAGAACGTCAAGATAAAAATGTTACCGGAGATATATATATATTTGCGATATTTAAGCCTATAAACAGCGAATAGATTTTAAAAAAATATTGACAGTGCGTTTTAAAGTTGTTATAATAAAACAAATAATATAAATATTTTTTATGTTATTTTTAACTTATTAAGGATCTTATTTATTTTGGAGGTGTAGGTTATGGCTAAACTAAAGAAGTGTTTGTATGGCGTCGTATTTGCGGCAGTTATCTCGGCATTGTTGTGTTTTGTTTGTTTTAAACAAGCGTCTACATATGCAGAGGAGCAAGGCGTTGACGATTATTACAACTACAGTCTTGTTACAAGTGAAGAAGGGGAACAGTCATACGGTATTTCTATACGCCCGGCGTTTAAACCGTTGGTTAAAACATTGGTAATACCCGATTCATATAACGGTTTACCGATTACGGAAATATCAAACAACGGATTTATGTCGTGCACTAATCTAAAACGTATCTTTTTGCCTTCGAGCGTCAAAAAGATAGGCAACAATGCATTTATGAATTGTGCCAAGCTCGAGCGATTGATTTTGCCTAATGTAGAGAGTATAGGTATTATTATCGGTCTGAATTACGACGGTGATGTTTATGCAAATACTTGGGCATGCTCCGGCACTTCAAAGATTATCAGTACAACGACCGATTATAGATATGTGGAATGGACGGAGGGCTCTAAGAAATATACCCATGACCAATGGTTGTATGTTAAGGAAGAGGAGAGCGGCAGAATATTTTAGTTAGTTTGATTATAGAAAAAGTTAATGAGGGTCGACGTTTATGCGTCGGCTCTTTTGTTTTTTTGTTTGAATGTTTTACGCTTGCAATCGTCAGCTCGATTGTGTTATAATTTTGCTGTAGAAAAACAGCTTTTTATTCGGACGGCATAATGGGCAACAAACAGTATTACGACGCAATAGTAATAGGCGCAGGGCATGCGGGTGTGGAAGCCGCGCTTATCCTTGCCAAGACGGGCGCGCAGACGCTCGTGGTTTCCATTACCGTCGATAACGTCGGTTACATGGCTTGCAACCCGTCGATAGGCGGAACGGGCAAAGGACACTTGGTGCGCGAGCTGGACGCGCTCGGCGGGTTTATGGGTATTGCTGCCGACGAGTGCGCCACTCAGATACGCATGCTAAATTCTGCCAAAGGTCTTGCGGTGCGGTCGCTTCGCGCTCAAGAGGACAAGTACAAATATCACGCCTTTACCAAGCGCGCGATAGAGTGCGCCGACAACCTTTCTATGCGGCAGGACGAGATAAAATCGATTGTCCGCGACGGCAAGGACTTTACAGTCGAGTGCGTGACGGGTAACGTTTACTGTGCGCGCACCGTAGTGGTCGCGACGGGCGTGTACATGGACAGCACGATTATATGCGGAAGCTCTGTTCAAAAGCGCGGACCCGTTTGTTTTAGCCGAAGCGATTATTTGGCGGGCTCGCTTGCCGCGCTCGGTTTTAAGCTTAGGCGGTTCAAAACCGGCACGCCGGCGCGTTTACTCGGGCGCACGATAGATTTTTCGCGGCTCGAGGTACAGCAGGGCGACAGCGTGCCGTACACCTTTTCCGCGCTTACAAAAAAGCAACCGAAAAACACGACTGTGTGCTACCTCGGCTACACCAACGAAAACACGCACAATATTATCCGCGCCGCGCTTTGGGCTTCGCCGCGCAGGCTCGGGCTTATAACGGGCACCGGCGCGCGGTACTGCCCGTCGATAGAGGACAAAATCGTGCGTTTTGCCGACAAGCCGCGCCACACGTTTTTTCTGGAGCCCGAGGGTGCGGGCACGGACGAGTGGTATATTCAGGGCATATCCACCTCGCTTCCGCCAGACGTTCAGCGCGAGATGTACCGCTCGATTGAGGGACTGGAGAACGTTCAAATCGTGCGCGACGCGTACGCCATAGAATACGAGTGTATCGACGCGCGCGAGCTGTATCCGTCGCTCATGTCCAAACGCATTGACGGACTGTTCTTTGCCGGACAGGTAAACGGCACCAGCGGTTACGAGGAAGCGGCGGCGCAGGGTGTGCTTGCGGCAATCAACGCTTCGGCGTATCTTCGCGGATTAGAGCCGCTTGTGCTTGACAGAACAAACAGCTATATCGGCGTCATGGCGGACGACCTTGTGACTGTCGGAAGCGACGAGCCGTACCGCATGCTCACAGGCAGAGCGGAATGTCGGCTGAGCCTAAGGCAGGACAACGCCGACCTGCGTTTGACCGAGCTTGCCGAAAAGTACGGCACTATTTCGCCCGAGCGAAAAAAATTACTCGCGCGCAAAAAGCGCCAAATCGCCGAGTGCGAGCGGCTTATAAAAACAAAGCTCGATAAATCCGATACTTCGGAATTCTTGACGGCGGTTGGTGAGGAAGCGCCCGAAAAGCCGATGACAGTCGAGGACGTGCTAAAGCGCCCGTCGGTTACGCTCGACCTGTTTGAACAGAAGTTTGACGTGCTCAAAAAGATAATGCCGCCCGCCAAGCTCGAGGTGTATGCGGCAATTCGCTACGACAGCTATCTTAGGCGGCAAAGCGCAGAGCTTAAGGAAAAATCGCGGCTCGAGAATATGCGTATTCCGCCCGACGTCGATTATCACTCAATGGACGGATTGCGGCTGGAGGCGAGGGAAAAGCTTACCGCCGCCAAGCCTTTGTCAATCGGTCAGGCGTCGCGCGTTCCCGGCGTCACCCCCGCCGACGTGTGGGTGCTTATTAGTAAAATCGGTAGGAATTAAGAATCGTCGGGCGATAGGCTCGACTTTTCTTTTGGGGCTAACTCTATGACGGTGAGATGCTTCGGCAATGCCTCAGCATGACAAACATTGTTGAACTGTGAAAGCGGGTTTTGTCATCCCGAGCATTTTCTGCCTACCGAAGGATCTCACGAACAAATGTTAAGCACTTCGTTTTAGATGAGAGATAAAAGATAAACAATCGGAAAAGATTTTTCTTAGTCTATTGCGTGACTTTTCTACAATATAATTAAGAATAAAATGAAGTAAAGGCTTCGTTTGTTGACACACGCTTAATAATGATGTATACTTTATTATGCAGTTATTAAGGAGTCGGAATGAAGTATTGCATGCAATGCGGTATGCAAATGCGTGAAGATGATAAGTTTTGTGCGCATTGTGGAAACACATCTCTTTCGGATGAAAATCCGTTTGGGATGGTGGGTGATGCTGTAATGAATGTGGATAGCCAAGTTAGCACCCATTCGCATTTCGCAGAGCAAGCTGTGTCGGAAATGATTGCTGATTGTTTAGATGAAGAAACAGAACGGTCCACTCTCGAACAAATCGAACAAGATGAGGCTGAAGAAGAGTTACATCTCGCGCCTAAAAAGAAACAGCTAAATCGCTTGCGTAATGCAAAGATGGTGGCTTTTCCCGTAAAGCGCAAGCGGGTGTGGGAGCTTGACTTTTTGCGCGGGTTTGCCGTGATTGCGATGTGCTTCGATCATCTCATGTTCGACTGCTCGCACCCGTGGGGGTTCTTCTCTAATTTTTGGGAAGTGGACAGCTCTGTTTTTAACAAGATCTACGATTTCGCTTCGTGGTATTGGGGTTCTACGTCTACCTTCGGATTTAGGTTTTGGGCGCATTACATATTCGTTTTTTTGTTCCTGTTTCTTGTGGGAACGAGCTGTGCGTTTTCGCGCGACAACACACGTCGCGGCGCGCTGTGCGGCATAGCCGCGTTTGCGTTTACCGGCATAACGTACGCGTGCAAGGCGTTCGGGTTTATGGAAGATGGCGTAGTGTTCGGAATATTGCACTGCATTGCGATGTGTATTCTGCTTGCCGCCGCGCTCGACGTTTTGACAGGCTTTAACAAGTACGTCAACCGTTACGCGCCGCTCGTGATAGGCGCGGTTATACTGTTTGTCGGCATAGGCTTGCGGTTTTGGAATATGGGCACGCCGCGCGACGCCGAGTTTATTTCCGAGCATTTTTTGGGTTACGTATTCGGCACGCACTCGTACGGCGACGATTGGTTCGGCATATTCCCGTACGTCGGCGCAGTGCTTATCGGCATGTATTGGGGCAAGGCGGCGTACGCTCGGCGGGAGTCGTTACTTCCCGTGCTCGACGGAAAATGGCATAAGCCGATTACGTTTGTCGGCAGGCACGCTATGTGGTTTTATTTTTTCCATCAGCCTGTGCTGGTGGTGTTGTTCATTCTTTTCGGGCTGTGCTTCGGATTCAGAATGTAGGAGGGATTATGTTACTGTATGAAAACTTAAAGGATCACTTTGCCAAGGACGAAAGGCTTACCGCGCTTTGGTACCTGGGTAAAACCGTTTCGTATTCCGAGTTTTTCTCGGCGATAGACGACGCGGCGGCGCGGCTTTCTACCGTTCTAAAAGCGGGAGACGTAGCGACGATTTGCATGCCTAACACGCCCGAGTGCGTGTACTGCTTTTACGCTCTCAACCGCATAGGCGTTATCGCGCACATGGTCCATCCGCTTACGCCGCTCAATCAGTTAAAAAAGTTTATGGCGGCGGCAAATTCCAAACTGCTCATAACTTTGTCAATCAATCTTGCGCAGTACGCGCCGCTTGCCGCCGAGTATCCCATAATATCCGCGCACCCCGCGCGGTCGCTCGGCAAAATCAAGCGCACGCTGTTTAATATCGCGGTCAAGCCGTACAAGGGCGACCGCAGTAATATGACCGACTACGACGAGCTTAAGCCCGGCGTGCTTCCGCCTGTTGCGGACAGACCGTCGTCTGCTACCGGTGTGTATCTGCACAGCGGCGGCACGGGCGGCGAACCCAAAATCATAGAGCTGTCCGACGACTCTATCAACGCGCTTGCCAACCGCGGACCGGAGGCGCTCGGCACGAGCGACGTGAAGGGCATGTATATGCTTGGCGCGCTTCCCATGTTCCACGGCTTCGGGCTTACCATGAGCATACACGCCATACTTACGCACGGCGGCGTGAGCGTGTTAATGCCCAAGTTTGACGCCAAGCTTACGGCAAAGCTTGTCAAACGGAACAAAATGCACTTTATAATCGGCGTGCCCAATCTGTTCCGCGCACTGCTCAAGCAAAAGGCGTTTAACGGCGCCGCGTTAAAAAATCTTTACGTCGGCTTTGTCGGCGGCGATTGTGCGCCGCAGGACTTGCTTGACGAGTTTAACGGGCGTATGGAAGCGGCGGGCGCAAAGGGCAGGCTGTTCGAGGGCTACGGACTGACCGAAACAGTCACCGTATGCGCGGTCAATAATTACGCGTACAACAGGCGAGCGTCCATGGGGCATATGCTCCGCGGGCTCGAAGCGATAGTCGTAAACGACGGCGAAACCACGCCGCTGCCCACAGGCGAAAAGGGCGAGCTTTGCATTTGCGGCGATACGCTGATGAACGGATATTTAAACAACGACGAGAGCAACGCGCAGGTGTTTTTCGAGCACGGCGGAAAGCGGTACGTGCGCACCGGCGACCTCGGCTATATGGACGGGGACGGTTATTTGTACTTTGTAACGCGGTTAAAACGCATTATCAAGATATCGGGTATTTCCGTTTACCCCAAAGAGATAGAAACGGCGGCTATGGAAATAGACGGCGTTACCGGCGCGAGCGCCGTCGAATACAAGGACGTCGGCAAAACCAAGATAGCGCTTTTCCTAACGGGTAACCCGCCCGAAGACAAAAAGCTAATACGGGATAAAATCGAAGCCGAACTTTCGCGGTACGCAGTGCCGACTATAGTCGACGTAATCGACCGTATTCCGCAAACACCCGTTATGAAGGTGGATACTTTGGCGCTTACAAAGCTTGCCGAAGATATGGCAAAGGGTGAGGCGTAATGAAACTGAAGTTTTTGGGAACAGCCGCCGCAGAGGGGGTGCCCGCGGTGTTTTGCAACTGTCCCACCTGCCAACGAGCAAAGGCGCGCGGCGGCAAGGATGTGCGCACCCGCAGTCAGATACTCTTGGACGACGACGCGCTGTTTGATTTTCCCATGGACACGTACATGCACATGCTCCGATACAAGCTCGACCTTTCGCGAATCAAGCGCGTTCTTATTACGCACAGTCATATGGATCACTGCTATCCGCAGGAGTTTTGTATGCGTGGCGGACCGTTTGCGCACGGGCTTACAGAGGAACGCGTGACTATATACGGCAACGAAACGGTGTGCAAAATTTTTGCAAACGACACCGATAGGGAAATCCGACCCGAGGTGAAACAAAGCCTGTCGGTGCGCGCGCTTCGTCCGTTCGACCAAGTGACTGATGACGATATGCGCATTATTGCGCTACCTGCGTCGCACACTCAAGGCGAGGAATGTTTGGTGTACTACGTCGAGCGAAATGGCGACGGCGTGTTGCTTCTTAACGACACGGGTCCGCTCCAAAGGGCTGTGTTTGAAAAGCTGTACGCAATGGGTGTAAACGTCACGGTTGCCGTGCTCGATTGCACTTACGGCGCGATACGTCACGGCGCGGGCAGGCATATGGGATTGTACGACATAGTAGACCAATGCGAGCTTATGCGCGCCGTAGGGCTCGTTAAAAGCGACGCTAAGATAATCGCAACGCACTTGTCGCACAATACCGACCTCGATTACGACGGAATATCCGCACTCGCCGCAAAAGAAAATATCGTTGTTGCGTTTGACGGAATGGAAGCGTAAACAATCATAATTTAAATGCGCTAAAGGCGCATTTTTTTTGTAAAAAGTGATAGCGTTTTTTGTAAAAACATATTGATTGTTTAAAATGAGTGTGGTATAATTAAAAAGATTTAATTTCATATTGGAGGAAATGATGGCAGAAAGCAAAAAGACGTCGGGGGGCTCGAAAAAGAATAAAGAGCTCGCCGACCAGCTCAGGCTCGCCGCAGAATTATTAGACGGCGCGCAAGAGCAACCGACAAAAGCAGCGCCTGCAAAAAAGCCTGCGGCAAAAAAGACGTCTGGATCGAGTTCCGGCGCCAAAAAGCCGTCTGCAAAAAAGCCCGCCGCAAAATCGGCGGCAGGCAAGTCGACCGCTACAAAGTCCGCCACGGCGAAAAAGAAAACTACGCCCGCCGAACAACCCGCGGAAGAGCCCGTTGCGCCCACGGTAGAAGAACCTACACCCGCGCCCGCACAGGTCGAACAGCCCGTTGTCGAGCAACAAACGGCAAAGATGCTTAAGTGCGCGAATTGCGGAACGGAATTTCCCGATGGAACGAGATTCTGCATGAACTGCGGACAAAAGCTGGAAGAACCCGTGCTCGCACCTGCGGAAGAGCCCGCGCCTGCGCCCGTAGCCGAAGAGCCGGTTGCTGCAACAGAGCAGCCCGTTCAAGAGCAATCGCCGGTTCGGGAAAGCGCGACCGAACAGCCCGCACCCGCAAAGGAACCCGCGGCTAAGGGAAATAAAGTTGACGCGTTTGCCCAAAAGTCGAGCTCGATTATAAACAAAATCAAGCTTCCGCTGTTTATAGTCGCAAACGTACTGTTGCTTTTGAGCTCTGTATTTATTATCATAGGCGCGTTCGGTTTTCCGTACGTCAACGAAGCAGGGCAAGCGGATAAGTTTACATGCTCGCTCTTCCAATACTTCGGCAATTCTTCGCTAATTATAAGCTGGATGCACGGCACGGCGGGAACGTGGGCAAAAGGCGGCTACGTTATGGTCGGCATACTCATGTGGTGTGCGTTCCTTTTGCCGCTTGCGCTTATTGTCAAGAACATTACGTTGTTCATACTTAAAAAGAACATTGAAGTGCACATGCTCGACGCGATAATCACCGTAGCGTTCCTTATAGCTTATTTGGGCATTATCAATATGTACGGCGCAAACATGACTTGGGGACATATCCTTGCGCTTATTCTCGGGCTTGTTCTCCTTTGCTACACCGTGTTCGTGTTGTTGATCGAAAATCGCAACGGACCGTTCCCGTTCTTCTCTTTGGCGAACATGGTATTGATTCTTCTTTGCATGTTCCTGTTGACCTCTAACAAGGTTTACAATGAAAAAGGCTGGTATGCCGCGGCGGCGGCGTCGCAATCGGGCGGCGGCGGATTTGCGTTTATCATGCTTTTAGTCGCGCTTGCCGCGCTCGTTCTTTTGTTTATAATGCAAGTCAGAAAACTGCCTGCAAAGATCGAGTATCTGCTGCAGTTTATCGTTCCAGCAGTCGCAGGCGGATGCGCGCTTGTCGCGCTTATATCGTATGCCGGCGGTAAGCCCGACGGGCTCGGCATGGGCGGCGGATTCGTATTCGGCGCAATACTCACGCTGTTGTTCGCGGCGGCGGACATCGTGTTTGCGGTAGTGCCTCAGCTTCACAAGTTCAACGTCAAGGTCACAGACAGAATGCCAAAGGCGCAGCAGACTGCCGAACAAGCCGCAACTACGGTCCCCGCAGAGCCGACCGAACAGACCGAGACTCAGACCGAACAAGCCGAACCGCCCGCTCGAGAGCAACCCGTTAAAGAACAGCCCGATACGTCCAAACAGACAGTTAAGTGCAAGTCGTGCGGAACGGAAAACGCCGTCGGCGAAGTGTTCTGCAAGAGATGCGGTCGCAAGCTTAAATAATCATCTGACAACCAAAATGCCGTTCGTAAATTAGCGAGCGGCTTTTTTTGTTCGGTCTTTATTTGCTTGACAAATACGTATTTGAATAATATAATAATATTGTCTAAACCGAAAGCTTGCTGATGGTAAAGACGAAAAATACAGATATGCCGTACTTGAGCGTCAAAGCAATGCTTGGAGCAAAACCGCGGCTTAAAGTTTTTCGTTTGTCTTATGCACCTCTTTCGGTTATGCGAGAGAGGTGATTTTTATGTGTGAAAACGAATACCGACTTGCCATAGTGGCTATTATAGTTTCAAACGGCGAGGCGGCGGAAAAGGTAAACGCCGCACTGCACGAGTACGCGGCGTATGTTGTGGGGCGCATGGGGCTTCCGCTTCGCGAGCGTTCGGTCAATGCAATCACGGTCGTGCTTGACGCGCCGCAAAACGCCGTAAATGCGCTTACGGGTCGACTCGGCAAGATAAACGGCGTGAGCGCAAAGGCGTTGTTCAGATAGACGAATTGTTTACGCATTATTACTCGCGTCGCTTGGTCATCACTTTATCGGCTCTTGTCGATTAATCAAAAAATAAAATACAATTTGGATAAAGGTATATCATGAAAAAATTTTTAAAGACCATTTTTGTAACTACGGTAGCAACCGTTTTTGCTGTGCCGCTTTGCGCATGCTCCGGCAGTGAATCCGACGACGTAATTAACGTGTATATGCCGGACGGTGCGCCTGCTGTCGCACTCTCGTCCTTTATGGACAGCGGGTACGAAAACACCAAGTTTACGGTTGTAGGCTCGGCGGAGGAAATCGCGGCAAAGGTATCGTCGGGCGCGGCGGACATGGCTATCGTGCCCATCAATCAGGCGGCAAAAATGTACAACACGGCGGGTAAAATAGTTATGCTGTCAGTCAATACGCACGGCAATCTTTACATCGTCGGCAACGAGGTAGAGGGGCTTGACGGGCTTGTAGGCAAAACGCTCGGCGTAATCGGACAGAGCAACGTTCCCGACTTTACACTTCGCATGCTGTTGGAAGAGAAGAATATTCCGTATGCTACGACCGAGATTTCGGGCGGCAACGTTCAGCGCTTGGACGGCAAAATCGGCGTGTATTACGCGTCGGATGCAAAAGATCTTTTGCCGCTGTTTAAGACTGGCAAAGTCGACTACGCGCTTCTCGGTGAGCCCGCGGCGACCAACTCGGGCGGCAACGTGGCAATTAATATTCAGACCGAATGGCAGTCGACGATGGGCGGCGAGTTTCCGCAAGCCTGCTTGATTGCCACAAAATCGCTTGTAAACGGTAACAAGAGCTACGTGGATAAATTCTTGTCCGACCTCAAGAAAAACGACGGCTGGGCGAGCGCTAACGCAGATAAGGCGCTCGACGCAATAAAGAAGAACATGGAACAGGGGCGTACAACTACGCTCACTGCATTGACCGCAGATATCGTCGAGCGTTGCAATATCAAGACGGTTTCCGCGTTGGACGGCAAGCCCTCGTGCGAAAAGTATTTTGAAAAACTCGTCGGTATGTCCAGCCTCGGAATAACCGTTTTGGACAAAGCCCCCGACGCAAGCTTTTATTATCAGGCGTGAAAAAGAGCGCCGCAAAAAAAATACTGTACAACGTAATTTATGCAGTTATAGCCATTGCGGTAATTTTGGGCGCGTGGGCGATAAGCGCGGAGGCGTTCGGTTCGGACCTTATACTGCCGAGCATAGGCGCAACCTTTCGCGCGTTTGCCGACGTGTTTAACAACTCGGCGTTTTACGTCGGTATCGCGGGAACGTTGCTTCGCAGTTTGATAGGGTATGCGATTGCGCTTGCGCTGTTTTTTGTCACCTTTTATCTGGCGGTGTGTTTTGACGGCGTGCGGCGTGTTATCATGCTTATAGTTTCGGCGCTTCGCAGTCTGCCTGCGGTTGCCGTCACGCTTATATTGCTGATTGCCGTCGGCGGAAGCAACGCGCCTATCGTGCTCGGCGTTATCGTGATTTATCCGATAATGTTTTCGTCGTCGATGTCGGCTATAGTCGCCGTGCCGCGTGAACTGAAAGAGATTTGCACTATCTGCGGCGCTTCGAGGACGAGAATGTTTGCCACCGTGTACATGCCTCGGCTTGCGGCAGGCTTGCCCGAAAGTCTTGCCACCGCTTTTTCGTATAACATAAAGGCGGTCATCGGCGCGGAAATACTTGCGCAGGCGGCGTACAGCATAGGTATGCTTATGAAGACCGCGCAAATCAGTCTCGAACCTGCTTTGCTTATGGCGTTCGTGATAGTCGCGGTCGTACTGTCCGTGGCGCTCGAGATTGTTATACGCTACAGCCTTAAATTGATTTTGCGTAACTACAGGGAATAATTAGGAATTCGGAATATCCCAAAGGCTTGCATTTGCAGAAGATACATGCTATAATATACAGACAATCGGGCGGGATAACCCCAAATTACACCCGATTCGGCTTTGTCAAGGTTATGCAAGAAAAGGGAAAAAAGACAGGTTCACCTAAAACTACAACGCCCAAAACCAAGACGGTCCGTCGCACTGCCGCGGCTACTACGGACGAACCGACGGTTGAGCCTATTGCCTCGGAGCAAACGACTGCGCCCGCGCAAACTACGCGTTCGGGGTCGACCGCCAAAAAGCGTCAGACCAAAAAGCCTGCCGCCGACCGGCGCATTATCACCAAGGACGCCGAGTACGACGCCGATTTTTCGCCGAGTGCAAAAATCGACCCGTCCGTTATAGATAATTCCGTGTTTGACGACGACGTAACCGGCGAGCCTGTTACAAGCTATTATCACAAGTCTATGACGATAGACAACACCATGCTCAGCCACGAGGCGACCGTTTCGCGGCGCAAGTCGGGGAAGAGGCGCAAGTCGCAAAAGACGGTTGACCTCACCGCGGCGGAACGGTACGATCCGGATCCCGACCGGGGCTTGTCCGGCGAGGTCGTTGCCGTACGCATTGAACAGGGCTACGACAACTTTGTCAAGAAAAAGAAGGGTAAGAGCTATCTTACCATATTCATGTCCAATATATTTACGTTTTTTAATATTTTGACGTTTATTGTTGCGGCGGCGCTTCTTATAGTCGGCGCGGGCTTTACGCAACTGTTTTTTATAATTATAATAACCGCCAACGTCGTTATCGGAATATTCCAAGAGATTCGGTCGAAAATGAAAATCGACAAGCTGTCGCTTGTATCTGCGCCGACGGCGGTCGTGATACGCGACGGCGAGCGCATGGTAGTACCTACGGCGGATATCGTACTTGACGACATCATTTGTTTCGAGCTCGGCAAGCAGATTTGCGCCGACAGTATCGTAGTAAAAGGCGAGTGCGAGGTAAACGAGTCCATGCTGACGGGCGAGAGCGAGCCTGTTAAAAAACGCGTGGGCGACATGCTGTACAGCGGCTCGTTTGTAAGCAGCGGTTCGGTGGTTGCAAGGGTCGACAAGGTAGGCGCGGCCAACTACGTGGAAACGCTTACGTCGCACGCCAAAAAGTACAAAAAGCCGAAGAGCGAGCTTATGAATTCCATTAAGCTCATAATCAAGGTTCTTTCACCGTTTATTATCGCCATAGGCGCGCTTACCGTTTGGATAGCCTATCGCGACATTGTGCCGAAGGGCGAAACCGCTACTTTTGCCGATTGGAATACGATCGTTACAGGCTCGGCCGGTTCGGTCATAGGCATGATTCCCTCGGGCATGTTCCTGCTTACATCGCTTGCTCTCGCAGCGTCCGTTTTGCGTCTTGCCAAAAAGCAAACGCTCGTTCAGGACTTGTATTGTATCGAAATGCTTGCCCGCGTCGACGTGCTGTGCTTGGACAAAACTGGTACGATAACCGACGGCTCGATGGAAGTTAACAACGTAATCCCGATCAAGGGCTTCGACAGCGGATATTCGCTGTCGGATATTATCGGTTCTATGCTGACCGCAACGGGCGACAACAATCAGACCGCGCTTGCGCTTGCAAACAAGTTCGGTTACGGCACCGAGCTCAAAGCGACGGCGGTATTGCCGTTCTCGTCACAGCGCAAGCTGTCGGCGGTAACGTTTGACGGCGCGGGCACATTCATGCTGGGTGCACCCGAGTTTGTGCTCAAGGATATGGGCGTGCGCATAGAAAAGCTTATAAACGAAAACGCGGCCAACGGCTTCCGCGTAATGGTGCTTGCGCATTCGCCCGCGGCGATAGTAGGGGAAAAGCTACCCGTCATGCGCCGTCCTGTTTGCCTAATCGTAATCGAGGACCATATTCGCGAGGACGCGATAGAAACTATCAAATGGTTTAAAGAGAACAACGTCGAGGTCAAGGTCATTTCGGGCGACAACCCCATGACGGTTTCCGAGGTCGCAAGGCGCGTGGGCGTGGAAAACGCCGAGCTGTACGTATCGCTCGAGGGCTTTTCCGATCACGACGTTATCGAAGCGGCAAACAAGTATACCGTGTTTGGCAGAGTTACGCCCGACCAGAAAAAACTTCTCATTCGTTCGATCAAGGCAAAAAGCCATACGGTCGCAATGACGGGCGACGGCGTAAACGACATCCTTGCCATGCGCGAGGCCGACTGCTCGGTCGCCATGGCGTCGGGTGCCGAAGCGGCGCGCAACGTAAGTCACTTGGTGCTACTAAACAACGACTTTACGTCCATGCCCGACGTCGTTATGGAAGGTCGGCGCGTTGTTAACAACATACAGGCGTCGTCGGCAATGTTCCTTATGAAGACGTTTATGTCAGTCGTGTTGTCCATAATCTTTTTGGCAATGCAAAAGACCTATCCGCTTGCGACCAACAATCTTATTCCGCTCGAGATTTGTATTATCGGCATACCGTCGTTCTTCCTCGCGCTACAGAGTAACAAAAACATTATCAAGGGTAAATTCCTATCCAACGTTACCTCGCGCGCCGTGCCGGGCGGAGTAGCATTGGTGCTCGGCGTAATGTCGATGTATATGTATAACCTGTATTATATGAAGGCCGGCACTGCCGACAAGTATACGCCCGAGCTTATATCCATGATGGTTATTTGTATCACGTGCGTAGGCATGATGGTTCTGTTTAAGCAGTGCGAGCCGTTTAACGCGTTCCGAGTGGTGCTCATGCTCGGCGTTATCGCGCTGACTATCGGCTTTATCTTTCTTATGCCGGCGATAGGCGTTGTCAAGCTCGACTTTACTCAAATATGCTTTGTGGCTACGGTATCGCTTGCAAGCTACTTCGTAGTAACGATACTCACACAAATACTGAGCGCAATCAAAATAAAATAACGATTTTGCGCAAGTGCAAAAAAACCAACGTTCGATAAAGACCGTACGGATTGTACAGACCAATAATTTCGGGTCACTGCCCGAACGACAGAAATACGTAAGAGGTGTGTTATGGCAAAGTTTCTCATAGCAGACGACGAACAGGGTATCCGTCAAGTCATCAAGGAATACTGTGATTTCGAGGGCTACGAAACGGAATTCGCGGCCGACGGCATGGACGCCGTTCGCAAGGCGCGCGAAACCGATTTCGACATGATCATCATGGACGCAATGATGCCTAAGCTCGACGGTTTTTCTGCGACGAAGGAAATCCGCAAAACCAAAAAGACCCCGATAATCATGCTGTCCGCACGAGTCGAGGAATACGACAAGCTTCACGGCTTCGAGATGGGCGCGGATGATTACGTAACAAAACCGTTCAGCCCGAAAGAGCTTATGGCTCGTGCGGCGGCGATTATGCGCAGGGGTGCGTTTAGCGATGATAAGCTTGTATCGGGCGAGCTTGTAATCGACTTTGCCGGTTGCGCCGTGTTTATCGATGGCAAGCGCGTACCCATGACTCCCAAGGAATACGAATTGCTATGCTTGCTTGCACGCTATAACGGCAAGGCGTTTACCCGTCAGGAATTGCTCGATAAGATTTGGGGTTTCGATTACTACGGCGACGACCGCACCGTCGACACTCATGTAAAAATGCTCAGAAAATCGCTCGGCGAAAATCACCGCGACAAAATCGTCACCGTTCGCGGCATGGGCTATAAAGCGATACTGTAATAATTCGGAATTATTACGTAGTCAGACTATGTTTGTCATCCCGAGCGCAGTAAAGGATCTCACGGCCATTTGTTTGGCGCAACGTAACAAAAAGACGCGTTAGAGTAAACCAAACCATTAGACTTTTCGCATTCGCTCAGAGCGACAAGAGAATAAAGCAGGAGAGAACAATGAAAAAGTTCGATAACGTAACAATACTCGACCACCCGCTTATACGCCACAAAATAGCGATACTGCGCTCGGTGGAAACGTGCACCAAGGATTTTCGCGAGCTCGTGGAAGAAATCACAATGCTGTTGACGTACGAGGCGTTTAAGGATTTGCCTACGCAGGAAGTGGAAGTCACCACACCGCTCGTTAAGTGCAAACAGCAGGTAGTGGCGGAAAACTCGGTTGCGGTTGTGCCCGTGCTCAGAGCGGGGCTCGGCATGGTGTCGGGCGTACATAAGCTGTTTCCCACGGCAAAGGTCGGGCACATCGGAATGTACCGCGACGAAAAAACGCTTAAACCTCAGGAATACTACTGCAAGCTTCCCGACAGCATAGAAAAAAAGCGCACTATAGTCCTTGACCCCATGCTCGCAACGGGCGGAAGCGCCTGTGCGGCAATCGAGCTGTTAAAGAATCGGGGCTGTAAGGATATCCGTCAAATGTCGATTATCGCCGCGCCCGAGGGTATACAAAAGCTTGCAGCCACGCACCCCGACGTAAAAATCTTTGTCGCCGTGCTCGACGAAAAGCTTAACGAAAACGGCTATATCCTTCCCGGTCTCGGCGACGCGGGCGATCGCCTTTTCGGCACGAAGTAAACAAGACAATACAAAACAAAAGGCTTTGGCAATACGTCAAAGCCTTTTGTTTTATGTGAGGTGTTAATCAATCGAAGTAGGTTAGCTCGCCGGCGCACTCGCAGATTGCAATCCGATTGGCGCAACGCTTGCAATAGCACTTTCCGCATTCGTAGCAGTGCAACATCTCGTCGGCGTAAACCTCTCTGTTACAGCAATCGCAATGTCGTTTAATCCTTTTCATGTATTTAGTTTGGATAAGTTCGCATAAAATATTCGCGGCAAAATAATGAATAAATAGTGAAAGAATTGCGACTGAATATGGTAAAACAGTTGACTGAAAAGATAGATTATTATAAAGTAATAACTATATAAGACAACGGCGCCAAATGTTTTTTGTCGCCGTTTTTTGATCGAAGGAGATATAAGAATGAAAAAGTTAGCGGGATACGTAATGAGCGTTATACTCGCATTAGGCATAATGCTTAACGCGGCGGCGTGCTCCGGCACGGACGGTAAGACCGTCAAGATTAGTTTTGTCACCTATAGCGACGACATAATCGACGTAATTTATTTGGAGGTCGGGGATTTTTACGGCAAGCTTCCCGTGCCGCAAAACACCGACGATTACAAGTTTATCGGGTGGTACACCAACGAAGAGCGAGAGGGGCAGTATGTTACCCCGCACACTCGCGTCGGCATTGCCAACGACCATAAGCTGTACGCAAAGATTACGTACGTATTTTGGGGGTGGGAGTATATTAACGGCAAAACGTCCGAGATCGTGACGGCGGAAACACCTGTGCCTGCCCAAGAGCACGTAACGCTTACGGCTAACTGGAAGTATATTGGCAACGTGACGCTCAGCTTTGTAAGCGAGAGCGAAAGCTTTACGCCGATAAAGATAAAGGCCGGCGAAAGCTTGAGCGGACTGCCTGTGCCCAAGAGCAATGACGGCTACACATTTTTGTTTTGGGCTGGTATACGCAAGATAAGTTTTACGGCGAGCGAATATCCGAGGGCGATTTAGCGCCCGACGATAACGTAACGTTGTATGCGCGCTACGAGCGCAACGGCGCGGTGGACGAAAGGCGTACAACGCTTGTAGCAACGCACAGCGCGCAGTCGTTTGCAATCGAAGACGGCAGACTATACGCGTGGGGTAGTCACAGGCAAGGGAAATTGGGTACGATTCTACCGACGACGTGCTTACGCCTACGCTTTTGACGGACGGAATGACGTTTACCGAGGTGACAGCGGGATATAACGGGATTTAACGCATTGGACAGTTACGGCAATCCTTGGATGTGGGGTACGGCGTACAACGTAGCCGTTACCAAAGGTACGTCTCAATATACGGCCCCGACACGAATGTTTGAGGATGGAACTTTTGCAAGTCCCAAGTTCAAGTCGATAAGCGCCGGCGGCGGACTTGGGAATAATGAATTGGTTTACGCAATAGACAGTAGTGATAAGCTGTGCAAGCTTTACAGAGAACAATCGACGGATGGCGAATGGGGCTACGCGTTTTCCGGCAATATTTTTGATGATGAATATAATAACCCTAACAGTAATAACAAACCTGTTGAATATCAGAAAGGTAACTTTACGTCAATATCATGCGGAAACACTCACTACTGCGCATTAAGCGAAAACGGCAAATTGTATATGTGGGGTAACTTTGATAGATATATGCTTGGACTGTACGTCGTATATAATACTTCGCCGGTACAAATACAGATTGGTTAAAATCGGTTGCAATAAAGGGCTTTTAAAAAACGCAGTATAATCCGGAAATTATTATATAGCGCTGTCGCACATTGATTTAAACGACCGTGTTTACGGACTCGGCGCCGCAAACCTCGTCGACTTCCGTTGGGTGGAAAAGCAGTCTTAACGTTCGTTCGTATTACATAATTCGATAAAAACGGGATACACCTCGTTTTAAACGGCGTGGTATATTCTTTTACTAATTGGGTTTAATCTCTTGCTTTTGCCTTTGGTTTATGATAAAATTATAGACGGTGTAAAGTCCGATAGGGGTTTTATGCTGTAATAGTTCTGCGGGTGCGGTGAGCGAACGCGGAACAGGTAGATATGTAAAAAATGTTTATGAGGTAAACATGGGACTTATTTCTTTTATCACAGGCAGTGACAACCGTCGCAACATCAAGCGGCTTTCCGCCAAGGCGGAGCAGGTATTGGCGCTTGAGGATAGGTTTGCCGCCATGACCGACGACGAACTGCGCGGCATGACCGAGCAGTTTAAAAAGCGGTACAACGAGAACTTCGAAACGCTGGACGATCTTTTGCCCGAAGCGTTTGCGGTCGTTCGCGAGGCGAGTATGCGCGTGCTGCACATGAAGCACTTTAAAGTGCAGATTATGGGCGGTATTGCGCTTCACCAGGGTCGTATTGCCGAGATGCGCACAGGCGAAGGTAAAACGCTTGTCGCCACGCTTCCCGCGTACCTTAACGCGCTTACCGGTAAGGGCGTGCACGTAGTAACGGTCAACGATTATCTTGCGCGTTACGCCGCCGAGTTAGTCGGCAAGATTCACCGCTTTTTAGGTCTTACCGTCGGCGTTGCCGTTTCGGGCATGAAGCCCAACGAGAAGCGCGCGGCGTACAACTGCGACATCACATACGGCACCAACAACGAGTTCGGTTTCGACTACCTGCGCGACAATATGGTAGTGCGCCGCGAGGACATGGTTCAGCGCGATCTGTCGTATGCCATAATCGACGAGGTCGACTCTATTTTAATCGACGAGGCGCGTACGCCGCTTATTATTTCCGGTCGCGGCGGACGGAGCAGTGAGATGTACTCGCGTGCCAACCGCTTTGCGCGCAGACTTATTAAGGACGAGGACTACGAGATAGACGAGAAAAAGCGCGCCATCAACCTTACCGAAAAGGGTATCGAAAAAGCCGAAACCTACTTCGAGGTGGAAAACCTTGCAGATATCGAAAACACCGATCTTTACCACTACATCAACAACGCGCTTAAAGCCAACTTCGTAATGCATCGCGATCAGGACTATATCGTCAACGACGGCGAGGTAGTTATAGTCGACGAGTTTACCGGTCGTCTTATGATAGGCAGGCGGTACAACGACGGTTTGCACCAGGCTATCGAAGCGAAAGAGAACGTGCGTATTCAGTCGGAAAACAAGACGCTCGCCACCATTACGTTCCAAAACTACTTCCGTCTGTACGACAAGCTTTCGGGCATGACGGGTACCGCCAAGACCGAGGAAAACGAGTTCCGTTCCATTTACAAGCTGGACGTCGTTACCATTCCCACCAACGTGCCCAGTCAGCGCGTGGACGAGAACGACCTGCTTTTTGTAAATACGCAGGGCAAACTTCGCGCTATCGTTGCGGACATTAAAGAGTGCTACGACCGCGGTCAGCCCGTGCTTGTAGGTACGACCAACGTTGAAAAGAGTGAAGAGCTCAGCAAGATTTTGCGGCGCGAGAAGGTTCCGCACAACGTGCTAAACGCCAAAAACCATGCCAAGGAAGCGTTTATCGTAGCGCAGGCGGGTAGACTGCACCAGGTCACCATAGCCACCAACATGGCAGGGCGCGGTACGGATATTATGCTTGGCGGCAACGCCGAGTTCATGGCTAAAGAGCGTATGCTAAAGGACGGGTACGCGGAAGAGGATATCGACGCCGCCGCGTCCGTCTTCCCCGCGGAAAACGAGATTATAGCCAAGGCGCGCGAGCAGTACAAAGCGTACATGGAAGAGTTTAAGACCGAGATTGCCGCGGAAAAGGAAAAGGTTATTGCGGTAGGCGGCTTACGCATTATCGGTACCGAGCGGCACGAATCCCGTCGTATCGACAATCAGCTTCGCGGTCGTTCCGGTCGTCAGGGCGATATGGGCTCGTCCATATTCTATCTTTCCGCCGAGGACGACGTGCTTCGACTTTGGGCGGACAGGCTCAAAAAGGTCATGTCCATGTTCAAGGTGGATGAGGACACGCCGCTCGAGGCCAAGATTTTGTCCAAGCAGATAGAAAACGCACAGCGCAACATCGAGGGGCGTAACTTCTCTATTCGTAAATCCGTTCTCGAATATGACAACGTTATGAACACTCAGCGCGAAATCATTTACGCCGAGCGCGGCAAGGTGCTTAAGGGCATGCCTATGCGCGAGGAGATCCTTAAGATTATGCGCGAGCGTTGCGAGCTTATAGTAGATCAGAATACCGATCCCAAGGTGGACTACGACGAATGGGATAAGGAAGAACTCAACAAGGAAGTCGAGCGCAAGCTTCTTCCCGGCGTCACCGAATTCTTTGACGACGAAAAGCTCAAGAATTATGCGCTTGACGAGCTTAAAGAAATGCTGTACACCGCTGTCACCACCGTTTATCAGGAAAAGATAGACGACGCAACGGCGCACGGCGTCAACTTTGAAGAGATAGAGCGGTACGTCATGCTCCGCGTCGTCGACCAGAAGTGGATGGACCATATCGACAATATGGACGCGCTTCGCAGCGGTATCGGTCTTAAAGCCTACGGCCAACAGGACCCCGTAATTGCGTATCAGAAGGAGGGCTTCGATATGTTCGACGAGATGATAAGCAATATCCACGAGGACGTGGTTATCATGCTTATGCGCGCGAGCGTCGAGTATCCGCCCGAACCGCCCAAGCAGGAAACCGTTATGGTGGAAAACCACGGCGACGGCACCGAGCGTCAGGTTCAGGAAACGGTAGTCACACCCAAGACCAAGCAGGTCGGGCGCAACGATCCCTGCCCGTGCGGTAGCGGCAAAAAGTACAAGAACTGCTGTGGCAAGGAAGAGTAGGTAATTTAGAATTAGGGAAGCCGTTTGTTCGGCTTCCTTTTTATTAGGTAAGATAAACGGATTATAATAATCGCTACTCATCAGTCAGCCGACAAGGCGGCTTACCCCGCCTCATGCCCTCAAGGAAAGCTGAGCAGAGCAAACGCGGTCGCAGACAAATTGTGTTCCGTATAAAAGCGGTAGGCGCAACTAACGATCGGTCTTTACCGCGGGGAAAAGGCGCCCGAAGGGTAGATGCGTGGCGACCTTATCTTAAACAAAAAATCTCTGCATTATATTGCAGAGATTTTTGTTTGTGTTTTTTACTTCGCGGTCGATTGGTTAAACGCTTGTTCCACCTTGTCGTACCGCGGCGAGTTGATTTGTTTGAGCATGTGCTCGAACGGGTCGAGCTTGCCTGATAATGCCATTGTTAACGAAATAGGACTGAAGCCGCTGACGAGTGCAACGCCGAGCTCGTTTCCCGTTACCGGGATTGTGTGCGTTCGGCTTGCTATGTTCCAAAACACCAGGCATGGCAGCTTGTAACCGTATTTTGCGTACTTGGCTTTTATCTCGTCAAACAGGCGCGGATCTGGCGTGGTCTCCGAGTCGTATAATGGTCCTTTATTGCTTGCGGCACAGCGGTCGAATTCCATATCGGAAAGAATAAGTACCGTCGACGGCAATTCGCTTTGCGGCATTTTATATTTGACGGCGGTCGTAAGAATAAGATCGAATACCGCTTCTATATTGGTATTGGCGACCTCGTTATACGATAGCGCAACGCCTATCTTGTCGTGAAGATTGTCGCAGTGCGACAGATCGACTAATTGCGGGTTCTCGCTGAACGTGATGAATTTATCCTTAAACTGACCCGAGCACCGTTCGGCAAAATATATGGAAAGCGCGTTGGCAACGTTCAAAGCCGTGATATTGGTGTTGCCTATCGTCGCAGTCATACTGCCCGAGCCGTCCGCTACGCAAATCGTAGTGTCGTTGCCCTGCACGTAGTCGGGTAGGGCTTTCCATAGTTGTTCCAGCGTTTCGTCGTATTCCTTGGGCTGATTGCACCATCTTTTGCCGACGCAGTATCTGTTAATGATGTCGTGCGGGAACAGTACGTCCGCATTGATTTTGGTTTTGCCCTGTTTTAGTTTTTCGAGGAATTGTGTTCTGCGGGTAACGTCGTGTAATAAAAACGCGTTTTTGTATAGAACGTTTGCCTTGGACGGCACCGCCGCATAATCTATATTGCGCCAATTGCGCGCGCTCATATCTACTTCCACTACCTTGAGGTATGATCGAAGCTTGCTCAGCGTTTGGCGGTACTGCTTGGCGGTCATGTTAAGCGCCGCGGCAAGCGTTTTAGCCCGTTCGCGCGCTTCGGCCGACGACGCGTTAATCGACGGCATCCATTTAGCCGACAGCGATATCGGCTTGTTTGCCGCCATGTTCTTTATATCGGCGTCGAGCTGTGACTTTACTATCTCGATTATTTGCGCGTCGAGCGTAGTTTCGCCCATAAGATAAATAAGGTTATCCCACCGCGTGTATTCGGGAATGAGGGGAAGAAGCCGTGCCGCAAGCTCTGGCTCGGTGCGCGCCAAAAACCGCATGCCTATGCGGAACAGTCGGCGTTCGCCCATGCCTTCGCGCACGTCGCCCGCCATAAACAGCCACTTAACGGCGAGCAGTTTATTCTCGAAAAACGCCTTGGCAAACTCGTGCTCGACCGTTTCCTCCGATTGATTGCGAAATGACGACGTGCCGAAATTGACGTCGAGAAGCGCTCTTCCCGTCGTCCGATATCCGACCGCGCCGTTTTCCGTTTCGTTACGGTTAAACTCGTCGTTCGCGGTGCTTTGAAGTTTTTTGATAAAATTGCTCGTAGCGGTTTCTCCTAAAACAGTAAAGACGTAAGAATGATACCTTTTATCTTCACTCTTTCTTCTTACCTTAATTGTGGGAGTGGCAGGATTCGAACCTGCGACAACGGGCTTTTAATGCACTAAAAAGTTGCTGTCAGGGATTATTGCTAACCCCATGTTTACGCGCTCTGCCAACTGAGCTACACTCCCATGCGGAATAGTCAAGAGTTATGGGAAAGAGGTTATAGGTAAGAGTGAAAATAATAGATTATGATTAAGTATATCATATAATATAAAATATGTCAAGAGCCTATTAAAAAAACGTTTTTTTTATAGCTAAAAAGCCTTACCACGACGGTCGTAAAAAATATGCTTGACTTACTACGCCTTGTCGGTTATAATATATGATGTATTCGGCTGTCATTATCTACAGTCGGCAATCGGTATTTTTTATGGCTATAGACGAAAAG
Organism: uncultured Christensenella sp.; assembly: GCA_910578545.1. Lineage (GTDB taxonomy): Bacteria > Bacillota > Clostridia > Christensenellales > Pumilibacteraceae > Anaerocaecibacter. The sequence goes on from CAJTPT010000003.1 coordinate 76,168, forward strand.
AACAAGCCCGCTACGGTAGACTTAGAGGGCTGTAAAACAAGAATATCCGCCGCCAAAAGAATGGTATCGGACGCGTACGCCGCTGTTTCGCCCGAAGCGCTAAAAGCGCGCAGGGCGGAGCTCGGCGAACTTCAAAACGATCCCGCGCTGTATTCCGACCCCAAAAAGGCGCAGTCGGTAAACAGCGAGGCTAAGTATATAGACAACACGCTATCTAAGTTTGACAAGCTGTTTCGCACTGCCGACGATTTGTCGGGCATGATCGAGCTTTTGGAAGTCGAGTCCGATCCCGACATGCTTGCCGAGCTTGTAACCGAAGTGGACAAACTGTGCGCGGACGCCGAGCAGGCGCAAATCGCCGCGCTTCTTAAAGGCGAGTACGACAAATCGGACGCTATCCTTACTCTTCACGCGGGCGCGGGCGGTACCGAGGCGCAAGACTGGGTGTCTATGCTGTTCCGCATGTACAAGATGTACTGCGAAAAAGCGGGCTACGGCGTTGATGTTGTGGATAGACTGGACGGCGACGAGGCGGGAATTAAAAGCATAACCTTTTTTGCGCGCGGCATAAACGCGTACGGATACTTAAAAGCCGAAATGGGCGTGCACCGCTTGGTGCGTATTTCGCCGTTCGACGCAAATGCGCGCAGGCATACGTCGTTTGCAAGCCTCGAGGTTATGCCCGAAATCAAAGACGAGGTTACTGTAAAAATCAATCCCGACGATATCCGCGTAGATACCTACCGCAGCAGCGGCGCGGGCGGGCAGCACATAAACAAGACCGACTCGGCTATCCGCATAACGCACTTCCCGACGGGCATAGTCGTTACTTGCCAGAACGAACGCAGTCAGACCCAAAACCGCGAGATGGCCATGACGATGCTAAGAAGTAAGCTTGTCGAGCTTAAAGAGCGCGAGGCGGCGGAAAAGGCGGCAAGCATTAAGGGCGAGCTCAAAAAGATAGAATGGGGAAGTCAGATACGCTCGTACGTTTTTCAGCCGTACACGCTCGTCAAGGATCACCGCACGGGCTACGAAAAGACGGATATCCAATCCGTAATGGACGGGGATATCGAGGGCTTCATTCTGGATTATCTTAAAAAGGCGAACTGACGGCAATGAAAGAAAATCCGATTATTTTGGGAATAGAAACGTCGTGCGACGAAACGTCGGCGGCCGTGCTTTGCGGGGATAAACTACTCGGCAACGTGATTTCATCTCAGATAGAAATTCACCGCAGGTTCGGCGGTGTGGTGCCCGAGATAGCGTCGCGCAACCACTTGACCGCCATTTTGCCTGTTATCGACGAGGCGCTGAAGTCGGCGGGCGTACAAAAGACCGAGCTCGACGCGATAGGCGTGACCTATGGCGCGGGGCTTGTAGGCGCGCTTCTTGTAGGCGTGTCGGCGGCAAAAGCGCTTGCGTACTCGCTTGGTATTCCGCTGTACGCCGTCAATCATATCGAAGCGCATATCGCGGCAAACTACATTTCCACGCCCGAGCTTAAACCGCCATTCCTCGCGGTTGTCGCAAGCGGCGGACACACGGGCGTTTGTATTGTGGAAGGGCGCAATAAATTCCGTATGCTGACGTCCACTACCGACGACGCGATAGGCGAGGCGTTCGACAAAGTGGCGCGCGCGGTAGGACTGCCGTATCCCGGCGGGCCGGAAATAGACAGGCTTGCCAAAACGGGCGCGCCTTGCATAACTTTTATCGAGCGCAAGCATAAAACGCAAATAAGCTATTCGGGACTCAAAACGGCTGTAATCAACTATTTGCACACACTCGAACAGCGCGGCGTTCGGCCGGTGATCGCCGACGTGTGCGCGTCTTTCCAAAAAACCGCCGTGGATATGCTTGCGGACAGCGCGGCGGCGGCGATAAAGAAATCGGGCATAAAAACCATCGTTGCGGCGGGCGGCGTGTCGGCTAACTCGTACTTGCGCGAACGGCTGAAAGCGGTTGGCGAAGAGCTCGGTTGTAACGTTTACTTCCCGCCGATGTCGCTGTGTACGGATAACGCCGCAATGGTGGCTGTACGCGCCCGCGATATGATAGGCGAGTGCGATCCGGCTACGCTCGCCCTGAATGCAAAAAGCTATTTAAAAATCGGCGATTGATCTTTATATAATATAAAGCGGAGACGTGATAATGCTTAAGAAGAACTGTCTTAACGATTCGGATAAAATACTTGTAACGGTGGCGTTGTGGATAACCGCGCTGTCGGCTTTTTTGACCGCGCTCACTTTGCCTATGCTTCCCGATAAGGTCGCGATTTTTTATCGCCCCGCAGATGACGCGATAGGCGAGTACTACAGCAAGTACAACAACCTTTTGCTTATCTTGACGTCCGTCATTCCCGCCGCTATTATAATTATCACCGCGCTTTTAAAGCGGCGCAACAGACTGCAAAACAACTTTATTTCCATCATACTGTTCAGTATAATGCTGTCGCTGTGCATGAGCGGTGTTATTGCTTACGGCATATCCGAGCAGTTTGACGCGTCAAGCTCTGTAAACACCGTCAATCAACACGCGCTTATCGTTATGAGCATGGCGTTTGTTCTGTCTATCGGTTGTGCGCTAACGCCCACGATAACACACTCGCCCGTGCTCGGGGATAGCTTGGCAAACGACGTTAGATTCAAGTGGAAAATCGCCCGTGCCGCAGACTGGCTGTGGAACGTCGGCGCATACGGATTTTTGATAGCCGCGGTGGTTTGTGTGTTCGTGCCCGACGCATACTGCTACGTTCCGATCGCGGCTTGGTTGATCGCATACATTACCGCCATTCTCGTAATTGCCAACGGCTCGCACGGCAGACCGCAAACCGTAACCGAATAATCAAATAAATGTTGCCTAAATTTTAGAATACCCCCCCCCATTCAAAGGTTAGATAAACTTTTTTTTGGAGGGGGTATTTTAAAATTGACGTGTTTTTATTGTTTTTTTGTTATGTGTATTTACAAATGTCGTAACGTTTGATATAATACTTTTACAATACTAATGAGTACGCTTTGTACGGTCGACTATACAGACAGGACGGGCATAAGTCGAGCTTCGGTGACTAAGGCGGTATACCATTTGACATAGATTGGGAAAAAAACTTTATTTTTTTCGATATAAATTTGCAGAGGTGGAATTATGAAAAAACGACTTGCTTGTATAATAGTCGCGTTGGTATCGGTAATAGCTATGAGCATATTGCTGATTTCTTGCTCGGAAGATTATAAGTCAACAGAGCCTAAGGTATATACTGTGTCGTACAAAGCAAGTGAAGGCGGGTACATATATTATTATGAAGAGAATGAAAGAATAGAAGGAAAATCTGCGGTATTCAATGTCAAATCCGGCGGCAATATTGTGGAAATTGCCGCAAGCCCTAACATCGGCTATGTCTTTGACAGATGGACGGATGGCGTAACTACACCGACGCGGCATGATAAAAATGTTACAAACAATATAACGGTTACAGCGCTGTTTAAACAATTAGAATATACTGTTAAGTTTGTAGCGGGCGAACATGGAAGTATAGACGGCGAAGTCGAACAGTCGGTCGCGTACGGGTACAGCAGTACAACGGTAACTGCGATGCCGGAAAAAGGCTATATGTTTGTAAAGTGGAGCGACGGCGACACTGCCCCTGTGCGTAGAGAGTTGTACGTATATGAAGATAGGCAGGTCGCGGCGGAGTTTGCGCCTATATCAAGGGAATATAGACTTAATTACAGGCTGAACAGCGAAACCGAATTAAATCAGCCGACGGTTAAATTGACGTACGGCGAGCTTGACGGCGTTAAGCTTCCCGTGCTCGAAAAAGAGCATTTTGTCTTTGACGGCTGGTATTACGACGGTCAAAGAGTGGCGGACGAAAACGGGGAATTACTTATAGATGACGATTTTGTTATACCTGAAATAAAAAAACACAGCACCGGAAGAGATATGGGGATTGAAGCTAAATGGAAGGCCGAAGAAACTTTTGGGTATAAAATCTTAATTGTGTACGTAACAGAAATAGAAGCCGATTTATTGGACTGCAATCGCAATATTCAGCACGTACAATTCCAAATGACCGACGAGCAAAAAAGATTTTGTCATGAAAACACCAAGCTGTTTGAGCAATATATGGAAGATATGATGGATGGATTGGTGGATTTTGAAGTCGACGAATATTTTACCACGCAAACCGTTTATTCCAAAAGCTTTAAACAGAGCTTTTTAAATACGGCCAACGGTACACAGGTGTCGACCCATCTATATCCCTCTTACATACCGGAAGTAAGAGCGGCAGATATGACTGAAGGATATGACGCATCGGTCAGCGTGTTTGGATTTTGTGAAGATTTAACTACTGCTTTTGAGCAAGCTTATAGGTTCCAAAATGCGAGTGGGGCAACGCAACCGAACTTGGAAGGTGAGTGTGAAGTGTATTTGGATAGTATTTGGAAAACGTTTTTTTATCGTGGAGCGACTTCTATTGACGATGTGCTTAGCCATAAAAGCGGTCAATTTTTTAATGATAGGATATATTTTGTCGATACGTTTACACACGAAATCGCACACACAATAGAGATGAGGATAAATTGCTATAATTATCACGGAACAATCAGTATATGGGGAATAGACCCGAATATAGGCGGTATAAAAACCAATAAAATGTATTATCTTAACGAGCTTATACTTGACGGAGAAAGGATAGGCATTCCGTACGGATATTGGAAGGGAGAAGTTGCAACGGTTACGTACGATGTTTCGACAAGTGAATACGGAAATATGGGGACTATTCGGTTAGTTACGCCAAGAAATCCGTTTATAGCTGTCGGGGATGTACAAGGGGTCGTCTACGGCGATGACGCGGATGCCGTTTTAGCTGAACCCAACTATGGTTACAGATTTGTGCGGTGGTCAGACGGAGTGACTACGCCCGAGCGCAAAGATAAGAATATAACCGCAGACTTTACCGTAACGGCAATATTCGAGCCCGTAGTGTATACTATAAACGTTGTTGCGAGCGAGGGCGGCGGAGTGCGGATTAAAGCCGGCGAAGTGCAACATGAAATCACTTTGAAAGTGGAATTCCGTACTTCAACGGGTTATATTGATGCTGTGGCGCAAGAAGGATATAGGTTTGTATGTTGGTCTGACGGTACGACAAGTAGTATGTGGAGTGAAATTATGCAGGGTGACGCTTTTCTTAGTTTGTTTGACGATAACAATACTTATACTTTAACAGCGATATTTGAAAAAATAGAGTAAATCTCTATTTTTTGTATTATCAGCGGTTTTATTAAAAGGATAAATAAACTTATTTAAAAAATCAAATAGGTATTATTTATAACATTATACGCATAAAAATCAAAGATTTTTATCTTGCACAAAGTGCAAGATTTGCATTTGCAAATGCGTTAATCTTGTTAATATGACGCAAATTTGCCCTTGCAAGCAACTTTGCTTATATTATAAAAAAGGATATGGAGGATATCTATGAAGAACACAACCAAAAGAAAAAGCGCGTTTGTTTTTGTCTTGGCGGTAATAGCTGTAGTGCTTGCGATTATCGTTACGTTAGGCTTAAACAAGGGCGCTCAACCGGCGCACGCGGAGACCTATAATTCTGCGGACGACTACAACTTTACGCTCGTGACCGACAGCGACGGCAACAGCTCGTATAAAGTCGCTATTCAGGCAACCCTGCGTAACTCGGTAACGGTGGCGGTAGTACCGGATACCTACAACGGCTTGCCTGTGACGGAATTAGCCAACAACGCTTTTATGTCGTGTAAATTGCTTACTAAAGTCGTTTTACCTAAAAGCATTACAAAAATCGGAAACAATGCCTTTATCAACTGCTCTCGGCTTAAGCTTGTACACATGCCTAATGTGGAAAGCATAGGCGCTACCGCGTTTTCCATGTGTAGCTCTTTGGACAGATTGTACATACCAAAAACTGTCAAATCGGTCGGCGCCAATATATTGAGGAATAACGCAAAAACGGTATACGTGCAATCGGCGGCAGAGGATCTGGGCGAGGGTTGGTCATCCAAGTGGAACGACTATCATACCGGTGAAGTGGTATATTCGGCAGAGCCGGATGACTCTATTTTATATAGAGAAATTTGTGATGAAAATACTAACGAGGTGATCGGTTATGAGATCTGCGAAGAGCAAACTATTTCCACGATAGATGCTGACGTTGTTATATACAATGCGTACAGACCGGACGAGAATTCCGAATATCTGCCAGTTTTGAATATTTGTCAGGAAGCGTTTTCGGGCGTAACTCTCAAGTCCCTTACGATCAAGGACAGACCGGATAACGACGAGGATTTTCCGGTATTCGATCACGCTATCAATATTCGCAGCGACTCGTTCTTTTTTGCGTGTATCGATACCATAAATATCGAAACTAATGTAACGTTTGATCATCCAGATGATTTGCAGGTGGGTAATACAGACGGTTGGTTTGTCGACGGTACGATTACAGGGGACGAAGACGGGCATTCGGTAGGCGTATTTGAAGAGTCGCTTATGTACAGCGTGACCTTGCCCGAAAATATTGAAGCTATTTACGACAGAATGTTTTACAACTGCATCAATCTTAAATCAATAAAGATTGCAGGGCAAGAGTACGACGAAACAAACAGGCTTCCCAACGTAAAATCTATAGGCGATGGGGCATTCAGTTCCTGCGGAATTTTGGAAAATATAACGATTCCTTCTTCCGTAATAAAGATGGGTAGCGCCGTATTTTACCGCTGGGGTACGTGCACTGATCTCGATACCAATCAAAAGGTACGGCAAGTGATAAATATAGAACAATATAAAAAATTGCTTGGCGAATGGAATGATGAATGGGCAAAAGATATTGATGACTCTAACGTCACTGTCAATTTTAAAGAGGCGTTTGTAAATATACATTTGTGCGACGGTACAGATGAGTTTATTACGGTAAGCGTGACGCCCGGGCTACCTATGCCGGAGATAGAAATTCCCACTTTTGACGGACATATTTTTAAAGGAATATTTTCCGAGCAAGACGGCGAGGGCGTGCAATACTATACGTCAAGCGGCGCAAGCGCAAGGGAATGGCAGGAGAGCGACCCCTCCGACTTTTACGTTAATTGGGTTTCTAACAAATATAGAGTTTCTTTGGTTAGAGAGGGGCAGGACCCGTACGTTGTCGACGCGTATTTCGGACAGTCAATGCCTGCGGCGCCTAAGCCGGAAAAAATAGGTTATACCTTTAAAGGCTATTATTATTTGGAAAGTGACGGAACAAAAGCATATTACTATGACCAAGATATGTGTAGCTATCAAAATTGGGATATAAGCGAAGATTGCACGTTATACCCCGATTGGAAAGTAACCGTATATTATATAACGTACGCAAATCTGCTTGACGGCATTAATCCGGCGGAAAATCCGACCGTATATACTATGGAGAGCGAAACTATTACGCTTATCAATCCTTACGGGCGAGAAATATACGGATATGAAGGCTCATGGGATATTCCCGACATTCCGAAAGGAAGTATTGGTGATAAAAAAATAACTGTAGAATGGACACCTATAAAGTATAATATAGAATACGTTATTGACGAATGTTATAACAATCCGAATGTGGCAATTACTACGTATACGGTAGAAGATACTATCGTTTTTGCGCCGCCTACAGGCAGACTCGGTTATGAAGGTTGGTGGAAGAATTCGATCATTCACAAAGGCACTACAGGCGACCAAACAATAGAGGCCACATGGACACTTATTATTTATAATATTACATATCTCGGCGTCGATGGTCTTTATAACCCCAATCGCAAACAGGTAACAGTCGAAGATTTTGTACAACTTCAATTGGTTGAGCGAAGCGGATATATGCAGTTCGGTTGGCAGTTAAACGGCGAGTATGTATCTACCTTGAGTAATATTCATCAAGACATAACGCTTGTTGCGGTTTGGTCTAATGGGAATGTTATCAAGGTCGACGCCAAGACGACCGAACTCAATATTACTGCCGATAATATGATAGTAAAGTTGCCGTCTTCTAATTTCAGTATATACTCCGGATTGAATCTAGTTGTAAAATATGGTGTTACTGAGTTGACGATTTCGACAGATTACGTCGGAATGATTTATTATATGAACATAGATATGTTCGATGTCAATGATGTTACACTCAAACTTGAAAACGTAAGTATGACATCTGTCGTTTCGTCTAAGCCTACGATTTATCATCCGTTTTACAAATTAACTCTCTATGCGTTGGGAAAATGTGCAATATATGGCTATAATGCCAGAAACGCAAATTCCCCTGCAGATAGAATATTAAACGGCGGTGTGGCAATATCGTGTTGCGACCTGGATATACGCTGTGATACTGAATTGCTTATCAAAGGCGGTAACGGCGGATACGGCAACGGTAACGGCGGACGCGGTTCCGACGGCGGTTACGCTATCTATTCAGAGGTCGGTTTACTTAGGATTATAAGCAATAACGTTACCGTGATTGGTGGAGATGGTGGCAACGGAATGTACGGCGCAACAATTTGCGGGCGCGGCGCTTGGGCGGCTAATAAGAGCATTTTTGATCTTAGTTACAAAGCTACCATTGTCGACGGAAGCGACGGTAAAGTAATCTTTTAGCATGAATTCAAACTAAAAAAATCTTGGTTTAAAAATGCACCCCTAAAGTTTGTCTGACTTTTTGGGGTGCATTTCAGTTTACAGGGGCGTTGTTGTATTGCGTATTAATTTACTTTTCGGATAGGTATCGAAGTCCCATATAGGAAACGCGTTCGCCGACGTCGGCGATTTCGTTAATGCTCTCGTGCATGCCGCTGTTCAGCCAGTAGGTGAGCAGTCCCAAAAATCCGTTGGATACGAATATGTAATAATAGTCGATTTTGGCGGCGGGGCAGTTCGGGTAAAGCTTTGTCATAACCGATACGACCTTCATTCTGCCGGCTTCCACTGCGCGCGCCAAAAAATCGTTTGGGCGCTTGGAATTTAACAGCATTTTGCACACGCCCACGTTGCGCGCCACAAACTCGAAAAAAGTTACATAAAAGCTTTTTGCCGGCTGACCGTCGTTGGTTACCGTCGCCTGCGATACCCACTCGACAAATTCCTTTTCGATCTGCTTTTCTATTTCCGCAAGCACGTCCTGCACGCAGTTATAATGGTAATAAAACGTCGCGCGGTTGACGTTGGCGCGGCGGCAAAGCTCGGTTGCCGTTATGTCCTCGACGGGCATTGTTTCAAGCATCTCGATAAGCGCGGATTTTACTTTTGTTTGTGTCTTCATTTTTCGCTCGGGGAATTTTTTCTGTCCTATATATTATACACTTTTTAAGACACACTGTCAAACTTTTTTATCGCATAGTAAAAGTATAATATTCATTAAAATAATCGCGGTCTGCCGCCCCCGACGGGCTTTAACAAGTCTATCATTTCGGCTGTCACGCCGCTTTGTTCTGTAGAAGAAAGTCCGCTGTTTGTTTCGTTCAAAAACTCGTTTAGCGCTGTCAGTGTTTGACTGTCCAAAACGCCGCTTAACTCACAAGGGTATAGTTTTGAACGAAGCTTGTGCTGAACGTATGACGCCGTCGCGCTTTTTGCGCCGAACGGTATGCCGCAGTACTCGGGTAGGGCAAGGCAGATTAATGCGTTTGTATTAACGTGAGGTTCATTGTTTATCATAAACGTCTTGGCGGCGAGCGACGTGTTGCGACCGATAACGCCGTCCACGTCCGTTTTGTACCCGTGTGCGCAAAGCAAGGCTTGTAACTGCTTGACCTTTGTTCCGCGCTTGCCTACGTCGTCCGGGTTTAGCGCAGGGTAGCAGGTCTTTTCCTCGCGCGGAATGTACGGTAAATCGAAATATTCACATATGCCCATAGCCGCATATTCGGCAAACGCCGTTCGGTAATCGGGATCGTGCGCCGCTTTTGCCTCGTCAAAGTTGGTAAGATATCCGCCATCTATTATAATAGCCGGACACGCCGCACCGCTCGGCTCGCGGTCGGGTAATATCGTGCACTTCCCCTTGTTAAGCAGTTTGGCGCAAACGTCCTCTGCAAGCGTGCGGTTTTTGGTTCGCCCGGCATAATACCGCACCGTCATTCCGCATACGTCGTTAAAGCTCTTTCTCGACCCGAACGCTCCGTATGACGTTACCGCAATGCAGTCTGCCGAAACACGGTTGGCAAGCATAACGGTATCTTGGCAATCGGTTATCGGCTGTTTGACATCCACAACGTCAAAGCCGCAACGCAGTAACGCCGCCTGCAAAAGATATTTGGTCGGTTCGGTGAATATCCGCCCGTCAAACCGTTCGCCCACAAACGGCATAAGCGGCGTGCGCCCGCAGTCCGTTCCCGCTACAACAACAGTAATCTCGCTCATAGCTACCTCTGTATTTTTCTATTTCTGTTATATGCCGAACGCCCGTCCCGAGTGCGAAATTTAATTCATGGTAATTTAGTGGGAATTTGCTTGACATAATAGAATAAAGGTGGTAAAATACTATGCGTATGGAAAAGGAATTTACTGTTACGGGAATGACGTGCGCCGCATGCGCCGCGCACGTGGAAAAGGCGGTAAAAAAGCTGGGCGTCACCGACGTTGCGGTCAATCTTCTGTCTAATAAAATGAAGGTCGATACCGATATTTCCGATGAAGAAATTATTGCGGCGGTGGAGAGCTCGGGCTACGGCGCGAGCGCGATAGGTAAGCAAGCCGTAGGCAAGGCTAAAACGGAAAAGCCTGCGGACTACGCAAAAGCGCTTTTGTGGCGGTTTATATCGTCGCTCGTTTTTCTTATCCCGCTCATGTATTTTTCCATGGGACATATGGCGGGACTGCCGCTCGGCGCGTTCGACCCGCACAAAAACCCCGCGTCGTTTGCGCTTATTCAGTTGGTGCTGACAACGCCCGTGCTTATTATAAACGGCAGATTTTTTGTGGGCGGCGCAAAGTCCGTAATACACCGTTCGCCGAATATGGATACGCTCGTTTCGCTCGGTAGCGGTGCGGCGTACCTTTACGGCATAGTCACGTTGTTTTTGATAAACCTGGAGGTTGCGGGCGGCAATATCCACGGCGGTGCGGAAATCGCCATGAACCTGTTTTTCGAGTCGGCGGCAATGATATTGACTCTCGTCACGCTCGGAAAGTTTTTGGAAGCCAAGTCCAAGGGTAAAACGCGGTCGGAGGTGGATAAGCTAATGCGCCTGCGTCCGCAGACGGCGACGGTAATTCGCGGCGGCAATCCCGTTACCCTGCCGATAGAGGAAATAGCGGTGGGCGATATCGTAGTCGTGTTGCCGGGCGAGTACATCCCTTGCGACGGCGTTATAGTCGGCGGCAGTACCACTCTTGATAAATCGGCGGTAACCGGCGAGTCCATGCCCGAGGAAGCGGTAGAGGGAAGCAAGGTCACTTCGGCTACGCTCAACATAACGGGCCGAGTGGAAATGCGCGCAGAGCGCGTCGGGTCGGATACAACGCTTAGCAAAATTATCGAGCTAATCGAAAACGCGGGCGGATCAAAGGCACCCATACAGAAGATAGCGGATAAGGTGTCGGCGGTGTTCGTGCCTATCGTGTGCGGCATTGCGCTTGTCACTTTGATAGTGTGGCTTATAATCGGCTCGGTAGGACAGGCACTTACCATGGCGATTTCGGTGCTCGTCATATCCTGCCCGTGTGCGTTGGGGCTTGCGACCCCCGTAGCCGTCATGGCGGGAACAGGTAGGTCGGCGGCGCACGGCGTGCTCGTCAAAAACGCCGAGGTGCTGCAAGGACTCGAGAGCGTCAAAGTATTTGCGCTCGACAAGACCGCGACGATAACCGAGGGCAAGCCGCGCGTTACAAAAGTAATCGGCTACGGCGAGTACGAGGGAAAAACCGAGGTAGTGCTCGGAATTGCCGCGGCATTAGAGCGCACGAGCACGCACCCGCTTGCCCGCGCGATAATAGAAAGCGCAGCGGACGACGGCGTGGTCGCGACGGAAAGCGAGTACCGCGTCGGCTTGGGCGTTGTCGGCGTCGTGGACGGAGTTAGGTACGCGCTCGGAAGTAAGTCGCTTATGAGTGACTTCGGCGTGACGGCGGACGGGGATTATTCGATCTATCTTTGCACGCAGGGCAAGCTTATATGCGGTATCACCGTCGAGGACGAGATAAAACCCACGAGCCCGCACGCGATTGCGCAGCTTAAAAGCGTGGGTGCAAAAGTCGTAATGCTGACGGGCGACGGGTACGCCCAGGCCAAAGCTATCGCGCAAAAGGCGGGAATAACCGAGGTGTACTGTAACGTTATGCCCGAGGGTAAGCTCGACGTAGTGGAAAAGCTCAAAAAAGAAGGCAAGACCGCAATGGTGGGCGACGGCATAAACGACGCGCCCGCGCTGAAGGCGGCGGATATAGGTATAGCAATCGGGTCGGGAACGGACGTGGCGATTGAAGCGGCTGACGTCGTGCTGGTCAAGTCCGATTTGTCCGACGTGCCGCGCGCAATGGCTGTGTCGCACGCAACGCTTCGTAACGTCAAGCAAAATCTGTTTTGGGCGTTTATATACAACGCGCTAGGCATACCGCTTGCGGCGGGCGTGCTGTACGGCGTGGGCGTAACGCTCAATCCTATGATAGCGGCGGCGGCAATGGCGTTTTCTTCGCTGTTCGTCGTGTGCAACGCGCTTAGGCTTACCGTAATGCGGTTTGACGACAAGCGGATGGACGGCAAGCTTAAACGTATAAAAGGAAAGTCAAACAAGGTCGGAGGCGGACAGTCTGCCGACGGAATAAAAATAATAGACGCAAAAGGAGATAATATGAAAACCACTCTCAAAGTTAACGGTATGATGTGCATGCACTGTGTGTCGCACGTAAAATCGGCGCTCGAAAAGGTAGCGGGCGTGACCGATGTAAACGTCGATCTCCAAAAGGGCATTGCCGAAGTAGGCGGCGAGTTCGATTTGAACACCGCGATAGCGGCTGTAAAAGAGGTCGGCTACGACTGCGCCGCGCAATAATTTTAGGTTTGAACATTAGAATACAATTAAAAAACCGTTTGTAAAAGGCAATGCCGTTGACAAACGTCCGCTTCGGTTGTATAATTATACGGTATAGTATAATCGCGCCTATAGCGATATGCCGATTTAAGTGGGGTGTTTGTTTATGGCAAAAAAGGTTGCCGTTCCCGATGAAGAGGATATCCGGTCGGGTGGTATAAGAACTAAAAAGAAACACAATAAGTGTTGCACATGCTGTCTTATTGCGCTTATTGTCATACTTGTAATTCTTGTCGCAGGGTTTGTGACCGGTTGGTTGTTGGGCGATAAGTACACAAAGGAATATTTCGGCTTGACCATGGGCGATACGCTCGGCGTGGTCAACGATTTGTATTGGACAAATGACGAGGATGTTGTAAAGCGCCCGTTCAAGGCATCCGATCTCGACGGCTTCTATTCGGAAATCAAGCGCAACGTTTTGCTTAAGGATAGCGCCGAAGTCGATTTCGACGCCGCGCTCGACGAAGCGATTTCCAAATATTTGAACGAAGGGAAATCCGAAAACGCCGCTTTGCGAAAGTCGGATAAAGACGGCGAGCCCGACGACGGCGAAAGCGTCGCCGAAAGTAACGGCGAAGGCGTTGACGGCGGGGAAAACGGCGATAACAACAAAGACGACGATTCAGAAATAATGAACATATTCGTCGACATGATTGCCGGCGTTCTCAACCGCGACAATATAGATATAGATAGGCTTAATTCCTATCCCGATAATGACGAATACATATTCAATCTTAAGGACAAACAGCTTGCGGCGTTTGTCAATTCCGTTCTTAAAAGCGTGCTCAAAAACGCCGATGGCTTTGACGCGCTCAAGGGTTATGCCGATATCGTCGATCTATCAAAGGTGGTTGCGCTCAAGCAGATACGGTTTACCGCGCAATCGGTAAACGGCGAGGACGGGGAAAAGGTTATCAAGGCGTCGTCCGCCGACGTGACCGTTTGGTTGGGCGTGCAGTCCGCCGCGGGGCAGGCGATAACTAAGTCCATGAAAGAAGCGGGTGCGGGCTGGGCGAGCGGCATGGTGTCCTGGCTGGGCGACGTCATTCTTCCCAAAAATATGTATTTGACAGTGTCTATCCCGCTGTTCGGCGAGGACAACAAGGCTGACGTTATAATCAACGACATGAATGCCAAGGAACGCAAGCGCGCCGACAAGCTTATCGACGGCATACTTAAAATATCGGGCGGCGACATGACGTTGCAAGGCTTGGTCGACCTGATCACCGAAAAGGTCAAGCCCATGCTCGAAAAAGCAGTCGACAAAATGGACTTTACCGACGCGGGCAGCGGCACGATTTCCATGGATTTACTCGACACCGTTGCCAAAATGGCGAGCGAAAACATGGAAGGCGCCGAGCTTACAAAGGGCGATTTTCTGTACGTTATGCAGGCATTGTTGTCCGACCGAACCGAGCAGTTAAACTCGCTTATTCCTTACCGTTTCGATAGTTGGTATCTTGTCAACGGCAAGGAAGAGTACTTGCCGACAGGCGGCGACGAAAAGAATAAAATCAGCTACGACCAAAAGTTTATAGACGAGATAGAAGACAAGTATGCAATAGACTTCGGCGAAAGCAAAAACCTTACCGAAGTGCTTGAAATGCTCGGCATATCGCTCGACGGGTCGAATAACGCAAGCACGGGCTCGACTGAATTGCTTAACAAGATAAACAGCGCCAAGTTTAATGCTTTGCTCGACGAGCCCGATATGAATAAGATTAGGCTGCGTATCACCGACAGAATGCTCGGCGCGGCGCTTGCGGGGCAGATGGATAAGCTTACCGCGGGGTCCGATTTGGGCGACCTCAAGTTAGAACTCGAAGCGTTGTCGTTTGTAAAGAAGCCGGACACGGCCAAAGCCGCGCACAGCTACGCGCTTTTGGCGGTGGAAGTCGATCTTGCCGATATGCTCGATTCGCTCGGCGGAAATAGCCTTATAACCAAGCTTACAACGGGGCTCATGCCCGAAAAGATTTTGCTGACGGTCACTGTAGACATAACGCGCGACCGAAGCGTCAAGCGTGACGAAGCCGAGTTTGTTATTAACTCGTGCAAGAATACGGATCGCGCACTCGACACGCTTAGCAGGCTCGTGCCCGATATCAAGCTTAACGATATTTCCGACAAGATAAGCGAAACGCTAAACGACATGCTCGACCAAATGGACAGTCTGTTGTCCGTCGAACTTGCCGAATCGACGTTTACGTTGGGCGAGGACGGTGTTTGGTCGGGTGACGGTGCGTCGCTCGTAATTCCCGATATCTTCACCGTCGTGACAGATATGGTGCTCGTAAAAGAACTGCCCGACGGTACCAAGGAAAAGGTTGTAACCCCGGCCGAGCTCAAGGCTGTAATTCGCGACCTCAACAACCCCGGTGTGGCGGAAAGCAATATCGACGCGGAAGCGGGGTATAAGAACTTTATCGGCGAGGTAGTCGAAAAGTATTACTTCAACGCAGATAGTGACAGCTTCCAAAACTTCGACCGGCTTACAGACTATCTTTCGGATTTTTCGACGGATAAGCTTCGCGTGTACGGCAAAAACGGCTTGGCGCACGATAATTCAACCACCGCACAGTTAAAGCCCCTCATGACAAGCGGCGAGCTGGGCGTGCTGTTGACGGAAAAAATGGGCGACAACGCTACGGTATCGTCATATGAGATTGTGCGCGTCGATACGGGCGACAACACGCTGTCGGTCACGCTTGCAATTGACCTTGCCGACTTGATGAGCGGCGCCGAACAGGTGCAAAAGCTCATTAACGCCGACAAACTGTACGCCACGGCGGAGTTCAGGCTCGGCACAATTCTCAATGACGAAAACGGCAATCCGTATGCCTACGACGTCGGGCTTACCGTCAATATCAAAAACAGCGACGGCGAGATCGTTCCCATGGATACCGAATCGACATATCCCGCATTGTTAAGGATAGTCAAGTTCTTCGTACCCGAGTTCGATATCGAAAATCAGGTAAGCGAGTTTGGCAAGATACTTTACGAGCAGATGGGCAACCTAAACGAGAGCATGAGCGGCTCCGACGACATTCGTGTTTTCGACTTTACCGATAACGGTTTGGAATTGATCGATTTTTACACATTCTTTGCGCTCAAGAAAAAGCCCGACCTTTTGGAAGGGCATTCATCCGACGATATTAAGACTACGCTCCAGGGCATGTATCTCGTGTCCGATAATCCCGACGAATACAACCCGAGCAACTATCGTGTTTCCGATATCATGTATAATGAGCCTACGCCGGCAACAAATCCCGGTCCTAACGGCACGACGCCTTGGACGGAAACCGAAGCCGCCACGTTGCTCGAGCAAGACTACTTCGACCGAGATTTTAACGGTTTTATCAAGCAGGGTATGGCTAAGATAGCCGACGAGATTACGGAAAGCGGCGAAACGGGCGTCAAGGTCGAACAAACGATGTTCCTCGTTCACGGCGATACCGCCGATCCATCCAATCCCGACGATCCGCGTAAAAAAGCGGACGCCGTACGCGATTGGCTCAACGATAAGCTCAACTTGGACGGCGAGCGCCAAGTGTCTGCCGCGCACGACTATATAGTAATAACCTTCTCAATGGGTATGGGCGCGTTTGTCGGCGGCGACGGCGAGGGTACGAACGAAGCTAAACCGCTGTTCCCAGAAAAGATTTATATCACCGTCGCGTACAAGTACGACGCGTCCGCCGCGGACGGCGAAAAGTTCTCGCTTGTAGGCGATAAACGCGGAGCCGACGCGCCCACCGTTGTGTTCAACAATATGGACGTGACAGAATACGACGTGGTAGTTTCGCTTATGGGTCTCGACCCCGATTCGTCCAACCCCGATAAGATTAATATCAATAATATAGTAGGCGAGGGCGTAAAGATTCTTAACGGCTTGTCTTACACCGAAACGACTATCGCCGGTCAAAAGGTATCTGCCACTACTATTATCACGTTTACGCCTACCGCCGACTTGACCGACGGAATGGGTAGCGTCAAGTTTGCGTTAGGTACCGTTTCGATGGCGTAATATTTAATCAAGAATTCAGAACTAAGAACTGTCGAGTTTAGGCTCGACTTTTCTTTTTGTAAAGATAGTTTGTCTTACAAGCGTCTAAGGATCTCGCAAATATAGGGCACGGCAAAATCGAATGCGCCGGCAATAAAACGCGAGATTATTCAAGCGCTTCGTTCGTTCGGACAACCATTAGAATGATTGTGGCTAACCGCTGATTGCGCATTAGTATAAAATTCGTCAAAATCGGTCAAGATAAAACAAAGACGGCATGAATTGTGTGCCGTAAAATCATATTTTTTGTGCAAAATGGCTAAAAAACGGTTAACTTTTTTGTGAAAACCTATTGACAAAGATTTATGATAATGCTAAAATAACCACAGCAATAAATAATTTTTATTTTGGAGGAAAATTATGAAGAAAATTCTTGCAACTCTCTTAGCGTCCGCAATGACGCTTACGGCTTTCGGCGGACTTGTGGCTTGCGGCGGCAGTACCGAGCCCACTCAAAAGCTCGGCGGCTCGATGGATGAGCTTATCGTATGGGCACCCGAATCGTCGCACGGTTCCGAAGGCGTTGACGGCTACAAGAGCATGATTGCCGGCTTTAAGGAACAGTATCCCCAGTACAAAGACGTAAAAATCACGTTCCAGGCTCAGCCTGAGGGCGAAGTCGAAACAAAGCTCGCGACCGACCCCGCGGCCGGTGCGGACGTATTCTTCTTTGAAAACGGCCAAACCAACAACATGCTTGGCAAAAACCTGCTTCAGCCGCTTGTAGGCGACTTATCGAAGTATGCTGACGCTATCAAAGCGCGCGACGGCGAAGCGACTTGGAAAGGTGTTACAAACAGTAACGGTCAAGTTATGGCGTTTCCCGCAACCAACGACAACGGCTGGTTCTTGTGGTATAACAAAGATTTCTTTACCACCGATGACGTAAAGTCGTTGGACACCATGCTTGCAAAAGCAAAGACAGACGGCAAGAAGATCATGTTCAATTACGGCGACGGATGGTATATGCCGTCATTCTGGCAGGGCGCCGGCAACATCATGGACTTCGAGGTTGCGGCAAACGGAAGTAAAACGTATGTAACCGATATCGATAACGCAAAAGGTAAGGAAGTTGCTAAGACTTTGGCGACTATGTTCAAGACCTACGCGAGCGGCTCTGACGCAACGCTTATTAAGCCCTCGTCCGATATGAACTCCGAGATTCCCAACGGTATGCGTGCGGGTTCGGTCGTTGCAGGCTTTATCGGCACTTGGGTGCAAAATGGCGGCGAACGTTCGTTCTATAACAACGGCGACACTAAAATCCCTACCGATGTAAAGCCCGACTGGCTTTCGGACGGAGAATGGGCGATTTTGACTGAAAAAGGCGCTAAGGATGAAGATGGCCAATGGAAGGTTAACAAAAACGGTAACATCGTTGACGAAGAAGGCAACGAAGTAAAGGCACCGATCGCCGGTATGCCTGAATTTGCGGTTCCCACTGCTTGCCCTACTTTTAAAGTAGGTGAAAACGACGTGCAGATGGGTACGTTCTACGGCGGCAAATACTGCGGCGTCAACCCGAGAAGAGTTAACAAGGCTTGCGCGGCGGCTTTCGCTGATTGGATGACCAACGAGAATGGACAGCTCGTCCGTTACACAAAGACCAAAGCGGGTCCCACCAACAAGAACCTTCTTGAAACCAACGCCACAATCAAAAACGACAAAGCTCTTTCGGCGCTCAGCCAGCAGATATCTCTCGGCGGCTATTCGCAACAGAGCCAGGCGAGCAAGTTCTGGGATTCTATGGCTGCATTCGGTAACGCCCTTGCAACCAAGGACTGCACCGTTGAAGCTACTCTCAATACCGAGCTTGACAACCTTTGCAGAGCTATGCGTCTTGGTTAATTCTCGATAATTAAGCGCTTGGAAAATCTGCCGAGCCGAACGGTCGGCTCGGCAGACTTTTCTTTTTTGCAGAAAATATTTTATGTAAATCATAGTGATATTTGATAAGGAGTGATCTTATGTATAATAGCAATAATAATCAGTCCTGGAAAGAATATAATCGCCCCTGGTACCAAAAACTCGGCTTAGCCATATGGACGTACATTCGGAACGTCGGTTTAATGATTTGGAGTGTTATCAAGTCCATTCCCTTTAAACTGCGGGATTTCGTTTTTGCGATCGGTCGATGCTTTCAGGGTTTGTGGTATAGGTTTCAAAAGGGTGATTGGCGTACGAGAATGTCGTATCTTATATTTGGGTTCGGCTGTTTTTCGCGTAGTCCAAAACAATTCTTAAAAGGATTTGCTTGGCTCGCCGTAGAAGCGCTTTTTGTCGTTTACATGGTTTTCCTCGGCGGCCCAAATCTTGCTATGTTCGGCACGCTCGGAACGATTGAGGAAGGCTTTGACGAGATGGGTAATCTTTCGGCGGGACACAACTCGCTTAAGATACTTATTTTCGGCGTGGCTACGCTGATGTTACTTGTATTTTTTGTGTACATGTACGTTAAAAATACCAAGGTGGCGTACGAAACTCAAAAGAGAGTGGAGGCGGGCAAGCCTCTTTCCAATGCGAGACAGCAAATAAACTATGCGCTCAACGACGGCTTCCACGTAACCGTACTTACTCTGCCTATAATCGGTATTTTGCTTATAACGGTTTTGCCGCTTTTGTGCAACATATTGATAGCATTTACAAACTACGGTTACAGCGACGGCGTTTTTCACTCGCCGCCTGCACATTTGTTTACGTGGAAGGGATTTTCGGCGTTCTCGTTTGTTTTTGCGCAATCGTACGGAAGTATAATTTGGCGAGTTCTTGCTTGGACGCTTATTTGGGCTGTATTTGCCACGTTCACCAACTTCTTCTTCGGAATGTTCTTGGCGATGATGATCAACAAAAAGTCGATTAAGCTTAAACCGCTGTGGCGTATATGCTTCATTTTGGTAATAGCTGTGCCCGACTTTGTAACGCTACTCATGATGAGCCGATTCTTCGGTTACAGCCCCGATGTCAATCTTACCGGTCCGTTCAACCTCATTTTGCAACAATGGTTCGGAATTAAGGGTGCAAACGTAGACTGGTTCGGTACGTATACCATGAACGACACGGCGGCGAGAGTAATGGTAATAGTCGTCAACCTTTGGCGCGGTATGCCGTTTACCATGCTTGCTACATCCGGCATTCTCATGAACATACCGGAGGAGCTGTACGAGTCGAGCAGAATTGACGGTGCGGGGCCTATTCGCAGATTTATTTCCATCACATTCCCGTACATAATGTTCGTTATGGGGCCCCAGCTTATCACGACGTTTACGGGCAACATCAATAACTTTAACGTTATATTCTTCCTTACCGGCGGTGGTCCCGACAGGAACATTGACGGTCAGATCATAGGCGCTACAGACCTTCTTGTTACGTGGCTGTACTCGATGACTATAGAAAAGCAGTTCCCCGAGTATAACTACGGCGCAGTTATCGGTTTGTTTACATTCCTTGTATCGAGTTTCTTTGCTCTTATCGTGTTCAACAGTTCCAAATCCATTAAGCAGGAGGACACTTTCCAATGATAGGATTAAGATCGAAGCGAATTTTAACGGACACCGTTATATACGTTGTCTTGCTTGTAATGGTGGTAATTTGGTTGTTCCCGCTTGTTTGGATGATACTGCGTGCTTTCGATACCCAAACCGGATTTACGTCTACAACGGTCTTTCCGGAAGCATATACTTTTGATAATTTCATCAAGCTGTTTAAAGGTGATGATTACGAGTCGTATCCTTACGGACAATGGCTTGTCAATACGTTGTTTATAGCTATCGGGTCTTGCATCATATCTACGATGTTTGTATTGATGGTATCGTACGCGCTTTCGCGCCTTAGATTCTCGGCAAGAAAGAAGTTAATGAACATAGCGCTTGTTTTGGGCTTGTTCCCCGGCTTCCTATCCATGGTAGCTCTGTACTACATCTTTAACCAGTTTGAGCTTACCAACAGTCGCGTGGGTCTTATGTTGGCGTATTCGTTGGCGGCGGGCACAGGCTACTACATAGTTAAAGGCTTTTTCGATACCGTTCCTTTAGCAATAGATGAGGCGGCGCGTATTGACGGAGCATCGAAAAACCGTATTTTCTGGCAGATGATAATTCCGCTCAGTAAGCCCATTATCGTCTACACCATCCTTACCAACTTTATTAGCCCCTGGTGTGATTATATTATGGCGAGCGTGTTTATTCACGACCCGACCAAATATACGATTGCGGCAGGTATAAGATCGTGGGTTTCCGACCGTGAGGTTGTTAACAAAATGTTCACGAGGTTCTGCGCAGGCTCGGTTTTAATTTCCGTTCCCATTGTTATTTTGTTCATGATAATGCAAAAGTTCTATGTGGCGGGTATTACCGGAGGCGCGGCCAAAGGCTAATGCGTCTACAAATTACACTTATGGCAGCATATGGCGTACCGCCATGTGCTGCTTGTGGTGTTAAAGTACTTTTTTAAAAAACTCTTTATTTATGGTGAATTTATGAGTAAAAAAACATTTAAAAAAATATTTTCGGCTGTTTCGGCTGTTGCCGTTGCCGCGGCCATGCCAATTGCGGCGGTGGGCTGTGGGGACGATGTTTGGACTCCGCCCAAGAATACGTATCCGTACGATATTCCGCAGGATTACTGCCGAACGTATTATGAGGTTTTTGTCAGATCGTTTGCGGACGGAAACGGCGACGGGATCGGCGATTTAAAGGGGCTTATTAATAACCTCGATTACCTTAACGACGGGGACGATTCCACTATGACAGACTTGGGAGTTAACGGTATTTGGCTTATGCCGATTAATTCTTCGCCGTCCTATCACGGATACGATATTACCGATTACTATTCGATTAATTCTTCGTACGGCACGCTTGACGACTTTGACGAGCTGGTCGAGGAATGCAATAAGCGCGGTATTTGGATACAAATGGACTTGGTTCTTAACCATACATCCAGTCAGCATCCGTGGTTTAAAAATGCTTTGCAGGCGGCGAGAGACGGAGCCGATCCCAAAACCGACCCGGATATGCAACGCTATGAATTTGTTATTGCCGACGAAAAGCCTGCGCCGAATTGGCAAAAAGTATCCGGCGCGGACGGTTATTATTATTTGGAAAACTTTAACGGCGGCGGAATGCCCGATCTTAATCTTAAGAATGATGAAGTACGAGAAGAGATAAAGAAAATAGTGGACTTTTGGCTTAATCGCGGCGTCAAATCATTCCGTTTGGACGCTGTCCCGTGGGCGTGCGCGACTTCGCTCGAGTACAATGACGATAACGGCGAATTTTGGACGTGGTTTAACGATTACTGCAACAAGAAAGGCGCAGAGGTTGCCGAGGCGCAGGGCTGGAAGAACGAAAATATTTCCAGATACTGCTATAACGTCGGCGAGGTGTTGACAACTGCGGACTCGACGATTAACAGTTTCTTCGTGACGGGCATGAGTAACTTCAATTACTCTATGGGCGGCGGAATGGACGTCGGATTTGCCGGCGCTATGCAAACCGCCTTAGGCGGGTATCGTGCGGCTGTCACGGTAGCGGCGTTGGAGGATTGTCATAAAAGCGCATTGGAAAGAGATGAGCATGCGCTGCTTTCCAACTTCCTTTCCAATCACGATAATAACAGAAGCGCCGGCTATTTCGATTATAATACCACGTCGATAAAAAAGGCCGCAGGCATGTATTTGCTTGCACCCGGTAACCCGTATATATATTACGGTGAGGAAATCGGAGCGGCGGGCTCGGGTAAGGATGAAAATAAGCGTCTTGCTTTCAACTGGGGCGACAGCCGCAAAGTGTCCGATCCGTCCGGCAACAATTACAGTGGCGGACAGCCGCTCGGGTCGTGGAAATCGCAAACCAACAACAGCAATTCGATTTTGACGTATTACCGTAATGCCATAAGATTACGCAATCGTTTTCCCGAGATCGGCAGAGGCGCTATGACAGGCTATGCTTTTAATAAGGAAGGTGTGCTTACGCCCATGTCTGAGTTTGAGACCCCGTATTATGTTCTGGTACACGTCGACAACTCGGATATTGCCGCTTATACATGCGAGTGGAAAGGCAGAAAGGTTCTTATCGTTCATAATATCTGTGACCAAACGAAATCCTTTGATATTTCACCGTTCAGTGGATACTCGGTTGTCGGTTCTCTCAAAGCGAATGGGGGCAGTATCAGTCTTAACGGTAGCACGCTAAAGATGTCCGCAGGGACGACGGCAGTACTTAAAGCGCAGTAAAAAATATCTTATATAGGAGGAATTATGATAAACAAGACAACAACTAAGCAAACGTGGCTTAAACTGCTTTTGGCGTTTATAGTCGGTTTGCTCATCGTGGCTTTTGCCCTTCCGCTTGCCGCTTGCAGTAATGCCGATGGCGACGACGTGGAAAAGCTCGGTCCCATACCCGAAGGAAGCACGCGCGTTACAATCAATTATTACAGACTTAACGGTGACTACGACGATTGGAACATGTGGATGTGGACGGCGGGCAAGGATGGTTCCGCATATCCGTTCAAAGCTAAAACCGTTACGCTCGAGGGCGAAAAATGGGCGACGCTTACAGTCGATATCCCCGGTGTAGATCTTTCCGAAAGCAATGCGATAGGGTTTATCGTTCGCAAGGGCGCTTGGACGTCAAGAGATCCGGGGACCGGCGACCGCTTTATCCCCGCGGAAAAGATTGTTGACAACAAGGTAACTATTTACCTCGCTCAAGGACGTTGGGGTATTTATTACGACGCTAAATCCGCTTATGACGCGGCAACGTCAAACACGATTACGTCTGCGCAGTTTACCAACTTTAAGTCGTTAACGCTTACAACAAGTTCCAATATCACCGCTTCTTCGTATTTTAAGATTTATGACGAGAGCGATAACCTTGTTTCAGAGCTTAATTGTGCCGAAACGACAAAGTACAATAACAAAACAACCGCTATAATTAAGTTTAGTGAGGAAATAGACCTTGCAAAGTCTTACCGCATAACCGACGAACCTGTTAACGGGTTTGATAAAGCTGTTAACTTTGTCGGTTGCGATATCACAATGGCGTCGCTTTACGAAACTTCTGCGTTTACAAAGAAGTACATTTACGACGGCGAACTCGGCGTAGATTACTCCGTCGAAAAGTCCACGTTTCGAGTTTGGTCGCCCGTTGCTTCCGAGCTTAAGCTTAACATTTACAGCGCAGGCGAGGGTGGCACCGCTACGACCACCGCTATGACAAAAGGCGAAAAAGGCGTTTGGGAAGTGACATTAAACGGCGACCAAAACGGCAAATACTATACCTACACCGTTACCGCACGCGGCACAACCAAAGAGGTAGTAGATCCGTACGCGCGTAGCGCAGGCAGAGACGGCAAGCGCGGCATGATACTTGACCTTGCTACCACCGATCCCGAAGGTTGGGAGGAGCAGGATATGCCCGAGCTCGCTTCATACAGCCGGGCTGTCATTTACGAGGCACAGCTTCGCGACCTTACTATTAATCCCAACTCGGGCGTATCGGAAAAGAACCGCGGCAAGTTCCTCGGTCTTACCGAAACGGGCACTACCGTTACTGTCGGCGACGTAACCAAGTCGACAGGTCTTGACTACCTTAAAGAGCTCGGTGTTACCACCGTGCACTTCCAACCATTGTTTGACTTTGCTTCCGTCAAGGAAGACTTTAACCAAGCAACCTACAACAAAAACGGTGAGTATAACTGGGGTTACGATCCGCTCAACTACAACATACCCGAGGGCTCGTATTCAACCAATCCCGCCGACGGCAAGGTGCGCGTCAACGAGATGAAGCAAATGGTTATGGCGCTCCACAACGCAGGAATACAGGTCGTTATGGATGTTGTTTACAACCATGTAAGCGACGCGCAGGGCTCCAACTTTGAAGCGCTTATGCCCGGATACTACTTCCGCACGACAGATAGCGGCGCTTTCTATGACGGTTCGGGTTGCGGCAACGAAACCGCTTCCGAGCGCGCGATGTTTCGTAAGTTCATGATCGAATCGGTGCTTTATTGGACCGAAGAATACAAGATCGACGGCTTCCGTTTCGACCTTATGGGCTTGCACGATATCGAGACTATGAACCAACTTTACGACGCGCTTGCCGAGGTTAATGCCGACGTCATTGTTTACGGTGAGGGCTGGACAGGCGGCACGAGCGGCCTTGATAGCGAAGAAGCCGCTATACAGGACAATGCTTCAAAAATGCCCAACATCGCTGTATTTAACGATATCATCCGCGACGGGCTTAAGGGCAGTGTATTTACCATGACTGAAACAGGTTTCGTGTCCGGTCATTCCGGTTTGGACGCGTCCGTTTACGTAGGCGCGGCAGGCGCTACCGATGCTCTCGGCAAAACTTTGTACGACAGCATGGGTAAAAAACCGTTCGCGCTCAATCCTACGCAGAGCGTTAACTACGTTTCCGCGCACGACAACTCCACGCTTTTTGACAAGCTCAATGCTTCCGTTAAGGACGCCGACCTGATTAAGTCAATGTACAGTCTTGCAGCGGTTTCCACGCTTACCAGCCAAGGCCCCGCATTCTTCCTTGCCGGCGAGGAAATGATGCGTAGCAAGCCGACCGAGGCGGAAAACGAGTATGATAACCGTCCCAGTCAGTATCTTACCAATCCAAACTACTACTTCTCCGACAACTCGTACAAATCGCCCGACTCCGTCAACGCAATCGACTGGACTAAGCGTATCGAGAACGACGAGATGATAGAATTCTACAAGAACTTGATTCAGATTAAGCGCAATACGCCGTTCTTCCAGTTCGAGACGACCGAAGAGCTTAAAAACGCCCTTGTGTTTATTGACACCGATACCGACGACGGCGTTGCGGTCTACGGTATCAAGTACGAGGATATTTTCGTTATTATTGCGCTCAATGCCAACGACTCCGACGCAGAGATCGCTATTCCGGTAGCCGAATTCCAGACAGTGCTTAACGGCATGGAAATTAACGCCGAAGGACTGGAAGGTCAACAGGTTACCGACGGCAAGCTTACTGTAGGCGCTTACAGCGCTTCTGTTGTGTATGCCGCCGCCGACGGGATTGACACCGCCAAGTGGCTGTACGACGTAGACGTAAAATAAGCGGTTGCTTAGCAATCGATAACACGAATAATTCAAAACAGATTGGGATGCGGATTTTCCGCATCCTTTTTCGTGGCGCATTTTAATAAAGCGGTTTATTGACTTTTTCCGCGGGTAATGATATACTTACCTTAATATGACGGGTTGGAGGGGATACGGTGGCTAATACAATCGTGTCGGTCATGTTTACCGATTTTTCTACGGTGAGAATACTGACAAACGGCAACATGACGGAAAGCTCTGTTTTTTCGATTATCGACGGCGACGGCAACGCCTTGCCTATTCTTGTCAAACGCGGGGGGAACGTGCAAAGCTTTAACGTGCCTGAATGTTCTGTCATGGATACTGCGGAAGGCAAGACGGCGTTTGATATTAAACTCGACGGCGAATGCGACGTAAAAAAGGTTTATACGTTGGTGGATAGCTCCGGCAACTTCGAGCCCGCGCCGATTAGATTTGACGAGCTTTTCGGTACGCCCGAATTTGAAGAGCGGTTTTATTACACCGGCACGCTCGGCGCGGAATATTCCAAAGAACAGACCAAGTTTACCGTTTGGTCGCCTTATGCGACAGAGATGCGGCTCAATATCTATGACAAGGGCGAGGGCGGCGCCGCTACCTCGTACAAGATGACCGAGGGCGAAAAGGGCGTTTGGACGTACACGCTTAAAGGCGATCAAAACGGCAAGTATTACACATACTCGGTAGTCAGCGGCGACAAGTCGACCGAGGTTGTCGACCCGTATGCGCGAAGCGGCGGAAGAAACGGACAGCGCGGCATGATAATAGATCTCGCTACCGCCAATCCCGAGGGCTGGGAAACTCAAAACATGCCCAAACTCGCGTCCAACACTCACGCGGTCATTTGGGAAGCACAGCTCCGCGACGTCACTATTAATCCCAACTCGGGCGTATCGGAAAAGAACCGAGGCAAATTCCTCGGTCTTACGGAAACGGGCACCAAGACAAAGAGCGGCAAATCTACGGCGCTCGATTATCTTAAGGCGCTCGGCATAACCCAAGTGCACTTCCAACCGTTGTTCGATTTCGCTTCGGTAAACGAAAACTTTACCACCGCAACGTACAACGCCGAAGGGCAGTTTAACTGGGGTTACGATCCGCTCAATTACAACATGCCCGAGGGTTCGTACTCGTCCGACCCTGCCGACGGTTTTACGCGCGTCAACGAGATGAAACAGATGATTATGGCGCTTCACAACGCCGGCATTCAGGTCGTTATGGACGTCGTATACAACCACGTAAGCGACGCGCCCGCTTCCAACTTTGAAAAGCTCATGCCCGGTTACTACTTCCGCATGACCGAAAGCGGCACGTTCTACAACGGTTCCGGTTGCGGCAACGAAACCGCTTCCGAGCACGCTATGTTCCGCAAATTTATGATCGATTCTGTCAAGTATTGGACGGAAGAGTACAAAATCGACGGCTTCCGCTTCGACCTTATGGGCTTGCACGATATCGACACCATGAACAAGCTTTACGAAGAGCTTGCAAAAATCAACGACGACGTCATAGTGTACGGCGAGGGCTGGACGGGCGGCGCAAGCGGTTTGGCCGACAATAGACAGGCTAAGCTCGACAACGCCAAGCAGACGCCGCATATCGCTTACTTTAACGATATAATTCGCGACGGACTCAAGGGCAGTTTTAACAGCTTGCGCGACACCGGATTCGTTTCGGGTAAGAAAGGTCAGGACAGCGCTGTATACGTAGGTGCGCGCGGCGCGACCAAGCACTTTGCGGCTAACCCGACGCAGAACATAAACTACGTAGACTGCCACGACAACTCGACGATTTGGGATAAGCTTAACGCGTCGGTCAAGGCTGATAAAAACACGATAATGGCAATGAACAGACTTGCCGCCGCGTCGGTTATGACAAGTCAGGGCATAGGCTTTATGCTCGCGGGCGAGGAAATGCTTCGCAGTAAGCCCACGACCAAGAAGAACGATTATGACAACCGTCCCAACGTTTACCGTAACGATTCGTCATACTACTTCTCCGACAACTCGTACAAATCGCCCGACTCGGTCAACGCGATAGACTGGGATTTGCTTGACGCCAACTGGGAAATGGTTGAGTTCTATAAAGGACTTATAGCTATCAAGACGACTTGGCCGCAATTCCGGCTCGACACCAAAGAACAGATTGAAGCCAACGTTATCATTAATGACGACGAGCATTCCGACGGCGTAGCCGTTTATGCGGTTAAAGATCCCGCAAGCAATCAGTATGCTGTTGTCATTCTTAACAGCACCGAAAGCGCGACGGCCGTTTCAGTTCCCCAAGGCAAGTACGACGTATTCGTAAACGGCAACAGGGCTTCGGCGACAAAGCTTTCGTCATTCAACGGCAACTCGTTTACCGTAGGCGCCCGCTCGGCGGTGGTTATGCGCGGCGAGCTTACGGAAAGCGCCGTGAGCGGTTGGTCGTACAAGATCGGAGCGCCCGATGACGATGGCGGCAATCTCGGTCTTGCGCTCGGCTTGGGCATAGGCATTCCTATGGTTATTCTTATTGCGGGCGGCACAGTGTTCGGCGTAATGAAGAGCAAGAAAAACAACGGCATGTCCGATAAGTCCGACGATAACGGCGAAGAGAACGACGATACCGATAGATCAACCGATAATGCGGAGCCCGAGCAGGCGGAAGGCGAGGGCAACGTCGGCGCAGAATAGAACGCGTAAAAGCGTATTAAATCAATTATCGATCCTCAAAGAACGGCATTGATTTGCCGTTCTTTTAAAATTATAAAAAAAATATTGAATTATGGTGTTAAAATGATTGACAGATTTGACAGCCTGTGATAAACTCTCATAATGCGTTAGTATACCGTAACGTGTATATAGCGCAATTTCGTTATAAAGAGAGCGACGATTGTCAATCAAAGTTCCGTTTTAAAATTTTTTTTGCGGTGCGGAGTGATCCGCTCCGCTTTTGTGCGCGATTTTTGTCGCGACGCGGCTTTGCGGGATTTCCGCAAATTAGATAATAAATAACCTTTTTAGGAGTTTGTATGGCTGAGAGAAAGATTACCAAGGTTAAATACGGCAATACCGAGCGCATGTCCTTTGCGCAGATTCATGAAGTTATTGATATGCCGGATTTGGTCGAAGTGCAAAAGAAGTCTTACAACGACTTTATCGACAACGGTATTCGTGAGGTGCTTCGCGATTTTTCACCCATTACGGACTATTCCGGTCGCGTCGAGTTGTTCTTTGAGGATTACTATCTCGGTTACCGCGAGGGCAATAGCCAAAAGCGTAACTATACCGAGAAGGAATGCAAGGATCGCGACGCTACTTTTGCCGTGCCGCTGTACGTAAAAGTGCGCTTGCACAACTGCGAAACGGACGAGAGCACCCGCTCGGAAGTGTATATGGGCGACATGCCGCGCATGACCCCCACGGGCTCGTTTATTATCAACGGCGCCGAGCGTGTGGTTATAAGCCAGCTCGTTCGTTCGCCCGGTGCGTACTTCGATTACAAAAAGGACGTCAAGACCGGACAAGCGCATTACAGCGCGCAAAACATTCCGTCGCGCGGCGCATGGCTCGAGTTCGAGGAAGACTCGTCCGGCGTTTTGTGGGTGCGCGTCGACCGTCAAAAGAAGGTGCTTGCCACCGTGCTTTTGAGCTGTCTTTCCGCCGTTACGGAAAGCGGCTTCGGCACCGAGGAAGCGCTTAAAAAGATTTTCAACAACGACCCTATGATAGAGGTTACTTGCGCGCGTTACGGCGACAAGGAGGACAAGCACGAGCTCAGCGAAGAACGTGCGTTGTTGGAGCTTAACCACAAGCTTAGAAGCGGTGAGACCCCTACCATAGATTCTATCAAGTCGTTTATTTACGGGATGTTCTTCGACCGTCGCAAGTACGATCTTTCGCGCGTCGGCAGATATAAGTATAACAAAAAGATGGCGCTTCGATACCGTGTGGACGGTTATCGCGTAGCGCGTGATATCATTGACGAAAACGGCGTTGTTTATGCACGCGCCGAGAACAAGGAAACTCACACGTCGGCAGACATCCTTACCGAAGAGCTTGCGGTCAAGATTCAGAACGCAGGTATCAACGAGGTATGGGTAATCGCCGACGACGGCAAGGAATTTAACGTAATCGGCAATAATCACGTCGACCTTGCCGACTACATCGACGTAGACCCTAGGTCCATCGGCATCAACGAGATGGTTTACTATCCCATGCTTTGCAAGCTTATGGACGAGGCTGAGGGCAACCGCGAAAAGCTTGCCGAGCTCTGCTCTAAGCATATCGACGACCTTATCGTAAAGCATATCGTAGTCGAGGACGTAATCGCCACTGTCAACTACATCATGGGCTTGCACCGCGGCTTCGGCTCGTGCGACAACATCGACCACCTCGGAAACCGCAGAGTGCGCAGTGTGGGCGAGCTTTTGCAGAATCAATTCCGTATCGGTATGTCCCGTCTTGAGCGCGTCGTTCGCGAGCGCATGCAAATCCAGACGGACACCGAGCTTTCGCCGCAGACACTTATCAACGTGCGCCCCGTGTCGAGCGCTATTAAAGAATTCTTCGGCTCGTCACAGCTTTCGCAGTTCATGGACGAAACCAACCCGATAGCAGAGCTTACGCACCGCCGCAAGCTTTCCGCACTCGGTCCCGGCGGTCTTAACCGTGAGCACGTAACGTTTGAGGTTCGTGACGTTCACTACACTCACTATTCGCGTATGTGCCCGATAGAAACGCCCGAAGGTCAAAACATCGGTCTTATTTCGTCGCTCAGTAGTTACGCGCGTATCAACGAGTACGGCTACATCGAGGCGCCTTACCGCAGAGTGGACAAGGCAAACCGCAGAGTGACAGATATAGTCGACTACCTGCCTGCGGACGAAGAGGACCGTTACATGATAGCTCAGGCGAGCGAGCCGCTCGACGAGAACGGACACTTCGTTAAAGAACGTGTCATGATGCGTTACCGCGACCTTATAGGCGAGGTATCGGCGGACAGAATAGATTACATCGACGTGTCGCCGAGGCAGATGGTTTCGGTTGCTACGGCGCTAATACCTTTCCTTGAAAATGACGACTCGCACCGTGCGCTAATGGCGTCCAACATGCAACGTCAGGCTGTTCCGCTGCTTCGTACCGAAGCGCCAATCGTCGGCACAGGTATCGAGCACAAGATTGCTTATGACTCGGGCGTTATGGTAATAGCGCGCAAGAGCGGTACTGTCGATTACGTCGACGCCGAGCGCATTATCGTCAACGAGGACGACGGCAACCGTCAAATGTACATTCTCAAAAAGTTTGTCGGCTCCAACCAAGGCACCTGCATTAACCAACGCGCAATCGTTGCCAAAGGCGATAAGGTCAAAAAGGGACAGGTCCTTGCCGACGGTCATTCCACGTCGCAAGCCGAGCTTGCACTCGGAAAGAACGTGCTTGTCGGCTTTATGAGCTGGGAAGGCTACAACTACGAGGACGCTATACTTATAAGTGAGCGCATTGCCAAAGACGACGTGTTCACTTCCATTCACATCAACAAGCACGAAACCGAAGCGCGCGACACCAAGCTCGGCGCCGAGGAAATCACAAGAGATATCCCCAACGTCAGCCCCGAAGCGCTTAAAAACCTCGACGAGGACGGTATTATCCGCGTCGGCGCAGAGGTCGATTCGGGCGACATCCTTGTAGGTAAGGTCACGCCCAAGGGTGAAACCGATCTTACTCCAGAGGAAAGATTGCTGAGGGCTATATTCGGCGACAAAGCGAGAGAAGTGCGCGATACGTCGCTCAAGGTCCCGCACGGCGAGGGCGGTATAGTCGTAGACGTCAAGGTGTTTACTCGCGCTAACCGCGACGAAATGAAGCCGGGCGTAAATAAGCTCGTTCGCGTATACATTGCGCAAAAACGTAAGATTTCGGTCGGCGACAAAATGGCAGGGCGTCACGGTAACAAGGGTGTTATTTCCCGCGTTCTTCCCGAAGAGGATATGCCTTTCATGGCGGACGGCACGCCGTTGCAAATCGTTTTAAACCCGCTCGGCGTTCCCAGCCGTATGAATATCGGTCAGGTTCTCGAGGTTCACTTGGGACTTGTTGCCAAGGCGCTCGGCTGGAAGGTTGCTACTCCCGTATTCGACGGCGCTATAGAGTCCGATATACAAAAGCTTCTTGCCGAAAACGGCTACGTTTCGCCCGACGGTCACGTCGACGGCAAAATACAGATGTACGACGGCAGAACGGGCGAGGCGTTTGAAAACCGCGCCACCGTCGGTTACATGTACATGCTTAAGCTTATCCACCTTGTCGACGACAAGATGCACGCGCGTTCGACCGGTCCTTACTCGCTCGTTACGCAACAGCCGCTCGGCGGAAAGGCGCAAAACGGCGGACAGCGTTTCGGTGAGATGGAGGTTTGGGCGCTTTACGCATACGGCGCGGCAAACGTGCTTCAAGAGATTATGACCGTCAAGTCGGACGACATTGCGGGAAGAAGCAAGACGTACGACAGCATTATCCGCGGTATGGACGTGTCCGAGCCGGGCATTCCCGAATCGTTCAAGGTATTGATCAAGGAATTGCAAGCCTTAGCGCTTGACGTAAAAGTGCTTACCGAGGACAAGGAAGAAATCGGTATTAAAGAGCTTATGGACGACGATCCCGTGCTTTACGACGCCGAACCCAATCCCAAGCACTACGACAGCAGTCTGTTCGACGATGGCGACGACATAACGATCGACAGCGATATTTTGGGCGGGCTTGACGACGATGACGAGGATGATACCTCGTCCGAAGCGGGTAGCCTGTTTGAAGAGGATGTCGAACTCGACGACCCGTTTGAGGACGTCAGCTTTGACGACGATAAGGAAGACTAAAGGAGCGGCGATATGTTTGAACTTAATAATTTCGATTCGATGCAAATTCAGCTTGCCAGTCCCGACAAAATAAGGGAATGGTCGTACGGCGAGGTAACCAAGCCGGAAACTATAAACTATCGCACCCAAAAACCCGAAAAGGACGGCTTGTTCTCCGAGCGCATTTTCGGACCGACCAAGGACTGGGAATGCTACTGCGGCAAGTACAAGCGCATTCGCTACAAAGGCGTTATATGCGACAAGTGCGGCGTAGAGGTAACAACCAGCAAGGTTCGTCGCGAGCGCATGGGACATATCGAGCTTGCCGCGCCGGTCACGCACATTTGGTATTTCCGCGGCGTGCCGAGCAGAATAGGTCTTATACTCGACCTTCAGCTTAAACAGCTCGAGCAGGTAGTTTACTTTGTCAATTATATCGTACTCGATCCCGGTATTACCGACTTGCAGTACAAGGAAATAATTTCCGACGACAAGCTTCGTCAGTACCAGGAACAGTACGGACCTAAGGCGTTTAAGGTCGGCATGGGCGCGGAAGCTATCCGCCAGCTCTTGAAGGAAATAAACATTCCCGAAGAATACGAAAAAATGCGCGAGGTGGTGGAAAAGTCCTCCGGACAAAAGAAACTACGCGCGATCAAGCGCCTCGATATCCTCGACGCGTTTATGAAGTCGGGCGCGGAGCCTAGCTGGATGGTGCTTGACGTACTGCCCGTGCTTCCGCCCGAGCTTAGACCGATGGTTCCGCTGGACGGCGGACGTTTTGCGGCGAGCGACCTTAACGATTTGTACCGCAGGGTTATCAACCGCAACAACCGCTTGCGCAGACTAATGGAACTCGGCGCACCCGATATTATCATTCGCAACGAAAAACGTATGCTGCAGGAAGCCGTCGACTCGCTTATCGACAACGGCAGACGCGGTAAGGCGATTAACAGCGCGTCCAACCGCGAGCTCAAGAGCTTGTCGGGCTTGCTGCGCGGTAAGCAGGGACGCTTCCGTCAAAACCTTTTGGGTAAGCGCGTAGACTACTCCGGTCGTTCGGTTATCGTCGTAGGTCCCGAGCTCAAGTTCTATCAGTGCGGCGTTCCCAAGGAAATGGCGCTCGAGCTGTTCAAGCCGTTCGTCATAAAAGAGCTTGTCGCACAGGGCAAGACGCACAACGCCAAAACGGCAAAGCGCATTGCCGAGCGTGCTGACGCCGACGTGTGGAACGTATTGGAAAAGGTCATTAAGGACCACCCCGTACTTCTTAACCGTGCGCCCACTCTTCACAGATTGGGTATTCAGGCGTTCGAGCCGGTGCTCGTAGACGGCAGAGCGATTAAGCTTCACCCGCTTGCCTGCGGCGCGTTCAACGCAGACTTCGACGGCGACCAGATGGCTATTCACGTACCGCTGTCCGTCGAGGCACAGGTCGAGGCGCGCGTACTCATGCTTGCGCCCAATAACATTCTTAAGCTTTCGGACGGCGCACCCGTTTGCTCGCCTACGCTCGACATGGTTATGGGTAGCTACTACCTCACTATGGATAAGCCGGGCGCAAAGGGCGAGGGCATGGTGTTTGCCGACGCCGACGAAGCCAAGATGGCGTACTTTAACAAACTAATCGAGCTTCAGACCAAGATAAAAGTAAGATTGGAACGCCCCGTGGAGTTCATCAACGCGAGCGGCGTGGAAATCCCCAAAAACGCGGTTTCGCCCGACGGCAAATACTACCGTCAGGTCGTTACCACGACTGTCGGTCGACTTATATTCAACGAGCCCATTCCGCAGGATCTCGGCTACGTCGTACGCGACAGCTATGTAAAGATGTTCGAGCCGGAAATCAACTTCTGCGTAAGCAAGGACGTTATAAAGAGCATAATCAACACCACCTTCAAAAAGAAGGGTGCGTCCGTAACCGTCGAAGTTCTTGACGCTATCAAGGACATGGGTTACAAGTATGCTACTATCGGCTCGATAACCACTTCCGTTTTTGACATGCACATTCCGCAAGAGAAGTACAAGATTCTCGACGACGCGGAAAAGGAAGTCGTAAAAATCGACAAGCTGTTCGACCGCGGCTTCGTAACCGAGGAAGAACGGTACAACGCAGTTATCAATATCTGGAACAAGGCCAACGACCAGGTCACGGCGGCGCTTAGGCGCACGCTTGATGCGTACAACCCCATCAACATGATGGCAACCTCTGGTGCGCGCGGTAACATGACCCAGATAAGTCAGCTTTCGGGTATGCGCGGACTTATGCGTAACCCCCAAGGTAAAACACTTGACGTTCCGATCAGAAGCTCTTTCCGTGAAGGCATGACCGTTTTGGAATACTTCATTTCCACTCACGGCGGTCGTAAAGGTCTTGCTGATACCGCTCTTAAAACGGCTGACTCGGGTTACCTTACCCGTAGGCTTGTCGACGTTGCGCAGGACGTCATCGTAAGAGAAGAGGACTGCTGTTCGGACGGTGTGCCCAAGGGCATGGATACCTATGCCATTATGGAAGGCAACCAGGTTATCGAAAAGCTTGAGGACAGACTCGTAGGCAGATACAGTGCAGAACGTGTTGTCAATCCCAAAAATCCCAAGGAAGTGCTTTGCGAGGTCAACGAGCTTATCGGCGAGCAGACGGCAAAGAGCATAGTTGCGGCGGGCATCGATCACGTAAAAATCAGAACTGTCCTTACCTGCAAGAGCAAGCACGGCGTTTGCGCCAAGTGCTACGGCAGGGATATGGCGGCGGCAACGCCTGTTAGAATAGGCGAAGCGGTCGGCATTATAGCCGCGCAGAGTATAGGCGAGCCCGGTACTCAGCTTACGCTTCGTACCTTCCACATGGGCGGTGTTGCGGCGGCAGACGATATTACGAGCGGTCTTCCGCGTGTAGAAGAGTTGTTTGAAGCGCGTAATCCCAAGGGCTGTGCGGTTCTTGCCGAGCACGGCGGTAAAGTACGTATCGTGGAAAAAGACGGCAAGCGCGACGTTATAGTCAAGCGTGACGACGGCGACGAGGATTCGTATTCCATTCCTCACGGCGCACGGTTCAAGCCGTATATAAGCAACGGAGCCGTCATCAAGACGGGTGACGCAATCACCGAGGGTCCGTTAAACCCGAGCGATATCCTTCGCACCAAGGGCAGAAATGATGTTCAGGAATATATAGTCAAGGAAGTTCAGTCCGTTTACCGCTCTCAGGGCGTTGCGATTAACGATAAACACGTCGAGGTTATCGTTAGGCAAATGCTCAAAAAGGTCAGAGTGGAAAACAGCGGCGATACCGATCTTTTGCCCGGCGAAATGATAGATCTTGCCACGTTCGACGAAGCGAATACTCGCGCTATCGAAAACTACGGCAGACCGGGCATTGCCAAGCACACGCTACTCGGTATTACCAAAGCCGCGCTTGCAACCGACAGCTTCCTGTCCGCAGCGTCCTTCCAGGAAACCGCAAGGGTATTGACCGAAGCCGCTATCAAGAGCAAGGTCGATCCGCTCATCGGTCTTAAGGAAAACGTCATTATCGGTAAGCTCATCCCCGCAGGTACGGGCGTACGCAAGTACCGCAATATCTATCCCGTTGAGCGCGCCACCGCGTCCACCGAAGCTGCCGCTACCGACGAAGAATAATCAAGCAATAACAAAACCTCTCGTTGTAAAACTTACGACGAGGGGTTTTTGAATTCTAAACTAATAATCTTTACAGTCATCAGTCAGCCGATAACGTTCTTTATAGTGTAGCGACTCCAAACGGACATTTCTTTCCCAAATGTGGGTGAAGGGCCGTGGGCGAACGTCTACGGCGGAGGATGAGGGGTGATGTATTAAAAACGAGGACTGCGCTTTGCGGACAAAAGTTCTTAATTATACCCATATTGACAAAACATTTATTATGCTATATAATTAAACAATGACAAAAGGAAAGCTTATAACTTTAGGCGCGTTGGCGGGCGCGGTAATTCTTGCGGTGTTCGGGTTCGGCATATACGGCATAATATCATGCTCGTCTAAGTTGTTTATCGAACGCCGAATAAATGACAGCCAAAACGACGAGTATTACAATTCGGTTGTCGCAACGGTAATTTATCTCGAAAACGAGAGAGGTTATCAGGTCGTAAGGTTAGAATACGCGAAAGGAAATTATCACGCCACAATTCTACCCGAAACCAAAAAATTTTTGCAAGATAATGAAATTGAGTTAGAGCCCGGCGAATCGTACACGTTTACGGTATTTACCATGGGTGAGCCGACAGTGCATTATCCGATTGCCGCAATCGCTTCCGAGGACGGGGAAGAGGTATATCTTTCGTACTTGGACGGCAAACAATTTATCACTGATTACTTGGTTTCGATGCGAGGGTAAGATAACGGTAATGCTAATAATTGACAAAGACAAAAATCGGCTTTTTTATGAGAGCTATACACCGTGCGACTGCGGTAGTTGCAAAAGCTTTTGCAGTCAAATTAAATCCGCTTGTAAAGAGTTGACGGATTTTTTTGCGCAATATGACATTGACATTACAAAGCCGTTTGAGTTGATACCGATACGAATGGACAACATAACCGAATATGTGAGTTGTCAATATTTGGTTTTCGGCGAATGTAGCGATGACTTTAACATTACCGTAGGCGGGATGAGTTTAACAAAAAACGCGGACTGTCATCCGTCGACAAAAGAGTACGCACAGCCCAATTTTATTTTGGACTTTTCTGTCACGTTGCCCAATCTAATTAAAGAATAGTTAAGTTGACAATACGGCGTGATTGTTGTATAATCTTTTTGTGAACGAATTGCAAAAAAAGACGGCGGGCATTTTGTCGCGGTATGCGGGAAAACTGTTTGCGATAGGCGTGTCGGGCGGGCGCGATTCCATGTGCCTTCTTCACGCCGTGATAAACTGCGGCGCGGTGACTCGCGGTGATATTTTGTGCGTGCATGTAAATCACCGCTTGCGCCCGGATGCGGATTCCGATCAGGAATTCGTGCGGCTTTTTTGCGAGAAAAATAACGTGCCGTTTAGGGCGTATACAGTAGATGTAAAAGCGGACAGCGCAAAAAACGGGCTTACAATCGAGCAGGCGGCGCGAAATTTGCGCTACGGTATCTTTTACGACCTAATCAAGTCGGGCGCCGCAGATTTGATTTTAACGGCGCATCACGCGCTCGACAACGCCGAAACGGTGCTTATGCACCTGTTCCGCGGCGCGGGGTTGGACGGGCTGTGCGGCATTAAAAGCGGCGGCGACGGGCGCGTCGTTCGTCCGTTTTTGTCGGTCATGCCGAGCGAGCTCGACCGCTACGCCGCCGAGTTCGGCGTTGACTACGTTGTTGATAAGACCAACTTTATGGATGACGCGGACAGGAATTTTATTCGGCTCAACGTCATTCCTTTGATAGAAGAACGGTACGCGGGCGTGGTGCGTTCGGTCAATGCGTTGGCGGCGGAATGTGACGATACGTGCAAGTTTTTGGACGGCGCGGTAGACCGTTCGCTCATTTCGTTTGACCGCGGCGCGGTAATTGTAAAAGACGAAGCGTTAAGCGCTGCGCTTGCCGCGCGGTACGTAAGAAAGGCCTTGGAATATTACACGCTCGTGGATATTACGCGCGAGCAGATAGAGCGCGTTGTTGCGCTTAAAAGCGGGCGGGTAGGCGCGCATATCGAGTTATCCAACGGCGTAGTCGCGGCGCGCGAGTACGGTAAGATTGCTCTGCATATTCCGCGCCCGATATGTAACGCAGTCGTGCCCGTTAAGATCGGTGCAAACTTTATTGACGGTTTATCCGTTCGTATACTGGAGAGCACGGCCTCGCCGCGCTCGGCGGTGGGGCGGTTTGTCGATTTGGACAAGCTTGACGGAAGCGAACTTCGGTTTAGGCGTGACGGCGATATATTCACGCCGTTCGGCGGCAAGACCAAAAAACTCAAGCAGTATTTTATAGACAGCAAAATCCCCGGTCGTTTGCGCGACCGCATTCCGCTTATTTGTCGCGGCAACGAGGTACTTGTTATCGTAGGGTATCAGATTGCCGACAGCGTAAAACAGACGAAAGGCACGACCAAGCGTGGCGAGGTGTTTTTGCCGTGGTAGAGATTAAAGCCGGCGAAAAAGCCGAGCCGCTCGGCGATGGGTATTATATAATTCAAAACTATAACGGTTACCGTTTCGGTTCGGACGCCGTGGCTTTGGCGCACTTTGCCGAAAGCGATTTATCGCCACGCGACAGCGTGCTCGATCTGTGCTCGGGGTGCGGCATAATTGCAATCATGCTCGGCATATCGGCGGGCGCGCAAGCAGTCGGTATCGAGCTCGACAAAGAGCTTTTCGATATGAGCGTGCGCTCAATGGAACTAAACAAGCTGAATAACGTCAGCTTTATCAACGCCGACGCGCGTTCGCTTGATTCGTCTATAAACGGGCGGTATGACGCGGTCACGTGCAATCCGCCGTATTACAAGATATACTCTAAGCCGACGGCCGTCGCGCCGACTGCTAACAGCGAAATCAATATCACTTTGGCGGAAGCCGTTGCTGTCGCCAAGCGTGCGTTAAAGGTGGGCGGGGCGCTGTATATGACGCACGTCACGTCGCGGCTGGACGAGGTAATTTGCGCCTGCCGCGATAACGGTTTGACTGTGAAAAAGCTTGTAGTCAATCCTAACGGCAAAACGTTTATGATACGCGCCGTTCGGGGCGGAAAACAGGGGTTGTCTCTGAAAGTTGAGGAATATTGAGTTTGAAAGTACGTTCATCGCGTGATACGGGCTACGTTTGGCTCGGCGGTTTGGTCATGTACGTCTATGTACATTTCCGTCGCCACCTCGTCAACTGTTACCCGTCTGACGCGCGACTGTGCTTTCAAAACCTTTTGTGTCAAGGAGGTCACAGTAAGAACAATGCTATATTTTGTTGCTACACCGATAGGCAATCTCGACGAGGTGACTTACCGCGCAATCGAGGTGTTAAAGTCTGTCGATTTGATTGCCGCCGAGGACACTCGGCACACCGCGATACTGCTCGGCAAGTACGGCATAAAAACGCGTACTGTTGCTTACCACAAGTTTAACGAAAAGAGCGCAGTCGACGGACTTATAGACTTGCTTAAAGAGGGCAAGAGTATTGCCGTCGTGTCGGATGCGGGCATGCCCGCCGTTTCCGACCCGGGGCACGTGCTTATAGACGCGGCGATACAAAACGGAGTAGAGTTTACCGTTGTAAGCGGGGCATGCGCGGGCGTTAACGCTCTCGTGCTTTCGGGGCTCGATACTCGCGCGTTTGCCATACTCGGCTTTCTGCCGGAAAAGAATATCGACCGCGTGCGATACGTCGAGCCGTACAAGGCGATGCCGTGCACGCTCGTGTTTTACAGCGCGGTGCACGATATAAAAAAGGATTTGCGGTTTTTGTACGAACAGCTCGGCGCGCGTAAAGTTGCCGTTTGCCGCGAAATGACCAAACTGTACGAAACGGTCACGCGCGGCACGCTCGGCGAGGACATGGACATAGTGGAAAAGGGCGAGTTTGCCATTGTCGTAGAGGGCGTCACTCACAATCCGCTTTGCTTTTTGACGGTGGAAGAGCATATCAAGCATTACGTGGACGGCGGCGATACCGTTAAGGACGCGGTAAAAAAGGTCGCGCAGGACAGACATGTCGCCAAGAGCGAGATATATAAGATAGCCCTGTCCATGCGCAATGCGTGATTACAATATTCGCTATTGTAATTAAAAATGCGGTTTGATAAAAAAGCTATTCATTAATTCCGCATTCCGAATTCATTATTCCGAATTATTTTAAATACTTGATTTTGTACGCATTTTGCTGTATACTGTTTTTACAAGGAAAATCAACATGAAAGATAAAGATGCCGTTTGGCAGGAAATGCTGTCTATATTGGAGGTAGAGGTCCATTCGCTCGCGTTTGATGTGTGGATCCGTCCGCTCAAGCCGGTTAGGGCAGAGGACGATACGCTCGTACTGTGCGCGCCGTCCGAGGGGGCGAGAAGCGAGGTCATCGCCAAGTACATGCCGCTATTTAAGCGCGTGCTTCGCGAGATAGACGGCGCGCCGTCCACGCCGGTTATAGTATCGGCGGACGAGATTCCGCAAACGGTCGAGCCGGTGCGAAGAGAGGAGCGCGAAGAGATTCCGCCCGTCGAGATTTGCAGGCTTAATCCG
This sequence comes from uncultured Christensenella sp., assembly GCA_910578545.1. Taxonomy (GTDB): domain Bacteria; phylum Bacillota; class Clostridia; order Christensenellales; family Pumilibacteraceae; genus Anaerocaecibacter. The sequence goes on from CAJTPT010000003.1 coordinate 117,453, forward strand.
AGATATAACTTTGCCGAGTTTGCGGTGGGCGAGTGCAACAGACTTGCCTATGCGAGCGCGCTTGCCGTTTCCGAAAACCCCGGCGAAAAGTTTAACCCGCTCTTTATTTACGGCGATGTCGGGCTTGGTAAAACTCACCTTATGCAGGCGATAGGCAACGACCTTCGCGTGTCGCGCCCAAACTTTAAAATGCAGTACGTGTCCATGATAACGTTCCTAAACGAGTTTATCTCGTCCATACACGGGCACGCGGGCAACAGCAAGTCGTTCCGCGATAAGTACCGCAACGTCGATTTGCTCATGATAGACGACGTGCAGTATCTCAGCAAAAAGCAGTCTACGCAGGACGAGATCTTCCACATGTTCGAGGAACTCAAAGCGGCGGGCAAGCAAATGGTGTTCACGTCCGACCGTCGTCCGCAGGACATTCCCGACCTCGACGAGCGCGTGCGTTCGCGGTTCGCGTCAAGTATGATTGTCGATATTCAGCCGCCCGATTTGGAAACGCGTATCGCCATTCTGCAAAAGAAATCCCAACAGGAAAAAAAGAATATCGGTCTGGACGAGCTTACCTTTATTGCCGAGCGCGTTACCAGCAATGTGCGCGAAATGGAGGGCGTGCTTACAAAGGTGTTGTTCCTTTCCACGCTTTACGACCGCAAGGTCGACCTGTCTATCTGTCAGGAAGCGTTAAAGGACTATCTCGTGCAGGAATGCGACGACATATCCGTCGACGAGATAATAGATTGTACGTGCAAGTACTTCGGCGTGTCAAAAGCCGAGGTCGTGGGCAAACGCAAAAACAAGGATGTAGTAATACCGCGCCAAATAGCGATTTACCTAATAAACGAGTTTACAAATATCCCGCTCAGCTCGATAGGCAGTTACTTCGGCGGACGCGAGCATACCACAGTCATGTACGCACGCGATAAAATAACGTCGCTTATATCATCCGACCCCAAGATAAAAACGGCTGTCGGCGATATCAAAGCGATGGTGCTTCGCAAGTAGGTCACAATGAATAAAGACGAACAAAACAAAATCCCCGTTTTAGTGTCGGTCGCTTCCGAGCAAGAGCCGCTTACGGTGGAGGGCGAGCTGACTCAAAATCTCGACGGCTTTGCGCTCGAGTTTAAATTGGGCGGCGATTCGTTTACCGTCTTGCACGCCGAAAAGGCTACGCAAATCAAAGCCGACGGCGTAATGGCGTACGACATCACGCTGTCCGACGAAAAAACGAGTACGTTGCTTGCCACCCCGTACGGCAAGATTAGGTTTGACGTTATCACGGTTGAAAGACGCGTTACGTCAACCAATGACGGATTTAAGATATTGCTCGCGTACGAGCTTAACAACGACGCAGCGGGAAAAATCGCAAGAGCCGTGGATGTCACCGTTCATAAAAACATTTAAACTTCTTTGACTTGCCTATTTGAGTATAGGTTAATTAAAACAAAATTTAATAATAGAATTGAAATTTTAAACAACTGAACTATAGTGTAAAGTTTTCTTGCTTGCTTCTTTTTATGGAAGTTGAAATTAGATTAATCTATACAATAATAGGATTGAAATTTTAAACAACAGAACTATACGTGTAAAGTTTTCTTGCTTACTTCTTTTTCAAAAGAAGTAAGGAAAATGCTTGCAAATAAAAAAAATAAGTGATATAATAATTAACGCGGTAAATCTTTATGCCGCATCCTTACCCACGGAAGTCGTGGGTCATAGACCGCAAGGAGGGTATATGAACAATTACGAAATCCTTTATATTCTGTCCGACAAACAGGATACCGACGCAAAAAAAGCGTTGGTGGAGCGTTTCAAGGCCGTCGTCGCGCCTTACGGCGAAGTAACGGCGGAAGAGTGGGGTGGCGGCTCTCGCAAGCTCGAGTATCCCATTCAGACCAAAATCTCCGGCAAGCATACGACCGGCTACTATGTTCTTATGAAGTTTACGGCGCCGCCCGAAATCCCCGCCGAGCTCGAAAGAATAATGCGCATAAGCGACGACGTTTTGCGCTTTATGATCGAGCGCGTGTAGAGGTAGAGCAGTATGAACAAAATCATTCTAATCGGCAACCTCACTCGCGACCCCGAATCGGGTAGCACTCAAGGCGGAGTTAACTTCACTCGTTTTAACATCGCCGTCAACCGTATGTTCACCAACAGCGCGGGCGAGCGCGTAGCCGACTACTTTGACGTCATTTGTTGGAATAAGCTCGCAGAGCGTTGTGCCAAATACCTTTTTAAAGGTAGCAAGGTGGGCATCAGCGGCTCGGTTCAGCGCAGACAGTACGAGGACCGCGACGGCATTAAGCGCACGTCCTTCGATGTCGTAGCCGACGAAGTGGAATTCTTAACGCCCAGAAACAGCACGTCGGGTCGTGACGGCGCCCAAGGCGGATATATGCCCGAAGAGCCTCATCCCGTTTCCGAAATGCAACCCGTCGACAACGACGATTTGCCGTTCTAATAAATAAAGGAGATTTTCAGTCATGGACAAGACCAAAAATAAATTCAAACCCGCAGACGGCGACGACAAGGTAAGACGCGCACGCCGTCCCGCCAAAAAACGCGTTTGCGAATACTGCCAAGGCCATGTCGACCACGTCGACTATAAGGACGTCGAACGCCTTAAAAAGTACACCGCCGAAAACGGCAAGATTTTGCCGCGCCGCGCAACCGGACTTTGCGCCGAGCATCAGCGCGATGTAACGACCGCTATCAAGCGCGCCCGCGTTATGGCTCTTTTGCCTTTCCGCGGCGAATAAATATAACAACTGTCTTTCGACAAGACTGTTTTGCATGAATGTTACAAAAATAACTTGCATCAGTCAAATCGATAGATATAACCAAATCAATAGTAAAAGCAGGAGACCTTGTGTAAACGGGGTCTCTTTTCTTATGTTTTATGCCCGAATCCAAGAGAATCGACCTAAATACTCGCTCAATGTGACATGAAGAGGTTACAAGCCAAAAGTGTCCGATTCGCTCAAAACAGTCTTGTCGAAAGACATAGACTGTTGAAGCAAAGCGAGAAATAAAGAAGAATTTTTCAAATAAAGAAGAAAATTCTTCTTATTTTGAAATCTAAAATCTTCTTAAAATCATCGGTTTAGGAAAAAAGAAAGAATTTATATGCGAAATAAGAACACTCACAGTATAACAATCAAAAAGAAAATAAATAAGTGCAGGTTGATATTTTATGCTTATAGCGACTTGCAGTATAAATACGGCTGCCTATTGGATGAAAGCTGCGAGATAGCTGAGATTAAGTGCAATGTGCCTTTGGAAAAGTGTGAATTAGGTAATTGCTACACCACAGACTTCTACTGTGTTAAAACCAACGGTGATGTTTTCGTTCGAGAGTGTGTCTATAAAGATAAGCTACTAAAACCACTTACAATCAAAATGCTTGATGCAAGTAGGAATTATTGGCTGTCTAAAGGTATTATGGATTGGGGGATTGTTCTTAATGAAGATTAATGATTTGTTCAGTAGTGGCAATTCGATTTACAGAGTCCTAGCAGTGGAAGATAGCCGCATACAAATTATTGATTGTATCAAGAGAAATATGCCTCATTGGGATAGTGTGGAATTTCTTTCCGGCGCAGAACAGATAACCGAAGAAGAGCTGCGAACAAGATCCAATGTCAATCTAACGAGCTATGACAGCTTATCCCAACAGCAAAAGCAAATGATACATAGCAAATACGGCAGTATAAGTTTCATAGTTCCGTTTGTGGGGAATGACTACGATAGAAGCCAAGCTGTCGCCTTGTGTTCTGAGAAGTTCCATTTAAGTAAGAATACAATCAAGAGTAGGTTGTGTGATTATTTAACTTTTCAAGACCTATGTATATTCCTGCCACACAGTAAGGGCAAGGGAAAACCTCTAACAGCAGATGAAAGGAATTTTCGTTGGGCTTTGAACAAGTACTATGAGATGGGTGTCAATCTTGTCTTCCTCAAAGAGCCGCATATCAATACAGAAGTCTATAGACAGTCTGTTACAAAGGCATTAAGTATTGAAGTCAATACTGGTAATGATGCTGTTGATGACTACTTTGCAGGTAATATGGAATTGATTAATCGATTGTTAATGAAACTTGCGCAACAAATTAAGTTGGCATTTGAACAGGCAGAGAAAGAAGTCACTGATTTGCATCAAAGAATATCCGAGGGAATGCGAGAGGGGAAGTCAAAAGGAAGTCAAATAGGTTTAGTGAAAGGTACAAGTCTCATAACTAAGAAATCAATAGAGTGCAAAAAGATAATCAAAACACATTCCAAGGCATTTGGAGGAAACTTGTCTGATAATGAGCTAATAAGGCTTTGTGGGTGCTCAAGAAATTCGCTGTATAAGTATAAGAGAGAAATTATGAGCGAATAAAAGATCCCAATAATGATAAGCAATAGCTTATCATTATTTTTTGCAAAAAAATTACAAAACAATGCAATAAGATATTGACATTTGGATATAATAGGTGATATAATTATAGTAGAGAGGCGGTTGTATCATGTTAGTCAATTTCAGATTTAAAAATTGCAGGTCTTTTTACGAAGAAACCGAATTAAGCATGGAAACCGTGAAAGATAACGAGCACCGAGAAATTAATACTTTTTCGGTTGACGATAATCTTTTGAAGGGCAGTAATAACGAGCTTTTGAAGTCTGCTGTAATTTTTGGTGGGAACGCTTCGGGAAAAACGAATGTTCTTAAGGCTTTAGCGTATATGAAAAACGTGTTGCTTTTGTCTGCATCGCAATTTCCAATTGTTGCGCATAATGAGTTTTATGCGTTCTATGATTATGCGCGTGAGGAAGAAAGCATCTATGAAGTAGAGATTATTCAAAACGAATCTTATTATATATACGGCTTTTCTTTGTTGAATGGTGTTGTAAAGTCAGAATGGTTGGATAGACGCAAGGAGCGCTTGACTCCTGTTTTCAAGCGTGTGGACAATAATTTGGAAATTTCGGGATTACCCAAACAAGCTTCAAAGCTTATAAACATTTCGCCTTATACGTTGTTCCTGTCTGTAAGTAATAATTTCCAACTAGACATCAATCCTTATATTGAAGACGTTATGGAATGGTTTTCCAAGCTTCTTATTGTATTCGAAAAAGATGCAAATATTTTAGATATTTATACATTAGAAAACGGCAAGTATCGTGAGCAAGCACTTAAGATTTTAAAACTTGCTGACATTGGCATCAGAGATATTCGAGTAAAAAAAGATAAGATTGCTAATGTGACAGACTTTAACGATATGCTTAGAGTAAATGCGCAAATGCAAATTAATCCGATGGGAATGCGGCAACTCAAACAGGAAGAAAAGAATTTATATAATCTTGATTTGGAAACGTTCTTTGATGTTTATGACCGTAAAGGTAAAGTTAAGGGTAATGTAGATGTTTTGTTGTTTAAACATGCCGGGTTTAACTCTGAAGGTACGGAAAGATTGCTGTGCTATCTTGGATGGGTTTTAGCTGCATTAGACCAAGGTAGGGTAATCCTAATTGATGAAATAGACGCCAAACTACATTTCTTGGTTGCCGATTATTTGTTACGCTTATTCAACTCAATAGACAAAAACCCTAAGAATGCGCAGCTCATTTGTACGGCTCACAATGTCATGCTTATGGATGAAGATTTACGTAGAGACCAAATATACTTTACAAGTAAGGACGAGTTTGGAGAAAGTCGTCTTGTCTCTTTATCCGATTTTAATAATGTACGCAAAAATGATTTGTTCAGTAAAAAATATTTAGCTGGATTCTATGCCGGATTACCCGATATGAGAGATGATTGAGGTGCAACATGGCAAGACGCGCTAAAATCAAAAGGCAAGAAGAGCGAGATAAGTTTTACATAATAACCAATGGAAAAAGAACGGAGTATAATTACTTTACATTATTAAAATCGAAGAAGAGTATTTATGATGTAACGGTAGAGTTCACAAACAGCGACCCATATGGATTAGTTGAGTATGCCAGTCGATTGGTTCCTGAATCTAATCAGGTGTGGGTTGTATTTGATGTAGATAACAGTCATAAGGACGGAAGGCTTGTGCAGGCAATAAAGCTTGCGGAAAGTAATGGAGTAAAATGCGCATTCTCGAATCTTGCATTTGAGGTGTGGCTTATTGACCACTTCCAAAAATGTAATCAATATTTGGATACGGACGGGCATAAACGAATGTTGGACAAGTATTTATCGGAACAAAAAGTAGGATTGAAGTACGATAAAGCCGATGAAACTGTTTTAGAAAAATATTTTGTTCCGAATTATGAAATAGCAGTAGATAATGCAAAAGCGGTTTTTCAAACAATGATGAAGGAGCATATTGAAAAATGCGGCGAAAATTCTCGACCGCCGATATGGAATTGGAATTCGTGTACGACGGTTTATAAGCTTGTAGAAGCTTTAAAATTGTCGGTTTGTTAAGGAGCGTTTATGAGATTTCCTAAACCGCTATATGTTGATAAATTTCAGCAAGTATCTGCAGAAGTAAAATTAAATAGTGGAGAGCCGGTTGTGGTATATACTATATCGCAAACGCTTACTGATGAAGAAAAAAATGAATGGGCAAAACATATTTTACATCATTATATTACTGATGCAGATATTGAAACAGGTGCAAAAACAAATAATTTGTCTAAAGCTGAATATATTAAAAGTTTTGTTTTGCCATCTATTGAATTGCGAAAAGGAAGCGAAGTTTCAGGTGTTTTTGGAGAAATTGTCTTTTCTGATTTTATTGAATATGTTTTAGACTATGTTGTGCCGAGATATAAAAGATTTAATACCTATCCAGGCAATCCTAATCAAGGTATAGATATTGTTGCATATAAATTAGATAAAGAGAATCAAGATAAGGATGTTGTATTATTTGCAGAAATCAAAGCACGATTGAGTTGTCAAGATTTTCATCAACTGCAAAAGGCAATTAATGATGCTGAAAAACGTTCAGATAGAAAATGTGCAATTGCCTTGGATTCTGCAAGGCGAAAATTAAGAAGCATGGGCAATTTCGATGAAGCACAAGACATTGCTCGATTTGCTGATTCTGAAAAAACCTGTATAAGAATTAAAAGTGCAGGTTTAATTACTGCTGCTAAAAATTGCACCAGTGATGATTTTGCATCGCACGATAGCTTTATGGGGGTCAATATTAGCAGTGGGAAAAAAATAGAAACGCATGTTATATTTGCAAATGACTTAATGAATTTAGCAAAAGATTTGTGGGAGAGGGCGTGTTTATGAATTTTGGTAGCACATCTTATAGATTATTACGATATGAAAAAGCAAAAGCAAAATTAAATGAATTTTATGTTTCCGATGAAAGTCGGAAGTCTAACAAGTTAGGACAAACATCTTCAACAGAATTACTCTATTCCACAGTGAGAGTGCTGTCTGAATTTGCAGAATTATATTGCAACGATGGTGAATGTGGAGAATTATATAATGATTTAACATTTGTCGCGAACTTCTATGAGAATTTTGTGGTTGGGGAAACCGCGGAGGAAGATTATTTTTTACTATTAGTGGGCGTGATTGCTAACATTCTTTCCGACAATTTTGGAAATGCTAAATCACTAATTGATAGAATCAATCGAGATAAAATTGATAACGATATTGCGTGTCTACTATTTGAATATACAGCAATTGGTTTAGGCAAAACATATGAAACTCTTTATATGCCGGAATATTTTCGCGATAAGTATTTTCATCATTTAATTGATGAGATAAAATATGATTCTGAAAGTACATATTTAACTGAGCTGCAAAGATTTGCGAAAGACCTTCTTCTAAATTGGGATAGCGAGTCAGCTTTCTGTGGGTTAATGTTGTGTGCAGTTCATAAAAAATATATGGAAAATTCTGCCGCTCGCATAATACCGGCGGCATCCGATTCTTTGCTAAAAGATTGGAAAAGTTATTTTTCTCAGCCAAATGCGATACGAATTCTATGGCAAGCACAGAGATTACTTGTAGAACATGAAGTTCTTAGGGGGAAAAGTGCGACAATACAGCTTCCCACCGGTGTTGGCAAAACAAAAAGTATTGAGTTGATTATTTCTGCGGCGTTTTTATTGCGAAATGTAAACCTTGCTATTGTAGTAGCACCGTTAAGAGCATTATGTAATGAAATAGAAAAAGACTTACAGAAGTCTCTTAAAAATATAGTTGATATAACAGTGTTGTCGGATGTTTTTGACGATGAGCTAATCAATTTTGAAAGTAGGCAAGTTATTGTAGTGACACCTGAAAAATTGAGCTTTTTAATGCGTCATAATAGTGAAATAGTTAATAAATGTGGGCTTGTCATATTTGATGAAGCTCATATGTTTGATGACCAATCAAGAGGTCCAACATATGAATTTCTTATTATGCGGATAAAAGAAATTTTGTCGTCTAATGTGCAAAAGGTATTTATATCGGCTATAATGCCGAATGCGGAAGAATTGAATGATTGGTTGACTACTGATGGGAGCGTAGTAACAGATAAATATATTAAAAGGACTGAAAAAAGCGTGGCGTTTTTCTCACAAGCGACCAATCAGCTTTTATTCTATCAACAGAACGAGTTGATAGAGTCAAAAGATGCTATGGTGTATATTCCACAAGTTTGCCCTCGTACTCCCGAGGTGAGAGAAGATTATGTGAAAGGACCCAATAAGGGGAAACCTAAGTATATTTTTCCGGATTTATCAAAAGGTATAGATGTTGCTTTATATTTGGCATGTAAATTGAGCAACAATGAAAATTGTTCGGCAATTTATGTTAGTAAACCTCAACAAATATTTACGCTCTCAAAGAACATCGTTAAGTTAAAGAAGAAAAAATATAATCTTTTAGATAATCTTTATTTTAATTCAAATTGCGTGGCAAATAAAAAGATATTAAATTTAGCTCAAATGCATTACGGGGGAAGTAGTGAGTTTGTGCAGATGATTGAGATGGGGTTCTTTCCCCATTTTGGAGATTTAGAAAATGGTTTGAGATTGTCTATTGAGTATGAGATACGCAATCACAATATTCAATGTGTGATTTGTACATCTACTTTAGCAGAAGGAGTTAATCTTCCAATAAGATATTTGTTTTTAAGTACATTGCAGGATGCTTACGGACAAATGATTTCTACACGTAAATTTCAAAACCTAATAGGTAGAACGGCGCGTTCCGGAGTTTATACTGAAGGCAGTTTAATTTGCACAGATAAAAAGTATTTTGATGAAAGGAAAAGAAATTTTGAACAATGGGGTGATGCTGTTAAACTATTTGATGCTTCTAAGAGCGAGCATTGCAACAGTGCTATTTTGCAAATATTGGAAAATTTGCCATTACCTTATACCGGAAAAAGCTTAATAGGTATTTGGTTATTGAAAGAATTTCTAAAGAGTTATACTAGTTCTGCTGCCTATGATATAAATTCTTGGGTGGAAGAAGTGTATTTGTCACATGTAAATAATTATGTGAAAGCATTATCGAAGAAGGACATAAAACTAAGCATTTATGAGGTTATATCAGCTAGATTAAATCAGATTAAGCATGTTGTTAATTTTATAGAAGTTCTTATACTTGAAGAATGTGCTCACGAAAATGAGGATAATGACGAAGAGAAGAGAGTTGTAAGTCTTGCAGAAAATACCCTTGCCTATAAGATGTCCGATGAAAAAAATCGAGAAGTATTGGTTGAATTGTTTAGAGTGGTATGGCAAAAAGCATCACAAATTTCGCATGAAAAGCGAAAAATATATGCAAAAGCAATGAGTGAATTGGATGTTTTAAATATAATTGATAACTTCTTGAAAAATCATTCAGAAATGTATGATTCATCTGTATTTTGCGAAGAAGAGTGGATTAAAAATTTAATCATTATAGCAGACGAATGTTTTGGTCTCAATCATAAATTTAATAAGCTTGGTTCTCAAGAGCGATTAACAATACTTCAAGCTTGGGTGAATGGCGAGACATACCAATATATTATGAATGCAACCAATCTTAAGCTTGACGGCATTATGAAAGTTTGCAATAAAATGAGCTACTCATTTAATTTGTTATTATCGAGCATTTTAGAGTTAATACCGCAATATCGAACAGACGATAAGACTGATGAGGTGTGGGGGGCCTTTATATCTGATATCCAATTATTTCAAAAGAGAGTAAGATATGGACTTAAAAAGGCTTCGGATATTGCTGCGTATGAATTCGGTTATGCTGATAGAATAATTGCAAAAGACATAGGTTCCATAATCGATGCGCAACAAAATATGACAAAAGAGGAAGATTATAAAGACATAATTAAAGTTCGCAGTAAGGAAATAAAAGAAAGATTGGATCTCTATCCAAATTATTTTCGAGAAGTAGTCCAGTTGTGAATATAATTAATATGGATGCAAATTAATGTTAAATATGAAAAAATGCAGTGACGTAACGTTACCCCGGTTAATAGTTGTGGTTAAATTGATTATGTTAAATATAGAAGGCGTTTGTCTTGTTGAAAAAAGGAACTAACATGAACAATATCGAATTTAAGAAACAAATCAATCAATTGAATCGAGAAGCTACGCAGAAAGCAAAAAGAGACACATGTTTAATTTGTGGAAAAACCTGTACTAGTTTTTGTAATTCTCATATTATACCTCAATTTATTGTAAAGTCTATTGCTGATAATGGTCATGTTTTGCAAGGCATATCGGCATTCAGTAATAATGATAGAGATATAAGGGGTATAAATAATACATGGGCATACAAAGTAATTTGTAATGATTGTGATAAAAAATACTTTGCTGATTATGAAAATGAGCAAGCGCTGATTTCAAAGCCAACAACAAAATGCTTAGCGGAAATTGCGTTAAAAAATAGTATGATGCAGTTGGCGAATCGTTTTCACGAGATTGAGTTGTATAAAATGATGCAGGATATGATAAAGAATAAATACGTTATAGATAGAGAACAGCGCCGAGATGTTAGGGGGTTCTTGTATGATTTTGAGCGCGCAAAAAGAATTATTGAAAATAATCTAAAATCGAGATATGTTTTAATGTTTTATCACGTTTTGAATCACGTGACGCCAATAGCAATGCAGGGCCCTATAATGGTACATAGAGATATGGATGGTGAGATAGTGAATGATGTAAAAGACTATAGGCCGCATGTAAAAATGCAGCAGTTGCATGTTGGTATTTTCCCTTTGAAGAATTCTACTATAATATTAGCTTTTTATCACAAAAGAGATAGGAATTATGCTAAGTTTAATAAAAAGTTTAATAGACTCCATTTAGATGATAAACTTCAATACTTGAATTATCTTGTGTTTAAGTACTGTGAACATTATGCTATATCTCCAAATATATCCGAGAGTATTTTAAATAACAAAAATTTATATGAATTAGTGTTAGAACATAATGATTATCCTATGCTACTTGTTCCAGTATACGCACTGTTTTTGATGAATAAACCCCTAATTAAATGGAAGGATATTCCCAACTTATTAGACGAGAGATATAAACTACGATAAAATAATTACTTAAATTTGCGAAAATTTATTTTTGCTATTCATGCTCTAACATTATTGGTTAAATTTAATAAAGAGCAAATATTATGTTGCTTTTTAGTTGAAAACCTGACTGAATTGTGCTATAATACTTTTGCAAGGTTTTCTATAATATGTCTTTCGACAAGACTGTTTTGCATGAATGTTACAAAAACTACTTGCATCAGTCAAATCGATAGAACACAACATCATCATAATAAAAGTAGGAGACCTTGCAATAAGCAGGGTCTTTTCTTATGTCATAATGTGGGAAATAGACCACTGTGGGCACATTAACTCATCTAGATGGAGCGAGTAACGGCTACAAGCCGAAATTGTCCGGTTCGCTCAAAACAGTCTTGTCGAAAGACATATAACAACGCAATAAGACCTTGCTTAACCGCAGGGTCTTTTTTTGATGTAAAGCAACTAATTATTTAACAAAAAATGTAAAAAAAGTGTAAATATTTAATGATAAAATTAAGCGAGAAAAAGAATGGTATTCTCGATCAGCTTGATAAATTAAAAAGTGAGTCCGAGCAATCGGATGCGGAGTATGCCTATGCCGAAGATAAAGATAAGTTATTAAAGCGGATAGAAGAGGTCTTCTGCGCTGATATTGCCAATATCGCCAAGGCGTTATTTGCATTGCAATTTTTTCTTGACGGTCAGGTGGAATTTGTAAACCGATTTGCGCGCCGACGCCGAATATTTGCTCATTGTAGAGCGGTTGGACGCCGAAAAATCAAAGAAAAAAATAGAGATATGTAATAATTTTGCAAACCGATTAGCCTGTATGGTAGGGCTGTAAAATGAATTAAAGTGTACGGATAAAAGCGTACCGTTTATACAAAACATCCCCGGTACTGCAACAATACAGTAAAATTGAAAACCGGAACCGTTATTGAACAGCGGTTCCTTTTTTGTCGTATTTTAATTGTTGACTGCATCAGATTTTATCTTTATGAATTGCGGTTAAAAACAGTATACATTTTTTTACCGATATGGTATAATACGGTTAGTTAGATTAAGCATATAGGAAATAAATTTAATGATTAACGTATCAAACGTAAAACTTCAGTTCGGCACGCGCGTACTGTTCGAGAACGTCAGTATCAAGTTTGTCGGCGGCAACTGCTACGGAATTATCGGCGCGAACGGCGCGGGTAAGTCAACGTTTTTAAAGCTCTTGTCGGGCAAGATCGAGCCGAGCAAGGGCGACATATCCATAGGCAAGGGCGAGCGTATGTCGGTGCTCGAGCAGAACCAAAACGCGTATGACGATTACACCGTGCGCGAGGCGGTCATTTGCGGACACCGCGAGCTTAGCGAGATTCGCCGCAAGCGCGAGGTGCTTTACGCAAAAGAGGACTTTTCCGAAGAGGACGGCAATATCGCCGCGGAGCTCGAAACCAAGTACGGCGAGCTCGACGGGTACGAGTGCGAGGTCGACGCCGAAACGCTTTTAAACAGCATAGGTATTCCGCAGGATTTGTTTGATACGCCCATGCGCGAAATAGAGCCCAAGCTTAAGGTCAAAGTGCTGATCGCGCAGTGTCTTTTCGGCAGACCTGACATACTTCTTTTGGATGAGCCGACCAACAACCTCGATATTAAAACGGTCAGGTGGTTGCAGGAATACATCAAGTCGTTAGAAGATGCGACGGTGCTTGTCGTGTCGCACAACCGTCACTTTTTAAACCAGGTATGCACGCATATCTGCGACGTCGACTATTCGGCAATCAACATGTTTGTAGGTAACTACGACTTCTGGTACGAATCGTCACAGCTTATTTTGCGCCAGCAAAAGGAAGCCAACAAAAAAGCGGAACAGCGCGTTAAAGAGCTTCGCGAGTTTATAGCGCGGTTCTCGGCAAACGCGAGTAAGTCCAAGCAGGCTACAAGCCGCAAGCGCGAGCTCGATAAGATAGTAATAGAGGACATTAAGCCCAGTTCGCGCAAATACCCGTATATCGACTTTAAGTTCGAGCGCGACCCCGGCAACGACATACTGCGTGTCGAAAAGCTTTGCAAAAAGGGCTTTTTCGAGGACGTGACTTTTTCGGTATCGCGCGATGACAAGATAGGCTTTTTGACCGACAACAGCAGGGTGGTCGCGGAGCTGTTCGACTGCATTTTCGGCGATAGCAAGCCCGACTCGGGACGTGTTATTTGGGGCAAAAATATTAAGCCTGCGTACATGCCGCAAAACTACGACAAATACTTCGATTCATGCGCATTGTCGCTTGTCAGGTGGATAGACCAATGGTCGGAAAACCACGAGCAGGAATATTTGCGCTCGTGGTTAGGTCGGCTGTTATTTTCGGGCGACGAGGCGTTAAAGCCAGCCAACGTGCTATCGGGCGGCGAAAAGGCGCGGTGTATGCTTGCGCGCATGATGTTGCTTTCGCCCAACTTTCTCATATTCGACGAGCCGACAAACCACTTGGATTTGGAAAGCATAACCTCGCTCAATAAGGGCATGATAAACTTTAAAGCGCCTATACTCTTTATAACGGCTGACGAGGAAATCATGTCGTCGGTAGCCAACCGCATAATCATTTTGGAAAACGGCGTCAAGGCGTACGACCGCCCGGTCACGTACGACGAGTACATTGCGACTCTGTAATTTTAAATAGTATCGTAGCTAATATATCGGTTGACGAAACCGCGCAAAAAGGGTATAATTGCAGTATGGTTAATTTGGGTATAAACGGAGTAATTCTTCGCGTAAAAAACAACTCTCTCGGCGAGACCCGTAGCCTTAATCTTTTGGGCAAGCCGATGGAAAAGTGGGTGGAGGACGCCCTGCGTGTGCCCTGCCACACCATTGAAGCCCCGACGGTTTTGGATATATCGGATAAGCTAAAACAGATCCTCGATAAGACCAAGCCGATTACCGTCGTTTTGTACAGCGATACGCCGCTTATTACGACCAAAACGATAGACGTAGCCATTCGGCAGTTGGCCAACCAAAAGGCAGACGCCGTCAAGCTTCCGCGTGGTTGCGTGTACAAAACAGAATATCTTTTCGAGCTTACCAAGCTATTTCCGCAAGAGCCTGCGGGCGGCGGCGAATTCGAGGCGGTTACCGACGGGGAGAGCCTGTCGCGCGTGACCGATTCCGCACGCCGCAGAATACTTAACTTCCATTCGGGCAACGGCGTTATCATTTTCGATTATCATAATACGTTTATAGACTGCGACGTTATTATCGAGCGCGGCGCAATTATAGAGCCGTACAACTTTATCAAGGGCAAAACTGTTATCAAGGCATACGCTCACATCATGCCGGGAAACTTTATGGAAAACTGCATTATCGGCGAGAACGTCACCGTTGACAGTTCGCGGCTGTACAACAGTTTTGTCGGCGCCGAAACGCGCGTCGGCCCGTTTGCATATCTCAGACCCAACTCGGTTGTCGGACGGTCGTGCCGCATAGGCGACTACGTAGAGCTCAAAAACTGTGTTATAGGCGACGGCTGTAAAGTCAGCCATTTGTCGTACGTCGGCGACGCAGAGCTTGGCAGAGAATGCAACGTCGGTTGCGGCGTTGTGTTTGCCAACTACGACGGCAAAAACAAGTATAAGTCCGTTGTCGGCAACCGTGTGTTTATCGGTTCCAACGCAAATATTATCGCGCCTGTACATATCGCCGACCGCGCGTTTATCGCGGCGGGTTCGACCGTCACAGACGAGGTGCCTACCGAAGCGCTTGCAATCGCCCGTGCGCGGCAGACCAATATCCCGCACTGGAAGGGCAATATGTACGCACCGCCGTTGGGCGAAGAGGGCGACGAGCAGTTTAAGCTCGTACAGCTCGAAAACGGCATTATCGACGGCTCGGCGAGCGAAAGCGCCAATGCGCCGCAGGGCGACAGTCAGGGCGACAGTCAGGGCGACAACGGCGAAACACTCGAATAATTCGGAGGACACACATGATAGCTCACGGCAATAAGATAAAACTGTTTTGCGGTAACTCGTGCAAAAAGCTTGCGGTGGCAATAGCGGACAAGCTTAAAATGGAACTCTCGGTTGCGGAAGTAGGCAAGTTCAGCGACGGCGAGATTTCGGTGTCCGTCGGAGAGTGCGTTCGTGGTTGCGACGTGTTTGTAATCCAATCCACGTCCATGCCGACCAACGACAACCTTATGGAATTGCTCGTAATGATCGACGCGTTAAAGCGCGCTTCGGCGGGCAGAATAACCGCGGTCATTCCGTACTTCGGCTATGCGCGTCAGGACAGAAAGGCGCGGGCTCGCGACCCTATTACGGCAAAGCTTGTCGCCGACCTTATAACTACCGCGGGCGCGGACAGAGTGCTTACAATGGATTTGCACGCGCCGCAGATACAAGGCTTTTTCAATATCCCCGTCGACCACCTTTTGGGCGTGCCCATTCTTGCGCGCGCGATTTCTAACGAGCAATTCATAAAGGAAGCGGGCGACGACTTGGTAGTCGTATCGCCTGACGTCGGCTCGGTGGGCAGAGCGCGGCAGTTGGCTACCAAGCTTAACAAGACGCTTGCGATCGTCGATAAGCGCAGACCCAAGGCGAACGTCATGGAAGTAATGAACATTATCGGCGACGTCAAGGGCAAGCGTTGCGTTATACTCGACGACATGATAGACACCGCCGGCACGATAGTGCAGGGAGCAAAGGCATTGGTCGAAGTCGGCGGCGCGTCCGACGTGTATGCGTGCTGTACACACCCCGTGCTTTCCGGACCTGCCGTCGAGCGGCTCAACAACTCGGTGCTCAAAAAGGTTTTCCTTTTGGATACCATCGAGCTTCCCGACGAGAAAAAGTCGGATAAGTTTATCACAGTTTCCGCCGCACCCATTTTTGCCGAAGCTATCGCGGCAATCTACGCCGACCTGCCCGTGTCCAAGCTTTACGACTGATATAATTAATAAAAACAACCATAAACACGCTCGATATAATGGGGCGTGTTTTTTATGTGGTTTTATGCAGAAAAAGTCGGGTTTTATAACGGTTTCGACAAAGTAATTCGGAATTCGGGATTATGGGTGTGGATAATGGCTATAGGAAAAGAACAACATCTTTTCATGTTCGTGAGATGTTTTGCGTTACTCGATACGACAAAACAAGCTTGACTACACGCCTTTTGTTATTCCGAACAAGCGAATCACAGTGAAGAATTTCACGGTTTACGGTGCGGTGTTTTCGGTTTGTTTCGACTGCGCTTTGGAATTTTTGCACTTTTGCTTAGTCGCTTCGCCGCCGCGTAGATGTCTTACGCTTAGGTTGTAGTCAAGTATGCGCCGCACATTTTCGGACAGCTCGCGGTCGAGTAGGGGTAGCCTTTCGGTCACGTCCTTGTGTACGGTGGATTTACCCATGCCGTACTGCTTTGCGGCGTCGCGAACGGTGCACTCGGTTGCGACTATATACTTTCCGAGCTCAACGGCGCGGGCGGACTTATTCGGTTTAACGCTCATACAAATCTCCGATATTAAGGCAGTTATATAATGTATGACCGTTTTCGACAGGATATGACAAAAGTAATTCGGAATTAGTAATTCGGAATTATGGTGGCTGCTCGTCGCGCCCTTATTAAAATAATTAAAGTGCGTTTCACTTGACTAATGTATATGAATTGTCTATAATATATGATGAATAAATAGGCAAGGAGTAAATTATGCCCAAAGAATATATTATGACGGCAAAAGGCAAGCGCGAGCTCGAAGAGCGGCTCGAACACATCAAGTTGGTGGAAATGCCTGCCATTGTCGAAGAAATCGCCAAAGCGCGCGAGCAGGGAGACCTTTCCGAAAACGCCGAGTACGAGCTTGCACGCGAAGCGCAGGCTCAGCTTCAAAACGAGATAGATACCATTAAGGAAAAACTCGCGGGCGCAAAGATACTCGACGAGCGTTCCATTAACGACGACATCGTATCCATCGGTTGCGCAGTCGAGCTTATCGAGGCGGACGTAGCGGACGGGCTTACCGCCGTCGAGGCGTGCGGACTTACGCATACAGACGTTATCGCGGGCTTCCTCACCAAAATGTCGCTTATAGATATGCGCGCCAACCGTTTGCATATCGGCATACTCAACGAGCTTACCGAAGAGGATTATGCGATTGCCGGATGTGAGCTTCTCTCGTCCAAGCGTTATAAAAAGGACGAGCTTTTGGACAAAGGTTTTACCGAAGAAATGCTTGCCGCCAAGGCGAAAGCGCGCGGCAAGATAGATAAGTCCAAGTGCGAAGGAATCAAGGTGTACACCATAGTCGGCTCGCACGAGGCGGACGCGCTTAACGGCAGGATATCCAACGAGTCGCGCGTAGGCTCGGCGCTTATCGGCAAGACCGAAAACGACGTAGTTATGGTAGGCGATTTGCTGTTCAAAATTCTGAACATCGTCATCGATAAAAAGGCGGTCAAAAAATAAAGTTTAACAAATAAGTCAATCCGATTTATTCGAGGGAGTAAATTTGCTTGCTTGCAATGGAAAATTCGAGACGTGACAAATCGGGTGTAATACCGCGCCCCTTTGGGCGCAAAGCGCGTGAAATGCGCGGGTCCCGGAGGACAAAAAAGCCCCGGGGGTATAATACCTAATTTATTTCAACGATTAATAGAAAAAGGGCATATATCATATGGCACAAAACAATAACGAAAACAACGGCGCCGAAGTCGAACAGGACGTAGGCGCGCTTAAGGCGGTAAGATTAAACAAGCTTGCAGAGCTTTGCGCAGACGGAGCCGACCCGTTTAAGATTACGACGTTCCCCGTGGACACCCATGCGGCGGACGTTACGAGCAACCCCCAAGAGGGCGCAACAGTCACCGTAGCCGGCCGACTTATGAGCAAGCGCGTAATGGGCAAGGCGAGCTTTGGACACCTTCTCGACCGCTCGGGGCAGATTCAGATTTATGTTAAGTCGGACAGCCTCGGACCCGAAAAGTACGACGGCTTTAAAAAGCAAATCGACATCGGAGATATAATCGGCGTCACCGGCGACGTGTTTATCACGCACCGCGGCGAGGTGTCGATTGCCGTAAAAGAGCTTACGCTTTTGTCCAAGTCACTCACGCCGCTTCCCGAAAAGTGGCACGGGCTCAAGGATAACGATATCCGTTACCGCAAGCGCTACCTCGACCTTATTGTCAACACCGACGTTAAGGACACGTTTATCAAGCGGAGTAAGATAATTTCCGCGATACGCAGTTACCTCGACGCCGACGGCTTTTTGGAAGTGGAAACGCCCATACTCAATACCGTTGCGGGCGGAGCGGCGGCGCGGCCGTTTATTACGCACCACAACACGCTCGACCTTGATATGTACATGCGCATTGCGCCTGAGCTTTATCTTAAAAGGCTTATCGTGGGCGGACTCGAGCGCGTGTATGAGCTTGGTCGAAACTTCCGCAACGAGGGAATGGACATCAAGCACAATCCCGAGTTTACCATGATGGAGCTTTATCAGGCGTACGGTAACTACGAGGACATGATGACTCGCACCGAGGATATTTACCGCGCGGCGGCGCACGCTATCGGGCTGGGTGACAAGATAACCTATCAAGGTAAAGAGATAGATATTTCCACGCCGTGGCGCAGAGTCACTATGCGCGATGTAGTTAAGGAAACGACGGGCGTCGACTTTATGGCGCTCACCAAAGCGCAGGCCCAAGGCGAAATCAAGCGGCTCGGGTTAGAACTCGAGGGCGACAAGAACGCCGCCGAGTGCATGTACGTCGCGTTTGACAAGCTTGTGGAAAGCACGCTCATTCAGCCTACCTTCGTGACGGGCTACCCGATTGAAATTTCGCCGCTCGCAAAGCGCGACGACAACGGACTAACCTACAGATTCGAGTTTTTTATCAACGGTTGGGAAGGCGGCAACGCATACTCCGAGCTTAACGATCCTATCGACCAAGCCAAGCGGTTCGAGACTCAGCGTGCCATGATGAAAAAGGGCGACGAGGACGCTCAAGCCGCCGACGACGATTTTGTGGAAGCGCTCGAGTACGGCATGCCGCCCACGGGCGGACTCGGTATCGGCATTGACCGTATGGTAATGCTTCTTACCGACAGCGCCTCGATTAGGGACGTTATATTATTCCCCACAATGAAGCCCAGACGCTAAGCCGTATAGCTCGCGCGATACTGACTGCGCTTGTCACGCCGCTTGGTTGTGTAGGTGTGTCTACATGCCCCCGCGGTGCGTTAACCGTTGACAGTCTGACGCGGCTCTTCGCACTTAGAGGGCAACAACTTTGTATATTATCCACAACAAATAATTCGGAGAAAAATTGAGTCTATCCGACGAACTGAAACGCGCGGCGGAGCGCGACAAGCTTAGGCTTCATACGCCCGGGCACAAGGGTAAGCTGTGCGAGTACGACTTAACAGAGCTTACAGATGACAGCTTTCCTGCCGACTGCGTAACCAAAGCGCAGGCGCGTGCCGCCAAGGCTTATGGGGCTAAGCATGCGCGGTATTTGTGCGGCGGAAGCTCACAGGGCGTAAAAGCCGCCGTATTCTTTTCGGGCGCGTCCGCAGTCGTGGACGTCAATTCGCACCGCTCGGTTTTTGACGGGTTCAAGCTGTCGGGCAAACGGTACGTAACGGCGGGGCAAAGCCGCAGTATTTATCCGCTCTCGGTCGGCGATATAGAAGGCGCGCTCGATTGTGATACAAAGGCGATTGTCGTTACTTCGCCGACATACTACGGGTATTGCGCGGACGTCGCGGGCTTGCGCGACTATTGCAAAAAGAAGGGCTTGCTCTTTATCGTCGACAGCGCTCACGGCGCGCATTTCGGGTTTAGCAACAGGCTTCCCAAAAGCGCCGCGCCGCACTGCGATATATGCAACGTGTCCACGCACAAAACGCTTAGCGCACTCACTCAGACGGCGCTGTTATTTGATAATCTTTCCGATACGGAAAGTGCGGCGCTCGATGATGCCGCGGACGTAATGGGCACTACGAGCCCGTCATATCTGTTGTACGCGTCGATAGACCATGCAGTGACAACCGCGGCGGACAATCGGACAAGGGAAGCGTACGATACTTTATATGACAGCGTGGACCTGCTTAGACGGGAACTGCCGTTTTTGAAGAATGACGATTTCAGTCGGCTCGTGCTTGACTGCACCGCGCTGAAAGTCGATCCTTTTACACTTAATACCGCGCTCGTTCGCCGCGGAGTGTTTTCGGAAAAGGTGGACGAAAAGCGAATAGTTTTTATACTTACGGCGGAAAATACGCCGAACGACGTCGAGCGTCTTGCGCGAGCGATTACGGACAGCGTCGGGGAGATCAAATGACTAAAGGCAAATTTATCGTAATAGAGGGCGTCGAGGGCGCCGGCAAAAGCCACCAGTGTAAACGCTTGCTCGAGGGGCTCACCGCGATGGGCGTGGACGCGATTTTGACGCGCGAGCCCGGCGGCGCGGCGCTTGCCGAGGGCATACGCAAACTGCTACTCGACCCCGAGTATTCGCCCGACGCCGTGACAGAGCTGTATCTATATTCGGCGGCACGGCGCGATCATTTGAACAAAGTTATTTTTCCCGCGCTCGACAGCGGCAAGGTCGTAGTGTGCGACCGATTTACTTTTTCCACGTTTGCGTATCAGGGTTACGGGCGCGGGCTGGACATAGATTTTGTAAATCGAGTGAATGCCAAAACGATTGCGCCGCTTAAAATCGACCTCGGCTTGTTCCTGGACATCACGCCCGAGGACGGGTTTACTCGCAAGGGCGGCGCCGATAAGACGGATAGGCTCGAACGCGAGAGCCTGGACTTTTTCAACCGTGTGTATAAAGGGTTTAAAGAGCTTTGTGCGCGCGGCGAGCTTGTTCCTATCGACGCGTCGGGCGAAAAGACCCGAACCGCCGAAAATATTTTGCGGGAAGTGCGCAAAATATTATGAGTGCGGATACGTTGCAAAAATACGCAGGGCTTTACTCTTCGCTTGACGTGCTCAAATCGGTAAGCCGTTCGGACGGCGCGATAATCATATCGGGCGAGGACGACGACGGACTTAAAACGCTTGCACGCATAGTCGCGGCGCGTGTGTGCGGCATTCCCGCCGACAAGGCTTTTGACGAGCACGCGGATATAATAGTATATCCAAAGGCTAAGGACGAAAAAAAATCCAAGTCCAAAGCGCAGATCTCAGACGGACAAAAATCCAAGCGCTACGCTATATCTGTCGAGGATATAAAAGAGATAATCGACTCGCTGTATCTTACGCCGTTCGAGCTCGACAAAAAGGTGTTCATAATAGAAAACGCCGAGAGCATGAGCGAGATTTGCCAGAACAAACTGTTAAAGTCGCTCGAGGAACCGCCGCCGCGCGTTTGCTTTATACTGTGTGCTTCTGCGCGGCTACTGCCTACCGTCATGTCGCGGTGCAACAAGATAGACCTAGCCCCCTTTGATATAGAAGTTGTTGAAAGCGAGCTCGGTAAATACCATGCCGACAAGAAAGCGGTGCGGTTAGCCGCGCAGGCGAGCCGCGGCAATCTCGGACTTGCCGAGCAGATCCTTGCCGACCCGAGCTATGCCGAAACCTACGCGACCGCAAAAAAGATTATCAAGCTGGCGTTCGGCAGTAAAAACTTTGCGCACGTCGCGGCTGTTTACGAAAAGCTCACGCGCGATAAAGTCGATTCGGCGCTCGGCATTATGGAATATCTGTTCAATGACATAGCGCGGTACCGTATAGGCGTGCAAACGGTTTTCGACACTGCCGAGATAGCTGAAATCGCGGACGGCTTTACACCGCATTCTGCGGCACTGTGCGCGGACGCGGTACGCAATGCAAAGCGGCACAATTCCGCCAACTGTATGCCGCAGGCGGTCATGGACACGACCGTGCTTAAAATTATGGAATACAAGGCTGTCGGGCGTGCTAAGGCGTAGTCGGCAGATGGAGGTATAATTCATGCCAAAGGTAATAGGCGTAAGGTTTAGGACTTCGCCGAGAATGTATTATTTTTCGCCTACGGAAGGCGAGCAGTACCCAAAGGGTACGGCGATCGTTGTGGAAACACAGCGCGGCGTTGAGCTTGCAACCGTAATACTGCCCGAAACGGATGTCGACGAGAGCAAAATCGTAGCGCCGTTAAAGGGCGTTTTGCGCATTGCCACACAGTCCGATTTGGATGCGGCAACCGCCGACGCCGACCAAAAACAGCAAATACTCGCAACGGCAAAACAAAAGGTTGCCGCCCGCGGTCTGGATATGAAAATCGTCGACTGCGAGTTTACGGTCGACCACGGGAAGCTCGTGCTGTACTTTACAGCAGAACAGCGCGTCGACTTTCGCGAGCTTGTGCGCGACCTTGCTTCCGCATTCCATATGCGTATCGACCTAAGGCAAATCGGCGCGCGCGAGGAATGTAAGCTTATAGGGTCGCTCGGCGCGTGCGGGCTTCCGTGCTGTTGCGGCAGGTTCGAGTCGGACTCCGACCGCGTTTCAATCAAAATGGCAAAAAACCAAAGCTTGGCGCTTACCCCCAACAAGATAAACGGCATGTGCGGACGGTTGTTATGCTGTCTGTCGTACGAAAACAAAACGTACGAGGACGTGCTAAAACGCAGTCCCAAGCCGGGCTCGTGGGTAGGCTTGCCCGACGGCAGACGCGGCTCGGTCGTGTCTGTCACGCCGCTTACCGAAAAAGTGCGCGTGCGCATAGGCGACGGCGACAACTTTGAGTTCGCTGAATTCACGCTCGACGAAATCAAGTTTGATCGTAAGCCCACTGAGCACTCCGGCGAGCACGCCGACGGCGACAAGAACGGACAGAACGGGCAGGGCGATAAGCGCAGGTTTAAAAACAACAAAAACAAAAATAACGGAAAAAAACAGGATAACGACCAAGTCGGTCAACCCGGGCAGCAGGGTGGCAATAACGGCGGTCAGGGTCAAAATAATCAAGGCGAACAGGGCGGCGGCAAAAAGAAAAAGCGTCGGCACAACAATCATAAAAACAAAGGCGGGCAAAAGGACAACGCGCCCAAGCCCGAACAGTAGTTTTTAGAGTTGCGCAAAAAGTTCGCTACGGCTAACCGAACAAAGTAAATGTACGCCGTTGACTTTTTGTACAAAAAATGCTATACTTGACGTATAAATTAACGGAGGTAAAAAACCATGGCACATAAAATTTCCGATGAATGCGTAGCATGCGGCGCTTGCGCGGCGGCTTGTCCCGTAAACGCTATCAGCGAGGGCGACGGCAAGTACGTAGTAGACGCTGACGTTTGCATTGACTGCGGCGCTTGCGAAGGTGAGTGCCCCACGGGCGCTATCACCGAGTAATCGAGATAGTACACAAAAAAGACCGCTTCATGAAGCGGTCTTTTTTAATTGGTAATTGGGAATTCATAATTCCTAATTATATTTGTCATACTATACATGTGAAAGAGAAACAAACGAGGACTTTCGGCGGCGCCGCCGTCTTGCTTGCGGGCATGGGAATAATCGCAAAGCTGATAGGCGCGCTTTACCGCGTACCGCTTACAAATATAGTCGGCGCAGAGGGTATGGGCTTGTACCAAATGGTATTCCCGTTGTACACCGTGCTTTTGGCGTTTTGCGGCGGGGGAATGACGAGCGCGACCTCGCGCGTAGTTGCCAAGTACACCGCAATCGGAAACGACCGCACGGCGTTGCGCGCGGTGCGTGTTGCGTTCCTGCCGCTTATAGGAATATCCGTATGCTGTGCGGGCGGAGTCGCGCTTTTGTCCAACGTCATTTCGAGAATACAGGGCAACGCCGACGCGGCGGTCGCGTATCTTGCGCTGTGTCCGTCGCTGTTGTTTTCCGGCGGTATCTGCGTATTGCGAGGATACTTTCAGGGCAAGTCGAAAATGCTTCCGAGCGGAATCAGCCAGCTTATCGAGCAGGTGATAAAGCTGATACTCGGGCTATATCTCAGTGGGCTGCTTATGCCGCGCGGGGTAAAATACGCGGTGTGCGGCGCGCTGATAGGCGTGTCTGTAAGCGAGCTGTGCGCACTCGTCTTTCTCGGCATTAGGTTCTTGTTTTTTACAAAAAAGCGGGTCAAAATAGTCAATCTCCGCACTGTTAACGCCGAATCGTCCGAAGAGTTTACAACCATGCCCGTGTCGGACAGAGCGCTGTTAAAAGAATTATATTCTTTTGCTTTGTCGGTAACACTCGGCTCGCTCGTACTCCCGATAACGCAAATGATAGATTCCGCGCTTGTAATAAATCTATTGATGCACGGCGGCGAAGGACGTGCCGAAGCGACCGCGCTTTTCGGACTGTTTGTCGGTCCCGTAGGCACGCTCGTAAACATGCCTACGGTTGTCGCGCTGTCGGTATCGGTCGCGTTCCTGCCGTTAATAACACGTGCGGTTGAGCGCGGCGAGGACTCGTCGATGTTGACTCGCAAAGCCGTAAAATGGGTGATGCTGTTTGTCATTCCCGTTACCGCCGTGTTTTTGCTGTTCCCCGACAGAGTGTGTATGACTTTGTACCGTAAAGGCTTGACCGCCGAACAGCTTACCGTGGCTTCGCGGCTGTTGCGCGTGCAGGCTCTTTCGGTATTTTACTTGGGGGTACTGCAACTGTCTACCGCACTGCTGCAAGGGCACAACAAGGCGCACAAGCCCGTTATCAATCTTTTAATCGGCGCGTGCGTAAAAGTCGGGTTAACGCCGCTTACGGTAAGAATGTTCGGCATAGTGGGCGCAAGCTTTGCTACTACGCTGTGCTACTGTATCGCGGCAACGCTGTCCGTGCGCATGGCGTACAAATGTATGCCCATAGGCGCAAGCGCCGCCGATACGTTTATTAAGCCGATGGTCTTCACCGCGTTCGGCGCACTCGGGTTTTGGGGCACGGTGGCTTTAACCGCAAACCTCGCACTTCCGTACTTGTGGCAGACCGTAATCGCCGCCGCAGTGTTTGCTGTGATATACGCCGTAGGTATCGTTCTTTCGGGTGCGCTCGATATTAAATCGGAAATCTTCCACTTTATAAGGCGCCATCGCGACAAAACGAGCGGGGCGGGCGAATAGACGTTGCTAAACAAAAAGATTAACCCATAAAAAAGCGGAGCGGCAAAACGCAAAACAAGCACAGGTGCATCAGCGTAAGGTTTTCTTGCCTACTTCTTTCCAAAAAGAAGTAGGAAAAAAATTCGTTATATTGTTGATTTTACGATAAGGTTAGGGTATAATAAAGGGGCAAGTTGTAAATGCAATATTTTAGCTTGTGTATTTTTTGGTTAAACGGAAGGAAGCACCCAATGATTGACATAGCTCTTATACGCAGTAATCCCGAGCACGTTGCCGCCGCGCTTAAAAAACGCGGATGCGACGCCGACCTTAACGCGATAATCGCGCTTGACGAAAAACGCCGTGCGATTATCGGCAAGACCGAAACGCTAAAGGCCGAAAAGAACAAGGTGAGCGCCGATATCCCGCGGCTCAAAAAGGCGGGGCAGGACGTTCAGCCTATATTTGAAAGAATGCGCGCACTCGGCGACGAGATTGCCAAAAACGACGAGCTTCTTAAAACAACCGAGGAAGAGCTTAAGCATTTGCTTTTGTGCCTTCCCAATCTGCCCGACGAGGACGTAGTTGCGGGCGGTAAAGAGAACAACGCGGTAGTCAAGGTTTGGGGCAAAAAGCCCGAGTTTGACTTTCCGATCAAAAACCATGTCGAGCTTTGCGAGGGCCTTCACCTTATAGATTACGAGCGCGGCGTCAAGCTTGCCGGCAACGGCTCGTGGCTGTATACAGGTCGCGGCGCTATGCTCGAGTGGGCGCTTATAAATTACTTTATAAAAACGCACACCAAGGACGGATATACCTTTATCCTTCCGCCGCACATGCTTAATTACGAGTGCGGCTTGGGCGCGGGACAGTTCCCCAAATTCGAGGATGACGTTTACCGTGTGGAAACGGCAGAGGGCGGCGCCGCACGCAGGTTTATGCTACCTACTGCGGAAACCGCGCTAGTCAATCTTTACCGCGGCGAGATATTGCAGGAAAGCGAGCTGCCCAAAAAGCTTTTTGCCTACACCCCGTGTTACCGCAAGGAAGCGGGCTCGTACCGCGCCGAGGAGCGCGGCATGATACGCGGACATCAGTTTAACAAGGTCGAGATGGTGCAAGTCACCACGCCCGACCAAAGCAAAGCGGCGTTTGACGAGCTTGTCGGCAAGGCGTGTGCGCTTGTCGAGGGCTTAGGGTTGCATTACAGACTTAGTAAGCTTGCGGCGGGCGATTGCTCGGCGTCCATGGCTCGCACGTACGATATAGAGATTTGGATTCCGTCCATGGGTATATACAAGGAAGTCAGCTCGGTGTCCAACGCCAATGACTATCAGGCACGGCGCAATATGACGCGCTACCGCGGCGCGGACGGCAAGATCGGTTATGTTCATACGCTTAACGGATCCGGGCTTGCGACTTCGCGCGTGCTTCCCGCAATCGTCGAACAGAACCAAAACGCCGACGGATCGGTCAACGTTCCCGAGGCGCTTCGCGAATTCGTCGGCACCGACGTGTTGAGGTAATATCATGTTTGGCAGAAGAAGAAATTCGGGGGTGAGCGACGTTTTGCCCAACTCGACCAACTATCAGGAAAAAACAGTGTTCACGACCGACGGCGGTGCACCTGCGCCCGACTATGCGCCGCAATCACCGTACGGCTCGCCGTATCAAAGCGCACCGTACGCCGGCGACGCGGGAACGGTTACCGAAATGCGCCCTATACAGAGTGCGACCAAGACCGAGCCGTTGCCCATGGTGTTTGCCTCGCGCGAGCACGAGGACGTTTATATTTACGAGTATCCCGACAGATTCGAGTATTATATAAGAATGGCAACCCGCATGTATTTGTTTAACACGGTAAAAAGATAATGGATATAAAACGAATTCGCGGCTTTGTCGGCATGATGAGCTTGCCCGACAAAATAGCGCTTACAGGCGGGGAAAACAAGATTGACGGAATAGACAGACCCAAGCTAGAGTCTGTCTTTTTTGGGCATGGGCTTTTGCCGTACGATGTTTCCGAACCCAATCAGCTTGCCGTCGGTTGTGCGTTTTCGCAGGACGTGGCCGAGCGTGTTGCGCTTTACAAACTTAGCGAGGCTGTGGAAAACGGCTATGCCTTTGGCGGTACGGTAAGTAGCGGATTGATACGCGACCCTATGTGCGTTACCGCCGGCGAGTTCTTTTCCGAAGATCCGTACGTAACGGGCGTTCTTTTAAAAAGCTACGCCATATCGTGCGGTATAGGCTTTGTTTTTACAAACGCGCTCGGTCAGGGCACGTTTGTAAACCGCACGGTAGACAGCCGTGCGCTGTACGAAATTTACCTTAATCCCCTGTATCGCGCGGGTAAGTACGCCGCCGCAGTTCAGCTGGACGGCGGACGGCTTAACGGCGAAGCGGTGTGCGAGTCGCGTACCGTATACGATATATATTCGCGCTATGTGTTTAATACGGCGGCGTTTTTTACTCAGTACGACGCCGAATACACTCTAGACTCGGACGAAACACTTTTGGGCGTTTACAGATTGGGCGCGACCAAGGATTACAGGCTGAAGCTTAAAAAGGCAGTTGAGTCGGGCGAGGTGCAAAAGCGCGTTTTGGGCGAGAGCATAGAGCGCACGCTTTCCGCTATGGTCGACGCGCACGAGCTGTACAAAGCTCCTGTAAGTGTAAAAATACAAGCGGCGGAGCTTCCCGACCTCGCGATAGAAAGCTCTGTGCTGTTAAAGAACGACGGCGTTTTGCCGACGCATACCGAGGATATCGTTCTGTTCGGCAACCGCGATATATTTGCAGACGCAAAAAAACTTGTTTACCCCGTGACGGAAGTCGCCAAACGTGCGGGCTCGCTTAACGTGTTTTTGATTGCCGAGTACGAAAACGACGGTATCGACGGACAAACCGTATCGGCAATAAAGACGGCGTCGCAGTCCGGTAAAGTAGTGGCTGTAGTTTGCGGCGGTTGTGCAACCGAGCTAAAGTTTACAGATTACGCCAACGCCATACTGTTTGTTCCGCTTATTCCCAACGTGTCCGACGTTATGGACATAATATACGGCATAGCGCCGCGCGGAAGATTGCCTTTTACTTGGTGCAAGAGCAGGTACGATTATCCGTGCAATAACAAAAAGTTCGCCATGCGCGGCGACTTCCGTTACGAATCGACGTACAACGGATACTTGCTTTTTAACAACTTCAATCGTGACGCGGTTATGTACCCGTTCGGGCACGGGCTCGATTACACAAGCTATCAGCTCGACAAGCTCACGTTGACAAGCAATGGTACTGTAATTCACTGCGAGTTTAAAATCCAAAACTGCGGCAAGTGGGACGGCGAGGCCGTACTTCAAGCGTACGTTTCCACCGAGTCGAAAACGGTGTACGGTATAAGTAAACGTCTTGCAGGCGTCAAGCGCGTGCTTGTGGAAAGCGGACAGTCCGATACCGTGGCAATGGATATAGACCTTGCCGAAATCCCTGTGTACGATGAAGCGCGCGGCGAGTATACCGTGCTAAGCGGCAAGTACGAGGTAGAGATAGGTCTTTCTTCTGCCGATATATTCATAAAAAACGACGTGCGTATTTCCGTAGGCGCAAAAACTGTTGCCGGGCTTACTCAAGCCGTTGCACCGTCGTACTATGCCGTAGGCAAAAAATTCAATCCCACCGCGCCCGAAATAGAAAAACTATTAAAAGTCCCGTTTATAAAAAAGGCGGACGATTGCCCCGAACTGGACCTTCCCGATACGTCGATTATAAAAAAGTATACCAAGACCGCAATCAAGCGCGCCCCGCGCAGGTTGCACGCACTTATAGAATACAAGGTAAATACCACGCCTAAACGGAATGTTCCTAAAAATTAGTTTCGGCTCGTTGAATTGTCAAGCGATTACATAGATCTTTATATTAATTAACCATATCGATTCGTTAAGAGTTTTCTAGCATACTTCTTTAAGCAATAATTACGGATACTGTCAAAAGGAAGGATAAACAAAACGAACAAGCAATAAATCGGTTTAAAGGTTTCTTGCTTACTTCTTTGCCTAAAGAAGTAAGTAATTAATCAAAACGCTTGATTTTTTTAACGTAATGCTATATAATAGTTTTACTGCGCTAGACGGGGAGGCAGCGGCACCCTGTGACCTACAACCCGCTACAGTAGGGTCGAACGCCGTCCTCGGTTTGCGTATGGGAGGTCAGTTACCGTTAGGTGACGTTGATGTTAAGGTCTTGTGCAACGTCTGCTTGCGAACCGTGTCAGGGCTTGACCGCAGCAGCACTAAACAAGATGTGGCGTGTGCCACAAGGTAGCTTTAACGGAGTCAACCGACGGGGAAACGCTTCGGTGCGTATTATCAAAGGCGGTGCGCAGTTTCAAAAACCGACGAGCAAATATTGTTCGTCGGTTTTTGATTGCGTTTTTTTAATCGGTTTGCGGTTATGCGCGCGCCGTGTAAAATTTATTTGTTTGGATTGGTCGATTGTAGGACCGAGTTCGGCATAAACTCGCCGTAAAACATCTGTTGGAACGCGGCGATATTCGAGTATCTGTCCTTGGGGTAGACGGACAGCGCCTTAAGCAACGACTTTTCGCGCACCGGCTGAATTTTTACGCCTAGCTGTGACGGCGGAACAATCTTGTCCGTAACCCTGCGTTCCGTAGCCTCGGGCGGGGGATTGCCCACAAGACAGGTGTATATAGTCGAGCCCAGCTCGTAAATATCCGTCCACGGGCCTTGGCTTCCGCCTTGGGTGTAAAGCTCTAACGGCGAATAGCCTTTTTTAAGAACGAAGAACGGCTTTTGAATATTTTGGGTGTAAATGGACGCCGCGCCGAAGTCGATAAGTTTGATTATGCGGTTGTCCACTATCTGTATGTTTTCGGGCGAAATATCCTTATGGATAACGCCGTGCTGATGAAGGCGCAAAAGCGTTTCTATGACGGGGCGCATAATGTTGAGCGTTTCGGTCATATGCAACTTGCCGCCGCGTCCGTTTATAAAGCGGTGCAGGCTCATGCCGTTTAGATATTCCATAATTATATAGGCGGTATTGTTAGTCAAAAAGAAGTCGTAAATACTGACGATACCGTCCAGATGTTTTATGGACGTAAGCACCTTTGCTTCCTGAATGAACGCTGTGAGCCAATAGTTGAATACCTTGGCGTTTTCGACGGTGCCGAGCTCGACGACAGTCGTATTTGGCAGGCGTTTGGTGTAGCCCTTCGGGAAGAATTCCTTGATTGCGACAACGCTTGACGTGTACATATCGTAGCCCTTGTACGTTATGCCGAAGCCGCCGCGCCCGAGCGGAGCGCTTATAAGGTATCTGCCTGACAGCACTGTGCGCATAGGCAAAGCGCCGGCGGGCGATTGCTCGTCGGCATGCTTGCCGCATCTCGGACAAATCCGCGTTTTGGGATTGACCGTGGCAAAACAGTGTAAGCATATTGACCGTATATCACGCGTGTCCTGCATACCGATAATTATATACCTGTTAAGCGTATTTGTCAATGTTTTGCGCGACAGATAAATATATAAAAATTTGTGTTCCGCTAAGGTTGACACCTCGGACGATATATGATAAAATAATCCCATGAGCGGAGCGAAGGTACAAAGAACGCATAACGCGTGCAGGCGACCGGAAGATCCGACAAATTTCATAACCTATGCGCTTGCCGCTTGCGTTACATTTGTCGGGCTCGTTTTTTTATTGCTCAAAACGGTTAACAGCGCGGTGGGGATTGCGGCTGTCGCGGTAAGCGGCGGCGTAACGCTTAGCGTGTTTATTGCGGGCGCGGTGTATTCCGTTCTTCCGATCGGCAAGGCAAAGGATAACGCGCAAAAACTTATCCGCCGTGAAAAGCTGTTGCTGTGCTATGCGGCGTTTACACCGCTGTTTTTGATAGGTTTAAACCGCGGCGGCGAAACGGACAAGGTGTTCGGCTACGTGCTGTTTGCAGTGGCTTCCGCCGTCGTGATTGCGGATATCGCGGTAAACGTGTTTGACGTTGCCGAGCACAAGACGATCGATCTTGCGGCGTTTGTGTCGGTCGCATGGGTGTGCGTGCTGTGCCTGTCGCGTGTGTTCGAGCTTGTTGACTTCGATATGTATTGGATGATGTCGGGCGGGCTCGTGTTGTATTTATTCGGCTCGCTTGCCGTTTGGCTGTTTGATTTTTCGGCGCGGCACACCGTCGGACGGATACTTACCGTCGGCGGCGCGACGCTTATGTTTTTAGCGGTATTTTACTTTTTGGTGTGAGGAAATATGTACAAGAAGGTTGACTCATTCGACGCTATCGTTACAATGGAAAAAAAGATTCGTGAGTTTTGGTTGCAAAACGACGTCTTTAACCAAAGCATAATTTCGCGCGAGGGCGGAGAGGAATTTTCGTTCTACGACGGACCGCCTACGGCAAACGGCAAGCCGCATGTCGGTCACGTTTTGACGCGCACGATGAAGGATATTATACCGCGCTTTCATACCATGAAGGGCGAGCACGTTTTACGCAAAGCAGGCTGGGATACTCACGGTCTGCCCGTCGAGCTCGAGGTTGAAAAATCTCTTAAAATCGACGGCAAGCAGGATATCGAAAAGTACGGCGTCAAGCCCTTTATCGAAAAGTGTAAAGAGAGCGTTTGGAAGTACAAATCCGAATGGGAAAAAATGAGCGACAGAGTCGGCTATTGGGCGGACATGGACAACCCGTACATCACATACGACGACAAGTACATCGAGTCGGTGTGGTGGTCGCTTAAAACGATATTCGACCGCGGCCTTATTTACAAGGGTCACAAGATAGTTCCGTACTGCCCGCGTTGCGGCACGGCGCTTTCTTCTCACGAGGTGGCGCAGGGCTACAAGGATGTTACGGAACGCACCGCCGTCGTCGGATTTAAGTCCGACTTCGAGGGCGGGTGCTATCTGCTTGCTTGGACGACCACGCCGTGGACTCTTCCCAGCAACGTTGCGCTGTGCGTCAACGCCGAGTTCGAGTATATTCTTATCGAGGCAAACGGCAACAAGTACGTTCTTGCCAAAGAGCTTGCGGACAAGCACTTCGAGGAATACAAAACGCTCAAATCGTACAAGGGCGGCGATCTTGCCGGCGTGCACTACGAGCCGCTGTACAACACGTACGACGGCAAACTCGATTGCTACAAGGTAGTAGTCGACGGGTACGTAACGCTGTCCGAGGGTACCGGTATAGTCCATATTGCGCCGGCATTCGGCGAGGACGACGCACGCGTCGGGCGTAACAACAATCTTCCGTTTGTTCAAACTATCGACGAGCGCGGCAAAGTTACCGCGCCGAGCAAGTTTGGGGGCACGTTCTGCAAGGACGCCGACAAAGATATTATAGCCGACCTAAAGTCGCGCGGCTTGCTTATATCCGCGCCTAAATACACGCACAGCTATCCGTTCTGCTGGCGTTGCAATACGCCGCTGTTGTACTACGCGCGTTCGTCATGGTTTATCAAGACGACCGCCGTCAAGGACAAGCTTATAAAAAACAATGCGTCGGTCAACTGGTATCCGCAGAGTATCGGCACGGGCAGAATGGGCAATTTTTTGGAAAACGTAATCGACTGGGGTTTGTCGCGCGACAGATATTGGGGCACGCCGCTTCCTATCTGGGTGTGCGATAAGTGCGGAAAGACCGAGGCTATCGGAAGTAAAGCCGAACTCAAGGAAAAGTGCGGCATAAAAGGCGACATAGAGCTTCACAAGCCGTACGTGGACGACGCAACCTACAAGTGCTCGTGCGGCGGAACTATGCACCGTACGCCGGAGGTTATTGACTGTTGGTACGACTCGGGTTCCATGCCGTTTGCGCAGTACCACTATCCGTTTGAGAACAAGGAAGTGTTTGAAAAGACCTTCCCCGCAGATTTTATTTCGGAAGCGGTCGACCAAACGCGCGGTTGGTTTTACACATTGCTCGTAATATCCACGTTGCTGTTTGACAAAGCGCCGTTTAAAAACTGCTTGGTGCTCGGGCACGTCACCGACGAGCAGGGCAGAAAGCAGTCCAAGCATTTGGGCAACGTCGTAGACCCGTTCTCTGTTCTCGACGTTACGGGCGCAGACGCGGTCAGGTGGTACTACTATACCAATTCCGCGCCGTACCTGCCGTCGCGCTTTTACATGCGCGCGGTTACCGAATCGCAAAATAAATTTTTGGGCACGCTGTACAATACCTACGCGTTTTATATCATGTACGCCGAGATAGACAGCTTTGATCCGACAAAGGTCGACCCCAAAAAGATCGAATACT
Source organism: uncultured Christensenella sp. (assembly GCA_910578545.1). Taxonomy (GTDB): domain Bacteria; phylum Bacillota; class Clostridia; order Christensenellales; family Pumilibacteraceae; genus Anaerocaecibacter. Next base: position 151,294 of record CAJTPT010000003.1, read on the forward strand.
CGCTTATGGACAAGTGGGTTCTGAGCGAGCTTAACGGTCTGATAAAAAAGGTCGATAAGGATTTGACGGAGTACAAGCTGTACGAATCGGCGCGCGCGATTGCCGACTTTACCGACAAGCTGTCCAACTGGTACGTAAGGCGGTGCCGCGAGCGCTACTGGGTGGGCGGTATGAGTGACGATAAGACGGCGGCGTTCTACACGCTGTACACCGTACTGCAAACGCTTGCGCGTCTTGCCGCGCCGTACGTTCCGTTTATCACCGAAGAGATTTACCAAAACGTGGTGCGCAGTGTGGATAAGACCGCACCCATTTCCGTGCACCTTGCAGATTTCCCCGTAGCCAATAAAAAGCTTATCAACGCCAAGCTAACCGAGGATATGGAACGGGTCATAAAGGCCGCCGAGCTCGGCAGAGCGGCGCGCAACAAGAGCGGGCTCAAAAACCGCCAAACGCTTGCAAAGGTGATAGTGGCGGGCGAGTTTCCCGAAGAGTATTCGTACATTCTTGCCGATGAGCTCAACGTAAAAGAAGTGGTCAAGGGCGGCGCGAGCGAGCTTACGGGCTACGACGTAAAACCCCAACTTAAGACCGTCGGACCCAAGTACGGCAAGAACGTGGGCGCCATTCGCGAACACCTCGCTCAAAACGGCGATGTGGCGGCGCGTACTGCGCTCGGCGGCGGCACGTACGCCTTTGAGGTAAACGGCGCTAAAATCGAGCTTACCAAGGACGACATGCTTATATCGACGCGCGGTGCGGAAGGTTACTGCGTGGAAAGCGATTTGGATATGACCGTCGCGCTTGACGTAACGCTTACACCCGAGCTTTTGATAGAGGGGGGCGCGCGCGAGATAATTTCCAAGGTTCAGACAATGCGCAAAAACTACGGCTTTGACGTCACCGACAGAATCAAACTTTACTACTCGGGCGATGAGTTTATTACCGAGGTGTTTAAGACGCACGGCGAGCGCATAGCCAAGGTCACGCTTGCTACGGAAACGCATATGCGCGACGGCTCGGGCGAGGTTGGCGAAGTCGTTGACATCAACGGACACGAGGCCAAGCTGGAAATACAAAAATGTTAGCGCCTGATTGGAAGGAATACAAAATACTCGGAAGCGGCGACGGGCTCAAGCTCGAAAAGTGGAAGGACGTCATGCTTCTTCGCCCCGACCCACAAGCAATATGGCGTGCGACCGTCGATTATTCCAAGTTCGATATGCACGCGCGGTATGAGCGCGACAGGTCTGGCGGCGGCAGGTGGATAGTAAAAAAGCCCATGCCGGAGGAATGGCAAATCGGCTGGCGGGATATGAAGTTTTGGATAAAGCCGACAGGCTTTAAACACACCGGACTTTTCCCCGAGCAGGCCGTCAACTGGGATAAGCTGTCCAAAACGATTACGGAAGCGGGCGGCAAGCAGATAAAAATACTCAACCTGTTTGCATATACGGGCGCGTCGACGGCGGTACTCGCCAAGCGCGGCGCACATGTAACGCATGTGGACGCTGCAAAGGGTATGGTCGAGCGCGCTATAGCCAACTGCAAGCTAAACGGCGTGCCGCAAGAGAACACTCGGTTTATAATCGACGACTGCAAAAAGTTCGTCATGCGCGAGATAAAACGCGGCAAGACCTACGATGCGGTAATCATGGATCCGCCGAGCTACGGCAGAGGCGCGGGCGGCGAGGTGTGGAAAATGGAAGACGATATCTTCGACCTTGTAAAGCTTACCGCCGAAGCGCTTGACTGCCCGAAGTTCTTTCTGATAAACAGCTACACCACGGGGCTGCAACCGCAAACGATGTCCAACATCTTATCGCTCGCAATGCCGCGCGGCAAGGTTACGGCCTACGAGGTTTGCCTGCCGACGGAACGTGACGACGTGGCGTTACCTTGCGGGTGTTCCGCTCTCTTTACGGCGTAACCGAAACGTGACGCGCGACTACGCGTAAAAGCAACTAAACTAAACTACGACAACATAATTTAATTCCGAATTCATAATTCAGAATTCCGAATTTGTCTTGGAGACATTGTGGATAACGAACAGAACAAAAAAAACGGCGCACCCGCCACAAAGGTCAAGCTGAGGCTGGACGTAAAGGACGTGGTGCGAAAGCGGACGGAACCTGAAAAGAGCGACGACATCAACGGTATATCGGTGCTGTACGAGGACAATCATTTGCTTGTGGTGTTAAAGCCGCAAAACGTACCGTCGCAGGGCGACAGCAGTGGCGACGAGGATATGCTCACCAAGCTGAAAAAGTATTTGGCGGAAAAGTACAACAAGCCGGGCGAGGCGTATCTCGGGCTTGTGCACAGACTGGACCGACCGACGGGCGGCGTAATGGTTTTTGCCAAAACGAGCAAGGCGGCCTCGCGGCTGTGCGACCAAATACGCGACCTCGACAGCGAGTTTGAAAAGACCTATCTTGCGGTCGTTGCGGGTCGGCCGTCGCGGACGGGCAAGATTGTGCACTATCTCGTAAAGGACGAAAAAGCCAATATCGTGACGGTCGCACCGTCGTCGCTTGACGGCGCAAAAAAGGCGGAAGCCGATATAAAGATACTCGACGAAAATGACGGGCTGTCGCTCGTGTCGGTCAATCTCGTAACAGGCAGAAGTCACCAGGCGCGCGCACAGCTAAAGGCTTTATCCTCGCCGATAGTGGGTGACGTAAAGTATGCGGGCGACAGGCTTGTCAAAAGTCCGCACCTCGCGCTGTGGGCGTATAAGCTGGTGTTAACTCATCCCGTAACGGGCGAAAAGCTCAAGTTTTTGGCAATGCCGCCCGACGAGTTCCCGTGGAATAGGTTCGACGTCGAAGCGCTTGTCGATATAGTCAGACCGCAAGACTCGGGACATTATAACTAAGTAAAACAAACAAGGAGAATATATATCATGTTAGATCAAGAGATTTCCAACCTTTTATCTTATGCGCAGACCGCGCTTTTGTTGGACGAGCTCGATTGCAATCAGGCGGCGGCGCGCGTTTGCAGACTGCTCGGCATTACCGACTTTTCGCCCGTAACGCCCGCCGAGGACGCGGAGCTTGCGGTATCGCCCAACAGGCTTGTCGAGCCGCTTATAGCGTACGCGCTCGAGCACAAAAAGATCGACGAAAAGGGCGCGAATAAGCTTAGAGCCGAAATCCTCGACGCGGTTATGCTCAAGCCGTCCGAGGTGGAGGATTTGTTTGCGGGTACGTACGCGGGCAACAAGCAAAAGGCGCTCGACTTTTTGTACGACTACTCGGTAAAGAGCGGCTATGTCGACCTTGACGAGTGCGCCAAAAACGACAGATGGGAAGCCAAAGAGCTTAAAAGCAAAATCGAGATTATCATCAACGTCATGCCGCAGGCAAAGACGGACAAGTATCCGCTTTGCCCGCTGTGCAGGGAAAACGAGGGCTACGGCGAAAAAGCCAATCTTCGCTCGGTTTCCTGCGAGATAGGCGACGAGGAATGGTTCTTCAACTATGTTCGTCACCAGTACTTCGATAAGCACGGCGTGTTGTGCTGTTCGGAGCACAAGCCCATGCTCGGCGGACTGGATACGATGAAAAAGCTCGGCTATGCCGCAGACTTTATCGGTGCGGACGGGTTTGTAGGCACCGACTCGCTTTCCGAGCACGGCGGCGCGCAAAACACCGTTCACGAGCATTTCAAGACGGGCTACCGCACGACGCCCATGCTCAGACAGGGCAACAAGCTTCGTCTTAAATCGCAAGAGTATCCCTATCTCGAAATGGGTTTGGTCGACTGGTATTCAACCGTTATCAGATTTTCACATTCCAATCTCGAAAAGACCGCCGAGTTTGCCGACAAGCTGATTGCGGCATGGAAGAGCTATGCGGACGAGCATATCACCAACGACGGCACGCAAAACTTTTGCAGTGCGGTATGCCGCAAGGTAAATGGCAAATATTGCTACGATATAGTGCTTCGCTCGACCGGTATCAAGCGCCCGCGCCTTCCTGCCGATTATGAGGAAATCAAGGCTTCCGCGCTGTCCATAACCGATATTCTCGGCTACTTCGTACTCCCCAACAAGCTGTCCGAGGAACTCAGAACGGCACAGCTCTATCTTGACGGCACGCTCAGCTTCGACCCGAAGGAAACCAAAATCCCGCTTGCCAAAACAGTCGAGCGCATGTTGAAGGCGCAGGGCGGCACGGTTACCAAGCTCGAAGCCAAACTCAATATGCACGACGAGGTCGACCTCGTTTGCGAAAAGATACTCGCTTCCACGGCTATCGACCGGACAAGTCTTATGAGCTTTTTGGACACACTTGGTATCAAACAGCTATAATATTAATAAAACACCATCAAAAAAGTCGATCGTAGATTTACGGTCGACTTTTTGCGTGATTGAAGTTTGTTTGATTTACAGTTGTATGCCCGTTGCGTTCAATACGAATATAACTCCGACTATCATAGCGGCGGTGGTAAGAATGAATACAACCAGCGCGATCCATGCGATAGGGCGGTGGTTGCAGCGGAATTGGTAAACCACGCCAAGCAGTCCGCCGAAAATATATTGCGCCAAAAGAAAGAGAGTGAGAATGACAAGAAGCGCAACGAACACCCACATCAATATTTCGCTTAAGCCTGCGTCGTCTATGCCGTTCATCAAGGCAAGCACTCCCCACACGCACAGCACGAACAGCCCGCCCGTTACTATTGCGGTGACGATAGAATAAATCCCGAAGTATGCCGTATTGGCTTTGCGCTCGGGGTCTTCGTTTATCTGTCTGTATTTTACGCCCAGATTGAGCAGAAGAGATATTCCGCTCATCAGGCATCCTATATTGCTCATAATTACTTCCTTTTAAATTATCGATTAAAAACGTTATTATAATTTTACCCGATTTTCAATAAAAAGTCAACCGTCCTTTTTATCTACGGCAATACGTGTCCTGCGGAAGTGTAAATGTTGTACCACTCGTAGTCGGTGAGGGGTATTTCGCAACAGTCGCGGTATGCTTGCATGCGGCTGTCAAGCGTGGTGCCCACAACCGCCTGCATGCCTGCGGGGTGGTGTAGTATCCAAGAAAGCGCTACTGCGTCGGGCGTTGTGCCGTACTTTTGAGCAAGCCCTTCGAGCATGAAGTTGAGCGCGAAGTATTTTGTTTTTGCTTTGGGCGTATTAAACGCGCCGCTGTAAAAGTATCCGTTTTCGTCGGTGAATGAGCACTGCATTGTGCCGTAGGTCTGAATTGTCATGCCATGCAGTCGGCAGTATTCTAGCGCTTCGCCCGACTTGTCGCAAGCGGCGTCGGTGTTTACGGTTATGCCAAAGTCGATAATGGGGCAGTACGCGGGGCTCATTTGCAGTTGGTTTATATACAGCTTTTGCCGCACGCATGACTGTACTAATTCGGTTTGCTTCGCCGAAAAATTGCTTACGCCGAATACGCGCACCTTGCCCGAGCTTTCCAACTTGTCAAACGCGCGAGCAATCTCTTCGGGGCGCATCAGCGTGTCGGGACGGTGAAGTAGCAGTATGTCCACGCGGTCGGTGTTCAGCCGATTAAGCGAGGCGTCGACGCTCGAAATAATATGCTCGTAGCTTAAATCGTACCACCCGCTGCGAATGCCGCATTTGGTCTGAATAATCACTTTGTCGCGCAAGCTTTTGTTCGATTTAAACAGCTTGCCGTATATTTCCTCGCACGTACCGCCGCCGTAAATATCGGCATGGTCAAACGTGTTGACGCCAATATCGAGCGCGGCGTTAACAAGCCGCTCTACGTTAGCAATCGGCTTGTCCGCGATACGCATGCACCCGAGGACGAGCAAGCTCGATTTGATTCCGCCTATATCCTTGTATTTCATAACGGCATTATAACATAACCAATCGTGTAAAGCAATAGAAAAATCGAAAAAATGCCGATATAATATCTCGCATTTTCTCTTTGCTTAACTTGACAATCCAACATAAATATAATATACTTAAAGCATAGCACAACTGGAGGTATTATGGACGAACTCATTGTTCAAGATGAAGAGTCGCTTAGCGCTCTTATCAAACGTGTAAAAGAGGCGCAGGCTAAGTACTCGACTTACACTCAGGCGCAGGTCGACAAGATTTTCCTTGCCGCCGCAACCGCCGCAGACAAAGTCAGGCTCGATCTTGCGGAAATGGCCGTTAAGGAAACGGGCATGGGTATTGTCGAGGATAAGGTTATCAAAAACCATTACGCCGCCGAGTATATATACAACGCTTACCGCGACGTCAAAACTTGCGACGTCATATCGGTCGATGAAGCGTACGGCGTAGAAACGCTTGCCGAGCCCGTCGGCGTGGTTGCGGCAATCGTACCCACTACCAACCCGACGTCTACCGCTATATTCAAAGCGCTTCTCGCGTTAAAGACGAGAAACGGTCTTATATTCTCGCCGCACCCTCGTGCCAAAAACTGCACGATCGCAGCGGCAAAGGTCATTTTGGACGCCGCAGTCAAGGCGGGCGCACCCGAGGGCATTATCGGCTGGATAGACGTTCCGTCGGTCGCTCTGTCTGGCGCGGTCATGGGCGCGTGCGATCTTATTCTTGCGACGGGCGGTCCCGGCATGGTTCGCGCGGCGTACAGTTCGGGCAAACCCGCGGTCGGCGTAGGCCCCGGCAACACCCCCGTTATTATCGACAGCTCGGCAGATATTCCGCTTGCCGCGTCGTCGGTGCTTCACAGCAAGTCGTTCGACAACGGTATGATTTGCGCGTCCGAGCAGTCGGTTATCGTATTAAAAGACGTTTACGACGAGTTCAAAAAAGAGCTTGCATACCGCGGCGCATACTTCCTTAACGCAGAGGAAACCGACAAGGTGCGGGCTACGATACTCATTAACGGTTCGGTCAATGCAAAAATCGTCGGGCAGTCTGCGCCCACGATCGCCAAGCTTTGTGGGTTCGAGGTTCCCGAAAGCGCGCGCATACTCGTAGGCGAGGTCAGCTCTGTCGATATTTCCGAGCCGTTCGCGCACGAAAAGCTTTCGCCCGTGCTTGCAATGTATAGGGCGAACGACTACGAGGACGCGCTCAAAAAGGCGGAAAAGCTTGTTGCCGACGGCGGCTACGGCCACACTTCGGTGCTTTACGTCAACGAACGTTCGGGCAAAGACAAAATCGAAAAGTTTGCGGCGCTCATGAAGACCTGCCGTATACTTATAAACACTCCTGCGGCGCAGGGCGGCATAGGCGATATTTACAACTTTATGCTCCGCCCGTCGCTCACGCTCGGTTGCGGGTCGTGGGGCGGCAACTCCGTTTCGGAAAACGTATCGGTCAAGCATTTGTTAAACTACAAGACAGTCGCCAAAAGGAGAGAGAATATGTTGTGGTTCCGCGCGCCGGAAAAGGTTTATTTTAAGAAAGGCTGTATGCCCGTTGCGCTCAAAGAGCTTGCCGACATGGGCAAAAAGCGCGTGTTTATAGTTACCGACGAGTTCCTGTTTAAGAGCGGATTTTCCAAGCTCGTTACCGACAGACTCAATGAGATGGGTATAGTCAATACCACGTTCAGCGACGTACAGCCCGACCCGACGCTTGCTTCGGCAAAGAAGGGTGCGGAAGCTATGCGCTTGTTCGAGCCTGACGCGATTATCGCGCTCGGCGGCGGCAGTGCGCTTGACGCCGGCAAGATTATGTGGGTGCTGTACGAGCATCCCGAAGTCGACTTTGCCGATATGGCAATGCGCTTTATGGATATAAGAAAGCGCGTTTATAAATTCCCGACCATGGGTCAAAAGGCGTACTTTATCGCAATCACTACCACCGCCGGCACGGGCTCCGAGGTCACGCCGTTCGCAGTTATCACAGACGAGTCGTCGGGCATCAAGTATCCCATTGCCGACTACGAGCTTTTGCCTAAGATGGCGATTTGCGATCCCGATCTTATGATGAGCATCCCCAAAGGACTTACCGCAAACTCGGGTTACGACGCAATGGTGCACTCGCTCGAGGCCGTCGCGTCGGTCATGTCCAGCGACTTCACCAACGGTATCGCCAAGGAAGCGATTAAAATTATATTCGAATATCTGCCGATTGCGTACAACAACGGCTCGGACGAAAAAGCGCGCGGCGAAATGGCTTACGCCGCAACCATGGCGGGCATGGCGTTTGCCAACGCATTCCTCGGTATCTGCCATTCCATGGCGCACAAGCTCGGCTCGTACCACCACCTGCCGCACGGCATGGCCAACGCCTTGCTTCTCGATCACATCATGCGGTTTAATGCCGCCGAGGCGCCTACCAAGATGGGTACATTCCCGCAATACGATCATCCCGTCTGCCTGCGCAGATACGCCGAGGTAGCCGAAATGCTCGGGCTTAAGGGCAAGAACGACCAAGAAAAGCTTGACAAGCTTATTGCCAAGCTCGACGAGCTCAAAAAGGCAGTCGGTATTCCCGCAACCATCAAGGCGGCGGGCGTCGACGAACAGGCGTTCCTTGCAAGCCTCGACGCTATGAGCCGCGACGCGTTTGACGATCAGTGTACGGGCGCTAATCCGCGCTATCCGTTGATTGAGGAAATCAAGCAGATGTACCTCAACGCTTATTATGGAAAGAAGGAGAGTGTATAATGAACGAAATCGCTACAAGACCTAACAAAGTAGTTTACAGAGAGGGCGACCTCTGCTACAAAGTTTTTGCCGCAGATTATAATAAAGCGGATATCTTCAACGAAGCGCTCAACCAGTCGCGCGTCGAGGAAACGGGACTGTTCGTTCCAAAAATCCACGAAGTCAAGCGGCTTGACGACGGTCGGCTTGCTATAGTCATGGACCACATCGAGGGCAAGTCGCTGGCCAAGCTGATCGAGGAAAACCCTTCCAAAAAGAACGAGTACATCCTTCAGCTTATCGATATTCAGCTTTCCATGCACAAGCTGACCGCGCCCGAACTTAACCAACAGCGCGTCAAATTTACGCGTAAGATCGAGCTTTCCGGCTTGGACGCCACAATGCGTTACGAGCTTCAAATGCGGCTTGACGGCATGCCTAAGCACAAAGTGCTGTGCCACGGCGACTTTAACCCGTCCAACGTCATTATAACCGACGACGGCAGAGCTTGCGTTATCGACTGGTCGCACGCGACGATAGGCAACGCTTCCGCCGATACGGCGCGCACATACTTGCTTTTCACCCTTGCCGGCGATACCGAAACCGCAGAGTTCTACATTCACAGCTTCTGCAAAAAAGCGGACGTTGCGTTGCAGTACGTTCGCAACTGGTTGCCCATCGTCGCCGCGTCGCAAATGGTCAAGGGCAAAAAGCACGAGCGCGAGATGTTGGCTAAGTGGGCAAACGTCTATACAAGTCTATAGGCGAGGAACGTAATCATTTTATCTACTATCATTTACTAATCGTAACGGGCGGAGCGATACCCTTCGCTCTGCCCGTTGCAAAAAGGAAATAAATTATGGTTTTAAGTGTTTGTGTCGGTAGTTCGTGCCATTTAAAGGGCTCGTACGACGTTATCGAATCGTTCAAAAAGCTTATCGAAAAGCACGGCGTTGCCGACAAAATCGAGCTGCGTGCATGCTTCTGCTTGGGGCGCTGTTCGGACGGAGTTGCAGTCAAGGCGGATAAGGAATACATACTTAACGTGAACGGCTCCAATGCCGAGCAAAAGTTTGTCGACGAAATCCTTCCGCTGTTGGGTTAATCGCATATGATGTATCTCGATTTTAAAAACGCCAACTGCAAGAATTGCTACAAGTGCCTGCGTTCGTGCCCGGTCAAGGCAATCGACGCGCGCGACGGGCAAGCCAAAATAATCGACAGTCGGTGCATACTATGCGGACACTGTACTCACGTTTGCCCGCAGAACGCCAAGAGCGTGCACAACGACGTCGACTGCATTTTGCGCTTGTTGCAAAAGAGTAAGCGCCCGATAGCTTCGGTTGCGCCTGCGTTTGTCGCGTCGTTTGGGCTTAACTCGTTCGAGCCGTTCAGAGCCGCGCTTAAGAGTCTCGGTTTTTACGACGCGTTTGAAACGTCGGAGGGTGCGGCGGCGGTCACGCTCGAGTACAAAAAACTGCTCGAGTCGGGTGAGTACGAAAACCTGATCACTTCGGCATGCCCGGCGGTCAACCGTGCGATAGAGCTTTACCACCACGACGCGCTCAAATACCTTGCGCCCGTCGATTCGCCGATGGTGGCGCACGCCAAAATCCTTAAGTCCCGTTATCCCGACGCGGACGTAGTGTTTATCGGTCCGTGCATTGCCAAAAAGCGCGAGGCAAAAGAGAGCGGTGCGCTCGTCGGCGCGCTCACGTTTGAAGAGCTCGCTCAGCTCTTTGTGCAAAAGGGTATCACTCTCGAAGCTACGCCGCAGGCAAAAAGCAAAACGCCGTTGCCTAAGGCCGAAGTCGCGGCAATGTCCGACGGGCAACCCGCTAAAACGATAAAGTCCAAATTCTATCCCATTTCGCGCGGTATAATCAAATCGTTCGACGAATTCCCGGGCGGCTATGAATACATCGCGGTGGACGGCGTGGGACGGCTTGGGGAAGCTATCAACGATCTGCTTTCCGTCAAGCACGTATTTTTGGAAATCAACGCGTGCGAGGGCGCGTGCGTAAACGGTCCGTGCATTATTCAGCGCGCGGGCGGCAGTGTGGAAGCAAACGTTTTAGTGCGCAACTACACTGCAAGCGTGCCGGTCGACGTTTTGACCGAACACCCGGACATACGCAAAACGCACAAAAAGCGCACTGCGGGCGACCGCGTGCCCACCGAGGACGAGATAAAGTCTATCCTTGCGAGCACGGGCAAAACCGAGCTCTGCCACGAGCTTAACTGCGGCGCGTGCGGATATTCGACCTGCCGCGAAAAGGCGTGGGCTGTAATCAACGGCTATGCCGAAGTGGAAATGTGCGTGCCGTACATGCGCGAAAAAGCGGAGTCCATGGGCAACGTTATTATAGAAAACAGTCCGTTCGGCATTATCGTGTGCAACGGCGATCTTATGATAAGCGAGATAAACCGCAGAGCGCAGGCGCTTATCGGCATTAGTAATCCCGAGTATATATTCGATTGCTTCGACCCGACGGCGGTGTTCAAGGCGAGCGAGAGCGGCACGTCCGTGTGCGTGCAAAAGCTAAAGCTGGACAAAACGAACAAGTACATAGATATAAACGTCGTTCCGCTCGTCAAAGAAAAGTCGCTTCTTATTGTTCTTATCGACGTTACCGACAAGGTAAACTACGACGAGGAGCTCGCCAAGGTCAAGCACGACACTCTTGCGGTTACCGACGGCGTTATAGAAAAGCAAATGCGTGTTGCGCAGGAAATAGCGTCCTTGCTTGGCGAAACGACCGCCGAAACCAAGGTCGCGCTTTTAAAACTCAAAGACGCTATGTTAAAGGAAAATAACAGTTGAGTTACTTTATTGACAGAGGATATACCTCGCTAAATCACGTAGGCGAGGAATTGTGCGGCGACCGTGTGGAATGCTCGGTAAACGGCGACGTTCTTACCGCAGTGCTTTGCGACGGCATGGGAAGCGGCGTAAAGGCCAATATTTTGGCAACGCTGTCATCCAAGATTTTGTGCACCATGCTATCCAACGGTATTCCGATCAACGATTGTATCGAAACGCTTATCGCGTCGTTACCTGTATGCAAGGTGCGCGGCGTGGCGTACGCGACTTTTTCCGTTTGCTTGATCGATAACGACGGCAAGGGTAGGCTGATAGAGTTTGACAACCCTGCAGCCATACTCATTCGCAACGGCGAGGTGAGCGACCTTCCGCGCACAAAATCGGTCATATGCGGTAAAAACGTGTACACGACCGAGCTTGCGCTACTGCCCGGCGACGCCATAGTCGTGACAAGCGACGGCGTTGAACATGCCGGTATCGGCATGATGATGAACTTCGGGTGGGAACGACCGCAAATAAAGGATTATCTCAGGCGCGTAGTAAAACCGAATATGTCGGCGCGCGCCATATCCGCCGCGCTTGCGGGCGAGTGCAACGAGCTGTATATGAACGAGCCGGGCGACGACACCACCGTACTCGGCATAAAGGTGCGCGAGCACCAAACGACTTCGGTATTCGTCGGACCGCCCATTCACAAAGAGGACGACGCACAGTACGTCAAAGACTTTATGGCGCTTCCCGGCAAAAAGGCGGTATGCGGCGGTACGAGCTCGCAAATCGTAGCGCGCAACCTCGGAAAGGAAGTCACGACAAGCTGTGAGTTCCACGACAAGAACATTCCGCCGATCGGGTATATCGACGGTATAGACCTTACGACCGAGGGCGTGATAACCGTTAGGCGTGTGTTGGAACTTTCCGAGGACTATCTTAATCCGCAAGACTGCAACGCCGCGGTGCTGAATAAGCGCGACGGCGCAACGCTGCTTGCGCGCATGCTGTTTGAGGACAGCACCGACGTAAACTTCTTTGTCGGACAGTCGCAAAACCACGCGCACGACGGCTTGCCAATAGAAACGCGCATGAAGCTCAAGCTTATAGACAGGCTTGCCGACAATCTCAAAAAGATGGGTAAGCACGTAACCGTAAGATATAACTAAAAATGTAGCTACGCAAAAAATACTGCGCATTGAGGAAATTTGTTTTTATGGAAAAAAGACTTTTTGACACAGCTGTTCAACAGCTTAAATACGAGGTTATAAAAGAGCTTATCAGAGCCTACGACAAGGGTTTGGATAACTCCATATTCCACGATATTCCCATCAAGATTATGCCCGGGCCGCAGGCGAGCCTTAGGTGTTGCGTGTACAAGGAACGCGCAATTTTGCAAGAGCGGTTGAAGCTTGCGATGGGCGGGAACATTGACAATCCCAACGTGGTCGAAGTAATAGACATTGCTTGCGACGAATGTCCTGTAGACGGTCTTTTTGTAACGCCTGCTTGCCGCGGCTGCATCTCGCACCGCTGTGCGGAAGTTTGTCCCAAGGGCGCGATTTCCATTAAGGATAAGCGCTGCGTTGTCGATAAGGAAAAATGTATCGAGTGCGGCAAGTGCACGCAGGCATGCCCGTACAACGCGATAATCCTTCAAAAGCGCCCGTGCGTGCTTAGTTGTAAGGCCAATGCGATAAAGGTAAACGCCGACAAAAAGGCGGTCATCGACAACAGCAAGTGTGTAGGTTGCGGCGCGTGCGTGTATCAGTGTCCGTTCGGCGCGATACAGGATAAATCGTACATACTCGACGTGCTCGAGATGATTAAAAACTCGGAAAACAACACCAAGTATAAAGTGTACGCGATTATCGCGCCGTCCATCGTCGCGCAGTTCAACTATGCGCGGATAGAGCAGGTAATTACCGGCATGAAGCTGTTGGGCTTCGACCAGGTATTGGAAACGGCGCTCGGTGCGGATCTTACGCTTAACGAGGAAGCCGACGAGCTTAAAGAGCACGGCGTGCTTACTACGTCGTGCTGTCCGAGCTTTGTCAAGTACGTGCAGATAAACTTTCCCGATTTGGCAAAACATATCTCGTCCACGCCGTCGCCAATGGCAATGGCGGGCAGGCTTATAAAGGCGATGGACCCGACGGCCAAAGTCGTGTTTGTCGGACCGTGCTCATCCAAAAAGTTCGAGTTTAAGCTTGAAACGGTAAAGGACTACGTGGACTGTGTGCTGTCGTTTGAGGAATTGCAGGCGTTTTTGGACGCGCGCGATATAGACGTATCCACGCTCGATGACACGTACCTCGATAACGCGTCGTACTACGGCAGAATCTTTGCTCGCTCGGGCGGCATTACCGAGGGCGTTACGGCGCTTGCCGAGGAACGCGGTTTTGAAGCCCGTCCCGTCGCAATGAGCGGGCTTGACGAGTGCCGCAAACAGCTTGCGCTGTTAAAAGCCAAGCGTTCGCCGTTCAACTTCTTCGAGGGTATGGCGTGCGACGGCGGTTGTGTAAACGGCGCTTTGTGCCTGCATCACGCGCCAAAGAGCCTAACCGACGTCAACAAGTACGGCGACATGGCTAAGGAAAAGAAGGTTGACAACAGCGTTAAGCTGTACAAAATGGCGCTTCGAGCCAAGGCGGCAGCCGAGCAGTCGGACGGCGGTCAAAACGATTAAAAAGTAATAGGCGAATAAAATTTAATATTTAGGTCAATAATCGACGGCATGAAAAAACTTTATGCCGTCGTTATTTTTTTTGTGTTCGCGATTATCGGCACGGCTGTGTGGTACAGTCCGCTGTGCGCGATAGGAAGCCCTACAGAGTACAAGCTTAACGCGCCCGTCGGCAGGGTGGACGGCGTTTGTTATTCGGCGGATAATAACTATCGGGTTGATTTCGACGGGGAAGAAAAAGAGCTTTACGCCGCGCTCACAAAGATTAACGCGAGCGAGGTTAAGCGCGTCGACTTGGACGACGGGCTCGTTTTGGTATATGCGTACAGCCCGCGCGTTACGGCGGACGTGCATTTTACCGCCGAGGGCAAGCGGTACAACGTTATGGCGGCGAGTAGCTCGGGCAGGGTGAGTATAGGCGCGCCCGTTCTTCAGGGCTGCTACTAAAAAATTTTTTTAAGTGCGTATAACAAAAAAATAGATGGCAATAATCATCGGTACGGAGGAACAAACCATGAAAACCTATCAGTCCAAAACCAAAGACACAAAGAAAAACTTTTTTAAACGGCATAAGTACGCAATTGCGATAACTCTGTCGGTAATAGCGATAGCGCTTGTCATTACGTTGTCGGTAGTATTTACTCTGCCCGACAAACAGCCCGTCGGCGGCGTTACGGTCGAACCGCCCGCAGTCGACGTGGATACCAAGCCCACAGTCGTTTTGCCTATGCAAAATGCGACCGTCGGCATGGACTATCACGACGATAAGCTTGTCAAGTGGGATACGCTCGACCTTTGGCAGTGGCACCCCGCGGTCGACTTTGTTGGTAGCGGCAACGTTGTAGCCGTGCTTGACGGAAAAGTCATAGATGTGGAAAAGACCTCTATAGACGGCAACGTCGTAACTATCGAGCATGCGGACGGATACGTATCCATCTACAAGTCGCTTGACAGCGCGATCACCGTCAACAAGGGCGATACCGTTAAAGCGGGCGACAAGATAGGCGTCGCGTCGTCTAGCATGATGTCCGAGCTTAATACGGGCGCGCACCTGCACTTCGAGCTTAAAAAGAACGGCGTGTACGTTAATCCCGCAACCCTTATTCCAATCAATCAAGATAAGTAACCGAATAGTCAAATCACACTCGTGTAAATCCGTAAATAAAGTTTTTCCGCCGTACAAAGCCGATTTATCTATCAGATATATCGGTTTTTTTGTGTAAAATAACACATGCTTAAATACTTGATATTCCCGCGCGATTGTGGTATAATACGAGCATGAAAGCATATAGGATTCATGCTCCCCATACGATTAAACAGGAAGAGATGGAAGCCCTTCCGGTAGGCGAAAACTGCGTTAAGCTCAAAAATTTGATATGCGGTATCACGCCGACCGACTTGGCGGTGTACGAGGGCAGACTGCACACACAGTACCCGATTATACCTGTCAGGCAGTGCGTCGGGTTTGTTTCCGAGGTGGGAAGCGAGGTAAGCAGCATTACGCGCGGACAACGCGTTGTTACGTATCCGCGCGCGAGCTGTCACAACTGCAAGTCATGTAAGGATAAGCACTTTTTCGAGTGCGAAAAGCCTATGTTGTTCGGCAAACAAGAGGACGGATTTTTGAGCGACTTTTCGGTCGTGTCCGCCGACGACGTGTATACCATACCGGACAGGATTTCCGATACCGAGGCGGTGTTTATAGAGCACATCGCCATATCGCTTAACGCGCTTAACAAGCTAAACGTGGAAAAGGGCGATCAGTTGGTAATTATGGGCGCGACGGTCGACGGAATAATCCTTGCTCAGCTTGCAATGTATTATCAGGCCGTACCCATTATGGTCGACATGCACGAGGATATGTTAAAGCTCGCGCAACAGGCTGGCGTGTACTTTACGGTCAACGCCGTGGATGACGACGCGTGCAAAAAGATCCTTTCGCTCACCGGCGGACACATGGCTACCGCTTGCGCGTACCCCGTCAATTCGGGAATGCCGCTGTCCAGCGCGTGCGATTATACCGCGCGGCGGGGCAAGATAGCGGTTGTCGGTCGGCTTAGCGAGTCCGATCTTGCGTGCAACATCAACGTGCTTTTGGAAAAGAATCTCGACCTTTTGACGATCGTCGACTGCGGCAAAAACTATCCCTCGGCAATCAATATGCTGGCTAACAAAACGGTATCGGTCGAAACGCTTTGCGACCACGTATTCAAGTTCGACGAGGTTCCCGAAATGTTTGAAAAGCTTTGCGCCGACAACGGCGACGCCTCGCTAAAGACATTGGTTAAGATTTAATACGCGGCAGTGTACTCATTGCGTGATGCGAACTACGTGCGGCAAGTTGCCTCGGCCATGTAGATTGGTTTACACTCCCGTCGGCAACTGCCGCCTGTTGTCCGCCCGACGCGCTATTACACCGCCGAGGCAGGTCAATCAATCGAGAGCGCTACGAGAATATTTAATACCGTAAAAACGCTTGACAGCGCTAAAAAGTTGGTGTATAATCAATAGGCTAACAAAAAGAGAGGGCATATTAGAAAGTGCTTTTATCGTCGGATACGGACTACGCTTGGCTCGGCGTTTAGGTAAAGCAGATGGGACTACAATCCCGTCGGACATTCGCCAACTGTCGTCCGTTTGCGCCGCGACTGCACTTTCGATACCTTTTATGACAAGGAGGTCATAAATAATTATGAAACAAAATTTACATC
Source organism: uncultured Christensenella sp. (assembly GCA_910578545.1). Classification (GTDB taxonomy): domain Bacteria; phylum Bacillota; class Clostridia; order Christensenellales; family Pumilibacteraceae; genus Anaerocaecibacter. The sequence goes on from CAJTPT010000003.1 coordinate 168,071, forward strand.
CCGATTATCATGAAGTAACCGTAGAGTGCGCATGCGGCGCCAAGTTTGTTACGGGCTCTACGCAAAAGGGCGACGTAGTAAAAGTCGATATTTGCTCCAAATGCCATCCCTTCTACACGGGCAAGCAAAAGCAGGCTGAAACGGGCGGACGTATCGCACGCTTCAACGAGCGCTCGGGCAAATCCGGTAAATAGCTGTAAATCGACGGCGGGCTTTTGTCCGCCGTTTTTTGTATTAATCGAAACGTAATGTTTCGATTTTTTTATGCGACGGCGCACTCATCGCGTGATACGGATTACGTGCGGCAAGTTGTCCGTCTGACGTGCGATTGCGTCGTCGCGTATGGGTTAATATTATATGAGCAAAAAACAAAATGACAACAAATACGACACTTCCGCAAAGACCCGCCGCACATTTATAGGCGGGCAGGCGTTGATGGAAGGCGTTATGATGCGCGGCAAGACGGCAGTCGCTATGGCTGTGCGCGCCCCCGACGGCGAAATCGAGGTGCAGACCGAACGCTTAAAGCCGCAATCCAAAGCGACAAAAATCCCCATTGTGCGCGGCGTTATATCGTTTATCAGCTCGATGGTAATCGGTATAAAAACGCTGTTAAAGTCGGCGGAAATAAGCTCGCCGGAGGAAGAAATGCCGTCCAAATCGTCCACAGCGATCGCGACGTTTTTTGGTATTGTGCTTGCCGTCGGACTGTTTATCGGCTTGCCTTTTCTCGTAAAATTTCTTATAGAAAAGTATTCCGATTATCACAATATCATCGTGCTGTCGGTCATAGAGGGTTGCACTCGATTAGCATTATTTATAGCGTACCTCGCGGTTATTAGGCTTATGAAGGACATAAAACGCACTTTTATGTACCACGGCGCCGAGCACCGCACGATTAACTGCTACGAGCGCGGGTTGCCGCTTACGGTGGAAAACGTTCAGTCATGCTCGACCAAGCACAACCGTTGCGGTACTACGTTTATATTCTTTGTTGTCGTTTTTGCGATAATAGTTTATGCGTTGCTTAACTGGCTGTTTTCGTATTTGTCGCAGTTTTCGGCGGTGTTTTCAAACAACCTGCTTGCGCTTGCTATACGCTTATTATTGTTGCCGCTGATTGCGGGCTTGTCATACGAACTGCTTCGCGGCTTGGCGATGCTGCCGGACAACAAATTTACCAACGCACTGCGCGCGCCCGGACTGGCTCTGCAAAAGCTGTCCACCTGCGTGCCCGACGACGATATGGCGGAAGTCGCGATTGCGGCGTTCAACGCCGTGCTCGAGCTTGACGAACAGCCTAACAAAAGCACGATTGACTTTTACGAGCGTTTTTTTGCAACCGAGCGGGAAGCGCTTGCCGCTAAGCTGAAGGACAATCCGCAGGACGCCGATTGGATATACTGCGATATACTCGGCAAGTCGCGCAGTGAGCTCGGCGGTGTGGAAAAGATTAAAATCGGTCAGGTAAAGAGCGCACGCGCTTACGCCGACCGCTTGCTTGACGGCGAGCCGCTTGACTACGTTTTGGGTAACAGCGAGTTTTTGGGCGTTAAGCTAAAGGTGGATAATCGCGTGCTTATCCCGCGGTTTGAAACGGAGGTGCTTGCAAATACCGTTTTGGATATGGTGAGTAAGAAAGGCGGCGAGGTCGGCGTGCTCGACCTATGCACGGGCTCGGGCTGTATCGCGGCTGTTATCGCACGCAACTCGACTGCGCAGGTTACGGCGACCGATTTATCGGATGACGCGCTTGTTGTGGCGGCAGAAAACCTTAAAGGTCTGGGCGTAACTCTCGTCAAGTCGGATATGTTCGACAAGATAGAGGGCAAGTTCGATATAATAGTGTCTAACCCGCCGTACGTACGCACGGGCGATATAGACGGGCTTATGCCCGAGGTGCTTGCTCAGCCGAGAATGGCGCTTGACGGCGGCGACGACGGTCTGAAGTTTTATCGGGTTATCGCGGAAAAGGCGGCAGAGTACTTGACGGAAAACGGTATTCTTGCCGTCGAGGTCGGTTACGACCAAGCCGACGACGTTTGCGCGTTGTTTAAGCGGATAGGCAAGTGCCGAGTGGTAAATGATTTGGACGGGGTGCAACGGATAGTCGTTTGCGAAAGATGAGTTTGAAAGTACGTTCATCGCGTGTTAAGCCGCAAGCAAAATGCTCTCTTACAATGGCAATTTTGCGCTATGGCTCACCGAAGGTATACGGGCGTTTGGCTTGTCGGCTCGGTCATATGGATTATGTATAATGCAAGTCGAATGAAAAATAAAGGCAAATCAACCTATGGTTGTCTGACGCGCAAATGTACTTTCAAAAGCATTTTATGACAAGGAGGTCATGGTCATAACAATGGGTGCGGAATTTAAAACGGATAAGCTCGACGCGATAGTCGAGCGGTATAAAACGCTTGAACAAAAGGTGCAAGACCCCGAAATCATAGCGGACAATAAGGCATGGGCGCAGTTGTGTCGCGAGCGCAGTGAGCTCGAGCCGATAGTAGAAAAGTACGAACAGCTCAAAAAAGCCAAGGCCGACTATGCCGACGCTATGGAAATGCAAAAGTCGGACGACGCGGAAATGGTCGCGCTCGCAAAGGAAGAGTGCGAGTCGCTTTCCGCCGCGATAGATACGCTTGTGGAAGAGCTTAAGGTCATGCTTTTACCCAAGGACCCCAACGACGGGAAAAACGCCGTGCTCGAAATCCGTCCTGCGGCGGGCGGCGAGGAAGCGGCGCTGTTTGCCGCCGAGCTTTGCCGTATGTATCGCATGTTTGCAGAGCGCAGGCGGTGGAACGTTGAGGATATTTCCATCAACCAGACCGAACTCGGCGGAATTAAGGAAGCCGTTTTCGGCATAAGCGGCAAGGACGTTTTCTCTCAGCTCAAGTTTGAAAGCGGCGTTCACCGCGTACAACGCGTGCCTGTTACCGAAACGCAGGGGCGCGTTCATACCTCTACAGTTACCGTCGCCGTTCTTCCGGAAACCGAAACGGTGGACGTTGAGATACTCGACAAGGATATCCGTATTGACACATACCGCAGTAGCGGTGCGGGCGGTCAGCACATAAACAAAACCGACTCGGCTATACGTATAACGCATTTCCCGACGGGCATAGTCGTTACATGTCAGGATCAGCGCAGTCAGACCAAAAACAAGGAACGCGCAATGCAGTTTTTGGCGACCAAGCTGTACGACTATTATCAAGGACAAAAGGACGAGGCGTACGCGTCGCTCCGTCGCGGACAGGTGGGAACGGGCGACCGTAGCGAACGTATTCGCACCTACAACTTTCCGCAGGGGCGAGTGACAGACCACCGCATCGGCTTTACTCTGTACAGTATCGACGAGTTTATGAACGGCGACCTCGACAAAATGGTCGAAGCGCTTCGCATAGCCGATCAAACACGCAGACTGGAAGGGGAAGAGAATTAATAATTAATAATTAAGAATTCGGAATCAGAGTCGGGCTTAGGCTCGGCTTTTCTTTTGGGACTACACTATGTAACCGCGCGATTATTCGGTGGGTAAAAAATGCTCAGGATACCTGCGGCGCTATGTAGGACAAGCATGGTTGTAAGGTGCGTTTTTTGTCATCCCGAACGCAGTGAAGGATCTCACCGCCTATTGCGCGGTTCGTTCGGTTGTGTCTCACTTTGTAAATGTGAGATTCTTCGCTTATCGAAATTACGAATAGCGCCTAAAATCCTATCATAAAAAACTTTAAGAAATTTTTCAAATACTATTGACAAAGCCGCGTATATATGTTATAACAAGCATGTTAACGATAACTTATATGGGGTCGATACAAGTACAATATATTTGCTCGCAACAATATGTTAACGATAACCTATTTAAAATGAAGGTTTTCACTCACACAACGGCATTGCTTTTTTACTCGTGATTTCTGACAAAACGCCGTTTCCAATCCGCAAAGGCGAGGGCAAAAGGGCAAATATGGCGGCAAAAAAGACCACTATAAAAGAGGTTGCGGCGGCGGCAAACGTTACGGCTCAAACTGTATCTCGTGTGTTCCGTCAAAACGGATACGTATCTGCGGAAACACGCGAGAGGGTTCTTGAGGTCGCGAGCCGTTTAAATTACGTACCAAACCGATTTGCGGCGTCGCTTCGTACCGGAAATGCCAAGAGCATAGCGGTTATATTCGACAGTCTTAAAAACTTTTACTTTGCCGTAATGATAGATTACATACAGCGCGCGGCGCAGGAGCGCGAGTACGGATTGCAGACCATACTCGTTAATTCGCATACCGTGACGGAAAGTATTTACCGCGACGCGATAAGCGTCGGGGTTACTGCCGTTATAAGTTTTTTGGAAGTTGAGCCCGAGGTTTCGGACAGCGTCAACAATTTTGGCGTGCCAATTATGGTATTCGGGCGGCGTACGGACTATAAAGAGATAGATTACATAACCACCGACGACGTGGGCGGCGGACGATTGGTTGCCGAGCGGCTTATTGCGCGCGGTTGTAAATCGTTTTTGTACATGTCGGAAAGCTTCGGCATGAGCTGTGTGCGCGACAGGTACGAGGGATTTTCGTCAACGCTTGCCGAACACGGCTTTACTTCGGGAATAATAGATTGCGGCGGCGGAGCGCAACACCTACTCGGCGACTATGTAAGCAAAAACGGACTGCCCGACGCGATTTTTTGCTTTAGCGATATGACGGCGTTCGGCGTGCTTAACGAGCTCAAAAAGTACGATGGCGGCGAGAATACGCTAGTCATAGGCTACGACGATATTTCATCCGACGTGGTATTGCCGGTAGACCTTACGTCCGTGGGCATAGATAAAGGCGCGTACGTCAAGCACATGATTTCGCGCATACTGGATAAGGCTGAAAGCGGCTCTACCGAGAGGATAGCCGAAAAAGCCGAGGTTAGGTTGCATATAGGCGACACGGCATGATATCGGCGCATGTCTTGTAGCCTTAGCTTCGGCGCATAAATGCGCTGTTGATTTAAAATCAAATATGTGTAAGGAGGATAACACATGATGAGAAGAATGTCGACCAAAAGAAATCTCGTTTTGTTGCTTCTCGTTCTTGCAATTGCATTGTCGTTTGTATTAGCGGCATGCAGCGGCGGCGGAAGCGGCGTGGGGGGGGGTACAGCTTATAACCTCACCCTTGACAGAACGTCGATTTCTCTTGATAAGGGTCAGGCCATCGAGCTCTCTTATCAATTAACCAAAAACGGTGAAATCGATACGGAAAGCAAAGTAAACGTTTCCGTAAACAATAATTGCGTAACGTACGATGCGGCGACGGGTAAGCTTACCGCCAAAGAGTCGGGCATTGCGGTTGTTACTCTCACCGTCGACGCAGACAAAAAGGTTACCGCCAAGCTAAACGTCAGCATTCCCGAATACACCATTTCCATAAAAGGTGCGGGCGATACCGCCGCCGAAGTCAATCTCGGCTCGGAAGAGGTTATCGAGTACGGCGTTTACCGCGACGGCATTTTAGTCAAGGACAAAAAGGTTAACGTAACCGTTATCAAAGGTCTTGAAGAAGGCGCCGCGACGGTTACTTATAAAGAGATAGGCAACCGCCTTAACTTTATTGCGCAAGGCGAGGCGGCTGTTAAAGTGGAATTGGCAGACGATCCCACTGTTTTTGCTACCAAAACCTACCGCATTACCAAGTCGTTCTGGAGCTCGGATAAGCAGGTCAACAAGTCCGTTATGCAAATCGTCGAGAACGGCAACGACGACGATTACGTCATTTTCCCGGGCGGCGGCGGCAACCAGTACTTCCTCGGCGTAATGGAAGGCGGCAGCAAGTACGTGTTCTCGGCAGACCTGAAGATACCTACTCTTACGACTTCGCACAGTATCGGTTTGGGGCACACGCTCAACACCAACGACAACTCGTTGTGGTTCGGTCTTAAGAGCGCGTCGAGCGGCAACGGCTACAGAATTTACGTTAAAGATTACTATAACGGTTGGGGCGTAGGCAAAGACATGTTCCCCGACACGTACGACAATATTATATTCGATTCCGACGTCGTCAGCTTTACTATCGTTCGCGACGGACAGAATTACTGGTATAATATCGGCGGTTACGTAGGCACGTACACCTCCACCAATATCGGCGCCGATGCCGAATCGTGGGCGGGCGTTTACGCGCAAGAACAGGCGCTTACCATAACCAACTTTAAGTATGCTACCGACGACGAGGCTATCGACGAAGCCAAGGCGGCATGCGAAGTAGAATGTATTAAGCTCACCGTTGCCAACGCGGGCGTAAACAAGCTTGTCAAAGGCACGACCTACGTTTACAACGCAACCAAGGTTTGCCGTCCCGGCACAAACCCCGAGATCACTTGGGAACTTGACAAGACTGGCATGACGAACGGCGCGGAAGGCACAACGATCGTTAACGGCGCAATCACCCTTGACGCCGACGCGGCGGGCACTGCCGTCGTTATCGCCAAATGCGGCGAAAAAGAAGTTAGAATCAACGTAGAGATTTTGCAAACCTCGCTTGCCGACGAGAACGATATGCTCACCGTCGACGGCGGCGTAACAATCAACGAGGACGGCTCGATAGAGTTCCCCGAAATGTACAACGCTGCCAACGCGACGCTCAGCGCAACCGACTACGGCGACGAGTATTACAGCGCAAAGCTTAAATCCACCGTCAAGGGCGACTTTGAGCTTTCGTTCAAAATCACCGACCTCAAGACGGTTGCAGGCTCCTGCTATCTAGTAAGCCTCGGCGAAAAATACGGAAACTTCATGTTTACGCGCACGGGCGTAACGCTTGTCGCTCCGTATGCGGAACGCGCCGATTATCCCAAGTTCAATAAGAGCGGCGACCTTTCCGCAACGTTTGAAGCGGCGGAAGAGTACGAAGTGACTATCGCGGTTGTGAAAGGTTTCTACAAAGTGACCGTCAACGGCACCGAGCTTGTATTCGGCGGCAATGCGACCCGTCGTATCGAGGACTACACAGTGGCGCGCAATGTGCTTATCACCACCAAGGCGGGCACGTCCATGGTAGTTTCCGACATCACGCTTATCGACAAGCCCGACGCCGATTATATTCTTCTCACTGATAAGTCGCAGGCATTGACGGAAGGCAACGGCTTCGAGTCCGGCTACATCGCCAACGACTGGGGCACTAAAAACGACATGGCGGCAAGCGTGTACTACGGCGGACTTTTGCCCGACGGCGACTACACGATGTCCATGAACGTAATGTTCAACAACGCCGCGACCGATTCCAAGTTTGCCGTACAAATCGGTAAATACGAGTTCCACATCTGCAACAAGTTAGCCGGCGGCGACGGTATACAAGGCTTGTTGTTCTTTAACAACAACTGGGGCGAGGCAAAGCGCGTAGCAAGTGTGACTGCCGCCAACAAGACCTTTAAGGTCACCGTCAAAAAGATAGGCAACGATATTTACTTCCATATCAACGGCGAGCTTATCGGCAAAAAGACGGCTAACCCGGCAGACCTTTCCAACATAGCCTTCACTTATACGTTCGATTGGTCTAACGTCGCGTCGCCTGCGGGCACCACGGTAAAAGTAACCGACTGGACGGTCAATGCGGGTGCGGCAGTAATAAGCGTAAGCGGACCCGACGGACTTCAAAAGGGTACGACGAGCACTGCCTACACGGCAACGGTTATCGGCTCGACTTCAACACCCGTATGGACTTTGGACGACAGCGGACTTACCGCAGGTACCGCTACCTGGAACGCTGACAACACGTTGACATTATCGTCCGACGCGGCAGGTTCGGTAGTTGTTACCGCTACCGTCGGCGACGAAAGCGCAAGCATTACCGTAGGCGTGACCGAACAGCCCGCCGACCAAAACACGGCTCTTGCCGAGTCCAAGGGCGGTGTAAAGCAAGACGTTGCAACCGGCACGCTCATATTTGACGACCCGAGCAAAAACGGCGTAGCCGACGAGGGGGCTTATTCCGAGGGGGGCGAACAATATTACGCCATACTCAATACGGCGGCTAACACTCGTGCGGTAATACATGACAACTTTGAGCTTGAATTTACCGTTTCCGACTATGCAACTACTGCACAGTATCCCAAACTGATGATAAGCCTTGGCGGCAAGAATGAGCAGTTCTACGTGGTATATTTTGCAGACGGGCGTTCGCAAATCCAAACGTTTATTAATAGCGTCGAAGTCAACAATCCAAGCAATGCGGTCGGCGGACAATGGGTTAACAGTCCCGAGTTCTCGAATTTCAACCAAAATATGGCACATACCTATAAAATCAAATGCCAAAATGCAGTGTATACAATGTACCTTGACGGAAATGAAATAACGGGATTTAACATGAACGGGCAAGAGCGTCAGCTTCTTAGAAACCCTCATGATATAGTTTTAAATTCCAATATCATGATTTCTACCAATTCAGGTACTACGGCGACGGTATCCAATATCAAGCTTACTCAGCTTGGCGGGGATACGGTTGTAAAAACAATGGCTACCAATATATCCGTAAATGACAATGGCGACGCACAATTCACTTTTATCCACAGAGATTGGAATGATAGCGCGGCGGCAGTTTATACGTATGGCGCGGTAGGTGATAACTGCGTAATCACATTTGACGTTAAGTTTAGCGACAATATGTCTGACGGCAAATTGTGCGTTAGATTGGACGGCGGTGTAAATGCCTATACGATTTGTCTTGAAAACGGCAATATGAAAGTCGAAGTTCGTGACCGTTGGGGCGGCGCCTATAACGCTGTTCTGGATTATACTCAGACCTTGAAGGTCAAGATTACGATCGTCGACGGCGTAGCTAATATGGTAATCAACGAAACGTATGTTCCCAACAATGACGGTATAACAAGCCAAGGCGCTCTTACTTTCTACACGCATAATACCAACAGTGCCGATTATGCAAAGACCGTAACCGTTTCCAACATTACCGTAACCAACGCGTAATAAACATCAAGTCGAACGTACGGGCGGGGTTCCGCCCGTACGGCACGGCTTTCCCATACATCTATGGCGAGGAGGTCATAGCAAAATATGAATAAGAAAATAATCAGTTTGTTATCCGCACTGAGCTTGTCCGTACCTGTTTTGGCGCTTGCGGCATGCGGAGATAATAAAGGCGCGGATACTAAGCCGACCAATACGGCAGCGCTTGATTCCATTCGTCTTAACAGCGACCCCGAACAAAAGCTTAACGTCGGCGACGTCGATATGATTATCTACGACGCCAAGGCGGACGGCAAGGTCGTTAAAAACGGCGTCGACTTTACGTCGTCCGATCCCAACGTTGTAACGGTCGACGAGTTCGGCAACGTAGAGGCGGTAGGCGTCGGCTCGGCAACAGTCACGCTCACACTCAAAAACAACGACAAGGTAACTTCCAAGGTAAAATACGACGTAAGCAAAACCTTCTTTATGACTAAGCCCGGCTTCGTCAACGGCAATGCGGAGCTTTCCACCGCCGAGCTTTACGACTGGATTAGGATCAAAGAGGGCGAACAGACGCAGGTGCTTGTAAGCGAATGCTCGGAATATTGGTATTTTTCCACCACGCTCGAGCACACGGGCAGAACCGGTCAGGACAGCTCGGGGCGTTGGGGCGTCGGATCCTTCCGCGTGGACAGCGGTTCCAGCCTCGGCGAGGTCATGATGTGGTTCGGCATGAAGCCGACAAACCATGCGGAAAAGAAGTACACGCCTTACGTCGGCGGTTGGCGCGTTATGTCGGGCGGCATAGACCCCGAAATCGAGATTGACGACCCCATTGCCAATTCGGCTATCGCGACCTACGAGATTATCCGTAACGGCGTAGACCACTACTGCACTATAACTGTAGGCGACACCGTTTCCAAATACGTTTACACGACGCCGGGTCTTGCGGGCGTACCTACTTATCCCGGTATTTACTCTCAGGCGCAAGAGATTTACGCGAGCGAATTTACTGCGGCAAGCGGCAAGGAAGCGGTTGAAGAAAAGCTTAACAACTTCCAGGTTGCCGAAGACGTTGTAATCGACGGTCTTACCGACACTCTTTTCGCAGGCGAGAAGTATCAGCTTAAATCCACGGTATCTCCGTCCTACACCTACAACAAGGGCGTCAAGTACGCGCTTAAGGAAGCTGTCGAGGGCGTAACGATTACCGAGCAGGGCGAGCTTACGATAGGAGCAGGCGTGACGGGCGAGGTCACGGTAGTCGCAACCGCGGTTTCCAATGCGGAAGTAACTGCCGAGCGCACCTACACCGTAACAGCCAAGGCGGCTTCCGCGCATACGCTGTTCGATACCGCTGCGGCAATCGGCAGCGGCTACACGCTTACTGACGCCGGCGTCAACTACACCGCAAGCGGTAACACATATCTTCCGCTCAACGCAAAGGGAAGCAAGTGGGCTGTCACGTACACCACGGCGCTTTCGGCGGGTACCGTCGGCGTATACGGCGCGACTAACGGCTTAATCGACTACGTCGGTGCGGTTGTTGAAAACGGCAAGCTTGTTTACGGCGCCAAGGGCAACCAAAAGACCATTGCGTGCAACACTGCGGCAACCAACACAGTCACCGTTATCCGCGACGGAAGTTTCTACATGATAGTCGTCAACGGCAGACTGGTCGACAGACTGTACGCGCCTATGGCAGGCGACACTATACCCGTTATAGTCGGCAACGGCGCAGTCGGAGGACTTACCGAACTCGCGCTCGTAACCGAGGCTGACGAGGTCGACGCGCTTATTGCGACTTATCCGTTTACCGTCGGAAAGTACGTAACTATGAGCGACGGCAACTACACGATAGCTCCCATGGAGTTTGACGTTAATGTCAAGAACGACATCAACTGGCCGCCTGTAAACAACTACGAAAACGGCTTGAAGTTTGCTAACACGCTTACGGGCGATTATACCGTCGAGTTTACCATGTCGGGTATCGATCCGTTTGCAAAAGGCGGCAAGATCGACTCTAAGATTCTTGTATACCTGCGTAGCGAATCCAAGACTGCAAGCTTACAGTTTGTCGTCAAGGGTGACACGGCAAACAAGGCGGACGCCAAAGTCACCTTCTGTCCCAACCTTAACGACGCGACCTGGACGGAGTACGACATGCCCGATAGCGTCAACCTGCTCGGCGACGAGCCCGTCACTGTCAAGGTTGTAAAGCGCGGCAACGTGGTAGAGCTTTACCTCAACGGCGTGCGCGTGTTCGAAGGCAATCCCGGACTTACCAACGCAGGCTATTGGAACGAAGACACCGAGTGCACACCCGGTATCGGCTCGTACTACTGCGGCGTTACAATATCCGACGTTAAGCTTACTGCCGCGGCGGAAACAACCGAAGACTAATGAAAAAGTTTTTCTCCAAAGCGTCGATATCTTTATTGCTTGCGATATCGACAGTCGCTTCCATTACGCTGTGCGGGTGTGATTCCCGCACAGACGGGGGCGACGCCATAACGTACCATAAGTACGAAAGCTCGACGGTCGCGTTTAACGACAACCGCGACCGCGACCTGGCGACCTATAACAAAGACCTTTACTATATTAACGAGTGGGGGCTCGGTTACAACACCGTAGGTCAGTCGGCGAGCTTTTTCCCGGATATGGCCGACCCGATAATCATTTACGATGACGGGTATTACTACGCATTCGGCACACGCCAAACCTCGGTATATCAGTGCTTTCGCTCTAAGGATCTGACCGAGTGGGAACGGCTTGCCGACGCGTTTGTGCCGCAGTCGGGAAGCTGGTCGACGAGCGGACTGTACGCGCCGGATATCCAAAAGATAGGCGATAAGTGGTATTTGTACTACACAGCAAACATGTTTTATCCCGACGAGCCCAAGCGCAGTCAGCTTGGCGTGGCGATAGCCGACAACGTGTACGGACCGTACGTTCAGTTTACCGGCGTCAACGGCAACGGCGAAAATATCACGCTATCCGACCCGTCGTTTAAGGGCATGGCTAAGCATCAGATTTTGGACGCCAACGTCTTGCAGGACGGCGACAAGCTGTACATGTATTTTTCGTACGACACCAAAACCCCGTCCACCGAGATGAGCGAGTACGCGCAAATGTCCAAGGATCAGTACGCCGCCGAGATTTGGGGCGTCGAGCTGAAAGACCCCGTTACCTGGGATTTAAGCACGCTCACGCCGCTTTGCTCGCCCGGCTACAAAACCTACGACGCGCCCGAACGCACCGTTATGTGGGAGGTTCAGTCCAACGTCGAGGGACCCGGATACGGCATTCTCGAAGGACCGTATACGATTAAAAAGGACGGAAAATACATTCTTACGTATTCCGCCAACCTGTACACTCACGACTGCTATTCGGTAGGGTACGCAATATCCGACAATCCTCTCGGACCGTTTGTCAAACCCGACGGCGAGTTTATGCAAAACATGATATTGGGTGTTCCCGACTATCCCGGCACGGGCGTTGCCAACAACTACAAGGGCTTTACCAAGGGCACGGGACATGCGGGAATTTTTCAAACGCCGAGCGGCGAATACATGTTTGCATACCACGCGCACTTTAATCGAATCACTTGGAGCGACAGTGCGCCCGACAACTACCGCGCGCTTGCGCTCGATTACGTCTACTTTGACGAGAACGGACTGCCGTATACCAACGGACCTACGTACTCGTTGCAGTCAAAGCCGTCATGCTTAAGCGGGTACAAAAATCTCGCGGGCGGGGCAAATATTCGTATCGAGGGCAAACACGCCGAATACTTAAACGACAACTATACCAACCGCGCTTGCGGCATTCGCTCCAACGGCACTGCCGAGGTCGAAAAGCAGGCTAAGTTCAAAGCGGGAACGCGCAGTATCGAAATCACGTTTGAAAAGCCGATAATAGTTAAGGCTCTCAACGTATTTAACTCTTACGACTACGACACGGCTATCAATAAGATAGACCAGATCGATTTCGGCAACGGCAACGGAATAATCGACGCTATGTTTAATCAGCGTTACTATTCGACATATCGCAACGAATTTATCTTCCCGCACAGCGCATTTAATATCGAGCTCGGACAAGAGCTTACGACCGATAAAATCGTGTTGACGATTACGTCGGCAAGCGACTTCGCTCTGGGCGAGATAGAGATAATAGGCAAGGAGATTGACTAAATGAAAAAACGCATAATCCCTATAGTGTTCTCGGCAATGCTGGCTCTGTCCGCTATAGCTTGCGACAGCAAGACGCCGAATGGCGGCAACGACAATCCCACCGCAACCGATATTGAATACGAAATGTTCGATATGTCGACCGTGGCGTTTCAGGATAACCACGATAACGATTTGGCTAAGTACAATTCAAATATGTACTACCTCAACGAGTGGAAGCTCGGCTTCCAAGCGCCGGGCGTTAAGGGCGACTTCTTTCCCGACATGGGCGACCCGACGATAGTGTACGACAACGGTTATTATTACGCATTCGGCACGCGCGGCGCGACGTCCTTCCACTGCTTCAGAACTAAAGACTTTAAGGAATGGGAACGGCTCGCCGACGCATTTGTGCCCGGCGGCGCGTCCTGGGGCAAAACCAATATGTGGGCGCCCGATATCCAAAAGATAGGCGATAAGTGGTACCTTTACTACACTGCGGGCATGATTTATTCCGACGGCGCCGAACATTGCCAGATAGGCGTTGCAATCGCCGACAACGTGTACGGTCCGTACGTTCAGTTTACCGGCAAAAACGCCGACGGCGAGGAAATATCGCTCGCGCAAACGCCGTTTACGGGACTCGACCGTCACACCATTCTCGATCAAACCGTGTTTACGGACGACGACGGTCAAATGTACATGTATTTTTCATACGACACCAAAACCGGTTCCGATGAGCATAGAGAACTGTCCAAAACGCAAATCGTTGCCGAGATCTGGGGCGTGAAGATGAAAGACCCCGTAACCTGGGATTTATCTACGCTTACGCCGCTCATATCCCCGGGGTACAAAAAGTACTCGGACGATGTGCGCACAATCGAGTGGGAAACATGGTCGCCCAGCTTCCGCGGCGGAATGCAGTGCTGTGAAGGTCCGTACATGATTAAGCAAAACGGCAAGTATTACTTGACATATTGCGCCAACAGCTTTGTGGACGCGGAGTACGCGGTAGGCTATGCAGTAGCCGACGACCCGCTCGGCAAGGGCGAGAGCGGCGATTACGTCAAACCCAACGATACATATTTGCAGAACATGATTTTGGGCGTGCCGGGCGCCCCCGGAACGTACATTTCCAACCACTATAAAGGCTTTACGAGAGGAACGGGGCACGCCGCTATCTTCAAGACGGGCGCGGGCGACGACTACATGTTTGCATACCATGCGCACTTCAACAGGGAAAAGTGGGACGACAGTAAGCCCCCCGATAACTACCGTGCGCTTGCCGTCGATTACCTGTACTTCGACGATAACGGCGCGCCGTACGCCAACGGCCCGACTTACTCGTTACAGCGCACCCCGTCGGATATAAGCGGATATACCAATCTTGCGGGCAAAGCCAAGTTCCGTATCGAGGGCGAGCACGCCGAGTACCTTAACGACAACTATACCAACCGCGCGGTAAATACCGCCGAGGTGATCAAAGAAGCCACCTTTAAGGCGGGCACGCGCAGTATAGAAATCACATTTGACGAGCCGGTTACAGTCGCCGCAATCAACGTTTACAATTCGTGCGATTACGAAACGATGATCGACGCGATTACGCAGATAGACTTCGGCGAGGGGCGAGGATTGGTTAACGCACTGTTTAACCGTCGGTACGTCAAGGACGAGTTCGTATTCCCGCACAGCGCGTTCAACATCGAACTCGGCAAACCGCTTGTTACAAACAGAATAGTAATTACGATTACAAGCGGCAGTGATTTTGCTCTCGGCGAAATCGAGGTTATGGGCAAAGTCAATAGCGCCGCCTAATAAGTCAGTTAATTATCCGCGGCATTTATCGCGGTCCTACAAATTAAAAGGAGCTAAAACATGAAAATCAAAAAAGTTTTATCCAAGCTTATGTGCACCGTTGCTTGCCTTTGCACCGCGGCTTTGCCAATGGGCATGCTTACCGCTTGCAATAACGAAAGACCTACCGATCAAGTCAAGCAGGACGTCAAGTTTGACGAATACGGCAAGCCTATCTTTACCGACGAGAACGGCAAGGGTATTACGCTCAATGTTCTGTCAGTTATCGGCTCGCCCGACAATGCGTATCTCGACACTGTAAACAAGGCGTTTAACGACACAAACAAGGCAAACGGATTGGTCGCCAACGTTACCTCGTTGGACACATTCCTGTTCTATTCGAGTATTGCCAACACCATTAACACCGACCCCAAAAACGCGCCCGACGTAGTAATCATGCACAGCGAGCGCCTTACGTACATGGTCGACCAAAATATACTCGTACCGTTTGACGAGGTGTATCAACAGCTCGGCGAAAACAACACGTTCTCTGCCGATAACTATCTGGAAAACGTAATTTCCGAGTGCTACGCAAAGGGTAAAAACGACAGCACGACACAGCTTTACGGCGTTCCGCTCGACGTGCATAGCGGCGTTTGGTTCGTACGTCGTGACATCGTTGAAAAGAACGGACTTACCATGCCGACAAACAAAGCCGAGTTCGAGGCCGTTTGCGCCGCGCTCATGGCTAAAAAGGCGGACGGCACGTTGCTTGTGCGCGACCTTACCACAATCAAGTCGCAAATCGACGCGCTTCCCAACAAATTCGATACTGCGGCTATCGAGAAGATTCGCAACGACGCTTGGCACACTATCGACGGCAAGACCGACTTCTTCCCTGTGGAAATGAGCGCCAACGACAATATCGAGTCGGGCTGGATTCCGCAGACGGCTATACTGCAAAACGGCGGCAAGCTTGCCAATGCAAACGGCACCCCCGCTTGGAATAACAGCACGGGACTTGAAAACACGCTCGAGATGATACACGAGTGGGACGGCAAGTACATAGGCGCCAACCGTGATGCTAACACCATGTGGTTAAACTTCGGTACAGGCAACGCGATTTTCGCGCTGGAAGGACCGTGGTTTATGGAAAGCAAGCTCAATGAGTACGAAACGTATCTCGGTGAGGGCTCGATGGGCTTACTCAGCCTTTCCGGACTTTATGCCGACGACGCAAACTCCGAAGACGCTAACAAGATTTACGGCGTCGGACATGCGATTTGCATTACCAAGACCAAGGCAAACGAGAGC
The DNA here is from genome assembly GCA_910578545.1 of uncultured Christensenella sp. GTDB lineage: Bacteria > Bacillota > Clostridia > Christensenellales > Pumilibacteraceae > Anaerocaecibacter. The sequence goes on from CAJTPT010000003.1 coordinate 184,286, forward strand.
ATGACCCGCCGTCTTGCCGCCGCGATGTACGCGCAGTTTATTGCGGAAAATTCGGCTAAGTACACGGCGGGCGGGCATCTTCCTGCGTCAAAATTAGTGCTTGAGAGCGAAGAGTACAAAAATTCCGCGGCATACAACCGATACCTCAAGTACATGGGTAAACCCGAGGACTACGTAATGCTCGGCAACACCAAATACTTCTCGGAAGTTTACGAGCAGCTTAAAATGGCGTATATTTTCACGTTAAACAAGAATAAGACAGGTACTGTAAAAGACTTCATCAAAGAGTGCTACGACACTGCTATGAAAAAGATACAGGCCGCAGAAGCTCTTTAATCCCTCTCTTTTTATAACGGGCATAGCAGACGGGCGGTAATGCGCCGCCCTCTGCGATGTTCGTATTAATACCGCATTAGAAGGCTTTTATGAAGAATGAAAGAATGACCACAGTCAGCGAATACGCGTTAAAGCGCAGTAAGAGGATCGGCTTTTTCAAAAGGTACGGTACTGCGTTTGCGTTTATTTCTCCGCACCTGCTGTTCTTTTTGGCGTTTTGCATATACCCGTTGATTTTCGGTATTGTAATGTCGCTGTTTAAGTACAACATTGCGGATCCCACTCAAATAGAGTGGCGCGGCTTGAATAACTACATAACGCTGTTATTCCGTAGCGATAATATTTACAATCAGGATTTTTGGTACGCTATGGGCAATACAGTGCTGTTTGCCTTGGTGGTTGTGCCGCTGTCTATTATCGTTCCCATGTTTATGGCTGTGTGCATAAACGCCAAGCCTCGCGGTTACAAGATTTTCAGAGCGCTTATATATTTGCCTTCCGTGCTTCCCGTAAGCGCGAGCGGTATAATATTTATCGCGCTTTTCGGACATTTGTTCGGCTATATAAATCAGTGGTTCGGCACGACGATCAATTGGTTGGACAGCAATCCCATGCTTGCTTGGTTTGTAATACTGTTGCTCTGTATGTGGGGCGGCTGGGGCGGCAACTTTATCATACTCAACGCCGCGCTAAAAAACGTGGACAAAAGCTTGTACGAGGCCGCCGCGGTAGACGGTTGCGTGGGTTTTAAGCGCGTGCTTGCCGTCACGCTTCCCGCCATTAAGCAACAGCTTATTCTGTGCATATTCAACACGGTAATAGGCTACTTCGGCTTGTACGGACAGATATACGTGCTGACAAACGCAGGGCCTATTACTAACGATACGCCGCACTCGACTATGTCGGTCATGTGGTTTTTGCAATCGCTCATCAACGGCGGCAGATACGATATTTACGGCATGGTAAGCGCAATGGGTCTGCTTCTCGGTATCATTATCGGCGCGATAACGGCTATACAGTTGATTGTCACGCGCGAGAGAAAGAGCGGTACAAAATTGCAAACCGAGTTTGCCGCGTATGTAAAAGCGCGGGGCGAGGGCGAGCCTGTTACGGCTGCGGCGGCCGCAACCCCGACGGAGGTGAACGGCAATGAATAGCTTAGTTATGGCAAGCTTAATAATACTTGTAGTCATCATTGTCGCAATGATCGTGCTCGATACCGTAGTTTTGAGCTTAAAGCGCAAAAAGGTATTGCTCACAAACCGTATCGGCATGTATTTTCAACGCAATTTGTTCAAGTTTAACGCGTTTGTATTTCTCTTAATATTCAGCATTATCTGGATAATCCCGTTGGTCGTAGGCATACTCGGTAGCTTTACTTCGCAGTATTCGTTTACGTACCACCCCGGTCAGCTTTTTCCCGAGGACGGGTTTACGTTTGACAACTACCTCAACTTCTTTAACAAGTACGACGCGGCGAGCGGTGCGCGTTACCCCGTAGAGCGGTGGATGCTTAACAGCTTTATAGTCTCCGCGGCGAGCACCGTTTTGTACTTGCTGTTTGCGGGACTTTCGGCGTATGCGTTCGTGTTCCTCAACTTCAAGTTCCGCAACGTGCTGTTCACGTTCATGCTGTTTACAATGGTTATACCCGGCGTCGCGACCATGACTCCGCAGATAGCCAACATGGCAAATCTCGGCATATCCAAGTCGCTTCTTGCGCTCATCCTTCCGGGACTCGGCGGAGTAGGCGGACTGTACCTTATAAGGCAGTTCTTCCTCGGCATTCCAAAAGATCTTATAGAATCCGCGCACATGGACGGCGCGAGTAACCTCAGAATTTTCTTTAAGGTTGTTTTGCCGGTAGGTAAGTCGGTTTTCTTCGTACAGGGTTTGTTCTGCTTTATGGGCGGCTGGAACGACCTTTTGTGGCCGCAGGTCATACTCGGCACCGCCGATATGAATCTTTGGACGTTGCAGGTCGGTATTGCCGCGCTGTCGCAAAGCAAGACCGCCAACACAATAGGTCTTAACCTGGCGAGCGCAATGTTCAGCGCCGTGCCTATCATTTTACTGTACGTGTTTATGCAAAATAAAATCATAGAAGGAGTCGCGTCGTCAGGCGTTAAGGGCTGATATGGAAAATAAAGTAACTGTCAAACAAGCGAGAAAAGAATTTATCCAAAACGGCAAACGCATTTCCACCGAACACGCGGACGGGTTTGTCGTTCTAAAGGATATTTCCAAGGTATACGGAAACCGCGTTCAGGCGGTGTTCAACTTTAATCTTTCGGTCAAAAGAAACGAGTTTATCGTTCTGGTCGGACCGTCCGGTTGCGGCAAGTCCACAACCCTTCGCATGATCGCGGGTCTCGAAGATATCACCGATGGCAAGCTTTATATAGATAATGTGCTTGCCAACTACCTGGAAAGCAAGGATAGGGATATCGCAATGGTTTTCCAAAGCTACGCGCTTTATCCCAATATGTCGGTGTACGACAATATCGGATTCGGACTTAAAGTGCGCGGGCTTCCCAAGGAAGAAATTAAAGAGCGCGTATTCAAGGCGGCGGAAGTGCTCGACCTCGGCAACTACCTCGACCGCAAGCCCAAAGAGCTTTCGGGCGGACAAATGCAACGCGTTGCGCTCGGCCGCGCCATCGTGCGCGACGCCAAGCTTTTCCTCATGGATGAGCCGCTTAGTAACCTTGACGCCAAGCTTCGCGTGCAAATGCGCAGTGAGATAGTCAAGCTTCACCGCAGTATCGGCGCGACAACCATTTACGTAACGCACGATCAGACCGAAGCTATGACTATGGCCGATCGCATTGTCATTATGAACAAGGGTGTCGTTCAGCAAATCGGCTCGCCGATGGAAGTGTACAACAACCCCGCCAACGTGTTTGTCGCAACGTTTATAGGCAACCCGCCCATGAATATCTTTACGGCAGACATTACTGGCGATAAACTGAGCAGCGGCGATCAGCATATAGACCTTCCCAAAGGTCTGCACGAAAAATACAAACGGTACATGCTCGACCGTCGCGAATACTTTACAAGCCTACAGGAAAAGGCTCAGCTTGTCGGAGAAAAGCTGTTGCTTGCAAAAATCGCCGAGCTTGCCAAACGCATAAAAAGCGAACAGTCCGAAACGGCGCGCGTCGACTACTTGGAAATCGTAAAAGATTTTGAAACGCTTGTTAACGAAAAGCATTTTATAAACATCGACGTGGAAATGCTCGGCGCGTTTAAAACCGACGCCGATACCGACAACCGTTCGCTGTTGGACGACAACCTGCGCACGATGGAAAAGCTTATTAATAATTCCGACCTTACTATCTCTGGCATTCTAAACGACTTCGGCTCGTCAAACCTGCGCGAGAACAAAACGGAAAAGAAGGTCGAAAAGAAACAACCGTTCTATAAGCGTTGGTTCGGCAAAAAGGAGGCCAAAGAGAGCTTGCACGACGAGAATATGCGCAGGATTGCCGAATATCTTGCGGCGTATTCGGACGACAGCGTGCTTGACAATGCGCTTGTCGGCATTCGTCCCGAGGATATATACTTCGCGGGCAAGAGCGGCGGCAAGGCGAGCAAGGCCATCAAGACGGAAGCGAATATCGTCGAGCTTATGGGCAGTGACTTTTGTATGCACATTTCCATGTTCGGCGCAAACGTTATAGTCAAGCGCGGCGCGGGCGAGGTCGTTCAGGTCGGCGACGAGGTATCGTTGACTCTCGATATGACAAAGCTAAAGATTTTCGATCCTATCAGCGGCAAAACCGTTGAAATATAATTAGATGTTGAGGTGACTATGAAAAAACGCAGTATAATATTGGGTGTTGTAATATCCGCGCTTGCATTGCAAGGCTTGGTCGGGTGTGATGGCGACGGCGTAAACACGCTGAAAATAGACGATATGCTTGTATACGCCAACGGCGAGCCCGTTGCGATAGAAACCAAGTTCGGTAATAAAAAGGAAGCTATTACCTACGAGTACGACGACTATGCGTTGTCCATCGAGGACGGCAAAATCGTTTGCTACAAGGAAGGCACTTACACAGTAACCGCAACGTCGGCGTCGTGCAACGCAACGTTTACCGTGGAATGCAAAAACGCCGCGAATATAGACGACCTTTACGCCTGGATAGGTTATCCCGCTTCCGACATTTCGCCGCTTATCAATATCCCGGGCGAAACGGAAATAACGTATTCTTGCGACAGCGACATACTGTCTATCGAGGGTGGCTACGTTACCGCGCTTAAAGAGGGCACGGCGGAAGTCACCGCAACGGTCGCGGGCTATGAAACCTACTTTAAGGTCACTTGCGAGCCCGTCGACAAAATGGGCGCGCTGTATTATATGTGGGGCGATGGCTGGAATTGGAAAGGCAAGGCGACCGCCAACGCCGCAAAATACAAGGCGGAAGGCACCGACGGAAAGAGCACGCTGTTTTTGGGCGACTCGTTCTTTGACCCCGATTTCTTTTCGAGCTTCCATTCATTCTACGGCGATTACGACGCGTTCTGCATGGGCATAGGCGGCACGACATCGCACCAGTGGGAAATGTTCTTTGACGGCGAGGGTACGTATGCTTCGGGCAAGTACGGTCAGTTTGACGGCATTCAACCCAAAAACATAGTGTTCCAGCTCGGCAATAACAACATCTACAACGACAGTTCGTCGGCAAAGGATGCGACTATAGACCTACAGCGTTTCTTCACGTTTGCACATGGCAAAATGCCTGACACGCAGTTCTATTACTTCGGCGTTACGCCGCGTATAGGCGTCATGCAGGCGATAACCGAAATCACTCTCGAGGTTAACGCCAATATGGATAAGTTCTGCGCCAACAAGGATTGGATTACGTTTATGGACACCAACGACAAAATGACGGCGGACCATATTAAGGACAACATCCACCCGAAACCCGAGGCGTATTCCATATTCGTGGACGCGCTAAAAGGCGTCGGCATGAAGCTCGAGTACAGAATTTAAATGTATAAATCCATGACGGTGCGCTTGACTGTGCGCGCGGTCGTGTGATATACTTATTATAATAAAATTAAACGTTAGACGGTAAGATACGGTTTTTTTCGGCACACAAAAGGCGGTTTATATGATACAAATTTTAGATAAGGTTTTCCACCTCACTAACGGCAAGTTTTCTTACGCGTTTTACGTCAAAAACGGCAAGCTCGTTCATTCGTATTTCGGAAAAGCATTAATCGTTACGGAGCGCACTTTGTCAAATTCGGCAGTTGCGTTCGGACTGAAGGATAATACCGGGCGCGACTGCGAATGTTTTGAATATTCGGAGTTAGGGGGCGGCGATTACCGCGTTCCCGCTATTGTCGTGCGCAACGGAAAATGTATATCCACAGACTTTGTTTATTCCTCTCACGAGGTGTTAAAGACCAAACCCGACTTTGGCATGCCCGCTCTCAGAAACGGCGGACAAACGCTTAAAGTATCGCTTCGCGACGATCTTCTTAAGCTCGAGCTGTATTTGTATTATACGGTGTTCGACAACGGGCTTGCGCGGCGTGCCGAGCTTAAAAACCTCGGTAGCGATTCCGTCGTTATAGATAGGCTTATGAGCGCGTGCATCGAGTTTCCCGCGCACGGCTACGATATAATCGACCTCAACGGGCGTTGGGGACGGGAATGCAATGTTTCGCGTAATCCCGCGGGTTGCGGCATTAAAACTTTTGCGTCGGGGCGCGGCGTTACAAGCCATCAGCACAATCCTTTTGTCGCAGTAGTCGACGGCGACGCGACCGAGCACTTCGGCGACGCGTTCGGCATGAATCTTATTTACAGCGGCAACTTTGATATTCAGTGCGAAACGGACGAAAAGAACAGACTGCGCGTTAATATCGGCGTCAATATCGCCGCCGACGGAATTACTCTTAACGGCGGCTGTGCGTTCGGTTCGCCCGAGGTCGCCATTGTTTACTCGGATGAGGGTATCGGCGGTATGAGCCGAGAGTTTCACAAGTTATACCGTAAAAACCTACTCAATCCCAAATTCGCCGATAAGCGCCGACCCGTTGTTGTAAACAGTTGGGAAAGCATGTACTTTGATTTGAGCGAAGCAAAGTTTCTCGATTTTATCGAGGGCGCCAAGGGCATGGGTATAGATACAATCGTTTTGGACGACGGTTGGTTTGGCAAGCGCGACTCGGATAACAGCTCGCTCGGCGATTGGTTTATTGATAAAGCAAAGTTCCCCAACGGGCTTAAAAAGATAATAGATTGCTGTAAAAAGAACGGCATGGACTTTGGAATATGGTTCGAGCCGGAAGCTATCAATCCCGAAAGCAAGCTGTTTAAGGCGCATCCCGATTGGGCGCTCGGCGTGGACGGCAGGGAACGGCGGCAAATGCGCAATCAGTATGTGCTCGACTTTTCGCGGGCGGAAGTGGTAGATTGCATATTTAAGCAGATGAAAGCCATTCTCGACGAGTACGACATTTCTTACGTCAAGTGGGATATGAATAGACCTTTGTCCGACGTAATATCCGCCGAAAAATATATTAAGTTTGTAAGCGGCGTGTACGAGCTGTACGAGCGACTTAACAAGGAATATCCCGATTTGATAATAGAGGGCTGTTCGTCGGGCGGCGGCAGGTTCGACCCCGCAATACTGTATTACAGTCCGTTCATTTGGACTAGCGACGATACCGACGCGTACGAGCGCGCGCACATTCAGTACGGCACTTCGCTGTGCTATCCGTTGCAAACGCTGTCCAATCACGTATCGGTTTGCCCCAACCACCAAACGGGCAGGACGATACCGCTTTGCACGCGCGGCGCGGTGGCGTCGCTGGGCTCGCTCGGCTATGAGCTTAACCTCGGCAAGCTGTCGGAGGAAGAGCGCGAAGAGATTCGCCGCCAGATAGCTGCATACAAGGCGGACGCCGAGCTCATCTTGACGGGCGACCTGTATAGGCTGTTAAACCCGTTTGAAACGGGAGGAAAGTTCTGCGAGGAAATCGTATCGCCCGATAAAAGTCGCGCTTACGTGGTGTACTTACGCGGGCTTAACGAGTGCAATATGCCGCTTCCGCCGCTTAGACTTAGAGGGTTGGACGAAACAGCCGTGTACACAGTAAAAGAGAAAAACCTAACGCTCACCGGCGGCGATCTTATGTACGGCGGCATTGATTTGGACGTTTACGGCAAGGACTTCGGCTCGGAGATTCTGCATATCGAGCGCATCGCGTAATAGCAAAAGGATAAAATATGAAGTATACAAGAAAAGAATACCCCAGACCGCAATTCCGCCGTGACGAGTGGATAGCGTTAAACGGCGAGTGGGACTGTTGCTTTGACGACTGCGCCGTTCCGCCCGACGCAGCTTTGTTTAACAAAAAAATCAATGTGCCGTTCACTTACGAACACAAGGCGAGCGGACTCGGCATTTCCGAGATTCACAGTACGGTTTGGTATAAACGCAGTTTCCAAAAGACGGAAGCATTTGACGGCAAGCACGCGCTTTTGTGCTTTAACGGCAGTGATTATATAACCGACGTTTGGGTCAACGGCAAGCACGTAACGACGCACGTCGGCGGCTTTTCGCCGTTCTCGGCCGATATAACCGAGTTCTTAACGGACGGCGAGAATACTCTTACTGTCAGGTGCTACGACCCGCACGACCCTACAAATCCGCGCGGAAAGCAGAGCTGGCTTAACAAGCCGTTCGGTTGTTGGTACACCCCCAATACCGGCATTTGGCAAAGCGTGTGGCTCGAGCTTTGCGGCGACGATTGCATAGATAGCTACTATGCCGAGCCCGATATAGACAAGTGCTGTTTTTCGGGCGAGGTGACTACGCTGTACGGACTTGCCGACAGCCTTGAAATTTCGGTGTTTGTGCACGGCGAGCCGTACAAAAAGCAAACGGTTTCGCTCGACGGCAGGCACACACGGTTTTCGGTAAAGCTGATGGAAGAGGACTTTGTGGACGAGTCGCTGTACTGGACGCCCGCGCGCCCCACGCTGCTGTCCGTCGATTACCGATTGATAAAGGACGGCAAGCAGGTCGACCTTGCTCACACCCGTATCGGCATGCGCAAGATTTCGGTCGACGAGTACGGCAGGGTTTGCCTAAACAACAGACCGTTGTATCAGCGGCTTATTCTCGACCAGGGCTATTGGAAGGACAGCGGACTCACTCCGCCGTCTGCCGAGGCGATAAAGAAGGATATAGAGCTAAGCAAAGCCATGGGCTTTAACGGTGCGCGCAAGCACCAAAAGCTCGAGGATCCGTACTTCTACTACTACGCAGACGAACTCGGTTTTTTGACCTGGTGCGAAATGCCGTCGGCGTACAACTTTAACTCCGAGGAAGTGTACAAGCAGACGACCGAGTGGTTGGAGATAGTCAAGTCGGTGCGCAATTTTACAAGCGTCATTTGCTACGTTCCGCTCAACGAAAGCTGGGGCGTGCGCAAAATCCTAAACGACAGGCAGCAACAAGACTACGCCCGCGCGCTGTACTACGTGACGAGAGCGACGGACGGAAGCCGACTTATATCCGCCAACGACGGTTGGGAAACGGTGGAAACAACCGATATTATCGGCATTCACGATTACGCTTTTGACAGTAGCGAGTTTGCGACAAAGTACGCGCCCGAAAACATAAACAGCGTTTATCCCTCAGTCAGAAAGATGATGGCCGAGGGGTGTAGGTATAACGGTCAGCCGCTGCTGTTTACAGAGTTCGGCGGCATTGCGTTCCAAAACTCCGAGGGCGACGGGAATTGGGGTTACAACCGTGGCGCCGCGGACGAAAAAGAATTTTTATCGCGGCTTAAAAACTTGATGGACGGCGTTTATAAATGCGGCTTCCAAGGCTACTGCTACACTCAGCTCACCGACGTTCAGCAAGAGGTAAACGGACTGCTCGACTCCGACCGCAATCCCAAGCTGGATATCAAAAAACTACATAAAATCTTCAATCCGAAAAAATAAATTAGGTATATATCCCGCGGCTTTTTGAGGCAAATATGACTGCGCGTAAAAACAAAAAAATCACTCGAGTGCTGTAATAACAGGCGAGGGGGGGGCTTCGACGAGCAAAGCCTAAACGGAAAAGTCGAGTGCGGAGTAATGCAATACGGCATACGAAACCTTGTTATCGTTTTCTCAATAAAAAAGCTCGATTACCGAAACACCTATTCGATATCGCCCGAAATAACGACAAAGGAAAACTCTATGAAAGAGCCCAAAAAATACTTGGCCGAGCTAATCGATAGGATCTTTTGAATGCCGTCTTTATGATGATTGTGAATGATTCCCCTTGTTTTTTTCATAAATAACACACTCGGACGACAAAGATTTTAATAAATTAACATAAAAACGTTTGACATATACGTAATTTATATGGTATTATATCGTAAATGGTCAACGAGGACCGAATGGCGTTTTGCGCTGTTCGGTTTTTTGTTTTAAACGGTATCTGAATAAAAATTATTCAGTGTAAGAAAGTGAGGATGACATGCCTAAATTCAAAAATCTCCTTATATCTACAGTTATTGTCATCGCCGCTGTGACGGCTTCGCTGTTGTTTGTCGGTTGTGACGACGGGAGTGGCGGGCACGGCGGTAATGACGTGCCGTCCGATACCGTTACTTACGCCGTAACGTACGATCTTAACGGCGGTACGGGAACGACGCCCACGCAAAAGGCTGCGGCGGCGGGCGAAACCTTTACGCTCGCGCTCGCCGACGGTTTGAGCTGCGATGGGTTCGAGTTCGGCGGGTGGAACGACGGCGCCGTAACGTATGCCGCAGGCGCAACGTATACCATGCCGTCGCATGCCGTAACGTTTACCGCGCAGTGGATAAGCGATGACAGCATTGTAAGAATATTTTATGTAGACAACCTAAACGGAATACCGTGCACCGGCACTATTGCGGCGCATAAGGGTAAGGAGGGCGACAGGGTAGCGGTTGCCGACGGCGCCGATTATAATGTCGAAGAGGACTATTTGTTTTTGGGCTGGACGACCGCGCCCGACGCCGTTATAGAATATACCGACGGCACGCACGACGGTCAGTATTTTGTCGGGGACAGTATCGTACTCGGCGATACGGACGTCAGGCTATACGCGCAATGGGCAAAGGGATATTCGGACTCAAAGGGTGTAAGCTCCGACAAAATTTATATTTACGACGCGCTCGTAGGCCAGGGTCTTGGCGCGGCTACGCTCGTTCGTTCGGGCAAGCCCGATAAGCTCGGCTTTGTAAAAGCGGCTTCGGAAACGGACTCGGGCTATGCCGAAGTACAGTTTATGTTCGACGCGGCAGACGGAGGCGACGTGCTGGCGCGCATTGTCGACGACGGGTATGTTTTAAACGACGGCACTACCGGTATATACGCTATGTACGATTACGTAACGGGCGATACCAAGGGCTATATGCTTACCACCGACGGCTACGGCAATGCGATACTTACTCAGCTTATCGGCGATATTCAGCACAGTGAGTTCGGGTATTACGAGTACGACGCAAAGTACGGCGACTACTTATTCGTCTTTATCGATCCGACCACTGGGCGGCCGATCTTAACCGACGACGGCGAAGAGCGCATAATGCATTTTGCAATCGAAAAGCAAAAGATCGAATCCACTGAACTGAACGGATATTTCATTCAACAGGGTTGGGAAAGCGGTTCGTACGTTTTGTACGTCAACGGCGAGCTGTCGTACAATTACATGCTCAACCTCAACGGCTACGGCGGCGCGCAGTGGTACGAACTCGATCCCGTTCAGAATACAAGCACTCTAATTGCCGAGGGCAGCTATGCGGGTACCGACAATTACGAAGACTACAGCGGCGAATGGCATTTTACAGCGACGGACGGCTCGGCGGGCTTTGACTTTATATTGAATATTGTAAGCGGTGTTTCGGGCTCGGTGCCGGTGTATATCGAGCATGACCCTACGCTTGAAAAGCTGTTTACCGAAGTTGACAACGAGCAAAACACGCTGTATCTCGACGGCTACGGCAGCGCACGGTACGTAGTAGGCGGTCAAACGCACGTAGGCTATTGCTCTGTCAACGCAACCAAAACGCTCGTCACGTTCGTGCCGTATTTCGAGGACGGCGATACCGTAACGACGGGCGGCAAAATGTATTTTGACGTCGACTTTACGGCAGGCACGTTCAGCGTAAATACCGACGGCTACGTTGTAGATAACGGCGTGCTTGTAGAGTACCGCGGCGAGTCGAGTATAATCGTCGTGCCGAGCGGCGTGACCGAGATAGCCGATTACGTATTTAGATACGACGCGGAAACGGGATTTTACGTAACGCACGTAACGATAGCGGCAAGCGTGGTCGGCATTGGCAAAAACGCATTCGAGAACAACCGCACCCTTCACCGCGTTACCTTCCTTTCCGAAACGCCGATTGACATAGACTTCTCGGCCGCTAACAATCCGTTCCGCTGGCCGGCGGGCGACTTTGTAATAGTCGTGCCCGAGGGCAGTGTGCAGGCATACAAAGAGGCTTGGACGGATTGCCCGTATGCGATCAAGGGCAGTGAGGAAGTTAACAGGCTGGAAGAGTTCGAGGTCGTGGACGGCGTGCTCGTGCGCTATAACAAGCCGCAGGACTCGGGCGACGCGCTCGATATAAAATTGCCCGACGGCGTTACCGCTATAGCGGACAGAGTGTTTATCGGTCTCGAGTATATCCGCTCGGTCGACCTAAACGGCGTTACCGAAATAGGCGAGTCGGCGTTTGAGGGTTGCGTAAATCTTACTACGATTATAGCAAACAATCTTACGCATATCGGCGAAGGCGCGTTTTTGGATTGTTGGTTGTTGGGATCGAATACCGACGGCACTCTCGAACTTCCGCAAATTATCGAGCTTGGCGACAACGCGTTCCGGGGCTGTTCAAGCCTTAGGCTCGTCCGCCTCGGCGACGGTATCCGGTCTATAGGCACGCTCGCTTTTTCGGAATGTAATATATACTTGGATGATCCGCCTATATGCGTCGAGCTAATGGGCAGCGAGCTTCCGCAAATGTCGGAAAAAATATTCACCGGAAACATAGCCTTCCGCTTAAAGGTGCAAAGCTTCGAGATAGCCAAAAAGTTTTACGACAGCCCCGCGTACAGAAGCTATTGTGCGTCGCTGTATATTGAATCGGGCGACGAAGCGGGCAAGTATATAGACGGCAGTGTTATGCTCGAGATAGACGGCAGAGCAATGCTTATGGGCTCGGTCGTGATGATTTACAAGATAGAAGGCTCTACGATAACCCTGTTGGACTACGACAACACTACTATGAGGTACGATACGATTGTAGGCACGGTATCGGCCGGTACTATTTCGTTTACTTACGGCGGCGTGGCGTACAGCTTTACAAAAATGAACGGCGACGACATGGTTTATACGTCCGACGACGGTCTGTACACGTTGGTTTGCAATCCCGAGGTGTTCAATCCCGAAAATTACGACAATTATAAAGGCACTGCGACGGTCATGTTTAACGGCGTGCAAGCCGAGCTGTTTATAAACGGCTACAATACCAAGACGATTCGGATGTTTACCGATACCGACGGCAAGAAGTACGATATAAATATTACCCTCGGCACGGGAACCGTGTTTACGTATACCAAAACGTTATCCAACTACTACGTGAGCGATATTACCGCCGACGACGGAAGCAAAATAACGTTGCACTTTACGGGCACGGCTATATATATTTACGGCGAATTAAAAGCCGAAATTGCAACAGGCATTAGCTTACTGCCCGACACGTCAAGCGACTACAGCTATTCTGTTACGCAGGTATCCGACAACGTGTTTACTTTTGTACGCGCTTATTCAAGCAATAAGTATATCGTAACGCTTACGTTTTCGCAGGATATGACTGCGTTTACATATTCATACGAGTTAGTTTAAATTCATCTTTTTTGGAGGAAATATATGAAGAACAAAGCTTTAAAATTGTCATTGGGGGCGGTCGCCGCTGTTGCGTTGACTATGGTTGCAGTTGCTTGCGACGGCGCGGAAGGCGACAACGGGGAAACCCCCACAACCAAGACTTATGCCGTAACGTACGATCTTAATAACGGTACGGGCACGGTTCCTACGCAAAGCGCATTGGCCGAGGGCACGACCTTCACGCTTGCTTCGGCGGATGGATTTAGCTACGAGGGTTACGTGTTTGACGGTTGGCACGACGGCACGACTAAGTACAATGCCGGCGCGACGTACACCATGCCCGGCAAGGCCGTAACGTTTACCGCGCAGTGGAAGCTCGAGGACGATGACGGAACAACGTACACGATTACGTACGATTTGAACGGCGGCACGGGCACGCTTCCCACCGAGGCGAACAAGGCGGCAGGCGCAACGTTTGTTCTCGCTGCGTCGACGGGACTTACAAAAACAGGATTCACGTTTGACGGCTGGCACGACGGCACGACTAAGTATGAAGCCGGCGCGACGTACACCATGCCCGAAAAGAACGTAACGCTTACCGCGCAGTGGGTGCTTGCTCCCGGCATCGATTTGCCCGATGAAATTATCGAATACACAGGCGATTGCACGCTTCCCGTTAAAGACGGTTATTTGGGCGAAAAGGGCGGCGAGCATATTGTCGGTATCGCCATAGACAGCGAAAATGAAGAATTGTACTACAAAATCAAGGACGGCATAGGCTGGATTAAGAGTGCAGCCAAGTACTACGAGATAACCAATAAACAACATATGCCAGACAAGTACGGCGCCGACGCGCACTACTACGAGGGCAAAATAGGCGAGCTTAATTACTACGCGCTTGTTAAACCCGATTTCAGCGAGCTGACTTTGTGCGACACCGACGACAACATCCTCGATGGCGGAGTGTTTACAATGAACGTAACTGCGCCGCTCGAAGTAACCGTTACGTTCGACTTAGGTTATTCCGGCTACGGCGTGGAAAATCCCAAGCCTCAGACCTTTGCTAACGGCGGAAAGGCAACAGCCCCCGAGGCTCCGACCAGAGCTAATTATACATTTGGCGGATGGCATGTCGGCACTGCGGACGGCGAATTGTTTACCTTTGATACGCCCGTCACGTCGAACATGACGCTCGTCGCAAAATGGATCGCGGACGCCGCAAGCTACACTATCACGTTTACCGCGCCCGAGGACGCAACCGGAACTGCGCCCGCTACCATCACGGTTGACGCAGGAGCACAATACACAGTTCCCGTAAACACGTTTACAAAGACAGGCTGGGAGTTCTATAAATGGAAAAACACCGCGACGGGCTCTTACGTTAGCGAAAGCGCAAAGTACGTAGCAACAAAAAACGTCGAATACGTTGCGGTATTTAAAAAATCGTATTCGTATATAGATCCGGAAGATTATTATTACAGCGGAGCTACGCTTACTATTTGTGATGACGGAACGCTCGAATTCAATGACGGCTATGATACCAATCATTGCGATTATATCGACAACGACGGCGTAATTAGTTTTGAAATAATTAATAGTTACGGTTCTTTATACTATGCCGCTCGCATCGATACCGCTACCGGCAAGTTCGAGATAGGCGACGGATTGCATACCGTTAACGTTACGGCAAACGACGGAACGACTAAGCTCGCTTTGGACGGCTTCGGCGGTGCAAAATTGGGCGAATATATCGGGACGTACGTTTATGAGTACGGTTCAACAGTAGACGTCGTTTTCGATGGAAACACGTTTACATTAACAATAGTTTATGATGGATCCTCCTTAATAAGCGGTTTTGAAGGTAAAATTACCGTCGGGGGAACGACTTACACGTTTGGCACGACTACGCCCGATCCCGATCCCGAACCCGATCCCGATCCCGATGACTCTCTTACGGGAAAGCTATCCGATTATTTGGGGGAAAATAATGCTGCAGTGAAGTATGGTTACTCTAATGCGACTGAGGCAGCAGATAACAAATTGTCTGTAACAAATAGTTCGGGCGTGGAACACGGCTATTATTATGCGCAAGTTTCTTATAATACAAATTCTAATAAGTATTCGGTATATCTTTATAGGTCATCGTTTACAAGTATAGGTGGTCCGACATGGACAAAGGATGCCGATGGTAATGCTATTGAAGATATAGATGCCAAAAATCAAAAGCTGTATGTGAGCAATAATAGTTACGATAAGCCGTTTGAAATTACGTTCAGCATGGTCGACGGCAAACGGACTATGACCATAAAGTGCGGCGATACAACCGTTACTTGGACGGAAATGGCTTAAATATCCTTGTACTTATGTACAAACAAAACAGAATTAGGCATAGCGTCAGGCTATGCCTATTTTTGTGTCTTTATTTTGCGCACGAACAGACTGCTTGTACGTTAGTAGATAAAATGTTTTGTATATCACGATAAATTCAATCGGTTGCGTTATTTCGTTTTTCGTGATATAATGGCAGTGCGTTATCCGCAACTACCGCAATGTAATAATCGCAAGAGGAATCCCAAAAAGTGTTTGGAAGAAAATCGCGCAAATCAAAGCAACAAAAGAGCGTGAGCGTAAAGGTTGAACAGCTCGCGCCCGATACGGCTATCGACGAAAGCAAGCTTATCGAGATCAAGGACGATATTATTCTTGCAAGGCTTAACCAAGCCGTGCCCGAGATAGCGTGCGTGTTATCCGCAGGCTCGCAGGCAGTGGGAAGCGCTTATCAGGCGGTCTTGCCCGTCGCGTCTACTATTCCGCCGTCTCGGGATACGAAGAGGGCGTTTTTCGGGCTATTTCAAAAAAAGAGCATGGCGGCGCTTAGTACGACGAGCGGGGCGCTCAGTACGGCAAGCTCGCTCGTATTCGGCGTAGCGGCGCTAATCGTCGGGCAAAAGTATATGTCGGATATTGCCAAGGGGCTCAATCGGTTGAACGACGGCATTAACCGAATTGCTTCTTTTCAGCAGAACGAATACAAGAGCAAGGTAGAAGCGCTGATCATTCGCATTACCGTGATTCTCACGCACAAAACGGAACTGTTGTTTAATACCGATTTGTGCGAGCGGACGCTTGTAGAGCTGTCATCCATAGAGGGCGAGTGCGCTCAGCTTCTCGGACAGGCAAACGAAGCGCTTGAGGGGTACACTCGCTTGAAGATTAAGGACTTCAAAAAGTATTGCGATACCGTGCGGGAGATACAGCCTTGGGTGGAGTGTCAAAACCGTTTGCTCGCCGCGCTCTATTACGTGAGCGATTTAAAATACGTGCTCAGCCGTGCGCGTGGGCGGGTTTCGCGCGAGTTTTGCCGCTCACTCTTTAATAACTATTTCGTCAGAACGGAAAAGGTAAGGGGCGCGCTCAAAAGTTGGCACGAGTTGGAAACCAAAATATTTAAAATCGATATCGTGGAATTCAAACGTAAGAGGGGCGGGGTAGACGCCTTCTTTCATGCGCTTCCCGCTCTTGTAAAGAAAAAGAACAAGTATCGCGATTTACCCGAGGGAATGGGGGAACTCATTCTCGAGCAGATCAAAGATAACGCATTCGACTATGCCGCGTGGGAAGAGGACCCGTTCGATCGCGATTTGGAAATTTACATTCGCGACGGCAAGGTTTTTATGCTTGCGGAGCACGTCGACGAGGAAAGGGAAACATCGCAGGAAGAACCGATAGAGGAACCCGTTTCGGCATAAATCATATTTTAATCAATAAAAAATTTAAAAAAATATTAAAAAACAGTTGACAATATACGTTTTATAGCATATACTATTATTGAACAGTTGAAAGACTGTTCAAGTAACGGAGGCCGGTATGGCAGAAGATACGAAGCAAGCGATACGCAATAAACTGCCCGACGACGACGTCATATACAGCCTTGCGGAGCTATTTAAGGTGTTCGGCGATCCGACGCGTGCAAAGATACTTCAATGCTTGCAAATACGGGATTTGTACGTCGGCGAGATAGCGGACATCTTGGACATGAGTATTTCGGCGGTTTCTCATCAACTACGGGTTTTGCGCACTGCCAAACTTGTAAAAGGGACCAAGGAAGGAAAAGAGGTAAAGTATTCGCTCGACGACGATCACGTTACCAAGATATTGGAATACGGCTTGACCCACGTTAACGAATAAAACTCAATTTACAGGGTATATCCCTGTTTTTTAAGGGCAAATAGTTGAACAGTTACTCAATAATGTAAATGTTCAATAAAACAAGTATCTAAACCGTGAAATCGGATAGAGTATAAAAAATGCTTTGGAGGCACGTTATGAAAAAGGTATTCAAGTTAGAAGATTTGGACTGCGCTAACTGCGCGGCAAAGATGGAGCGGGCTATCGCCAAGATCGACGGCGTTACTTCCGCGACCGTTAGCTTTATGAGTCAAAGACTTACTATCGAAGCGGACGACGCGAGTTTCGATAACATTATGCGGGCTGTCGTTAAAACCTGCAAGAAGGTAGAGCCCGATTGCAGAATTATCTTTTAGCGGCGCCGATTAAGTTCGTGCGGCAATCTTGCTCGCGTCACTTAATTCATCGCTTCTCTTTAACGGGGTGGGTGTTATGAAAAAGTTTGCAATGAGCCGAAGGGAAAAGAAAAACCTTATCCGCATACTTGTTGCGCTCGGATTGTTCGCGGTGATTTTTTCCGTTGATAAATTCATTGCGCTCGACAGTGTGTTTAACAGCGTTTACGGCTGGTTGTTTCCTTTGGCGCTGTACATATCAGTATATTTAATAATCGGGTACGACGTACTGTGGAAGGCTATCCGCAATATCGCACACGGACAGATATTCGACGAAAACTTTCTTATGTGCATTGCGACTCTCGGCGCGTATGCGCTCGGCATATACAGGGGCGTATCGGGCATGGAAATAGAGGGTTTTGACGAAGCGTGCGCCGTTCTGCTGTTCTATCAGGTCGGCGAGTGGTTTCAGTCGTACGCCACCGGACGGTCGCGCAAGTCGATTTCCGCGCTTATGGATATTCGTCCCGACTATGCAAACGTAAAACGCGAGGATAACGTCGAACAGGTCGACCCGAGCGAAGTCAAAATCGGCGATATAATAGTCGTCAACCCCGGCGAGAAAGTACCTCTTGACGGTGTTATCGTAAATGGTGCGACCACGCTCGATACAAAAGCATTGACGGGCGAAAGCCTGCCGCGCGACGTTGCGGAGGGCGGCGAGGTTATCAGCGGCTGCGTTAATCTGACGTCGCAAATCGAAGTCAGAGTTACTAAGGAATTTTACGATTCCACCGTATCCAAAATCCTCGACCTTGTGGAAAACGCGTCGAGCCAAAAATCCAAGGCGGAAAACTTTATTACCAAGTTCGCCAAATATTACACGCCGTCGGTTGTTATAGTGGCAGTGTTGCTTGCGGTAATCCCCGGCGCGATTACTTCCGATTGGTCTACTTGGGTGTACCGAGCGCTTAGCTTTTTGGTTGTGTCATGTCCGTGCGCACTCGTTATTTCCATCCCCCTGTCCTTTTTTTCGGGTATCGGCGCGGCGTCGAGATACGGAATTTTGGTTAAGGGTTCTAATTATCTGGAAAAGTTCAATAAAGCGAATACGTTTGTTTTTGACAAAACGGGCACGCTTACCAAAGGCAATTTTGCCGTAACCAAGATTACACCCGAAAGCGACAGGGACGAGATACTTAGGCTTGCGGCTATTGCCGAGCATGATTCCAACCACCCGATCGCGCGCTCGATTGTCGCCGCATACGGCAAGGAAGCGGAAAGAGGTTATACTCTTACCAATGTGGCTGGCGCGGGTATCGTGGCGACGCGCAGCGACGACGTAATATGTTGCGGTAACGAAAAGCTTATGGCGCAAAACGGCGTTCGGTTCGTCAAAGAGGACGGACTCGGCACAGTAGTTTACGTCGCGCGGAACGGGAAGTTTATCGGCTCGCTGTTGATAGCCGACGAGATTAAAGAAGAATCCAAGCAGGTTATAGGCGAGCTCAACGCAATGGGTTGTCGGACGATTATGCTGACGGGCGACAACGAAGCGATCGCAAAAAGCGTCGCAACCGAAATCGGGCTTACGGGGTACAAGGCGTCGCTGTTGCCGCAAAACAAGGTGGAAGAGGTGGACAGCCTGTTAAAGACCAAAGGTCAAAAGGACGTTCTTTGCTTTGTCGGCGACGGTATTAACGACGCGCCCGTACTCATGCGTTCGGATATAGGTATCGCAATGGGCGGCGTGGGAAGCGACGCGGCTATCGAGGCGTCCGACATCGTTCTTATGAAGGACGACCTGCGCGGAATATCGCTTGCCAAGCGTATCGCAAAAAAGACTATGGCGATTGTGCTTGAGAATATCTGGTTCTCGCTTATAGTCAAGCTTGCAATACTTATACTGTCCGCATTCGGTATCGCCAATATGTGGATTGCCGTATTCGGCGACGTAGGCGTTGCGGTGCTTGCGATACTAAACGCAATGCGCGTAGCCATGGGGAGAATGAACCCTAAATCTGCAAGGCGCCCAAACGCCGAAGTTTTGAGATAGTATGACACTTACGGAGCGCTGTCGTACACCTGTGGTACTGTCAAGGACGCACGCATCGTCCGGGCTTGTGGAATTCGAGCGCGCCATGGCTGAATTCCTAATCCGTAAAAGAGCCTGATGTCTCCGCGAGCGCACCGCACACCGAAAAAAACGATTAAGAGCCGACTGCCCAAGATATTCCGCAGTCGGTTTTTTATTGTGTAATTTTTGTAAAAAAATGAAAACTTTAATTAAAGTTATTGACAAAACGACGTAATTTTTTTATAATTTATATAATACAAACGGAGAAGCGATATGAACCGTTTTGATCGTTACAGCGCATTTTTTGATTTCGGCAAGGGCTTTTACTTTAACAGCCCCGATTTGTGCGCGCGGTAAAATCGTTTTTTGATCGGATAAATCCACAAACCGAAAACGAACGCCGCCGCACGGCGGTTTTTTTATTTAGGAGGTCGACATGATCGTCACGCTTAAAACCGATACGGATGAAAAACAACTGAAGCACTTAATGGATTGGATTAATAATTTAGGGCTCGAAACCCATCTTGTCCGCGGTGAAAATTCCACTATTTTGGGATTGGTGGGCGACACTTCCCGTGTGGATATAGATTTATTGAATTCTATGGACATCGTGGATAACGTCACACGAATACAAGAGCCGTTTAAGAACGCAAACAGGAAGCTTCACCCGGACGATACCATAGTGGACGTTGCGGGACATTTCTTCGGCGGTATCAACTTTCAGCTGATTGCCGGACCTTGCTCGGTGGAAAGCGAGGAACAGGTGCTTACGATCGCCCGCGCCGTCAAAAAGTCGGGCGCAACGTTGCTTCGCGGCGGGGCGTTTAAACCGCGCACTTCGCCGTACGCCTTTCAGGGTTTGAGAGATAAGGGTTTGGAAATCCTGCTTCACGCCAAAAAGGAAACGGGGATGCCTATTGTGACGGAAATCATGAATATTAATCATCTGCCGCTATTTGAAGACGTGGACGTCATTCAGGTGGGCGCGAGAAACATGCAAAACTTCGAGCTGCTTAAGGAGCTCGGCAAAATCCGCAAGCCTATTCTTTTAAAAAGAGGTCTTGCTAATACTATCGAGGAATGGCTGATGAGCGCGGAGTACATCATGTCGGAAGGGAATACGCAGGTTATTCTTTGCGAGCGCGGAATTCGCACCTTCGAGCCGTACACCCGCAATACGTTGGACTTGTCCGCCATTCCGATTTTAAAGGAAAAGACGCACCTTCCCGTAATAGTCGATCCCTCGCATGCCTCGGGCTTGGCGAGATTGGTTGCGCCCATGTCCTTGGCGGCGGTTGGCGCGGGCGCGGACGGACTTATCATCGAGGTTCACAACGATCCCCCGCACGCGCTTTGCGACGGCGCGCAAAGCTTGCGCCCCGAACAGTTCGACGCGCTTGTCAAGCGGTTGGACGTGATGTTGCCCGTTGTATCCAAGGTGCGCGAAAAATAAGGCGAGGAGACATAAATCATGGAAGTAAACGAACGTGCGTACGGGCTTGGCAGCAAGCGCTCGGCTATACGCGAGATATTCGAGTACGGCAAAAAACGGTCTGCCGAAATAGGCGAGCAAAACGTCTTTGATTTTTCTATCGGCAATCCCAGCGTCAAGCCGCCCGAAGAGGTTTCTCATGTAATAAAGCAGTTGTTAAAATCCGAAGACTCTGTGCTTTTGCACGGCTACACTTCGGAGAATGGCGACTGCGGAACACGCAAGGCGGTTGCCGATTCCATCAATAAACGGTTCGGCTTGTCGCTCACGTCCGACTATATCTACATGACGTGCGGCGCGTCGGCGTCGCTTGCGATATCGTTTAAAGCGATTTTAAACCCCGACGACGAGTGCGTGGTGTTTGCGCCGTTTTTTACGGAATACCGCGTGTTTATAGAAAACGCGGGCGGAAAGGTGGTCGTATCTCAACCGAACGAGAATGATTTTCAGATAGATTTACAAGATTTGGAATCGAAGATAAACGAGCATACGCGCGCCGTAATTATAAATTCGCCTAACAATCCCAGCGGAGTCGTATACTCTTTGGATATAGTAAAGCGCATGTGCGAGATACTTAAAGGAAAGGAAAAAGAGTACGGTAAAACGATATATCTTATTGCCGACGAGCCGTATCGCGAGCTTGTTTACGACGGCGTAAACGTGCCGTATTTGATGAATTACTATGACGATACCGTGGTGTGTTATTCGTATTCCAAAGCGCTGTCGCTTCCCGGTGAGCGAATAGGCTATATCGCGGTCAATCCCGCAATGACTGACGCGCATACAGTGTATCTTGCGATTCGCGGCGCGGGAAGATCGCTCGGGTACGTTTGTGCGCCAAGTCTTTTTCAGCAGGTAATAAAGCGCTGTGTGGATACAAAGGTCAACGTTAATGCGTACAAAAAGAACCGTGATATTTTGTATAACGCGCTTACCGAATACGGCTACCAATGCGTTAAGCCGGACGGCGCGTTCTATCTTTTTGTCAAGACATTGGATCCGGACGCCGAAAAATTTTGCGAAAAGGCGCGGGACAAGGATATTTTAGTCGTGCCGTGCGACGATTTCGGTGTAAAGGGTTACGTTCGTATCGCTTACTGTGTTCCTACCGATAAAATCGTGCGTTCGCTTCCCAAGTTCAAAGAGCTACGGGAACAGTACGGCAAGTAAACGTATTACGCGGCAACAATAGCGCATTTAAAAAGAAAGGATATAAAGATGGAATCGGTCGGCGTTAACGCATCACGAAAATACGTTGTGCATATCGGTGCGGGGCTTCTAAGAGAAATCCCGTCCGTTTGGACGCCCGTTTATAATATGTGCAAGCTACTAGTTGTGACAGACGATACAGTAGACAAACTGTATGCGGATAGCGTTTTGACCGCGGTGAATGAGCGCGGCTTCGATGCGAAAAAATTTGTTATTCCGCACGTGGTCGGTTGGTGCGAAACCATAACGGCAGCGCAAAAGGATTGGAGAGTGTTTTTCGGTGGAAATTAAACTGACGCCACAAAGCCTGAAAGGACGGGTGGATATGCCTTCCTCTAAATCCTACGCACATCGTATGCTGATGACTGCGGCGTTTTCCCGCACGCAAAGCACGTTGCTTGGTGATTTTTCATCTGAAGATACTTCGGCTACCTTGCGCGTTCTTACGGCGTTAGGCGCCAAGTTTGAGAGCGTAAACGGCGGGGTGAAAATCACGCCCGCAGTAAGGACGAGGCGTGCCGTGGCGGATTGCGGCGAGAGCGGCTCTACTCTGCGATTTGCCGTTCCGATTAGCGCCGCATTGGGTACAGAAACGACGTTTATCGGTGCGGGGCGATTGGGCGAGCGCCCGATGGACGAGCTGTTAAACTGCTTAAAGGAACACGGGATTAAAGTCACGGGCGAGGGATTGCCTTTAAAAATATCGGGCAAATTATCGGCGGGCGAGTATCGGATCGACGCAAGCCGTTCTTCCCAATACGCGACGGGCTTATTGCTTGCACTGCCGTTATTGGACGGCGACAGCACGCTTACAGTGTGCGGCGAGGCTTCGAGAGCATATATAGATATTACTTTGGACGTGCTAAAGGACAGCGGCGCCGACGTTACGTTAAGCGGAAATACTTATTTTATACGCGGCGGGTATTCCGTTTCGGGCGAGAGAAAAGCGGAAGGCGACTGGTCTAACGCGGCGTTTTGGATGATCGCGGGGCTACTCGGCGAGGAAATTTCAATCGGAAACTTGAATGCCGCTTCCCGTCAAGGCGATAGGCGCGTGGTGGACTTATTAAGGGAAGCCGGCGGCAATCTGAGTTGGGAAAACGGCAGACTCGTGGTGAAGCCGTCCGAGCTTCACGGCATAGCTTTTGACGCCGACGATATTCCCGACGCCGTACCCGCCATGTCGGTCGCATTGGCTTCGGCTAACGGAACTTCGGTCATCACCGGGGTAAAGCGTTTAAGAATCAAGGAAAGCGATCGCTTGACTGCCGTCACCGATATGCTGACGCGTTTGGGCGCTACGGCAAGCTATAATGCGGATAAAGACGCGTTGACGATCGAGGGTGTGCCGCACTTTTCGGGCTGTACGCTTTTGTCATACAACGACCACCGCTTGGCAATGGCTGGCGCTGTTGCCGCCGTTCGCGCACGATCGCCAATTACCGTAACAAGGGCGGAAGCGGTAAAAAAATCCTATCCCGCATTCTTTGCGGATTATGAAAGCTTGGGAGGTAAAATATGCCGTTTGCCACTTTAAGAATAACGGTGTTCGGAGAATCGCACGGTCCTGCCGTCGGTGTAACGGTGGAAGGGTTCCCTGCGGGTATTCCTGTGGACGAGCAGGGATTGCAGGCGTTTATGGCACGCCGAAAAACGCAGTCCGCTTTTGCTACGCCGCGCGTCGAGGAAGATAAGCCGATTTTTTTGTCGGGCGTAAAAAACGGATTTACCACAGGCGCACCTCTGAATGCCACCATTTATAACGCCAATCGGCGAAGCGGCGACTACGAAGCAATTCGCGACGTTCCGCGCCCGTCGCATGCCGATTACGTTGCGGGGGTAAAATATAAAGGCTTTGCCGATTTAATCGGCGGCGGACATTTTTCGGGCAGGCTTACCGCGCCGTTGTGCGTCGTCGGGTATCTCGCCAAGACATATTTGGAAAAGAACGGTATATTCGTTGGCGCATATTTAAGCGAAGTCGGAGGAATTCCCTCCGTTTCATATCTTGACGGCATTCCATCCAAAGATGACATTGAAGCGTCGCAGGATAAACCGTTGCCCGTACTTCGCGACGAAAACAAAAAGAAAATCGAGGACATGCTTAAGTCCGTCAAAGCCGAAGGCGATTCGATCGGCGGCGTTATCGAGTGCGTCGCTTTGGGCTTGCCGGTCGGCTTGGGCGAGTGCGGTTTTAGAAGTATGGAAGGTCGGATTGCGTCCGCAGTCTTTGCTATGCCCGCAACCAAGGGGTTAGAGTTCGGCTCGGGCTTTTTGCTGTCCAAAATGAAAGGAAGCGCGGGGAACGACCCGTGGACTTTAAATGGCGGCGCGGTTGTTCCTACAACCAACCATAACGGCGGAATCAACGGCGGGATCACCAACGGTGCGCCGCTTTCTGTGCGCGTTGCGGTTAAACCCACACCGTCTATTGCAAAAGAACAGGACAGCGTCAACCTAAAAGAGATGACCCCTACAAAGCTGACCGTGGGAGGACGGCACGATACGTGTATTGCGCTCCGCGCCGTGCCCGTTGTTGAGTCTTGCGTGGCAATCGCAATCGCGGACGGGTTATTGGAAATACAAGGACAAAATTGTTAATGCAAAAAAAGAAACGCCCTCGGGCGTGAGGTAATTATGGAATTAAACGAACTTAGAACCAAGATAGACGCCATTGACGATCAATTAGCTTCGCTTTATGATAGGCGCATGAAGTTAATCAAGGAAGTTGGCAAGGAAAAAGCCGGGACCAACCGCTATGTGCAGGACTTGACAAGAGAAAACGCCATCATTCGCCGCGTGACTAAGGCTGTGGACGAGGAAGTGCGCGTATACTGCAAGCAAGTGTTTGAAACGTTGTTCGAAACCAGCCGTGCGTATCAAGCACGGTTTATGCGTATACCGTCTGGCATTGCCGAAGAAATACGCACCAATATTGATAGCGGACTAAAAGTATTCCCGGATTACGCTTCCGTTGCGTGCCAGGGTGTGGAAGGTGCGTACAGCATGATTGCCACGACACGTCTGTTCCCGTTAAGCGACATTACTTACTTCAAAAACTTCGACGGCGTATTTCACGCGGTGGAAAAGGGGTTGTGCGGCTACGGGGTGCTTCCCATTGAAAACAGTTCGGCGGGTTCGGTCAACGAAGTGTATGACTTAATGAAGGAACACAAATTTTACATTGTCCGTAGCGTTAAGCTTCACGTTCAACACCACTTGCTTGCGAAAAGGGGCGCCAAGCTGAGCGAGATTAAAGAGGTGTTCTCTCACGAGCAGGCGATCAACCAGTGCAAAAAGTGGTTGGGAAAAACCGATATAAAAGTGACAGTCGTTCCCAATACCGCGGTTGCCGCAAAGATGGTGGCGGAGTCGGATAGGACGGACGTCGCTTGCATAAGCAGTCGGGAATGTGCGTCTTTGTACGGGCTTAACGTTCTTGCCGCAAACATGCAGGACAACGACAACAACTATACGCGGTTTATAGTGATTTCCCGAAAAATGGAAATTTTCAAAATGTCTAACCGCGTGTCGATAATGGTAAACCTACCGCATACGCCGGGAAGTCTAAACCGTATGTTAAACAAGTTTTGTACCTTGGGATTTAACCTTACTAAATTGGAATCACGCCCAATTCCGAATTCGTCGTTTGAATTTATGTTCTACTTCGATTTCGAGGCAGATATCGAAAACCCAGAGGTGGTTAACCTTTTTGCAGAATTGGAAAACGGGGAAGGTCAGTTGGTGTTTTTAGGTAGCTATTACGAGGTGGCGTAAGTGGCTGACTACGGTTTAATCGGGGAAAAGCTTGGGCACAGTTTTTCCGCCGCCATTCATAAAGAATTCGGCTACGACTACGAGCTGAAGGAATTGTCGCAACAAAAGCTTGCCGACTTTATGCAGCGTCCGCCGTACTCTGGGTTTAACGTTACAATTCCGTATAAGCAAACGGTCATGCGGTACCTGGACGAAATCCACCCCGTCGCGGCCGAGATAGGCGCGGTAAATACCGTGGTGGTCAAAAACGGCAAACGCTACGGGTTTAATACCGATTTCGCAGGAATGAAATTTGCGCTCGACGCGTACGGAATTCGCCCCGAGGGTAAGGACGTTTTGATTTTGGGCACTGGCGGAACGGCGCATACCGCGCATGCTCTTATTAAGTCGCTTAAAGCAAAACGTATTCGCACAGTCAGTCGAACGGGCGAGCTTAATTACGGCAATTTGTCGGTCGAGGGAAAGGACGTAGAAATTATCATCAACACCACACCGGTCGGAATGTACCCCGACAACGACGGTTGCCCTGTGGACTTAGATTGGTTTCCGCGCCTGCGAGGTGTATTCGACGCGGTATACAATCCCTTGACAACTCGTCTTGTTGCGCGCGCAAAAGCGCGAGGGATTGCCGCCGGTAACGGGCTTATTATGTTGGTTGCGCAGGCGAAATTTGCCAGAGATTTATTTTTGAACATCCCTTGCGACAATTCGGTTATTTATGACGTTCTTAGAAAAATAGAACGCGAAAAGCAAAATATAGTATTGGTCGGAATGTCGGGTTGCGGTAAAACCACGATAGGCAAACTGCTTGCCGATCGCTTGAATAAAACTTTTGTCGATACCGATGAAGAACTGATAAAAGTTTTTCGTAAATCTATTCCGCAAGTCTTCGAAGACGACGGTGAGCAAGCGTTTCGCGCCGCTGAGCGAAAAGTTGCGGAAGCTTTATCAAAACGAAACGGACTGGTCATCGCCACGGGCGGCGGTGCGCCGTTATCGGAAATCAGTCGTGAACGCTTAAAGCAAAACGCCGTGACTGTGTATCTCACCCGCAACGTGCAGTCTTTGGACAGAACGGGCAGACCTCTTGCAACAAGCGAGGAACAGGTAAAGCAAATGCTGGCGGTACGCGACCCAATTTATCGCAAGACTGCTGACTTTGCAGTAAACAACGACGGCGCCCCGCAAGAGGCGGTGGATAAAATTTTAGAGGAGTTAAAAATATGAAAGTATTGGTTTTGAACGGTCCCAATCTCAATATGCTCGGTATTAGGGAACCCGAACTTTACGGAAAGGGAACATATAACGACTTAGTGAACTTTATCCGCTATGCGGCAAGGGAACTCGATTTGAACGTGGAAGTCTTTCAATCCAATTCGGAAGGGGAGTTGGTGACGGCTATTCAAAACGCCCTTGGCAAGTTCGACGGTATCGTCATAAACGCCGCCGCATATACGCATACTTCTGTGGCGATTTTGGACGCATTAAAAGCGGTGGGCTTACCGACGGCGGAAGTACACTTGACAGACATTCACAGCCGCGAGCCATTCCGTCAACTTTCCTACGTCGGAATGTATGCCCGAAAAACGGTATGCGGTAAAGGCTTCGACGGCTACCGCGAGTGTTTGATTTGGCTAAAAGAAACGATAAAATAACGTTCTCGCACACCACAAAAGTAAACGTTCCGCAATAAAAAGCCGACTGCCCAATAAAATAAGCGGTCGTTTTTTTATTGTCATGTTTGTAAAGCGCGGTAAGTATGTCCGCTCGGTTTACCGTCATTTATGCCGATTTCCCTAAAAATTTCTTTAAAATATTTTGGAAACGTTTCCAAAAATACTTGACAATTGCGAAATATGGCGTATAATATATGTAAATCATAGCGATTATATGGAAAATTCGGATAATGATGAGACGTTTTTGTCTAACGGGTTAATCGTATTGCGGGTGTAATCGTTTTGCTTGCGAGCCGAAGGAGGCATTTACATGATATTATGCATCGGTGAGATACTTGCGGATATGATAGGCGTCAGAGGCGACGACGGCTGTGTTTGTTACGAGCGCAAAGCCGGCGGCGCGCCGTTTAACGTGGCGTGCGCAGCCAAGAGGTTCGGCGCGACGGTTGGATTTTACGGTTGCGTGGGCGACGATATCATAGGCGATTATCTTATCGGCTTTGCCGCGGCGAGGCAATTCGACGCGGGGCGGATAGAGCGATCGAAGATCGGAAACACAACGCTTGCTTTTGTCGAGCTTGACGGTAACGGCGAGCGATCGTTCTGTTTTTACAGGAAAAACACAGCCGACCCGCAACTTCCGGTTTTGACTGATGCGGAGCTCGGCGCGGCGGACATTGTACATATAGGGTCGCTGATGCTGTCGGAGAAAAGCGGTGCGGAATACGCGCGGGCAACGGCGGATCGGGCGCATAAATCGGGCAAGAAAGTCAGTTTCGATGTAAACTTCCGCTCGGATATCTTCAAGGATACGGCGAGCGCCGTCGCTACATACAAGTCAGTTATAGAAAAAGCGGACATAGTCAAATTTTCGGATACCGAAGTCGAGTTATTTTCGTCGGCATACGTCGACGGGCTGCGCGACAAACTTGTGTGTATAACGCTTGGAGAAAACGGCAGCGAGTGGCGGTACCGCGGGCGCAAAAACGTCGTGCCGACGGTAAAAGTCAAGCCTGTCGACACCACGGGCGCGGGAGACTCGTTCTATGCGGGCGTGCTTACGCGGCTTGACGGAGTGAGTGGAGAGTATACGGACGAGTTACTCGACGGCGCGCTTATTTTCGGAAACGTCTGCGGCGCACTTAATACGCTCGGGCGGGGCGCCATTGACGCTTTGCCGGACAGAAAGACGGTCGAACGGACTGTCGCAACTATATAAATGCTGTGAGGGGAAAATGAGAGATCGTTACATAAAATCAAAGGGCGTGTTTTGGGGCGCGGTTGCGGTAATATCCGTTATTCTTTGTGCCGTTATTTTGGCTGTCACGCCCGGTGCGGGATCGAACGCACGCGGCGAGACGATAAAAAACGAGGGCGACGGTTTTGTTCTTACCGAGACCGAGTACGATAAGACGGAAAGATTCGTGTACACGGCGACCGTTAGATTTGTGAGCGGCAAAGCGGCGGGACTTGTGTTCGGTGCGCTTGACGGAGAACGGTATTGGGTATTCAACGTGGACCGCGACGCCAACAAAGTCAAACTTTTGTACTTCGCATCCAACGGCAACGGCATAGGGGCTACGGAGCTTATTGCCGATTATTTTATCGGCAACGATAAAATGACGGAAAGCGAAAAACAACTTGTTGAACCGAAAGTCAAAAACATCGACAAGGTTCAGCTTAAAGTGGTGATTTCGCCTGAGGACGACGGGGTTATTGCAGAATTTTACGCAGACAATATTCGCAGGTTCGGCACGGACAACGTAATAAAGCTCGACGAGCTCGAGAGGCTGCCTAACGGCGTGAGCTATGAGGGCGGCAAGCTCGGATACAACTGTTATGCGTCCGAAGTTGCGTTCGAGGACGTTTACACGGGCGCGAGCGATTACTCATACTACACGGAGCTTTACCGTCAGCAATATCATTTTTCGCAATACGCGCATTGGAACAACGATCCCAACGGGCTTGTTTATTACGACGGATGGTATCATTTATATTATCAGCATCACCCGTTCAGCAACTTTTGGAGCGACATGTATTGGGGGCACGCACGCAGTCGCGATTTGCTGCATTGGGAGCATTTGCCCATATGTCTTTTCCCCGACAGAGATTTCGGCGAGGGCGACGGATTTATGTGGTCGGGTAGCGCCATGGTATACAGAAAGGGCATGAGCGACGCGATCGACGCACTCGATTGGTATCCGGCAGGCGGCGGTACGGGACTTATCGCGTTCTATACGCGTGACGGCGGCAGGCAGGATCAAATGATAATGTCAAGCGATGACGGCGGTATGACTTGGACAAAGCGGAAGTTGATCCCGCAGTCACTCGCCACGGGCGACATCGGAAAAACCGACTGCCGCGATCCCAAAGTTTTCCCCGTACAACGCGACGGCAGCAATAAAGTCACGATGTGGGGCATGGCGCTCACAGGCATGAAATCGTTTGACGTATGGTTTTTGAAGTCGAGCGATCTTTATAATTGGCAAAACGCCGGCGGCTTTAAGGTCGACGGCGCAAAAGTCGAATGTCCCGACGTTGTAACGCTCACCGCCGACGACGGAACTGCTCGCAACGTTATGACGTTTACCGGCAGGACGTATATGGTCGGGGAGATCGATTACGACGAAACGTCCGGAAACATTATATATAAAGTAAACGGTACTGATGTGAACGGTATCGACGGTTTGCCGCTTGTCAATATGGACAACGGCCCCGATTCCTACGCGACGCAAACGTTCTACATTGACGACCCGAAAAGCGAATATTACGGCCAAACGGTTTCGCTGAGCTGGTTCAGCGGTGTGCCGGGCGCGGCGGCTTCGATCGAAAGCGGATCGCTCGCTGCCGCTCGCAAGACGTGGAACGGCGGCGGCATGACAATACCCGTGGAATGGGGACTTAAAGCGTCGGGCAACGGTTACGTCCTGACTCAAACGCCGATAACTGTAACGTCTGCCGAATTCGGCAAGCTCAAAACGGAGATGTACTCCGGCGAAGGCGTGAAGATAGACGAAAACAGTGAAAACGTTCTGTCGGACGTGAACAGTCACTGCATAGAAATTGCCGCGACAGTCGAAAATCCCGAGGGAGCGCCTGTAGCGATCCGCATCAACGTCGGTCAAGACGAATACACGGAGATCGGCTGGAACAAAGACGACGGGTATTACGTCGACCGTAGCAATACGGCGAATGCTGGGATTTCCATGAATAATTACGCCGTAAAATATTCGTCGGGCATAGTGGGCGCGACGAACAAACAGAGCTTTTACATTCTTTCGGACAACGGCGGCGTCGAAGCGTTTTGCGACGGGTTTTCGGTACCGTTCTACGTATTGACGTTTGCGTCGCCTTATTCCGTAGGCGCGCAATTCGCGGCTGGCGGATCGGTCACGGCGGACATTACTGTCAGCGGCATATCATCCGTATGGAACGCGGGCGGCACGGGCGACGAAACCATACTGTACCTCGATACGGACAGTATCGAGCTTGACAGAACGCTTACACCGAGCAAAGAGGTCACGGCGTTTTCGACGTCGGGCGCGGAAATAGCGTGGAGCGTAGTCAGCGGCGACGACATCGTAAAAGCGGAAAAGACGTTGACAGGCGCCAAGATAAGCGCGATAGGCACGGGATCTGCGGTGATCGCGGTAACTTCGGGCAACGCCGAAAAGCGCATAAACGTAAAAGTCGTGCACGGCACGGCGGACAGCGATATAGAATTCGTTTCTAGCGGAATAGCGTCAGGCGATTGGTATGTAACCGACGACGGAATAACGGGCGTGCAGGCTGCGGGCGACGGGTTTATCCTTTCTTCGGAACGCGGCGACGATTTTGTTTACGTGGCGCGCGTCGGATTTACCGGCGCTGCGGCGGCAGTCGTGTTCCGCGCCGATGCGGATATGTCCGATTACTTAATCGCAAATTACGACAACAACGGAAAGGTCGTCAAGCTGTGGTCGCCGCGCGGCGAGATAGCGCGCGCCGATGCGGACTTGGATCCGTCCGACGTGGTGTTTAAGATAACGGCGCAAGGCAAGCACGTCAAAGTAGATGTCAACAACAGAACTTTTATAGACGTAATGCTCTCGGACGGCGAGCCGACCGACGGTTTATTCGGGCTTAACGTATGTGCGGGACGCGCCGCGTTCGGGACGGTCGCGCTTGTTTTGAGCGAGTATTCATATTCGGATAACGGCGCGCTTACGGTGCGCGGCGAGATCGCTCAGACAATAACGGCGCTGTACAACGCGACGCTCGGCAATATCGAGGTCGCGCGCGAGCTGTACACGGTGAACGGCAGAACGCTGACGCTTTCCCGTGAGTATTTTGTATCGCTCGATAAAGTAGGTACATATTCGTTCAAAGCGGTCGGCGAACGTACTTCTTTCATGTTTGACGTAAAAGTCACGTCGCTGCCCAAGGTTTCGCCTGCCGATATGACGTTGGAGTACGGCAGTAATGCGGTTGTTTATATCGGCGGAGCGAGCGTGCAAACGGTGACGCTTAACGGAAAGACGCTCGACGCCGACGGTTACTATGTAAGGAACGGAATGCTCACCGTGCTTGCGTCCGGTTTGGTTGCCGGCGACAACACGCTTGCGGTATCCGATCTGTTCGAGATAACGATCACGGTCAAAGCCGCGCACGAAACGACTGTCCGCGTGCCCGTAAAAGAATCTAACGGCGCGTCGTACACGGGAATCGTCGTGGGCGTTACCGTGGCCGCGGTTGCGGTTGTTGCGGCGGGCGTAGCGGTGTTGTTGATCTTACTTAACAAAAAGAAACACATATTCGGAAAAGGAAAGGGCAAAGCGCCCGACGAAGAAAATGTTGTAGATGAAGAAAACGTAGCGAAAACAGAGGATACCGAAAATGGCGGCAACAATTAGAGACGTTGCGCTCGCGGCAGGCGTGGGCGTGGGAACAGTATCGCGGGTGATAAACGACGAAAAGTCGGTCAGTCCCAAAACGCGCGAGCGTGTGTTCAAGGTCATGCGCGACCTCAAATTTTCGCCGAACATCATGGCCGCGCGGCTTAAAAGGAACGAAACGCGGTGCATGGCGCTGCTTGTGCCTGTAATCAATCATCCGTTTTTCGCTAAGTTTGCTTACTATGTGGAGGACGAGGCGGATAAGTTCGGATATTCGGTTATACTTGTTTCGTCGCAACAACGCGTTCAAAAGGAATCGGACATTATTGGCAGGATCCACAGCCGCGAGGTGGACGGAGCGGTTTTCGTAACTCACTTCGCGCACGACGAGCAAGAGCTTTTGGATTGCCCCATAGTGTCGATCGACAGACCGCTCGGTGCGGATATTCCGTACGTCACCTCGGACAACTACGAAGCGACGAAACGCGCGGTGGAATATTTGATAGAAAAAGGTTGTAAGAATATCGGATATATAGGATCCAAACCGCTTGTCGATTCCGAAGTCATGGAACGCGCTCGCGCATACAGAGACGTAATGAACGACAGGGGAATGCCGGTGCGCGAAATAAACGAGATAATAATGCACGGCGACGAGCGCGCGGTCGTGGACAGATTTCTGAAAGAGTTCGACGGTATAGACGGCGTGTTCGCTTCGGGCTATTCCATGGCTCAGGCACTGTATGCGGCATTGGCGGAATCGGGCAAGCGCGTGCCCGACGACATGCAGATAATATCGTACGACGGCACGTTCGGGCAGTGGAACGGAAACGGGATCACGTGTATAGAACAGCCGATAGAGGAAATGGCGCGCGAGGTGGTGCGCCTGCTCATAAAGAAGATACACGGCGAGGACACCGAGCTTCGAACCGAACTCAAAACGACGTTCGTGCTTGGCATGTCTACAAAAAAGTAATCAACTCGGCAAAGCCGAAAAGGAGATAATCATGAAAAAGAAGATCAAAAGTATTTTGGCGGCGGCTTTGTCCGCAGTGTTTGTGTGCGGCGCTTTGGCGGCGTGCGGCGGGAATGCAGAGAGCGACGCAGGCGAGGTCGACGAGACTGGCAACACGATAGTAAAGATCATGTTCCACGTCGATTCCAAGTCTGCCGAGGGCGTTGCATACAAAAAGCGTATCGACGCGTTTAACAGAGCGTATGCGGACAAGAAGATCAAAGCGAACGCTTCGTATGTAGCGCGTAGCACAGGCGCTTCCAACTACGAGACCGATCTTACAAACAAAAAGACCGAGGGCACGCTTGCCGATATAATCACGTTTGACGCACCCAACTGCGCGGCGTATGCCAACTCCGACATTTTGTACGATATAAGCGATATCGTTCCCGCGGAAACGCAAAACGATTTTATTTCGCTCAATAAGTACGACGGCAAGCTGTACGGATTGCCTATACAGGAATCGAGCGCGGGATTTTATTACAACAAAAAGATATTCCGCGAAGCGGGCGTAGACGTGTCCGGCTACACCGTGGAGAATCCGTGGACTTTCGAAGAGTTCAGAGATACGTGCGAAAGAATAAAGAACTACTGCTCCGTCGCCGCCGTAGACATGCGTCTTGACGCGAACAAGGACGAAACGGCGCCGTATCTGCTTTATCCGCTCATCTATGCCGCCGGCGGAAGTTTTGCTTCCGAAGACGGGTTCACGGCTAAAGGATATTTCGATTCCGACAAATCTTATGACGGTTTCAACTTTATAAAAGGTCTTTTGGACAGTAAATACACATCCAACGCGATCGGCGCGACAGACTTTTTCACCGGCAAGGTCGGCATGTACCTTTCTTCGGGCTGGACCATACCAGATATAGAAAACGACTACAAAGCGACGTTCGCGAGCCGTGACGATTGGGGGATCTTGCCGTACCCGATGGGCGAAGCAAAGGCGAGCGCGACGGGCAGCTGGTGCTTCGGCATAACCGACAACCACCACCCCGACAAGTCTGCGGCAAAAGAACTGTTGCTGTGGATGACCACGCCCGAGAGCGCAAAAGAGATAACGGACGCGACGGGCATGATACCGGCGCGCAGGTCGGTGCAGACCGATTACGAAAAGGGCTCGCCCGAGGACGTCTTGATGTCGCAACTCAAGACCACGGGAAAAGCGCGTCCCTCGACGATAGCTTATCCAAAATTCTCGTCGGCATTCAACCTCGTAATAGGCGGTATCAAAAACGGCACCGATCTAAGATCCTTGCTCAGCACAAACGCGAACGAGCTTCAAACCGAGATGAACAAACATAAAAAATAAACCGCACACCAAAAAAACTCCTCAACTTCCGCGGAGGGAAAGTTATGTGGAAAAGTACATTTATAATATTGGCGGTGTTTGCGGCGGCGCTGTTTGCGATTATAGTCTGGGATGTGTTCAAAGGCAGACGAAAAAAAACGCGGTATCGCTTGCGTTCGTCCGTCACGTCGTATTTGATGTTGCTGCCTGCGGCGCTGCTTGCTTTCTTGTTTATAATGCTGCCGATCCTGTACTCGCTCGGTTACGCGTTTACAGACTACTATCTGCTTAAGCCCGACGACATACATTTTATAGGGTTCGACAATTTCGTAGAGATCTGGCATGAGCTTGTGTCTAAGGGCACAATATACCACGCAATCTTGAACACGCTGTTCTTCGTTGTGGGCGTAGTGCCGCTGCAGATAGGTCTGGCGCTCGGGCTTGCGCTGTTTTGCAATCGTAAAAGGCGCGGCGTCAAGATATTCAAGGTATGCTTCTTTGCGCCTGTCGTCATTTCACTCAGCGTCACGTCGTATCTGTGGTTGCAAATACTGTCGCCCGCGCCGACAGGCTTGCTCAATTCGTTGCTGTCTGTGTTTGGCGCGAAGCCGCACGACTGGCTGGGCGATCCCAAAACCGCTATGCCGAGTATAATAGTGCTCAGCGCATGGCAGGGCGCGGGATATCAGATGCTCATATTTTCGGCGGGACTGTCCAATGTGCGCGAGGACTTGTACGAAGCGGCAGCGCTCGACGGCGCGGGAGCGTGGAAGAAGTTTACGTGCGTTACGTGGCCGGGCATACGGTCGTCGTTTGTGTTCGTCATCATCACGGTGTTTATCGGCGCGTGCCGAATAATGACTCAGCCGATGTTGATGACGGGCTACCAACTGCATACGGTGACGCTCAGCTATTATATGTACACCAGAGGCTATTCCGACCGATGGGTGGGGCTGTCGTCGGCGGTCGCGCTCGTAATGACGATCTTCATAGGCGCGATAACGCTTGTGCAGCGCAGAGTGTTCAGGGAGAAAGCGTAATATGGATAAGACGACAAAATCAAATAAAGTGCTTACCGTCACGTGGTACGTGTGCGGCGTTATATTGGCACTGATGTTCCTTTTTCCTATTATATATATGATAGCGACGTCAACCAAGAGCGAAGCGTCGTATGCCAATAGTGCGGGATCTATGATGATGTTTTTGCCCGACTTCAAAAACCTCGGCACGATGTTTGACAATTACAAGCGTGTGTTTACCGAATACGATATTTGGAAGTACGCGCTCAACAGCTTTATCTACGCCGCGGTCGTTATAGTTCTCAACGTAATAGTCAACGGGCTTGCGGGGTACGTGATCGCAAAGATGCGCTTCCCCGGTAGGCGAATGTTTACGGCAATAATCATATTTTTGATCGTCGTGCCCGTGGAAACGTCCATCATTCCGCTGTACTCTATCGTCAAAATTATGCTCGGTCTCAAACAGACCATGTCGGTGCTCGGCGTGGTGTTGCCCGCGTCGATAAGCGTGTTTAACATATTCCTGTTCATGCAGTTTTTCGAGGGTATACCCAACGAGTACGAGGAAGCGGCAAAACTCGACGGCTGTACAAAGCCGGGCGTGTTTTTCAAGATAATACTCCCGCTGAGTAAACCGATAGTCGCTACGGTGGCGGTGTTCTGCTTTATCGGAGTATGGAACGACTATCTGTGGCCGGCGATGATTCTTCCGTCTGCCGGCGAAGATAAATGGCCGTTGCTTCCCATACAGGCGGCGCTCATCACCATACAGAGCATAGAGGGAATAACCACCGGTGAGATCATGGCTTCGCTTGTGGTAACGAGTATCCCGATTTTCGTCGTTTACGTCGTAGCTCAAAAATACATAGTTCAAGGTTTCGGTTCCGCCGGACTCAAAATGTAACGCAATTCGGTTATTCTTAACGTTGTAAAAGGAGAAAGCATGAAATTCAAAAAGTTTGTGGCTGCGGCGTTGTCGCTGTTGATGTCTGCCTGCGCCGGCTGTTCGGAGAGCGGCGGCGCAGCTAACGACGAACCTGACGAAAAAACGCCGCTTGCGCTCGAATACACATTTGACGAATCGGGCGGATCCACCGCAAAAGAAACGGTAAGCGGCACGGATAATAAGATAAACTATGTTTTCGGCAGCGACAATGCAGACAATCTTTTCAAACAGCCGAACGATCCGTTGCGCCGCACCGGCGTAAAAGGCAATTCGCTGTATATGGACGGGTTTTCCGCGAGCATAACTAACAGGGAGTTTTCGGTGCCCAAGTCCGCCGTCACGTTTTCGGCATGGGTAGCGCCGCGCGTATTCGAAAATCTCGCTAATTACGACGGCGGCAGTCTTGCCGCAGGCAATCCTCGGCTCACGTCTGTGCTCAACAAGGGCGACGTGGAAATGGGCGAGGGGTTCTTGCTCGGATACGGCAGGTTGGGACTGTGGGGTATTCAGCTCGCGCTGTACAACAGAGAAACGGGAGAGGACACCGTTGCGGCGTTCTACGACCCGATAAACGCGTTGCCGCTGTACGAATGGTCGCATATCGCGGTCAGCTTTGACGGTAAAACAGGCTATATCGGACTATTCTACAACGGCGAAACGGCATACGAGGCGGTCATACCCGAGCTTGCCGAGACGGAAATAATTTATTCGGAAGAGCCGTTATATGTAGGGCGCTACACCAACCCTATGACGGAATTCGGTATCGAACGTCAATATACTTGCGGACTTTTGGACGAGGTGCGCATATACAACGGTTCGCTTTCGCCCAAATCGGTGCGCGGCGTTTATGCGTCCTATGCGACGAACGGACACCCCGTGCTCGACTTCGACGATATAGCGCTTGACAATTCGGTTTACGACGGCGACAGATACCGTCCTCAATACCACGCCATACCGCCTGCTGTTTGGATGAACGAGCCTCATTCGCCGTTCTATTACAAGGGCAGGTATCATGTGTTTTATCAGCATAATCCGTCGGGTCCGTATTGGTCTCAGATCCGCTGGGGACACATCGTCAGCGACGATATGGTGCACTGGCAGTACGTAAAAGACGCCGTAGTGCCCACTGCCGGCATTTGCCCCGAGGGCGTGTGGACGGGCGGTGCATGTATAGGTCCGGACGGAACGCCGTGGCTTGCCATAACGGCGGGCACAAACACAAGCGCTTGGAGCGGACAGAACGTGGCTTTCGCGCACGCCTCCGATCCAGACGATCCCATGCTTGCCGATTGGGTATTGGAGGATAAAGTGGTGATCACGCAGCCGAGCGATAATTCTCAGGGCGAGCGCGATCAGTTCCGCGATCCGTTTGTTTGGTACGACGACGAAACGGGAACGTATTATATGCTCGTATCCACTTCCGTGCCCGGCGAGGGCGGCTCGGCAAACATATACACTTCGTTTGACATGCGCGAGTGGGAGTATCAGGGTTATCTATTTGAGTGCGATTATAAACTTTATCCCGAACAAGGCGCGCATTGGGAATGTGTGGTAATGTTGCCCATATCCACCAAAGACGGCTCGGCGACTAAGTACATACTGTTCGATTGCCCGCAGTACACGGTGGACGGATACGTGGTAGATTGTTATTATTGGATAGGCACGTTCGACAAAGCGAAGTGCAGGTTTATAGCCGACGATCCCAAGCCCCGTCTGTTCGATATGGGCAGGGGCGTGTTTACCGGTCAAAACGGCTACTGTTACCGTACCGAAGAGGATATGGAAAATGGTAAAAAGTATGATCAGGGAAGAACGGTCGTTTATGCGATAGCGCAGGGTAAAGACGCGGGCACGAAGCAGAATTACAGTGCGGGCTGGGCACACAATTTCGCTATTCCGCTCGAGCTTTGGCTGTCCGACGACGGGCGCGACGTAGTAAGAGCGCCAATAAAGGAAACGGAAAGTCTGCGCGGCGAAACGCTGTATTCGCACAACGGCTCGGCTAAGACGGCGGACGAGATAAATGCGGCAATATCGAATATCCGCGGCGACATGCTGGAGATACGTGCGACAGTTACGCTCGAGCCTACGGCGCAAGCGTATAAAGGCGGACTGAGCGTGCGGTACAATCCCTATACCGTCGGTACGGAAACCGAGCGTACCGATATAGTTTTTTCGGACAGCGGCGTTTTTGTAGACAGAGCGGCGTCGTCTATGCTCGAATATGTAAACAAACAGGAAAGCTATACCTGGAACAACGTAGCGCGGCAGTACGAGATAACGTTGATGCTGGACAGATCCATGTTGGAAGCGTATGTAAACGGCGTTATGAGTTTTACGACTCGAATATATCCCAAGTACGGCGATTCCGATTACTTGCACGTGTTCGATAACGGCGCGGGGATAAAGTTCACTTCTCTGACCGTATACCGCATGAAAGGTGCGTTTAAGGACGAGGTTACTCCGGCATATTACGGAAACGTCGGCAACCTCGGCGACCGAGTTTGAAAAGCGAGGAACAGGCGATGTATAAGAAAACCAAAATCATGGTAAGCATAGCGGCGGCGTGCTTGTGCGGCGCGGCGCTCGTCGGTTGCGGCGGCGGTGGCGAAAGCGAAAGCGAAAGAAAGGAGCGCGTGGCTGCCGCGCCATTAAACGGAGGGTTTGAAAGCGCCGATCTGTCCGGCTGGTCGGTTGAGTTCGGCAATGCGTTCGACGACGACTGTGTTTGTTCCGCCAAGACGTTTATGTTTGACGGAGACGTCAACCGCAACGAGATAGCGATAGGCGCTACGGGGAATTGGTATCTGAGCGGCAAAGGTTTTCACGGGCGGTATTCGGGCGCGCGCACGGGCGCGATTCGATCTACCGAGTTTGTGTTGCCCGATGACGGCACGGTATCCATGAAGATAGCGGGCGGTGCGCTCAACGTGGGCAAAGGCGACTTTGCAAGTCCCAAAGACCTCGCCAAGCTGTGCTATGTGGGCATTTACCGAGCGTCGGACGACAAAATGATCGCGCGCCAAACCAACGAGTATTTCGTCGAACACACCGAGGGTTACGTCAATCCCGACAAGTATGCCAACGGAACGTATCACACCGACAACTTTTCGGAGTATACGCTCGATCTGTCGGCATACGCCGGAGAAAAGGTGTATATCCGTATAGTGGATAACGACGAAAGCTATTATTACGGCTACATCGCTGTGGACGATATCCGCATCGGTTATACGGATGAACAGGAGGAGGGCGCGTACTTTGTAAAGACAAAAAGTTACGTGCGCGACGCCGAGAGCGAAAACAAGTACGAAATAGTAAACGGCGGGTTCGAGACGGGCTCGCTCGCAGGCTGGACGATAACGGAAGGCGACGCGTTTTCGGACGACGGCGTAAATTCGGAGAGCGTTTGGTGGAACGAAAACATTACCTACTCGCGCGACGGAAATTATCACTACGGCAAGTACCGTCCGCAGGCGACGGGCGTAATGCGTTCGTCCGAATTTGTGCTAGGCGGAAGCGGATACGTCAGCTACAAACTGGGCGGTTGCCGCGACAACGGAAAGACGTATATTCGGTTCATGAAAAAAACGTCGGACGGCGACAAAGAGATAGCGCGTTTTTCCAATTATAAATATTGGAATTTTCAGTTCCCGTTTGTTGCCAACGGTATGCGCTTGCTCAACATGGTGCAATACTATGTCGATCTGTCCTCCTATATAGACGAAACGCTGTACATAGAGGTAGTGGATTTAAACGATTCCTCGGACGAACTCGATTGTATCGTTCTCGACAGCGTCAAAACCTATTGGGAACACAAACCCGTTTGGTACGACATGGAGTCGTACGAAGCGGTCATAGAAACGGACATCATGCCCGAAAGCAAATACCAAGTAAAAAACGGCGGGTTTGAAACGGGCGACCTTACGGACTGGACGCCGAGCTGGACAAAAGACGAGACGGGCATGGGCGCGGTGACGGGCGACACGCTGTGGTGGAACAGACATCCATACAACAAAAAGGGCAACTATCTGTTCAGCGGGCTGAGCCGCGACGGAAAAGAGTACGAAAAGCAAACGGGCACGCTAACGAGCTCGGAATTCGAGATAGGCGGCTGCGGCTGGATCACATTCCTCATGGGCGGCGGAAGCAATCCTTTGCTCTGCTATATTTCGGTGACGGACGTCGACAGCGGCAAAGAACTTGCGCGTTTTTCCAACCGTCTGTTCAATAACAAGGGCGAAGACACTATCAACAACGGCAGTAATCTTGCCAACATGGTTTGGTACAAAGCCGACCTTTCGGACTATATCGGCAAAAAGGTCAGACTGACGATAACCGACGAAGCTACCGAAAATTGGGGATTTTTGGCGGTAGACAGTTTTGTCACATACTACCCGACGTTTGCGTCCGTTCCCAAAAAGACGAACACTGCGACGGATATGCTCAAAATGACCGTGCTCGGTCAAAATAGCAAGTATCAAGTGCTCAACGGCGATTTCGAAACGGGCTCGCTGTACGGCTGGACAATGTCCGGCAATATAGCGGACGTGTCCGACGACGTGCTGTGGAGCGGCTGGTTAGAGAATATTTCGCACAACAAAGACGGCGAATACTTCGTCAACGGCTGGAAGGGCGTCGAGTCGCAAACGGGCACGTTAACGAGCTCGGAATTCGAGATAGGCGGTTGCGGTTGGATCACGTTCAAGCTGGGCGGCGGAAAGAATACCGCGCTTTGCAGAGTGGAGATAATCGACTCTGAAACGGGCGAAGTGCTTGCGGCGTACGGGAATACGAAGTTCTCGGCGGATAATTTCGCAAGCATTGTTCCCGGCACGATGGGCGCGCCCGCCGACGCTGCGGAATACGGCGTGTACTTAGCCAACATGGTATTATACAAAGCCGATCTTTCGACGCTTTCGGGTCGAAAAGTAAAGATACGCATAACGGATAACGCCAAGGATGATTGGGGACTTATCTTCGTAGACAGCTTTTTCACCTATTACGAAACAACGGACGCTCTGCCCGACAGTGCGGTTCAAGCGACGGATATCAAGTAAAACGAAACATAACATAGGGTTATTCCCGATAAGGAGGAGAATATGAAAAAAACCATTGTAGGGTTTGTGGCGGCTTCGTGCTGTTTCGCGTTCGCGCTGTGCGCATGCGACGAAAACGCGCCTGTCGAATCCAAAAAGCCTGAAAAGTTACGCGACGGCGAAGCGATATCTCTTGTCGTAGGCGGCATGCAAAAGACCGATCTCGCCGAGTATATTTCCATAGCGGGCACGGGCGCCGAGTATGCGTTGACTTCGTCAAACAAAGCGGTCGTATCGGCGACGCTCGAAAATACGACGGCAACGTTTACGGCGGTTTCGCGCGGTACGGCTACTGTTTCCGCAAGCGCGGGCGACGTCGCCGTCGAGTTTGCCGTCACCGTTTACGGCAAGGAAGCTGTTTTTGAGGACGGCGCTATTACGTACGACCTCAGAACTTCGCAAAGCGGATCGCTCGTAATTTCGCCCAAAGCGGGCAGCGGAGAAGCCGAATATTCTTATGAGTATACGCTTAAAACATCGGACGAGCATGCGTCGATCACAGGCAACACGTTGACCGTAGATTACGACGAACCTACGACAAAGACGTTGACGGTGTGCGTGTCGTATACGGACGGCGCGCTTGCGGACGCGGCGGCGCGCACCGCGGAATTCGACGTGAGCATCGGCGTCACCGATTCCACGCCTGTTGCAAAAGCGCCGACGGTCGAAAAGGAAGCGGACGCTGCGAATATCGTCGGCACGTACGATATTGATTTTGCGGACAACATAATAAACCCCGAAAACGTGCCGCTCGATTATATCGTGCGCATAGACGACGGCGAAGCTCAAACACTCGACGGTTCGATATTGCGTCTGCCGTTGCCCGAAACGCTTCCGGACGGAGTCAGGGATATCACCGTTGCGGTATCGGTCTCATACGGTAGCGGCGCCGACGAAAAGCTCGACTTTATTTATAAGATCAAGTTTGTAGACGTCGGCATGTACCGTGTGGAAAACGGCGGGTTCGACAACGGGCTTGAGGGGTGGACGGCTACACCGTCTACGGTCGGCGCGATTTCGGAAGATTCTTATTTCTGGACAGGGCTTCCCATGCACAACGACGGCAAGTATTTCAAAAGCGGCGACACGGGCACGCTTGCAAGTTCGCTTTTCACCGTCGGCGGCTTGAATAAGATTTCGTTCAAACTAGGCGCAGGCGGCAAGAACGGTTGTTACGTCACGCTCCAAGACGAGGACGGAACGGTACTCAGACTGTGGCGCAACTATAAGTTCGAAGATACCGGCGACGGCGACGCCGACAAGGTGGGCACCGAAAAGTTCATAGAGAACCTTGTTACGTATGTTGCCGATCTGTCCGATCTTCACGGCAAGAGAGTGCGCATAGTCATTCACGACGACGAAGAGGGTACCGACGGTTTTGCGTTTATAAACTTTGACAGTCTGGTCACGTATTATGCGGACGAAAGCGAACTCCCGACTGCGGATAAACAAGGCGGACGCGAGGTGTTTGACGCGCAAGACGAGCTTGCGGACATGACCGAGCTTAAAGCTTTGCTTAAAGAGCAGAATATAACCGAGCAGGGTGATTATACGAAGTCGAGTTACGACGAGTATGTAGCAAAGCTTGCCGCGGCGCGCAATGTTGCCGACAATATCGCATCCAAACAGGCGGCGGTAGATAATGCGCTTGCCGAGCTCGATTCCGCAATCGACGGACTTGCATACAGAGAGCCTGTAGAAAAAGACGACGCCGACAAGAATTTCAAGATATTCGCAGGCTCGAGCAAAGACATTATTCTTTCGGATTATGCTGACACCGTCGGACTGTCCGATATCACGTACGAGATAGCGTCTTCCGACGATACGTACGTTATCGCGACAAAGAACGAGGCGGGCGTATGGACGCTTGCCGTGCCCGAATCGGTCAAGGGTAGCTTTGCCGTGATCGTCACGCTTACCGTCAAGCATAAAGGGTTAAACGTTCTTACCGTAGCGCTCAACGTTACGGCGACGAGCGAGATTACGGCTACGCTCAAAGACGAGGACGGTATCGTAAAGCATTACGATTTGCATGACGACAAATTGACAGACAAGACAAAGATCACGCTCGACTTTGCCGACAACGTCGATAATCCCGGGGCGATAGCGCTCGGCTATTCTGTATCGGTGGACGGCGGTGCGACCGTCAAGCTCGACGGTTCGACGTACGAGTTTACGTTCGGCGAGTACGGCGATACGGCTACGGTACATACCTTTAATGTCACGGTCGAGTTTTCGGTGGACGGCGAGCCGCACAGCATATCGTACGACTACGTGCTCAATATGCTGGATACGCGCGAATACCGTATAGTAAACGGCGGGTTCGACAACGGGCTCGACGGTTGGACGCTCAGCAACAGCCAACTCGGCGCCGTAAATGCGGAGATCAAGTATTGGAACGAAGGAATACCGTTTAACGCGGACGGAAAATTCTTCAACGCTTATACGGGTCACACCGATAACGGTTTTGCGGACCACGCAAACGAGGTGGCGACGGGCACGCTCACAAGCTCGGCGTTCAAGGTGGGCGGCAGCGGCTGGATCACGTACAAGTACGGCGGTGCGAGAAACAAAAACGCCGAGTTCATAGACATCGTAGATGCCGATACTTTGA
Organism: uncultured Christensenella sp.; assembly: GCA_910578545.1. Lineage (GTDB taxonomy): Bacteria > Bacillota > Clostridia > Christensenellales > Pumilibacteraceae > Anaerocaecibacter. The sequence continues at coordinate 229,136 of CAJTPT010000003.1, forward strand.
AAGTGCTCGCACGTTTTGCCAATACCGGTTTTTCGGACGACGGTAGCAACCTGTCGGTGCGCGGCTGTACGCTTGTCGCATACAAAGCCAATCTTTCGGCATTCAGGGGCAAAACCGTGTTTATCCGCATTTGCGATTATGGTTCGAGCGATTACGGACTGTTCTTTGCGGACAGCTTTGTTACGTACTATGCGACTGCGCCCGCGGACGAAAGTCTTACGACGGCGGTCCCCGAACAGCTTCCCGCCGAAGAAGCCGATCCTGCCTATGCCGTGATCAACGGAGGTTTCGAAAACGGGCTCGACGGCTGGACGCTCTACGGCGAACAGTTTGCAAAGGTTTCGGGGCTCGACGGCTATTGGGGAGCGAATAACAAATACTACAAGGACGGCGATAAGCTGTTCACCGGTTTGGAAGGACAGGATGCCGCAACCGATCCCAACCTCGAAGGAAACAGAGGTGTGTTGCGTAGCTCTGTGTTCAAACTTAAAGCGGGCGGCTGGGTATCGTTTAAGCTCGGCGCCGCGAAAAACGACACGACAGGTATCAGGTTTATAAACGCGCGCACGGGCGAAGTGATCGGCAAATTCACCAATACGCAATTCCAAAAGCTCGACGGCAACGAAGGACAGCTTATTCAGTACAAATACAAGTTTGACGAAATCACGGAAGACACGCTGTGCTATATCGAGATATTCGACGAATCGGTCGGAGATTGGGGGCTTGTCGCGGTCGATTCCATAGTGACCGATCATGACGGAGAACCGACTTTCGAACCCGAAACCATGTACAAAGGAACGGCGTATTTGGCCGACAATAAAGCCGCAGTCGAGTAAAACGCTTGATTTGACGGCACCTACTCTGCTATAATTTATATATTTTGGCATACGGTATATTCGGGAATCCGATTGTACCGTTTATGCCGAAAGTAAGGTAACTATCATGCTTGATAATAACAACAAACTCAGACCTGCTTTTCATATAACCGGCGGCGACGGCTGGATAAACGATCCCAACGGATTGGTTGTCTTTCGCGGTCGGTATCACGTATTTTTTCAATACCATCCATACAGTACCGAATGGGGCCCTATGCATTGGGGACATGTAGTAAGCGATGACCTCATGCATTGGCGGCGCTTGCCGATAGCGCTCACCCCCGGTGACGACGGCGATGCCGACGGATGCTTTTCGGGCAGTGCCGTCGTTTATAACGACAAACTGTATCTTCTGTATACCGGCTTTACCAAAAATGCCGGGCTGGATACCGAGCGACAGGTGCAATGCTTGGCGGAAAGCGACGACGGAATACACTTCGTAAAACGCGGCGTTGTCATAGACAGCGACGAAATTCCACTCGGTTACGCCGCTACGGACTTTCGCGACCCCAAGGTTTGGCGGCACGACGGTAAGTTTTGGTGCGTTATTGCCGCGCGCAAGCTCGACGGGCGAGGCAGAACGCTTATATATTCGTCCGACGATCTGCTGTCGTGGCGTTTCGTCGGGGATATGCTCGGCGAGGATTGCAAGGGGATCATGACGGAGTGCCCCGATTACCGCGACGCCGAAGGACTGTTTTTGGCAAGCGAGCAATCGCAACCGCCCGAAGGCAATGTGCATTTGAATTATCACACTACGCGGTGGATGCTCGGCAAGCTCGATTACGGAACAGGGCGGTTTACAACAAATGGATCCGGCATATGCGATTACGGATTCGATTTTTACGCGCCGCAGTCGTTCGAGAACGAGCCTGTAGTGATAGGCTGGATGAATATGTGGGATCGCTCGATGCCGTCGGCAAAGTACGGGTTTACGGGCATGCTCACCGTGCCGCGCAAAATTTCCGTAAAAGACGGCGAGCTGTCGCAGACGCCTATCGTGACAAAAAAAGAGGTCGTGCGCAAGACTAACGTCAAGTCCGTCAAGGACAGGATCAAGGTCGGCGTAACGGAGATCGTGGCTGAGAACCTACGGGAATTTTCGTTGCTTATGCGAAAAGGCGACGGAGCGGTCACGACTTTTACTCTTTCGCACGGGGAGTGGGTGTTTGACAGATCGCGCTCCGGTGAGCAGATAACGGGCGTCGAAACCAATACCGACAGTTTGGCGGGCGTGCGCAGAATGCCGTTCGACGGCAAAAAGAAAACCGAAATCACGGTGGTGTTCGACGAATTTTCGATCGAGATATTCGTCAACGGCAAATCGTTGACGTCTACCGTTTATCCGCCGCATAACGCCGACGGACTCGAACTGAACGTTGATGCAGATACCTGCGAATACGTTCGATACGATGCGGACTGATATTTTCGCCGTTCGTTCGACCGATCAAATTACTTAACAAAATCCCGTCGGCTGATCCGACGGGATTTTGCTTTTTCGGAATGAATATCTATCGTATAAACGATACATTATTGTTCCAAATTATCCTTGTATAGTTTAAGAATAAGTGTTCTTGCACGATTATAGTCGTAATTTAGGCTTATGAGATAAATCATATATCCGAAATTAGTCCGTTTTAACAAAAAGACGGGCTTTTTTCTTGCTTGCAAAAACGGGCTCTTGACAAGCCGATACACATATGATAAACTTAATCGTATGGTACGGGAAGACAATAAGGAAATGGGCAAGACGACTGTCTTTGCCTATGACGTGGGCGGGAATATTTTGAGTAAGTCCGAGTACGGGTTTACGTTAAGTTCGCTTGCCGAAAAACAGCCCGTATCCGTAATGCTGTACTCGTACAAAGCAAACGGTTGGCGCGACCAAATGACGGCGTTCAATGGCGAGAAATGCGTATATGACAGTATGGGCAGACCTACGACTTACCGTAATAAAACTCTTGCTTGGAACAGATACGGCGCGCTAACGAGCTATAACGGTAGCACTTATACATACGATGCGAACGGAATCCGTTTGTCCAAGACCGATACAGTAAAACAAGAAACGACGAAGTTCTTTATATCCGGAACAAAGATATTGGGGATGGAGATAGGAACGAACAAGCTTCGCTTCAGATACGGAGTAAACGGTATACAAGGATTTAGCTATAATGGTCAAGAGTACATATATCGTAAGAATATACAAGGCGATATAACACATATATTCAAATTGACGAATGGAATACTTGAGCTTGCGGCTGAATACATATATGACGCTTGGGGCAATCATAAAGTTCTTAGTGTGGACGGTGCTGAAGATACAAACCCGCAATCGATCGGGAATGTTAATCCTATTCGTTATCGCGGGTATTATTACGATACCGAAACAAAGCTGTACTACCTTAACGCGAGATACTACGATCCCGAAGTCGGCAGGTTTATATCTGCGGACAGTACGCAGTTCCTCGAACCGAATACAATTAACGGGTTGAACTTGTACGCTTATTGCGGCAATAATCCCGTGATGGGCTATGATCCATATGGAACGTGGGATTGGGGGAAATTCTGGAAATCTGTTGGAATGATTTTTACTGCGGTGGCAGCAGTAGTTATATCTGTTGCTACATTTGGAGCGGGAACACCATTAGCGATGACTCTGGTAGCAGGTGTCACATTAACCGCGGGTATCCTTACAGGTGTAAATGGTATTGCAACGATGATAGAAGCAGGTACTGGTTATAATTTTGTTCGTGATGGCATATTCCAAGGTAATGAAACGGCTTATAATTGGTATGCAGGTATTACTGAGGGGGTTGCAGTTGTAGGAACCGCTATTTTAGGGGCGTATCATACAACGGGTAGATATAAGGCATCAAAGTATGGTCAAAAATTATTGGGTAAAGGATATAAAAAAGCGAGTAAAGGTCGGTGGGTTTCCGCTGATGGTACCAGACAACTTAGATGGGATACTAGTCATCATATGATAGATGGTGTAAAATCAAAGAATCATTTTAATTTTGATTTCTTTATAAAGGCACCCGTAAAAGGAAATGATACTTTGGGAAAAATTCATATAATATTAAGTCGTTTCGGTTTTACTACAACAGGGTGGACTATTTTCTAGGGGTTATTATGTTAATTAAAAAGGGATTTTTAGATGGATCATATGTTTCTTGTAAATATGATAAGCAATCAAATATGGTTGTAATTGAAGCCAACGAAATTGGTTTCAGTTCTCTATCAAATATTTTTACGCAATTTGCTGATCCGCGAGTTTCTTGTGAAGGCACAGAAGTATTTTTGGATCCTGATTGTAAGGAAATAAGCGGTGAATTGGACAGTGCATCCAAAACGTTAGTTATTATGAAAGTTCCAAATCAAAAAGCAAATTCTTAAATCTATTGATGCGTAAACTATTATAAAAATCCATCTCCGAAATTAGTCCGTCTTAACAAATGAACGGGCTATTTTCGTACAATATTATTATCATGGATAGTATTATTGTAAGCTTCCGAAATTCGCTTAACGAAATACTGATGTTACGGGATATAGATAGTGTAAAATTAGGAAAAGAAATGGGAATAGATCCGTCTGTTGTGCGCAGATGGCGAAACAAAGGGATCGATGTACGGCTAAAGACGCTAATACGGCTTGCCGATTATTTTGCGTGCTCTATAGAATATCTTTGCGGAAAATCGCATGACAATTCAAAGTTCGTTTCAAGCAAGGATTATCCGAATTTCGGAGAACGGTTATTGGCGATTATGAAGAAAAATAATGTCAGACCGTATCAATTATTCGACAATTCCAAAATAGTGCCGTCGGAATATTATTATTGGTTGGGCGGTGGAGAACCGAGTTTATCAAGCTTAAATATATTAGCCGAATTTTTTTGTCCTTTCGGCAACAACAAAAACGGACAGTAAAAATACAATGAAAGAACACTCAAAGACCCGTTGATCCATAAGTCAACGATCGGCAACAAAATATTGCGTCAAAAGAAAAAGTCAAGCTCTTTTACGAACTTGACTTAATGCTACAATAAATGGTTCAAGCTAATCAAATGTAAGATTATTATAAATAAAGTTTATCATGTTTTAAGCAATAAAAAAGAACGAACGCCTATTAAGGTGTTCGCCCCAGTCCTTTATGGTGGGCAATACAGGACTCGAACCTGTGACTTTCACCACGTCAAGATGACACTCTCCCAGCTGAGTTAATTGCCCATATTAAGTTGCTTTAATAGTTTAGTATATTTTGTTTTTTTTGTCAAGCGTTTACTTGTAATTGTTTTGCAAATATGTTAGAATAACGCTATGAAAGCTGTAATACAACGTGTTAACGGCGCGGCTCTTTCCGTAGCGGGCGAGCAGGTTGCAAAGATAGGGCAGGGACTTACCGTGTACGTGGGGTTCGGTACGGGCGACACAGAGGCCGACGTAGTGGCTTTTGCGCAAAAGCTTGTTGCTATGCGCATTTTTTCCGACGCCGACGGCAAGATGAATTTATCGGTGCGCGATATAGGCGGCTCTATTCTGTTGATTTCCAACTTCACATTGTGTGCAGACATATCGCACGGCAACCGCCCGAGCTTTTCTTCCGCTATGCGCCCGCTCGACGCGAGCGTGCTCTTTGATTACTGCGTTAACGTTGTGACCGACTGCATGCGCGGCGCGGCGGGTAAAGTCGCTTGCGGCGTTTTCGGTGCGGACATGCTTATCGAGCAGGCTAACGACGGACCTATTACAATCGTTTACTGATATGATTTTTTCGGGCGACATAAAGGACAAAAAAATACTTCTTCACGCCTGTTGCGGACCGTGCAGTCTGGGCGCGATACAGCCGCTGTTGGATGACGGCGGTATTGTTACGCTGTTTTATTACAACCCGTGTATTATCGACGGCGAATTCGAGCGTCGGCTCGAGGCGCTTAAAACGGTTGCCGACCATTACTCTTTGCCGCTTATCGTTCCGCCGCACGACTATTCGCATTTTGCTTCGTATGCCGCGCAGTATGCCGGCATGCCCGAGGGAGGGCTGCGTTGCTCGCTGTGCATGGACGACCGATTGCGCGTGACCGCCGACTATGCCCTCGAGCACGGCTACTACTGTTATTCGACCACGCTTACAGTCAGTCCGCATAAAAACAGCAAGCTTATATTTTCGCTTGCCGACGGCTATAAAAACGGCGCGGCGTTTCTTGCTCGTGATTTTAAAAAGCGCAACGGGTTTTTGCTTTCGAGCACGCTCTCGAAAGAGCTCGGCATTTACAGACAGCAGTTTTGCGGCTGTGAATATTCTTATGAACGGATTAAAGGGGGTAACGCATGAGCTTACAGGACAAGCTGAAAGATCTGCCCGACACCCCCGGCGTATATATAATGCGCGACGCTACAGGACAGGTCATTTACGTCGGCAAGGCGGTTGTGCTTAAAAACCGCGTGCGGCAATACTTTCAGAACAAAGAAAAGCCCGTCAAGGTTCAGGCGATGGTTGACAACATTGCCGACTTTGATTATATAATAACCCGCACCGAAAAGGACGCGCTCGCGCTTGAAAACAATCTAATCAAAAAGTACAAGCCGCACTACAACATTCTGTTAAAGGACGACAAAACAAGTCCGTATATCAAAATCGACCCGCGCGCCGAGTACCCTACAATCGAGGTGACGCGCCGAGTCAAGCGCGACGGAGCGCGGTATTTCGGACCGTTTATCGGCGTATCCGTTCGCGACGTAATAGCCGTTTTGCAGTCTGTGTACAAGCTTCGCACGTGCTCGGGCAAGCTGCCTAAACGTGCGCGCCCGTGCTTAAACTATGATATTGATTTGTGCCTCGCACCGTGCTGTGAGCGTTGCGACAGCGAGGAATACCGTCGGGCGATAAACGGCGCGATGTCATTCCTTTCGGGCGGTGGTGACGATGTTTCGGGCATTATAATGCAAAAGATGACTGACGCCGCCGAAAAAGAGAACTTCGAGCGCGCTATTTCTTACCGCAATCAACTGCGTGTGCTCGAAAACTTAAAGAGCAAAATAGTGGGCGAGCTCGGCAACGTAGTCAATATAGATTCGTTCTACTATACGGATAACGGCATTTACGGCGCAGTCAGCGTTTGCATAGTGCGCGGCGGAAAAATGATGGGCGTTAAAAATTATATCATTGCCGAGCCGCAGGTTTTCGGCGGCGACATGACGACCTTCCTTCCGCAATACTATTCCATGACCAACGAGCTGCCCGACGAGATTTGTTTGCAAGCGGAATGCAACACTGCCGCGCTTACCGAATATTTCGACTCTGTTTTCGGTAAGCGCCCCGCAGTTTCTTTCCCGCAAAAGGGCATGCGCAAAAAGTTGCTCGATACGGCGGCGCGCAACTGCACCGATTATCTTTTAAAAAGCGCCGATCGCGTAAAGCGCGACGAGGACATGACGCTCGGCGCGTGCGAGCGGCTTAAAACGCTGTTCGGACTGAAGAGTGCGCGGCGTATCGAGTGTTACGATATTTCCAACATTTCCGGCGTGGACAAGGTTGCTTCGGGCGTAGTGTTTATAGACGGCAAGGCGGATAAGGCGCAGTATCGGCGGTACCGAATTCGCACCGTCGAGGGAGCGGACGACTTCCGTTCCATGTACGAAACGATTACGCGACGACTGCTTAGATACAAAAGCGGCGACGCGGGCTTTAACGAACTACCCGATTTGATAGTAATAGACGGCGGTATCGAGCAGGTCGAGTTTGCGGCGCGTGCGGCTGACGATGTGGGCATAGCCGTGCCGATGGTCGGTTTTGCCAAGCGCGACGAGGAACTGTACCTGCGCGGCAATCCCGTGCCCGTCAAGCTCAAGCGCGAGGATTACGCGTTAAGGCTTCTTCAGCGTGTGCGCGACGAGGCGCACAGGTTTGCGGTGCTCTATCATAGAACTGTGCGTTCCAAGCGTTACGAGAGCGAGCTTTGCGGCATTTCCGGAGTGGGCGCGGCTTCCGTCAAAAAGGTGCTTGCCGCATTCAATACGCGCACGATAGTGACCGCCACGGCGGACGAGATAGCGGAAAAGGCGGGTATAACCAAAAAAGCGGCGCAAAATATTTACGCATATTATCACCCGAGCGTTACGGAGAACGACACGATGAAGTATAAACTTATAGCCGTCGATATGGACGGCACGCTGTTAAACGACGAGCTGACGGTATCGCAGGCAAACCTCGACGCGATAGCAAGGTTTAGACAGGCGGGCGGAATATTTACAATAGCGACCGGGCGTGCGCCGTGCGGCGTAAAAGGTTACGTCAAAGCGGTGGGACTGGACGAGCACCCCGCAAAAATGGTGTGCAGTATCGGCGGAACGATTGTAGACAGCGTAACGCTCGATGTGGAAAAGACCTTTGCCATGCCGCCTGACGCTACGGCCGAGCTCGTCAAGTTTTTTGCGGACAATACAAGGTTAGTCATGGTTTACGCCGAGGACGGGCTCAAGATTTCAGAGCGGTCCGAGCTGTCCAAAAAATACTGCGAATACGTGCGGATAGATAGCGAGGCAAAGGACGACCTTGCCGCGTTCGTAGCAAATCCGGACGTTAAAATCTCAAAGGTAATGGCTATACTCGACGAGCGCGATTTAGATAGAGTTATGAAAATCATGCAGGTCGAGTTTACCGACTTTTACGTTTTGCAATCGACCGCGCCGTTTTTAAAGCGGCTGTGCGACAAGGGCGAGGACTTTAATCCTGCCATGATAGAATGTGTTGTGCGCGGCGTGGACAAGGGTACGGGGCTCAAGTATATTGCTGACTACTACGGCATACCGATGTCGCAGGTTATCGCGATGGGCGACAGCTACAACGACGCGGCGATGATACGCGCGGCGGGGCTGGGCGTTGCAATGGGTAACGCCAAGGAACCGATTAAACTTATCGCCGACTACGTGACCGATACTAACAATGCCGATGGCGTTGCCAAGGTTATTAATAAATTCTGTTTCGACGAGGAGGAGGACTGAATATGCCCAAAAAGAAAACTCAAGACGAAGTCGCACGCGAGCATGCAAATGAGCAAGCGGCGTTAACGCCCGATTTTGACGAACTCGAAGAAACGGAAAGCGTCGTTGAAATAACCGAGTTTGCCAAGCGCATGGATTTGGAAACTGTGTACAGCGGTGATAACAAAACCATGCATTTTTGCACGTTTAACATAAGCCGCCCCGGCTTACAGCTCGCGGGATATTATAAGCATTTTGCGCCCGAACGCGTGCAAATCATGGGCGAAATGGAAATGACATACCTATTGCAGATGACTCACGACGCGCGCAAAACCGCCTGCGAAACGCTGTTAAAGCACCCCATTCCGTGCTTAATAATCACGTCCACGCTACCGCCGTGCGACGAGCTGATCGCCGCGGTCAAAAAGTACAACCGCGTGCTGTTTATATCAAAGTTGCGCACGACCATGTTTGTAAATAAGCTGTCGCTGTACCTAAACGAGCTGTTGGCGCCGTCCAAAACCATACACGGCGTTTTGATGGACTTGTACGGCGTGGGCGTGTTGCTTATAGGCGAGTCGGGGATAGGCAAGAGCGAAACGGCGCTTTCGCTTGTAGAGCGCGGGCATAGGCTTGTAGCCGACGACGCCGTCACTATTACGCGCATAGGCGAGCGGTTGGACGGCACATGTCCTGACGTAATCAGATACTTTATGGAAGTGCGCGGTATCGGAATAATCGATATAAAGGCGATGTACGGCGCGAGCGCTGTTCAGCTTGTAAAAACGATAGACATGGTTGTCAAGCTGGAAGCATGGGATGACAAAGCGGAATATACTCGGCTTGGTCTTTCGGACGAGTCGTACACCATACTCGGCGTAAAAAAGCCGATGCACGTCGTTCCCGTCAAGCCCGGTCGAAACCTTGCCGTAATACTGGAAGCCGCCGCCCGTACCCACAGAATGAACGAATTGGGCTTTAGTGCAGTAGACGAGCTTAACAGCCGACTTCGCGGAAAAAAATAACGGTGTTATTTTAGAATTAAAAATTAAGAGTTTTCGGCTTTTCCTTTGTAAAGATGTTTGTCATATCGAGCGAATGCGAGATATCTAACAAATATATGTCGCGGCACGATTGAATCGGCGCATAAAAAATATAATATTGCTCACTGCGCTTTGCTTGTTCGGGATACCGTCGGCGCTTCGTAATACAAACAGAGGATAACAAAAAATGACGCTTCGACACGTCATTTTTTGTTGAGTAAATCTTCCACTAAAAGTCGGACGTGCGCAATCTCTCTGTCGGACAGTCCGTCGACGTTTATCTGATTGCTGTCATCCAACCCCAAAATATAATCGGTGGACACCTTAAAATATTCGGCGAGCTTTATAAGCATTTCTATAGAGGGCTGAATATAGTCGTTTTCCCAGTTGGAAATGCATTGCTTACTTACGCCCAAATCCGCCGCAAGCTCGACTTGAGTTATATTATTAGCCACGCGCAGTCGCTTTATATTTTCGTTTATCATACAGTCGTCCTCGATTAATAGTATCGGTAAAAAATTACAATACTATTGTACAAATTTAGTTGACAATATACAAAATACTATAGTATACTATCAGTAGACATATGCAAAGGAGAAAGGTATGATACTCTATAATCCAAAGCCGAATAAAGCCAAGGGGAATTTGGTTATTGCGGCTATCGTCATTGTAAACATGGCGCTTACAGCTTGTATGGTGTTTGCTGTTTTTCTTATGTTCACGGGGAATACCTACGTTAATATTCCGGAAGTATGGCTGACTTGGCCGCTGCTTGCCTCCGTACCGATTGGCATTTTTCTGTACTGGTTGCTTAATAAGTTGCTCATGCGTTTATATGACAGATATAGGGCTTCCGTCAATATAAAGGGGTACGGAATTGCTTTATGCGAGTGCGGTAAATACTTTAGACCGAGCGATATTCAGTATCAAATGAGCGTTTCGACAAAGTATAAAGATACAACGGTCGTATCGGAAAAACGTACAATTAATTTGACGTGTACATGTTCTGTATGTAATACAGTCCGTAAAGATTATATCAGCGAGGATGGCGGATCTTTGTCGGATGAACAGCTTGAAAAAAAGGTGCGTGAAAAATACGAGCATGATGTACTGCATGCGCATAGCCTAATGCGGCATTACGAGTCGCTGGGATATTATATGGCAGAACCCGTAACAAGCGAATGTAGCATTAAAAAGAAAAAAAGTGTTAAAGGAAAAGATCGTACTGCCGAAATAATAGAAAGCATTATAGAAAAAGATTGCATTAAGAAAAAATAAATAAAAATGCGACTTACTTTTATGCAATGGTAAGCCGCATTTTTTTATCCGTTAATTCCGAATTCAGAATTCATAATTCCGAATTAACTTTAAAGGTTTTTACGCCGCCTTTGACGACATGCGCGTCAAAGTCGAGGTCGTAATATATTTCACCGTCGAGCTGAAGCGGGGCGGGGGTTTTGATTTTTACGCTTTCGCAAATCACGTGATGGGCGTAGTCTTTACCCATGTGTTTGCCTTTAATGAACTTGGGCATAACGAACACGGTGGGCACGCGCTTCGGCTTTTCGATTATCATTACGTCGAGCTTGCCGTCGTCGGCTATGCTGACGGGGCAGAGCTTCATTCCGCCGCCGATTTGCGTGCCGTTGCAAACGCCGACCATTATGCAGTCGTATTCGGTCGTTTGTCCGTCGATTTCCACTTCCACACGGTACGGCTTGTAGTGCAATAAACATCTGAAAAGCGACGCGGCGTAGGTAAGTATGTTTTTGCTTTTGGCTGTTTTTAAAAGAACCTCGACGTCCAGCCCTGTACCCGCGACGTTAAGACAGCGTTTATCGCCGATTTGGATATAGTCAAGATCTTTATGTTCGCCGCGCACTATATCGGCTATTGCCTTTACGGGGTCGAGGCATGCCGACCCGGTTCCGCTTGCAAAGTCGTTGCCGCGGCCTGCGGGGATAAACCCGAGGCGCGACTTGTCAAAGTCTATGCCGTTGAGTGCCTCGTGAAATGTGCCGTCGCCGCCGAGTGCAACAATGGTTTGTGCGCCGTTTGCGGACAGCTCTTTGGTGAGCGTCTTGCCATGCCCGGTGCAGTTGGTTTCGTGCACGGTATATTGTATTTCGCGCTCGTTAAGATAGCTTTCGATGGCTTCGAGGCACTTTGCGCCGTTGCCCTTGCCGCTGCTTTTGTTGGCGATAATATCCATCGTTTTCTCCGTTATGAGTCGTTGTCTTTGTCCTTTGCTTCGAGCGGTTTGATAAGCTCGGCGAGCTGGTCGTTCAGCTTGGAAATTTTTTGTTGAAGGCGCACCGCGCGGCGTATAACCTCGTCCTCGGATATGCTTTGCTTCTTTGGTTTTTGTCGGGTCTTTGGCGGTTCGGCGGGCGGGGTGCGCTTTGGTCTGCACAGGTCCTGCGCCGCCTCGCGTTTTGTCCGCGGTTGCGGTGTGGCGGGTGCAATCGTTGTGTGGTCGTAGCTAAGACATTCGGCAAACAGCGTAAACAGCGCCGTAACGTCGTCGGTTGCAAAAGCTTCGTCCTCGGCCTCGCGTATTGTGGTCGGGGTTGTGCGGTAGTAGCTTAGCGAAAAGCCTTTCATCTTGCAGAACAGCGCAATGAATATGCGGACGGTAAATTCCGAGCCGCGCTCGAACGGGTGCAATATTATAAGCTCGCGCATATAATGGGATATGTAACCGGCAAAGTCCTGTTTGGACGTTGCGGGCGCTTCGCCTATGCCGTTCATTTTGCCTATAATAGACTTGACGGAGCATGCTATGTATTTGGGATCGGTGTGCGCATTGCCGTTTGTTTCGACGGGGGTAGAACGTAGCTTGCCGGCGTCGTCGTCGAGATCGCCCGTCAGCGTTTTGTGTAGCATGATAAACGACATCGCCGTGACGGGGTTTGGAAGCTCGCGCGTTAATGCTTGCAGTGCGCGGAAAAAGCATATCAGTTTGGATGCGCGGGTATACGCAACCGACGCGCCGTCTTGGGTTTTGGCATGCTTGATTTTTGGCGCGAGATACTTTTCGGCGTCAGTCTTTCCGAGCAGCATCAAAAGCCCGTCCGATTCGGCAGAGCTCGGCAGTTTATAGCCGTCGGCGGCAATCGCCGCTTTGACGGTGCGCAGTATTCTGTTTGCCTCGTACAATTCCATATGACCGATATATTATATCCCAATCACAGATTGATTCTATATTTCGTTGCGACGGATTAATATTTATCCGTTCTTCCCGTAATTGCGATTCGCTATATTATATCACACCGAAAAACGTTTTGCAATGTTTTAAGCAAAATATCGGACTATATCAAAAAATTGGCTTTAAACTATTGAAAAAAAATTCAAAACGGAGTAGAATATATGAGTAACACTTTAAGCGAATGGACTACGTTTGCCATAGGCGGCACCGCGCGGGCTGTGAATATAGCTCTATCGCGCGGCATGCTGATAGACGGCGCGGGTACGCTCGTGCTCGGCAGGGGGTCTAACGTATTGGTGTCCGACCGCGGCTACGACGGAATAGTTACTGTCAACCGCTACGACGGAATACGGCATAAAGGCAGTACCGTTACCGTCGGCTCCGGTGCACGGCTTTCCGTGCTTTGCGGGTACCTTGCGGAAAACGGTTTGTCGGGGCTCGAATGGGCGTGCGGAATACCCGGGTCTGTCGGCGGCGCGGTCAAGATGAACGCGGGCGCTTTCGGCGGCGAGATAAGCGATAGCTTAGTCGAGGTCGAATTGCTTCGCGGCGAACAGGTGCGCTCGGCGCCGAAGTCCGAGCTCGGGTTCGGGTACAGAGCGAGCGGGATTACTGACGACGATATAGTTATATCCGCTACGTTCGCATTAGAGCGCGACGACGGCACGGCAATCAAGAGCCGCATGCGCGCGTACAACGCCCTTCGGCGCAATGCTCAGCCGAGCGGCAGGAGCGCGGGCTCGATTTTTAAAAACCCCAAGGGCGTGTCGGTGGGACGAGTGTTTGACGAGTGCGGACTAAAAGGACTGCGGCGCGGCGGTGCGGAAATATCGCAAGTACATGCCAACGTTATAGTCAACGTCGGCGGCGCGACGGCAAAGGACGTTACTGCGCTTATCGGGATAATGCGCGCCGAGCTCGTATCGCGCGACATACCCGCACAAGAGGAAATAATTTATATCGGCGAGTTTTAACTCGGCGGTAGAGCTTAGGAGAAACAATGGCTTTTTGGGGCGATTATCATACGCATACGACTTATTCGCGGCGGGGCAAAAAACTGCACGCCAAGGGTACCGTCATGGAAAACGCGGTTGCCGCACAAAAAGCGGGACTTAAAGAGCTTGCGATCACCGACCACGGCTTTAAGCACTATTACGGCGTGGCGGACGAGCAAGCGTATTTGCTTTTAAAAGAGGAATGCCGTAAGGCCGAAAAGGCTACGGGCGTCAAGATTTACGCGGGGCTGGAAAACAACCTCGATTGGCGGAGCGGAAAGAAAAGAAAGAAAAAAAGCTTTTCGCCGTTTATTAAGCTTACGCCGCAGGTTATAGCCGAACTCGAGATTATTCAGGGCGGGTATCACGCCATGATAGGCACGCCTGATATTCTTCGGAACATGCTGTTTTGGGCGCGCAACGTTATATTCAAATTCCTGCCCGGGCGCAAAAGGCTTATCAAGCGCAATACAGAGGCGTACAAGCGCGCAATCGACGAATATGATATGGACTTTATCGGACACCTAAACCGCGGCATACTTGCCGACGCGGTAGAGGTTGCCAAGTATGCGCACGAGCGCGGAGTGTATATCGAGCTTAACGGCAGGCACAAGAGCTTGACAGAAAAAGAGATAAAACAAATGGTGGACGCTGGCGTCGAGTTTATTTGCAATTCGGACGCTCACACCCCGAGCGCAGTCGGCACAATGCCCGTTGCGCAAAAGATGATAGAGGAATACGGTATTCCGCTTGAGCTGATTGCCAACTGGGAACGGCTTCCCGATTTTCGCTCGCAAAACTTTAGAGCCAAGCGTGAACAAAACGGGCAAGGGGAGCGCGATGTCCGATAACATAAGCGGCGCACAAGTCAAGCAGGAAATAATAAACACCCGTCCGCGCGGCGATGAGTGTAAGGCCGTGATTGCGGGGTTTGTGCGCTCGTGCATGACTCTTTCGCGATCCGACGGTGATTTTATGCTTCAGCTCGACTGTCAGACCGATTACGTCAAGGAATACATTTACGGCGCAATGCTCACCATGTTCAAGATACGCCCCAAGGAAACGTCGCCCGCATTGATGTACGACGATTGCGAAAGGCTGCTGCGCCTGCTCGGCATAATCGAGCCTGACGGCGACGTGTTTGAGATATTGCCCATAGGCGTGATGTCTGACGATACCGAATCGGCATACGTACGCGGCGTGTTTTTGGCATGCGGCAGCTTTTCGGTACGCGGCGGCGGTGACGGACAAAAGGGCGGCGGCGGATATCATTTGGAATTCTCGGTGCTTAGCGAGAGCTTCGCCGACGAGCTTATTGAGCTTCTTTCAAGGCGAGAGATAACGGCGCACAAAATGGAGCGCGCGGATAAGTCTGTCGTGTACGTCAAGGGCGTGGACAACGTGAGCAACTGCCTTGCGCTTATGCGGCTCAGTCGGCTCGTAATCAAGCTAAACGACACCGCGGCAATGCTTTCGATAAAGCGCGACGTCAATCGGCGAATGAATTGCGATATGGCTAATATGACGAGGGTAGCAAATGCGTCTGTGGACGTGATTGCCGCAATCGAGTATATAGAACGGCACGGCGGGCTTACGTGTTTGCCGCCTAAGCTAGTCGAGGCGGCTGACGCGCGTATCAATTCTCCCGACGCGCCGCTCGGCGAGATCGCGTTCGAGCTCGGCATTTCCAAGTCGGGATTAAAGCACAGATTTGACAAGATTATAGAGAAAGCAAAAGATATGGGTTTTGGAGAAGAAGTTTGAAAACGCTAAAAAACGCTTGACAATATACTAATAAAATGATATTATCAATATTGAAATTTAAATATGGAAAATATAATTATGGAATGGAACGAAGAAGACTTTTTGAAAACGTACAGGGGTACGGAAAAATTCGCGACCGAGGAAGGGCGTGAGTATTACTTACTTTTTTTGGATTTGTTAAAAGACGAAGAACTGCTTTCGCATATTAAATTCGCAAACGACGTTCTCGGCGAGCCGCCGCTCAAAACCTTTATTCTGCATGAACGAGAATATCTGAAAAAGGTTGTGTTCGATAAAAAAATGACACCGGTGCAAAAGCGTGGAATCGGCGCATGCTTTGGGTATTTGTACAAGTTTATATACGGCGGCTACGAGTCCGAGCAGAGCTGGTTTAACGACGAAAAGACGGGGATTAAAACCGCAAGCTATTTTAAGAAAAAGGGGAATTGAGTATGGGTAGCAAAAAAGAAGTGGGCAGCCGTGCGTTGATTGACGAATTGAGCAATTTTTTAACGAATCATACGCCTAATCAAGAGTGTATAGTTGAATTCATCAAGGATTATATCGACAAACGTGAAAAAAGTATTTCGCTGTGCTTCCGCGGTGATCGTGCAACATTGTACTATCGTTGCAGACAGCTACTTAGGCTCGAATATTCTAATAAGCAAGTAAAAGGTTTTTTTAATTTTAAATATGCCCGCTTTAGCAATCGCAGTGAAGATTACCGCAACGAGTTGAGTGAATTAGGCGTCAAGTTCGGTGATGATTTAAAGAATATATCGGTAATTTTAGACGGAAACGGCAGGGTCGAAAAGGAAGCGCTCAAACAAATTTTGACAAAATACATAGAGCTCATCGACTGTTGGCTCGGTTGCATGCGTAAAAAAACTATCTGCGAAGGCGATAGACAGCAACAGCTTTTTGCCGTCGGATTTGGCAATAGCGAAAATACATATTTTGATATAGAATACCGCGAGCCGCGCGAAACTCTGATAAACGCGGGATATTATAATTATATCGACGGAGATTTGGAGGCAAAAAGGACAGAGCACAAAAAGCATAGCGGCGGAAGGTTTGATTTACTCGGTCTGCGCAAGGCGAAGAGCGGCTATGTTTTGCAATTTGCGGAAGTAAAGACAAAACCCGATTCCTGTGACGACCCTTCGGGCGTGTTGGATCATATTAGGGATTACACCAAGTATTGCAACTATAAAACCCTTGTGGACAAGCGTAAGAGCGATGCCGTGTATACCGTAAATCTGTTATCGGAAATTCTAAACAATGACATTCGGCTTAAGGTCGACGATATTATCGACCATGAAATAGTTTTCATTTTTACCGACGATTCGGTAAAAAAGGTCAAGCAATACAGACAAGTTCTCGAAGAAAAAAATATCATAATCGAATGCTATGATAAAAATTTGAATAGGATAGAGTAGGCTTATGGCGGAGAAGTAACCCGCCTTTAATTAACAGATTACAATATGTAAAAATAAATATAGAAATTATAAAGACAACGTAAAAAGGAATTGTTACGAATGAGCAAGATGATTAAAGTAGGAATATTTTGGGTTATACCCGATAGGATTTGCGGACAGAGGGTGTTGGAATTTCACAAAGGCTATTACGCAAGCGAAGCGGATCGCAACGGATTTATTAATTATCCGTATTCGCATTACGACATTTGGTATAACGCGGTTAAGGGCTTGACTGACGATTGCTATTACTATCCGCGCGGCAGGGTATTGTATAACGCAAAAAACAATAAACACCGCATTTTCGCCGACGAATGTTTAGACGAATATGTCTTGCAGGATATAATCGAATCGTTTGAAATAGAAAGCTACGAGCTGTGCCGTGACGAACATTATGTGAGCGCGTTTATGAAAAAGCATATAAATAGAAAAGCGCATGCGCCTATGCTCGAATACAAGATTTTGCGCGGGAAAGATAAAATCGGCGAAAACCTGATAGAACTGACTTACGGCGATACGAAAATTTTGGTTGAACTCGGCAAAGCGTTGGACGGCGGCGACGAACTAAGCGATACAGAAAAAAACGTTCTGCAAACAAGGTACGACGGGGTAGTAGTGTCGCATTATCACGCCGACCACGCAGGACTTATAGAGTATAAAAATGACTGTCCGATTTATATCGGAAACGGGGCGTATCGCATAGTAAGCGCAATGAGCGAATACCGCGGCAAACAAATCGCGGACAATGTGATTACATATAAAAACGGCAGGGCGTTTACCGTCGGAGGCATAAAAATAACGCCGTTTTTGTGCGATCATTCTGCGTTTGACAGTTATATGCTATTGTGCGAGGCAGGCGGCAAAAGCATTTTATACACAGGGGATTTTCGTTTTCACGGCAGAAAGAATAGCGGCGAATTGCTCTCGCGATTACCTAAAAAAGTTAATACGCTTATTTGTGAGGGAACAAACATAGGTAGCGATAAGCCGTGTTTCTCTGAAAGCGAGCTGGAAAATAAGCTTGTCGATGTTATGCTCGGTAACGACATGCCTGTGTTTGTACTGCAATCCGCAACGAATATCGATAGGCTTGTCGGCGTGTACCGCGCGAGTAAGCGTAGCAATAGAATTTTGTACGAGGATAATTTTACCGCGCTGATCGCTTGTGCGGCGGGCGGCAAAATTCCTCGTCCCGATATATTCAAAGACGTAATTGCATTCACGCCTCGACTTGTTCGCGGCAAGCGCAAGGATATGTTTTTTGAGATGGAAAACAAGATAGGGCTTAAAGATATCGCAAGCGGCACCAAACGCTTTACAATGACGGTGCGTCCGACTATGCTCGGCTATTTAAAAAAGTTGTTTGCGGCAGCCGATATTAAGAATGCAACGCTGATTTACTCTATGTGGAACGGCTATAAAGCAAATAAGGATATGTCGGATTTTTTAGATGCGGCTGAGTCGCTCGGAATGAATATCGTCGATTTGCACACAAGCGGGCACGCTTCGGCAGGAGATATAGAACTGTTAAAGCAAACTGTCGGCGCCGACGAATACGTTTCCGTTCACACTTGCCCAAATTGCGGTTTAAAATAACGTGTTTAACATGTGAATGAGACTTGTCAAAACAAAAGTTAAGTGATATAATACAGGTTAGGTGAAATAATGAAACAATTTGCGCATTTACACGTTCATACCGAGTTTTCCATGCTTGACGGCGCGGTACGCACCGACAAGGTTTTTAAGCTGTGCGATAAACTGAATATACCCGCGGTCGCAATGACGGACCACGGCAATATGTACGGCACGATAGAGTTTTTAAAGGCGGCCGTCAAGTACACCGACCCCGGCGCGGACTTCCTCAAATTCATGAGCGAACGCCGCCCGTTTAAGGTCAAGCCCATTATCGGGTGCGAGGTGTACATGACCGAGGACATGCACGTCAAGCAAAAGGGCGCTAACGGCGCGCCGCCCAAGCTCAACCACTTGGTGCTGCTTGCCAAAAACGAGGTCGGCTATCACAACATAATCAAGATCGTTTCGGCGGGCTTTACCGAGGGCATGTATTACAAGCCGCGCGTCGACTTTGAAATGATAAAGGCGCACAGCGAGGGGCTTGTCGTTTTGTCGGCGTGCCTTGCCGGCGTTATTCCGCAGGCGCTACTGAAAAAGGACTACGCCACTGCCGATAAATGGATAAAAAAATTCAAGACGGCGTTCGGCGAGGATTTTTACGTTGAGATACAAAACCACAATATCGCCGAGCAAAAGCTTATACTTCCGCACCTCATTCGGCTTGCCAACGAGAACGGGGTCAAGATAGTAGCAACCAACGACGCGCACTATCTCACGCGCGACGACGCCAAAATGCAAAAGGTGCTTATGGCGATATCCTTCCACTCTACGCTCGAAAACGACGGCGAGGTGCAGGAGGACATGTCGGGCGAGAGTATGTCGGACGACAAGTATTTCCCCACAAACGAGTTTTATCTGAAAGATTACGACGAGATGTACGCCGCGCTGCCGTACGAGGACGCGCTTGACGTAACGCTTGAAATCGCCGATAAATGCGACCCGTACTTTATCCGAAAGGAACCGCTACTTCCGTCGTACACGCCGCCCGACGGGCTTACGAGCGAGCAGTATTTGCGCAAGCTCACGTTTGACGGGCTTAAGGTGCGTTACGGCGAGATAACCGACGAGGTAAGAGAACGCGCCGAGTACGAGCTCGGCATAGTGGAAAGACTACACTTTGTAGACTACTTTTTGATAGTGTGGGACTTTATCAATTACGCGACGAGTCAGGGCATTCCCGTCGGCTTGGGTCGAGGTAGCGGGGCGGGCAGTATCGTCGCTTACGCAATCGGCATTACCAAAATCGACCCGCTCAAGTATTCGCTTATATTCGAGCGATTCCTCAATCCCGAACGCGTAAGTAACCCCGACTTCGATATCGACTTTTGCGTAGACCGCCGCGGCGAGGTTATAGACTACGTTACCAAAAAGTACGGCGAAAACAACGTTTCGCAGATAGCGACGTTCGGCACGATGGCGACCAAGGCGGCAATCAAGGACGTCGGGCGCGTGTTCGATTTGCCGTTTTCGGAAGTCAACAACATCACCAAAATGATACCGCGCGGCTCCGAAAAAATGCACATACGCGAGTTACTCGGCAGAGGCACGGACAAAGAGGGTAAGCCCATTCCCGGCGTGCCCGATTTGATGGCGCTTTACGAGAACGACGCTCAAGCGCGCAAGGTGCTTGACATGGCGGAAAAGATAGAGGGCATGCCACGCCAAATCGGCATGCACGCGGCGGGCGTTATTATCTGCCGCGACCCGATTGCCGACCACGTTCCGCTTGCGCGTACCAACGAGGACGTCGTAGTCACTCAGTACGATATGATAGTCGACGAGGAGCTCGGACTTCTCAAAATGGACTTTTTGGGGCTTACTACGCTCACCGATATAAAAAAGGCGACAGACTACATCAAGGAACAGCACGGCGTAGACATCGACTTTGTAAAGCTCGGCTACGACGATCCAGCGGTTTACGAGCTGATCGGCAGCGGAAATACCGAGGCGGTGTTCCAGCTGGAATCCGGCGGCATGAAGGGCTTTATGCGCGAGCTTCAGCCGTCAAGCCTGGAGGACGTAATAGCAGGTATATCGCTGTACCGCCCCGGGCCTATGGACGCAATTCCGCAGTTCATTAAGAACAAAAAGAACCCCGACAAGATACAGTACATGCACCCGCTGTTAAAGCAGATACTAAGCGTTACCTACGGCATAATCGTTTATCAGGAACAGGTTATGGACGTAGTGCGCACGCTTGCCGGCTACTCGATGGGCGGCGCGGATAACATCCGACGCATGATGAGTAAAAAGAAACTCGAGGCAATGGAAGCTGAGCGCAAGGTCTTTATCCACGGCGGCGAGGACAAAAAGACGGGCAATAAGATCCCCGGCGCGGTGGCAAACGGCGTGCCGGCCGACGTTGCTAACGACATTTACGACATGCTTATCAAGTTTGCCAGCTACGGCTTTAACAAGTCGCACGCCGCCGCGTACGCGCACGTAACGTACCAGACCGCGTACCTAAAACGCTACTATCCCGTCGAGTACTTTACTGCTGTACTTAACAACCGTATAAACAAGCTTGACGAGCTTACGCACTATCTGTCATACCTAAAAGAGGCCAAAATCGCCGTTCTGCCGCCCAATATCAACAAGTCGGGCGCGGAATACTCTGTGGAAAACGGCTGTGTACGTATAGGCATGGGTGCGATAAAAGGCGTGGGCGTGCCTGTCATAAACAAGATAGTAGAGGAACGAAACCGTAACGGCGAGTACAAGGATTTTGTGGAATTCGTATCCCGCCTTTGTGATGTGGACAACGGCAAAAGCCTTATTAACCGCCGCATGGTTGAGTCGCTCATCTACGCGGGTGCGTTTGATTGCTTCGGCAAAAAACGCTCGGTGCTTATTGCTGCGTTCCCGAGCGTAATGGACAGAGTGGGCAAGGAACGCGACGCGCGCATGAGCGGACAGATGTCGTTCTTCGACGTCGCGCCCGAGATAAAGACCGAGTTTGTATATCCGGAGCTCGACGAGTATTCGCCGAGCGAAAAGTACAAAAAGGAAAAGGAAGTTGCCGGCGTGTATCTTTCGGGGCACCCGCTTTCGGCGTATATAGATAAGCTTAAGCAGTTCGGACTCAATACTTCCATGCTCAATCCCGAATCGCAGGACTGTCCGCCAATGGATTCCAAAGTAACGCTCGGCGGCATGCTTACCGCAACTGTCAACAAAATGACCAAAAAGGGCAATCCCATGGGCACTGCCGTGCTCGAGGATTTGTACGGCACCGTCGAGCTTTTGGCGTTTAACAAGACATTTGAAAAGCTAAAACCGCTGTGGGTAAAGGACACTGTCGTAGCCGTCACCGGCGTGCTAAAGCAGAACGATAACGGGGTTTCCATTTACGTGGATAACATCACGCCGTTCGACGACGCCGACGCTTACGCCGCAAAGATTTGCTGTTACTTCTCGCTTGCGGACAAGCAACTACTCGAGGAAGTGCGCGAGGTGGTTGCGTCATACCCGGGCAGGGATTATATCTATATCAAAAACGACGACGACGGCAAGCTGTACAGGCTAAGCGATAAGTTTGACATCAACAATCTTTCGCGGGCGGAATTGAGCGCTATTCTCGGCGGAAATAGGGTCAAGGAACAGCGTGATTGTCAGTAGAAATATGTTTGAAAAAACAGTATAAAACTGTTTGTGTTCATCAAACAAATGTGATATAATTACATACGGATAATTTCGCAGGAACGATTGTATTAAACAAACGGCTGAGAAAGCCGTAAATCAATATGTGACTGTTATATAATGCAGTCGTTAATATTAGTCTTTCGAGGAGATATCGGTTATGAAAAAAATAGCGGTGCTTACAAGCGGCGGCGACGCGCCGGGCATGAATGCGGCTATCCGTGCGGTAGTGCGTTACGGCATTGGTATGGGGCTTGAGGTCATGGGCGTCGAGCGCGGATTGCAGGGTCTTATCGACGATTTGTTTATACCCATGAACATGCGCAGTGTGTCGGACATTATCCACCGCGGCGGCACGATATTAAAGACGGCTCGCTGTCCCGAGTTCAAGGAGGAAGCGGGTCAGCAAAAGGCGATAAAGAATCTTCGCGCGCGCGGCGTCGAGGGCATTATCGTTATAGGCGGCGACGGCTCGTTTATGGGCGCAAAAGCGCTTACCGACCGCGGCTTCCCGTCGATCGGTATTCCCGGCACGATAGACAACGACCTTGCGTACACCGATTACACGCTCGGCTTTGATACCGCGTGCAATACCATACTCGACGCTATCAATAAAATTCGCGACACCATGAGCTCGCATGAGCGCGTGTCTATCGTAGAGGTCATGGGCAGAAACTGCGGCGACCTTGCGCTTTACACCGGCCTTTGCGGCGGCGCGGAAGTAATAGTCGTTCCCGAACATCCGTTGAGCGTAGATCAAATCTTGGAAAATTTGACGGGCGGCGCGGCTAACGGCAAGACCAGCGGCATAATAGTGCTTGCCGAGGGCGCGGGTAGCGCCGACGTGCTTAAAAAAGAATTGACTGCTCGCTCCGATTTGGTTTTCAAGTCCACGCGGCTCGGTCACGTTCAGCGCGGCGGAAGTCCGTCCTGCCGCGACAGATACCTCGGCACCTGCTTTGGCGTGCGCGCGGTAGAACTTCTCAAACAGGGTATAGGCAACCGCATTGTCGGTATTAAAAATCACAAGTTCTACGACATGGACATCGTCGAGGGCATTGCCATGAAAAAAGAGTTCGACCTCGAACTCTACCAAAAGGCGATGATAGTCGGGCGCTAAGTTGCTTCTTTTTTAAAAGAAGCGGGCGATAAAACTTAAAGTATATTGCTTATATTTGTAAATTACTTATAAATTTTACTCGTTTTGGATTTCGGTTGTATTGATAAGCAAAGAGGCTTGAACGGTTTTGTCAAGCCTTTTTTATTATAATTATTCGGTGCATAATGGGAAAACATTTTAAATCGACACTTCAATATAAATACATAGCGATTTTTATTACGGCTGTGTTTTGCGCACTGTGTTTTGTCTGCGGTGCAGCGAATGAGCATGGCAACGTATATGCGGAATCTAACGCGACGTTTGACGGCGTTATAGTCGACGAGGACAAACCGCTCGATATTTTATCCGAGCTTGACAAAAAGTACGGAACTCATAATTCCGATTACGAGTACAGGTTGGATAAGGTGCTGCCCGTCAAGTACGGCAAGGTTTACAAGTACCGTCAGGTGCATAGCGGTGTCGATATCCCGAGCGGCGATATAGTTGTGTGTACCAACGGCGAAAATAAAGTTCTTTCTGTATTCGGCGAGCCTGATAAAACGCTTGCCCAAACGAATGCGGCTACGACTGCTATTTACGGCGTGACGGTGTCCGTCGAGCAAACCGACGCTTTCGGCAACTCTGTCGGCGTGCCGGTCGAGCAAACGACGGACGGCGAATACATGCTTGCCGATTTCACGCGCAATATTTTTGTCGTCGACGCATCGGACGGCGTGTTCGCGTATTATCAGAACGAAAGCGGCGTGTTCGACCCGATTGCCGTTACGGCGTACAACAACGTCGTCAAGGCGTACGACTTTTATGCCGACAGTAAAAACACAGGCGTAAGGCTTTTGGGCGCAAACGGCGGCAATGACGAGGTTTGGGGCAATTACAACGACAGGGAAAGCGAAAAGCCGATCATGGTGTACGTACACTACGGCGACGAGTACGAAAACGCGAATTGCGGATACGACGAAACGAGCGGACAAGTCACGATGTTGGTAGGCGACGGCAGAAAAGACGGAAGCATGTATCACCCGGGCAATGCCGCAGACGTTATCGGTCACGAATATCAACACGCAGTCACGCAGTTTGCCGCCGAGTTTGAGTACCTCAACGATTCGGGCGCGCTCAACGAAGCGATTTCGGATATATTCGGTGCGCTAATCGAGGGATACGATCCGAGCGACAATAGGTTTTGGACGAGCGGAGAAGATTGCGCGGCGGGCGGAACTAAGTTTATTCGTTCGATCAAAGGTGGAACGAGTCATTACAAATACAGTATGTCAAATAAAATACCCAACTGCAATCTCGATCACGATCACGCAATATGCAGTTACGGCGGCACTCATTATAACAGCACGATTATATCGCACACGCAGTACGTGCTGTATCAAAGGATTCCGAAGTTCTTTACACGCGAGGTAATGGGCGAGCTGTGGTATTCCACGCTTTGTGCGCTCACGCCGCAGTCGACGTTCGACGATTTCGGTCTTAGGTTTTACCGTACCGCGCAAAACCTCGGTTACGAAAAATCGGTGTGCGATACTATATTCGACTGTCTTGTCGAGCGCGAGCTTTTGCCGGTACATACGGTATCCTTTGTCGACCACGACGGCTCGATTATTGCACAAAAATACGTGCTCGACGGCGAGGACGCGGCTCTTCCAGAAACGCCCGTTCGCCAATCGGACGAGAAGTACGATTACGAGTTTACGTGTTGGTCGCAGGCAGCGGAAAACGTCACCTCGGATATCACCGTACGTGCCGAGTACAAGCAAACATTAAGGAAGTACAAAGTCACGTTTATCGATGCGCTAAACTCCGAAGTTATATCAACTGTCGAATACGAGTACGGCAGTAAATTAAGTCCTCCCGACACGTCCGCCGCGGTCGGCTACCGATTTGACGGGTGGTATGCGGACGAACAATTTACAATGCCGTTCGACTCCGATACGCTTGTAACGGGAGATATGACTTTGTACGCCAAATACGTAAAGATAGAAACACACGATTACTTGATAATAATCAGTATAGTCGCAGGCGGTTTGATAATTGCGGCTTTGGGAATATTAGCCGTAATTAAAAGAAACAAGTAAATCATATAAAAACGCACGGGCTTAATTGCTCGTGCGTTTTTGTAATGTATATTGTTTTAGTCCTTAAAATATCCAATGTTGCTCGGTTTGTTCGGGTCGAAGGTAAAGTTGCAGATTGAAGCCACTAGCCCGTAAATACCGAACGTTATCATCGACAAAAAGAAGTAGGCGAGCGTTCTCGATTTAAAGCCGTCGGGCTTAAGCGAGGTGTGATTTATTATAATGCTGCCGATCCACCCTAAAAAGAAAGTGAGCAAAAATCTTGCCAAGTTGTTGTTGTCCATAATGTTCTCCTTTGTGTATTAATAATAAAAGTATATGATACAAATCTGTATCTGTCAAGTGTTTTGATACATTTTTGTATAATATATTTATGTGGAACAGAGATTTAAAAACAACAGAATAGCGGAATTTAGAAAGTCGCAGGGGTTATCGCAACGTCGGCTTGCCAAAGAGCTTGGAACGAGTCAGGCAAATCTGTCGCGTTGGGAACAGGGGATAATCGAACCGAGCATAATAGAGTGTTGGAAAATCGCCGATTACTTTGACGTCAGCATTGACGTTTTGTGCGGACGGAAGGAATACTGACGTCGTATGCTTTTTATTAAATCAAAAAGGACATTCACAAAAGAATGTCCTTTAGTTTATTGGGAAGAAAAAGCTTTTAAGTGCGGAGACGCGAGCCAGTCAAGGCAACCGAACGGCGGCGACGGGAAATGTTGATCCACCTACATGACACAAGACGCCCGACGGTTAACGCCGCATTACGCGCTAAAAATTATGCTTTTCCTGCGCAACCGAGTACGTGTACTAACTTATGGCGTACACATTCGGTAACAAGCGTTCTGCCGTCGCCGAGGTACTGACGGGGATCGAAGTGTGCCGGGTTTTCGGCAAAGTGCTTGCGGACTGCCGCGGTGAATGCAAGACGAAGGTCGGAATCGACGTTGATTTTGCAGACCGCCATTGACGAAGCTTTGCGAAGCATTTCTTCGGGAATACCCTTAGCGCCGGGCATTGCGCCGCCGAAGTCGTTAACCATTTTTACGTAGTCGGGAAGCACAGAGCTTGCGCCGTGAAGAACGATGGGGAACTTGGGAAGAAGCTCGGACACCTTTTCAAGAATATCGAAACGCAGTTTTGCCTCGCCCTTAAACTTGAACGCGCCGTGACTGGTGCCAATAGCGATAGCAAGCGAGTCGACGCCCGTCTTGGCAACGAATTCCGCCGCCTCATCGGGGTCGGTGTAAAGCGCGTCTGCGGCGTCGACCTTGACGTTGTCCTCAACGCCGGCGAGTCTTCCGAGCTCGGCTTCTACCGTTACGCCGTGATCGTGAGCGTATTTAACTACCTCGGACGTGATTTTGATGTTTTCCGCAAGCGGGTGGGAGGACGCGTCGATCATGACGGAAGTAAATCCGTGCTTGATGACTTCTACGCAAAGGTCGTAGGAATTACCGTGATCGAGGTGCAAGCAGATGGGAAGACCGGAATCTTCTACTGCGGCCTGTACCATTTTGGTAAGGTATACGGGGTTTGCGTACTTAATGGCGCTGGACGAAACCTGAAGGATGAGCGGCGCTTTTTCAAGCTTGCCGGCTTCGACAATACCCTGAATGGTTTCCATGTTGTTGATGTTGAACGCGCCGATTGCGTATCCGCCCTCGTAGGCTTTGGCGAACATGTCCTTAGTATTTACTAACGGCATAATATGTTGATACCTCCAACAGTTTATTAACGATTATTATTATACCACTTGGAATGACTAAAAGCAAGCCTTTGCGCGTTCTTTTTTAGTTGTGAACTTTTTGTGAATTGTATGCCTTTAAGGCGGTATTCCGGGTGATGTTCCGTTATAGGAGCAAATTTGCGATGAGAACAAATTAGGTGTAATACCAAATTTATTGACTTTTTTGTTGTAATAGTTTAAAATAAAGTAAGAAAGGAGATGTTAAACGATGAAAGACGAGAGAATAGTCAAGCTTGCGCGTAATTTAGTCAATTATTCCATTGCCGCCAAAAAAGGGGATAAGGTACTGATAGAGGCGTTTGACGTGCCGTATCCGCTTGTCACCGAGCTTATCAAGGCGGTGTACGAGACGGGCGCACAGGCGTTTGTAACCAATATAGATACTCGTGTGCGCGCCGAGCTTTTAAAGGGCGCTACCGACGAACAGCTTAAAGCGTGGGGCGAATTTGACGCTAACGTCATGTCGCAAATGGATTGCTATATCGGCGTGCGCGGCAGTGATAACAGCTACGAAAATTCGTCAGTTCCGAGCGCGCGCATGGAAAAATACATGAGCCTTTACTCGCATCCCGTTCACAACGATATTCGCGTAAAAAAGACGCGGTGGGTGGTGCTCAGATACCCCTCGCCGTCCATGGCTCAGCTTGCGGGCATGTCGACCGAAGCGTTTGAGGACTTTTACTTTAACGTGTGCAACCTCGACTATTCCAAGATGGACAAGGCGATGGACGCGCTTGTTGCGCTTATGAACAAGACCGACAAGGTTAGATTAGTAGCCAAAGACACCGACATTACTTTTTCCGTAAAGGATATCCCCGCCATCAAGTGCTCGGGGCAGATGAACATTCCCGACGGCGAGGTGTATACTGCGCCCGTTAAGAATTCGGTCAACGGCGTTATTACGTACAACACGCCCACCGTTTACAACGGCACGAGATTCGATTGGGTGCGCCTGACGTTTAAAAACGGAAAGATTGTCAAAGCCGAAAGCTCTAATCAAGAGAAGTCGGACGCAATTTTCGATTCGGATGAGGGCGCAAGATACGTAGGCGAGTTCGCGATAGGCGTCAACCCGTATGTCACCGAAGCGATTTGCGATATTCTGTTTGACGAAAAGATTTGCGGTTCAATCCATTTCACGCCCGGCGCTTGCTACGATGACGCGTACAACGGCAATAATTCGGTCGTGCATTGGGATTTGGTGCTTCGCCAAACCCCCGATGTCGGCGGAGGCAAGATTTACTTCGACGACGTGCTTATCCGCGATAACGGCAGGTTCGTGCTAAAAGAACTGCTCTGCCTCAACCCCGAAAATTTAAAGTAGGTATTAAATATGTTTGAACTTAATTACGCAATCACCGCTAACGACCTGAAAGCCGTTAACAAAAAGATATTTTCGGTTTACTTCTGCTTGTACTTCGGCGTAGCTCTTTTTGGCATTGCCGTAGGTATCGCGGCGATCGTACTTAGTCCGTCAACTTCGATACTAGTGCTCGGCATAGTCATACTTGTTTTTGCGGCTATACTCTTGGCAGTATCGTTGCTTATGGCGATCGCGCCCAAAAACTTTGTCACAAGCGTCGTTCCGACAAGCGACCAACAGTTAAGCGTTGTTATAGATAAGCACGGCGTGACAGTAGGCGACCAAAACGTGCTTAGCTTTGCCGATATGCAAAAGATAAAAAAATACAAAGACTTTTTCACAGTCGGCACCGCCGCAAGCGTGTTTATCGTTAAAAACGCAATCACATCCGGACAAAGCTACGACGAGCTTTATTCGTATATGTCTCAATCCATTGGTAAGCTTTTGCTCGAGCCGACGGCACATGGCGATGGAAAAGCGGAGCCAGAAACGACCGAACCCGCTATGCAGGACGGAGTAAACGCCGACGAGCAATCAACCGACTGAATACGATAGCTCGGGATATAAAACTTACGTGTAAGGAACAACGTATAATGGACGTCAAGCATTTAGGATATAAGCGAAAGTGGTCTATGTTTATCAAATGGTTTTTTGCCGTTTGCTTAATCGTTACAGTCGGCATTTTGGTTTATATCATATGCGATTGTTGCGGCGTGATAGAGCGGTATGAAAACGCAATAGCAAATAACAATAAGTCCGCTGTTATCGTAACGCTTGTACTCATGCTTTTGGTCGGGCTCGGATACGTTATACTCTCGCTATATAATTTTTTGTCACATCGTGCCGATGAGGATATAAGAATAAACTGCCTGCCAATGATGTATTCGTTGATTTTTCTTATGACGGAAAATTTCATGTTGCATTCGTTTGAAAAGACGGGAGTAAACGGGGAATATATCATATCGGAAAGTAGCTTTTATACCGTTACGATGTCGGGGCTTTCATCTATTGCCGTAGCCGTTATTACTTTTGCAAGCTTAAAATTCGCGTTTGAGATTGCGGCGCACCGCAGTCGACTTTTTGAATCGGCAAATGCAAAGCCCGATATCACGCTTATAAAAGGGCATAACGGTTTTTATGCCGAGATTAAAAAGCATGACTGCTATTTGTGCGGTGTTTACGTCGGCAAAATAGACAAAATTCTTTACCGTGATATAAAAAAGACCGGCACTATGTTTTCCGTGAGCGATTTGTTTTATCCCAATAAAAAAGCAATATACGAGGCAGTCGACGACAATCAAGCGCGCGAGATAGATTTTTCAATGTTTTTGCCGACGGATATAAAAAGCTTTTGCAATGAACCCGATGTCAAAGGAAAAGAAATTTATCTCATTTTCAGAGATATGCAGCATTATTACTATTTTGCACAGCTACCGTACGACGAAGATAAATATAACGTTATCGGCACTAACGAATATGCAATGACGCACTTGCTTTATAAATACAACAAGTGGCAGGATAAGGCATTACGTAAAAAGTGTAAAAAAGCGGAAAACAAAGATTGCATTGTCAAGTACGTATCAATGGATTGGCTTAAAATTCCTTACAATTTCTATCCCGACAGACATTGAATTTTTTAAAACGCACGACTAATTTGCAATTAAGATTTTAAAAAAACTTGACGGCAAAAGATAAAGGTGATATACTTTATATGATGAACGAGTGACGGGTAATAAGACGGCGGGTTTGTTCCGCGGTTTGTATCCGCTTTCGGCAGTAAGCAAAAGCATATTGCTTAAAAAATAAAGTCAAAAACACATTTGGAGGTTTTTTATGGCAAAGACAAAAGGCAACAACGTAAGAGTTGCTATCAACGGATTCGGTCGTATCGGACGTCTTGCGTTCCGTCAGATGTTCGGCGCCGCGGGCTACGAGATAGTCGCTATCAACGACCTTACCAGCCCCGCAATGCTCGCAAATCTGCTTAAGTACGACACCGCTCAGGGCGGCTACTGCGGCAGAATCGGCGAGGGCGTACACACCGTTACGTCCAAAGAGCCCGTTTACGAAGAGGACGGCAAGACCGTTAAGGTTCCCGGCTCGATTACCGTCGACGGCAAAGAGATTACCATTTACGCCATGCCCAAAGCACAGGACTTGCCTTGGGGTCAGCTTAAGGTAGACGTAGTGCTCGAGTGCACCGGCTTCTACTGCTCGAAGGAAAAATCCATGGCGCACGTTCAGGCAGGCGCCAAAAAGGTCGTTATTTCCGCACCTGCGGGCAACGACCTTAAGACAATCGTTTACAGCGTAAACGAGAACACCCTTACCAAGGACGATCAAATCATTTCCGCGGCAAGCTGCACGACCAACTGCTTGGCGCCCATGGCTCACGCGCTTAACAAGTACGCGCCCATTCAGTCGGGTATCATGAGCACCATTCACGCTTACACCGGCGACCAGATGATACTTGACGGACCTCACCGCAAGGGCGATATGAGAAGAGCAAGAGCGGGCGCCGCCAACATCGTTCCCAACTCGACGGGCGCGGCAAAGGCCATCGGCCTTGTTATTCCCGAACTTAAAGGCAAGCTTATCGGCTCGGCACAGCGTGTTCCCGTTCCCACGGGTTCGACCACTATCCTTACCGCTGTCGTTAAGGGCAAGGATGTAACCAAAGAGGGCATCAACGCCGCCATGAAGGCCGCCGCTTCCGAGTCCTACGGCTACAACGAGGACCCCATCGTTTCGTCCGACGTTATCGGCATGCGTTACGGCTCGCTGTTCGACGCAACCCAGACCATGGTTTCGCCGATCGGTGATGACCTTTACCAAGTTCAGGTCGTTTCCTGGTACGACAACGAAAACTCTTACACCAGCCAGATGGTAAGAACCATCAAATACTTTGCCGAGCTGTAAGATATAAGCCGGGAGGCGCTCGGACACCGCAAGCCCAAAAACCTTACGAGTTCAAGCCCCTCACGGGTAATTAATCAAAAGCAAGCAAGCGTTTGGATTTTCCAAGCGCTTGTTTTTTGTACCATTTTGTGCTGTAATTAAATATTTGTTGAAAAGTCAACAAATCGTTTGACAGCAAAACAACGGATATAGTATACTTTAACTATTAAATTATTTATTCGATAGGTGAGCAAATGGAAAACATTTTTGAAAGCTTCGTTATATCGGTGCTAAAGCTTAATCGGCTTGTGTCGAGGATAAAGATGCACGAGATGAAAGAGTACGGATTAAAGAGCATTCACGTAATGTGTATTTACTATCTAAACGCGAGCAGCTCGGGCATGACGGCAAGCGAGCTTATGCGCGTTACGTTCGAGGACAAGGCGGCTATATCCCGCGCGCTTGCACTGCTTCGCGAAAAGAATTATATCGAGTACGACGACAAAAAATATAACAGCATTATCAAGCTGACGGCAGACGGTGTTGGGGTTGCCGACTACATCACGCTAAAAGCGGACAAGGCTGTCGCCGCGGGCATGACAGACATGACCGACGAGGAGCGCGTTATCTTTTACAAGCACCTCAACGAGATAGCGGACAACCTTATTGTTTATTATTCACGATTATCTGAGAGCGAGGCGTAAATTATGAATATATTCAAAAAGGCGTATTGCAGAATTTTTCAGGGCGTGCTCAAAATCGCACTGCCTTTTCTACCGTATAAGGATCCCAAAATAATCGAGAAGATCGGCGACGTCGCCGGCGTGCTTAAAATCAAAAGGAAACGCCGTCCGCTCATCGTAACCGACGCTACTATTAAGGGGCTCGGACTGACATCCGACTTGGAAAAGAGCCTTACGGACAATGGAATCGAGTATTCATTGTACGACGGCGTAGTTGCCAATCCGACTACCGATAACGTCGACGAAGCGCTTGGGATATATAAAAACGACGGATGCGACTGCTTGATTGCGTTCGGCGGCGGATCGCCAATAGACTGTGCCAAGGGCGTGGGCGCTTTGATTGCGCGACCTAAAAAGACGCTCAACAAGCTTCGCGGTATTCTTAAGGTGCACAAAAAAATCCCGCTTCTGATAGCCATTCCGACTACGGCTGGCACGGGCAGTGAAACCACGCTCGCCGCGGTCATAGTCGATTCCAAAACTCGACACAAGTACGCGATAAACGACTTTCCGCTTATTCCGTCGTACGCGGTGCTCGACGAGGCAGTGACGGCGACGCTTCCCAAACACATTGTAGCAACCACAGGTATGGACGCGCTTACTCACGCTGTGGAGGCGTTTATCGGCAAGGGCG
Organism: uncultured Christensenella sp.; assembly: GCA_910578545.1. Lineage (GTDB taxonomy): Bacteria > Bacillota > Clostridia > Christensenellales > Pumilibacteraceae > Anaerocaecibacter. The sequence goes on from CAJTPT010000003.1 coordinate 262,338, forward strand.
GCAACCGCGGTACACGGCGCGACGCGTACGACGCTGTCAAGCTTGTTTTTGACAATCTCGAGGGCGCGTACGAGGGCGATCGCGAGGCGGCAAAGAATATGCTTATCGCGTCGCACAAGGCAGGACGGGCGTTTTCCAAGGCGTACGTGGGCTACGTTCACGCGCTTGCGCACGCGCTCGGCGGAAAATACAATATTGCGCACGGCTTTGCCAATGCCGTTATTCTTCCGACCGTGCTTAAAGAATACGGCAAAAAAATTCACAAAAAATTATGGAAGCTTGCCGTGTACAGCGGTATCGCGGACAAGTCGACCACGCGCGCCGAAGCGGCAAATCTGTTTATTCAAAAGATAGAGCATTTAAACGCGCAGTTCGATATTCCGCTTTATTTCCCGCAAATTCAGTACGGCGATATAGCCGAGCTTGCCGAGTACGCGGACAGGGAAGCAAACCCGCTCTATCCCGTGCCCGTGCTGTGGAACAGGCGCAAGCTCGAGAGTATGTATTTTAAGCTCAAAGGCGAAACGGTGCGCGAAACCGATATCCCGACTATCATCAAAAAACAGCGCGCATACTTTGCAAGCGGCGCCACGCTTGACGTAAAACAGCGCAAGGCTCGGCTTAAAGCGCTTTACAAAGAGATAAAGCGCAATCTTCCCGCGCTTCATGAAGGGCTCAAAAAAGACCTGGGCAAGAGCGAAACGGAAAGCTATATGTGCGAAACCGGGCTTGTGATGAGCGAGCTGTCGTTCATGCTGAAAAAGCTTAAAAAGCTCACCAAGGCAAAGCGCGTCAAAACGCCTATCGCGCACGCCGTTGCAAAAAGCTACCGTCTGCCGTCGCCGTACGGAACGGTGCTCGTAATGAACCCGTGGAACTATCCCGTACTTTTGTCGCTCGACCCGCTTGTCGACGCGGTTGCGGCGGGCAATACGGTTGTGCTGAAATTAAGCTCGTATTCTCCCAACGTTAACGAACCGATTCGCGACGTGGTGGAACGCGTGTTTCCGCCCGAATACGTTACGGTGCTGATGGGCGGGCGTCAGATAAACGCCGAGCTTATGGAATCGACTTTTGACTACGTGTTCTTTACAGGAAGTAAGAGTGTAGGCAAGCTTGTTTACCAAAAGGCGGCGGAAAACCTCACGCCGGTAACGCTTGAGCTTGGCGGCAAGAGTCCGTGCATAGTGGACGAAACGGCTAACATCCCGCTTGCGGCAAAGCGCTTGGTTTGGGGCAAGTATCTCAACCTCGGTCAAACGTGCGTTGCGCCCGACTATGTGTTCTGTGCGGAAAGAGTGCATGACAGGTTTGTCGCCGAGGTCAAAAAGCAAATCAAAAAGCAGTTCGGTTCTTCGCCGCTCACTAATCCCGCATACGGCAAGATAATAAACGAAAAGCATTTTGCCCGCATTCTCGGGCTTATAAACCGAAATAAAGTCGTGTACGGCGGCGGTAGCGACGAGCGCACGCTCAAAATAGAGCCGACTGTGCTCGACGGCGTAGAGTTTGCCGACGCAGTCATGCAAGAGGAAATCTTCGGGCCGATCATGCCGATTATCACATACAAGACCGAAAGCGAAGTCGTTAAGTATATCACCGAGCACGAAAGCCCGCTCGCGCTGTATATCTTCTCGTCAGATAAAAAACGCATCAAGCGTATCACGAGCGAGATAGGCTTCGGCGGCGGTTGCGTAAACGACGTGGTCGTGCATCTTGCAACACCGTATATGCCTTTCGGGGGATTCAAGGACAGCGGACTTGGTTCGTATCACGGCGTGACGGGATTTGAAACCTTCTCGCACTACAAGAGTATTATGAATAAGCGCACGTTTATCGATCTGCCTATGCGCTATCAGCCGTACAAAAAGCTAAACGCCGCTTTGATTAAAAAGTTTATCAAATAGGGTAGTATTTGTAAATTTATTTTCAATCAAAAACCGCTCTTCGGGTAGGAGAGCGGTTTATAATTTTACAGTGCGGCAAGCCAAATCGTTACGGAAATGACCGACAGAATAAATGCCGTAATGTCTATAAAGAACGATATTTTGCACAGAGTATCCTTTTTGAATATAAATGCAAACGGCGTTAAAAGCGTCGATACGGTAAGTCCGACTATCACAACGGGAATGGCAATCAGTCGAACCTCGCTTACCTGCGTCGAAATACATATCACCGTAAGCCCTACTACAGACATTACAAACGTTAATATCGCCAAGCACAGCGTTATAATGGGAACAAGTTTTTTCACTATAGTATTTTAGCATTAAATTTGGGCAAAAACAAGCGTTCGGATATTTTTAAGCAAAAATCAAATAAAAAAGTTTGCTTATCCGTTGCATTATATTTGGGGGGTGTGGTATCATATAGGCATGAAAAAACTCTTTTTAACAATGGGGATAGTTTGCGCAGGCTTGGCGCTTTGCGCGTGTTATCATTCCTCTGGCGGGAATACTAAGCCCGAGGATAAAGACGACCCTACAGACGTTAAGCCTGTCATTCCGTTCGACCCTCCGCCCGAGGACGATCCTATCAAGCCCGGCGATATATCCGTAACGTTCGACACGGCGGAAGGCGAGTTTGCCGAAGGAAAGACGTCGGTCACGCTCAAGGTGGGCAACGACGGCAAGGTCACGCTCGAGCAACAGCCCTATCGCGACGGGTACGCGTTTGACGGTTGGTACAACGGCACAGTCAAGTACAATCCCGATACGGTGTACACAGCTACGCAGACATTTACCGCCAAGTACAGCTACGGCGGCGACGATGTAGTATACACTGCGCTGTTTGACGAGAACTCGACGGTAGGTATACAAATCAACATGAGCGACGCCGAGTGGAAAAAGCTTGACGCCGATAAGGACGCTTATCAAAAAAGCCCGATTTACCGTTACGCCGACAACGTGGTTATTACCATAAAACAAGCCGACGACGGCGTAAAAAACTATTATTACGAGGGCGTGGGCGTGCGCATGAAGGGCAACACTTCCCGCCACAAGTTTTACAACGGCGACGGATTTTACAACGCCATACATATGAAGCTGTCTTTTAAGGAAACGTTCGACGATGTAGAAGACGGCTACAAATCCGACGAACTTTACGATTGGGGCGACGATACAGACGGGCGGAAGTTCCGCAAGGACCGCACGCTCGGCGGCATGACCAAGATAGATATCAAGTACAATTCCACGCTTGACGAAACGTATATTCGAGAACTGTACGCCATGCGGCTTTTCCGCGATAACGGCATTTACGCGCCCAATATCACGCTCGGCAGTGTGTACGCGCTCGAAAAGGACAGCGATCTGAAAAACCTCGGCGTGTACCGTATCCACGAGCCGATCGACGAACAGTTTATAGCTCGGCATATCGAAACGACTGTCGGCGACCTTTACAAATGCACTTGGGGCAACAGCTCCTGCGGCGCCGACCTTACCTACGACGAGTGGCTTGAGTCCCGCGTAGGCGTAAACGACGAGCTTAAAAACGAGCTGTATGCTTACGAAAAAAAGACCAACAAAAAGAAGGACAAAACGACGGGGCTTCGCGACTTTTCATCCATTCTCACGTTTATAGAGAATATAAACGATCGGGACGGCGAGATTAGGCAATATATCGACGAGGATTACTTTGCCGCGTTCGAGGCTGTCAACTACATTCTCGGCAATCCCGACTGCATACGCAATCACGCCAACAACTACTATCTGTATTTCAGAAAGAGCGACGGCAAGGCTATATTCATTCCTTACGATTACGACAGATGTTTGGGCAATATCACCTGGAACCCCGCTAACGGAATGCTCGATATGCAACCGTTTACGCGTCAAACCACTATAGACGAGTTTGGCAGAGCACAGAGGAACCCGTTGTATATCCGCCTTATAGATAAAGGTGCGCCGTATGACGCGGGCTCGGTACTTATGAAGTACCGCAGTAATTTGCTTACCGTTGCCGATTCGGACATGTTAAAGATCGGCTTGTATAATGCGTTAAAGGATAAATATCGGGCGCATTACGGCAAGTATACCGCTACGGCTATCGGCGGAAAGGACGGCAATAACCAAGGTTTTGACGATAACAGCGCTAACAACATTTCCGTTTCCGACTATATAACCGCCAAGCTAAAGGTTTTGCGCGACAACATCGACAATTACAAAGCATAGCGCAATCACAATAAAAAATGCGGCAGTGTCCTGGGTTTATAGCAAGGCATTGCCGTTTTTTTGTGTACGTATGTCAATCGGCGCTTCGGGCTATGTACCACGAATTTACCGTAAAAAGTATTCATTGTGGTTGTACACCCGTATATAAAAAAGCGTTGACAAAAACAATCGACAAGGTGTATAATTAAAGTAAGCGAAAAAAACAGGCGAGAACTTAAAGAGGCGTTAACTATGATTTGTCCGCATTGCGGCTATGACATGGGTAATAAGAATAAATGTCTTCGCTGTGGGTACGAGGTCAAAGACGTGGCGGTATCCGACGGTCGGGAAGGCGGCAAGGACGGTCATAAAAAAGACGAGCCCGAAACTATAGTTATCGACCCGTGCAACGTCTATCTTACTCATCCCTACGGCTTCGAGGACGACGGCGGCAATGATTACGACCCGGTTTCGGACTTATTCGGCAGTCTGTTCGGCGACCCGATAAGCGATATTTTGGGCGGCTTGTTTGGATTCGATTTAAATCCGCTCGGCAGGAGCACTCGCCGCACGGTCGTTGAAGAGCCCCCGCCTAAAAAGAAAAAACAAGGTCCGATTTACGTCGTTGACGACGTGGAAATATTCGACGCCAACGACCGGCCTGTCGAGGCGGACGAGTACAACCCCAAGCCTAAGCGCAAGCCCGAACAGTCGTCTAACGGTCATAAGCATAAAAAACCGTTCAAAAAGAACAACGGCAACGGCGATAAAAAATAAATTCAAGATTGCGTGCACCCGTACGGGCGGCGCAATTTTTTGTTAAATTTATTAAAATCTTATTAGATTTTTTAAAATGGCTTGACAATTGTCGAATTATGCTGTATAAATAAAACTCATTTACAATTTAACGCTTGTAAAAATGACAAACAAGGGGGGATTATGAACGATAAAAACAAAACGGCAGGCGCCGACATGATGGCTTTGACCGAGACGGACGACTTGCTTTCGGCAGAGGAAGAAATCGAGCTTGCAAAACGTTCGGCGGATGGTGACGCGGAAGCGCGCAATATTTTGGTGTGCAAAAATCAGCGGCTTGTCGCTATGATTGCCTTTAGGTACATTGGCATGTGCAAGGGGTTGGAGTTTGACGATTTAAAACAGGCGGGCAATCTCGGTCTGATACAAGCCGTCAAGATGTTTGACTACACCAAGGGGTACAGGTTTTCCACTTACGCTATCTGGTGGATCCGCCAGGCGATAACGCGTGAGATAGCCGATAAGGACAGGACGATACGCCTGCCCGTACATATAGGCGAAACGGTGCTCAAAATCCGCCGCACAGCCGCTAAAATCGAACAGCAAACGGGCACGACCGCAACTATAGAAGACGTTGCCGCGGCGCTCGATATGCCGCCCCAAAAAGTAAAAGAGATGTGGGAAATGGCATGGACTACGCCCACAGTGTCGCTTGATAAACCAATCGGCGAGGATGGCGACAGTACGCTCGAGAGCATACTTACCGATTTGTCCGATTCGCCGCAGGAACAAGCGGATGCCGCCGAGCTCAAAACCAAAGTGTCCGGCGTGCTGTCCAGATTGTCGCCGCGCGAGCAAGCTGTTATAAGACTGCGCTACGGATTGCTTGACGGCAGGCCGCGTACGCTCGAGGAAGTGGGCGAAGAGTATCACGTCACGCGCGAGCGTGTACGGCAGATAGAAGCCAAGGCGCTTCATAAGCTTCGCAGTCCCAAACTTAGTTCCATTCTTAACGACTTTAGAGTTTAAAACCTTGCGAAAATTACAATAAAATGCCATTGTTCTTGTCTGTGCTGCGTTAAAATGTACGGCATTTTTGCTGTTGCATGTTTTTTTGTGTGCCAAAAACGGTCCCGATATATCGTAAATTATAGCAAATATTAGAATTACATTAGAAATCTTATTATCGGCGATATATTTATTGACATACTATGCAATGCGTGGTATTATGTTATAGACAGTATTGTGCTGCGTCCGTCGAATGACTGTTGCAAACAATACCGATTATTTATAGTCATGCGGAGCTTGATCTCTCGCACGGCTAAGAAGGAGGGCGCAGTGGACGCTCAACTAAAAAAGGGCTTGCTCGAGCTTTGCGTGCTTGCGTCGCTCAAAAAAGAGGAGAGCTACGGGTATAAGATAATAAGCGACATTTCGCCTTACATCGAGATAAGCGAGAGCACGCTCTACCCGATACTTAAGAGGTTGGAATCCATGGGGTGCTTGACAACGCGCAGCAAGGAATACAACGGGCGGCTCAGAAAGTATTACATGATCACCCAAGCGGGAAAGGACAGAATAAAAAATTCGCTCGACGATCTTGACGAGCTAAAACGAATTTATGAATTTATTTACAAGGAAGGGCGCTGAAATGACCAAATACGAATGGGAACATGAGCTTAAAAAGAATATACATCGTTTGCCTGCCGACGAAATCGCGCGCGTGCTTGACTACTACGACGAGATGTTCGAGGATAATATAGAGCGTGGCAAGGCGGAATGCGAGATCATACGCGAATTCGGCAATCCTGTAGACGTAGCCGATAAAATTTTATCGGAATACGACGGCGAACTTTTGCCTGAAGACGAGCGTATTTCAACGCCGTTCGATGCGCCGCCGCATTCGGAAGATCGTAGTGAGACAGAAAGTCCCGATCGCAACGTTATATTCGACGGACGCGGCGGTTCGTTCGACAGATCCGATGAAGACGGCACGGCAAATGGCGATAGTATGGAGCAAAAATCGAGCGAAACCGAGGAAGTCCATGAACTTGGCGAAAGGGAAAAACGTGATATCAAGGTCACGCTATTTGTTGTTTTAAACGTCATAACGGGTTTCGCATTGGTTATTGTTGCGGCGACACTGTGGGTCGTACTGCTTTCGCTTACCGTGGCGGGCGGCGGAATGGGATTAGGCGGGATATACGCCGTTATCGTTTCGTTCGGGCCGATGTTTACCGGAGCGTTTGGGGCGGGGCTTGCACAGCTCGGTATTGGCATAGCCGTCGCCGGACTGGGTGTGTTGTTTATTGTATGCTGCATAAAGCTGATGCGGATATACGGTCAAGCAACAAAAAATATATTCAACGGCATTTTTAAGGTCGGTAATAAGGAGAAAGCATGAAACGCACAAGCAAAATACTTGCCGGCGGCGCCGTGGCGCTGCTGATAGGCTTTATAGTTTGGTTAGTGGGCATGTCGCTTATAGATTGGAATTTTTATCGGCTCGATACCGCCAAGTATACGGAGCGGTCGTATGTTTGCGAAAGCGAGGTCAAAAGCATAAGCGTAAGCCTTTCGTCCTTCCCGTTGACGATAAAAAAGGGCGACAGCGTTTTGCTCGACTATTACGAGGCGGACAATTCGGAAGTATTCGTTGAGGAAAAGAACGGCGTGCTGTCTGTTGTGGAAAAATACAAATACAAGCCGTTTTCGTCGGGCTTGTTCAATGTAGGTAGGCTTACGCACAAGTTTTCGCTTACTGTCGCTTCGGGCGCTAAGCTTGAAATAAATGGCAGTAACAGCTATATCTATATAAGCGGCGTCACGTTTGACGAATTTTCGATAACCGGAGCAAACGCCGATATCCGTTTTGCCGACGTTGAATTCGGAAATCTTAATATGAATGTCGATAACAGTGATATCGAGTTTAAAAATTGCACGATGGGCGCACTTTCTATTATCGGCGTTAACACCGATTGCGAGTTAAACGGATCTACAATCGACAGTATGTCAGTGCGTTCCGCTAACGCCGATATCGGTATGATGAATTGTAAAACGTCCGAACTGAATGTCAACGCTACCAACCTTGAAATAACCGCTGACGATTGTGAGTTCAATTCGGTGGTTATCGACAGTACCAATGCCGATTGCGAGCTATTAAGAGCGGCGCTTAACAAACTAAAAATTGACTCTACCAACTTGGACGCCGAAATAGAGATAACGGGCACGGCTAGCGAGTATACCGTAAAGACGAAAGGACGTATGATGCCGGCCGAACGCATCGGCACTACCGATAAGTTGATTGAGCTAAGCGGAACAAATAACGACGTTACGCTAAAGTTTGTTTGATCGCGAATGAAATATGCAAAACTAATAGCAGTAACGGAGTCGTGTTTAGATGGAACGATCAAAATCACTGCGCCCGCTCAAAATACGGCGAACGGTCGTAACGAATTATATTAACTGAAGCGCGAAAGGTCAAGCCGTGAACCGACCGAGTAATTTATCCAACACAAAACCCTCGTTTGATACGAGGGTTTTGTCGTTTAATTATACGGTTTTCTTTCATTCTTCCTTGTTCACAAGAAAGAATGGGGGAAACTAATCTTTTTTCGCACGGGCTTTGTAGCCTGCAAGACGGTCTTTTGCTTCCGCCTCGGCGCGCTCGAACAGCTGTTTTGCGATTTCGGGCTTTGCCTTGGCGAGCGACTTATAACGGGTCTCGCCGGTGATAAACTCTTGGTAATCGCCGGTCGGATCCTTGCTGTCGAGGATGAACGGATTTTCGCCCTTGTCCTTAAGCTCGGGATTGTAGCGGTAGAGCTGCCAATATCCCGCCTTGACTGCACGGTCTTCTTCCGCCATGCCCTTGGACATGTCTATACCGTGGTTGATACAGGTAGCGTATGCGATGATGAGCGACGGACCGTGATAGGCTTCCGCCTCGGCAATCGCTTTGAGCACCTGGTTTTTGTCCGCGCCCATAGCGACCTGTGCTACGTACACGTAGCCGTACGTCATAGCCATAGCGCCCAGGTCTTTCTTTTTGGTGCGCTTGCCGCCTGCGGCAAACTTAGCAATCGAGCCGGTAGGGGTGGACTTACTCGACTGACCGCCGGTGTTGGAGTACACCTCGGTGTCGACGACGAGCACGTTTACGTCCTCGCCCGAAGCAAGCACGTGGTCCAAGCCGCCGTAGCCGATATCATATGCCCAGCCGTCGCCGCCGAAGATCCATATCGACTTTTTGACAAGGCAGTCTTTCTCGTCGAGTATCTCTTTGACGAGCGCGTCGCAATCGCAACCGCAACTATGGCAGCTTTCAAGCGCCTTTACAAGCGCCGCAGCAGCCGTTTTGCTGCCATCGGCATTATCCATATTGGCTATCCAGTTGTTGCAGGCTTGAACGCCTTCGGCGTAGTTGCTCCATTTTTCTGCGAGTTGTATAACCTTTGCCTTAAGCGCTTCGCGGCGCGCCTTGTAAGCAAGGTGCATACCGTAGCCGTACTCGGCGTTGTCCTCGAACAAGCTGTTAGCCCAAGCGGGACCGTGACCCTGCGCGTTCTTGGCGTAAGGGCAGGTGGGAGCGGAGCCGCCGTAAATGGACGAGCAACCCGTTGCGTTGGCTATAACCATGCGGTCGCCGAAAAGCTGAGTGATAAGCTTGATGTACGGGGTTTCGCCGCAGCCTGCGCACGCGCCCGAGAATTCGAACAGCGGTTGCTTGAACTGACTGCCGATAACGGTCGTGGGCGCGACAAGCGCAGTGACGTCCGCAAACGGAACGGTTTCGGAATAAGCGTGGTTTTTGCTTTCGGCGTCTATAACCTCGTCGAGCGGCTTCATAACGAGCGCCTTCTCTTTGGCAGGGCAGACGTTAGCACATGAGCCGCAGCCCGTGCAGTCGAGCGGGCTAAGCTGCATGCGGTAGGTGTAGCCTGCCGCCTTGAGCTTGGGATTCTTGGGCTCGACAGCCGTGTAGGTATCGGGCGCCGTTTTTGCCTGTTCGGCAGTAGTAAGAACGGGGCGCAAGCAAGCGTGCGGGCAAACGAGCGAGCACTGGTTGCACTGTATGCAGTTTTCCGCAAGCCATACGGGAACGGTGGGCGCAACGCCGCGCTTCTCGTACTTGGTGGTGGCGGTGGGAACGGTGCCGTCGGGCGCAAACGCCGAAACGGGAAGCTTGTCGCCTTCCTGACGAAGAATGGGGCTGATAACGTCCTTGAAGTATTCGTCGCCGCCGACTTCCGCAGGGCAGGCGCCGGTCGTTGCGTTAGCCCATGCCGCGGGAACATTGACTTCGACAAGTCCGGCAATGGCGTTGTCTACGCAAGCGTAGTTCATATTAACAACGTCGTCGCCTTTTTTGCCGTACGCCTTTTTGATCATCTGCTTCATATAGCCCGCGGCTTCCTCGTAGGGAATGATGTCCGCAAGCTTGAAGAACGCAGCTTGGCAAACGGTGTTGACGCCCTTGCGTGCGCCGATTTCGTTGACTATTTTAAGCGCGTCGATGGTGTAAAGTTTGATGTGCTTTTTAGCGATAGTGCGCTTCATCGCCGCAGGAAGCTCGTGTTCGAGCTGTTCGGGCGTCCAGTGGCAGTTAAGCAGGAATACGCCGCCGTCTTTGATGTCGTCGACCATGTTGTAGTGTGTGACGTAGGACGGGTTATGGCAAGCCACAAAGTCGGCTTGGTCGATGAGGTAGGTGGACTTTATCGGAACGTTGCCGAAACGCAGGTGCGAAATGGTAAGTCCGCCCGACTTTTTGGAGTCGTAGAAGAAGTAGCCCTGCGCGTACTTGTCGGTGTGGTCGCCGATGATCTTGATCGAGTTTTTGTTAGCGCCGACGGTGCCGTCACTGCCGAGACCGTAGAACTTGCAACGTATAGTGCCTTTGGGCGAAGCGTTGACAAACTCGGAGCAGTCGAGCGAGGTGTGAGTTACGTCGTCGTTGATGCCGACGGTAAAGTGGTTCTTAGGCTTTTTGGCGGCGAGGTTTTTGTAAACCGCGTTAACCATTGTCGGGTTGAACTCTTTGGAGCCCAAGCCGTATCTTCCGCCTATAACCTGAACGTCGGTCTTGCCCGCTTCGGTGAGCGCCGCGCACACATCGAGGTAGAGCGGTTCGCCAAGAGAGCCCGGTTCCTTGGTGCGGTCGAGCACTGCAAGGCGTTTGACCGTCTTGGGGAGCGCCTTTACAAAGTGCTTGACCGAGAACGGACGGTAAAGACGGACCTTGAGCAAGCCGACCTTTTTGCCCTGCTTGGCAAGGTAGTCGACCGTTTCCTCAACGGCTTCGCAGCCCGAGCCCATCATAACGATAACGTCCTCGGCGTTCTTGTCGCCGTAGTACTGGAAGAGCTTGTACTTTCTGCCGGTAAGCGCGGACACCTCGTCCATCATCGCCTGAACGATGTCGGGGGTGGCGTCGTAATACTTGTTAGCGGCCTCGCGGTTTTGGAAGTATATATCCGCGTTTTGCGCCGTTCCCTTTTGGGTGGGGTGCTCGGGATTGAGCGCGCGGGATTTAAACTCGCGAATCTCTTCCATGCAACCCGTCTTTTCGGCAATCGCTTTGATTTCATCGTACTCGATGCCGTCGATCTTGTCTATCTCGTGGCTGGTACGGAAACCGTCGAAGAAGTGAAGGAAGGGCACCTTGGACTTGAGCGTCGAAAGGTGAGCGACAAGCGCGAGGTCCATTGCTTCCTGGACGGAGTTGGACGCAAGCATTGCAAAGCCGGTCTGACGGCAAGCCATAACGTCCGAATGATCGCCGAATATGTTAAGCGCGTGAGCGGCAAGAGCGCGTGCGCTTACGTGGAAAACGGTGGGGAGCAGCTCGCCCGATATTTTGTACATATTGGGAATCATAAGGAGCAAGCCCTGCGACGCAGTGTAGGTCGTGGTGAGCGCACCCGCGCAAAGCGAGCCGTGTACAGCGCCCGCCGCGCCGCCCTCGGACTGCATTTCCGCAATGCGGAGCTCTTGTCCGAACATGTTTTTGCGACCTGCGGTTGCCCATTCGTCCGCGTACTCCGCCATAGGCGAGGACGGGGTGATGGGGTAAATTGCCGCGACCTCCGAGAAGGCATACGCTACGTGCGACGCAGCGGTATTGCCGTCGATTGTCATCTTTACCATAAAAACCTCCAGAGTGTTTATTACAAATTAAGTATTGTTTTTAGCGATTGCTTTTTTCTTTTTGCAACCGTTATATATTATAAAACGTGACAAAAATAAAGTCAAGATAATCTCGATAGAAATATACACTATATAATGAAAAGCTTGCCTTTTAGACAAGCCGCGGCTATTCGTAATACTCGGTTTTACAGCGCAGACCGCAGTCGTAATCGCCGAAGCCGCTGCCGAAAATACTCACGCCGTTTTCGGTCGCTATGGCAAACGTTAGAGACGAAACATCTATATCGGAAAGCCGCGTCGAGCCGATTTTTATTCCGTCCACAAAGCTTCCTTCTTCCGTTATCTTAACGGTTTTGTACTTGCCGTACTGACAAACGTCGTCGAACGCGGCGGGCGTGAACAACCCTTTGCGGTCGGCAAATTCGCCGTCTATTACGTGCGTGCCCAACAGAACGTCGTTTACGAAAAACGACACCGCGCTGTCGCGCTTGTGCCCGTGGCCGTACGGCTTTGCCGACAGCTCGAGCGATACGCTCACGCTTTTTATACGCGCCGCCCGCCTGACGGGCGAGGGCAGTACCCAGTTTATCTTGCCGCTGTTAAAGTAGATAAGCGCGGCTTTTGTGCGCTCGGGATATGTAAAATATCTCGGGTCGTCGCGCTCGCCGATATACGCTTCGGACGTTGCTATCGCGCAATACGGATTGACCGCGGCAAAGGAAAAGTGTCCGATAGGCAGGTTGAATACCTCGGCGTTTTCGCTCGCTATGTCCGTTGCAATGTCTATCATAACGCGGTCGACCGTGGGTACGCAACGCTTTGCCGTGCCGTGCTTGCCGGATATTTCTTCCAGCCGAATAAGCCCGACGTCCACAAGCTTTTTTACGTGCTGAGTTATTGCGCCGTTGGAAAGGTGCAATGTCTTTGCAAGCGCGTCCAGACTGTCTGCTCGGCGGGACAGCACAAGCCGCATTATCTCGACGCGTGCCGGCGCCGCGAGTGTTTCGCACAGCCGCTGTGCTTGCAGCAAATCGGTGTAGTGTACCATTTTACGATTTCCCTCTATCGGATAATATGCCTATCTCGGCTCGATTATAGTATGAGTAGCGTGCTTTGTTTTTGTATATTGTAAAACAAAAGTCGGTTTTTGTCAACAAGTCTTATTTGATTGACATATACCGAAATTGTGATGTAAAATACCTATACTCGTAAAGGAGCGTGAACAATGTCGGAAAAACTCAACGTTAAAGAGGTAATGCGTCTCGGATTATCGGTCGGGCTAAATTTTACCGAATACGAAAGCGCTGATATTTGTTCTCGGCTCGACAGACAGATAAACGGATTGGCTGTGCTCAACAACGTCGACTTATGCGGCGTTCAGCCCATGTTCGATATTAACGGCGGCGAACAGTATAAGCTCGAGAGGCGCGGCGATGTACGCTAACGAAATGACGCTTAGCGAGCTTATAGGATTATTGCAAAGCGGCGGATCGTCGTCGGAAGAGTTGACGCGCGCGTGCTTGGACAGAATAGCCAAAACGAGCGAGCTGGGCAATTACATAACGGTCATGAACGAAGAGGCGATCGCATCCGCACGCCGTGCCGACGAGATACGCAGGAAAGACGGAAATATCTCGCTGCTTTTGGGTATCCCGATCGCGGTCAAGGACAATATATACACGCGCGGTGTAAAAACAACTTGCGGCTCGCGCATGCTTGACGGGTTTGTACCGGATTGCGACGCCGTTGCCGTGCAAAAGTTAAAGCAAGCGGGCGCTGTCATCATAGGCAAAGCCAATATGGATGAGCTCGCTTTTGGCAGTACCAACGAGTATTCTGCGTACGGCGTTGTAAAAAACGCGCTTGATTTAACAAGAGTGCCGGGCGGAAGCTCCGGCGGCTCGGCAAACACCGTTGCCGCAGGACAGGTCCCTCTTGCGCTCGGCTCGGATACAGGCGGCTCTGTGCGACAGCCCGCGGCGTACTGCGGGTTGGTGGGATTAAAACCTACGTACTCGGCGGTAAGTAGAAAAGGACTTTTCGAGCAGTCGCCGTCAATGGAGCAAATCGGAACGTTGTCGCGCACGTGCGACGACGCGCTTACTTTACTTTCCGTAATAATGGGCGGTGAAGGTACTAACGGCACGCCCGACCTGCCTATGGTTCTTAACGGGATCGTGCGCGGTAAAAGGATAGGGATAGCAAAAGAGTTTTTGCATACCGTCAATATTTTGCACGGTGTGGCGCGCGAATTTACGTGCGCAGTCAAAAGGCTTGAGGATCTCGGCGCGATCATAACCGAAGTAAGTATCCCGTCGTTTTATGCGGGCTTGAACGCCTATCACGTATTGTCGTCGGCAGAGGCGGCGGTATCGCTCGAGCGTTTTGTAAAGAGCAATGATTTAAGTTTTGATACAGTCGGCGCGGAGGTAAAGCGCAGAATGACGCTTGGCGTGTACGTTACCGACGGAAAAAACTACGACGAGCTGTATATAAAAGCGGCAAAGGTGCGCGCCGTTATAAAACGCGAGTACGAAAGCGCGCTCGAACAATGCGACGTGCTTATAAGTCCTACCGCGCCAAACGTTGCAATGCAGTTCGGTGCTCAGTCGGATCCCAAAGCCATGCACCGCAACGACGAGTTTTTGGCGCCCGTCAGCTTGGCCGGCTTGCCAGCCGTCAGCGTTCCGTTCGGCGCGGCAAACGGCATGCCGGTCGGAATACAAATAATAGGCAAGCGTTTTGCCGAAGCCGAAATTCTAAACGTCGGCAAGGCATTGATGAAGTAGGAATTCGGAATAATTCGGGATATAGGGAAGCCGTAGAGCTTTCCTTTTTTTGTGCCTGCCCGTTTTTTGCATCCGGAGCAACGCGAAGAATCTCACTGACATGGGATGATCAGTCGTTTTAATCATTAAATAAATCAAAAGGCATAAATATCGATACCTTTCCGCAAAATAACGGTATGGAAGCGGCAGAACGCATATTGAGCAAATTTTCCACACCCGACAACATTGTTTCTCATGATTTTAAGTGCGGCAAAAAGTCGGGCGTGTTGATAGTGCAACCTAACTTGTCCGATACGGCAACGGCGCGGGCGGTTATTTACGCATTGGAAAATTGCGCGAAACAGCTGGGCGCTCTCGAGGACTTTTCGCGGTACGCTTTGCTCGAATACGAAATTACGATCTCGACAGACGTAGATGATTGCGTCAATAAACTGTTAAACGGCGACATGCTTTTGTGCGTGGACGGCGATGATAGGTACGGCGTTATCAACGCGCGCAAGTACACGACGCGCGGTATTACCGAACCGCCTGCCGAAACGGTCATGCGCGGCCCGCGCGAGGGGTTTATAGAGGATTTAAAGACCAATCTTTCGCTGTTGCAACGTCGGCTCAAAACCCCCGATCTCGCAATAGAGCGGTTGGAAATAGGTCGGCGGACAAAGACAAACGTCGCCGTGTGTTATCTGAAATCGGTTGCGGAACCCAAGGTAGTAAAGGATATAAAGGCGCGGCTTAAAAAAATCGACGTCGACGGCATAGTAGATACGCATTATCTCGTGCCGTATCTCGAGGAAAAGCCGCAGTCGCTGTTTAACCAGACGGGCGTTAGCGAAAAGCCCGATATAATTGCGGGCAAGATGCTTGAAGGCAGGGTGGCTGTTTTGGTCGACGGCTCACCCATGGTGATGACCCTTCCGTTCGTGTTTATCGAGGAATTTCAGTCGGGCGAGGATTATTATCAGCGTTCGACGTACAGCACTTTTGTGCGCCTACTGCGGTATCTGGGTGTCATACTCGCGCTGTTACTGCCTGGACTTTACGTAGCGTTACAGGACTTTCACTATACGCTCATTCCCGTGCGGTTTATGATAACGCTTATGACGGCTATCAAGGGATTGCCGTTGTCGCCGCTTGCCGAAACGCTGTTCGTGCTGTTGCTGTTCGAGATAATAAGAGAGGCGAGCGTACGCATGCCGCGTGCGGTCGGTATGGCAATGAGCATTGTCGGCGCGCTCGTGCTCGGCGAAACCGCCGTCAATGCGGGGCTTATCAGTTCGCCTGCGGTAATGGTGACGGCGCTAAGTTCGATTGCGCTTTTTACCGTGCCGGGACTGCTTGGCGTTATGAGCGTGCTTCGGCTTATATACACGCTTATCGGCGGTTTGTGCGGTTTGTTCGGACTGATAATCGCCGTGCTGTTTACTCTGCATTATATGTGCTCGCTCAACGCCTATGACGCGCCATACCTTGCGCCGTTCGCGCCGCTCGTGTATGCCGATTTTAAGGACGCAATCGAGCGCAGTCCCATTCCAAAAATGAAAAAGCGCCCCAAGAGCATTCCCAACATAAACCCCACACGGCAGGGCTGATATAATATCGCGATTAAGTCGACGCTCGCGCTTAATCGTATACATATACATATGGAAAAAATCGGTCAACATCCCAATACGAGCTCGGTATCGGACAGCGAGATACAACTCGACGCCGGGTCGACAAATACGGGCGTATCCCAACAGGCGACGGGTAAACAGCTTACCGCGATAATATTTATTCTCGCGCTTGCAACAAAGATGTTTTTGTTGCCTATTTTTTTGATACAGGCGACGGGTCGCGACGGGTATATCATTCTTGCAATCTATTGCGTGGTAGACCTCATTTCGCTCGTGCCCATGCTGATTGCGCTAAGGCTGTGCAACCTCGACTTTTTCGAACTGATGAACAGCGTGCTTGGCAAGGTCGGCGCAAAAATCTCTGTCGGGTTAATCGGACTGTTTTTGTTCTTTAAGCTGAACACCGCCGTTGCGGAAATACTCGCGTTTTACGGCAGCAACGTATTTACCGACTTTGACACAACTCTAATGATAGTAGTGCTTTTGGTTTTTATGGTGGCTGTCGGTACACACACCCTTCGAGCTATTTGCAGGCTTAACGAGCTTATCGTGCCCGCGATCGTGCTGTGTCTTACCGTGCTTGTTGCAATCGTCGTTATGACTTCGTTCGATCTCGCCAATATTCTTCCTGCAGTGCACGAGCCCAAAACTTTTACCTACGGACTGCTGAAGCACGCCTCGTGGCTTGGTGATTTTACGCCGCTCGTACTGTTTGTCGGACGGACAAAAACCAAAAAGCTAACGCCGTTATTCGCGGCCGGTGCGGGCGTTATCGGCACCGGTCTTGCGGTATTTTTCGCGCTCGTGCTATGCGCGGCGTTCGGAAACGTTCCGTCGCTTGTTGACAGAACGACCAATCTTTCCACGATATTGCAGTATTCCGTCGGCAATGTTTACGGCAGGCTGGATATGTTTTCATCCATTGTTTGGAGCGTTGCAACGTTTATCGAATCGGCGCTGTTCTTTTACTGCGTGTGTAGGTGCACGGCGTTCGTAATCGGCAAAAACGCGCATACGGTAATTTCGATATGCGTGTGCGTTGCGGTGTATGTCGTTCAGGTGTTTGCACTGACCGATCCGATGATTTTTTCGGTAACCGTCACATCAACCGTTTGTTCGATTGCCGTGCCCGTGTTCACGCTTGCTATTCCTCTGCTCACGTTTATTTGTGCGCTTATTTATAAACGCAAAAGCAAAACGGGAGGGACAAAATGACTACGTACAAAAAGCTGCTGATATACAAAATACTGTTGTTTGTGTTCGCGTTTATTATAGCGTTCATGCCGTCTACCGCGTCGCAGAACAAGGAGGTCAACAGCCGCGTAATCGTGGAAACGCTCGGGATTGACGGCGGCGAAGAGATCAGTCTTACCGCGCAGTACGTCATGCCCGCGGGCGCGCAGGGAGAGGCAAGCAAGAACACCGTGACGGTCAAGGGTAAAACGCTTAACGAGGCGGTAGAAGGACTGAGCACCGCGCTCGGCAGACGCGCCGAGCTCGGACATTGCTCTATGGTAATCGTTGGAAGCGAGCTTAAAATCGAAGAGCTCGGAACGCTTCTTACCGCAACCGACGTCACTGCCGACGTGTACCTTGCCGCGGCTAAGGATAAGGCAGAGGACGCCGTAAACAACATAACGGAGTTTATGAAAAAGACGGGTGCTACCGACGCCGACTTTATAGCGTACAGCGCAAAAAAGGGACACCTTGCCACCAACACGCTTCTCGGCTTTTTGTCCGACGTTCACAGCGCGTCAAAAAGCGCGTACATTCCCGTTGTGGAAATGCAAAAGTCCGATGATGGCTCGCAGGGCGGCGGTCAATCAGGCGATGGCGGCGAACAAAACGGCGGAAGTCAAGGCAACGGAAGTCAAGGCGGCGGTGATCAACAAAAAAGCGATGGCGGCGGTAGCGGCGGCTCGGGTATGAGCGTGGAAATGCTTGCGCTTTACAACGCCGACGGGCGCGCGGGGATAATTCAGTCGGGATCGGCGCGCGGTGTGGCGTGGGTGAGTGCGCCGATAGAAAAGGGGGCGGTGTGCTGCGACGTTGAGTACGACGGCAAAAAAATAGAGGGTGTTTGCGGCAGACTGCTCAAAAAACACGCGACAATAAAGACCGATCCCAAAAACGGCGCAGCCACCGTCAAGCTTAAAGCGTATATCGAACCTAACGGCGATAAGTTTAATATGCTGTACGCGACGAATAGCAAAACGGCTATGCAGGCGCTTGTCGACGGGTACAAAAAGAAGATAATGAGCGAGCTCGAAAGCGCGTACGCCGACAGCCTGAAACTCGGTTGCGACCCGATGTTTATCGGCAAAACGTTTTTCCGCTATCATCCCGAATACTTCGACGCCGAATACGATTACAATAATATTACAGTCAAGTACGATATAGAGATTGCGATTAAATAATTCGGAATTCCGAATTAAAAAAACCTGCTTCAAAAAACTTGACAATAATAAACGAATGATTTATAATAACAAGGCTCTTATGAGTAAATCGGAGTTCCGGGAACGAAGGAGGTGTGAATAATGGCAGTAATCCGTGTGGGCGAAAACGAGTCGCTCGACAGCGCGCTCAAACGTTTTAAGCGCAAGTGCCAAAAGGATAATATCCTTGGCGATATGCGTAAAAAGGAGTACTACGAAAAGCCCTCCGTTAAGCGTAAAAAGAAGAAAGAAGCCGCCCGCAAACGCTTCCGTTAAGCGCAAGTTTCGGTGGTTTTTGCTAAGTGTGTTTCAACGGAAAAAGGAATTTTCTACGGTTAGGTCCGTAGCATAAATTTATTTTCGCGGCATCAATCGGTGCCGCTTTTCTTTTGCAATCGCATCGGAATCGACTGTCGTCATACCATATATCGACTGAAAAAAATTAAAAAAATGCAATATATAGCGGTGTATAAAAATACCATATTAAACTACAAAAAGACCACTGCGAAAAAGGTTGACTTTTGGCTTTTTATGCGTTTTAATACGAATACTTTCAAAAAACGCGTCTGCGGAATATACGCAAGTATGTTATGATACGCAGACCGACATTCGGAGAAGACCATGAGAAGACACGACTTTATTGTTATCACTTTGGTTAAAACGGGCTTTCGCACCTCGCTTAAAGGCTTCGACCAGTTTTGCATGTGCCTCGAGTTGTACACCGACGACCCGTCGTCCACGATAGGGGATATATACCGACGAATAGCGTTGTGCTGTAAGTGCTCGGTAAGCTCGGTCGAAAAGAATCTGCGCAGGCTTTTTCAAAGCTCGGACGCGTGCGCGGCTATAGGCAGGCTTTTCGGCGTTAACTATTGCGACACCGGTAACAAAGAGATTGTGTCCATGTTTGCCAACTACTTGGCTCTTCAACGCGATAAGTACGTGGTTTAATGGGGAATTCGGAATTGTCGGGGGGACTACGCGGTGATTTGATTTAAACTATTATTGTCATACATAGCATTTCCCGCCTGTCGAAGAATTTCACGAACATAGAGTAAGCATATATAGGAACGTAAAGCATATCAACGTATAATGCCCATTGCGAATTCCTAATTGATTTTCATGTCGCCGGGCTTAATCCAATTCTTTTTGCGCATCAAAAAGCTTACAAGGTAAGCAATCACGGCGGGAACGGCCACGTAGCAAACGAGCACTGCGATAAGCACGTACCACCACGCCGTACCGTTGTTTATAGAAACTATAAAGGTTTGGATAACGCCCACGAGTCCTGCCGTGCCCATGCCCGAGCCAGTCGCGTCGCACATGATTTTGAACGCGGCAGAGGCGAGCGGTCCCGCAACGGCAGACGCGGCTACGGCGGGAATAAGTATTCTCGGGTTTTTTCCGAGGTTGGGGATTTGAAGCATGCTCGTGCCGATACCCTGCGAAACGAGCCCGCCCCAGCCGTTGTCCTTAAAACTTGCAACGGCAAACCCTACCATGTGCGCACAGCACCCCGCGCAAGCCGCCGCCGCGCCGATTTGTGCGTTGTATGTAAGCTCGGCGGTGTTGATAAGCGACGAGTTGAATATCATAACCCCAAACGCCGCGCTCGACGTGGGAAGTGTGAGAAGTAATCCCATGACGACGGCGACAAGAATGCCGAACGACACCGGTTCCCAACCGATAGCGTACGACACCGCTTTGCCGAGCAGGGCAAAAAGTATGCCGAACGGAATGCCGAGCGCAATCGCGCCGAGCGTGCCGCAAACGATCGCGCACAGCGGAACGACTATTATATCTATCGGCGTCTTGCCCTCTACGTGCCGAGTTATCTCTATGGCAGCGACCGACGCGACAAAAGCGCCTACGGGGTCGCCGATAGTTATCGACGGGTTTGCGCCCGCGCCGTATACGTGAATACCCGACAACGCAAAAATATTGGTTATGTTTGCACCTATCATTCCGCAAGCGACCGCCGAAAAGGAAGTCAGCTTGTTTGCTTTAAGACTGTGCGCAATGCCTGCGCCTATGCCCGCGCCCATAAGCAGTTTGGCAACGTAGCCTATGTAATAAAGAATATTTCCGAACGGATTGTTGCCGATTAAAAATCCTATCTCGCCGATTATAGTGCCTATAATAAGCGTGCAAAACAGTCCGAGCGCCATGCCCGAAAACGCCTGAATAAAATATCTGTTTGCAAAGTATTTAACCCACTCTTTAAAAGTGCGCTTTTGCGGCTTTTCCGGTAGGGAGATAGCCTCGGATTGCTTGTCCGCCGAAACGGTTGTGCGCTCGCTTTGTTCGGCCTGTTCAGCCTGTTCGGACTGTTCGTCTTGCATGATAAACCTCCACGCTCAATTATATAAAGTGTAATTAAAGTATAATGAAGGATTAAGATAAAGTCAATCATTTTAAGCGGTATGCGGTTAAAACGGTTGACAACCCGTTTAAGGTTGTGGTAGTATGTACGTGGGTAAATTTATGCCCACCCCCGATGCCAATCCGTGTCGAACACATTTTTATTGGCTAAACGCCACATATACTGCGTTAAGTCCCTTGCATAGCCGACATAAGGCTTATGCTTCGGTCCTTGCCTTGTCTATGTTGCGTTTAGCTTCAATAAAAATGCTTGCTTTTTGCGGCAGCGCGCTTAGAGCTATTTGTCGACTTATTGAGCGAAGTCGTAGCCAAAGCGCTACGTCGAGCGAAAGAAGGCGGAAAAGAGCCTATGCTCGCGCCGCAAAAAGTGTTCACACGGGGTTGGCATCGGGGTACCTTATTCTCGGTCTTGCGCTCTCCGTGCACTACTGGGATTAAGGCGAATAAATTTTGTCGGAGGTAAAAAAATGGACAAACAGATTAAAGCGGACATCATAAAAGAGTACGCGACACACGAAGGCGATACGGGTAGCCCCGAGGTACAGATTGCGCTGCTTACGTGGCGTATCAACCACCTCACCGAGCACCTTAAAACGCACAAAAAGGATCATCATTCCCGTCGCGGTCTGTTGCAGATGGTAGGTAGCCGTCGCAGTCAGCTAAATTATCTGAAAGAAATCGATATCGAAAGATACCGTGCCTTGGTTGCCAAACTCGAGTTGCGCAAGTAAGCGTAACTTGTTTTTCGGCGGTCGAGAACAAAGTAAAATTTTCGCGCAATTACGCGATTTTTCCGCGGCGTGAAATTGCTTTTTTAGCCGCATACAGCTTGTGTGCGGCATTTGTTTTTTAGGTCATATAATAAGGAGAAATATAAAAATGGAATGCAATGTTTTCCAAACCGAAATCGGCGGGCGAGTAGTGACCGTCGAAACCGGTAAATACGCGGGACAGGCTAACGGCTCGTGTATAATCCGTTGCGGCGATACCGTCGTAATGACAAACGTCACAATGGCTGACGCGCCCCGCCCGGGCATGGACTATTTCCCGCTCGGCGTGGACTTTGAAGAAAAACTGTACGCGATAGGCAAGATCCCCGGTAGCTTTAAGCGCCGTGAGGGAAGAGGAAGCGACAAGGCGATACTCACTTCCCGTCTTATCGACAGACCTATCCGCCCGTTGTTCCCCAAGGGCTTGTTCAACGACGTTTCGGTCGTTGCAACGGCTTTGTCGGTGGACACCAATATCCCGCCTGAGGTATTCGGCATGCTCGGAAGCTCGATTGCGCTTTCCATATCAGACATACCGTTTATGGGTCCGACCGGCTCGGTAGTAGTCGGCTGTGTGGACGGCAAGTACGTTATCAATCCCGATAATGAACAGCGCGCCAAGAGCACGATGCACGTATACGTATCGGGCACTGCCGACGCAATCATGATGGTTGAGGCGGGCGCGCACGAGGTATCCGAAGAGGAAATGCTCGGCGGCATACTGTTTGCGCACAAAGAGATCAAAAAGCAAGTCAAGTTTATCAACGAAATCGTTAAAAAGGTCGGCAAGCCCAAGATGCAAATCGACCTGTACCATATCGGCGACGACGTAAACGATGCTGTTCGCAAGTACGCCGACAAAAAGCTTGACAAAGCGCTTGACACGTTTGACAGAACGGAACGTCAGCAAAACCAGGACGCCGTACAAGCCGACGTTATGGAACACTTCAAAGAGCAGTTCGAGGGTCGCGAACGCGAGATTGCCGACACCCTCTACTACATGACCAAAGAGAAGGTTCGCGAAAAGATTTTGTCCAAGGGCGTTCGTCCCGACGGCCGCAAGACCACGGACATTCGCGATATTTGGTGCGAGGTAGGCGTACTTCCGCGCACGCACGGCTCGGCTGTATTTACCCGCGGTCAGTCGCAGGCGCTTTCCATCTGCACGCTCGGCACATCAGGCGACGCGCAAAAGCTTGACAACCTCGACGACGAGGAAACCAAGCGCTATATGCACCAGTACAACATGCCGCCGTACTCGACGGGCGAAGCCAAACCCCTTCGCGCACCCGGCCGCCGCGAGATAGGTCACGGCGCATTGGCAGAGCGCGCGCTCGAGCCCGTTATTCCGAGCGAGGACGAATTCCCGTACACCATTCGAGTTGTGTCCGAGATACTCTCGTCCAACGGTTCCACCTCGCAGGCGAGCGTTTGCGGATCTACGCTTTCGCTAATGGACGCAGGCGTTCCCATCAAGGCGCCCGTAGCCGGTATTGCCATGGGCCTTATAAAGGACGAAGCCAAAAACCGTTTGGCTATCCTTTCCGACATACAGGGGCTCGAGGACTTCCTCGGCGATATGGACTTTAAGGTAGCGGGCACCGAGCACGGTATTACCGCTATCCAAATGGATATCAAGATTAAGGGCATCGACGAAAATATACTTCGCACCGCACTCGAGCAGGCGCGCGTAGGCAGACTGCACATTCTCGGCAAAATGCTTGCCGTTTTGGACAAGCCCCGTCCCGAGCTTTCGCAGTACGCACCTAAGATCGTCATGATAAATATCGATCCCGAAAAGATCGGCGACGTCATCGGCAAGTCGGGCAAAACAATCAACAAGATTGTCGACGAAACGGGCGTCAAGATCGATATCGAGGAAGACGGCAGAGTGTTTATTGCGGGCATCGATCCCGTTATGATAGAAAAGGCGAAAGACATAGTCATGTCTATCGTCAAAGACCCCGAAATCGGCGACGTTTACGAAGGTCCCGTTGTGACTGTTCGCGACGAGCTCGGTGCATTCGTAGAGCTTTCGCCCGGCAGAGACGGCATGATTCACATAGCAAAGCTCGGCAGATACGTCGGCAAGCGCTTGGACGCAGTGTCGCAGGTCCTCAAGGAAGGCGATATCGTTAAGGTCGAGGTCGTAAGCTTTACCAAACAGGGCAAGATAGACCTTAAGCTTTTGGAAAAGCTCACAGGCGAGCCAATCGAAAAGGCGCCCGAAAGCGACGAACCCGAGCATGAGCGCCGTCCGCGCGGTGACAAGCCCCACGGCGACAGACCTCACGGCGGACATAAGGGCGGCAAGGGCAAAAAGCCTGAAAAAAAGAGCGATAAGGAATAATCGTTCGCTGTGATAAATCGCACCGCAAAATAATATAATGCCATATGGAACTCGCGTTAGTCTGTTTTAGTGGCATACGAGCCGCAAAACGATTGACAAGCAATGATGTTTGTTCCGTCTTGCGGCTTTTTGTTTGCCCGCGAGCTACGTGAGTTTTATCGGGTGAGGTGCGATTATGTCCGTCAAAAAAGTAAGATTATTGCGCGTTTTGGGCAACATAGTTATATGCGTTACCGTCGGCGCTCTGCTGTTCCTGACGGTAAACGTCGGCGACGTCAACGTCAGCGCTCAGGGCAAACAGCCGATATACTCGGGCAAGTCTACAACCGAGGTGTCGCTCATGGTAAACGTATATTGGGGCACCGAGTACATCGAGCCCATGCTCGAGGTATTCGACCGCTACGGCGCAAAAACTACGTTCTTTGTCGGCGGTCAGTGGGTAGCTAGCAATCCCGATATGCTCAAAAAGATTTACGACGCGGGGCACGAGATAGGTAATCACGGCTATTATCACAAGGATCACAAAAAGCTCGACGCGGCGTACAACGAAAAGGAAATCCAATCAGCCCACGACGCGGTAAAGGACGTACTCGGCATAGACATGGATCTGTTCGCACCGCCGTCGGGTGCGTTCGGTGAGGTAACGCTATCCGTTGCGGAAAAACTCGGCTACCGTTCGGTCATGTGGACGCGCGACACCATAGACTGGCGCGACCACGACAGCTCGCTGATATATAAGCGTGCAGTCAAGGATCTAAAGGGCGGCAACCTGATACTAATGCACCCGACCGAATGCACATTAAAGGCGCTTGACGATATACTGCAAGCCGTAGCGGACGCAGGGCTCAAGTGCGCGCCAGTCGGCAAGGTGATAGCGGACACCGTTTAATCAAGATAAACCGTGACGGTCTAAAGGAGAACTATGACAGTCAAAAAATACAACAACGGATTTACCGTTATTGTCGATACAAACAACACGATACGCTCGGTCACCGCAGGTATTATGGTGGGAACGGGTAGCTCGTTTGAAACACCCACAGATAACGGCATATCGCATTTTATCGAGCATATGCAGTTTAAGGGCACCAATACTAGGACTTCCGCGCAAATAGTCGGCGCGTTCGACCGCGCGGGCGCGGCGTACAACGCGTTTACGGGCAAGGAATACACCTGCTTTTACTTTAAGTCGATTGACGAAAAGGTAGAGCATTGCTTCGACTTGCTGTCCGACTTGTTCTTACACGCGGAATATGCCGAGGATGAGCTCGACCGCGAGCGCAAGGTGATAATAGAAGAAATCAATATGAGCAAGGACGAGCCCGACGGCGTGTGCTACGACGTGCTGTACAAGACGGCGTTTTCGGGCTCGCTCGGTATGGAAATCTTAGGCCCCAAAAGCAACGTCGAGCGGTTCACAAAAAAGGATATTTTGGCGTACAAGGCGGAAAACTATCTGCCGAGCAATACCGTAGTCGCGTTTGTCGGTAATATAACCGAAGCCGACGCCGTTGCGCTTGTGGAAAAATACATGCGCGATTTGGTTAACGCGCCGTATAAAGCGCCGAGGATTTTACAGCCGCAAAAGTTTAACGCCGCCTACGGCGAATATATCCACGACTACGAGCAGTCCGAAATTTCGGTAGCTTTTCCCGCGCTCACGTTTGCCGACGAGCGCTCGTCTACGCTTTCCGCGCTCGATTGCATTTTAGGCAGTGGCATGAGCTCGCGGCTCTTTCAGCGCCTGCGCGAAAAAATGGGGCTTGTGTACAGCGTATATTCTGCGCCATGGTTTGGCAGAACCAACGGCATGTTCGCCGTCAACGCCAACGTTAACGTCGTCAACGTGGAAAAATCGGTTAGCGCGATAAAAGCCGAAATAGATTCCATA
This sequence comes from uncultured Christensenella sp., assembly GCA_910578545.1. Classification (GTDB taxonomy): domain Bacteria; phylum Bacillota; class Clostridia; order Christensenellales; family Pumilibacteraceae; genus Anaerocaecibacter. Next base: position 288,609 of record CAJTPT010000003.1, read on the forward strand.
CTCAAGAACGGCGTCACCGAAGAGGAAACCGAAAAGGCAAAAATGCAGTTAAAGGTCACGTCGCTATTCAGCAAGGAAACGCCCATGAATTACATGCTCGCGCTGCTTAGGTGGCGAGTCATGGCAAACTTGCAGTACGATATAGACGAGCTTATCGCGCGTATCGAGAGCATAACGTCCAAGGATATAAATGCGCTCGCTCACGAAGTGCTGTCCGGGCAGCCCGCGTTTGCCTATGCAGGTAAAGCGCCCGCATGCCGGATCGACGAAGTGTACAATAATTCCGAATTAACAAAGAGGTAACCATGGAACAACAAACCAAAGAGGACAAGCTGGACGTTCTGTTCAGAATGCAAAAAGGACTTGACGCTTACATACGCGAAAAGCGACATCTCGACTATACGCGAGGTGAGTGGGTGTGCAAAAAAGCGCTCGCACTAATGGTCGAGCTGGGCGAGGTGGCGGACGAAGCCAAATACAAGTGGTGGAAAAATCCGACGGAAATCGACGACGCCAAGCTCAAGGAAGAGCTTGTTGACGTACTGCATTTCTTTTTGGGTATGTGTATCGACAGCGGCATGACAAGCGACGAGCTGTTTAATATCTACCTCGCCAAGAATAAAGAAAACTACGACCGCCAAAACGGTTTGTCCACAAAAACAGGATACAAAATCAATTAGGAATTAGGAGTTCGGAATTAAGAATTACAGAGCGCGGCTTGCCGCGCTTTTCTTTACTGAATAAATTAGCAATTTGTCAGACGCTTAAAATTACAGAACGTATGAAGAAAAGTCTTATACAATAATCGGCATAAAGCGCAGTAATCGATAAATAACGTTTTTGTTTAAAAGTTTCTTGCCTACTTCTTTTCAATGGAAACGGCACAACAACGTCCAAAAAAGAAGATAGAACGGCGGAGTTATAATCGATAAATAACATTTTTGTTTAAAAGTTTCTTGTCTGCTTCTTTTCAATGAAAACGGCACAACAACGTCCAAAAAAGAAGATAGAACGGCGGTGTTATAATCGATAAATAACATTTTTGTTTAAAAGTTTCTTGCCTACTTCTTTTCAATGGAAACGGCACAACAACGTCCAAAAAAGAAGATAGAACGGCGGTGTTATAATCGATAA